>QBML01000009.1 GCA_003242085.1 Pseudanabaena frigida | reverse complement strand
AAATGGTGCAGGGAAATCCGCAGTTTTAGATGCAATTAAAACTCTTCTTGATATTTTAGTCAAAGATATTTGCTCTCAAAAAATAATATTGAAGGAGCAAATAGTTGATGAAAATAATATTAACATAAATGCTAATATATATAGGCTTAATATAAGTTTTTGGTGTAATTTAAAAGATTCTAATAAAAATTCTGATGATTTTTTTAACCTATTACTATCTTCTGCTGGTCTTAACAAAGTTATTAGTGGAACATACAAAAAATTCTCTAAAAATCTCAGATCTTCTATAGCTAAGAATGAATCGTTTAATTTACCGATATTTGTCTTCTACTCAGTTAATCGTAATATTATTTATGATATTAATAGCGACAATGCAAAAAATGACATTTCTAATAATGTATCTGATTATAAATATCCTCAATATTTTGCTTATGAAAACTCGATTAATAGTCATTTAAATTCGTTTAATGATTTTATTCATTGGTTTAGGCAAGAAGAAGATTTTGAGAATCAGCTTCAAATAAGGGAGCAAACTTTTGGCATTTACAATGAAAAATTACAGGTTGTTAGGATTGCTATTGATACATTTTTAAATGAATTTGGATTTGCAAGATTTTCTAAATTAAGAATAGAAAGGATGCCTATTGGTGGTAACAGTCATCCTTATCGTCCGCAATATTTTATAAAGCTAGTTATTGATAAAGATGGGCAAAGGTTTGAATTTTCACAGCTTTCATCGGGCGAAAAAATGATGTTGTCCTTGGTTGTGGATATTGCGCGGAGATTAGCGATCGCAAATCCAAGCTTAGAAAATAAATTAGAGGGTGAAGGCATTGTACTAATTGATGAAATCGATCTGCATCTGCATCCACAATGGCAACGTAAACTCCTACCCGCACTTACGCATACTTTCCCAAATATTCAATTTATTGTTACTACACATTCCCCACAAGTTTTAAGTCATTTATCTAGAGAAAGTGTCTTTTTACTAGAAGATAATAAAATTAGTGATCGGGAAATTTATACAGAAGGTCGTGATAGTAACTCTATTTTACAAGATGCTTTTCAACTCCCAAAATATGAAAAAGAATATGAAAATAAGCTCAGAGATATATATCATTTGATTGACAATGATGATGGAGAAAATGCTCAAGAATTACTAGAAAAGCTTAAAGAAAAGCGCGGTGAAAATGACCTTGAAGTGATGCGGATGCAGTCGTATATTGATCTTCTATGAAGTACATTAAAAAAGGGAAACAACCTTCTTCACTAAATGCTAAACGTAGTACTAAGAATTCTTCGTATGACGCTCCTCAAAAAGATTGGCAAGAAGCATTATTGGAAGAGCAGGGGCATATTTGTGCTTATTGTATGAGACGTATCAGTTTAGATCGCAAAAATGGAAAACCTTGCATCGAAATTGAGCATTACCTATCACAGAAATTACATTCTGAACTCAGTTTACGATGGAAAAATATGATAGGTGTTTGTAATGGAGATACTGTATCAGAAGGTCATTGTGATAAAGCTAAAGGTAAAAATGACTATAAAGGTGTATTTGTACAGGGCAAAGCTAATGGTAAAGTTAAACTTAATATACTGAATCCACTAGAGATTAGCAAATCAGAAAAAATTATTACCTATTCTTTGTTTGGAGAAATCTTGCCAAATGTAAATGTAAAAGACAATGAATTACAAAACAAAATAATCAAAGATGTAGATTGTATTCTAAATTTAAATAATGAAAAACTAAGAGAGTCTCGTGCAGACGCAATTGACTCAGCAAAAAGAACCTTAATGAGGAAGTATCCAACTGGTAATTGGACTACCAAGCAGTTTGATGAGGAAATTAAAATTTGGAAAAGTAAAGATAAAGACGGTAAATATAAGCCTTTTTGCCAAGCTGCTATTTGGTGGTTAGAAAAGAAAAGAGCTAAGCCTATTCATAAATCATAAATTTATCATTTTCTGTAAGTCTCAAAATTAGGTAATATAGCGAAATAGGCTAAGGGTATCAGTAGAAAAAACTGCTATATCCATTGAAAGTGTTAGATACGTTTGGAGAAAAATTGCCTTGCGTCAGTTTAAAGTGCTTGGTCTGCCCGTGCATATTCATGAAAATTATCGCGATTGGCTAGCTCAGAGACTGGAAACCAATCAAGGCGCTCATGTTGTCACCATTAATGCCGAAATGACCATGCAGGCACGAAAAAATCCTGCTCTAGCAAATGTGATTAAGCAAGCTGAATTAGTTGTGCCAGATGGTTCAGGTATCGTGCTTTATTTACGATCGCAAGGTGAAAAAATTAATCGCTGTCCTGGGATTGAGCTATCAGAACAAGTCGTACAAATAGCTGCCGAAAAGCAATGGCAGATCTTTTTGATCGGCGGTGCTCCCAATGTGGTTGATACCGTGGCAGAGGGTTGGCGGAAAAAATGGTCTGATATCGCGATCGCGGGAATGCATCATGGCTACTTTGATAGCGAGATTGAGCAGAAAATCTGCGAACATTTACAAAATGCTCAACCCGAGCTAATCCTTGTAGGTTTAGGCGTACCGCGCCAAGAGCTATGGATTCAGAAATATCGTTATCTTTGCCCCAATGCGGTATGGATTGGAGTAGGCGGTAGTTTTGATATTTGGTCTGGGCTAAAAACTCGCGCTCCTGAGTGGTTTAGCAACAATAATCTAGAATGGCTTTATCGACTCTATCAAGAGCCTTGGCGCTGGAAGAGAATGCTGTCGCTACCACATTTTGTCTGGTGCGTCACCAAAGATTCTTTATTCAAACCCAAAAAAGTGTAGCCCTGCATTTTGTGATTTCCTACACTTAAAAAGACCATGCAACATCACCATACTTCTATTAAAACTGCCGATATTTTTCAGGCGATCGCCTTTTATGAAGCGTTAGGGTTTGAGGTGACTGAGCGCTTTACGGCTGGAATTACGCTGGCTTGCTGGATGCATGGTGCAGGGACAAATCTGGAACTAATGCAAGTTCCAGAACCGAAGGATAGCCCTAATCCTTTTGGTGATGAGCATTATGTAGGTTACTATCATCTATCTTTTCATGTAGAAAATTTGGAAGTCTTTTTACAAACCCTAGTCAATAAATTGGGGAAGGTTAAATTGTTATTACCGCCGAGAGCACAGACGATCGGCGATCGCACCTATCAAGTTGCTTTTATCGCCGATCCTGATGGATTGCCGATTGAGCTAATGGAAGCAAGAGATTGAAACTCTACAGCAAAGCATCATTAATCAATTGACGGATACTGGCAAATCCACGCTTAAGGCGATCGGGCTGATCGTAAAGTCTGGCAATTAATAACACTCCCTCCAGCATGGTCAAGATTTGTTCAGCGAGTAAATCTGGATCAATGCGATCGCGTAATTTTCCTTTTCCCTCGCGCAGCATCTGAGCAAATAAGGCTTGCCATTCGTCGAATACTTGTTGGAGATGTTTGCGAAATGTCTGGTTATATTCGGCTAAATCGACAATTAAGTTCCCAAGTAGACATCCTGCACAGTTGATTTCAGCAAGATGTTTTGATTCAATTTTTTCAATTGTTAAAAAGAGTCGTTGAATTGGATCGCTGGTAACTTGAGCCGCAGGCAGGAAGGCATTTTCTCTAATTTTGTGCCACTGAAAATCAATTAGGGCATGGGCAAATTCATCTTTTGATTGAAAATAGTTGTAAAAACTGCCCGATGAAGCTTGCGTAGCCGCAAACAGTTCTTTCAACCCAGTGGACTGCAAACCTTGACGATGAACGAGATCGATCGCTGAAGTGAGAATATCTTCACGGGTACGTTTGAGATTTGCCATAAACTAAGTGACTGACATATGAGGCATAGCGATTAATACTAGCAGGGTCAATTTATGAATTGACCCTATTGAAAACATTTATGTCACTGGTTGGTTGGAAATTATGCTACCACTTTTTATAAGGTAGGAACTTGCCATTCATGGTCACCTTGACGCGATCGCCTTTAGGATCTTCCACTTTCTCGATATCAAGAGTAAAGTCGATCGCACTCATAATTCCATCACCAAATTTCTCATGAATGATTTCCTTAATCGGATAGCCATAGACCTGTATGATTTCATAGAAGCGATAAATGAGTGGGTCGGTCGGTACAACTGGCCCCAGCCCTTTACTAGGATAGGAACTCAAGGCGGTAATAATATCTTCACCTAGCCCTAGCGCATCAGCAATTTTAGTTGCTTCTTCCACACTAGTACTATTTTGACCATAAAAAAGCGAAGCAATCCAGACTTCATCATGTCCTAACAGTTTTTCAAGATCCACAAAGCTCAAGCCTTTGGCTTTTTTAGCAGCTAGCAGAGTCTGGGTAAAAGATGGAAATTCAACTGCCATAATGTTTTTTGATTTTTAGTTGTTAGTAAGGTTTAGGGTTCTTATATTCTTGCCGCTTCAACAGCACGGGTTTCGCGCATCAGATGATCTTCCATTTCCGCTTTGAGATCGTGATATCCAGCTTGTTGGTCGAGGTTTTCACGCGATCGCGGACGAGGAAAAGGCACATCAAGGATTTCATCAATCCCTGCGGCAGGTCCTCTTTTCATCATCACAATTTTATCGGAAAGAAGCAATGCTTCTTCGATGCTATGGGTAATCATCACCACAGTTTTACGTTTCTGTTCCCAAATACGCGCAACTTCATCTTGTAAGAATCCGCGAGTAAGAGCATCGAGTGCGCCAAAAGGTTCGTCCATTAACAGGATTTGAGGGTCGATCGCTAGGGCGCGCGCAATACCCACTCGCTGCTTCATCCCTCCCGACAGCTCATGAGGATGTTTCCTCTCGGCTCCTTTTAAGCCAACCAATTCGATATATTCGTAGACACGACTTTTACGATCGGCGAGAGACATTTGGGGATAGACAGTCTCGATCGCAAAGTGGAGGTTTTCTGCAACTGTGAGCCAAGGCATCAGCGCATAGTTCTGAAAAACCACACCACGATCGGGACCTGGATCATAAATCTCCTCACCATTGATTAAAATCGCGCCGCTAGTGGGATTAGTTAGACCTGCGATCAGATTTAGAAGTGTGGATTTACCACATCCAGAAGGTCCAATAATCGAGACAAAAGTATTTGGCGCAATATCAAAATTAATATCTGCCAAAGCTACATAATCTCTAGAGGTGCGGCGGGTAATTTTGTTAATTAAACCACTACGGCCACGATAAACCATCGATACATTCCTGATGGAAATCTGTGCTTGTTGGGATTCTATATCTGCAAATGTTTTTTCCATAGATGGCACAATCATACTTCTCTCCCGAATGATACCCAATGTTGCATCAGTCCAAATAGGCGATCGATGATTAAGCCGATCGCTCCGATCAAGAGAATTGCCGTAATGATGCTGGTAATACTGAGGTTATTCCATTCGTTCCATACGAAGTAACCAACCCCTGTCCCTCCAATCAAAATTTCCGCAGCAACAATTACCAGCCATGCAATCCCTGCGCTAATTCTCATACCTGCCACGATGCTAGGAGCTGCCGCAGGTAAAATAACTTTCGTAATCGTTCGCCATGATGACGCGCCAAGAGTACGGGTAACATCAATATAGGTAGGGTCAACGTTACTTACGCCGAACTTGGTATTAATTAAGGTCGGCCAGAGACTAGTAATCGCAATTACAAAAATGGCTGTACTTTCCGAATCTTTAATTAATCCTAAACCGATAGGCAACCATGCTAGAGGGGACACTGGCTTGAGGATTTGGATAAAGGGATCGACAGCTTTGGAAACTACAGGAAATAGTCCAATCAGAACTCCTGACGGTATGGCGATCGCAGCACCGACAGTAAACCCAATTGCTACGCGGCGCAAGCTTGTAATTAAGTGCCAGCCAATACCGCGATCGTTAGTACCCCTGACATAAAACGGATCGGAAACCCATCCCCAAAAATCAATCAAGGTCTGTTTAGCAGAAGGCATCAAGGGTGAGAACCAGCCAGATGTTGCACCAACTTCCCAAAATGTTAATATCGCGCCAAGTATCAATAGGAATAAAACAAATGCTTGCAGATCTTGGTTAGGCAATACATTTTGAATTACTGCCATGACTGGGTTTGAGCGTGGTCGAGATTTAGGTATAGGAGGAGAATAGTCCATAGATTTATTTTGAATGGGGTTATACCTTAAACTGCTTAATCTGCTCTTCAATGTATGCTTCGGGCTTGGCAGGATCGAAGGAGTCAAACTTCAACTTCTCAGTACGCTCAGTTTCCGTAGGTGGAGTTTGTCCCAATTCCTTTGCTAACTCACGAGCAAGATCGGTTTGATAGATTTGCTCAGCGATAGTTTTGTAATCGGCTTTATCCTTGGGCATTAAGTTCCAGCGCACAAGTTGCGAAGAAATCCACTTCGCGAAACTCTTCCAAGGATAGGGATCAAAACCGACGCGATCGGGAATGTCTAAAGTATTGCCCTGTCCGTCTTCAAACTTGCCAGTCAGTACTGCTTTCAATACAGGTTCAGGTTGATTGAGATAGTTTTTACCTGCGATCGCCTTAGCAATTTCCTCACGATTTTTAGGGTTATTGGCATAAGCAGCACCATCGATAATCGCCTTATTAATCGCGCGAAAAGTATTAGGATTCGTATCAATCCATTTCTGGCTAGCCGCAAAGGCACAGCAAGGATGTCCCGCCCAAATATCTTTGGTGAGTATATGGATAAAGCCAATCTTGTTAAAAACAGAACGTTGCACAACGTTATCAGGTAAAATGAAAGCATCGAGCTGTCCAGCCGTCATCTTAGCGATCGCATCGGCGGGCGGAATCACTTGAAGCTGTACATCTTTGTCAGGATTTAGTCCGCCCGCCGCCAGATAATAGCGCAATAGCAAATTATGCATGGAGAAGGCAAAGGGAATACCAATGCTAAATCCTTTAAAATCTTTGGCTTCTTTAACTTTTCCTAAATGCTGATTTGCCACCGAGATTGCCTGACCATTAATGTTCTCAATACTGGCAAGCTTCACAGGAAAGGCGGTTGAACCCAGCCCCAAAGACATAGAGATCGGCATTGGCGAAAGCATGTGATAAGCATCTAGCTCACCCGCGATCGCCGAGTCACGGATGGCAGCCCAGCTAGGCATTTTTACCAGCTCCACCTTTAAACCGTATTTGGTATAAAATCCCAACGGCTCCGACATGATAATCGGTGTAGCGCAAGTAATTGGTAAGAAACCAACTTTTAGATTAGTTTTCTCTAATCCCGCAGGTGGCGTATTAGGAGTATTTGTGGTTGCTTTGGATGGAGTTTCATCAGGAGGAGGAGCAGAAGGGCAGCC
Source organism: Pseudanabaena frigida (assembly GCA_003242085.1). Lineage (GTDB taxonomy): Bacteria > Cyanobacteriota > Cyanobacteriia > Pseudanabaenales > Pseudanabaenaceae > Pseudanabaena > Pseudanabaena frigida. Next base: position 132,863 of record QBML01000009.1, on the reverse strand, counting down.
CGTAAGAGTTACCACTGCCGCCGCCGCCGCTACTTTGATCAGAAATTCCCGACGGCGAAAGGTACTAGATTGCAGAGTATCAGTAAAAAACTCCTGAGCTTGTGGACCAAAAGCAGCACTAAAGGCTTCTTCCACACCTCCAGCCATTTTGATCAGGTCATAGCAAATGCGCTTTTGGCTCTCAGTGGCATTAGACAAGGAACCTTGTTCTAAAAGTTGCCACAGATCAGCTTTCATCGTATTGGTTTCCCAAGACTGGGCCATCAATTGAGCACGATCAGAATAATGTCCCATCCGAATTAGATCATTCACTAATTCCGCAGGATCTTGGGGCATTCCTTCCATAACGCTCTGATGCTGATCAGCATCATGATCTGCACCACAGGGACAATTATTCAATAAATTAATATTGTTTATTGAAGTACTTGAGTAGCCAGAATTGCTATTGGAGAATGAGTTATTTCCTAGCGCTGAAGCGACCATCTGATCAATTAAGGTAGATGTCATAATTAGTTATCGATAGTATTTGTATTAAGCAGAGTTTCTAGTTTTAATGAATGCAAAAAAGTTACCACTAAAAACTTAAAGATTAATTTAATTATTTCCACTTTAGCAATTTATTTGCAATTAAATCGGTATAGGTATATACGAAAAGTTTTAATCTATCAATGTACTGACGATTAATTAATTGCCAATACATTGATAGATTATCTATGTATGTAGAAATCCGAAATAATTTGTAAGAGACTTTAACACTAAAGGTTTAGCTTACCCAAATAAAGAAAGGCAACGCGAAGCTCTGTCTTTCTTTATTTGGATTTTGATTTGTTCTAGCTATCTCTCGCATTCCTACAGCATGTTTAGCCTTTCTTAAAAAACAAAAGATTTTGGAAAGTGTTGCAAAGCAACACTTTCCAAAATCTTTTGTTTTTTAAGAAAGCGTAAAGCGCTATATAAGTAAAGTTTTTGCTATTCTTGTCAATACATAAAATCCAAAAGATAATAGGCGGAAAAGATGATTGTCAATCATCTTTTAGATTTTATGTTGCCTTTAAGAAAGTGCTTATAACAATAGTCGTGAATCTATCTATAAAATCAGAAAAATCTATAGATGAGTTATCAGTTTTTCCTATTAGTTTTTAGAAATTAATTAATACAATTTTACAAAATAAGTTTGCCTAACCCCTCAATTCTTAAAAGAGTTTAGGCAGTTTTAGACAATAGTTTGATTTTCTAAATTTAGAGATCAAACTATATAGAAATTAACTGCTTTTAGCTACGACATACTTGCTAATACTTTCCGTAAATGCTTGAGAGCAGGGGTCACCATTGCCACAAAATAGGATTCGCGTAAACGGCGTTCATAAATACTGCCATGCACATAGGCGATCGCCCCCGCATGGAGCATTAACGACTGCGAAGCCCTGAGAGATAATTCTGAAGCTGTCGCCCTTGCTTGAATAACTTCCCGCAAGATTTCTTTGCTAACTAATTCGCGACCATGTCCGATTGACTCCGCTAATCGATATGACTTTAGTCGCAGAGCTTCTAATTCATCTTGCAATTCATCGGGGCGATCATCAAGATATTGATTAATATGCTGCTTGCTCTTGTCAATCCTAAGCATCAAGTCAATACAGTTTTGAGTCAAGCCCAAGCCCATACCCACCTGCATCAGGATAAATCCTGGTTTGATATATTCCACATAGCGATCGCAAGGTGTAGCTAAAATCCAATCATGGCTAATGAAAGCATTGCGAAATAAGCACCTAAACGTATTTGTACCTTCAAGAGCGATAAAATGCACATCTTGTTTTAGTTCTAGCCCTGTCATGCCTCCCTGTGCGATCGCCATCAGATAGTCATCGCTTCCTTCGATCTGGGCGGACACTCCGAATAAATGGTTCTCACCTATATTAGAAACCCAAGGTAATGTGCCATTGAGAATATATCCACCTTCACAGGGGGTAGCGATAATTTTGATTTTTTCTATCCCCGCAAAATGCTTCATCGGATTGGACAAACCAGTTCCCGACAATAGCTTGCCTGTAGCGACTTGCGGTAATATTTGCTCGCGTAGAAATAAATTATCAGTATTTTGTAAATACCAAGAACAGGCATTGTGGCACCAAGCCATAAACCCCGTACTCAGGCAAGTTTCGGAAATAATTTCGATCGCTTTTATTGCAGGTAAAAGTCCGCGCCCCGTGCCACCATAAACTGGACTAACGCCCTGTCCGTATGCACCAATTCTGCCAATATGGTGTAAAAACTCTTCTGGATAAATACCCTGCCGATCGATTTTAGTTACATCAGGAGCTAATTTTTGGGCGATCGCCTCTTTTAGACTCTTCATCAATGCTTCATCAGTGAGAAGTGTCCCTTGAGATTGCATAGGTCTGGTGTCACTAACTTGCATTACTTCTTTACCTTGCTTACTGTTAATAAACTTTCTATGACTTGTAAGGAGAATTTGTAAATTGCCCCTGCTGGCTTATAAATTTTTCTGTAATATTCCCTATACATAGCTAGGCATACTTACAAACTAGAACCAAAACCTATGGCGTGCGCGCAACGTGCGCCATAGGTTTTGGGATTGATTATATTTAATTACGCCCAGCTACTTAGAAACATTCTACGCCAGTGAAACTTGCATATCGACAGGATTACGGAAAGTATTGGCAACAGGTGACCAATAGTTTGAGTGCTCGAGAAGATCTTCTAATTCCTCTTTAGTAGCATCAGCTTCAATATCTACTTTTACTCTGACAGCACTAATACCCAAACGCTTTTTAGACAAATCGCCAATGCCCCAAACACCTGTAATATTGATGTCACCTTCGAGGTGTAGCTCTAGTTTAGAAAGAGTGATACCACGCATAATCGCATTCGCATGAATGCCAACAGACAAACAAGAACCAAGAGCAGCTAACAAAGCTTCTGAAGGATTAGGTGCTGTATCTTGACCGAGCAATGTTGGTGGTTCATCAATAACATGTTCGGGAAGATTGCGAACATAGTTCAAATTTCGAAATTGTCCTTCACAGACTGTTTTGACTTTTAATGTGCCTATTACATTAGGATTGGCCTGTGCTTTTGCGGCAAGGGCTTCTAAACCATCTTTGCTAACAGGACGGAGTGGAGTGATGACGGAGGCTGTAACATTAGTCATATTTTTTTATATTTATAGGCTATTCAATTAAATAGAACGATCTATCCAATTACTATTAGATTATATATCAATTAATAATAGTTCGGGATTAGAAGCCACAAATCTAACAAGCGTTAGTTTGTGCATTCAGCTATCCAATAATTATCTAGTATCCCAACCTTTCGTTACTATTTTTTTGAGGGATCTCAGATACTGTGGAAGGAACGGCAAGCCTTGGTCGGAGAGGAGCAGCTTGCAAAAAAATTGACTGCTCGGGGCGCTCGCGCACTAGATCGCCTGGCTTCTTTTGCACCGATCGCAGCATATCGTTATCAAAGGAACCTTCAGCAGTAGTTAGTTGTCGTTCTTGGCGCTTGAGTTGTTCGAGCTTTTTGTATTGTTGATTCCACTGCTCTTGAGCGTAGACAGTCCAGCCATAGATTGCAAATACAGAGATTGTTAAAATTACGGTCATGGCGATCGACAGCTTCTGTGCGGACATCAGCACTCGCAACCATAAAGGTAAAGGAAAAGAATTAGTGCGAGGAAGACGTTTTATGTCTTTGTTAGTTGCTGGATTGCGATTCGCAGGCAGGCGTTTATTCTTCCGATCGAGGGGTTGAGGGGATCTCTGTGGTTCAGGTATTCTCGCTCGGCTAGCTGTCATTTTTTTAACTCTTCTTTCACTCAAGATTCACCATTGCTACTTGTAGCACCTTCATGCAGAAATTACCAAGTTGTTTTTGAACATTTTGGAATTTATTTGTCAATCTAATTACGATGTAGGTAATTATGCTGCATTAACAGTGTAATTACTCCGACCATAGAATTATAGAGGTCATTCATTTTTTGGCAACAAGGATTTGACAGAAATTCGATCGCCTTCTTGTAAACCAATTTCTTGGGTTAGTCCTGCCCTCACTTCAATGACACTATCCGCAATAACACCATCGACTGGATAAATCGGGCAAGGGTCGGTTTTACAGGTAGTCGCATTACGCGCGATCGCTTTTACTTCACCGTCAAGCAGGAAAATAATATCTAGAGGCGAAGGCGTGTTTTTCATCCAAAAAGCAACAGGTCTTGCAGGTGTAAAAAGAAATAACATGCCGCGATCGTCTTTTAATGGCGGACGAAACATCAATCCTTTTTCTTGTTGACTAGGAGTATTTGCAACCTCTAGCTGAATTTCACGACCCGCAATATTAGCAATGGCAGTAATAGGCAGATATTGAGCCAGTTCTTCGACTGGCTTTGGTTTAGTTTGGAGTGGTTTGGTTTGGGGCGATATTGTCGCTGGAAGCGTTGGAGTCGTAGCAGTTCTATTTGAATCGGCAACTGGAGAACTGCACCCCATCACACAAAGGCTCAGTCCAACAGTACATAGCTTTATACAAAGTCTTTGGAGGATTTGGATCGAACTACGGACAGGTGTGTCACAATTTCTAGAAGTATCGCCAGTCATCTTATGTCCTTCCCTTTACATATCGCATTTATCTGGCACCAACATCAACCTCTCTACAAAAGCGCGATCGCTGGCAAATATCATTTGCCTTGGGTGAGGCTACATGGCGTAAAAGATTATTTGGATTTGGCGTTGATGTTGTCAAGATACCCAAAACTGCATCAAACTATCAATCTCGTACCTTCGCTAATCCTGCAATTGCAAGATTATGTTGACGGGAAAGCATTTGACCCTTATTTAGCACTTACCCTAACACCTGTTGACAACCTAACGCGATCGCAAAAACATTTTATTGTCGAACATTTTTTTGATGCCTATCATCAAACGATGGTTGAGCCTTACCAACGTTACGCCGATCTGTTGGCTCAAAGGCAAGCCTACGGTATTGATTGGTGCGTTAATAATTGGCAATCGCCTGATTTTAGTGATTTACTTGCTTGGCATAACTTGACATGGATCGATCCACTATTTCGTGAAGCCGACCCTGAAATTGCGGAATGGTTCGAACGTGGTAAAGAGTTTACCCTCGCCGATCGTCAAAGAATTTACAGCAAACAACGTGAAATTATTTCCCGAATTTTGCCCCAACATTGGCAAATGCAAGAAAATGGTCAATTAGAAATCACTACCACCCCCTACGCTCATCCGATCATGCCACTGTTAGCGGATACACAAGCAGGACGGATCGCTGTTCCACAAATGTACCTGCCGAATACGCGATTTCGCCATGAGCCAGATATCACGCTACATTTAGAAAAAGCAAAAGAAGTCTATCGTCGATATTTTGGCCGCGAACCTAGAGGACTTTGGCCATCCGAGCAATCGGTTAGTCCTGCAATTTTGCCGCATGTATCTAAGCAGGGATTTTCTTGGTTGTGTTCCGACGAAGGGGTTCTAGGCTGGAGTCTCGGACATTATTTTCGCCGTGACGAACGTGGGGCGATCGATGCACCGCATCTGCTATATCAGCCCTATCGCCTCGAAACTGTCTATGGAGACTTAGCAATTATTTTTCGCGATCGCTTGCTTTCCGATCTGATTGGTTTTAGTTATGGCGCACTTTTGCCCCAAGCTGCCAGTGACGATCTTTGCGATCGCTTAATGACTATTCAAAAACAGCAAAATGAATATTTAGCCGAACATCCCGAAGGTAAGCCTTGGCTAGTAACGATCGCCCTTGATGGTGAAAATTGCTGGGAATTTTATCCTCAAGATGGCAATCCATTCTTGCAGACTCTTTACAAAAATTTGTCAAACAATGAAAACCTACAACTGGTCACACCTTCAGAATATCTAGAAAAATTTCCACCCCTTGAAAAAATTCCACCACACCAATTACACAGTGGCTCTTGGATTGATTCTAGCTTCACGACATGGATTGGCGATCCTGTTAAAAATCGCGCATGGGGATTGCTCGCGGAAGCCCGCCAAGTTTTGGCACAGCACCCCGAAGCGACAATAGAAAATAATCCTGAAGCATGGGAAAGCCTAATGGCTGCTGAAGGCTCTGATTGGTTTTGGTGGTTTGGCGAAGGTCATAGCTCTAATGATGATGCTATGTTTGATCGCCTATTTCGCGAACATTTGCAGGTAATATATCGTGCCCTTAATGAGCCAGTACCTCATGCTTTGCTATATCCCCTCGAACCCCATAATGTCTCTACCAGCGATCGACCCACCAGCTTAATTAATCCTCTGATTAATGGCAGATTTGACAATGATGATTGGCAAGGAGCAGGCAAGATTGAAATTAGTGGGGCGCGGGGAACTATGCATCAAAATGCACCTGTGAAACGTTTATTGTATGGTTACGATCATTTTTATTGCTACTTACGTCTAGAATTTAGTAGGCTAGAGAGCGTTTCACAAAGTAAACTACATTTGTTATGGTTTTATCCCGATCGGATTCACCCTAACAGTGATTTTAAACTTCTTGATATGCCTGATGTGTCACCGCTTAATTATTTATTTCGCCATCACCTAGCGATCGATTTTGCAGATAAATCAGTCTTGCTTCAAGAATCTACAAAACAATTTCATTGGGAAACCATCGCAACTCACACAAAAGTAGGTCTCGAGCAATGCCTAGAAATTGCCGTACCTTGGAGTGATTTGGCAGTCAAACCTCAGTCTATTGCGCGATTAGTGATTGTGCTTAGTCAGGATGAACATTTCCAAATGTCTCTACCTGAGTACACGATCGTTCCCATTGAAGTACCTTAGTGTTGCGTTATTAAAGAGATAACAGTGGAAAAGATAGAAAAAACCAGCATTGAGTCTATTGTCGAACAGGCTTTACAAGATGGCTACCTAACTCCTGCCATGGAAGCTGAAGTCGGTCGTATCTGTGATAGTGCCTTTGAACTCTCAGTAGAGGAGTACATGGCACTTGATCGCCTAATGGGTGCTTTGCTGACGGGAGAGGTAGTCGCTGTCCCTCGCAAACAGTTTATAAATGTGATGGAAGAGTTAGTGCTTAGCGAAGCTGTGGCAAGGGTCGCAGAGATCGAAGCCAATAGTAATAAAGTCTTAGACTTAGGGGATATTGCTGCATATGCACTAAACCGTTTACCGCCTTTGTACGCTACTACCGAGCAAGGGGCAAATTATCAAAGAGATAGAGCATTAGCAGATTTGCAACATTTGATCGCCCAGCAGGTCAAAGAAGCGATCGACCGTAACATTGACCGTCCAGAATTTTTCCCAGATCGATCTACCTTTGGCTCGGTTAATAAGGATTCTGTACTTTCACAGCTCAGTAATTTACTCCAAGCATACGCTCCAGACTTTGAAGAAAAGACTTAAGCTTACTGCACTACAGAACATGATTGAGATCTGAAGGGGATAGGCGATCGTGAACAATTTGACCATCACGGAACCAGATAATTCGCTGCGTATTTCTGGCAACATCAGCTTCATGGGTAACCATGATCACGGTGATGCCACTAATATTCAATTCACCAAATAACTCCATAACTTCGGCAGTAGTGTGCGAATCGAGCGCACCTGTCGGTTCATCGGCTAGTAGCATCACGGGATTATTAACGATCGCTCTAGCGATCGCGACTCTTTGCTGTTGCCCACCAGACATTTGGTTAGGTCGATTATTTAACCGATGTCCCATGGCAACTCTTTCTAGGGCTGCTGTCGCTCGCTCTTTTTGTTCTTTGGGGCGAATATTGGCATAGGCCATCGGTAGCATCACATTCTCTAGGGCGGAGAGTTGTGGTAAGAGATGATATTGCTGAAATACAAAGCCAATTTTAAGATTACGAACTCTAGCTAAATCTCGTTCTGCCATATTTGAGACATCTTCTTCATCCAAAAAATATTGCCCTGATGTGGTGCTATCCAGACAGCCGATGATATTCATGCAGGTTGACTTGCCAGAACCCGACGCTCCCATAATTGCGCAATATTCCCCTTCATTAATCACAAAGCTCACATCATCTAAAGCTTTTACCAGCGTATCTTCCTGACCATAGTACTTACAGACCTCATTCAGGCGAACAATTTCGCGTTTAGAATCTGATACTTGCGGGAGAGGCACGATTTCGTTGGTGGTAATCATGATTAATTAGTAATCGGTTGATGTATTGAAAATAAATAGTTAGAAGCTGATGTGTTAAATACTTCTTAAAGCAACAATTGGATCGAGTCGGGACGCTTGGCGGGCAGGGAAGATGCCAAAAAATAGTCCAATTCCCCCAGATACACCAACAGAAAGACAAATTGCTCCAACAGATACGCCCGCTTGTAACGGCGAAACTGCGGCGATTAGAAAAATTCCACCAATACCGATCGCCGTGCCGATCGCCCCACCGAGTAACGATAGAATTACGGCTTCAATCGTAAACTGCGTGAGGATATCACTAGGTGAAGCACCGATCGCTTTGCGAAGTCCGATTTCGCTTGTGCGTTCGGTGACTGACACCAACATGATATTCATGATGCCAATTCCACCGACAAAGAGAGAAATCCCAGCGATCGCGGCAAGCATAATTGTTAATGCGCCTGTAATATTGCCAACTATTTCTAGTGCATCCTGCTGAGTCCGCACTGTAAAAGTGTCATCGGCATTAATATCAGAAGTCCTGTGACGCAATCGCAATAGGTTAGAAATTTGGAATTGGGCGGCGCTCACATTATCATTGCTTGTCGCTGAGACGTTAATAACCGCTACAGCAACACCATAGGGTGAAGTTTTACCAGTGAGTCGGCCAGTCATAGTTGTGATCGGTAAAAAGATTGTGTCGTCTTGGTTCGTACCCAGAAACGCTCCTTTTTCAGACATGATGCCAATGACTTCATAACTGGTGCCGCGTATTCTCACGGTCTGACCGATCGCCGTTCCTTGTGGAAATAGATCTCTTGCAATTGCTGCACCTAACGTTATGACCCTTGCATTACGCTTGATATCTTCTTCATTAAAAAATCTTCCAGAGCTAACTTCAGCATTGCGGACAATTGCGTAAGCATCAGTCGTGCCGATTAGAGTCGCGCGTTTGGTATTATTGCCAGCGATCGCTAGCTCCGAGCCATTAATCTGCGGTGCGACACTACGAACAGTGGGGACTTGAGTAGCGATCGCTTCAGCATCTGCTAGAACTAACCGATTTGGTGGCGCGATCACATTACGGCGAGCATTATCAGTGCCAGTGATGATAAAAATTACGTCAGTACCAAGGTTCTGAAATTGTTCCGAAGCATAGCGTTGTGCTCCCTGTCCGACCCCAACCATTAAAATTACTGAAGCATTACCGATAATGATACCTAACATGGTCAACGTGCTACGCAAACGATTAGCTGCGAGAGTTTTTCCCGCCATGCGTAGGCTTTCCCAAGTATCCATTGTTAAGTGTTCCTGAGTTCTCTACAACTAGACAAAACTTATACGCGACAAATTGCCGCATATGTAATAACAGTAAATTAGCACTATATTCTTCACCTAGCATCATCTGATAGAGCGAAATTTCGAGATTGCGATAATCAGGTTTTGCGTTAGCATAAGTTTTAGTTGCAATTGCTGAATTCTCAATTTCCTATGCCCAAGCTATCAAAACCACCAGATCCTAACGATCCTGAATATCAAAGTCTTGAAAGAAGAGTTAACTTTTATTTGCATCTTGCCATCTATTCTGCTTGTAGTACCTGTATGTGGTTTGTGCAATCAATTACTGAAAAGGTATGGATATGGTCGATTTGGCTATCAGTTATTTGGGCTGTATTCATCATTGGGCATGGGATCTGGGTATTATCTAAAGAAAAGCAAATACAAAAAGTTTAGAATAAGAGAGGGTAGTACTTAGTACCACCCTCTCTCATTTCGAGCTGTGCAAAGGTCTCAATCTGGAATTTCCAATAGTGAGTCAAGAACTATGGCGATCACAGCACAAACTAACACAAATACATTATCGCTAGAAGCGTTTCTTGATTTACCAGAAACTAAACCTGCTAGTGAATATATTGGCGATCAAATACATCAAAAACCTATACCACAAGGTAAACACAGCACATTGCAAGCGGAAACGATCGTGGCTATTAACCAGATAGCAAGCCCAAAAAGCTTGCTTATGCTTTCCCTGAGCTGCGTTGTACCTTTGGTCGGCGGTCAATTGTGCCAGATATTTCAGTATTTGAGTGGGCGAATATTCCCCTTGATGATGATGGCGAACCGTTAAATAAAATTCAAATTGCTCCCGATTGGATGATTGAGATTCTCTCACCCGCTCAATCACCATTTTTAATTATTGATAAAATTGGATTCGCTTTAAAACATGGTACAAAACTTGGCTGGCTGATCGTACCTAAGGAAAGAATGGTTTTAACGTTTAGGGAAGACAATTTTAATAGCTTCCAAGGTGTAGATCTTTTACCGATGCTAGATATTTTTAGTGATTGGCAAATGTCGGTTCAGAATGTGTTCGATTTACTTAAGTTTTAGTTTTAACCGATCCGATTACACTTATTTTAATCATTAAGAATCAAGCACTGAATAAATGAGTACCTCAGAACGTATCGAACAACTAGCAGCCGCGATCGCTGAAGATGTTTACATTGATATAGCCAAGTGGCATTTGTACCTAAATGATGCCCATCTGCATCGTCCGCTTGCCGAAAAGTTTTATCCCTTGTTAGTGAAGGGAATTACATCAGTAGATGTTAGTAAAGTATTGAATGAGACTGCGATCGCGATTGGTGGTGGTAAACGCGAGATTCCCCTTAGCGATCTGATTCCTAATTCTTGTCAAAATAGACTATTGACTATTTTAGAAGACTTCGAATATTAGAACAGGTAAAGTGGCATAAGCACTATGTTAACAAGGCTTTATGACTTCTTCTCCTAACGCTGTTTTTCAGGCTATGCGTCGCCGTCTTGCACTATGGTATGCAATTGTAACGGCAATTCTGTTAGTTGTGTTTGCGACAGGCTTTTATCTGTATGTACAATCAACTCTGATCGATCGCATTGATGACACGATCGATCATGTTGCTGAAGTAATCGAGCGATCGCTAATTCGTTCTAATTTGATTGACCTAGAGTCAGACTTTAGTGGTAATTTTTCGGCAAATGCACAAGCGATCGACGCCGACCATATAGATATTGATTGGTTTAGCCCAAAAGGAGAAATACTCTGGACGACTAACGGAAATGTGGAGTCTTTACAAGAACGCGAAAAAGGAATCTTACAGCCAGTTTACCGCACTGTACATTTGTCAGAAGCAGAGCCATTGCGACAGATGACAGAGCCAATTGTAATTAATGGAAAACTACTAGGTTATCTGCGGATTAGTCACCCTTGGTTTGAAGTTACGAAACCAGTCAGGCAGCTATTTCTCGACCTTGCGGTTGGCACAGTGCTGATGGTAGGAGTAGTTGTATTGTGCGGATGGTGGTTAGCAGGCATCGCTATGGAACCCGTACGCGAATCCTATCAACGCCTAAAACAATTTACAGCCGATGCTTCCCATGAGCTTCGCAATCCGATCGCGGTAATTCAAACCAATGTCCAAGTGGCTCTTGCTGACCCGAAGCCCGATCCAGAATTTCAGCGATCGCAGTTTGAAACGATCGAACGGATCACCCGTCGTCTTAGTCGATTAATTGAAGATTTGCTCTTTTTGGCGCGTCATGACGGAGGTATTACGAGTCAAATACGCGAATCTTGCAATCTATCGCAAATCTTGCATGAAGTCGGAGAAGAACAACAGGCGATCGCTCAACAAAAGCAAGTCACTTTAGAATTGCCTAGCGACGAACAAAATTTAGTGATATTAGGCGATCGCGATCGCTTAGGACGCTTATTTACGAATCTAGTCAGCAATGCGATCGCGTTTACTCCTGCAGGCGGTAAGGTGCAGATGATCGTACAGCCTATTCCTTCTCAAAATCAAATTCAAGTTCAAATTAAAGATACTGGGATTGGCATTCCTGAAGCAGAGTTATCTCAGGTTTTTGAGCGTTTCTATCGCTACCAACCGCAAAAAAGTAGTAAATCTAGCTCTAAATCTCTAAATCCTTCCACTAGTGGATCGGGTCTAGGCTTAGCGATCGCAAAGGCGATAGCTGATAGTCATCAGGGACAGATTGAAGTGGAGAGCAAAGTCGGACAGGGCACAACTTTTACAGTTAACTTAGGAGCGCAAGTTAAATAACTCAGAGTTTAATGCTCAGATCGCTTCGAGAATAAGAAGATGGCGATCGCGCCAATGACAAAACCGCTGACATGTGCTAAATAAGCTATTCCTGGCATATTTGGATTAGCCATCGCCGCATAGATGGTTTGTCCAGCAATCCATAATCCCAAAAATACTGCTGACGGAATTGGAATTGCGGTAATAAAAAATCCTAGAAATACTAAACTCAAAATTCTAGCGCGGGGGAATCTCACTAGATAAGCGCCCATTACACCTGATATAGCGCCGCTAGCTCCCACCATCGGAACCATTGACATCGGTGCGGTTATTACCTGCACTCCTCCTGCTACTATGCCACAAAGTAAATAGAAGAACAGAAATTTCCAATGCCCAAGTGTATCTTCAATATTATTGCCAAATAGATAGAGAAACCACATGTTTCCTACTAAATGAAAGATACTAGCATGGAGAAATTGTGATGATATTAGCGCGATCGCCTGTTTTGAGGGGTTCGCGATGAATTCCTTTGGCACTAATGCCCAACTCCCAATCCATTCTGTAAGCTGGAAATTTGGTAAACTGACTTGATATCCAAAAATCAGCACGTTGATCAGAATCAATGTATAGACAACTATAGAAGTATCTTGAGTCGGATTATCATCATGTAAAGGAAACATTGTTAACCATAAGCGACAGTTTTATCGATTTTAACAATATTGCCATCAGATCGCGATCGCTTAATTGGCTAAGCCAAATTCAAGCATTAAATAGAGTTGCGATGCTCCGCGCCGCAACTCTATTTAATGTCTTTGTCCGAAGGAACTAATTAAAAATTTATGAGTCTACAAATTACTAGGGGATAAAGATTAAATAATTTCAATAATTATGGAGATTGATGAGTCATGCAATGGCATCAAAAAACTACTTTGATACTGTGTACTTTAGCTTTGGGGAGCGGCGCTTTGCTTGGCAGTGCTGTTGAAGCTAAAAATCCAAATAAAGGTAAACCTACGACAAACAGCGTAACTACTACTACCACTACTACTTCCATACAGTTACTCAGCTTGACCGCACTTCAACGCACTCAAATTGTTGAGATTATTCGTGGTACAAGCACATATAGCTACCTCATCGATAATGGTTTACGTCAGCAAATCTATACCCAAGTCAGTTCCTTACCACCCGGAATTCAGAAAAACCTAGCTCGTGGTAAAGGTTTACCACCTGGGATCGCCAAGAAGATCTTAATTCCTACAACTGTTGTGAACTATGTCAATTTGCCTGCCAATACAAATATTCTTGTCGTTGGCTCTAATGTAGTTGTAATCGATCCACTTAAAAATATTATTCTCGATATAATCTCGAATATTCTCTAATACCAAAACAGAAAGTGGCTACGCCATTTTCTGTTTTTAAAACCCTTACTGGATTTATACCAATTCACAAAAGTGTCGTCACACTTTTGTGAATTGGTATAAATCCAAATCAAAAGAAAAGCGGCGGTTTTCGCCGCTTTTCTTTTGCTCTAATCCATATCATCTAGCTTGATGCGAGGATCGACGGCTTTGAGAAGTAAATCACCGATCAGATTCCCACCAACTAACATCAAAGTACCCAACATCAGACCTGCCATCACTAAATTAGTATCTTTTTCTTTAGTTGCGTCCAATAGCAATTTTCCCAAGCCCGGCCAGCTAAAAAAGAACTCTGTAATAAATGCCCCGCCCAGTAACCCCCCAAATTCAAATCCTAGCAAAGTAATCAAAGGGTTAATCGCATTACGCAACGCATGAACATAGATCACTTTCCCTTCAGGTAAGCCCTTGGCGCGAGCAGTTTTGATATAGTCTTGCCTCAACACATCCAGCAAGCTTCCGCGCATAATTCGTTGTAGCCCCGCAAAACTGACTACAGTCAAAGTCAAAGTTGGCAAGATCATATGGTGGGCAACATCCAAAAATTTGCCAAAGGGTGATAGATCGGCAAATTCGATACTAGTCATGCCACCAACGGGAAACCAGCCAGTATTTTGGGCAAGCATCAGTAGCAAAATTGCCAATACAAAACTAGGGAAACCCTGTGTGGCATAACTAATTACTTGGATTATGCGATCGCTCCAAGTATTTTGCTTAACAGCACTGTAGATCCCGAGAGGAATCGCCAACAACCATGTTGTTACCAGCGAAGCAATGGACATAAGCAAAGTATTGCCAGCTCGTTCAACAATTAGCGGTGTGACAGGTGCTAAACCTTGACAACGTACTCCTAGATCCCCGTTTAAAGTATTCCGCAGCCATAAAAGATATTGAACTGCCTCTGGTTTATCGTAGTTTAGTTGCTTTTCCAACTGCTCGATGGTCTTTTTCGGCGTGCTGGGATTGTTTCGCAACTCCGAAAAACAATTTCCTGGAGATTTGGTAATTGCAAAAAAACTTAAGATCGAAACGCCCAAAACCACAACGATCGCCTGTCCCAGCCGCTTGATTACAAAAACTGTCGTATCGTTGATAATCCAGCGCCAAAAAGATCGATTTTCTCTATTTGCAGTCGTCATAGGTTAGAGCCATTAATAAAATCAAGGTTAGCTGTCTGTCGAAATCAACCTTAATTTCATCTTATAGCAATCATCAATGCAAAGCCAAATAAAGAGAGACGGCACTTTGTGCCGTCTCTCTTTGTCGTAATGCGGATGGAGAGACTCGAACTCTCACATCAAAGATACTAGAACCTAAATCTAGCGCGTCTACCAATTCCGCCACATCCGCTTGGGTAAAGTGTTTTTTACACCGAATAGAATGATACAGCAATATAGGTGATTTACTGCAAAAATTTGTAGCAAATGAGAAAGTTTTGTTTGAGCCTCTGCCTCCGTGGCTAAAATGCCATCTCCAAGTGCATCTTTATTTTCTCGGTTTTATTGCTATACAATCGTTTTAATCTATTTTCTGCTCTGAGTCTACCTTTAGCATTTACCTTTAGCTTTTCTGTTGAGCATGTTTGACTAGTGCATATTCATAAGCCTCAAAAAATCGATCTAGAGCAAATTTATCCTTGTCCTTGTCCGCGCAAACGAGGAAAGCTGAAACCGATCGCACTAACTGATGCTTTTGGGTGCGATCGCTGCTCTCTGTTATTTGAGTTGGAGAATGATGGTTACAATTTATTGCAATTGGGTGGTATTGACTCTCAACGCCATGTATGGCAATGGGTTGGTAGATGGAAAGCCATTCGTGAATATAATCAGCATCCTTTGCTAGAAACAGTTTTGATTTACATAGCCTCTTTACTTTTTTTTGCATTAGTAATCTTGTGGACACTAAATCTGAAATCAGCGTTTGTTATTCCCCTAGCTATTTTGTTGTTTGCCCTTTTGATTTTGATAATATGGCGATTGCTCTTGCTGCGTAGCCACAATCTTTAAATTACTTACTACAGATATGTCACCAGAAGACCTTACAGGCTTCATTTATAAATCCCATACAGCAGCACTGCAACTAGCGCAAATCTCAACTAGAGATCGCGATGCGATGCTATTAGAACTTGCTGAGGCGATTAAGCAGCATAAAAATTCGATTCTAGAAGCGAATACGCTAGACTTGGAAGCAAGTCGCGATATGGCTGTGCCTGAGCTGCTTCTAGAATGGCTTAAACTAACTCCAGAACGTCTTAACCATGCGATCGAATGTCTTAAACAGCTTTCAAATTTGCCCGATCCCTTAACTCTTCATGTCGGGATTAATGGTTATCAGCGTATTCCTCTAGGTGTAGTCGCTTTTGTATATGAAGGCTTTCCCCAGCTAGGATTAATTGCGGCGGGAATGTGTCTGAAGGTCGGTAATACAATCGTTCTTAAAGGTGGCAACGAAGGTACTAATACTCAAGAGGCGATCGCTGCGATTGCTAAAGATGTGCTGATTTCTAGAGGTTTCCCTGAAGCTTGTATGACCTCTGTACCGAAAGGGGTGACGCTAAAGGAGTTAATCGTCCAAGAAAAATATTTACGCTTAGTGATTCCTTACGGTCGTCCTAGCTTTGTGCAACAAGTGAGTAAACAGGCGACGATCTCAGCTTTGCCGATCGCGATGGGTAATTGCTACTTATATCTATCAGCTTCTGGAAATTTGGACTTTGCGAAAGAGATTATTTTAAATAGCCGTAAGGGTGACCCTGACGCGGTCAACGCGATCGAAAAAGTGATAGTCCATCAATCATGGCTCGATCGCGGCTTATGTGAATGGATTCGAGGTTTAAAAAAGCAGGGTCTAGTGGTACGGGGATGCTCAGAAACAACTGCGTATTTTCGGCAGTTTCTAGAAGAGTCCCATAGCGATGAAACTGATAAACAAAGCCAAGTTCTGCTTGAACAGGCGATTGAGCTTGAAGATATTTGGGGGCAGGCTTATCTAGATGAGACACTCGCGATCAAAGTTGTAGATGATACTGAAGAGGCGATCGCTTGGATCAATCAGTACAGTAGCGGTCATGCTGATGTTTTGCTAACTGACTCTCTGTCTGAGCGCGATCGCTTTGTTAGTCGGATTAACAGCAGTACGATCTTTGTCAATGCCCATAGCCGCTTCAGCCGCTATGGTAAATCTGGTGATAATGGCAATATCAAAATTGCATTGGGCATGTCTAGTTTAAAAACGCGGGGCGCATCTAGATATCCAGGGGTTATTGATATCTATGCCCTTACTACAACTAAGCAAGTGCTTACAAGTTCATGGTTACCATAAAGTTTGAGAAGTTTAGTTGTAGCGTTGGAGCATTGCTTCTAGTTTTTCGATAGGCGATCGCGGGGGGAATCTAGGCAGTTCTTGTTCTTGCTGACGATCGTTGAGTAGGCAAAGTACAGGTATTTCATATTGATAGCGATCGAACCAGTTAGAGTTGCTATTAATGTCCCTAATTTCTAGCTCAAAATCCACATTTTTAACCTGTTGTAATTTTGTTAGCAATCCCTCGCACAGACAGCAGCCCTGCTTGCTATACAAAATTAATTTCATAGATTCTCTGTTGAATTCACTTTCACTATGTTATATTATTAGTCCGTCAGAACGCATAGCTCAGTTGGTTAGAGCACCACGTTGACATCGTGGGGGTCGGTGGTTCGAGTCCACTTGTGTTCATTTGTAGTAGTCGAGTAACACTTTATTTGTCATCGTTAACAAATTAGTGTCATTTACGCTCTTTAACTTCCAGTTTAACTAATTAATGTCGTTTAGTGGCGACAACAAATTGATGTCGTCGGAGCTTAAGCTTATATAAAAAATAAATAATGTGTCAACGTGGTGCTCTCTTTCAACCCTCTTATTACCTATCTTGAAAGATTGAGGTATTTACTCTAGCTCAACCCGCCCATGTCTCAGAGGGCGGTTGCGACCTTATGGCAAATAACTGACAATTATCTGCTCTAAGACTTTTCTAAGACTATCTTTCAACCCGCCCCATGTCTGGGAGGGCGATTGCGACACTTTGCTGGGGTCGCAATCAATAAAATGGCTATTCTTTCAACCCGCCCATGTCTGGGAGGGCGATTGCGACATCGCCGCTTCAAACTATCAAACCCAACTCTAATAGCTTTCAACCCGCCCATGTCTGGGAGGGCGATTGCGACACCTGCATCATAGTGATTGGCGGGAGTATATTGTCTTTCAACCCGCCCATGTCTGGGAGGGCGATTGCGACTCGCGATCGCATGGGCAATGTCCATCAAAGTTTAACTTTCAACCCGCCTATGGCTGGGAGGGCGATTGCGACAGCGGTAGCAGTATATGTTGAGGCATTAACTGCGGTCTTTCAACCCGCCTATGTCTGGGAGGGCGATTGCGACTTTTTTTTAAAAACTTGTACCAACCCATGTTCTCCTTTCAACCCGCCTATGTCTGGGAGGGCGATTGCGACCCTGCCTTCTGAAACATACATCTAGATATATTTCAAATGAGGTTTCCGCGAATCTAATAAACGCCCTGCCAGAGCATAATTTCTTGTTTGAGTTCGAGCAAGGAGTTACACATTAAACCATTGCGGAGTATGTGATTTAAGATTTGCGCGAACCCACAAGAATTTTAAACCTTCCTAATGGGCTTCAAATCAAGAATGAGAGAGGGTTCCCCCTCGATCGGGGGTGATTTAGTAGCCACCATATCGGTCTACCCGCGCCCTTATTGCTGGGAGCGCACCTTATTCCTGTCTTATTCAGACAGCAGCATCGGGGTTGGCAGCTACTAGGGTCAGAAAGCAAGACTGTCTTACAACAGCCAAACTAACCCATATTTATCACAACACAGAGGCTTCAAAGAAACATGAATTGCGGCGCTATTAAACTATTTAGTTTTCAAGGTTCTGATAGCTAATTAACTTGAACTAAATGCCGAGATTGATAGGCGGCGATCGCTAGTTCTCTTGCTTTTTCCTGTGGACTTCCCCTTGCAGGCTGTTGTCCTTCTTCAATAGCAATACCAATTTTTACAGCTTGACTTTGGATGCTTTGGATTAGGCGAGAATAGCTCCATTGATGAATGTTTACTCGAAATTGCTTAGCGTATTTCTTTTGAACCTCAACACAACCAGGAATTTTTTCCTCGGCTCTGGTTTGGATTTCGGTTTGAACTATTTCCCTTACATCACCTAACTTTGGTAAGACGATACTGCTGGCTTTAAATTCTTGAGCGATCGCTAGGACAGCTTTGGCTATTAAGCGATCGACGTGCTGCCCTAGCTCGGCTTGATTAGATTGGCTAAATGTAAAGGTCTTTTGAGCTTTATGCCGTTGATGAGCGCTTGTCCGTTGTTGATATCTTTGACGATGGAGCAAGTTGTAATCATCACCTAGTAGTTGTCGAATACTGCGATAGATTAATACTTTGCCAGTATTGACATCTACCACTGCAACGGTTGCTGGTTGTTTTAAACCAAGACTTACCCCAACAGAAATATGAGGTTGCCCCGCATATATTAATTTGTGAGGACGGGGGAATGGGTTATTGATTCGAGCAAGTGTAGATTTCTTTCGTTTAATAAAAGATTCCTGATTCTTATTTAGACTACCTTTCGCTTCGGTTTGCGTAATTGTTTTAACAATTTCAGTAGCCTTTTCTTGGCGCACCTGTTCTGTGCCTTCAGCACTCCATAAACGTGTATCAATAGTGCAGAACAGGGTTAAGCGATGGACAGTCCAAGGATCGCCCTTGTCTTCATTTTCTTGCCATGCCAGACGACCTGAACGAAGGGTAAATAGTGCGCTAGAGAACTGGTCTTTACTGTCTCGTTTAATCTGCTGGTCTTCTAGGAAGCGCTTAAACCAGTGAATTTGTCTTTTATCGCAGTAAACCTCAAAAGAGCACTCGGATAAACCATTGAAGCGCACACATAGCTTTCCTTTCTGGTTGACAGACCAAGACATATCCTCGTTGGTTTCAAAGGTTATAGGGAAAGGTACAGCAATAGATTTCCTGAGAAGATTAGCTTGCCAAGAACTTGCTTCTTCTTCATTTTCAGGGGCGGTAGTTGCAGCAGTTATCAAGGTTTCAAACCAACTCTGCCCTGTTAAATCTCGACCTTTGGGCATTCTGGCAATAAGCTGCTCGGTCAATCGCTTAACTTGATTTTTTAGTACGTTATGACGCTTTTTAAATTTATCTGGGTCTTCTTCATTGCTATTGACTTTGCAACCATTTTTTAGCAGATAAGCGATCGCGCACTTACTGAAAGAGTCTTCATATTCTGCGTACTGGTCGAAAAGGATGCTAGATATACTCCGATTACCTTCGGAGACGGTATTTTTTTTGGTTTTCTTATTCTTTGAACCTTTCTGCTGAGTATTAGATTTGACTGATGCAGTGGTAATTTGAGACAAAATTTCAGTTGCTTTAGTACGAATAGCTTCTAAATCGCGATCGCAATTTTCTGCTAGTTCGATATCACTTTTAAGCATTTCAAGCCAGCGAATTTTACCTTCTAGTTTGCGCTGTAGCTTTCGCTGAATTGCTAACCAAGACTTATAGATATAGTCAACTACTCGGATCGCTGATTCATAGAACCGTGCAGGTTGACCGATGAATCGAGAGTCAACCTTCAAGACTTTGCAAAACTCTCGCACGACGTGAGTAGGTAATCTGCCAGATTGCCGCCAAGCATCAAATTTTGGGTGTTGTCCAACTTGCTCAAGCAATTCATTAACTAAGGGTGTGTTCCTTTCTGCCATCAGTTGCCAGAGCATTTGACGGGTAGATTCATTGGTAATAAGGCGGCACTGAATAGTTATATTACTCATGAGCTTATAGTAACACTATGTTTTTATAAGTCAATATTTATAGAATGCATATGCTGAAAAAAGTGTATTAATAGGAACATATTGTCTGTATAGCAATCCTAAATGAGTTGTGAGAGGCTTCGACTTCGCTCAGCCTGCTTATATCGTTGGCTGAGCGAAGTCGAAGCCCTATTTTTCTCATAAATGATTTAGGACTGCTATATTACCGCTATGATTTCAATATGCAGTGATTTTGTAGACGATTCACACTATGAGTAGTAACTTTTTTACAAGTACTGAAACTGCGAAAATCACAGGCTGTACTTCCCGTCAGTTACAGCATTGGCGATTGAAAGGGGTGATTGTACCAACTGTAAATACTGCTGGGACAGGACGTAATGTCTATTACACGGTGTCAGATTTATTGCAATTGACGGTCATGCAATATTTTCTGACTGCGGGGCTGAGTTTTGAATTGTCTCAAGAGACTTTAGATGAAGTTAAAAAGGTAGAACCTGACTTTTTTGATAAGCCGTTTGAATACAAAGCTATGCGAAAGTTTATGTTGTGGCAATCTGAATATGGCAAAAAGCCCACTTTTCTTGATTTTGATCCACAGAAGGCTCTTTCTGCTATTTGTAACGGTCAGCCTGTCATCCCTTTTTGGACTGGGATAGTTGGTCAGAAGTTAGCACTTACTCTTAGAGCTTTTGGGCAAAGACTACAGACTTTTGAAGAATACAAAACCGAGTCTCAAAAGTATACTCAAGCCATCAAACAGCATGAAAAGGTATTTCTTCCTCCTAATCAAATAGTAATTAGGCGCTAAACTCGCTACACTAAAGATGAAAAAAGTAGACGAGATTTCATGGAATGTTTCACGAAAATGGCTGAAACATCGAAGGTATTAAAAAATGGATGTGCAGACATTAGATCTAATCTTGGACTGGCAAATGGCGATCGCATGGTCAGGGGAAGGAATTTGCCAGCCGACACGCTTAGGATGGTGGCGTACTGATTTAATCGATGAAGATGGGGGAGCCGATCTACTATCGCGTCTTTTTCCTCGGACAAAATTCTATGCTGGATGGGAAGCAGTTCGTGATGCCGCGATCGCCGTAGATCGACGTGCTCGGCAAAGGATGGCAGCCCCTGACGAAATTCGCACTCTGTTCTTTTGTGGGTTTGATATTGACGAGCAGTTAAACGATCGCCTAGCCGAAAGGAAACGACTTAACAAAAAGCTGACCTTGCCAATTGACTGGGGAAATGGTTTTGATTGTGAGGCACTGGCAAAACAAATTTGCGATCGCTGTGGTAGTAGTGAATATCGAACTGTCTTCGGGGGGAGAGAAGTAATTAATACTGGTACAACAGCAAGGAATTTTTCGGCGTTGGTAGCAGCACTTACTCCGTGGGATAAAGAATACCCTATGCCGTTTTATCGTGTTGAGGATTAGCTTTTATGATTGTGACTACTAATCCTAATCCTTTACAGGTGCTTCAAGATTCGCCACAAGACACTAAGAAAGTTACTGAGCAAAGTGTTGATACAGATTTACAAAGTTATGGTGCAGAAGTCGTTCAATTTCACACACGATTGCTGCGCGTGTCTCTAGTCACCGAAGAAAGCTATAGCTACTGGCAACACTATCGCTCTGATATATCCAACAATCTGCTCCTTGGAGAAATTACCAAAAGGGCTTTTGAGGAACGCTGGTTTGGTAGTAGGAGCATGGCACGCACGCAACTACTCATCAAAGAATTTGCCCAACGCTACAACGCTTATCCCGCAGCTATATCGGTGTTGCATCGTTGGCAACCACGCGATCCAGTCTTGCGCCGAAATCTTTGTCATTGGCATTTGCAACTGGTCGATCCGCTTTATCGCTCGTTTACCGACACCTATCTCCTGCATCGGCGGACGCTTCCTCAGCCAACGATTGACCGAGATACGGTTGCGCGATGGGCAAGCCAGCAAACGGGAATAGAAGGATGGGCTCCTGCCACCTTATCTCGCATGGCAACTGGTTTAATTGCCGCCACAGCATCGGCGGGACTATGTTCAACAAATATAGGCAAGCGGACTCTAGAATATCCGCAGGTTAGCGATCGCGCCTTAGAGTACTGGCTATACTTTTTGCGCCATCTCAACTTTGTAGGTACATTGCTCGACAATCCTTACTGGCGATCGGTTGGCTTAACTGATAGCTTTTTGGAAACTAGGTTGCATCGCTTACCAAGTATTTTGTTTCGTCGCATGGGCGAACTTTCTGATTTTGGTTGGAAATACAAGAACTTAGAGGGCTGGGCAAATGGTGAACTGTCAGATGATGGGGATGCTGTATGACAAATTTTATGGATAGCAGTTCTATTGATCGCATTGTGGATGCCATCAAAACTGATTTGATGGCGGAAGGGGGAGCAAAAATTAGCCCTATGCGTAACTATCAATTTGCGATCGCCGTCTATTCTCCCGACAAGGAATTTAAGATGCGTCAAAAGCTACGACAGATGCGAGATGAATTGCAAGCCGCAGGCTGGAGTGTTCTGTTTGTATCGCTTTTTCAACTATTTCTAGACAGACTCAAAGCAATGGAGCCAAGCTATCTTGAAATGATGATTGCTCGCGAAAAAAGTCTGACAGCCCGTCAAAGCGAACGAGGATTGAACTACCTTAAAGAAAAACTTGCACCTGAAATTGAAGGACAGGAAGGATTAGCTCAAGATGTAATTAATAAGATTGAGGAGTTTGTGAGGAGCAACAAACTAGCTCCCGAAAAGACACTCATATTATTGGGGCGAACGGGAGGTTTGTACCCTTTCTTCCGTTCTTCGGGATTGCTGAGATATATCGACGGCAAAACAGGCAATCTACCAGTCATATTGCTATATCCAGGGGAAAGACAAGATATTAGTTCACTCTCATTCATGGGAGAACAGCCTGCCGATCGCGACTATCGTCCGCGAATTTATTCGTAAGTTAGGAGAATGTATGTTCGTCAAAGATATTTTTGTTAGGGATGTAACGAGGGATATTGCCCCTGTTGTCTATTTTCACGAACAGTCACCCGATAAGGTGCTCGAAGAAGTTTCCGAGTACATCATTACTGGGGGCTATACCGAAGGCGATCCACGCCGTATCCGCATCCCTCAAGGCATACACGAACAATTTGTGCGCTTACTTGAGGCGATCGCCCGTGATTTAGAGCAAAAAGACAAATCGGGGGTTGCTCTCCCTGCTGCTTGGATTTCAGGTTTCTACGGTTCGGGTAAATCTAGTTTTGCCAAGTTGCTAGGGCTAGCGCTCAATGGGATGACATTGCCGAACGGAGAACAACTGGCAGATGCTTTGCTATCTCGTGACGATTCGCCTAAAGCTGCGGAATTTAGAGCAGTTTGGCAAAGGTTGATGGGGTTGGTTGATGCGATCGCTGTGGTATTTGATATCGGTTCTTCAGCCCGTGATAACGAAGACATCCACCAAGTAGCTAAGCGAGAAGTCCAAAAGCGACTGGGCTACTGCAAAACTAGCAACTATGTTGCCGATCATGAACTGAAGCTCGAAGTTGACGGGCTTTGGGATGACTTTATCGCCTGTGCAATGCAAACATTAAATCGACCTTGGGAAGAAGTTAAGGATCGTCAATTGGCAGAAGAGGATTTCTCTTTGGTTTTACATCGCCTCGAACCTGAAAAGTACACCGATCCAATGAGTTGGATTGATAGTCGTGCTGGAAGCAAAACTGGCTTGGGGTCTTCAGTGGATGAGACAACAAAGGCGATCGCCTATATGCTCGATCGCCGCGCACCTCATAAAACATTGTTTATTACCATTGACGAAGTTAGCCAGTACATTCACCAAAAAGACAATCGGATGCTGAAGTTGCAATCCTTTGTTGAAGACCTTGGGCAGAAGCTTAAAGGTCGAGTTTGGCTATTGGCGACAGGTCAGCAACAACTCGAAGACAGTATCGACCAAAGCAATATTGGCAAACTCAAAGATCGCTTTCCAGCAAAGTTTCGCGTTCACTTAGCACCCACAAATATTCGCGATGTTGTCCACAAACGCTTGCTGAAAAAAGACCCAGCCCAAGAAGCTCATCTGCGACAACTCTTTCAGCAACATCGTCCCGATCTCAAGATCTATGCCTATGATTGCGAAAATATGTCGGAGGAGGATTTTGTCGATGTCTATCCGCTACTGCCTAGTTATATCGATCTGCTAATGGCAATTACCAGTAGTTTGCGCCTCAGTTCTTCTCGCGCCAAAGGGGATGACTATGCTGTGCGTGGCTTGCTGCAAATGCTAGGCGAACTGTTTCGCACCCAAAAGCTAGGCGATCGCGAAGTGGGGGAATTGGTGACCATTGACAGTATTTACGAGATTCAACAATCGGCATTAAATGTTGATACGCAAAATACTCTGGCGCGTTTATTTGGTGACGACATAATCGCGGAAGATGACATGGCGGTGCGGGTGGCTAAGGCGATCGCCCTGTTGCAATTGATTCAAGAGCAGAAAAACTGTGAGACAACTGCCAAGTTCATCGGGCAATGTCTTTACGATCGCGTCGGTAGTGGCAACAAAGAGCCAGCAGTACAGGCGGCATTGGATAAACTGCGCGATCGCGGTCACATCACTTACTCAGAAAAGCTGGGCTACAAACTGCAAAGCTCGGCAGGTCAGGAATGGCAGCGCGATCGCGATAGTTACAGCGTTAACGATGATGCCATCATCACTATCTTGGCTGAAAAGCTGAAAGACATTGTGGGCAATAGCGAGCTTCCCCGTTACAAGGGACGCTCTTTTCGTTGGCAGGCATTCTTTAGCGACGATCGACTCCGAAAAGACGAACGATTGATCTCGCCCAATGATGCGGCAACGATGATTGTTGATTTACGCTATAGCCGCGATGCCAAGCAACGAGATGCCACAATCTGGATTGCTCAGAGTGGTCAGGAAGTCCTGCGCGATCGCTTGGTTTGGGTGTCAGGTAGTGGCGGTGACATCCCCGACCTCGCAAGGCAGTTAGTAAGATCGCGCCACATCATCGACAAATATCAGGGGCGGACTGCGACGCTTTCTCAGGACAAACAACGCTTGCTAATTGAAGAACAGAGCAATCGCGATCGCTTAGATACAGCAGTGAAAGATGCTATAGCCAATGCTTTCATTCAGGGGTCAATGTATTTTCGCGGTCGTCAACTCGATCGCGCTCAAGGAAGCACATTTTCTAGCCTGCTACAGCGATCGGCGGAAAGTATTCTGCCAGAGATTTATGTCCACTTTAAGGACATTGCGATTTTTCCCTCTGAACTGGAGCAACTGCTGAAACCACAACTATCTGGGGTTTCTCATAAATTCATGGACAATGAGTTGGGCATTTTGAGCATGGATGCAGGCAAGTATGTGCCTACCTGTGACGGTGAAATTCCTAAGCGCATCCAGCAGGCAGTTGAAACAAATAATGGACTTGCTGGCAATGTGCTATTCGCCCAATTTGGCGGCGCACCCTATGGCTATCCCTTGGATGTGGTGAGAGCTTGTTTATTGGGTTTGCTGCGTGGCAACAAAATTCGGATTCGTACTGAGACTAATCAGGTTGTCACCTCCTATCGCGATCAGGGCGTAGAAGACCTGTTCAAAAAAGATCGAGACTTGCGCCGTGCCGAAATCTTGCCAGCCGCCGAGAGTGATATTACAGGGCGCGATCGCAATGCGATCTGTAAGTTTTTTAAAGATAGCCTCCTTGTTGAACTCGATCGCGAGAACGAGGCGATTGCCGATGCTGTGTTTAAATACTTTCCCAATAAGGCGAAAGACCTGCGGGAGTTAGAGAATAAGTACAATCAACTGCCCAATCGTCCTCAATTGCCGCAATCTCTAGAAAAGTTGCAAGCTGCCCTGATCGATTGTTGCAAGTCTCGCCAAATTGAAGATACGGTGCGAGCCGTTAAAAAACATCTTGATACCCTACGAGATGGACTGCAAAAGCTCGGTATTGATAATAGCGAACTCACTAGCGAGGCGATCGCTTTAGTCAGAGATGCCGATGAGGTTAAGACCCATCGCATCGATCAATTAAGGGGAATTGGCAAGTTAGAAGGACTGGATGAAGAAGCCCATGCGATTAGCCAACACCTAAAAAATGAACGTCCTTGGCGAGATATTGCTGCCTTGCGTCCCCATGTGCAAGCGATCGCCACCCGCTATCAAGAGGTACGCCGCGAACTGCTCGATAGTCAATTGCAGCAAGTGGAAGCCATCACCACCAAAGTCAAGGCTAGAAAGGGTTTTGCCCGTCTGAATGAAAAGAATTCTGACTATGTGATTCGCCCGATTCGTCAAGCAGCAATTGACACAACTGCGGAGGCTCTATATCCGACCCTAGCCGAATTGCGTGACTCGGTGGCGCGAAAGTTAGAACAAGCGGAGGTTGAGGCAAATGAATTGCTCGATCTCTTAATTTCTGAAGATACCAAAGAGCAGGTGTTAACGGTGGAAGTACTCGCTGATTTACGCTACCGCGAACTCAGTACCCCCGAAGAGGTCAATGCCTTAGTCGATACCCTGCGCGATCGCCTATTAAGGCAGTTACAAAACCAGAAAAATATTCGTATTCGCTTAATTTGATTCCCCTATGTCCTACCTTACGACTTCTGCTAAAGCTCAACTTTCTAAAACCATTCGCAATTTGCGCGATCGCCTGCTAAATGACTTACATAATGCTGTCGAGTCCGCTTATTTGATGGGGGCAAAGCTAGATCGGGTGACGCTCGATGAAGAACGCCGCCGTAACCGCCAAAGGTTAGAGGATTGGCTGGCGATGCAGGTGAAGGGGGAACTGACGCTTAAAAAAGGGAGGGTGTCAGAGAAGCAACGGCAGGAAATGTCCGATCGCCATCGGTGCGCTCTCGAAAAACTGGCGGCGGCGACATGGCTGAATCGGTTAGCAGTCATCAAGCATCTGGAGGCGATGGATTTAATCAAGCCGAAGGTATTGACGGGGGGATGGCAAAGCCAAGCATACAAAGAATTTCGGGAGTTTGCACCTGAGCTATTGCAGGATGAGACGGAAGGCTTTGGGCTATTACTGCGGTTACTATTTGACGAACTGGCGCTCGATCTTTCGGGTCTGTTTGGGCGTGGTGGCGCGATCGCTTTAATCCCGATGCCAGCGACTACTTTGCGCTATCTAGTGGAGGAGTTAGAGAAGCTCGATCCCGATGTGTGGCGCGACGATACGACCTTAGGCTGGATCTATCAATATTGGAATGATCCTGAACGGGAGAGTATTGATCAAAAGATGAATGATGGCGGTAAGGTGGAGCCGCACGAAATCGCCAGTAAGACGCAAATGTTTACGGAGCGCTATATGGTGGAGTGGCTATTGCAAAATAGCTTGAATAATCAATGGCTGGATATTTGTGCGGCGAATGGTTGGGTTGCGGAGGCAGTGAGCGATCGCACTCTCGAAAATCTAGAGGCAAGGCGACAAGATTGGCGGCAAAGGCGCGAGGCGGGAGATGTGGCGCTGGATGAGTTGATGCCCATTGAGAATGAACAAGAACAGCGTTGGAAGTATTGGGTGAGATCTAGCTCCCTGAGCGAAGTCGAAGGGACGGCAAACTTAGTCAGAGATTCTAGTGAGGTTTTGGCTTCGACTTCGCTCAGCCAGCATAGTTTCCCTAGCTCCCTGAGCGAAGTCGAAGGGACGGTAAACGAAGCCAATCAGCGCAATCTTTCCCTCCGCAATCTCAAACTGATCGATCCTGCCTGTGGGTCGGGGCATTTCCTTGTGATTGCTTTTGATTTGCTGTTTGCTTTTTATCAAGAGGAGGCGCGGCATCGGGGGGAAGTTTGGACGGATGCGGCGATCGCCAATAGCATTTTAGAAAATAATCTCTATGGGATTGATATTGATGCGCGGGCGGTGCAGATGGCGGCGGCGGCGTTGTGGCTAAAGGCGAAGGGGTTTTGCAAAAAGGCTGCACCGAAGCAGATTAATTTGGTGGCGGCGAATTTGAATTTGGCGAATTTGCCGAAGGATGATCCTGAGTTGTTGAATTTTTATGATGAGGTGGAGCAGGAGACGGGGATTCCGCCAGAACTGACGATGCAGATTGTGGAGGCGCTGAAGGGTGCGGATGTGTGGGGAAGTTTGTTGAAGGTGAATCAGGCGGTGGGTAAGGCTTTCCAAGATCGAGAAGGAGATGTACTTGAAGGTCTAGTGGGTCAATTTTGGGAAACTTCAGCAACTCTGAGAGAGCATCAAGCGATTTTAGCGTCACTGGAAAAGTTTTTAAATAAGAGATCGGGCAGTGATGATCTGGGGGTGCGGTTGTGGGGTGAGCAGTTGGCGGCGGGGGTGAGGTTTGTGCGGATGGTGCGGGAGGGTCAGTATGATCTGGTGATTGGGAATCCGCCGTATCAGGGGACGAGTAAGATGGCGGATGCTGTCTATTTATCGAAGCATTACCCCAAGGGGAAGGCGGATCTCTATGCGGCGTTTTTGCAGCGTGGTTTGGAGTTGGCGAAGGATGGTGGTTTTTCGGCGTTGCTGACGATGCGAAATTGGATGTTTATCAGTCAGTATTCAGCGATTCGGGAGTTTTTGATTGAGAATTATGATTTGCGATTGTTAGGGGATTTAGAAACGGGTGCGTTTGAAGGAATTTCTGGTCAAGTTGTATCGGTTTCTATGACTATTTTTCAAAAATTAAAACCTTCTGATCGATTAAGTATTGCAATTCAACCGAAGACTTTACAGATTAGCGAAGCTCCTCAACAAACACCAAATAAACGGGCGGCTTTATTGGCTCAAGTGGGAAGATATGAGTTCAAAACACAAAATTTTAATGTCATCAAAGAAAAGCCTCTAATTTACTGGTGGGATGATGCCTTTCTCAAACGCTACGCCGAAACTCCAAAAATTGAGGATACCTCATTTGTGGGACAGGGAATGGGCACTCGTAATGGCATTCGATTTGAAAGAAATTACTGGGAAGTAAAGTTGTCAGATGTCCTAATTTGTCCTTATTCAGATATTACAAACATTACAGATCTTAGGAAACTTAAGTGGATTCCTTTTATTAAAGGTGCTGCTGGTCGTGAATGGTTTGAACCACTATCTGACATAGTTCTATGGAATTTAGATGGGTTAGAGGTAAGAGTTTGGATAGAAAAATATAGATTAAAAAGCCCTGGTCAATACATTCGTAACGAAATCTATTATTTTAGGCAGGGGGTAGCTTTTACTCCAATTGGCAATAGATTTTCTGCAAGATTACACCGTCATGCAGGAATATTTAGTGATGCAGGATCATCAGTTTATGGTGCTAATTTGGAAAATATTACTTGTTTGATGAATAGTGATAGATCAAGGCAATTACTTAGTTCATTAAATCCAACCGTAAACTTTGTTATTGGAGATGTAAACCGACTTCCCCTATTCCCCATAGAATCCGCAGACGAAATATTTAGTGAACTTGAAAAAGCATTTAGCGAACATGAAGCAGGACGCGAGACATCCGTAGAATTTATTAGCCCCCGTCCTAGCCCTTGGCGCACCGCCCAAACATGGGCGCAAACCGCCGTAGACCGACCCGCAGGCACACCCCTTCCCCCCTACCATCCCCACTACGACCTACCCACCGCCCAAGACATAATTTCCTATGCTGTGGGGTTAGCGTTGGGACGGTTTTCTAAATCTAGCTCCCTGAGCGAAGTCGAAGGGACGGTAAACGTAGCAAGAGCAGTCGAAGATGCTAGTGGGGTTTTGGCTTCGACTCCGCTCAGCCAGCCTAGCTTTTCTCTACCCATCCTCTACCTCTCCGCCTATAGCCAAGACCTCCCCGAAATCGGCGACAGCCTCATCCACCCCGCCGCCGCCCCCATCCATCAGGCATGGGCAGAACATGGCTCCCAAATCACAAAAAAAGCACTCCGCGAATGGTTGCGCCAAGACTACTTCAAAGAAGTTCACGTCAAACGCTACGACCAACGCCCGATCTACTTCCCCATCTCATCTACCAAAAAGAACTTCGTCGCCATCATCCCCATTCACCAATGGACAGACAACACCCTGCAAACCCTCCTCGCTGACCACCTCCTCCCCGACCAAAACCACCTCATCGGTGAAATCAACGATCTCATGGCGGCGCGTAGCCAAGGTGATAGTAAAGCAAGAGCCACAGCCGAAAAACGCTATAGCGAACTATGCAAATTCCAAGAAGAACTGCAAGCCCTCATCACCAAAGTCCAAGAAATCGCCGAACGTGGCGCACTACCCACCAAACCCAGCGATCCGCCCCGTGAAGTCGATGCAACCTTCAAAATGGATCTTGATGATGGTGTCATGATCAATAGCGCCGCCCTCTGGACATTGCTCGAACCCCAATGGACAAAGCCCAAAACATGGTGGTCAGAACTCAGCACCGCCCAAAACAAAAAAGACTATGACTGGTCACACCTCGTCGCCCGCTATTTCCCCAGTCGAGTCGATGAAAAATGCCAGAAAGACCCATCCCTAGCCGTTGCCCACAGAGTCTTCTGGAAATATCACCCCGCCAAAGCCTACGAGTGGGAACTGCGTTTGCAAGATGAAATCGCCCCTGATTTTCATATTGAAGAACCCGATTCCCAATCCCTGCGCGATGAATTTATCAAAGGCAATCCTGAGCTAGTGAAAGAATTGGAACAAAAAGAAAAAAAACGCAAGGAACGTAAAAAAAATAAAGAAGAAGATCAAATTCCTATAGATATGGACGAGGATTTTAGCGAAGAATAATCGTCATAGTAGCCACAAATTAGCAAGCGATCTCATCAACGAATAAACATCTAGAGTCTTTATATTTAAATCGCCCAAATAGGAAAGGGGCAAGGGGTGAGGGTTATAGCAACTTCTGCATAAGTCCTACCAATATGCAAGTGGCTTGCTGTTGGTATGTTAAAAAGGTTAGGTGTGAAATTTGAATAGCAGCTTTAATGACCAACGCGATCGCCTCCTATCTCGAAGAAGACATCAAAGATAATCTACGCCGTCATGGGATCGTCGTTTGGCTCGACGCTGATAGCCGCTATACCGAATTTGTCGATCGCCTTGTCGAACGTCACCAAAAAGGCGATTTTGATTTTCCTGCGATCGGTTTTCGGGGGAGCTATCTGGAAATGTTGCTGCAACTAGCCTCCTATGGCAACGGTATAGACCCTGAGCGAATTCTAATTCACCTCCCAAACCACAACTCGACCACCGTCCGACAAACACCACTACTAGAACTCTATCGGGCTGGCAAGCGCTACGAAAAAGCGCTAACTACCCTGATTCGTGATGCGGCGAGTGGCAAAGTTGCCCCCGATGCGATCGAAAATTTTCTCAAGACCCCTAACCTCACTCTCACCGTTGCCGAAAACTGGTTGCAGCAAGAAATAGAGCGACCCATTGGCAACTTTGCTGCCTATCTTGAAGGATTAGAACTGCCTTGGATTTTGGAAGGATTGTTAGATAGCCGCAGTTCTCTCCGCGCTAAACTATCAACATATGATGATGTGCAAACGCTATCTGCATACTTACATCGGCGCACGGGGCTAGATCGAGATTTCTTGCAGTTCTTCCTTGAGCGCGAGCCTAACTCTGCTGACGAGCTAGAATTCACCCTCGCTGCTTGGCTAATGTGTGTCGAATATGTCAATGACCTCACCCGATCGCCCCACCTACCAGAACTGCAACCCCTGCGATCGCTGTCCAAGCCATTGCAAGATACCTGTGTAACCTTGATCAATCGCTTACGCGATCGCCATCCCGACCGCTACGTTGAATTTGCTATGCAGGTTGAAGCCAAACTTGTTAAAGAATTTGATGCGATCGCTCCTGAAGACTTAGGCAAAATCGACACCTTTCAAAAAGAAGATCGCGCCGTACTCATTGCTGCTGTGAGTGCCTTGCAAAATCAAGACTGGCAGCTTGCGTTGAGATGGGGACAGGAGCGAGTCAATGCACCTTCACTCTGGTTACAGCGAGAACCAAAGCGGCGAGACGTTTGGCAACTTGTCTTAGCTGCTGGCAAGTTTGGGCAAGCGATCGCTCAACAAACTGCTTTTATGGCTAGAGCAGCTACACTCCGCGATGCCTTAGACTGTTACACCAAATCTGGCTATACCGTCGATCTTGCCCACCGTCATTTTGAACAGACCCGCCTGAAGTTACTAGATGCAGGCTCGCCCCAATTTTCAGAAATTGTTTCTGCCTCAGATGAACTGCGCGATCTCTATCGCCATTGGGCAGATGCAACTGCCCGTGCCTTTGCCGATCTATGCGATCATGAGGGCTTTTTACCTGAAGCCGAACTGCAACAAAGGCAGTTATTTGAGCGTTATGTGATGCCTCGCCTCAATGAAGGCAAACGAGTAGCTCTTTTTCTCGTTGATGCCTTCCGCTATGAAATGGCAGTCGATCTAATGGCAATGCTCGAAAAAGTTGGGCATAATGCTCAACTTTCTGGCATCTATGCCGAGCTACCAACTATTACTGCGATCGGCATGAATGCCCTTGCCCCCGTCAGCACCAACGGACGCATCAGACTCCCTGATGGGAAAGATTTCAAGAAAGGGTTACGGATGGGAGAGTACACCGTCAAAGACCCAGATACTAGAGTTCGCGCCATGGGTGAACGCAGCATTGATAACGTCAGTCAGGGGAAGCGATCGTCGCGCAGTTTGCAATTGACGCAGGTTACTCAAGATGGCACAGACACTCTCAAACGCCGATGTGCTGGTGCTGATTTGGTAGTTATCCATAGTCGTGAAATTGACGATGCTGGTGAGGCTAATGTCGGAACCGCAAGCTTTGATATCTGGCTGCAACAACTAGCCGCCGCCCTTGCTAACCTCCAGAAAATCGGGATTGATGCCTTTGTCTTAACCGCCGATCACGGTTTTATGTTGTTAGATCGCACTGTCACTGAGGTTGCCTATTCCAGCGCAACGCGGCGCTACGTCCGCCTCGATGAATACCGCAATGAATCCGATACGGTGACAGTCTCACTGCGATCGCTAAACTACGAAGGTCAAGAGGGATATTTGTTATTTCGACGCGATACTGCCCTATTTAAAGGTAAGGCTAGCGGTGCATCCTTTGCTCATGGCGGCAACACACTCCAAGAGCGAGTCATTCCTGTGCTGACTCTCGCAGTGCGCTCCCAGTCTATCAAGTCATCCGTAACTTCCCTCGAAACCTATGACCTCCAAGTCGAGCCTGCGAGTGACGTTTTGGGAGTAAGTCGCTTGCGTGTCCGCGTGGTCACTGTCCCCAATGCCCAAGGGATTCTCTCCTTTGCTGCCATCAATCAAGTTGCAATTGCGCTTCGCGTTCCCGATAATCCCGATATTTTAGTTGAATTGCGCGATGCTCCTGGGGCAAGGCTTGAGGGGCAACAGGCGATCGTTCCTGTGGGGGAACAATGGGCTGAGCTATTTTTTGCCCTCAAGGGGCTTCGTGACTGTCGATCTCGTGTTGAGGTTTATCACCCATCGGCAAATGTCCAATTAAAAGCAGTTAGCCCCAGCACCTATTTCAATGTGGCAGGCTCACAACCGAAAGTCATATCTGAGGTTGTAGGATCTAAAGACCAAACTAAAGACCAAATACTAGATAATTGGCAAGAAAATTTCGACGATCCTGCGATCGTTAAAGTATTTGAGCATTTAGCTAAGCATGGCTCGATTGTCGAAACGGAACTATCGCAGATGCTCGGCTCACCTCGTCAAGCACGACGCTTTTCGACCCAGTTTGAGACATTCGCGAGCTTAGTTCCCTTCGATGTTCAAGTTGAAATTGCTGCAT
Organism: Pseudanabaena frigida; assembly: GCA_003242085.1. Taxonomy (GTDB): domain Bacteria; phylum Cyanobacteriota; class Cyanobacteriia; order Pseudanabaenales; family Pseudanabaenaceae; genus Pseudanabaena; species Pseudanabaena frigida. The sequence goes on along the minus strand of QBML01000009.1, from coordinate 98,511 downwards.
CAGGCAAGCGCTATATCAAAGTTGATTAGAGGTGATTTATGCGGCGCGAAGCGCTGCATAAATCACAGAAAGTGGAACTGACGTTAAGTTGTACCAGTTATACCAAGTGAAGAAATAGCTATGGGTCTAAGCATCAAGGATACAGAACACGTTTTTGAAAAACTGCGATCGGGAGTCGTTCCCGAACGTGGACTAGAAGCCTTTGCTGTTGGTATTGACCGATCGCGCCAAGAAATCCAACGTCAACTCAATCTTGCTGCATCAGGGGAAGGAGTGTTTAAATTTTTGCGCGGTGGGTATGGCTGTGGCAAAACCTTTATGTCTCGACTTGCTACTCTTGAAGCACGAGATCGGGGATTTGCTACCAGTTTCATTGTTGTGTCCGACAATGACTTGCATTTCCACAAATTTGATGATGTCTATCGCAAGGCAATACAAGAAATAGGCACAAATGTTTGCCCGCGTGGTGCACTGGGAGACATCCTCGATCGCTGGATTGCAAGGGTGGAGGATATGCTGATCGCAGGAGGACGCGATGAAAACGATCCAAATTTTGATGATGCCGTGCGCGATCGCCTTGATGAAGAACTCGCCTCCATGACAGGGGGACAAGTTCCTGAAGATATGACAAGGGTATTGCGAACAATTTTCACCTTCAAGCAACAGGGCAACTTTGCCGAAGCTAGCGCCCTGATTTCTTGGCTATCAGGTAGTGAAAATGTCGCCGCCAGTGCCAAAAAAGCCGCAGGAATTAAAGGCGACATTGGCAGTCGTGAAGCTCTCGATTACCTACTTGGCATTTTACAAATTGTCAAAGCGGCGGGTTACAAAGGTTGGGCGATCGTCATCGATGAAGCAGAAACTATTTTGCGGATGCGCCAGGACGTGCGTGGTAAATCCCTCAACGGCATCAGACAAATCTGCGATGCTGCCGATCGCTTTCATGGACTGCTCTGGATCTTTACAGGCACACCCGATTTTTTTGACACGAAGCGCGGCATTGCGGGATTGCCACCTCTCCACGATCGGATTAAATTTGAGACCTACGGCGGTTTCAGCAACCCTCGCCAGCCCCAACTCGAACTCACCCCCTTTGATGCCGTCCGTTTGAAAGAAGTAGCCCTACGATTGCGGGAACTCTTCAACGCTCCCGACCCAATTCACCTCGAACGAAAAATCACCCTTGAGTTTATCGATCGCCTGATTGCTGAAGTTACCAAAGGCTTTAAGGGAGATGTGGGCGTAGTGCCGCGTCAGTTTTTGCGTCAGTTTGTGAACATCCTCGATCTCGTTGCTGATAATCCCGACTTCGATCCGAGCAGCACATTGAGCATATCTGACGATAATCTCAATGACGATGAACGTCGCCTCAAATCGGGATTACCCTATTACGATTCTGCACCAGAAGAAAATGAAACCTACGCCGTTGTTGAATTTTAGGTCGGAGTTTTCGCTGTGAGTTCCACTTTTGCCCGTTTTCCACCCAGATTACAACAGGCGATCGCCACAAGGTTAGGCTGGTCATCACTGCGCCCAGTCCAAGAACTCGCAGGTCAAGCCATCCTTGATGGTAAAAATGCGATCGTCCTAGCTCCTACCGCAGGCGGTAAGACCGAAGCTGCTACCTTTCCTCTTCTAGCAGGACTTATTGAACGGGAACCACAAGGAGTAGGTTTACTTTACATAGCACCAATCAAAGCATTGCTAAACAATCAGTGCGATCGCTTTGCGACCTATGCAGAAATGGTCGGCTTGCGTAGCTTCGTTTGGCATGGCGATATCAAAGGTAAAGATAAGCAAGCTTTTCTCAAGGAGCCAGCAGAGGTTTTGCTAACTACGCCCGAATCGCTCGAAGTAATGTTGCTATCGGCAAAAGTACCTCATACCAAACTTTTCGGGGATCTCCGCGCCATAATTATCGATGAAATCCATGCCCTCGCAGGTAGCGATCGCGGTACACACTTACTTTCTGTACTCGAACGCCTAATTACTGCCGCTAATCCGCTTGATAATTCACCTAATCGTGACGTACAGCGTGTAGGATTAAGCGCCACTGTGGGAAATCCTGAGCAAATTTTAATCTGGTTGCAGGGTTCATCCCAACGTCAAGGCGTAGTAATCGATCCGCCTAAAATTCCTGCTAAACGGGAAATTGCGATCTTTCAGCGCGATGTCTTAGGAGCGATCGCCCGTGAAGCCAGTCGCAAAGCCCTCGGTCAGAAAAGCCTATTTTTTTGCCAAAGTCGCGCCCTTGCTGAAGATGTTGCCGAACGGATGCGCGATCGTAGCACTGAGGTCTTCGTGCATCATAGTTCCGTATCTCGCACCGAACGCGAAGCCGCCGAAGAAAGCTTTCAAAACGGAAATAACGTTTGTATTCTCTGCACCAGTACCCTTGAATTAGGTATTGATATTGGCGATCTCGATAATGTTCTGCAAGCCAATGCCCCCAGTACCGTTTCCTCCTTTCTCCAGCGTCTTGGACGAACGGGCAGGAGAGCAGGGCAAACAGCTAATACAACCTTCTACTGTGAAGATATGGAGACGGTGTTGCAAGCGATCGCCATTGTTGAGTTAGCGCGATCGGGCTGGGTGGAATCAGTACGATGTAGCGATCGGGCTTGGACAGTCCTAGTACACCAATTGCTGGCATTAACTTTACAATTTGGTGCAATTAGTCCAGAACGGGCTTGGCAGCAGTTGTCCTTCATCCCAGACTTTCGAGGTATTACCGATGAAGAATACAAAACTCTCATTGACCATGCAATTGCAGAAGGTTATCTCTTTTACTCAGGCGGCTTACTATCCATAGGTGAACGCGCTGAGAAAATCTTTGGGCGTAAAAACTTTATGGAACTCTATGCAGTTTTCAGCAGCCCCATCCTTTACAAAGTCAAAACCGCTACAGGGTATGTTGTTGGCTCCCTCGAACAAGACTTTGTTGACAAGCTTGTGCCAACCATGAGTTCGTTTCTTTTAGGTGGACGTGCTTGGCTGGTAGAAGCGATTGACCACAAGGAGCGCTCGATTCGTGTGGAGATCGCCCCACGCGGTACAAAACCAAGTTGGGGCGGTTTTTCACCTCAAATCCTCAGCTATGAACTCTGCCGAAAAATCCATTCTATTCTCATCGAAGATACTGACTATCCCTACATAGACGAACAATCGCGGTATTCCCTAGTCGAAAAGAGGAACGAGCTAGGCGTGCTACTTCGCCAACAACCCTTTTGTATGATCGATGATGGTCATCGCGTTACATGGTGGACATTTGCAGGCGGACAAGTTAACTACACCCTCAAATATCTTTTTGTTTACCTTCGTTCTAATTGGAAGATTGTGGCAGACAATTTCAAAATCAGCATTGAATCCCCTGATGCAAGTGTGCAATCACTTCGTTACGTTTTAGACCAAGTAAGATCGAACTTTGATTGGCAAAGTAGCGAACACCGTACAGAAATTCTTGCTCAACTTCCGCCATACCGCTTTAGCAAGTTTCAGCCACTTCTCCCAGACCCTTATTCAGTTGAGATTATCGAACGTTATCTACTTAATTGGGAAAAAACTAGGGAATTTCTTCAAACTCAAACATAAAAGTAACCGCTACCGATCAAAACCTTACAGCCTGTTGAGGAAAGGTGTAGCACATTAAGGTTATGGCAAATACCCTAGGGATGAAACTTTAGCTGTATCCCACAAAACCTCAACAGGCTGTATCCTCTTATTGCGGTTATATTTTGCTCACGCGGTTAGCTAAACTAAGTTTTTTCAAGTTTCTTAAAAGTCATCAAAGCTGTTATCATGATCAATCTGAATACTGTCGTTGTTTAACTCGTCATCATTATCACCATCTCCAAACCAACTACTAGTATCAATAAATATTTCTTCAGGATTTATCTGTATTGATTTTAGATCATTCACAGGGCTAAAAAAGTTAACTTCAAAGGGGAATTCGTCTTGTAATTCTGTAGGTTCATCTCTACTACTACCATAATTCAGTGAAACACAAACATTCCCATTGCCAAAAAAGTATATTTTTTTGGAATCAATATCTATTATTTTATATTCTTCAATATCTACAGAATCTATATAAGAATGAGTGCTTAATATATCAATTTCTGACATAGTATTAGAGACGAAAGTATCAATCATTTCATCACTTATTTGATGATAAAGTTGACATATGATTTCATGTCTTGTATCAGATATAGCCTTAAAAATTGTCCAAAGAGACTCTAATATTTGAACTGAAAATTTATCACAATCTTCACTTGAAATATCAAAAGTATCTTCATTCACATGCGTGTATTTTGAGAGTAAATCTTGACTATCTTTTATCTTTAACCAAAAATCATCAACTTCTATGCCTAGTTCATCTATGACATAAGCATTTGCTAGTCCACCTTGAATTGCATACATTAACTTCTGTTTTCTGGTGGATTTACCCTCGTTACTATCTTTGATATTAAACCAATCGCACTTTATAACTTGATCTTCTGGTGATAATCTAGACAGTACATGTCTGTATAATTCTCTCATAGAGTAAGCAAAGCTATTGAACCTTAATGGATCATTTGAATTAGATAAATATGAAATTGATGCTTTAAAAAGGGATTTCTCAAACTTAGTTACTAAATATTCTTCAATACTATTTAAATCAAATTTAATCATAAAAAATTTATTATGTAAGTGTAAATTGGAAAATGTATTTTAATTTATCTGCTGCTTTATTTCAGTATGAAGTAGGATTCACTTATTGTTTACTATAACTACAGCCTGTTGAGGAAAGGTGTAGCACATTAAGGTTATGGCAGGGATGAAACTTTAGTTGTATCCCACAAAACTCAACAGGCTGTAATAGGCTTTATTAGGAGAATCTATCTAACAAATCTGACATTAAAAATTGTCTGACCTCAAGATTTCTGCTTACCCAGTCGTCCTTGATTTTCAAGTGCATCAACCAAAATCTTTGCCATCAACCACGACAGCGAACGGTCTTGCTCCGCAGCCCACTTCTCCAAAGCCTCTTTCACCTCTGGCGAGACGTAGGTACTAATTCCGACATTCTGACCGCTTCTACTCGGCATTAATTCAAACAATGACTCAACAAAATCCATCGTAATACCTTTACTTAATGCTGAATAACCTAAGTTACCTTAACTTAAGGTATTATTGTATCTATCGTTTGCTTCTAATCAATAAAGGTTCGCGATGACTGCAAAATCTTTAATGACCCAAAGTCAGCTAGCTGTTCAAGAGCTTCTTGAAGGACTGATTGAAGATAAATCTAATTTAGTTATCCTGCCAGAATTAGGACTAAGTAGAGTTGTCGCGCAGGTGATTTCTGTTGAGAGTGTAGCCAATGCAGAACTGCGTGACTTTTATTTCTCGTGCAGTACTATTGACTACTCCCTCGTACAGCGATCTCAGTTAGGCATATTCGTTAAAGCTTGCTTTGAGTACCAAGGCATCTATCACGATACTGCGGTGCAGCAATTGCGCGATCGGAAAAAAGCAGCCTTACTTCGGCTTGCAAAAATGCCATTATTCTATTTTCGCGAACCAGCCAAAGGCTATTTGTGTCTATACTCTCCGAATTCATCAGAATGTCTCTGGGAAGGTAATGTTTATCGCGGTACTGGTCGGATCGAACTACAGACGCTGTTATTAAGTTTGATATAGAGCAATCTTAAATATGAACTGTAAAGTTCTCTGAAGCTATGATTTAGGTCTTTTAAGTAGGCTTTACAGGCTTTTGGTATTTCCTCATTTCTGCAAAAGTTGTAAAGCATCTGTGGCAATGCCCATCAATCCACAAAGCAGGAATCTTAAACTTAGCCCCACATTTTGGACACTCTGATATCAAACGCAACCCATGCCGACTGCATCCTCGTGTTGCCTTAAGCTGCCACCTAATAAGATGGCAAGCTGACTCAGCATAGCAAGCCCCGCATAACTTAATCGGTTCACAATCCATACCCTCACCCATAGTTGGCAACATTTGCGCCAAACGGAAAGCATCAATCCCTACAACCTTGGCGAGTGCTTCTAACTCTTGCTGGCTAGGACGAGGGTTAAACCAAAACTTTTCCCATCTTGCCAAAGTCCCACCAATACCTGCGGCTTTACCTAAGCCACTTGAAGTCAGATCGTTAGCGCGTTTAAATCGCCCTAAAAAATGGCTGATGCTCTCTCCTTCATAAGGTTCAACCCAAAAGAACCAAGGCTGAATTTCTAGCGATTCGATCATCTATACTCCTCACATACCTCTTTTAGAATCGCCTTATCAATTTTCTTTAGCCCTCTTTGCAATGACCGAATTGCTGCTTCGCGCAATACCATATCCAGCAAGCCTATGTAGCCTCCTGTAGCTTTAGCCAAGATTTGCATCATGTCTTTGCTTGTCAAGTTAGAAGCTACTGGCAATCGTAGAACATCTAATTCCCAAGTTTCTACAGTCTGCCTAAACTGCTCTCCTGAAATGGTTCCAAATCGGTAACAAGCGCGAAAGCGGTTATATACTTGTTCGTCCCGCTTAATTACGGCATCGAGTCGGTCGGTTCCAATCAGAACCACAGCAATCGCCAATTTATCAAAAAGATCGCGCACATCAGCAAAGGTCTTGGGTTTAAGACGGTCAGCCTCATCAACGATCAACATCTCCACTCCACAACCCTTAAGCACCCGAAACGCGCGATCGCGGATTTCGGCAACCGTTCCTTTCGTCATCTGATACTTCAGATGCTCGATAATTACCCCAAATAATTCCCTAGAACCACAATCTTGAGGAGGCTGAACGTAGACGACAGGCACAATCGGCGGCTGACCTGCTACCTGTGTCGGCTTGTGCCTTAGCCGATATGCATCGCAAGCAACTGTCTTACCAGTACGAGATTCTCCAACTACTCGACAAGATTGCCTTGATTTGCGCTTACCCTCCAGCCAGTCATGTAAAGCTTGTACCTGTGTAAGTTCTACAATGTTCTTACGTCTTAGTCGTTCGATTTCTATTCGCAAGTCATCGCTATCTAGCTTAATTCCGCCTAGTTGCTGGGCAACTGCCTGTGCTTCAGTCATTATTTACCATCCATAATCATCTTGAAGTTGGTCGTAATCCAGAACCTTGGGGCGCTCTGCAATTAGTTTAGGTTTAGGTTGTTCCTCTGACCCCTCTGCCTCTTCTATTGGCTTTGGTAAAGAGCTTTGAGATCCTTCTCGTACAAGAGCTTGTTCTTCCTTCTGCCTCTGTTTGCGGTTTTTCTTTTGAGATAGGAAAATATCCCGATCGCGCACCTCTTCTGAAATAGCTCGGTTGTTAATTGTCTTGCCTTCTTTCCTAATCTGTCGGCTAGCAGCCTTCGTCTCATCCAGAGATACCTGTTCCGTTTCCAGATCTTGAGCAAAAGCACGAGCAAGAAATACTTCTACACCACCTTCTTGGCGATACACCCAGACAGTTGTCATATCTCTAGGGTCGTATCGCAGCACTACATTTTCGCCTGCATACCCTGCGAGGTTTTCGCCTCGATACATCAGATTTTCAAACTGCACGTAGCCGTTTTTATAGATAGTGCGTCGAGTTTGCTTCATTAAGCAAATATCTAACTCTCTTTCTGAAACTGTACTTGGGGTAGCAATCAAACCCGCTTCCCATCGTTGAAACCTTGTCTGATTTCCCATACGTGCATCAAGGCTTTGATTGTATTGATCTACTAGGAATCGTACCAGCAGCAGTTCTAATTCCCTTAATGTGAGACAGGCACTCTTTTCAGCATCTTCAGGACGTTCTTGTACGTTTGAGCCTGTATACCCCAATAGTGTAGAGAAAAACTGTGTATTCAAAACTCCAAACGGACGCTCGACTATACCGCCCTCTGAAGGGCGATCACGAAAATGCCAACTAATACCTAACTGTAAAGAAATTTGCTGGGCGTGATTCGATCTAAAGTCCTTGCCGCTATCAGTAAAGATATGCTCTGGTCTTCCATAAGTACCCCATTCACAATTGAGCTTATAGTTTAAGCCATAATTTTTCGACAAAATTGCATGACGCAAAGCTAAAGCCACCACTTGAGAACTTGGTGCGTCAAAACCTAAGTTGATACCTACGATGCAACGCGAATATGAGTCAACCACCGTCGTTAACCAAGGGCGACCTATTAGCTCTCCATGTTGATCTACCAACATGACATCTGCGCGAGTATGATCGCACTGCCAAACGTGATTGCTATACGACGGCTGAAGATATGAACCATCTTTTGTTTTATGTGCCAGTCGCGATCCTTTCCAGCCCACACTCCGAACGCTCTTAGATTCCTGCTGCTTTGCGATCACAGGTTCTAAAACTCTATAGACGGTCATGTGGCTGGGATATTTCTCCAGCCCTAGTTCATGCGCCCTAGCTTTTACACGGATCGCTACCTGTGCGGGTGTAATACGCTTACTATTTTTATTTCCCTCTACATAAGTCTTGGTAATAAACTTTGTCCAGTCATCATCAATTCGATGTTGTCCTTTGTCGGCTCTTTGGGTTTGAGTAAAAGCGACCGAACCCACTTGCTCCCATTTCTTTGCCAACCTCTGAACAGTCCGAGTAGAACAACCCAGTCTAGCCGCAGCCTCAATTAGTTTTTGCCCATAGGTGCTTCGATCACAAGGTTCTAGCAAACTAAGAATTACTTCCTGTTTGAGAATTGCTTCACTAGAAAGCTGAGTCGCTATCTTATTTGACTCTTGAGAGTCTGATTCACTATTTAACGATGATTGTTGTGATACGTCATCTAAAGAAGGATATTCACGCATTTGCGTTACCCCTTATTTTTTAATAACACTATGTTACTATAGCGCCACAAGAAATGACAATCAATTCGTTAATCTCTTTGAAGAATCAAGAACTCTAGCTTTTGAAGAAATGACAACTAAATTGTTAAAATTCTGCTTCACGACAATTAAGTTGTTAAACTAAGCTTTTGAGCCTACATATAGTAAAAGAGTTGAAATGCCTGCAATGACTTAGTTTAAAGGTATGACACTAATTTGTTAACGGCGACAAATAATGTGTTAATCGACAGGTATTTATATTTCTAAGTACTTCGTCACAATTAAAAACGAAAAATCAATGAAGCTGATTTACATACAAAGCCTGCAAATTAGCTTTTTTAATATGAGGTACTGAGTTGCTACCGATTTGATTTTGAAAGTAGCATCATAATACTGACATCAAAAGCTTGCTTAAAATCTAGATATAAGGCGTTGCGTAAACTATTTTTAATCTCAATACATTGCCGAATTATCGATCCAAAGATGGATTCTGATGCCGTTTAGACAGATCCAAGACTGCTTGCGTTAAGATTAGTTAATTAAATCATTCGTTCTTGGCAAAATCATCTAAGAACAACTCTATCGATGGAGCAGTAGTAGTGAAAAGCAATAATAAAAACGACAATAATAATAAAAAGTGGAAAAATTTTGGTCTGTACGCACTGCTTGGCATTGTCGTCATTACCTTAGGGACAACTCTCCTCGATAGTCAGCCAGCCGCTCAAGGTGAATGGCGCTATAGCAAGCTACTTGAAGAAGTTAGGAAGAAACCAGCAGGTGTTTCTAGAGTCACCCTTAGTCCCGATCGCACTTTTGCTGAAGCAACCGTACCAGGGGGACCAGAAGGAAAGAAAAAGGTTCGCGTGAATCTGCCTAACGACCCTGAATTTATTAAAACTCTAAGAGAAAATAACGTTGAACTTGATGTCGCTCCCCGTCGTACCGATGGCGCATTGGTTCAAACCTTGAGTAGCCTAATTTTGCCAATTTTGCTTTTGGTTGGTTTATTTTTCCTACTACGTCGCGCCCAATCTGGACCTGGCAACCAAGCCATGAACTTTGGCAAGTCCCGCGCTCGCGTGCAAATGGAGCCTCAAACACAGGTGACATTTACCGATGTGGCTGGTATTGAGCAAGCTAAGTTTGAGCTTACCGAAGTTGTAGACTTCCTTAAAAATCCCGATCGCTTCACAGCTGTCGGTGCAAAGATTCCTAAGGGGGTATTGCTCGTTGGTCCTCCCGGAACAGGTAAAACTCTACTTGCTAGAGCTGTTGCAGGTGAAGCTGGTGTACCTTTCTTTAGTATCTCTGGTTCTGAATTTGTAGAAATGTTCGTTGGTGTTGGTGCATCTCGCGTGCGCGACCTATTCGAACAAGCTAAAGCTAATGCACCTTGTATCGTCTTCATCGATGAAATTGATGCGGTCGGTCGTCAGCGTGGCGCTGGTTTAGGCGGTGGTAATGATGAGCGCGAACAAACATTGAACCAATTGCTCACCGAAATGGATGGTTTTGAAGGTAACACGGGCATCATCATTGTTGCGGCTACTAACCGTCCTGATGTTTTGGATGCAGCATTGCTACGTCCAGGTCGTTTCGATCGCCAAGTTGTTGTCGATCGCCCCGATTTTGCAGGTCGTTTAGAAATTCTCGGAGTTCATGCACGCGGGAAGACCCTATCTAAGGATGTCGATCTTGAAAAGATTGCCCGTCGCACCCCCGGCTTTACAGGAGCTGACCTGTCCAACTTGTTAAACGAAGCAGCAATTTTGGCTGCCCGTCGTAACTTGACCGAAATTTCGATGGATGAAATCAATGATGCAGTGGATCGCGTCTTAGTGGGGCCTGAAAAGAAAGATCGCGTCATGAGCGAAAAGCGTAAAGAATTAGTTGCTTACCATGAAGCAGGTCATGCTCTAGTTGGTGCTTTGATGCCCGACTACGACGCAATCCAAAAGGTGACAATCATTCCTCGTGGTCGTGCTGGTGGTCTTACATGGTTCTTGCCAACTGAAGAAAGAATGCAAAGCCGCGCCTATTTGCAAAACCAGATGGCTGTAGCCCTCGGTGGTCGCATCGCTGAAGAAATTGTTTTTGGTGAAGAAGAAGTTACTACAGGTGCATCGAGTGATTTGCAGCAAGTTGCCTCGGTTGCCCGTCAAATGGTGATGCGTTTCGGCATGAGTGAAAAACTAGGACCAGTTGCACTTGGTCGTTCCAATGGAAATATGTTCCTCGGTCGTGACATTGCAGCTGAGCGTGACTTCTCTGAAGAAACTGCTGCAACCATTGATGAAGAAGTCGGTATTCTTGTAGCTGATGCTTATCGTAGAGCGAAGCAACTTTTAGTTGATAACCGTCATGTTCTAGATAAGATTGCCCACGATCTGATTGAGCGTGAAACCGTTGATGCAGAGGAGCTTCAGCAAATTCTAGAAACCAACGATTTGAAGTTGGCAGCAGCTTTGTAATCAGAAGTGCTTTAAATTAATTTCCACAAAATACAGACGATACGTTGTATCGTCTGTATTTTTTATGTTTTTCTTGAAAATCTAAGTTGTCATTTTGGGCTAATCTAGAAAAAAGACAAAATAACGATATTTTATGAAATCTTTACCACATAAGGGGCAATTAACAACTTGGAAAGACGATCGAGGGTTTGGATTTATTAAACCTGATGATGGGAGTAAAGAAGTTTTCTTACATATCAGTGTATTAAAAGGAGCAGGTCGTCGTCCCATAGTGGGAGATACTATCTTTTACGAAAAAACTATCGAAGCAAATGGAAAGATACGGGCTTCTAAAGCTTCTATTCAAGATGTTATCAACCAACCTACAGTATTAACTAAAAGATCGCGTAACTCTAATCAAGACTTTAACAAGGAATCTACAGTTAAACGGATAGATGGAAATACACCAATCAACAAACGCGATATGCGTAAATTGGCGCGGAAGTTAATACCCATTGTGTTTTTGATTGGTTTAGGAATGAGCTTAATTTCTGTGGCAATAAATTCTGTGCGTGGTTGCAATATTAAAGGCAATATATCGGCAAGTACGGGAATCAAGTTGTATCACCTGCCAAATATGGAAGATTATGCTACGACTAACATTGATGCGAGCAAGGGTGAGAAATGGTTTTGTTCAGAGTCTGAGGCGATCGCTAATGGCTGGAGCAAAGCACCAAGATAAAAGTAAAAAAATCATATTTTGGAATCAATCATGATGATTTTAGATAGTGTTATCCCGTTTGGAAGGTCTAAAGCTGAATATGAATTGATGTTTGCTCTGTCGGAAAGCGATCGCTCTAAATCGATAGTTGGCATTGGTGATGGCCCCGCCAGCTTTAACGCAGAAATGACAGCCGCAGGTTATGCAGTCACTTCAATCGATCCGATTTATCAATTTACTAGTGCAGAAATTAAAAGTCGCTTTGATGCTTGCATTGATGGCATTATCGAGCAGGTACGCAATAGTCCGAATAATTGGGGCTGGAACTACCACAAATCACCCGACGATTTACGAGCTAATCGCGAAAAGGCTATTTCTCTATTTCTCGAAGATTACGATCGCGGCAAGTCAGAAGGCAGATATCTCAATGCAGAATTACCAAAACTGGATTTTCAAGATCGCCAATTTCAGCTTGCTCTATGTTCGCATTTTCTATTTCTCTATTCCGAGCATCTCAGTTTTGAATTCCATTTAGACTCAATTCGCGAACTATGTCGGATTGCTGAAGAAGTTCGAATTTTTCCATTACTGACTCTTTCTCAATTGCGATCGCAGTATATCGATGAAATATGTAGTACCTTAGCCCAAGAAGGAATTAGCTCAGAAATTATTCAAGTGACTTACGAACTGCAAAAAGGCGGTAATCAAGCGATTATCTTCCGACAATAAGTAGCTCATCATAGTTAAAAACCTGAAGTGTGTGTCGCCCGATATGCGGCTGGTAAGCGCTTCTGGTTTTTAAGTTTTAAAATATTGCAAGTCTCATTTAGCCTTCGTTGAAGGCTTTATGCATAAATGGAGAAAGAGATTTTTTTAGCAATCCAGCCTGGACGAATTTCGTATAAATACGCGACTCGATTGATAGGATTTCCTCCTGATGTTGTTGCAGGCTAAATGCTTGGAGTTGTTGATGTTGTTCTTGCATATAGATTATATCGATCTGAATTTGCTGAAGTTGCTGTTCCACAAACTCCCGTTGAGATTGATGCAATGTTGGATCGATATTGAGTTGTTGAGGCCGCATCAAGTGAATTAGTACTTGTTCTAGAGCGTCTCGACGCGCAATTAGTTCGATGTATTGCTGAAGTAACGATCGATCCTCCAACAAATTGAGCTTTTGTAATAGCAATTTAGTCGTTAACCCCTGTACCAGCAAGGTAAACCACACTACACCGAAGGAGTTAGCAATAATTTCGCTACGTCCCATCACCATTACAGGAATACTCAGAGCAAGGGCGATCGATACCGAACCGCGCAAACCAGACCACCAGAGGACAGTTTGCTCTCGCCAAGGAATTTTGGCTTGGTGAAGCCAGTTACTCAAAGCACTGAAACCATAAATCGCGATCGCCCTCGACAAAATAATGGCTAGGATGGCGATCGATGTTGTCTGAATGTTCTGAATCAGTCTCGGTAAATGGATTTGGTCGCCTAGTAGCAGAAATAGAATAGAGTTCACAAAAAAGATCGCAAATTCCCAAAATTCGATCATTGTCGATCGCTTGACTGGTGCTACTCCCGGTTGCACTGAAAAGTTACCAATCACCAAACCAGCGGTGACGACTCCAATCACCCCAGAGCCACCTAATTCTTCGACCAATAGATAAGTACCGTAAGCAGTGGCGAGAGTAAGCGTTTGCTCTACCCATCCCAGCTCATAACGCTGGGTTAAAAAGGCAACACATACACCAATGATGCCACCAATCCCCAGTCCAATCCCCGTAACCACAAAGAAGTCGAGAATCGCTGTCGAAAGCTGAAATGGTTGTGGATCGAGGGCTAGCTCCACCAAAATCCCAAAAGCTACCACTGATGCACCATCATTAAATAGGCTTTCTCCTTCCAATAAAGTAGTCAGTCGGTTACCCGCGCCAACGTCTCGAAATAAACCAATTACCGCTGCCGAATCGGTTGCAGCTAAGCACGCACCAACTAGCAGGGAAACCATCCAAGGAATGTTCATAAATTGGTGCAGCGCCCATCCGACTGAAGCGATGGATAGTAAAACTCCGCCTACCGCGTAGAAACTGCAAGGCAGTATATTCTCTCGTAGCTCTGACCATCTTGTATTCCAACCTGCCTCAAATAACAGAGGTGGTAGAAACACCATCAGAATTAAACCTGGAGATAGGTCAAGTAAATGCACATCAACCAAGGCTAATCCTAAACCCACCATGAGCAGTAGCAGCGTATAGGGAACTTGACGCAGCACAACGAAGATTTTAGGCAAAATTGATGCGCCTAGAGCAATCAACAAGATCGCCAAAAACTTTTTGAGATCTTCTTCGATGACAACATCACTAGCACTGGTCAAAAAATTCATGACACTCCTTGCCTACTAATTTCTACAGAACATCAAAAATCAAGTGCCTCGGTATAAGTAAAACCCAGATTTAAGACTTACACCATTTACTGCGCGTTCAGTGCAGGAATTTAAGGCTTTATATTGAAGCTCTTAATATTTTGTATACGGTATACTTCTAGCCAGAAGAGTTTTGTACTAGCAGTTACATCAGTTCATAGCAAAAGAGAGAGGCATCGCCAAGCGATGCCTCTCTCTTTTGCTATGAAATTAACTAATCAATACAAAGAACTTATGCAGTGAATTAGATTGTGATTTCTTATCTTCCTCGAACTCATTTGAAGACCAACAGCGCTCCAGATAGTCAACTCTTTGCTCTTCAATTAATTCATCAATCAATAAATTAAGCAGTGGTCGCCAACCTAGATTAAGAGCGGAATTGAAATAATTAGCTTTATTAAGCGGGTTAGGAATGGAGTTAGGAATCATCTCCAGTTGCTTATAAATTTTCCACTGCGAACTAGTTGTTGATTTGCTATTTAAAAACTTCATAGTGAACCTCCTCAATTTACATCGCAGGAGGCACATTCAAACCTGTCACCATACAGTCTTATAATTAATTTAAAGACTACATGTCCGAATCTTTTACAGTGCCTTAAGCTACATTTTATTAGTTTATTTTAACACAGGTAACAAACATGTTTGTGGTTTCTATTTAATGCATAGACTAAAGTCTTTAATGATACAAATGTCCTATTTTTTTCAGTATACAGTATACAGAAATTAAAGTCTCCATTTTGATTATTGCCGTTAGTGCACGATCGGAATGCGAGCAAAAAAATATTAAATTGCCGAAGTGGATGAGGATTTTTAATGGCACATACTGAAGTTCACGGACTAAGTGAGGGTGAAGTTACTACTCGTCCTCGACTTCTCTATAATCTTAATGATAAGCCGCCAGTCAAAGATGCCTTATTTGTTGCATTTCAACATGTCTGTGCAATTTTTATCCCCGTTGTTACTCCTGGATTGTTAATTACTGCAGCACTAGGTCTAGATGCAAATAAGTCATCTTACATTTTGGGAATGTCGCTATTCGTTTCGGGACTCGGCACATTTATTCAGGTACATCGATTAGGTCCAGTTGGTTCTGGACTCTTGGCAGTTCAAGGTACTAGCTTTGCTTTTGTAACGCCTATTTTGGCGGTTGTGACAACTTCATTGCAAGCTGGCAAAACCCCTGAGCAGACGCTGGCTTTGATCATGGGATTATGCTTTGCTGGCTCATTCATTCCCATTATTCTTAGTCGATTTTTGCATCTCACTCGGAAGATTTTTACGCCTCTGGTAACTGGGACTGCGGTGACCTTGATCGGATTGTGTTTGATTAAAGTCGGTATGTTCTACATGGCAGGTGGAGGTAAAGCGAAGGCGATCGCTGCCAAAATGCCTGATAGCCCCCAAGCATTCGGTAGTTTACAGAACTGGGCATTAGCACTCACTGTTTTTACGATTGTTGGAGTTTGCAGTGCTAGTCCAAATCGCTATTTGCGGATGGGTTCCGTCATTATTGGTTTGTTTGTTGGCTTTGTCACATCCCTCTGTTTGGGCATTGCTGACTTCAGCAAGATGTCCACACTACCAATTGTTAACGTTCCAATTCCGTTCCGCTTCGGTCTGGATTTTGACCTCGTAACTTTTATTGGTTTTGCTGTAATTTACATTGCACTAACATTAGAGGTTTTGGGTGATATTACGGCAACTTCTATGGTTTCAGGTGAGCCGATCAGCGGTCATATCTATATGAAGCGTCTTAAGGGTGGAATTTTAGGTGATGGTACAAATTCACTGATTGCTTCCATCCTAGGCTCTTTCCCGATTGTGACTCCTGCTCAAAACAATGGCATTATCCAACTTACAGGTGTAGGTAGTCGGTATGTGGGCTACTACATCGCCGCGATTTTGACTTTTTTAGGCTTGTTCCCCTTAGTGGGGGGGGTGTTGCTAGCCATTCCTACATCAGTATTTGGAGGAGCCGTAATGCTCATGTTTGGGACTGTTGCCGTTGCTGGATTCAATATTCTGCGTGAAGTGGAGATGGATAATCGCTCGTTTGTGATTTTGGCTGTATCACTTGCTGCTGGATTGGGCGTAACGTTTCTTCCAGAAGCTCTCGAACATTTCCCTAGCGCTGTGAGAAGTGTTTTAGAGTCTGGTATTGCTACTGGTTCCATTTGTGCTTTAGTGCTAAATCTTGTGGTTCCTAAGCCTCGGCAACAATCGAAAGTCTCAGAAGAAGAAATAGTTATGGAAGCAGAATAGTATTAACTTAACGTAACTTATAAACGCAAAAGGTAAAAGCATCACTTTGCGACGCTTTTACCTTTTGCGTTTGGTGTATTTTCAAAAGTATGTTAGAAAACTAGATTTCCACAATGGCAATTACAGATTTTTTCAAAAGATCTTGCAAATATATTTTAATTGTTGTACATTAATGTCAGACCCATCCTATTCCCCCCCGTGTGGGTCTAGTATCCCCGAAATGGCAATTACTTCCGAAAGGGGTAAGCGCAAATCAGTAGACCTAGAGCTATCCGCTACATATACGGTATGGTGGCTACTGATGCCGAAGGGATATTTTGTATTATTACAACTAAATAAAAAATAAAGCTCGCTTAGCGAGCTTTATTTTTTGTAATAAGAATTCGCACTAAGAATTCCTGTCCCTAGCCACCAATTTGAGACATGGTACGGAAATAGCTTTTTTGTTCGCCAGTACCCCGATCGCGCTCTTTAAAGTTAATTTCGTCTTTGAGACTTAGCAACTCGCGTACAGCTATTCGTAACTCAGCAAAATCTTTACCCTGACGCAGTAATGTTTTGAGATCGATCTGTCCAGATTCATTTAATAAGCACGGACGCAGCAACCCATCAGCAGAGAGACGCATCCGATTGCAACGATCGCAAAAACACTCAGACATTTGACTGATAAAGCCCAAAGTCCCTTTTGCATTGGGAATCTGAAACACATCAGCGGGTCCGTTGCCTTTGCATTTGCCCGCATCTAAGCCATAGCGATCGCTGATTTGTTGGCGCAGAGTTGACGAGTCCACCCAACCTTTATGGGTAAATAAACTGTCATTACCAATCGGCATAAACTCAATAAAGCGAATATGCCAACGGCGAGCGATACTTAAAGCCGCTAAATCCAAAACTTCGCGATCGTTTACACTTGGCACGACCACCACATTTAATTTCAGAGGATCGAATCCCACCTCATAGGCGGCTAAAATTCCTGCCCATACTTTTTCCCAGAGATCCCTTCCTGTGATTTGGCGAAACACATCGCGATCGAGAGAATCGAGACTAATATTAATTCGCCGTAAACCAGCTTCGAACAAAGGTTTTGCTAAATCCCCCAGTAAAAAACCATTGGTGGTCATCGATAAATCTTCGACCCCTTGCAAATTGGCAATCGCTTCTACCAAACCTACTAGATCTCGCCGCAGTAAAGGTTCACCGCCAGTCAATCGAAATTTTTTAAAGCCTAGAGGAATAAATACCTCTTTTAATAAGTCAATTAGCTCAGCATTGGTGAGGCTCTCTTGGGCAAGAATATAATCGACTTCCGAGCCTTCAGGCATACAGTAGGTGCAACGAAAATTGCAGCGATCAATCAAACTGATGCGAAGGTAGTCAACAGTATTCACAGATTTATGTCCTCATGGCGTACATTTCAGAAGTTAAGTCGCAAAGTGCCGCAACTAATTTTTAGGTTTTAATTTGTCCTAGCTATATGATAGAAAAATAATTGATCAAGATGTTTTAAACCATGACCTCACAGTACGCCTATATACGCGGAACATTCGTCCCTCTCGAAGATGCCACAATTAATATCCGCACCCACGCATTTCTATATGGTACGGCTGTTTTTGAAGGGATTAAGGCGTATTGGCTACCTGAAGAAAACCGCATGGCGGCATTTCGCCTAGAGGAGCATTACCAACGTCTGATCCAGAGCTGCCGTATTATCGGTTTGCAGCATCCACTTGATGTTGCCGCAATGATAGATCTTACCGTTGAATTACTGCGCCGCAATCAATGTAACTCAGCCACATACGTTCGTCCCATCATCTACAAATCCGATCTCCGTATTGGTCCAATTCTTAAAGTTCCCCATACCCATGATGATTTTTGTTTGTTCAGTGTGCCGATGGATGGCTATCTTGACACCAGCAACGGTATTAAAGTCGGTGTGTCTTCATGGAGACGGTTGGATGACAATGCAATTCCTGCCCGTGCCAAAGTTAATGGCGCTTATGTGAATACGGCTCTTGCCAAAACCGATGGCTATGCTTCTGGTTTTGATGATGTGGTTGTTTTGACTAATGAAGGGCATGTTGCAGAGGGAAGTGCAATGAATCTCTTTTTAGTGAGGGAAGGAAAACTAATCACTAGTTCTATCACTGACAATATCCTTGAAGGTATTACTCGCAGTTCGGTAATGGAGCTAGCTGCTAAGGAATTAGGATTAGAAACCGTATCACGCACAATCGATCGTACTGAGCTATACATTGCCGATGAAGCATTTTTTGTCGGTACTGCCACTGAGCTAGCACCAATCATCAGTTTCGATCATCGTCCTGTTGGAGATGGAACCGTTGGCGAAATCACGAAGAAACTTCGCGATTTATATAGCAAAGCCGTTCAAGGTCTTTTGCATGATTATCACCATTGGCTTACTAAAGTTTAAAAACTTTTCTACAATAATTTTATTAAGTAGCTGGGCGCAATTAAATATAAAACCTAAAAACCTGTAGCGCTCTCGCAGCGAGCGCTACAGGTTTTTAATCTAGTTTTTTAATTATGCCTAGCTAACTAAAAGTGCTGCTGAGCAGCACTTTTAATAAAATTATTGGTTTCCAAGCTATAAAGTTTAGATTGTCCTGCACTACGAAATAAAAAAGAGAGGTCGCTTTGCGACCTCTCTTTTTTATTTCGTAGTGAAAATTACCAGCTAGATTTAACTACACCAGGTAACAAGCCTTGGTGAGCCATCTCACGCAAAACGTTACGGCATAAGCCGAAATCTTTGTAATAGCCACGAGGACGACCAGTCGCCCAGCAACGGTTACGGTGACGGGTAGGGTTGGCATTACGGGGGATTTGCTGAATTTCACGGTGTACAGCAACTTTTTGTTGTTGTGTCAGTTCAGGACTGGCAAACTTTTCTTTAAGTGCTTCGAGCTTAGTTGCATATTTTTCAACTAACTTAGCGCGCTTTTTTTCGCGCTCGATCATGCTTTTCTTAGCCATTGCGGTTCTATCAGGTGATGTAGAGGTAAGGTAAGTCTAAAAATTTAATACAATTCGCGACAGTTACCGATCATAACCTAAAAAGCTAACTTATTGAGGATATTTTTTATTTACAGCGCTTTGGGCTTTAAGAAAGTTTAAAAAGTCTGTATCTATAGTTAGCACCTACGAAAACACGAAAAGTATTTATCAAGATTGACGATCAGTGGGGTTCAGATAATATAATTTAAAAGAATAATTTGAGAGAATAATATAAAAGGGTCTTAATTAACTTACTAGGAGGATGTACGGATGGCTAATGGGGTAATTATCCAATTTTTCCAGTGGTATAACCCTGCTGATGGTTCGCTCTGGGATGAACTCAAAGGAAAGGCAAAAGAATTAGCGGATGCAGGATTTACGGCTGTATGGATTCCGCCTTCTTATAAGGGGCAAGGCGGTGGCTTTGATGTGGGCTATGGAGTCTATGATTTGTTTGACTTAGGTGAATTCGATCAAAAAGGATCGCTGCGGACAAAATATGGTACTAAATCACTGCTTTTAGAGGCGATTAAAACTCTTCAGCTTAATGGGATGCAGGTATATGCTGATGTGGTTTTTAATCACAAAGATGGTGGAGATGCGATCGAAGAGGTCTGGGCGCAGGAAGTAGATTGGAACGATCGCAACCGACCAATGAGTGAATGGTACAAAATTCAATGCTATACAGGATTTAATTTCCTTGGACGTGGAGATACATACTCCAGCATGAAGTGGCATTGGTGGTGCTTTGATGCTTTAACTTACAATGATTTAACTAAAAGTAACGATAAGCTTTACCGTCTTCAGAATAAAACCTTCTCAACAGAAGTTAGTCACGAACATGGCAACTACGACTACCTCATGGCAAATGACCTAGATATAGGTAATGAATTTGTGAGAGGAGAGCTATTCTATTGGGGACGCTGGTTTGTTGATACTACCCAAGTTGATGGCTTTAGAATTGATGCTGTCAAACATATTCGCTCTAGTTTCTTCAAAGATTGGCTCAATCATTTGCGAGTTCACTTTAGTGGTAGAGAACTCTTTAGCATGGGTGAATATTGGTCATCTAACGTTGATGACATACATTGGTATATTTCTGCTAGCGAGGGGCGACTATCTCTATTTGATGTGCCACTACACCAAAAGCTGAGTAGTGCCAGTAAGTCTGGCAGTAGCTTTGATATGCGAACTATCTTCGATCGCACTCTGGTTAAAGAGCAACCTGCTCTCGCAGTTACATTTGTTGAGAACCATGATACCCAACCGCTTCAGTCCTTGGAATCAGTAGTTGAATCTTGGTTTAAACCAATGGCTTATGCATTGATTTTGCTGCGGCGCGATGGCTATCCTTGTGTTTTCTATGCTGATTATTATGGGGCGCATTACGAGGATAAAGGCTATGAGATTTGGTTGACAGACCATAGTTTTCTGATTAATAAGTTCCTATTTGCGCGTAAAGCCTATGGGTATGGCGATCAGCATGACTATTTCGACCATCCAAATACGATTGGTTGGATGAGACTGGGCAACCAAGAGCACCCAGGAGCGATGGCTGTGGTCTTAACAAATAGTGCTGCTGGGAACAAATGGATGAATACCTTTCGCCCTAATACCAAGTTCTATGACTCTACTGGTCATATTAAAGAACTCGTTCAAACTAATAGTCAAGGATGGGGCAATTTTCTCTGTAATGGAGGTTCGGTCTCAGTTTGGTTGCAACAATAGTCATTTCAGCACAAAGTGCTGTAAAAACAAAAAAGTAGAGGAGTGCAAAGCACCCACCCTGTTTTTTTAGTTTTTCATCATACATCAAAGGCTAAAATGTTTGCAGTCTGAGTAACAGACATTTAATGAGCTTGTTGATTTGTGCCCCTTGATATCAATCGTTTACAACAAGCCTTGAGTATAGAGGCAGAGAAAGGCTTTTCCAATTTGCAGGGAAAGCAATTTTTGTTTGCGGATTTTTTGAATGTGAGCTTGCGGGAAGATTTGCCTGAAGACTGGGAAATGAGCGATCGCCTCCAAGCTAATACACTGGCTAACCAATATGCTCAATACAACGATTTGCCGATGGCACGAAGGCAGCACCTTGTCGCCGAGACACGCCGACTGCTCTATGAAGTTCGTCGTCGAGAAATAGCTGAAACTAGCGCTGCGCCAAAACAGAAGAAACCCAAAACTGAAGCGATCGCCGCAACGGAACCTAAAGCTGCCAAGAAAATATCTCCCGATGCATTGTTGCAACAGGTGGAAGGGGTTGGCTCATTTATGGCACAAAGATTTTTGCGTTTAGAGCTACAGACAGTACGCGATGTTCTTAATTACTACCCCCGCGATCATATTGACTATGCGCGGCAAATTCCCATTCGCGATCTCAAAGATGGCGATACAGTTACAGTGATCGGCACGATTAAAAAGTTTGGCTGTTTCACCAGTCCTAAAAATCCAAATCTGACGATTGTCGAAATTATTCTGCGCGACCATACAGGACAGATTAAACTCAGTCGCTTCTGGACGGGAAAGCGCTACTCCAATCGAGGTTGGCAAGAATCGCAGAAAAAGCTTTATCCCCAAGGATGCACGGTAGCTGCTTCTGGAGTAGTCAAACAGAGTAAGTTCGGAATGACTTTAGAAAATTATGAAGTAGAAGTCCTCGAACATACCCAAGATACGATTCAATCCAAAACAGTCGGGCGTGTCGTTCCCGTTTATCCCCTCACGGAAGGAATTAGCCCCGAACAGATTCGCCGCCTCGTCGCCCAATGTTTACCAGCAGTTTCCCAAATTGTCGATCCGATGCCCGATCGCTTTCTGCATGATTACAAAATGATGCGATTGCCCGATGCGATCGCCCAAGTTCATTATCCTGATACGAGCGAAACTTTAGAACAAGCGGTAATTAGACTAACTTTTGATAAATATTTTTATCGCCGCCTTGTTTCTCTCTACCGTCGGCATCAACAGAAAGCAATTCAGTTTGTGCCGCAAAGCCAAGCGATCGCCCAACTCGAAAAACTACTTCCCTTTGAATTAACCAATGCTCAAAAGCGCGTTGTTGCCGAAATTCGGGCTGATTTACAGGGGCAAACGCCAATGAACCGTCTGGTGCAGGGTGATGTTGGCTCAGGTAAAACGATTGTGGCAGTGTATGCACTTTTGACAGCGATCGAGGCTGGCTATCAAACCGCATTAATGTCTCCCACCGAAGTGCTCACCGAGCAGCATTATCGTAAAATTGTCGAGTGGTTTATGCAGCTAAATCTGCCCGTAGAAATCCTCACAGGCTCGACAAAAACCGCAAAACGGCGCGAAATTTTGCGCCAATTAGAGACAGGTGAATTACCTCTAGTAATTGGAACCCATGCCTTAATCCAAGATGGCGTAAACTTTGCACGATTGGGATTAGCGGTAATCGATGAGCAGCATCGTTTTGGCAGAGATCAGCGATCGCGACTTTTACAAAAAGGGAATGATCCCCATGTATTGATCATGACCGCTACACCAATTCCCCGAACTTTATATCTAACTAATTCCGAAATCGAAGTTAGTATTATTGATGAACTTCCCCCAGGACGTAAACCGATTCAAACTGTTTTGCTCAAGCCTTCACAGCGCAAAGATGCCTACGATTTAATCCGTCGCGAAATTGCCCAAGAACGTCAGGCTTATATAGTTTTTCCTCTAGTGGAAGAGTCAGAGAAAATGGAAGATATTAAGGCTGCAACCCAAGAACGCGAACATCTACAAAATGTAGTTTTCCCCAACTTCCAAATTGGCTTACTGCATGGTCAAATGTCTTCCGTCGAAAAAGATGAGGCGATCAATACTTTCCGCAGAGGCGAAACCCAAATCCTTGTGGCGACAACGGTGATTGAAGTTGGTGTGGATATTCCTAACGCATCAGTGATGCTCATCGAACATGCCGATCGCTTTGGTCTCGCTCAACTGCACCAATTGCGCGGTAGAGTCGGTCGTGGCGCGGCACAGTCCTATTGTTTATTGTTAAGTGGTTCTAAATCGCAGACATCTCAGGAACGTTTACAAGTTCTCGAACAGTCACAGGATGGATTTTTCATTGCGGAACGAGACTTCCAAATGCGTGGCAAGGGTAAGGACGAAGGAACCGAGCAGTCAGGTCATGCAGGCTTCTCTATTGAGGATCGTTTGCCCGATGAAGCAGCGCGTCAAGAAATCTTTCAGATTGCCCGTGAAGCGGCTGAACGCATTATTAAAAAAGATGCAACTTTGGAACATTTCCCCGCATTAAAAGCTGAGTTTGAGCTTCATTATCAACGTTTACAAGGTGGCGCAATTTTTACATAGCAATAATAAATAGATGCGGCGCGAAGCGTCACATCTATTTATTAGGGTTTTACAAACCATTACTAATCAGGATAAAAGCCGACCAGTAGAAAGGATGGGAGAAATTTTTAGAACGAATGGTCTCAATTTGAGCTTGACGTAATGACTCAGCCTTAGGACGATCGCCTTTCTTCACATCATTGTAAAACCCTTGCATGAGCGCTTGTGTTCCCTCATCGCTGACCTGCCAGAGAGAGGCGATCGCTGCTTTTGCTCCTGCCCTTTGGACTTGATAGCCAAAGCCCAAAATTTCGATACCGTTGCCTAATTTCCCAACTCCAGTTTGGCAAGCACTGAGAACGATCAAATCTACATTAGACATAGGAAGATCTTTCATTTCGCTGAGCAAGACGCGATCGCCATTGCCAAAAATCAGAAAAGAGTTTTCAGGCTTACCCGCATTGAACTCAGCATGGGTAGCTAAATGAATAATGTTTTTGCTTTGCATTTGTGACTCAGTAGCTTTGCGACTAAAATCATCCGCTACTAGTTTGGTGGTGTCGGGCAAAGCCGTAGAAATCGCTTGAACTTCGGTAACGGTTGCGGGTAGCCCAACTTGTCCGAATTTTTGAGAATTTGGCGTACCACCAAAGGCTCCTGCAAAAATGCGAAGGGGCTTTTGGGCTTTTGGCGTAAAGTCACTGAGACTATACGCGATTAGATTGTTAACGCGATACTTTTCAATTAGCCATTGTTTGCCATCATAGAGACTAGCTATCGGCACATAGCGCAATTGCCCGTCAGGAGCATAGAGAATCGTATTCGTTTGCGCGAGATCGGCTTCAATCGGTTTAATGAGTAGATTGTAGAGCTTAGTCGCAGGTTCGAGTACATCTAAAGAACTCGGATCGCGCAAGCCAATTTTAAAATCTTGAACTAACTGGGATATCTCTGATTCTTTAACCATTACGGAGCGATGGATGGGTGGCTTATTAGGGATAAAGAGAATCAATTCTAAGCGATCGCCCAAAATTAGAGGATAGAGTAAAGCATCACCTTGAGGTAGCTTTTGTAAATAATCGGGAACCCGATTGAGTTCGGCTGGGGGAATCTTGGCTAATGCTCGAACGATCTTTTGATTACCATCAATTAGAGGTTGTAAAGACTTAAGCGGCTGCGTAGCGATCGCCTGAATTTGTGAAGCTTCTTCGGGAAATATATAGATACCTTGCGCCGTTCGTTCGTTCCCTTTCACATTTTGCAAATAGTCTTGGAGTTCTTGTACCTTTAGTAAATCCAAAACCTGCAATGCTTCCATGACTCGACCTTGCTTTAACAATAGATCTGCTAGAGACCGATAGTTAGACGCAACCGTTTGTTGATAAGACTTTTGTTGGTCAATGGAGAGTACCCGTAATTCTTTGCGAATGGATTCGGTTACATTCACCGATTGCTTGTAAAAGGCGATCGCCAGTTCGGGATATTGGCTCTGAATTAACAAGCCTAAATTACCGAGCAATCGACTCTCCTTGTTGCGATTGCCCACTTCACGGGCAAAAAGTAATGCTCCCTGAAATGTCGTAAAGGCTCGATCGCTTTGGCTGGACAGAGCGTAGGTTAAGCCAAGATTAGTCAGCGCTTCGCTCAGACCAGAGCGATCGTCAATTGCTTTATATATTTCTATTGATTGTTGATAGGCAGCGATCGATTGAGGTAGTTGTTTCAAATCAAAATATAAAGATCCAACCTGCAAAAGCATTGCTGCTTCTGATGCTCGATTACCATTTTGCTTAAAAAATTCTAATAAACTCAACGTAGATTGTAATTGTGTTTGGGGATTTGTTGTAGCTGGATTAGCGTTAAACATTGCTACCAATGACTCTGCCATTTTTTGTAGTTGTGGGGAGTTTTTGGTGAGAACTGTTAGCTTTTTCAAGATTTCATTTATTTTGGCAGTTTCGCCTAACTGCAAATACACTCCTGCCAAATACATCGAAGCCACACCTTCACCTTGGATATCACCGAGCGACTGATAAAGCGATCGCGCTTCCTCTAGAGTATTCATCGCTTTGGGAAACTGACTGATGGAGTTGTAGAGACTACCTTCTCCAACGAGAATACTGGCAAGAATTTGTTTGTCACTCGGTTTAGGATTAGGAATCTTAATCAGAGTTTCATAAATAGATTTTGCTTGTTCGTAAAGAGCTAAAGCTTCGCGATTCTGTCCTTGAGCAAGACGGACTTCAGCTATATTCTTTAAGTTTCGTCCTTCTCCAGAGCGATCGCGTAGTTTTTGATAGATCTTTTGAGCTTGTAAATAGAACTCAATGGATTTGGGATATTCACTGAGATTGCGATAGGATTCAGCAACAGCACTTAACTGTTCCGCCTCGCGAGGGCGATCGCCAACTCGACGCACTATTTCTAAAGCTTGGAGATTAATTTGTGCGACCTTGGTATACTCCAACGCTAAGCTATAAATATTTGCTTCCAGATTCAATGCACTTGCCTGTCCCAATAAATTATCAATGGCTTGATAGGCGATCGCGCTTTCTTGAGTTAATGCCAAGGCACGCTCTTTTTGACCGAGTAAACTATAAATGGAAGCTAGATAAAAGAGGGTTTGCGCTTCTGCTCCGCGATTGCCCTCGGCTCGATTGAGTTTTAACGCAGTCTCGAAATATTCTAAAGATTTGGGAAATTCAAATTTTTTGACGGAGATAACACCAATGGTAGCAAGGGTTTTGCCCTCACGATAGCGATCGCCGACTTCTTTGCGAATCGCTAAAGCATTTTCGAGGATTGGCAAAGCATTGGCATATTGTTCGAGATTAATATATACCCGACCTAATTGATATCGAGTTTCTCCTTCCGCTTTACGATAGAGTAATTTGTCTGCCGCTGCTAAATTTTGAGGTGGAGTCTGGACGATTGCCAGAGCCTTTTGTAAATTCTCCAGCGCTGCCGATTCTTGACTTAAGCTAATCTGTACCGTCCCTATGCCTGTAAGCGAGATCGATTCCCCTAAGCGATCGCCCTGTTGCCGATAGATACTTAAAACTTGTTGGTACTGGCGCAAAGAATCCTGAAATTTTCCCTGATCAAATAGGACTTCAGCATTTTGCAAAAGTGAATCGATGGATTTAGTTGTTGATTCGGAAATGGTATTTGCGATTGAGCGATCGCTCGATTCGACAGTTGTTTTTTCAGCAGCAACATTGTTCAAAGCGTTGACAGGGTTTATGCCAAGCTCCCCTAAAATTAGCATCAACCCCAAAATAAATGGGATCGATCGGCGATCGCTTATGGATTTTCTTTGCATAGATTTTTTCTGTAACGTAAATTTCTGCATCATAAATTTTCTAAAACTAGATCGCCCATCTGGTTGTCATATAATTTAACAGCTTAATAAGATATACAGTGCGACACACTGCGTATATCATTGGTTCCCATTTAACAAATATTTTTATCAAAAAATACAGCAAAAAGTTATGGAAATATCTGACATTTCTGAGATTATTGAAGATAATGACGATGATGAACATGGGGAAAATGACAAATCTCAAAAGTCAACCGATCCCAAAAAAGACGAAAAAGTAAAACCTAAAAGTCAACTCAACAATTACGTAGCGATCACTGTAGTTTTGTTTGTCACGTTCATGGGAGTTTGCAAAGTCAAGAGTGACAACGTAGTCCAAGCAATGCAAAAAGCACAAGCCGATCGCATTGATACGTGGTCGTTTTATCAAGCGCGCAATCTTCGTGCTGAGATCGCCAAATCGACTGTAGCTCAATTAAGCTTACAAGCTCAGGCAGCTCAACAACCCAAGCTTCGTGCTGAGTACGAAAAAGAGATTGCCAAGTACGGCGCGATCGCTTCTAAGCAAGATTCCGAAAAAGATAAATTGCAGCAACAAGCTCAAGATGCTGAAAAGCTATACGAACAGTTAAACGTCCACGACGATCAGTTTGACCTGTCAGAGGCTGCCTTTGCTCTTGCGATCGCTTTACTAGCTATGACCTCTCTCACTCAAAAAGGTTGGCTCTATGGTGCAGCAATGGTTCCCGCTGCCTTCGGTTTGTTTATGGGGCTAGCAGGTCTATTAAACTGGGATTATCATCCCGATGCTTTGACAAAAATTTTGTCGGACAATGCTATCCATAGACCGCATCATCCAATCTCAACCCTACCTTATCCACATTTATAGTGGTAGTTAGTTATGTTAGGACAAGCCCAAAACTCAAAGAATAGTTGTTGTGCGCGTCACCGCAGCCCTCCTTTAGGTTTTGGGACTTTAATTAATAGCAATTCCCTAATTAAAAATGGTTATACCAAGAAAGGCACTTAGTGACTTTCTTAGCTAACGTATTAAACTAATTAAATTATGAAAAACTTTATCCAAAATCTGCTCCGCTACCCAAAATTTTTAGCTTTAATTACTGGTGGTGTCCTGTCTGTGGTAATTGCCCCGATCGTTCCATTACTCAAACAGCCTGTAACAGCGATCGCGATGATTACGGCTCTAGTTAGTGGTTTTATTGGTGTATCCCTTGTATTACGAGCTATGCTAGGACTAGATATTGCTTAGTTTTGAACGAGACTAGACTCGGCTTAGATTCAATACGTAACTTTGACGCATATTGAAATATCACTTTGTTAAACAATATGTTAGACATCGTCATAATTTTGTTGCTCGGTATTGCTCCACCAATCCTATCTTTGTGGATACTTCATCGAGCCCAAGCCACTTATAGGCAAACGATGAATGCATCGATCGCCACACCCATAGTTGCTCGTCTTAAAGCATTGCCACCAGCCGATATGACTTGTATTGATGGGTTTGGATATGTGATTGGTAAAGTTAGCTGTAAGTACAATGCGCGATCGCTTTACATTCGTTGTGCTGTTAATCCTAGTGGGCCATGCCAAGATTGTCGTCAATACGAAAGCATATGATCGTGTTTCGTCTAAAGCGAACTGCGATCGCAAATTTCCAAGAATAAAATTTACCGTGTAAACGTAAACCTATGGCTACTACAAGACGAGTTGCTCGTGTCGCCGAACTAATTAAGCGAGAAGTCAGCAACATGTTGCTGAAAGATATTAAAGACGATCGCGTTGGTATGGGCATGGTTAGCGTCACCGATGCCGAACTATCAGGCGATCTCCAGCATGTGAAAATTTTTGTCAGTATCTACGGTACTGAAGAAGCCCGTCAACAAACGATGGAAGCCCTAGCCTCAGCTACAGGCTTTATTAAGCGCGAAGTTGGACAAAGACTTGCCTTGCGTCGAGTTCCTGAAGTCGTATTTCACGAAGATCGCTCCTTTGAACGTGGTGTCAAAGTGTTGTCATTGATCAATCAACTCAGTCGAGAACGTGAAGAGAAGGAGTCCAATTCAAGTGATTGAGTTGTTTAAGGCGGGTGGGTTGGTCATGTACCCACTTGCGTTGCTGTCAGTTTTTGCTTTGGCTGGGATCATGGAGCGCCTGATTTTCTGGTTTGGCATTCTGAGACTTGAACAAAAAACCGCAGAGAATATTTTGACGATCGCTCGCCAAGATCTTAAACTGGCGGCTCAAGTTGCCGAACATTCTGCAAAAGTTCCAGTTGGGCGCTTCCTACATGCGCCCCTAGCTCTAGAAGATCCCGATCCAGAATTATTTTGTCTTGCCCTTGAAAGTTCTGCCGATGAAGAATTAGCAGGAATGCTTAAGGGTGAAAAACTGTTGGAAGCTTCAATTACTCTGGCTCCGTTACTAGGTCTATTAGGAACAGTAACTGGGCTAATTATTTCGTTTGGTTCTCTTAAAGTTGGTGATGTTGCCGCAAATACTAAATCAGGTTCGCTAACTCAAGGTATTGGTGAGGCTCTAATTACGACTGCAACAGGTCTAATTATCGCGATTTTTACTTCAGCATTCCATCGTCTTTTTTTGGCACTCCAAGACCAGCAAGCTAAGCTATTTATGAAGTTTGGCAATCAGTTAGAGCTAGTCTATCGCCAGCATTGGCAACGCATTCAGACACGATCGTAATAAAAAAGGTTCGCTTAGCGAACCTTTTTTATTACCTTGAAGCTTGTCGATCGCTAATTGAATAAGTGCGACAAATCTGAAAAAACTCTCAAATGTATCTTGAGGTACTTTATTTAAGCCCTAGACATTCATTAATAAAGATCGATCCCGTCGGCTGGTTTTCTAATCTACACAGAAAAATTTCCGTGACTCAACAAGCAACTTCAGTTCCCACAAATCAATTTTCGCTCACGATTAACGGTACAACTACCCGTATTAAAGACCTTGCACCCACCACGACCCTGCTCGCCTATCTACGACAGCGTGGCTATGTGGGAACCAAAGAAGGATGTGGCGATGGTGACTGCGGCGCTTGTACAGTAGCGATCGCAGGTAAAGATAGTCAGGGACAGCCTCAATATCAGGCCGTTAATAGCTGCTTAGTACCGATTGGCGCAGTAGCAGGGCGTGAGGTGATTACTGCCGAAGGAATTGCCAATGGTCAATTACATCCAGTCCAAGCGGTAATGGTGGAACTGGCGGGATCGCAGTGTGGCTACTGCACCCCCGGTTTTATCATGAGTATGTTTGCGGCTTACTACGATGGCAGTCTCAGTGATGACATCTGCATTGAGGGCAATCTCTGTCGCTGTACGGGATATGTGCCAATTCGTAAGGCGGCGCAACTATTAGCGGAAGCCGTTCCTGATGATCATTTCAGCGCTGAGTTAGTTCATAAAACTTCTGATCTGGCAGCGATCGCCTATACAGGCAATGAGCAACAATTTTATCGTCCCACTGAGCTATTGGAAGCATTGCAATTACTACAGCAATATCCCGAAGCAACATTGGTTGCAGGAGCGACGGATTTAGGGCTAGAAATGAGTTGGCATCGGCGGATTTATCCTGTAATGATTTCTTTGGAAGGAATTGAAACACTGAAGCAGATTAGCCAGACTGACGACTATGTAGACATTGGTGCAGCAGTTCCCCTCAGTCATATCGAAGACTTGCTACATGGTATTTTTCCTAGCCTTGATGAAATGCTGCATTGGTTTGCAGCTCGACAGGTTCGCAATCGGGCAACTCTCGGCGGCAACATTGGCACAGCTTCTCCCATTGGCGATTTGCCGCCCGTGTTACTAGCCCTTGATGCTACCGTGAAGCTGATCAGTACTGATGGCGATCGCACTTTACCATTAGCTGATTTCTTTAAAGGCTATCGTCAAACAGAACTAAAACAAGGCGAAATCATCCATTCCGTAACTATTCCCAAAAAGATTACCTCTGGTGCAACCAAACGCCTCAGCCAGTCCTACAAAATTGGCAAACGTGGCACTGACGATATCAGCATTGTGGCGGCGGCTTTTGCGATCGATCTGGATGCCGATCGCAAAATTCTCCATGCTCGTCTTGCCTATGGTGGTGTCGCCGCAACTCCGATTCGGGCGATCGCGGTGGAAGAGATGCTCATAGGTCAGACTTGGAGCATGGCAACCGTGCGATCGGTAAAGTCTACTCTTCATGAAGTGTTTACCCCCTTGAGTGACCTGCGTGGTAGTGCTAATTATCGCAAGATGTTAATTGGGAATCTATTTGAGAAGTTTTTTGTTGAATACATTAGTTGATAAGTAGTTAATGCGAAACATCAACTATGCGGTGAATTTTTTGTAGCTATGGAAGGAATATAAAATGACTATTACCAATCAAACTATTACAGGTCAAAAAGCCAGTAAAAAAAATAGCCACGAAAGCGCCATCGGTCATGTCACTGGCAAAGCATTGTATACCGACGATCAGCGATTACCCGCAGGCATGTTGTCTCTCTATCCTGTTCTGTCTCCCCATGCCCGCGCCAAGATTACTAAACTTGATTGCACCGCCGCCTATGAAATCGAAGGATTAGTCACAGTTCTGACCGCTGAAGATATAGTTGGAGAAAACAACACAGGCGTAATCATTCATGATGAGGTGTTGCTTCCCACCGACGAGGTGAGTTACTGGGGGCAAGTGGTCGTCTGGGTTATCGGCGAAACTGAAGATGCGGCTCGTCAAGCTGCCGCTAAAGTGATTGTGGAATATGAACCTCTACCTGCGATCCTCAGTATTCAAGAAGCGATCGCTGCGGATAGCTACCATCTCACCAAACAGGTAATTAAACGTGGCGAACCCAATACGGTTTTGCAAAACAGCGATCGCACTCTTGAAGGGGAACTAGAAGTCGGCGGACAGGATCATTTCTATTTAGAAACCCATACCAGTTGGGCGGTTCCCGATGGAGAGAATGGCTATCAAGTGTATAGCTCCACTCAACATCCTAGCGAGACGCAAGTAATTGTGGCGAGAGTTTTGGGAGTGCCGAATAGTCGCGTTGTTGTTACCTGCGTGCGAATGGGCGGTGCATTTGGTGGTAAAGAATCTCAGGCAAATCCTTTTGCGGCGGCGGCAGCTTTAGCTGCTTATAAAACTGGTCGTCCAGCTAGAGTTAGCTTACGCCGTCATCAAGACATGATCGTTACAGGCAAGCGGCATAATTTTTTAGGCAAATACCAAGTTGGCTTTACTGACGAGGGATTAATCACTGCTCTCAAGGCTGAGCTATATGCTGAGGGTGGTTGGAGCGTTGACCTGTCCCCACCTGTGTTGATGCGAGCGATGATGCATATCGATAACGCTTACTACATTCCCAATTTGGAAGTACAGGGATGGATTGCTAAAACTAATCGCGTCTCAAACACGGCTTATCGGGGGTTTGGGGGGCCGCAAGGAATGATCGTCTGTGAAGAGGTGATCGATCACGTAGCGCGTGCTCTCGGTTTGTCACCAGAAATTGTCCGCGAACGGAACTTCTATCATGGTACTGGTGAAACCAGCACTACTCACTACGGTCAGGATATCGTTCACAATCGTATCGATCGCGTGTGGACAGAAGCTAAGGCAAAATCTAATTTTAGCGATCGCCAAGCTAAAATTACTCTGTTTAATCAAACTAGTCCCTACAAAAAGCGCGGTATCGCAATTACGCCTATTAAGTTTGGAATTTCCTTCACAAAAACCGAGTATAACCAAGCAGGTGCGCTCGTTCTAATCTATACTGATGGAAGTATTCAGGTGAATCACGGCGGTACAGAAATGGGACAGGGGCTACATACAAAAATGCTCCAAGTTGCTGCAAAATCCCTTGGGGTCAAACTTGATCGCTTTCGGATTATGCCTACCAGTACCGACAAAGTCCCGAACACATCTGCAACTGCTGCTTCCAGTGGTTCCGATCTCAACGGTCAAGCCGTTAAAGATGCCTGCGAAATCCTGCGTAAACGCATGGCAACTGTTGCCGTAAAAATGCTCAATCTTGATGCACCTGAAGACCTCGTTTTTGAGGATGATTGGATTTATTGTCGCACCTATCCTAGCGCTCGTATTGGTTTTGATGAGGTAGTGAAGCAGACCTATAACGAGCGTATTAGTCTCTCGGCAAATGGCTTTTATCGCACGCCAAATATTTTTTGGGATGCCAAGCTAAATAAAGGTCGTCCTTTCTATTACTTCGCTTATGGTACGGCTGTAAGTGAAGTGGAAGTCGATGGATTTACAGGAACTTTCAAATTGCGACAGGTGGATCTCGTTCAAGATGTGGGTGAATCAATTAATCCATTAATAGATAAAGGACAAATTGAAGGTGGCTTTGTGCAGGGTCTGGGTTGGTTAACGATGGAGGAATTAGTCTGGAATGACCAAGGA
The DNA here is from genome assembly GCA_003242085.1 of Pseudanabaena frigida. Lineage (GTDB taxonomy): Bacteria > Cyanobacteriota > Cyanobacteriia > Pseudanabaenales > Pseudanabaenaceae > Pseudanabaena > Pseudanabaena frigida. The sequence continues at coordinate 64,759 of QBML01000009.1, read as the reverse complement.
CGCTTACTCACGTTTGCCCCTAGCACTTACAAAATTCCCACCGTTAGCGAAGTCCCTGAACAGTTCCATGTACATCTATTGGAAAGAGCCGCCCAAGATGGTGTAATTTTTGGTAGTAAGGCGATCGGCGAACCTCCCTTTATGTTGGCAATGTCAGTCAGAGAAGCAATTCGTAATGCTGTTGCGGCTTTTGGTAATAGCGATCGCGTTGCATTAGCAATTCCTGCGACTCCCGAAGCCATACTTTGGGCGATCGAGTCCGTGAAAGCGGCTTCTCTCACTGCTGCAAAAGCCTAACCTATGATCTACGATCAGCTTTTAGCCTCGCTCAGTCAAGGTTCGGTAGTTATGGCGACCGTAATTAATGTAAAAGGCTCAGTGCCACGAGAAATCGGTGCAAAGATGTTAATTCCTGAGTCTCACTGCATTGACACTATCGGCGGAGGTGCAGGAGAGGCGAAGGTAATTACTAAGGCGCGGGAGGTCTTACAAAGTGGAGAGAAAGCCTTTGTAGAAATCGATCTAACTGGTGCAACTACTCGTCAGACTGAAGGCATTTGTGGCGGATGGATGCAGGTTTTTTTGGAACGATGGCAAGGAGAACAGGCGATCGCGCTCGTCCAGAAGATAATTTTAGAATTAAAGTTGGGGCGATCGCTTACTTTAGTTACACCTTTTAGGGATGGAAATCCTTACATTATTAAGGAAAAAGGAGAAAGGAAAAAGGAAAAAGAAGATGAGGCTTTTATTGAGACTTTAGAGCCTGCACCCATACTCCTCATTGTCGGTGCAGGGCATGTGGGTGAACAGCTTGCTAAAGTCGCTCACTTGATTGGCTTTCAGATTGCCATTCAGGACGATCGTCCCGAATGGGCTAATTCAGAACGTTATCCCCAAGCAACATTTATCTATTCGCATATCGATCAAGCTTTAACAGAATTATCAAATCATATCTATCTCTATTCAGCTCTAGTCACGCGAAGCTATCATCACGATTTGGAAGCCCTAATAGCTTTACTAAATCGCGATTTATCCTGTTCCTATATCGGTATGATTGGCAGTGAGAGACGGGTGTCTCAGGTCTACGAACAAGTCAAACGACTAGGAATTCCCACCTCGAAACTACAGTCTATTCACGCGCCGATCGGTCTAGATATTGGAGCGTTAACCCCTGCGGAGATTGCCATCAGTATCGGCGCAGAGTTAATTATGTTGCGGCGTGGTGGTACTGGGCGATCGCTATCAGCGAGCTTAAGAGAAAGCAGTAGAAAATTTTAACATTCTAGTCAAGTTTTTTCAGAAGAAGGAACCCATCGCAAAAAGCATCGATTGCCATGCTGTTCTGTAATTTCAGCACCTAAACGACTGTAAAAATGAAGTCCACGAATATTGCGAGCATCAGCATTCCATGCAAGATGCGTACATTCATTTTCTCTAGCAATTTGCGCTAGTTGAGACATTAATGCTGCTCCCGCACCTTGACTTCTCATCTTATCTTCTACGTATAGATCGTCAAGCCAAATGCTTGGCTGACCTGCAAACGATGAATACCTAAATCCATACAATGCAAATCCGACCTCTCGACTTTGCATTGTACAGTCTGTCATCTCTGCAAACAAAACGTAAGAAAAGGGAATTGCTCCGAAAAGTGTTTTGTAGATTTTTTCTTCAGACACTTGTAATACACCAGAGAAAGCACCAATATTTTGATCGAATTCTGCTTTCTTTTGGATAAATGAGAAAATTAGAGATACGTCATCGGGAGTGGCAGCTCGAACTTTCATAGACTAATCTGCGATCGCAAGGTTGATAATTCAGCATTAGAGCATAGAAGTGCAAATGCTGAAAATATTGCACAGCTTAGCAACTGAGAAAATTATCGTGCAAGATTATACAGAATAGAATTTTGTCTCGTTGTAACGTCATTTCTATTGACTTGAGCATAGGAGTGATGTTTTTATGGTAGCGACCCAAGAAGTAACTTTGCCGCGTAATTGCACCTTTAGTCCCACTGATTGGCAAGCACTTGCACCCTTTTGGTATCCTGTCGCGTTTTCCCATGAAATCACACCCGAAAAACCCTATGGCACTCGCTTATTAGATGAACGATTAGTGATTTATCGAGTCTCCGATGGCACAATCGTGGTTGCCCGTGATCTCTGTCTGCACCGAGGCGCACCCTTGAGTCTCGGCTGGATTGAAAATGATCGCCTCGTTTGTCCCTACCATGGCGTGCAATACGATCGCAGTGCTAAATGTGTTTGTATTCCCGCTCAGCCCGAAGCCACAATCCCCGCACGTCTCAAGCTCCAGACCTATCCTGTGATCGAGCGTTATGGCTTAGTATGGACTCGCTTAATTGATAATGGCTCCCTACCACTTCCAGATATGAGTGAATGGGATGACCCTGATTACATTCAAGTATTACCCCCTTCTGTGGATATTAATGCGGCAGCAGGTCGGCAAGTAGAGGGATTTTTAGATGTTAGCCACTTTGCGTTTATTCATGCCAAATCCTTTGGAGAGGGGGATAATCCAGAAGTACCAGATTATCCTGTTGAGCAGACTGCTAACGGTTTTCGCGCTGACTATGTCAGTAGTGTTAGTAACTATGCTCATGGAATGAAACATCTGGCTCCGCCCGACTTTTCATGGAGACGACTGTTTGAAGTGTGGCTTCCCTTTACAGCCAAATTGACAGTTTTCTTCCCACATGGGCAGCTACATGTACTAAATGCAGCTTCACCAGTTTCAGCCCGTAAAACGCGATTGTTTGTGCCAATTTGCCGCAATTTTGATAAAGATGCGCCGCTCCAAGACACTCTAGATTTTAACGATCAGGTATTTTATGAGGATAAGGAGATTGTGGAGGAGCAGTGGCCTGAAGATTTGCCAATTAATCTGGCTGATGAAGTGCATATTGCTGGCGATAAAAGCTCGATCACCTTCCGCAAGCGTCTGGCAAAATTGGGCTTAGGGCGTTCCTTTACTGCTTAAGCAACTTACAGCGCTTTGCGCTCAACCCCAAACCACAAAAAACATTAAAAGCGTTGCTTTGCAACGCTTTTAATGTTTTTTGTGGTTTGTTTAATCGGTAATTGCTGTAAAACGGAGAGGCGGCGCTACGCACCGCCTCTCTGCTTTTTTGGTTGTGATATCTATCTGACTACCATCTATTTTTGAAGCAAAGGCTTGCTAAGTATGCTTTTGCAAAAATAAAGTAGTATGGGTATATTATGGCGCGATCGCAATTTCAAAATCTTCAAAACTATCTCCGTCCTTACTGGGGTGACTTAGCCATTGGCACAATTGCCCTTTTATTGGCAAATATGCTCGGCACATATATTCCTTGGCTGATCAGAGGATCGGTTGATGATATCGGTAAGTTACAAGCTGTTGATATCAATCATCTGATGCAATATGTATGGCTGATTGTCGGCTTATCATCTCTGATGTGGGTAATTCGGATGGCATCCCGCGTCTGGATTTTTGGGATCGGCCGCAAAATCGAGTACAGTCTCAAACAACAAATTTTCGAGCATCTGCTCAAGCTGCCACCAAGCTACTTTGCCAACAATTCCGCAGGGGAAACTATTAGCATTGTCACCAGCGATGTTGAAAATATTCGTCGTCTGATGGGGTTTGCACTTCTTAGTATTATTAACTCAGTGTTTGTGTATGGTTTGACGCTGCCTGCAATGATCTTGATCGATCCGATGCTGACGCTATTATCGATTTCCGTTTATCCAATCATGTTGGCGATCGTGCAGAGGTTTAGCGGTCAGTTGCGCGATGAACAATTAGAGGTTCAAGAAGAACTATCGAAAGTGAGTTCGCTCTTGCAAGAAGACCTTAATGGCATGGCATTGATCAAAACCTATGCTCAGGAAGGAAATGAACGTGCGGCTTTTGGGAAATTGAACGATCGCCTGTTAGATGCCAACCTGAGAATGGCACGTAGCCGTAATATTCTATTTCCATTGTTGGGTGGAATTGCTAGTGTCAGCTTTTTGGTACTGATTTGGTTTGGAGGTGAAAAGCTAGCTAATCCAGCCAATACGACCTTTAAAATTGGCGATTTGCTGACGTTAATCATTTATGTAGAACGTTTGATTTTCCCAACTGCAATTTTGGGATTTGTAATGGTTACCTATCAACGAGGCTTAGTTAGTATTGCTCGGATTCAAGGAATCCTTGACATGCCGCCAGCAATCATCGATGCACCTGATGCGATCGCCATTGATAAAGAAAAAGTTACTGGCAAAATAGAGGCGCGAGATCTAAGTTTTACGTTCCCCGATGCTGAACAACCCGCACTCAATCATGTTAGTTTTACGATTTATCCAAGTGAAACAGTTGCTATTTTAGGAACTATTGGCTCGGGTAAATCTACATTGGCAAATGCAATAATGCGCCTAGTTGAAGTTGGCTCCGATCAAATTTTCATCGATGGTGTAGATATTACGAAAATGCAGATTGCAGATCTGCGAGAAATTATCTCTTTTGTGCCACAGGATAGTTTCTTGTTCAGCGCTACTATGCGCGATAACATTCGTTATGGTAAACCTCAAGCTTTCGATCATGAAGTTGAGAACTTTGCCAATCAAGCTCGCATCGAACAAGAGATTCTCAAATTCCCCCAAAAATATGACACTCTGGTGGGTGAACGCGGCATCACGCTATCGGGTGGACAGCGACAGCGGACTGCTTTGGCTAGAGCTTTGCTAGTTGACACGCCAATCTTGGTGCTAGACGATGCTTTGTCGAGTGTAGATAATCAGACGGCTACAGGGATTTTAAGCAATCTCCCCCAAAATAAAACCGTGTTATTTATCACCCACAATCTATCTGCTGCATCAACTTGCGATCGCCTAATTTTGATGGATGCTGGCAAAATTGTACAAGTAGGAACTCATGCTGAATTACTTGCTGAGTCACAGCTCTATCAAAAGCTCTGGAATCAGCACAAGCTCGAAGCTTCTCTTATATAAAGGGATTAAGTGCAAAGCACTTAATCCCTTTATGGGCTTTTATGTGTCATGCTGATATTAAAGCTGATACATACTCGGTCTTCTTCACTGAGATTTGGTTCCACACCGTGGTTTAGCCAACTCGGAAAAATTATCATCTTACCTTCCGTAGCTCGATAGGTAATCTTTTGGATCGTCCAAGGCGTAAGTTCGGTGAGTGCGGGCATAAACATATGCGCGACATCGCGAGGATCGCGAAAGAAAATGCCACCCGAATTTTCAGCAGCTTTTACGTAGTAGACTGCGCTGAGTAATGAATTAGGGTGATTATGTACAAAATTAAACGCAAGTTTTGGATTTATAACTGCCCAACAATTGGCAATAATCATTGTGAATCGATTTAAGTCAAAGCCGATTTCTTGTCCGGATTCCAGCGCATTATTTACGGTAATTTTGGCGATCGCTTGAAAGGCTGGATGTTGATGCAAATAGTCTTTGCTATGCCATCCTAAACCGTTTGACCAACTTAGCCCTTGATTATCTTTCTTGTTTTCATCATAAATTGCCTGTAGTAGTTTTTCGTTTAGTTGCTCGTAATTTGGAATATCAAAGTGCCAAATTGGAGTAGGAAACCAGTCATCTCTTTGCGCTGTCATTGTCTAAACTAAATATTTATACCAGTCTTAATAATAACCCCAGAAAATTAGAGAGGACGCAAAGCGTCCTCTCTAATTTTCTGGGGTATTGAACCGATCGCGATCGCTTAAAGTCTTAATAACCATTGACTAGCGAAAAAAGCCTATGGATACTTTAGTAAAAAAAGCACATTTCCTACGAAGAGCTAGTTTTGGCAGCACATTAGCAGAGCTAAATAGTTCTACAAGCAACACCGAACTGCTAGATAAATGGCTGAGAGAGCAGCCAATAATAAATACGCCAAATTTAGGAAGCGTTGAGAAGGGAATAGAGCGGCGCAATCAAGCCTTGAAATTTAGTGACTGGTTAGTCAATCAGGCGATCGCTGCACCAAATCCATTACATGAAAAAATAACTAACTTCTGGCGCGATCACTTTGTCGTCTCAATTAAAAAAATTAGGTTTCCACAACTGCTCACGGATTATGAGACTCGACTGCGGAAATATGCTCTGGGAGATTTTCGGGATTTATTATGGAATGTAACTACTAGTCCCGCGATGCTTTCTTATTTAGATAATGCTCAAAATCGTGCGGGTAAAATCAATGAGAACTATAGCCGCGAGGTAATGGAGCTATTTACGATCGGGCGCGGTCAATACAGCGAAAAAGATATTCAAGAAGGTGCAAGAGCATTAACAGGATGGATAATTAAGCCCGATCGCCAGATGGGAATTGTCGAGTCTATATTTATGCCTCGTCGCCATGATGCAGGTGTCAAGACCTATTTAGGTAAAAAGGGAAACTTTAAAACTGAAGATATAGTGGATATTCTGGCTAATCATCCCAGTATTGCCAAAACTATAGGTCATAAGCTGTGGAGTACTTTTGTTTATCCTAATCCTGAATCAGAGATAGTCGATCGCTTAGCAATGGTTTATAAAAATAGCGATCGCAGTATTAAAACTGTAGTGGAAGCAGTGTTCACCAGTCCCGAATTTTATAGTGCTAAAGCGTACCGCAGTCGCTTAAAGACTCCAATTTATTTCATGATCGGGACATTACGGCAGTTAGAAATCAAAGCCGATACGGTTAAGGTTATGGGAGGACTGCGATCGATGGGGCAGGTTCTTTATAATGCGCCAACTGTCAAAGGGTGGTCAGACGATAGTGGCTGGCTCACGGCTCCATCTTTATTAACACGGTTAAATCTTGCCCAACAAATGACCCAAGACTATGGTGATGATGGAGGATTTGATTTCGATCCTAAAAATCTTACTGCTAAGGAATTAGTCGATCTTTTATTAGATGGAAATGCCGAACCCTCTTTACTAAGTGCTTTCCAAGGTCTATCTATTCGCGAGTCCGCAGCCTTGATTTTGTCTTCTCCCACCTACCAATTAGCCTAGGAATCACAAATCCATGAAAAGACGTGACTTTCTCCTGACTCTCTCTGGATCGGCGCTAATGGCTATTGTCAATCCAGCTTTTAGTAAGAGCATCAACAAAAATCAGAAAACTCTGATCGTGATCGAACTTGCTGGTGGTAATGATGGATTGAATACTTTCATTCCTTACAAAGATTCTAATTATCTAAGACTGCGTCCGACGCTGGGAATTAAAGATGGTATTCCTGTAACTTCTTCCGTAGCGCTTCATCCTGCTTTAAAAGATTTAAAACCGATTTTAGAAAGCGATCGCTTAGCGGTAGTTCAAAATGTTAGCTATCCCAACCCCAATCTATCGCATTTTCGCTCAAAGGATATTTGGCAGAGTGCGAGACCGCAAGGATCGACGGATACAGGCTGGCTAGCTAGATATTTAGAATCGACAAACTCGAAGGCAGCAGAAGCCATTTTTTTAGGAGAGGAATACCCTTTGGCGCTGACTGGTGATAAAGGCGATCGCTTTTTACAATTGTCCCTAGGACTGGGGGTAAAGAACAAGGGCAATCTGGGGCAGGCAATTCAGGCGCAGTATCAAATTCCACAGTCTAATCCGATTGCGGAGACCGTCCGCCGTACTGTGTTAGAGAGTGAAGATGCGATCGAACAACTTAGCAAAGACCTAAATCAACGTATTGCTAATCATGGCTATGCTCCTACGCCGATTGGCAGGCAGTTCGCTCTGCTAGGAAGGTTATTAGAATCCAATCCAAAAGTTTTGTATATGGCGATCGGGGGATGGGATACGCACACTCGCCAAGAGCAGACTCAGAAAAGACTTTTAGAACAGCTAGGATTAGGATTAGCGGCTCTCAATCGTGATATCAAGGCAAGGGGAATGGATAAGAATGTGCTAACCATGGTACAGAGTGAGTTTGGACGCAGACCTGCTCAAAATGGCAATGGTGGAACCGATCATGGTACTACGGGACCAGTTATCCTTTTGGGTGATGTGAAAGGTGGATTTTATGGCGGCGATCCTAAGTTAGATAGTTTAGTGAATAATAATTTGCCCGTTGTCGTTGACTTTCGGAGTATTTATTCTGAAATTTTGAACAATTGGGAAAAGGTGGATTCTAAGGTGGTTTTAGGACAAGATTTTCCCAAAGTTGGCTTTTTAGCTTGATGTTCTTGTATAGCAATCCCAAATAAGATAAAAGAGGCTTTGACTCCTCTCAGCCAACAGTCTACGTTGGCTGAGAGGAGTCGAAGTCTGTACAATTTCCATAGGTGAATTAGGCTCGCTATATATGACAAGTTAACTGGAACTTATTGCTATTGGCTTACAGTGACGTTTTGGACTGGTTTAAGAATCAAGGGAATGGGTATCAATCAATCATCAAAAAAGTCCTGTGTACTTACGTCAGTCACCAACAAAATAAAAAATAAGCTGAATTTTTACTTTTTACTTTTGTCTTGGAGGTATCCCGCACATTTGTCTGTCGCTGTCTGTGGCGTTGGGGTTGGTGGAAAGATAGTTGTGGAGTTTATTGCAGCCAAGGATTAATAGGCGATCGAAATTGCTTTCAATGTTAACTTCCCAGATCAGAGCTGTATTATCTTTGGAAGCAATAACAATTTTACTTCCATCAGGACAAAAATTTGCTCCGTTAACATAACTTGTATAACCTTTAAGTTCAGCGATTGGATTACCTTGAAGATCCCATACACGAACTGTTCTGTCATTAGAAACTGTAACAATTTTGCTGCCATCAGGACAAAAATTTGCTCCGTTAACATAACTTGTATGACCTTTAAGTTCAGCGATTGGATTTCCTTGAAGATCCCACACTCTTGCCGTGCAGTCAGAAGAAGCAGTAACGATTTTGTTGCTGTCAGAATTTAATTCTGCGCTGATAACATAGCTTGCATGACCTTTGAGTTCCACAATTAGATTGCCTTGGAGATCCCATACCCGTGCTGTACAGTCCCATGAAGCGGTTATAATTCTACTTCCGTCAGGACTAAATTTCGCACTAATAACATCTCTTGTATGACCTTTAAGTTCAGCAATTTGATTGCCTTGGAGATCCCACAGCCGAGCCGTATTGTCATCGGAAGCAGTAATGATTTTGCTGCTATCAGGACTAAAAATTGCGCTGTTGACAGAATTCATATGACCTTTGAGTTCAGCAATCAGATTTCCTTGAATATCCCATACTCGTGCCGTGCCATCTAAGGAAGCAGTAATAATTTTGCTGCCGTCAAGGCTGAAATTTGCGCTAATGACATCGCTCATAGAACCTTCAAGTTCCGCGATTTGCTTACCTTGGATATCCCATAACCGTGCCGTGCCATCTAAGGATACAGTAATGTTTTTACTGCCGTCAGGGCTGAAATTCGCTCCAATAACGAAACTTGTATGACCTTTGAGTTCCACAATTAGATTGCCTTGGATATCCCATACTCGAGCGGTGTTGTCGTCTGAAGCAGTGACAATTTTGCTGCCGTCAGGGCTGAAATTTGCTGTTCTAACATAACTTTTATGACCTTTGAGTTTAGTGATTTGTTGGTCTTGGATATGCCATATTCGTAATGTTGCATCGTTTGAAGTCGTAACAATTTTTTTACCGTTAGGACAAAAATTTGCGCTGCTGACATTTCCTTTGTGACCTTTGAGTTCAGCAATTTGATTGCCTTGGACATCCCATACCCTTGCCGTACTGTCATCGGAAGCGGTAATAATTTTGCTACTGTCAGGACTAAAATTTGCGCTACTGACAGTACTTGTATGTCCTTTTAATTCAATGATGTAGTTACCCCGCACGTCCCATATTCGTACTGTATTATCAGATGATGCAGTAACTATTTTGCTATTGTCAGGGCTGAAATTTGCTCTAATAACATCGCTCATATGACCTTTAAGTTCAGCAATTAGATTGCCTTGGAGATCCCATACCCTCGCAGTGCTATCTAGAGATGCAGTGACAATTTTTTTACCGTCAGGACTAAAATTGGCGCTGTTGACATAGCTTGTATGACCTTTGAGTTCAGCAATTAGATTGCCTTGGAGATCCCATACTCTCGCAGTATTGTCATAAGAAGCAGTGATAATTTTGCTGCCGTCAGGGCTAAAATTCGCACTTCTAACAGTACTTGTATGACCTTTAAGTTTCACTATTGGATTTCCTTGGACATCCCATACCATTGCTGTATCGTCAACTGAGGCAGTAACTATTTTGCTATTGTCAGGGCTGAAATTCGCGCTATTGACAATATTTTCGTGACCTTTGAGTTCAGCAATTTGATTTCCTTGGATATCCCACACTCTTGCCAAGTTGTCATAGGAGGAGGTAACGATCTTACTTCCGTCTGAGCTAAAATTTGCACTACTAACAGTACTTGTATGACCTTTGAGTTCAGCAATTTGATTTCCTTGGACATCCCACACCCTTGCTGTATTATCGGAAGATACAGTAACAATTTTGCTACCGTCTGGACTGAAATTTACACTATTGACTGCACTTGTATGTCCCTGCAAACGGTTCTTTTCTGGTACTCGATAAATTGCTTGTTGGAGGATTGGTAAAACATCAGACTGTCTAACTCTCAGCCAATCTATTGAGTGTTTTTCAAGTTGATTAAGTTTGTAACCTGCTCTTAAAGCAAGCAGTAGACATTCAATTCCAAGATTGTCTAGAAATGCTACTTTTGCGTGCACACTTTCTAGCTTGACTTCCGCTAGTGCAATAACTTCTTTTGCAATCTTATTTGCTTGATTCAAAATCTCATTTGCTTGTTCTACTGTTTCCCTTGTCAAGCGTTCCGATTCCAAAGTTGATGCGATCGCCTGTTTCTCCATCTCCCGACTATCGCGCAAAAACTGCTCATCTTCCTCACTCAACCGCTTCCCCTTCGCCCATTCCTCCGCATCTACTAAAGCCTGACCCCGCAACAAAAAAGACTCTTTCTGTTCATCACTCTCTTGCCATGCCTGAAATGCAGATCCATAAAAAGCAGGACGCAAATCACTCAAAGCTTGAGATACCCATTGCTGATTAAACACCGCCGCATAGATAGGATTGTAAACAACCAAACGCCGATCGCGTTTTACCACCAACCCCGTTAACCGCAACTGCATCTGGTCATAACTCTCATCCGCAGCAATTCCATCTCCATCTAAAACCTGCTGATATAAACCCAACAAACGCCCCCGCCCCTTTTCATCACTTTGCAAAATGCGATCGCGAATCGTCTTCAAATGCGGCGGCACATCTTGTGCTTCCCAATTGTCGATGAATTTTGTAAAAACTATCTGCTCCACTAACTCCTGAGCAGAAAGCGTCAAATTAGCCTCACTTCCAAGCAAATTTAAAATCTTTTGCGTTAAGAAAGGCTGCCCACCCGTCCAAAACAAAACTGCTTGCAAAACTGCTTGTGGATTGCTTACTTTACCCTCCAAACCTAGCGCTAATGGTGCAGATTCCTCTAACTCAAAGCCGCTCATGGCGATCGCATAACCAATATTAAACGAAGAACTTCCCTTGCCACGAATTAAGTCGTAAGGCGTAGCCACTCCCAAAAATGCAAAGGTGAGACGGTTATACTCTGGCTTCTCAGCGCGACGCTCGTATAAGGAACGGATTAATACAAAAAATCCATCGGCATCAAATTTGAGACTTAGTAGATTATCAACTTCTTCTACAAAAATGATGATGGCTTGAGTGGTTTGCGGTAGCAAGATCTCGTCGATAAATTCATAAAAACGTTCTACTACCGAAATCGATTGAGCATCTAATTCTTTCCACCACATTGAGAAGTTAACTCGATCCGCTAGCCCCAGATCGCCAATCAACCGCTTGATCGTCCCTGCATACCATTGATCTTCGCGTAACGTCGTCCCCCTCGTTTGCGGATCGATCACTGCACAGAGCGCTCCATCTTGCTGCAACTTTTGCATTGCCCTCACCCGCAAGCTCGATTTCCCCATTTGGCGCGAATTAAACACAAAGCAATATTCACCTGCTTTTAGACGATCGTAAATTTCGCGATCGGCTTGTCGCTCCACATAGGCAAGCGCATCTACGGCAAGGCTACCACCAACCTGATAGCTAAAACTGTTAGAGGAATTAGGGACTGTCATCTGTAAGTTACCGTTTTTAATTGGTTGTCACTAAGCGATCGCGAAAATATTGTTGATATAGGCTACATCTTGGCTGCACGTCATTTTCTATGCGTACCACTAAACCCATACTATCCAGCTTAAAAGCATCTTCTGCCCGCAAACGTATAGGAGCAACAGCATTGACCACATTCTGCATCGCCTTCGCGAGATCGGGGTGTTCTTCAAGGGTTCTTAATAGTCCTAATAGATGACTGCTATAGATCCCCGCCTCCGTCGGAGCCGATCGCAAAAACTCGGTTAACGATAAATCGCCAGAAGCAATCCGATAGAGAGCCGATCTCACTAGATAAGGATGTCCACCAACTAGCCCCATCAACTGAGCCACTTCAGACTCTGTCCATGCCAATCGATGCTGAGTCACTAGAGTTTGCACTTGCTCAGCATTAAACTCACTGAGTTCAATTGGTAAGCCAACGTTAAATGGTGATTGATTGATATCTTTTTGAGCGTAGGACTCTTGAGAATGGACGATAATCAAGCGCAATTTGCCCCAGATCGGCTTGATTCGAGAACTTTCATACCACCCCCGCAGCAATCCACAAAAATCGACTTCGATATCAGGATATTTAAAAATGCGATCGAAGTTATCCAAAGCCAATACTAAAGGTTGAGATGAGCTTTCAAGCAGATACTTCTCAAAGTAATCGGTACTATTATCATTCGCACCAAAGATATCATCCCAATACTCATCGATTTTTACCTTTACGCCTAACTGTCTGCCCACCGAGGCGCAAAACCACTGCATATACTTATCGAGATCGGTAAAAAACTTCTGATTCGCCTGCTCCAAATTGAGCGTCACCGTTCGATAGCCCTGCTGCTGAGCATAGGCGAGCAACCGAATCATCAAGGAAGACTTCCCCATCTTTTGTGGTGACTTAATCCGAATTAACGAACCAGATTTGTTGATTTCTTCATAGCATCGCTGCTCGTAAAGCGAACTAACATAAAACTGCGAATCAATGCTAACCTGACCATCGGGTGATTCTAAACTCCAATCGCTCGAACTTTTGGTACTAGGATCGATCGCCTTAATAATCGTGGAGTCATTGGTTGAGTTACTAGCATTTCGCCCTAAGAAACTTTCGAGTGCTTGCAAGGCGATCGCGGCATTCTCATAGCGTTGGCGAAAATCGTAGCGCACCATGCGATCGAGGATATTGGCAAGCCCTGCACTAATATTTACGATTCCTAGTTCATTTTCCGCCTTGCTGCACAAACTCCAGCTATACTCCCCTGACGGAGTATCTCTCGGTAAAAATTTTGGCAACATGCCTGTTAGTGCTTGAAAACAGAGCATTCCCACTGCATAGATATCGCTACTAAAATGCGGCTGTCCCGAAATCTGCTCGCTTGGCATATATCCAGGGGAACCCACAGCTACGGTAATGCTACTGGTTTGTAATGAATTACCAGTCTGGACGCTGACCTTTTTGACTGCACCAAAATCGATCAAGACAAATTTACGATCGCGATCGCGCCTGATCAGATTTGAGGGTTTAATATCGCGATGAATCACATTTTGTTGATGTACAAAAGTAAGCACTTGCAAGACATCTCGCAAAAGTTCAATTACTTCTGCCTCACTCATCTGCTTACCATCAGCAAGTTCATCTTCTAGAGCGATCCCTTCGATTAGTTCCTGCACCAGATAGAATTCGCTATCCTGCTCAAAGTGTGCCATCAAGCGCGGGATCTGGTCGTGGCGATCGCCGAGTTTATAAAGTGTCTCTGCTTCTTGATCGAATAGTCGCTTAGCGATTTCTAGAGTACCTGAGTCGTCAATTTTTGGCTTCAGTTGCTTGACCACACAAAGGGAATTACCTGGTAAATGCAGATCTCTAGCCAAAAATGTCTGACCAAAACCGCCACCACCTAAATGGTTAACGATCTGATAATGTCCTGCTAAGGTTGTCGGTATTTCCATGTTTGTATTGAGTAGGCTTCAGGCGATCGCAATTTTTACACTTTAATCGTTTCTCGCCTAAGAAGACAGTATTCTCAGCACAAATTAATTTTTGGCAACTATATAGACTCTAGATTCCGATCACCTCTAAATTACCCGCATTTCTATGTCTTCATCAATTCGGTGAAAGCGAAAATAGTTTTACATTTGTGAATGAGGTTTTGCCTGAAGTTTGGCTTGCAGTGGTGAAAGAGGAGCTTTTAGGCGCATTTGTTCGGCATAGTCGAGGCGGCGCTGGATATCGTTATCAATTTCTTGTTTGTGATCCCAGTAGTAGGCGAGGGCGGAATAGATTTTGCTGAGGTCAATGTGGGGATATTGAAAATGTAGTTCTTCAGGACTCCAGCCATAGGTCAGGTGGGATGTGACTAGCTCGACGACTTTCATGGTCGTACCTGCAATGATGGGTACGTCACCTTGGAGTTGGATGTGCATATATTGGGTTGGTGTGTCGAGCATCACTTAAATCTCCATAACGAAAAGGTTTTGCTTCCCTTATTTATTGTCTAGCTTAATTCTACCTTTTTACTTTTTCCTTGGCGCAATTCCACACATTTGTCTGTCGCTATGTGTCTGTCGTGTTGGGGTTGGTGGAGAGATAGTCGTGTAAATTTTGAAGACAACTATATTTTTGATAGTTATATCGCGTAATATGATTGAAAGCCTTAGTTTATGAAACAGTCTTATGTTTGAGAAAATTCAGCTAATCGCCACTTCATTGACAATTATTGTAGGAATGGGAATAGCCACCATATCTACTAGCTCTGAATCTCAAACATTGGCTACATCTGATAGCTCATCTGTAACATTTCTTTGTCAATTAATTGATAAAACTCCAAATACAATTGCGCGAATTAGCAGTAAGACAGCATCTTTAGACCAAGCTAAATCAACTCAAAATATTTCAGTGATCCAGTGGAAGCGTTCTGATTACTCTGAGTCTAACGAAACTCCTATGGAGAGATGCACAAGAGTTTCTAAGATTCTTCAGTACTATGGCAATAAAGGAACATTAAACTATATTACCTATGGCGATATGGATGGTAAAGAAGTTGTATGTGCTACAACTAGTGAAGGCTCTCCATGTAGTTTGCTCATTTTTACTTTGGAAAAAGATGAGAACCCAAAACAAATAGTTACTGATTTACGCCAAATTATACAGAATCCCCAAATATTATCTTCTAGTGGCAATAACATACCCAAGACAGAAGTTTCAAGCAGATGGCAAAATCCATATGGGTTAGGAGTTTCTAAAAGCGCTGGGTCTGGTGGAGCTGTCCGTTAAATATTTCTATTAACTAGGACATAGTTTTATCCAATTTTCTTGACTCAGGATATCATTCTTAAGCAATTTACAACCTTCTAATATAAGTTGTTTTAATTCTAAGATCGGATATATTTGAATTTTCCCATCTTCTCGTAAAAGAGCTATTTTTCGCCCATCTTTGAAATTAAAACTAACATTTCTGACTTTACCCAAATCGTTGCTAAATCGACCAATTTGCCTTCCGTTTAGATCCCAAATGCTTACAGAGTTTTCTTGGGTATTCAATGTAGCAAATTGATGACCATCTTGACTCATAACTATCTGTTTAGGTGGATCAATACTAAATAAAGTAATCGGTGCTCCTATCTGCTTAAAATTTAATCCTGTATTTTCTGGAAGTCCCCAAAAACGAACATTGCCATCAAACTCTATGGTAGCTAAACGATCACTCTCAGGGATAAAACTTGCGCTCACAACAGAGCTAGAATCAAATTGAATTTCTCCCAGTTGATTGCCTGAAATATTCCAAACTTTGATTGCATTATCCCCACAAGACACTAAAAACTGCCTACGAGAATTAAAGCTAAGACAACTAATAACACTATCATGAGCTTTCCACTCAAGTAGATGATCATCCGATATATTCATGAGCCTAATTACACCATCTCCACTTGCTATTACCAGACGATTGTTATCTATAAAAGCAATGCCAGTTAGAAATCCTTGAGGAATATTAAATTGTCTAACCTGCTGACCTACTAAACTCTTAACTATTACTGTTCCATTTTCTTGTGCTGCTACGAGCGTTTGTTCATCCGAACTAAAATCAATGCCTACAATCTTAGAGTTAGTAATAGGTTGTAACTGAATCTCTTTGATACCCTGTGCTTCCTTTGAGAGAAGTTTGTTAGTTATTACTTGTAAGACTAGCAATGGACTTGTCGATGGATAGTTTGTAATATTTTTGTTGTCTTTAACCAAATTATTTAATTCATTTGCAGCTTGCACTGCTGAGAATAATACACGGCGCTTTGTATCATCCGATCCTTCTTGAAATTGTCTCAAGATTAAAGCAGAGGCTTGTTCTAATTTAGCAGCATCTTCTGCTATCTTTGTCTTTTCTTGAGCCATCTTAAATCCCTGCTCTGCTCTGAGCTTCAAATCTTGGGTTTTGCTTAAGTCACTTTTAGCTTTTTCTAATATCCCCACAACCTCTAATACCCGTACTTGTTCATCAGCAATTTTTTTCTGTGACTGCTGATTAATATTTACCAATTCCACTTTTGCATTCTCCAAGTCTCTATTGATTTTAGTGACTAAGGAGTTAGCTGCTTTCTCCTTAAAATTTGCTTCCTTAAAATTCTTCTCTACTTCTTGTTTTTGGGTATTAGCACTTCTAATAGCCTGTGCTGCCTGTTGAATAGTTCTTTCTGCTTGTTGATCGGCTAGTTCTGCTCTTTGAGTAGAACTTCTTACAAACCGTTCTGCAAGAATAGCTATTAATAATGCTGCCCCTAAAGTAAATGCCAGAATTATAGAACCAGACTTAATCTTCTTGGCTGCGTTCTTCTCGGCTTCTATCAATAACCGATTCGACTCTTCAGCACTTTCTCTTGCTTCACGTTCAGCTTCAGCTAAGATCAAATTTGCTTGCTCAGCAGATCTCCTCGCTACAAGTTCTGATTCCAAAGACAAAGCGATCGCCTGTTTCTCCACCTCTCGACTATCACGCAAAAACTGCTCATCTTCCTCACTCAATCGCTTCCCCTTAGCCCATTCCTCCGCATCTACTAAAGCCTGACCCCGCAACAAAAAAGACTCTTTCTGTTCATCACTTTCCTGCCATGCCTGAAACGCCGATCCATAAAAAGTAGGACGTAAATCGCTCAAAGCTTGAGATACCCATTGCTGATTAAACACGGCTGCATAGATAGGATTATAAACAACCAACCGCCGATCGCACTTCACCACCAGCCCCGTTAACCGCAACTGCATTTGTTCGTAACTATCATCCGCAGGAATTCCATCTCCATCTAAAACCTGCTGATACAAACCTAATAACCGTCCCCGCCCTTTTTCATCACTTTGCAAAATGCGATCGCGAATCGTCTTCAAATGCGGCGGTACATCTTGCGCTTCCCAATTATCAATTACCTTTGCAAATACTAATTGCTCCACTAACTCTTGAGGCGATCGCGATAAATCAACCTCATTCACAATCAAACTCAAAATCTTTTGCGTCAAAAAAGGTTGCCCACCCGTCCAGTGCAATACCTCACTTAAAACTGCCTGTGGATTGCTTGCTTTCCCCTCTAAACCTAATGCTAATGGTGTAGCTTCATCTAACTCAAAGCCACTCATGGCGATCGCCTGACCAATGTTAAACGAAGAACTTCCCTTACCACGAATTAAATCGTAAGGTGTCGCCACTCCCAAAAATGCAAAGGTGAGGCGGTTATACTCTGGCTTCTCAGCGCGACGCTCGTACAAGGAGCGAATTAACACAAAAAATCCATCTGTATCAAATTTGAGGCTGAGCAGATTATCAACTTCTTCTACAAAAATGATGATGGCTTGAGTGGTTTGTGGCAACAAAATACGATCGATGAACTCATAAAATCGCTCTACCACCGAAATTGATTGCGCGTCTAGTTCTTTCCACCAACTCGAAAAATTAAGGCGATCGCTTAAATTCAAATCCTCAATCAACCGCTTGATAGTCCCTGCGTACCATTGATCCTCACGTAATGTTGTCCCTCTTGTCTGCGGATCGATCACCGCACAAAGCACACCATCCCGTTGTAACTTTTGCATTGTCCGCACCCGCAAGCTCGATTTCCCCATTTGGCGCGAGTTAAACACAAAGCAATATTCACCAGCTTTTAAGCGCTCGTAAATTTCGCGATCGGATCTTCGCTCGACATACCCAACGTGATCGAGGCGCAAACTACCACCAACTTGGTAGCTAAATTGATTTATAGAATTTGCTGGCTGCGCTTCAGGTTGGTTAGTCATCGCATTAAGTGATTACCAGAAAACAAATTACCATATAAATTCATCTTCGGCTCCGCCAAACGCTTCAAGTCAATCAATAGGGGATAGCTGAGGGAAGTCGAAGAATTAATTAAATGTAGGATGCGTTAGTGTAACGTAACGCATTAACTAGGCAAAAATTATGGGCTACGCTATCGCTAACCCATCCTACATTTAATTCCAACAACTTACTCATGTCGTTTGAAAGATCGCTTCGATCGCTTTGGGAGCGAGCGGTCGAAATAGAAAAAAGCCTTGTCCATCCCCTTCTTCGCTGAGTAAATCTTGTAAATAATTTAATTGATCTAGACTTTCAATGCCTTCAGCAACGATATGAGCATTGACACTTTGAGCTAGAGAGACAATTGCCTGAAGGATTTCCGTACCATTTGTGTTTGAATGAATATTATTTACAAAGGAGCGATCGATCTTCAATCCATCAAAAGGAAACTTATGTAAGTAAGCAAGCGAAGAGTATCCCGTGCCAAAGTCGTCAATGTAGATCTGGATACCAGCTTGCCGCATCTTATTGAGGATATCTGCTGCAAAGTTGGGATTCTCCATAATCGAACTTTCAGTTAGCTCTATTTTAAGATGTTTAGGTGATAAATCTGTTTGTTTAAGAATATTTAGGCACTTCTCCAGTACATCATCCTGCGCTAGTTGTTTAGGAGAAAGATTGACACTGACAGTTATATCCTTAGCTCTAGCAAAGCTTTGATGCCAAGACTTGATCTGGAGACATGCCTTGTGCATGATCCAATCGCCGATGGGAATAATTAGTCCCGTTTCTTCAGCGAGTGGAATAAAATAGGCGGGTGATACTAAACCACGTTCGGGATGTTGCCAACGGATGAGAGCTTCTAATCCGACAATCTGCATGTCGTGAAGAGAGACAATTGGTTGATAGAAAATGAGAAATTCTTGATTGTCTTGAACATTAGGATCTTGAGCAATTGCGACGGCTTTACGCAAATCTTTTTCGAGTTGTAAGCGTTCTAAAACCAGTTCGCGCATTGAGATATCAAAAACTTTGTTGTATGAGTTACCAAGTTTTTTTGCGTAAAACATTGCTGTGTCAGCATCTCTGAGTATGGTCTCAGGACAGACAATTTCCGCAGAATCAGGATCGCGAACATTATCAATTTGATGAAACTTGATGCCGATATTCGCATCAATCTCAAGTTCATTTCCCTGAATTAGAAACGGTTCTTTCAGACTTTTTTGAATGCGATCGGCAATCTCGATCGCGCTTTGCTTATTTTCTAAGTTTTCCAGCAATACTACAAACTCAGCCCCACCAAAACGGGCAATCGAAGCTGTATTTGGTACGCAATTTTTTAGGCATTGTCCAACTTCAACAAGCAGTAAATTGCCAATCGGATGCCCAAAGATATCGTTAACATTTTTAAATCTATTTAAGCTAATCCATAGAACTGCCAAAAGATGATTGTTAAAGTTATTCCTTCGGATCGGTGAGTTTTGGGTAGATAAGTCCTGTTGCTTGAGCAAATCTTTCAGCCGATCCTCGATTGGGATGCGATTAAACAGTCCTGTCAAGCGATCGTGAGTAGCTTCATATTGAATTTGAGCATCTGCAATCCGCAGCGATCGCCTCATTTGAAAACGCTCTTGCACAGTACTCGCAAAACCTGTTAAGAGAAACATTAAGATTGGGAAAGCGATCGCGATCCAATAGTTGGCATTAAAAGCGATAAAAGCAATCGTTAACCACAGCGCAGACAAGAAAAATGCGCTAATGCTGGCAATCCATAGATTCCATCTAGGTAAAATCGAACCAATGAACAAGCTTCCTAACAGTGCAAAAATCCAAATGTCATTATTTTTGGCAATTACAAGCGAACTTTTTTGAAGTAGATTTTGTAAAACTATGGCATGTAAATGCACCCCACTTGCAGGAGGGTTGCGATTAAATGGAGTTGTTAAACTATCAATCCCTGATGCAGTCACTCCCACTAACACAATTTTATTGCGAAAAGCTGAAGTGGGAATCTTGCCATCAATGACATCGCTAAACGAGATGCTAGGAATGTTTTTGGCGTTTCTTGTCCAATTAATGAATAAAGGCTGATTTAAATCGGGTAATGGAGGTATTGTCTGAGCAGTTATCTCGTAGGTTTGCAAGATCGATACACCTAAAGACAAGATATCTTGAATTTGCATATCGACTTGACGAACGACTCCATCAGCATCTTCTCGTTTGAGGATATGCCCCGTTACAACAGCAGCATTATTGATTTGGGTAGTAGGAAAGAGAGCCTTTCCAGACTGATCCCATGCCATTGACAGGACTACTCGCTGACTTTGATGAATTGCTTCTGCGAGTTGTTTGTCTTCGGGGCTAGCTTCAGACCATAAAATGTCAAAACCAATTACACTAGCTTCGGTTTGATTGAGTTTTTGTAAAAGTTGGGTGTAGCAATCGCGCGACCAAGGAAATCTTCCTACTTTACTAATACTTATATCGTCAATAGCAACCAGTACCACCCGATCGTCCCAAGGGCGATCGCCTCGCCAATTAGTAAAACTGTTATAAGCCCAAAACTCAATCGGTTGGAAAGTACCAAAATGCGCGATCGGAATTAAGACAACTGCGGCAAATACGGTTGGCAAAAATCGCCAGATGATTTTAGTTAAGAGCGATCGCAGTCGTTGTACGCGATGATTCGCAAATAATCCAAGAAATGGCTGAATAAATTCAGAGAATTGGAATCTCATAGACTTGTACTCTTCCCTGAGGGGTTTCCACCTTTACTTGGATTTTTAGACTCGAAGGTGCAGGTAATTGTACGGAAAACTTTCCACTGCGATCTAAAGATTGTTCTATTCCATCTACCTTAACAGTATTAAAAAGATTAGTGTAGCCTACTAACGAAATTGAGCGTCCATTTCCATTAGCTTGTCTATTGATTACATATCGCAAACTCGGATCGTTGCTAATCGGTACGGCGATCGATGGAGGTTCACCGACAACCGTTAGATTTTGAAATCCGCCTGGAACCATTACTGTACGATTTTGAGCAGTAGTAGCGACTTTACCCTCAAGTGTTGACAGCACCATATTGCCATTTGGTCTAGTAATCACCGTGAATTTGGTACCGCGTACACCGCTTATACCCGCAGGGGTTTGAATATTAAGCTGAGAGCCACGATTAGTAAATTTACGAATTTGCAATCTTGCCTTACCGCGGGGAACCAACAAATTCGTAATTCGCCCGTTGTCTGCCGCGATCCGAAAAGAATTAATCTTGATAGTTGTATTTTCTGCGACATAGATCGTGCCTATACCTGTATCTACACTTAGAACGACAGAACTATTCGCTCCCGTCGAAATCTCGTCGCTAACGGACTGTAAGCGATCGCCTATTCTGGCGGGACGATTAGCATAGTTATACAAATTTCGATATGTAGCATTTCCTGTAACTTGCTCGACTTTTAACCACTGATCGGTACGAACTTGAATGCCTCTTTGTGCTTCAACTCTTTGGTCTTTTTGAGATACTAAAGTACTCCCCGAGATATCTATTAAAATCCCTAAAACCGTTATAAGAATTAAATTTGGGATTCTATACATTTCCCTTTTTTGAAACATTTTGATAATTACTAAAAACTAATCGTACACAGACTCAATACAGAAATTTGCAGATCGAACTTTTATATTTCTCTATGTTAAACCTCATAAGTTACATAAAAATATATAGGTTTGTCTGGAATATATCTATAGCAATCCTATAGCAATGCAAGAGATAGTTCGGACAAATCAAAACCCAAATAAAGAAAGGGGCGCGAAGCGCCCCTTTCTTTATTTGGGTTTTATGTCCTAAGCAAAACTTGTATTGCTTTCAATGATACGAGAGAGGCTTCGACACTTCATCAGTCTCAGGGCTTCGGCTACGCTCAGCCAGCATAAACCTTTGGCTGAGCGTAGTCGAAGCTTTGAATCTCACAAATTTTCTAAGGATTTGTCTAACTAAAAGGTTTGGAATTGGCTGATTCTGCTAAAAACTCGCGCAACCTTCGTGAGATCAATTCTCGACTGCCCATTCTGCGCCCAAGCTCTTTCTCTAATGCCCCGACAGGCGTTAAATTTTGGGGCGCTCGGGGATCGCGAGTGGGGTGTGATGCGTATTGAGGAATTAAATATGTACTTTGATCGGCGATCGCCTTAGCGCGATCGCGATCGATACCACCATCAAGATCGATGCGAATAATGCCATGTAAGTCGTGGTAGCCCAATCGCTTATAGTTCAGGTCACTACTCCCCGATCTCAAATACCAACTGAGATTGGAACCATGAGTATTAGAAATCCGAAAAATAGGCGTGCGCTCTCCTACCTTTAGCGATCGCAAGATTTGTGCGTGGTCACCTTTGAGATATGCCTTACCCATTGTTTTGACATAGCCAATTGTGTCGTAAGGAGTCTGATAAACCCGATAGAGTAGTGGCCCGTCGCGCACGATCAGCGTATTTTCTTGGATTAATTCTTTATTTAAAGACAGCTCATTAGCAATGCGAAGTTCTTCGTCAAGCATCGCACTCTGAACGATTTGCGAAGGTGTATCTGGCTCATTATTGCTGTTAGTGAGGCAATAGTCATATTTTAGATCGCCTCGACCGCTTACAGGACAAGGAATTACGGTTGGTGGAGCAGTTAAATTACCTCCTAAGGCGATAATCCGTTTTACTTCTGTCGCAATGCATTTGGCTCGACTAATCGTTCTATCAACTAATACCGCGCCAACGGCGATCGTAGCAAAAGCTCCATAGATAATTTCATCATCATTCCGCCCCAAAAACCTTGCATCTAGACGTAATCGCCCATCTATAAATAAAATTTGATTGGGAAGCTCTGGCGCGATCGCGGCACGAATTGGCTGCCATTCACCGTTACTGAATTCGACTTCTGTATTTACCTTGTCACTGGTAGGAATCTCCTCGGGATTGATGCTGACAGGTGCATCATAGCCAATACTCCAAGGTTCTAGGCGAATGTTGTATTCGCTCCAAAAATTTTCCGCTAGTGGTTTTACAAGGTTTGTGACCATAATGCTTTGTTTTTTGCGTAATTAATATCACATATCACAAGCATTCGTAAAGTTAGCTATAAATCGTAAGCGTTTTGAAATGCTGATTCTGATGAAAGCACCGTAAAAAAACGCTGAAGTTGTTACTCCTGCTTCATCTATTTATCGAGCAAGGTAATCTGAGGCAAAAACTAATGGTCGAGCTATAAATAGATCCCAACAAGCTTATTCCCTAGAGAAGGTTAATTGGGGCAAAGCCTTAGAGGGATTGGGGATTGGGATTAAATCTGAAATTGATAGTTATCGTTACAGTATTAAATTTACCTAG
Source organism: Pseudanabaena frigida (assembly GCA_003242085.1). Classification (GTDB taxonomy): domain Bacteria; phylum Cyanobacteriota; class Cyanobacteriia; order Pseudanabaenales; family Pseudanabaenaceae; genus Pseudanabaena; species Pseudanabaena frigida. Next base: position 40,945 of record QBML01000009.1, on the reverse strand, counting down.
ATGGAATGGGAAAGAACTAAGTTATCCTGATGGTTATAGCACTATCGAATTCTAGAGAATAGGATAGGCAGTGCTTAGTACTGACTATCCTATTTGAGTTTTACCTCTGATGAGCGATGTAGTGGCAATTGAGTTGTCACCGAACTGCCATCAGGATTAAACAAATCGCAAGAAATGGGAAGACGACTAATACTTTTGTTGCTACCAATCACCACGATCGCCGAGCCTTTAACTAGTTTCTGGTTAGGATCGGGGTTAATCTCAAACTTTTGATCGTGGCTAACAGCGATCACGCTCACACCATAGTGGGCACGAAGCCTAAGTTCTAGGATCGTTTTGCCATGAAATTCTTCAGGAACCATCACTTCAACAATGCTGTTATCTGGATCTAGCTCAAAACGCTCCAAGATACCGCGCTGGGTTAGCGATCGCGCCAAGGCACAGCCCATTTCCGCTTCTGGATAAACAACTAGGTCTGCCCCAACTTTTTTGAGCAAAGTGCCATGCACCTCTGATGAAGCCTTAGCGACAACATGATGTACGCCTGCTTCCTTGACATTCAGCGTCGTGATAATGCTCTCTTCTAAAAAATTACCGATCGCTACAATTACCGTATCGATTTCGAGAATACCAGATTCTTTTAAGGCTAATGGATTTGTAGAATCTAATTGAATGCAATGCGCTGCCAAGTTCTCAGCTCGTATCTGACTGACGCGCTCTTCATCTTTGTCCGCCGCTAATACTTCATATCCTAAGCGATCGAGCGTGAAGCATACAGCTTTACCAAAACGCCCTAAACCAATTACAGCAAATTGTTTATTTTCGGAACGTAGACTGCGAAAGAAGCTTAAAGAAGATATATCCACAAAATTTCTCTTTATTTCCTAATTATTACAGCGCTTTGCGCTTTCTCAAAACCCAAGAAATTTTTAAAAGTGTTGCGAAGCAACACTTTTAAAAATTTCTTGTACTACACGAAGCCTTAAGGATTTACAAGGTAAGGATAGGCGGCGCGAAGCGCCGCCTATCCTTACCTATTTAGATTATCCAACCAGCATTGACTCTTGTGGATATTTAATCAAACTTGGACGCGAATCAGTAAAGATTGCCGCCATTAATAGTAGTACCCCAACCCGCCCAATATACATTGTGGCAATAATTACTAGTCTTCCAGCAGATGATAAAGAGCTTGTAACCCCAGTTGATAAACCGACTGTGCCAAAAGCAGAAGTCGCCTCAAATAAAATATTTATAAAACCAATGTTGCGATCGGTTATTGACAGCAAGCCCGTCGAACAGATCACCGTAAATAAAGAACCAACCGCCACCCCAACTGCTTTCAAAATTAGACCGTTAGGAACTTGCAACTTATATAAGTTAATCTGATCTTTGCCTCGCAAAGCAGCGCCCGTACAACTAAACAAAATCCTTGCAGTTGTAGTTTTAATGCCACCGCCAGTACTTCCGGGGCTTGCGCCAATAAACATTAATGCGATCGTGATAAACAGCCCAGTTACAGTCATTTTGGCATTATCAATGGTGTTAAATCCTGCTGTGCGCGTAGTCACTGATTGGAACCACGCGCCAATAATTTGATCGAACAATGGTAGATTTCCCAATGTATCGCTGTTGTTGAACTCGGTAAACCAGAAAAATATAGTTCCAAATAGAAGTAAGGCGATCGTTGTACTCGTAGCTACGCAAAAAGTTAAGCTAAAGGAGATGTAGTCACGGCGGCGGGAAAATTTCGTCCTTAGCCATAAATATCCCTCTAAAATAACCTGATAACCAATTCCACCAAATATAATCAACAAGCCAATAATAATGCTGACCATTGGCGTATTAACATACCCCATCAAGTTATCCGTAAAAAGACTAAAACCAGCATTGTTAAACGCATTTACACTATGAAAAATTGATTGCCAGACGCTTTCTGTGAAACTCATTTTTTGGCTAAAAATGGGAATCAGTGCAAATACCCCAGTCAACTCAAATAGTAGTGTTACAGCAATAATTGACTTTACTAATTGCAGACCACCACGAATTCCTGGCGTATCTAGCGACTGCTGCAATGTAATTTTGTCACGCAAACTAAATTTGCGTCCAATCAGTAACAACAAAATCGTTGTTGCAGTCATATAGCCCAGCCCGCCTACTTGGACTAGTAGTGTTAAAAATAGCTGTCCCCAAAACGAATAAAATTTGCCCACATCTACAACTGATAGCCCCGTCACACATACGGCTGAAGTCGACGTAAATAAAGCAGTAATTGGATCGCTCCATGTACCATTGCTAGAGGATATAGGTAGCATCAATAAAAATGCTCCGAGCAATATAACGGCTATAAAACCAAGACAGATTGTTCTAGCGGGACTCACATTGATATCCGTAATTTTTAAAGTTAATTCTATAGCGATCGCTAATTAAATGAAACTCAAAACTAGTTGGCTGGGCTTTGCCCACCAAAACAGTTTTGAGTTTTTAATTTCGCAAGTTATTGAGTCTGAAATCCTCATAATCTTCAGATTTCGAGCAAGTTTTATGGACAAATTAAAAACCGTAAATACTATTTTGCGGTTATCCATACCAATGGCAGAATGGCAACATTAGATAAGAATGTTACGATCGATACTAGCCAATAAAAACGAAAATACAGGGACAAATACTCATGAGATACTACACATTTGGCAACAACCTGCCCAATGGTTCCGGAAATGGCGATCGCTGGTCAGATGTGCGATTTTGGCTGACCACGCTACTTGTTTTTTGGACATTTAGTGCGATCGGTTTAGGCTGGTTAGTTAACTCTTTCTTCATCTTGATTGGGCTAATTACTTTTGTCCCTGTAATTGCTTTTTTCGGTTTGCAATGGTGGATCAAACGTAGCATTGTCACGGCTGATTGTCCTGTATGCGATGCGACTTTTAACGCTTCAAGGGCAAGCCAATTTCAATGTCCTAACTGCGGTGAACCTTTGCAAGAACAGCAAAATAAATTTGTGCGACTTACCCCACCAGGTACGATCGATATCGATGTGCAAGTCGTTGATTAATGCCAAGCTTTTTTCCTTATTAATTTCTCAAAGCAAAAGGATGACGGCAATTCTGATTATTGGTTTTTTAAAGGATGCGGTTCGCGCATCCTTTTGCTTTCTAGGTATAAAATACTGTTAGCTTTATAATGTATAGCTATTAGTGTTCAGCATAGGATGTCACCATGCCATTGATTGCAACCGATAAAATTGTCCAAGACCTAGAAAAAGCAGGTGCTTTAGCAATGCGAGTTCCGCCAGAAGGTGGTTATGAAGGTCGTTACCAACTTCGACTGAAAAATGCAGGTTATGAAATTCTCTTTATTACTGCGCGTGGTTTAGGTGATGTAAATAGCTATCTCACAGGTATTCATGGTGTGCGTCCCTCTCACCTTGGTAAGACCGATATTCGCACATATTTTTTACCTCCAGCGATTCAGTATCGCCTAAATGCTTTGCCTGAAAAGTCTAAGGGTTTAGTAGTGTGGTTGATTGAGGGTAAATACCTCTCTAAGCAAGAGTTAGAGACTTTGAGCCAGATTCCCGATCGCGATCCACGAGTAAAAATCGTGATCGAAGTTGGTAGCGATCGCCAAGTTACTTGGCAACCTCTCAAACAATCTAATGCCGCCTAAAAAAAGGAGTCGCTTAGCGACTCCTTTTTTTAGGGCTTTGTTTTTGCCTCAGGTAATTTGACAAATACCTTATCGCCAACTTTTGCACCACTTAAAATTTGGGTTTGGTTGTCCACGGTTGTGCCAATTGTGACAGGGCGGAACTGCGGTTTACCTTTCTCATCAGCTATCAACAATCCCGTCTTACCTTCTTGGGTAACGATCGCTACAGTTGGTACAACTAGAGCATTATCAATTTTTTGTCCAATAAAGCGTAAATCCGTATTCATTCCTGATTGCAATTTTTCCGTGCCAGTTTCTAAAGTTACGCGCACTTGAAATGAAGTGACGTTCTGCTCAATGATTGCTTCAGGGGCAATCAGACGAACTTTACCCTTAAAAACTTCCGAAGGAAAAGCATCGGCAATAATTTCTACTTCCTGCCCGATCTTGATTTGCGAAATATCAACTTCAGGAACTTTGGCAACGATCTCTAAGCCATTGGCGATCGCCACAATCGAAGTAGAAGTAGATGAATTTGTTGACGAAGCTGTGGTTGTCGGTGTGACAAACGCCCCAGCATTTGCATATTTTTGAGTAATTATTCCTGTAAATGGAGCGCGGATAATCGTGTCTTCGATCTGGACTTCGATGATTCTGATCCCCGCGATCGCTTGGGCAAGCTGTGCTTCAGCTTGGGCAATATCTTCAGGACGGCTACCATTTTGTGATTGTTCAAATTGACGAGTTGCTTCTGCCAAATTAGCTTGAGCAGTCAGCAGATCGGCCTGAGTACTACGATCGTCGGTCAGGACTTCATCAAGGCGATCGCGGGAAATAGCACCTTCAGTTTGTAACCCTCGATAGCGTGAAGTTCTCATGCTGTTTAAAGCAAGACGCGATCGCGCCGCTTCCAATCGTCCGCGAGCCGATTCTACCCTTGCCTGTGCTGCCGCAATATCTTCAGGACGGCTACCATTTCTCAATCTTGCTAAATTAGCTTCACTGGCTGCGGCATTTGCCTGAGCTTGGTAAAGCTGTGGTAAGAGGTTGGCATTATCCATCCGTGCAATTACTTGCCCCTTAGTAACTTTAGCTCCTTGCTCGACCAATAAATCGACTAGCTTTCCTGCTTGTTTGGGACTGAGGTTGACGGTTTCAATGGGTACTACTGAACCGCTAGCTTTAATTTTGATTGCTAAAGACTTGGACTCAACTGATTTAGTTTTGTCATCGACTGCGATTGAGCTTTGACTTGCACCAGTCAAAATCCGAAAGACTGTGAATCCACCCCCTAATAAAACAACCAGTAAAACTACAATTATCCAAGGGTTACTGAATGGGCGGTTTTGTTTCTTTTCTAGTTTTTTGGAAAGAGTAGTTTGCATCAAAATTAAGTCTTACTAAAAACTAAAGGCGTTAAAATTTAAAATTTACTAAATAATCTACGATAATCCAGCTTAATTTACATCATCCCGTAGGATCATTATGCAGTATCAGAAAGTATCCCGATCGCCAATAGGAGTAAGGCTTCGCACAAAGTCCCGAGCTACATTTCCACGTTAACTATGTCAAGCCCTATAGCTTTTGGCTATATTCGCAGCCATCAAAAGACGTTATATTAGCAGGAGTAATGACAATGACTTGAAGAGACGCAGAATACTTGCAAATTGACTTATAAATTTATATTTGGGGGTTATTAACCTTGTGATTCAGTCTGTCACAATTTGGGATGAGAAACCACACATCGTACTTCACGGATCTCAAGGTGCGATGCAAATTCCTCTTGTGAATGCGTATTCTTGGACATTAGGACGAGGATCGGAAAATGATATTCCTCTGTCAGATAAATGTGCATCGCGCAACCATGCTATGTTCCAAATTGTTGGAGAAAGAAATTTTTTCTTAATCGATCTGGGGAGTCGCAATGGTTCATTTGTCAATGGTCGGCGAGTAACGATTCCTGTAAGCTTAAAAAATGGCGATCGCATTACTCTTGGGGAAACTAATCTAGAGTTTTACTGTCCTGAAAATACGACTGCTCCTGATACTAGTACAGTACCAACCGAAGAAACTGACGCTGTAGCAACGGCGATGCTGCATAAACGCCAACTAATTACGGTTTTAGTGGTTGATATTCGCGATTTTACGAAACTCACTCAACAAATGGACGAACATATTCTCTCAGAGGCGATCGGCACCTGGTTTCGTCGCGCAGGAGAAATCATCGATCGCCACGGTAGTTGGGTTGATAAATATATTGGCGATGCTGTCATGACTGTGTGGATTCATGAAACAGAAAAGAGTGCTGATACTGTCGCCACTCAAGATATGCTCAAAGTCTATCGTGCCCTTTACGAGCTTTATGAAATGAGTAACGAACTCAATCAACAGTTTGAATTGCCATTTCAGTTACGAGTAGGTGCAGGTGTAAATACGGGATATGCGATGGTTGGTCAGATGGGAACGAGCGAGCATCCTGACTACACCGCCCTTGGCGATACGGTTAATGCCGCTTTTCGGTTAGAGTCGTCAACCAAACAACTAGGAATGGATGTGGCGATCGGTTCTACTACATATAGTCATACTCCTTATGCTGCGGTTTTATTACCACTTAAACAATATTCAGTTGATTTAAAAGGTTATAGCGCTCCAACAATCACCTATGCTGGTACTTTTAAAGAATTAGGAACATATATCCAGAAACTAGACTCGGAATAATACGGTGATTTTCACAATGAATAGCTCTAGAAATTGGGTAATGTAATTGTTCCACGTAATATTAGCGTGAGTTCGAGTTAAGCTTGCAAATTTTATAAGACCAGAAGAAAAAGCATTGCTACGCAATGCTTTTTCTTCTGGTCTTTGAGAGAGGGTTTGCGTAGCAAACCCTCTCTCAAAGACTGTTTTAAATTATCCCGAACTCACGTTAATATTAGTAAGAATTAGGATTGTATTTGAGATAGTTGCATAGCCACTCACTACCTTGAACAACTAGATCGGGTAGATTGAGATTCCACAAACCTATGTCGTTGCTGCCATGACCTGACACAAAACCTCGACCATCGGGGCGGAAACAAAGGCTGATCGGAGTATTGTTTGGACATTTTAGAGTCTGTAACTCCTTACCATCAAGGCTCCATAGCTTAATCGTGTTATCTCCACTTCCTGAAATAATACTTCGTCCATCAGGACTAAATTTAACTGTCCATACCCCTGACTCATGCCCTTTAAAAGTTTGCAATACCTGCCCATTAAGGTTCCAAAGTTTGAGCGTCCCATCTCCACTACCAGATAGAATAGATTGACCATCAGGGCTAAAGCAAACACTCCAAACCGCGCCACGATGACCAGTTAGGGTTTGTAGTTCTTTACCATCAAGACTCCATAATTTAACGCTATCATCACCACTACCAGAAGCTATTTTTTGTCCATCAGGACTAAAGCACACATTCCAAACGGTAGATTTATGACCTTTCATCGTAGCGAGTTCAGTACCATCTACTTGCCATAGCTTTACCGATTTATCACTACTACCAGAAACGAGCTTTTGTCCATCAGAGCTGAAGTCTACAGTCCAAACAGCAGTCGTATGTCCAGTAAATTTTTGGAGAAGTTGATGCCGATCTCCATGAATTAACCATAGAGAAATGGCACTATCACCACTGCCAACTAGTAGACTTTTTCCATCAGGACTGAAACATATACTGAGAATGTCATTATCGCCAGCAATAGTTTGTAGTTCATTGCCATCAAGATCCCAGATTTTAATTTGATCGTCAAGGCTACCTGAGGCAATGCGGTTGCCATCAGAACTAAAGACAACACTACGAACTGCGGCACTATGTCCTCTCAAGGTTTGCTGCATTCTGCTATCAATCTGCCATTGACGTGCAGTGCAATCAAGACTTGCCGAGATTAAACTTTTGCCATCAGGACTAAAGCTGATAGAACGCACAGCTTCATTATGACCTTTGAAAATTTGTAGTTCTCGACCATAGAGATCCCAAAGCTTAATATTTTTGTCAGCGCTACCTGAAGCTATGATTGTGCCATCGGGACTAAAACTGACGCTACGAATGGCACTGGAATGAGCTTCTATAGAAAATACTTCTTCGACCGCGATCTCATTATCCCTGACGTTGCTAGATCCTGAATCTGCGTCTTGATGAATCTGCCAAAGTTTAAGAATATTGTCACCACTACCAGAAGCCAGTAATGTACCACTAGGACTAATGCTCATACTGCGAATGTCGGCTGTATGACCTTTCATGCTTCGCAGAAGTGTTCCATCCAAACTCCAAATCATAATCGTTTTGTCAGCACCACCTGAAATAATCCATTTGCCATTGGGACTAAATAGAACAGTGCGAACATCACCACTATGTCCACTAATTGTGAGTATCTCAATCCCATCACGGTTCCAAAGCTTGATCGTTCGATCGGCGCTTCCTGAAACAATTAATTCACCATTGGGACTAAATCGAGCGCTCCAAACAGCGGCGGTATGTCCTGTAAAAGTTTGTAAGCGATCGCCCTGTAGATTCCATAAAGCAATTGTTTTGTCACTGCTGCTTGAAAGGATCGTCTGTCCATCAGGACTAAACGTTGTGCTACGGATCGGTGCTGAATGTCCGATAAATTGGGCTAGTTCTAGTCCATCAATCTGCCAAAGTTTAATTACTCGATCCAGTCCGCCAGTGACAATTTTAGAACCATCAGGACTAAACTCAGCACTCCATACCCCTTCTAAATGTCCTTGGAACCGATTCTTTTCTTTGATATCGTAAATTGCGCGATAGATCGTACTTGTTAATTGCAAGCGGTTTTCACTAGCGATCGCTTCAATGTCTGGAATCCATTTCTTCGCGGTGTGCAAAGTTTTGACTAGTTCATCTAGCTCGACCAGATTGTTGTTAAGCAGATTATTTAGTAACAAACTATCAGCGATCACCTGAGAGTTTTTGAGCGAACCTTCGAGTTGACGGACGGTTTGGCGAAGTTCAACTTGAGTTGTTTCTAGCTCTTTTTGCAGCTTTTGAATTTCTGGAGCTTGTGATTTGCGAATTACCACTGCTAGATAATCATGTACTAGCTGACAGAGATCGGCCGCATTCTCAGGGATCAATACGACTAGTCCCGAACCGACCAAAATTTTGAGGACTAGCTCTATTTGGGTACTTTCAATTTCGGTTTCGCCATCTCCATCTACTTCGATATCTCTCACGGACTGAATTTTAGAATCAAATCTATTGTCAAATTCCGAATTTAACTTATTTTGTTTGCGAACTTCAGTATCAAGGTGATTGAGACCGCGTTCTAGATCGGCATAGGTTTTGAGTGGTCTAGTTCCTTGCTCATCAGTCAGCAAGTAGAGAATCAAGTTTGTCAATCGATAGTTTTCTTTGCCGCAGTCAGAGACTACATTATCGAGATATCCCTGTACTAGCTTTTCTTTAGGATTACTACCAAGCTTTTGATATTGTTGGATCGTACTAATTCGCTCGTGTTGCAGTTGTGCGCCGACGATTTGTAATTCAATCGGGCGAATTTCATCACGCTCATTTTTTAAATCATCTACTAAAATATCAATAAGTTGCGGCTCTAGATAAAATTGTGCTCTTTCTGTGAGAGTTCTAATTGTCGAATGTGCAGCTTCTATTGAAAAGTTACCTAATGGATAGAGTACATTCTTGCTAAGGATATCGCGATCGATCGCACTCATTCCTTCGACTCGATTGCACTCTAACAGGTAGTGAAGATAGTCTTCTCGTAAAGATAATACGACTTTAATCGAGGATAAATTCTGAAAATCACTGAGTAATCCGCCAATAAATTCAAAAAATCGCAGGCGATCGGCAAAGTTGTGTTTGTGGACAAAGAAAAACTCTTCAAACTGATCGAAAATTAAAACTGTCCGCAGGTTATGGGATTCATTCCAGCGCAGTTGTTCGGTTAGGTGATTGAGAATAATGTCTTTGCTCAATCCTTCACTGTTGTTTAACCCGAGTAGAGGTGCAGAATCTAATTGTAGCGATCGCAATGCGTCTGCCAACTGATTAGTGAGTTCTTGTTCCCAACTGGTATAAACTCGCATGGAGATTGGTATTACATCACGTCCTCCAAAGGAAGATTGCTGTAAAGCTGGCATCAGTCCTGCATTCACAAATGAACTTTTGCCAACACCAGAATTACCATGCAGCACAATCATTTTGTAGCGTGGCTCGCCGATGCGATTGGTTAGTTCATCGAGATCTTGTTTGCGTCCCGAAGCGTAGATCTCAGGTGAGATAACCATTTTATTCACCTTGTCCGCAAAACTAGAATGCTCTTCTAAAGAAGACTGCAACTGTCCAGCACCAATAAAGGCTCGAAATCCGTAGCGTTGCTCGATCGCCAATCTCTCTTGTTTAGTGTGAAATGCTTCTAGATATAGACCCTTATCAAAATATAAGTCGCGCAGCTCGTTCAAAATCTGAATATACATGTGCGGATGACCACAATGATCTTGTTTTTGGGCTTCAATCAAGTTTGCAAGAGCTTCATCATGTCTACCAAGTTGGATTTGAGCTTGAGCTAAGTAGCATAAATATAATCCATACAACCAATGTACGGTTTTAGGGGCATCAGATAATAGGGCGATCGCTCTTTCCGCATTGTCTTTGGCTGTCTCCCATTTGCCTTCTTCGATCGCAACTTTAGCTAAAAATCCATAATCAGATGCCAAGTTGCTCGGATCGCCATGAGTTTGATGGATTTCTAAAGCTAGTTGTGATTGTTCTCTTAGCTCAGGCCAAGCTTGCAAATGATACAAAGTCCGTTGTAACTGCAAGTAACAATGAGTCATCAAATCGGGACGGTTAGCAAGTTTAAAGCTCGCTAAGCTTTTGGTAAATAACTGTTCCACATCTCGCCAATTTTCTTCGTGCGAATGTTTTTCCATTTTAGTGAGATGATAGCGCCGCCGTCCGATTTGATAGAGTAGCAGTCCTTGTCGTTCTGCATTCTGGACTAACTCCCAGTATTTATAACTTGCTTGCAGGTGCGATAGTGACTGAGTAAAGTCTCTAGTATTCATGCCTCGTATAAAGTCTAATCCTGCTTGTAGAGATGGATTAATCTGCCGACCTTGATTATGAAGATCGCGCAAAGCGACATCTAGTTCTGAAATATAAATACCGCCAAGATGGGAAATACGACCTAAGCTATGGCTAGGATCGATCAGGTTAGCGCTAAGTGCTAAATGGAATAGGGCTTCAGTCCCAGAGGTTAACGATCCGATTAAGTCATTACTGGCGATCGCAAATTCAATTGTGGTCGTCCAGCTTTCAAAATCAGGGGCAATTTTAATTAAGCGCTTTAGTAGATCGTCATTGATCCATAGCACAATTGGATATAAACAGTTTTTGCGAAATTCTTCTCGAATCTGATTCAGTCCCTTGATCAAAACATCGACGTTATTAGTTGATTCCAATCCAGTTAGCATTACCGCAGGTAAATTGCCATCTCGCATGGCGGGAGTCGTTGATTGGATTGCGTGATAAATCGATCTAGTTGTCGGATCTAAGCGAACTTGACGCATTCCAGTGGTCAAGATTTCTGATAATCTGGCGATCGCGCGATCGCGAAGATTTATATAATTACAGCGAGCGAGCAGAAGCGTGAAAGAACCATCATAAATATCGAGGAGTAATGACAGCTCTTGCAGCGCATCTTCAATCTCAGGAGAAATACTAAAAGAATTGACTAATTGATCTTGATAAATATCGAGTTGAGAGGTCAATTGCTGAAGCGCCTGTTCTGCTTCAGATGAGATATTAAATCCAGTTACCTCTTCCTCTGGAGAATGCTTTGAGTAGGACTCAGACATAGATGTTTCGCTCTCAGCGATCGCTGACAATTAAAATATCGAATAGGTTTACCTTGCTCATTTAATTTATGCTGGCTGAGCGGAGTCTAAGCCAGCGTAAATTAAAATAAGTCTTTCTAGAAGAATGTCTAAGTCGCAAATTCTTGGGCAGTCGCCAGTACTGGATTAACTTCAAACCAAGAACCATTCTCATCCTGATACTCGTAAACATACATGCTTCTAATCAAGGTTTGATAGCCTGTATCGCCTACTACCTTTTTAGTTGCATTAACCTGTCGCAATAACTTCCATTCATTATCATCAATAGATAGAACTAATTCATTGCGACGTTTGCGAATGGTATCTTCTAAAACCTCAAGGGTGACAGGCAACCCGCGTTGTTTGCGGAGCGCGTCATTGAGTAACCGCATAATGTTACGAACATGACCACCGCTAGCAAAGCAAAGTCGATCTAGCGTATCCATACTGTCAAAAACTTCACCGACAGATTGCAAACGCTGATGGGGCGAGCTATCAGGTAAGACTCGCGATAAAATCATTTGCCGCAAAAGAGCAATCCCTTCTTCATGAGGTGTGCCATCACGTCGCACAACGGGAACCATTGGCAAGACAATTGGATCGGTCATAAACCTTGCTGTGAGAGTACCGTAGTCCCTAGAAAATCGCAAGGCAAGCGGCATTGTGTAAACCACATGACATTGTAATTTGCGAAGTTGCTCGGCACGATCCACAAATAAATACTCAGTTTGTGGTCTCCCCCAAGGTTTAGGCGAATCATCAACGCGATCGAGGTTATCGACAATTACGACAATCCCTTCTTTACCCAGCTTTTTTAGATCGGCAATTCCAGGAGCTAGAATTTCTTGATTGATTAAATCGAGTAGACCATTAGTTTTTGGCTCCATATAGCCACGTAGCTTGCTTCGCATATCGGGACTATCTTTGGTCTTGGCGGATAGTTTGCCAATGCCTAGAGATAGTGAAAACTCTCCGCTGGTACTGGCTTCAACCTTACCTACCCCAGGTACATCAGCTTCAGCAGAGAGTTCGATCTCAGTCTGCAAAATTTTGACTGCGCCATTGAGCATGGCTCGAAAGCCTTTAGCCTCAGTTTTTACCTTTGCGGCTTCTAGACTCTCAACTACACGCCGCGCGATCGCCAGTAAAATATCGCTAAGATCGACATCGCCCATTTCCATATCTTGGCTGGACTCAAAGTAAACTACATGAAAGCCTTCGGATTCAAGTTGTTGTTTGAGCTGCAATATTTCTGTGGATTTGCCACAACCAATATGTCCCGTAAATAATTGACAAGTTGGCTGTCCATCAGAAAACAACGAGATATTATCCTTTAAATCTTCAACGACTTTACCGCCACGCACAGTCGAAAAATCAATATAGTATTTCTTGTCTTCGGCGCTATCCGCAAGCAAAGTTTTACTCGGATCGGTCGCTTTAAAGAATTTCTTGTAATCTACAGCCATAAGTCCACAATCCCTCTTTTGAAGGTATTATAAAGACAAATATGTATGAATACATAGCCAATTTCTAGGCAATATAGTTTTTTTTGCTATTCAAAATCTAAAAGGTAAAGACAGTTTGAAGCAAAGGCTTTAACTTTTAGATCTTGATTTGGAAGTGCTAAATATTTCTTTTTACAATTAAACAGATAGAGCTAATCGGCGATCGCATTAAGTTTTATTGAATTCAGAGCTTGCGATCCTGAGTTTCACCCTGAGTTCATTTTTTTACACTAGCGTAGAAGTATGAGCTTAGGAGACAAGCGATGAAATCCATAGACCCTCGAGACTCTAATCTAGAAGCGCAATCCAAAAATACAAGCGATCGCAAGTTCAGTAAATTGCGGTTGTTTGGAATCGTGAGTATTACCGTTGGCAGCGCGATCTCGATCCCGAGTGCAATGACAAATCTAGTCCTTGCACAACCGATAAAGCCTCTTGCTGCTGCTCCTTGTCCAACCATGATGAATGCTGCTATGCCAAATCACAGCATGATGATGGCAGGCGAAGCCGCCGATCGCCACTTCATTGAGATGATGATTCCGCATCATGATGGAGCTGTAAAGATGGCAGATCTGGCACTGAAAAGGTCTCAAAATCCCGCAATCCGTCAACTCGCTGAAGCGATCGAGCGCGACCAAAATCTCGAAATTACGCAAATGCAAGCTTGGTATAAACAATGGTACAAAGCTGATGTTCCAGACATGGCTAGCCTTCCTATGAAAGCATCTCCTAATCGTGGCACGATGGCTATGAATGGCGGCAAAATGGGCATGGGCAACATGATGGGTATGGGCAATATGATGGCTACCGATCTGAAAATGCTTGAAACCGCTAAGGATAGTGATTTTGATAAGGCATTTCTAGCGGAAATGATTCCCCATCACAAGATGGCGTTGATGATGAGCAACATGATTGTAGATAGCGATCGCCCTGAAATGCGTAAGCTTGCTCAAAACATTTTGCGATCGCAGAGCCAAGAAATTGACCAGATGCGAGGTTGGTATAGTAAGTAGTCTCCGCTAAATATTTTAAAAGGTGGCGCTTAGCGCCACCTTTTAAAATATTTTGTTTTACTCCTTGACTCTCCACCTCACTGGAGACTGCATGATATATCCAGATGAGCCGTGGACTTAATTTTTTAAGAGTTTGAAGAGGTAAATATGGAAACGAGTACGCTGAAATTACGAGGGATGAGTTGCGCCTCCTGTGCCAATAGCATCGAAACGGCGATCAGTAATGTCTCAGGGGTTGAGCTATGTAATGTCAACTTTGGTGCAGAGCAAGCCACTGTCACCTATGACCCTAGAGCAGTTGATGTTAACAAAATTCAACAGGCGATCGCCGACGCAGGTTATTCTTCGCAGTTGTTGAAAGAGGAAAACCCCTTAGTTGATGATGACGAGGAGCAAGTAGTCCGACGCAAGGAAGAGAACGATCTCAATCGTAAGGTGATGATTGGTGGTGCGATTAGTCTATTTCTGGTGATTGGCGGATTACCAATGATGACAGGACTAAGCTTGCCCTTTATTCCTGCGTGGATGCACAATTCTTGGTTACAACTGGTCTTGACTATTCCTGTACAGTTTTGGTGTGGTGCGAGTTTCTATATCAATGCTGGTAAAGCTTTCAAACGTCATGCCGCCACGATGGATACATTAGTTGCTACTGGGACAGGATCTGCCTATGGCTATTCCATTTTTGCCACGATTAATCCAGCCTTTTTTACTTCGCAGGGCTTAACTGCCGATGTTTATTTTGAAGCATCCTCAGTGATTATTACTTTGATTCTGCTCGGTAAACTCTTTGAGAATCGCGCTAAGGGAAGTACCTCTGAAGCGATGCGAAAGTTGATGGGCTTACAAGCGAAAACGGCGCGAGTCATTCGGCATGGGCGGGAAATAGACATTGCGATCGCTGAAGTACAACTCGATGATGTGGTGTTAGTGCGTCCGGGGGAAAAGATTCCCGTCGATGGTGAGATGATCGAAGGAAGTTCCACCATTGATGAAGCGATGGTTACGGGTGAAAGTGTTGCTGTCAAAAAACAAGTTGGGGATGAGGTAATCGGCGCAACCATCAATAAAACTGGTAGTTTCAAGTTTCGCGCTACCCGCATTGGCAAGGATACTTTCTTAGCGCAAATTGTGAAATTAGTGCAGCAAGCCCAAGGTTCTAAAGCACCGATTCAACGCCTTGCCGATCGCGTGACAGGTTTCTTTGTGCCAATCGTAATTGCGATCGCCATTTCCACTTTCATCATCTGGTACAACTTCATGGGCAATGTCACCCTTGCGGTGATTACCACCGTCGGTGTGCTGATTATCGCCTGTCCCTGTGCCTTGGGATTAGCCACACCCACATCGATCATGGTGGGAACTGGTAAAGGTGCAGAAAATGGAATTTTAATTAAGGGCGCAGATAGTTTAGAACAGGCGCATAATTTACAAACAATTGTTTTGGATAAAACAGGAACAATTACCCAAGGCAAGCCCAGTGTCACCCATTTCGTGACTACCGTAGGAATGCCCGATGGTAAAGTCTTGTCTCTGCTTAGCATGGCGGCAAGCGTGGAACGTTATTCCGAACATCCCTTAGCGGAGGCGATTGTCCGTTATGCCAATGTCCTCAAGGTAGACTTAACCGATGCTAAAGATTTTGAAGCGATCGCAGGTAGTGGCGTACGCGGCTATATTGGCGAACATTTGGTGCAAATTGGAACCTATCGCTGGATGCAAGAATTAGGAATTGCGACAGAATCCTTAGAACAAACTTGGGATACGTTAGAGAGAAAGGGAAATACCGCGATCTGGATTGCGGCCAATGGCAAAGTCCAAGGTGTGATGGGGATTGCCGATGCTGTCAAACCTTCCTCAGTCCAAGCGATCCGCACTTTGCAACGCATGGGCTTAGAAGTAGTCATGCTCACTGGTGACAATCGCCGCACTGCCGAAGTAATTGCCCGTGAAGTTGGGATAGATCGCGTCTTTGCTGAAGTACGTCCCGACCAAAAGTCTGCTCAAATTCAGCGTTTACAAAATGAAGGTAAGGTTGTAGCGATGGTGGGTGATGGCATTAATGATGCGCCTGCCCTTGCTCAGGCGGATGTGGGCATTGCGATCGGTACGGGTACGGATGTAGCGATCGCTGCCAGTGACATCACGCTCATTTCGGGCGATTTGCAAGGTATAGTCACCGCCATCCAACTATCTCACGCCACAATGCAAAATATCCGCCAAAATCTCTTCTTCGCCTTCATCTACAACATCTTAGGCATTCCCATTGCCGCAGGGATTCTCTTCCCCTTCTTCGGTTGGTTGCTCAGTCCCGTGATTGCGGGCGGTGCGATGGCATTTAGTTCTGTTTCGGTTGTGACTAATGCTTTGCGATTGAAGAATTTTAAAACCCAAAAAGTGTGAGGCGGCGCTCCGCGCCGCCTCACACTTTTTGGGTTTTGATAGGCTTAAAATTCAAAATCAAAGGAAAAATTATCGTGTTGAAAAAAGCTACATTTTTTGGAACTCTAGTTGGCATTGGCTTTTTAATTGGAGCTATCTCTGGGGCGATCGCTGCTGATATGTCTAGCGATCGCGATATGCAGATGGAATCTAGTAAAACAAACCAATTTAAAGCGATCGATCAACCACTAACAAATAAAATTATTGTCACTGTGGTTGGAGCTGGCTTAATCGGTGTAGAGCTTTGGTGGTTTCTCCTCAGCAAGCCTAAGTCTAAAAAAGCCGAAGATGCATCTGGTATTCAAGAAGTAACCGTCGTCGTTGATGGTGGTTACGAACCTTCGAGAATTGTGGTCAATGCTGGTCAACTTGTTCGCCTCAACTTTCTCCGCCGCGATCCTAGCAGTTGCTTAGAAGAGGTGCGACTTGCTGATTTCCACATCGCCCAGTATCTAGAATTAAATAAAACCACAACTATCGAATTCACGCCACCCAAGGCAGGAAACTATGAATTTGCATGTGGAATGAATATGTTTCGAGGTGCGATCGAGGCAAAGTAAATGGGAGGATAGTTGGCGCTTTGCGCCAACTATCCTCCATGTAAGAAGTAGAACTAGGAGTAATATATGAAAGCTCAAGAGGAACTCAAACAAATTGGGGCGATCGCCAAAGAAAGCGGCATTCCCATCAAGACAATTCGCTATTATGAGGAGTTAGGTCTATTAGAATCATCAGCACGTACTGAAGGCGGATTTAGATTATTTGCTGTGGATATCATCAATCGTCTTAATTTTATCAAACGCTCTCAAAGTCTAGGCTTGAGCTTGTCAGAAATCAAAGAGTTTTTAGTAATCTACGATCGAGGAAATCCGCCTTGCGATCGCGTCAAGAGTAAGCTCAAAGATAAAATTACTGAAGTCGATCGACAAATTCAGCAACTATTAAATCTCCGTTCTGATTTGGAAGCATTACTTGCTTGTGAACCTCAAAACTCAAACCAAGAAGAAATAATTTGTCCGATTATTGAACTCGCTGAAGTGAAAAAGAACGAACACCAAAATATTTTTGAGAAATTTTGCTAAGAAATACTTCTCAAAAATATTTCGGTTTTTAACTGAGTCTAAAGTGCTCAGATTTTATGATGAGACTATTGAGGTAAAACAACTAACGCATTCTATCTTGTCGAAAAGGTTTGCCGATTGAGTTGCATTGATAGCCGGGAACTGCACCTAGAGTAAACCATTCTGTGGAATCGCCATCTCTTCCGCCCCATGATTCAGTCATTTTTCCATAGCATCGTTCACCACCTTGAGTATCCATAAAGAAGAAAGTGGCTGAATCACCTTTCTCTGTTTCACAATCAATTTCATAGAGAACACCTGAGATCCCAAATGCTGTTTTATATGTTCCGTTGATTTTGCCAGATGAACATCCTGATTGATGATTATGTGTCATAGTCAAACTGTTGTCTGGGCTAGTTGTCGTTATATCACTGGCGAATGCCATAGATTGATTGCCAACTAAAATAAGTGCTGCGGTTAAATATGTAATAGCTCTCATAACATCTAAAAATAACGCTACAATTTACAGTCTAATGGTTAAGTTAAGTAACAGCAAATATGTTAATCTCTTAACCCAAATTATTTCTATTTTGACTGATGCTATGGGGTGTAATGTTCCGCCCGATTAAATAATTATTTATGTTTAGCGATCGCTTTGCAGCAATTAAAACAATTAGTATAAAGTTAAATCGCATTTTTTCTATTTATAGCCTCACAACCTAGAAAATTCAACTTCTGAACGGATGCCCTTCTGTTCGACAACCTCAGTAATTCTGTAGCCGTTTTCTACATAACCTCCATTTCCCAGCATTTTGCTGCCATCCACAAATTCAACTTGAACTTGGTAACCGCCTTCACCACAAGGAAGAAAAACAAAACTCTTTCGCTGATTTTGAGGTAGACTGCCGCTAACTATAAGGTTCTGCTTGTCTCCACAAGTTGTATATTTAATCTCTAATGCTCTCAGTTCCTTGCCAGATCTATTTACCACATCAATTTGTACATTCGCCGATCCCCAGCCTCGTTTTACTGCAACTAACGCGCCAGATCCAAATGACAATATGCATCCAAGAGCAAATAAAAAAATATAGTGTGGTTTCATGAATGAGGTTAACCTAATAGTTAAGTTGAGCATAATTGCTTTTAACTTTTCTACTTCAATAATTTATTAGCCTGCGATCGCTTAATAATTGTTTAGGCATAGCGCTGTAAGATCGAGTTTTTTGTTTTCCTGATTTTTAGCCAAAAACGAATAAATATACCAAATTTTTTTAAGAGCGATGTACTTTAGTTAACAGAAAAGGTTTTTGAAATAGAATCGCAATAGTCCCACCGATTGCTCCACCAATGTGAGCAAAATTATCAATATATGGGGTAAGAAATCCAAAGACAATTGTAAAAAGTCCCCAAGCTGCTATAACAAAACCAATTCGATGATCTCTAATAAAAAAAGATTTTTGATACTTATACAAAAATACAACGATGAATGCCATTAGTCCAAAGATCGCTCCAGATGCACCCACAGATGGTCCTGGCTGAACTATAACACTAAGTAAAGAACCACAAAAACCACTAAAAAAGTAGACAATTCCAAACTGTCTGAATCCAAGTGCATGTTCGCAGGCAATTCCCAATACATATAGAGCAAAACAGTTACCAATCAAATGGTCTAAACTTCCATGTAGAAACATTGGACTGAATAGCCGCCACAATTCACCTCGGAATAGATGCGATCTTTCTAATGCTCCAGATGCAATGATTGCATTCTTACTCAATAGTGAACCAGTATTAATTTGCCACACAAATACTGCAATATTTGAGGCAATTAATATTAGAGTTAACGGTGGAAAGCTAGACATTCCACTTTCAAAGTCAGCTCTGCCTCTTTCGGGATGATCGGTTAACATTTCATCGGTAATTAAAAGAGGTTCTTCTTCAGAAGAAAACTCCTCATTAGAGTTGGGATCTGGAGATGGATTTGGTTCCGTTGTCATGGGGTTTCATTTGCAAATTATTATCGCCGTTCGCCAGTATCGAGAATAATGCCTATCGCGATCGCAATTCTTCGATCTAGGATGTGTTGCTGGTCAGCACTCATATCTAGCACATAACGATCTAGGATCGTAAAATTACGATTGAATTCACCAATAACCCGATCGCTATCGCCTTGAACGATGATGAAGTTAGTTCGGAGTAGACCGAAAAATGTACCTAAAAACCGTCGAAGCAGTGACAAAATAAGTGAGTCTTCCTTGGCAACGCAGATTAGAGAACCATTCGGGGCATAACAGTTCCAGCGTTTGCGAAAGATGTCATATAAATAATTCTTGCGAAACCTTGCTAAGTCACCGTTAGTATCTCTCAATGTAAAAGTTGCTGTCAGGATTTCCACTTTCTTATCTTGTAAAATTTTCAAAATTGGATCTTGCTTACTTTTATCGCGATAAATAGTGACATTTCGCTTTTTATAAAGCAAGATGCTAACGACAAATGTCACTGCTAGCCAACCAAATATTGCAAACACTATGAGAAAACCCTTTAGCTGTTCAGGTACAGCACGAAAAATCATGGCAATAAAGATGACAAAAGCAATTCCAGCAATTATCCCTGCTAGGGCTGCCCCCAAGTTTCTCAGTAGATGGGCAGGGCGCTCGACATAGAGAATAGGCTTTGCTTGCTCGTCGCAAACATCATACTTTTCAGAAATAGCCAATAGTTTTTGGCGAAGAAGAAACTTGTCTCGGTTAAAAGCTGAATCAGATGAATACTTGTTTTCACGAATACCTTGCTCACTGACAACCTGAAGACTTGCGCCACATTTGGAACATTTAAGTGTTCTTCCTGCATATTCATCTTTTAAGTCGTAAGATTCTCCACACTGACAACTTATGTGTATTGACATTAGATGGAACTCCTTCAATAACCTCTAAATAGTTCTCTTATAGGTAACTTCACCAAAGGTGAAATCATTTCTGGCTTGTCACGATCAAATAATATCTATCCATGCTAGTGGATCGAAAGTCACTTTACAACACTTATCTCTAAAGTCAATTTTTTTCTTGTCAAATTACTTCTAGATGATTTGTTGTCTAATGCAATCCAAATAATCATTGATGATTTGCGATCGCGCCATTCGCATTCAGTCCCACAAAATATCAAGTCGATGTAATGCGATCGCTTCACATCCCTCATCAACAAAACAGCAATATAGACCTAATTCGTCAAGGCAGGAATTCTCAAGGGTACAAGTGCTTTGTGTAGAACACTAGGTTTAGCGTTTAAATATATCTCGTGACAATTGCTTTCGTTATATCCAACAACTATTGCGCCGATAGTTGTCCCAATTTCAGGATACATTTCTGGACTCATCGCACCTTCATCCAAAAAGTCTGGAATTTTAATTAAGCCTTTAACTGAAGATTCATCAATTTTTATAAAGACCCCAAATGGCGCATGAAACTCCACTTTCCCTTGCACAAACTCACCTAGCTTGTACTTAGATTTGATTTGTTCCCAACTTATGCTCTCCATACTGTTTACCTTGTTTTTAGAACTCGTGGAAATTGATTAAGGATAGGAAATAAATGCTGAGGTATAACTACTTCAATTCTTTTATGGTTGTCTTTTTCATCGTAGCGACTTTCAAGGGACTTGAAATATTGATCGTAGATTTCACAATCAATAGTAACTTCAAGAATACCATCTTTATAACTCTGGTTGAACTCCTCAGCAATGCTTCTATCATTTCTTCCTGCAAAGTAGCAGCTTCCATCAAGGTAGGGAGGATCGTATGGAAAATCAATAGGTTGAAAACCTTCTTCTAGTAATTTTCGTCCTTTACCTTTTTGTGGAGCTTTATAAATTGTGATGGTTTGAGTGGATTTTGACTGCCCCGACTGCATGGGTTGATATCATGAATAATAGGAGCAATATCATTATAAACCATTGTAATAATGTGTTATTCAAATTGACTAATAATTATTTATGCATAGTGGATTTATGATTGACTATCCTAGTGATTAAAAAAATTACGAAAGATTGACTGTAATTATCAACATTAGGTTCTATAGCGCTCGGACTAAAAAGTTATACTTCATCCATAACCGAGTCGCAAGAATTGATGGGTAGATAATATTCATGATTCATTTCTTCATGAACATGAAAATCGTTAAATTGATCGAATATACAACCCATACCTCTACCCATTGCTTCTGCTAGACTATGTTTATTCATCCGATCAACCGCAATATTTTTTGCAGTATTTACACGTTCAATATCCTTTTTTAGAAGATAAAAGCTCAATTTCTCTAAGTTTAATAGTGTTGCCCTTGCACCATCACCATCAAATCTCTTAGATAAATCCGCATGTTTTTCAAGATCTTCTATTAATTCATCTATCAATGTGCGAGAGATACGCTGTTTTAAAGTAGGGTAGATATTAACGTAACCATCTTCTGAAACGATTATAGCCAAACATTTAATATTAGAATTATTTTTCCCATCTATATAACGAATAGCAGAGTTATACCTCGCACCTCTTGTGCGATCACCATTTTTAGAAAATAATCCATCAAGTATTACCCCAAATGAATATACAATTCCGTCTGGAGAAATTAGGATTGCCCCATCAACACTAGAAACATGCGAAATCAGTTCTCTAGAAACAGGTGTTGGAGTAATAACAGTACTTTGAGCACTTAATCGTTCTGATTCCTGATCTGCTTCAGTTGTAATAACCAGCATTGTACCGTGACGTTGTTCTACTGCTGATTCAACTGCCTCAATTAGAATACCTAAAGCTTCTTCATGTACATTAAAGAGCCGATTTACATGATCGCAAAATTGCTCTTTGTCAAATCGCTTTCTGGGCAATCTTGGCTTTCTATACTTAACAATCAGCATAACGTGTTCAGCATGAACAAGTTCCCAAGTATAGTGTTCCGTAAATTTTATTTCAAATAAGTCTTCATTGCAAAGATCGTAAGTCCCTAATGGTAATCCTAAACCCCATACACTTCCAGCATCACATAATAATGCCATCGTTTCACTTGATACCTCAAGCAATTTTCTGATTCCACGATAATTATTTATACTGATTGGAACTTTTAAGTTAATCTTAATTAAAATATGTGGGTTATCCCTCCGACAGATTACCAATCTACCCTTACTACCTAAACCTTCATAGCGTTCAGCAGATATAGCATTTGCTAATTCAAGCAAATCACCACCCATATCATCGATATGCAATCTTATTGATGAAAGTAAATTTGATGCAGCATCCTCTAGAATTCTTTCAGGCTCAGCAAAAGAATCATAACGTTCTTTAGATGGCATTTGAAGTTCGCGTTGACTTTCTGATAGAATTACCCAAATAATAGCTTCGAGAAATGAACGATCAATTCTATAATAACGCATAGCATGAACTTCGTGGATTGCTCTCGTTAGTTGATATTGCTCATAAAACACCTCTTTTTCAATTTGAATAACTGTCATGATCCAGTGATTGTTCATCTCAACTGGGAAACTACAAAAAGAGATAAATTCTCCTGTACTATCATTCTCGTTCACAATATTTTCAACTATTTTTTGCAAAGTCTCTAGATAAAGAGAACTTTTTCGTTCTAAGTTCAAAGGAGCAGTAATAAAGAATCCCTGTCTCGGATCGTTGCTAACAGCATCATTGACCATTGAGAAAACTGCCTGAAATTGTTGTGGCGTATATCCGCAGTTCTCTGGATGAAAATAAACATTATTAGCATCTTCATTAATAGGGATTCCAATAACAAATGTTTTTGGAGATGCTTGAATCTTAAGTATTCTTAGGGATTCAACTAAAAGCCGAAAAACAGCAGGTTGAAATATATGTTGCCATTCCCACATAAACATTTTTATTTGCATTGTTTTAATTGCTCTAAATTAGTAGTTTTGTTAGTTTTACGCTCCTACATTACAGCTTATCTCAATAAATACAAGCATCCAAAATGCTTAAAACTTCAGCTAGAAGATCATCTGAAGCTGATTCTATCAATTTTACCTTTCTTGATTTGTAGTCGATAGACTTCACCTGTTCTACCATCACATAACCCGTTAAATTTTTGCTATTGAGCGCCACATGAAATGGGAAATCACGCTTAGTGTTTGTAATTGGACAAACGATTGCTAAACCAGTATGCTGATTAAATAGACTGTTACTCACAACCAAAGCAGGTCGTCGCCCCTTCTGCTCGTGTCCTGACTGCGGATCGAAAGTGAGGATGATTAAATCTCCTTTTTTGGGAATGTAATTAGCCATTTACCAAGCTTCCAAACCTATAGGAGATCCCCAATTCTCTTCTTTTGGCTTATAGTCATGCGGTATTTGAGCGACTAGATCTTGAAGCTGATACTTACCGCGAATTTTGCGAACTGGCTTGATGACAAGTTGGTCTTTTGTACTAATAATCTCTAGCTCATCACCAACCAAAATATTTGCCTCAGCTAAAACTTCTTTACTGAGTCTAATTCCCTGACTATTGCCCCATTTCTGAACCTTAACCAACATAACTTCTGGTGATTATTCTTACAGTAAATGTATAGCCTGAGTATAGCCTGAAATTTAA
Organism: Pseudanabaena frigida; assembly: GCA_003242085.1. Lineage (GTDB taxonomy): Bacteria > Cyanobacteriota > Cyanobacteriia > Pseudanabaenales > Pseudanabaenaceae > Pseudanabaena > Pseudanabaena frigida. The sequence goes on along the minus strand of QBML01000009.1, from coordinate 16,792 downwards.
AGTTTTTTGTTAGCGATCGCTCCAAAGCCAAACACTTAGTAAACATTACAATCAATGCTGAAAGATATTAGAATAGGACAGCAATAATTTCGGCTTGGTTAAACACTTTCATGACTGCTCAGAAATATCACATCATCACCTTCGGCTGCCAAATGAACAAAGCGGATTCTGAGCGCATGGCAGGCGTATTAGAAAACATGGGCTACCAGTCAACCGAAGAGACCGAAGAAGCCGACTTAATTTTGTATAACACATGCAGTATTCGGGATAATGCCGAGCAGAAAGTTTATTCGTACTTAGGCAGACAAGCCAAGCGAAAACGCGAAAACCCGAAACTTACCCTTGTCGTCGCGGGTTGTGTCGCCCAGCAAGAAGGCGAAGCCTTAATGCGTCGCGTTCCTGAACTCGATCTTGTCATGGGGCCGCAGCATGTTAATCGTCTTGGCGATCTACTAGGTCAAGTATTTAACGGCAATCAAGTTGTCGCCACCGATGAAGCCTATATCGAAGAAGACATCACCACACCACGCCGTAATAGTGCTGTTTCCGCTTGGGTGAATATTATTTATGGATGCAACGAAAACTGTACATATTGCATCGTGCCTGCGGTAAGAGGTAGAGAACAATCGCGATCGCCTGAATCCATCCGTAAAGAAATTGAAAATCTTGCGGCGCAGGGCTACAAAGAAATTACCTTACTCGGTCAAAACATCGATGCCTATGGGCGCGACCTCCCCGCAGGTGGCATTGGTGCAGGCATCGGCGGCAAAATCACATTTACTGATTTGCTTTATTACGTCCATGATATCGAAGGGATCGATCGCATTCGTTATGCCACCAGTCACCCTCGCTACTTTAGTTCACGATTGATCAAAGCTTGCTATGAACTACCAAAGGTTTGCGAACATTTCCATATTCCTTTTCAGTCGGGCGATAACGACATTCTTAAGGCGATGGCGCGGGGCTATACCCATGAACGTTACCGCCGCATTATTGATGATATTCGTGAGATTATGCCCGACGCGGCGATTACTGCCGATGCGATCGTTGCTTTCCCTGGGGAAACCGAGGAGCAATTTGAGCGAACAGTGCAACTAGTTAACGACATTGGCTTCGATTTGGTAAATACTGCGGCTTATTCACCTCGCCCAGGTACACCTGCGGCGGTTTGGGAAAATCAGCTAAGTGAAGAGATCAAAAGCGATCGCCTTCAGCGTCTCAACCATGCAGTTAATCAAAATGCTGCTGAGCGTTCTAACCGTTATGCAGGGCGCACTGAAGAGATCATGATCGAAGGTACAAACCACAAAAATCCTTTGCAAATTATGGGACGTACCCGCACCAATCGGATTGCCTTCACCGAGAACAACACAGGCAAACCATTAGCTGAGCTAATTGGTCAAACCCTTTCTATAAGAATTACTGAGGTAAGACCATTTAGTTTGACTGGTGTAATTTGCTAAAAGCATGTTAGACTAGTCAAGCGCGTAAACGAGGGGTTTGCATTTTGCAAACAAAAGTTTACACTTTGCAATAAATCATACGCTCCAATAAAAAGGGTTGCTAACTCAACGGTAGAGTACTCGGCTTTTAACCGATTTGTTCCGGGTTCAAATCCCGGGCAACCCATAAAATCACGAAGAATAGCTAGCACTACGTGCTAGCTATTCTTTTTGGCTTCAAAAGATAGCGCTGACACTTCGCACCGCCGCTAGTTTTGGTATTATACGTCTGATAATAATGTGGTGTAATTCATGCATATTGCATGGCTAGGTAAAAAATCGCCTGCTTGTGGCAACGTGACCTATAGTCGCGAAATTACAAATGCTTTACTCGATCGAGGACATCGTGTTAGCTTCATGCATTTTGCCCCTGAAGGTGATTCAGACCATGAAGAAGAACATGCTCAGGAAACACAGGATGTAGCATTACCTTTTCTTTATAAGTCCACTATTTATACGGTTCCTTCCCTCAGAGCTAATAAAATTCTGGTCGATTCTTTGCGATCGCTAAAGCCCGATATTATCCATGCATCCCTTGCTATATCTCCGCTCGATTTTCGTCTACCAGAAATCTGTGCTGAACTCGATTTACCCCTCGTAGCCACATTTCACCAACCCTTCGATCTAAAACGTCGTAATCTTGCCTCTAGCACGCAGCAACTCACCTATCAAATTTATGCTCCATCGCTAGCCGACTACAATCAAGTTATTATTTTCTCCAATATTCAAAAAGAACTTCTGAATAAGTTAGGAGTTCCCAATACCAGAATTGCAGTTATTCCCAATGGCGTTGATAGCGATCGCTATTCTCCAGGTGCATCAAATATTAAAGCTGAACTCAAAGCTGATGTACTTTTTCTCTATCAAGGTCGTCTAGCGGCGGAGAAAAATGTCGAAGCTCTACTTAAAGCATGGCGAAAATGTCGAATGCCTGAAGGTTGTAAACTGGCGATCGTGGGAACTGGCCCATTGATTGCGGGTTTAAAGACTTTTTATGGCAACGATCCAAGTATTGTTTGGATGGGATACATCGCTGACGAGCAGAGGCGTATTGAGATCTTGCGCGGTACGGATGTATTTATCCTGCCTTCGCTAGTGGAGGGATTATCTCTATCGTTGCTAGAGGCGATGGCCTGCGGTGTTGCTTGTATTGCTACTGATGTGGGCGCTGATGGTGAAGTAATTGAGAATGGGGCGGGAATTATTCTCGATTCTCATAAGGTTACTTCTCAACTTTGCACGCTTTTGCCGCTATTTGTCGATCATCCAGAGATGGCAAAGATTATTGGCATGAAAGCGAGACAAAGAGTTTTAGATCGCTATACGCTAGTTAAAAACATCGATCGCTTAGAAGTCCTTTACGAACAAACCATGAGTCAACAGTGGGTAAGAGTTAGTGCGTTTTAGAGAGAGCGTGCAAATCACGCTCTCTATATATAGCTGTCGCCACTCGCGTTAGGACAAAATCGAAACCCAAGAAGAGGGCGGCGCTTAGCGCCGCCCTCTTCTTGGGTAATACACTTGGCGACAGCTATAGTTAACGTTTGAGTCGATTGATTTCGGCTTGGAGTTCGTCGATTTGGCGCTTTAGTCGTTCTGCTTCAGTCTCAGTTTTTTTCTCGTCTTTAGGACTCTGCGAAACATCGACAGCTCCAGTTGTGTCACCACGCTTATAATTGCCAGATTTAATACTGCGATACTCCTCGGAATCTGCCCATTCCCGAATATAGTGAACTCTCTCGACTGGAAAGGGATGACTGAGCATCGAGCCAGCACCAAAGCCGTTGTAAAGCATGAATTTGTAAATTTGATTGAGATTATCTTTATCTAGTTCTTGATAATCGTAGGATTGACGAATAAATTCTGGCAAGCTTAGTTCATGGGCAAAAGCCGAACTTCCACCTGATAGCTTCATCATCGTGGAGAGAACGGTATCCAGTTCATCGGTAACTAACAGTGCGGCGCGATCGCTTGATAGTTCCGCTTTACGTCGCCATTCAAAAAAGGCATAAATCAAACCACTGCTGACGATGCCACCTAAGCCGAAAGTCATTTCGCTAATGGTCGATACGACGCTCATTACCCACATTGCCATTTGAATTAGGGTGGTGTGACCGCACTTGATATGACCGAGTTCATGGGCAAGCACAGCCCGAATTTCTTCTTCGGTTAAAAGGTCTAATAAACCTGAATTAATTACAATATAGGGATGATCTTTGCCGAGAGCATAACTATTGGCGACAGGGTTTTGTGACACAAATAGGACTGGCTCAGGCTGCACATCAAGGTCGGCGACACATTCTCTAAAAATGCGATGGATCGTCGCATATTGGCGATGACTGACCTGAATGCTATTACCAATGTGGTAAATCGTCTGCGGACGCTCGTACATAAACTCAACAAATTTGCCCGCTACCAAGTCAAACCCTGGTACGCTGCGGAGAGCTTGTTCGGCTTGGCGATCGAGAGGATGTCGAAAGGCTTCGCTAGAAATTCCTGTATAACGGGGCATAGGTTTGGTTGTTTTTCTATATGTCTTAATTCATTCTAACTTTTTGACAAAAAACAAAGATGAATTGCATTATTTCAATTTATACTTCATCTTTGTTTTAAAAAGCGAAACCTTGAAAGCATTGCAAAGCAACGCTTTCAAGGTTTCGTTTGTTTTGATTTTGAGCGCAAAGCTCTGTAAGTTACTTAGTCAACTATGACGGTTTAGGAAAGCGGCGGATTAGTAATACAGTCCACCAAATCGTAAATAGAAGAAATGCACCTAATAAAGCCCAAAATAAAGGTGCAGGCAGATCTTTGAGTTGGCTGAGATTTGCTAAAAATGTTAAATGAAAGATGATTACAATCAGTAACATCGTGGCAACCCCCAACCAAGAGAAATGTACATTGAGAAATTTTAAAGACTCTTGACGCCGATCGCCTGATAGCCAATATTCCCGATGGGGCAAGTTAATTACGGAAGGGGGTAAATATTTGAAAACTAAAGGCAGTACTAGGGTAAAAGAACTAGTAATTGCTAAAGATACAAAATAGACTATAAAATAGCCGAGCTTAGAAGATGTTCCATTGATTTTGCCTAATGTATCAAAATGGGAACCGACAACTTCAGGTAACAATGGATAGAAGTAAGCAATTTGAGCGATCGCTAAACCAAACAAAAACAGAACAATATACAACGGTAATTTCATCGCTGTATGCTCCTTAAACATATTTTGTAATTATAGCAATCGCAAGCCAAAAAACCGAGAAAGTAAAGGCGGCGCGAAGCGCCGCCTTTACTTTCTCGGTTTTGCAACAAAAAAACCACTTGTGGGATACGTTTACACCCTTCGGGAAGCTAAAGTATAAGTAGCAAAATTATTGGAGTCAAACAGCGTGTCACCAACTGAACTCGCAAACATGGCTGATCAAAATATATCTACGTTAGATGAAAATTTAGATCAACTCAAGACCAGCGATTTACATGTAGTCGAAACTTGCCCACTTTTAGCACCCATCGAAGTAAAAACAGAATTACCGATTACTACAACGATCGCCAAGGTAGTTTCTAGTGCTAGAGCTAGAATCAGGAATATTCTAAATAGTAGCGATCGCCGCTTGTTGGTAGTTGTTGGACCTTGCTCAATTCATGATGTCAAAGCAGCACGGGAATATGCCGAAAAGCTAGCCAAATTCCGCGACGAGGTGAGTGATACCCTCGAAATCGTGATGCGTGTATATTTTGAGAAACCGCGCACCACAATTGGCTGGAAAGGATTAATCAACGATCCGCATTTGAATGGGACATTTGATATTAATTACGGCATTCGCATGGCGCGTGGGCTATTGCTGGATGTAGCCAAGTTAGGATTGCCCAGTGCGACGGAGTTACTCGATCCGATCGTGCCGCAATATCTTGCCGACTTGATCTCATGGACTGCGATCGGCGCAAGGACGACTGAAAGCCAAACTCACCGTGAAATGTCCTCTGGGCTGTCGATGCCCGTCGGTTTCAAAAATGGTACTGATGGTGGTATTGATGTTGCCATTAATGCGATGCTCTCAGCACGTCAGCCTCACCGTTTTCTCGGTGTTAGCAATGAGGGTAGAGCCAGCATTGTGACAACTACGGGCAACCCTGACGGACATATCGTTTTGCGTGGTGGGAAGCAAGGACCAAATTATGACAAAGTTCATGTGGAGGCGATCGCCAATCGTCTACGCGATCGCAATCTACTGCCTTATATGATGGTCGATTGCAGTCATGACAATAGCGGTCAAGATTACAATCTGCAACCAATTGTGCTGCAAGATATTTGCGAGCAAGTACGCGAAGGCTCAGAAAATATTGTCGGCATTATGCTCGAAAGTCATCTCAATCGAGGCAAGCAACCTTTTCCGAAAGACTTGTCAAAATTGGAATATGGCAAAAGTGTGACTGATGGCTGTATTAACTTTGAGACAACCGTTGATGTTTTAACGGATCTTGCTAATGCGGTGCGATCGGGACGATTCTAATCAATAAAAAAGCACCCTTCGGGTGCTTTTTTATTAGGATTGGCGAATTAAACCGAGGGGACAGCGCTCAGGCTTGCGGAACTCCCATTTAATGGATCCGTCTTCTCCTATCTCGGGTGGTGGCAAATCTTCAAGAATAGGTGAAAGGCGAATGACAAAGTCGGTGTAATGCAGAGAATAGGCTTCCTCGTAATATTGTTTGCGGCGATCGGGATCTTCTTCAATTTCACAGCCAATCCATGCGGGAACAAATGTATTGGGACGAGTTCGCTCAAAATATGCTTTTAATGGCTCTGGTTCAATTCCCTCTGTGATCGGAAATAGATCCGAGCCTGTAATTTGATCCCATGCGGTTGTAATATCGCTAGGGGGATAGGAATAGATTTCAACTTGATATTCATTTGGTGGTACGGAGACATAGCATTGCAAGCAACCGTCGCTATCAGCGATCGCTTTTGCATCTTGGATCTCATCAAAATCATCTCCAAGTACACCTGACACTACCATCTGTCCACAGGACAAATCCAGCCGCCACCGTACTCTTGCTACCCACTCATCCCGCTCTTGTTCGTTGAGATCGCCCATGACAACGCGGACATTGTACCCATCATCCTGATAAAGATCCATCGCTAGAAAAGCTTTATCCTCAAAGATAGCTTTTTGTAATTTGAGGTTGTCGCGATCCCAGATTAAGTTGCAAAACCCATCGTAATCTTTGCTGACAAAATCCTTTGCGCCAACCCAAATCATGCAGCCTGCTTCCCAAAAGACAAACTCAATGCGATCGCCTAGAGCCATTGTCTCAGCCATAAACCACCTTATGTTAATTACAGAACGCCTTTAGAGCTAGGAATCACGCTGGCACGACGTGGATCGACTTCAACTGCCATCTTAATCGCACGGGCAAAGGCTTTAAATCCTGCTTCGATGATGTGATGGGAATTGCCACTTTCTAAAAGTCGGATATGCAAAGTCATCTGGGCGTGATTGACTACAGCTTGGAAAAACTCGCGTACTAACTCGGTGTCATAGGTTCCGACTCGCTGATTGGGAATCACTAAGCCATAGACCAAATAGGGACGACCTGAAAAATCGAGAGCCACTTGTACCAAAGATTCATCAAGGGGGGCGACAAAGTGACCAAAGCGATTAATTCCTTTGCGATCGCCTAGTGCTTGTCCTAGTGCTTGTCCTAATACAATCCCTACATCTTCATTAGTGTGATGATCGTCGATATGTAAATCCCCTGTTGCTTGAACATCGAGGTCGATCAGCCCATGAGAGCAAATTTGATGCAGCATATGATCTAGAAAGGGAATACCCGTATTGATATTGCCTTTGCCAGTGCCATCAAGATTTAGCGACACGGTGACATCAGTTTCGCCAGTTTTGCGATGGACTTTGGCAGTGCGATGGTTATCGTAGGACATATCTCGGCAGAATTGATAAAAGTTGTAAAGATTTATGGTTACATCATTCTAGTATCTTTTCCCATACCAATACGATCGCAGTACCTAGGGCATAGGCAATGATATCCGTCCAGTCAAAGGTAGACCCTAAAATAATTACCAAAAGCTTGTATTGCCCTAGTCCTAATCGATCGATGAGATTTAGATATTGCAATCCTTCGATCGCACAAGCAAAAGCAAAGACCGACAGTGCAACCACGGTCTCATTACTCTTCCAAAAAGATCTGATGAAGCAATAGATGAGAATAACTACTAAAACATCTCCAACAAAAGCACGGATAAAGCGATCGTCGAACCAAATTGCTATGCATACTTCTATCAAAAAGAGAAGAATTGTTAAAAGGAAGTATTTTTGATTAAAAGTAAGCTTATTAGCGAACATCTTAGAAAGCCAAGAATTATTGGGGCAGGACGTAGCAACAATAATTTTAGACTAACCAGTACATCCGAATAGATTGACGCATTTTGTGCCATTCTATTCGGATGTATGCTGAGCTACTGTAAATGAGATAAAAGAGGCTCCGACGCTTCGGCAGGCTCATTACTTTGCTTTGCTTAATCATCAGTCTGCGTTGGGTGAGTGGAGCCGAAGCCTGAACCACTTCCGTAAATGAATTAGGATCGCTATAAAAGTAAAGATATGTTTGTGTTTTTTATTAGCATCATATTCCCCTTGATTTAGAGATAGCATAGACTTTGATAGGCTTAAACAGAGATTCAAGCATCTTGATTGCTGATAGACCCAAAAATGACCCATTTACCAACAAATCAAATTTGGCACACGCTTACGATCGATCGAGTAATTTCTGCTCTTGATACTAATCCAGAGTTGGGGTTAGATCTGTGGCAGGTTAGCGATCGCCAAGCCGTCTATGGACGTAATGAATTAAGTGGCAAGTCAGGTCGCTCCAAGCTAAGCATCTTTGTCGATCAGTTTACGAACATCATGTTATTGATGTTGATGGGAGTGGCTTTGGTATCGGCGGTTTTAGATTTGCGGGTGGGTAGTTTTCCTAAGGATGCAGTAGCGATCGCGGCGATTGTGATTCTCAACGGCATTTTGGGGTATGTACAAGAAAGTCGTGCTGAGGAAGCATTGGCAGCATTAAAACGGCTGGCAGCGCCGAATGTGCGGGTATTGCGCGAAGGAAAAGTCTCAGAAATCCTGTCGGCAGAACTGGTTGTGGGAGATATTGTATTTATCGAGGCGGGGATGCAGATTGCGGCGGATGGGCGTTTACTGGAAGCAGCAAAGCTGAAGGTACGGGAAGGGGCGCTCACAGGCGAATCTCAGGGAGTGAATAAGTTTGCCGATCTGATATTTGAAGAAGAAGAATCATTAGGCGATCGCCGCAATATGGTATTTCAGGGAACTGAGGTTTTACAAGGACGCGGGATGATGCTGGTGACAGCAACGGGGATGCAGACGGAATTAGGGAAAATTGCGAACCTTCTGCAAGATGTAGAAATGGAAGAAACGCCATTACAAAAGCGAATGTCAGAACTGTCTAAGGCTTTGGTGGTTGCTTCTTTGGTACTAGTAGCGATCGTGATTGCCGTAGGATTATGGCGAAATGGCGACTTTGTGAAGTTATTGAATACTTCCCTAAGTATGGCTGTTGCCGCAGTTCCCGAAGGATTGCCTGCGGTGATTACCGTGACTCTAGCATTGGGAACACAAAGAATGGTGCGCCGCAATGCCCTAATTCGCAAATTACCTGCGGTGGAGACGCTAGGTTCTGTGACGATGATTTGTTCTGATAAAACGGGAACGCTCACACAGAACAAAATGGTTGCAGAAAGTGCATTTACAGCTAATTATGCTGCTCAAACGAGTGGAACTGGCTATGAACCAATTGGCGAATTTGCAATTTCTCGATTAGCTGGAGATATGTTAGCTAGTGACCTCAGCATTTATCAATGTGCGGAGTTGCAAATTCTACTAGCAGCAAGTGTGATTTGTAATGATTCCTATTTACAAAAAAAGCCCCCTACAGATCAAACAAACAATCATTATTCTCAATGGAAGATAATAGGCGATCCCACTGAAGGAGCACTGCTAACCTTAGCTGGGAAAGCCAATTTATGGCAATCGCAATTTGCAAGCTATTTTTCTAGAGTTGCCGAGATCCCGTTTACTTCTGAGCGCAAACTGATGAGCACGGTCGTTGCTATTCAAAGCATGGATGCGGAAGATACTCCTGAAGCCATGCGGACGATCGCGGCTTTATTACCCAATTCGCCTTACTTCTTATTTTGTAAAGGTTCACCTGAGTTAGTTTTGAGTCGATGCGAGCGCATTCAAATAGACAAACATATCGAGACAATTACAATTTCTCACAGGACGGCTATCAATATCCAAAATACTCTGCTTGCAACCAAAGGAATGCGTGTTTTGGGATTTGCTTATTTGCCTTTAGAAACTTTACCTACAGAACCAGAACTTGCTGATATAGAAAAGCATCTCGTTTGGTTGGGTTTAGTCGGCATTCGTGACGCTCTGCGAGTAGAAGCAGCGACAGCCGTGCAGATCAGTCGTCATGCAGGGATTCATACAATTATGATTACAGGCGATCATAAACTTACCGCCCAAGCGATCGCCCGCGACTTAAATATTTTCTATCCTGAAAGCGATAAGGTGTTGACTGGACAAGAAATCGAACTGATGACCGATGATGAGTTAACCGCGATCGCTAGGCAAACTGCTGTCTATGCCAGAGTCTCCCCAGAACATAAGCTGCGAATTGTCCAAGCCTTACAACGACGGGGAGAGGTTGTGGCGATGACAGGTGATGGTGTGAATGATGCCCCAGCCCTAAAACAGGCAAATATCGGCATTGCAATGGGAATTACTGGTACTGATGTTTCTAAAGAAGCCAGTGACATGATTTTGTTGGATGATAATTATGCGACGATTGTGGCGGCTACGGAGGAAGGGAGAACAGTCTATACCAATATTCGCCGCTTTATTAAATATATTCTCGGTAGTAATGTTGGTGAAGTCATTGCGATCGCTTCTACACCATTTTTAGGATTTGGCGCAGTTCCACTCACACCACTACAGATTTTATGGATGAATCTAGTTACTGATGGCGTGCCAGCCCTTGCCCTTGCTGTGGAACCAGCCGAAGCAGATGTGATGGAGCGACCTCCCTTTAATCCCCAAGAGAATATATTTGCCCGAGGCTTAGGTTGGTATATTCTGCGAATTGGGGTTGTGTTTGGATTGCAAACGATCGCCCTAATGGAGATTGCCTATAACTCTGGTAATCCTTTGTGGCACGCGCATTGGAAGACTATTACATTTACGACGCTATGTATTGCCCAAATGGGTCATGCCCTTTCCTGTCGTTCTGATTCCAAACTGCTAGTTGAGTTAAACCCTGTTTCTAATCCTTATCTACTAGTTTCTGTGATTTTTACGACGATTTTGCAACTTACTTTACTCTATGTTCCATCTTTGAGGCAGTTTTTTGGCACTGATGCGCTTTCAGCTTCAGAACTAGGTTTGTGCTTTGGATTCAGTATGCTCTTAGTTTTATGGGTCGAGATGGAGAAAATAGTCTCAAGATGGTGGATTACGCGCCGCTCTGCAAAATCTCTGAACTAAGCCAATGAAGAGAAAATTTCCTTGGTTGCGATCGCTACTTGTCTTAGGCTGCTTTGGTCTAGTAATTTCGTTTATCGTTCCCTTACTCGATCGCATTATTCAAATCTATCAACTAGTCGCCACCTCTTCACCAATTTTGGGCGGTTTCGTAGTTCTATTGGTGATGGGATCGCTAGCAGGATTATTTTTTGTCCTCTGGCGATATTTGCGATTATTTCAGGCTGAGCCAACGAAGCCACGACCGATTCCCGAAGCTCCCACCGACAAGATTGAAGCGGCTCAAGACAGTCTTGAAGCACTAGAGCGACAGGTCGAGCAAATTCAAGATGAAGTAATGCGGCGATCGCTGGCTGAGCAAACTGAACAGCTCAAACAGAACTTCATTCGTCAAGAATTACGTGTGGTTGTATTTGGGGTTGGCTCCGCAGGTAAAACGACCTTAGTAAATGGATTGCTCGATTTGTCGCTTCAAAATATCGAAGGTCGCGGTGAAGTTGGCGCAACAATGGGAACGACGCAATTAGGTAAGACCTATATGCCTGTGCGATTTGAAAATCTGGATGTGCCGATTCAATTTACTGATTGTCCGGGAATATTAGAGGCAAGTGCCTTAGGAAGCGATCGCGAACAGGAAGCGCGAAAAATCGCTACTGAAGCCGATCTCATTGTATTTGTAGTCGATGACGATCTGCGTCGCTCAGAATACGAGGTTCTCAAAGCACTCACGGAAATTGGTAAACGGACTATCCTTGCCTTTAACAAAATCGATCGCCATACCAAAAGCGATTGTGAAATGATTCAGACCAGTTTGCGATCGCGAGTGTTAGATTTTATTGCGCCTAGAGATGTAGTAGCGATCGCCGCCAGTCCCTCTGCGATTACGCTTGATACTGGCGAAGTTGTTACGCCTAAGCCGAAAATCCAACCGCTTCTAGCAAGAATTCTCGATATTCTCAGCTACGAAGGCGATGAACTAGTGGCAGACAACGTGTTATTGCGATCGCAAAGACTTACGGAAGAAACCCGCGAAGTATTAGCGCAACAGCAACAAGTAGAAGCAGAAAAAGTAGTGGAGAAGTTCCAATGGCTAGTAGTCGGGGTCGTGTTTGCAACGCCTTTACCAGTGGTCGATTTGTTAGCTACCGCCGCTATTAACGCGCAGATGGTTGTGGAAATAGGCAAAGTCTATGGCTGTGAAATCAATATTGAACGTGGCAAAGAATTAGCAAATTCGCTCACCCGTACTCTTGTTAGCCTCGGCATCGTTAAAGGTGTAGTTCAAATAATTACTACGGTAATTTCCGTAACTGTGGTGGGTCTAGTTCTCAAAGCAACCATTCAGTCGGTGACAGCAGCTTATCTCACGCGCATTGCTGGCAAAAGCTTTATCGAATATTTTAGTCGCGATCGCGATTGGGGAGATGGTGGTATTGCGGAAGTAGTACAGCGACAGTTTCAACTCAATCGCCGAGATGAATTTCTTAAAGCCTTTGTGCAGGATGCTGTGAATCGAGTCATGGTGTTAGTGAAGCAACAAATGTAAGAAGTTGGTTATCTACAGCAATGTAAGTTTTGCTTATGACATAAAACCCAAATAAATAGAGGTGGCGCCTAGCGCCACCTCTATTTATTTGGGTTTTACTATCTCTTTAATTGCTATAAATGATATGGGAGAGGCTTCGACTTCGCTCAGCCAACTAGCAGTGCTAGCTAAGCAGATCAAAACCCAAAAGGGAGTTGCGGCGCGTAGCGCCGCAACTCCCTTTTGGGTTTATAGTTTAGGAATTTCCCAAATGGCAATATTTTTGTCTTGACTGCTGCTAATTAGTTTCAGTTGATTGGGAGTAATCACCAAAGAAGTAACCATATCGCTATGACCGATCAGATTCCAGAGTAGAGACTTAGTTTTAAGATTCCATAAACGAATCGAATTAGAATTATCTTTGCCACCACTAAACAGATAGTTGCCATCACTTGAAATTGCGATCGCCCCAATCGCATCTTCATGACCAGAAAGCGAAAATATTTGCTTACCTGATGCGATATCCCAAACACGAATAACTTTATCGCTACTCCCACTGATTACTTGCTTACCGTTAGGAGTGACCAATACACAAGTTACTGGAGCTTGATGTGTAAGAGTTTTGATAATTTCACCAGTTTTTACATCCCAAATTCTGACTGTTTTGTCGCGACTAGCACTGACTACCTGCTTACCATCTGGCGAAATTGCCACACCCCAAACTTTGTCCGTATGTCCTTTGAGCGATCGCTCTAACTTACCTGTAGAGATTTGCCAAAGATTCACAGTATTGTCATAGCTACCGCTGACTAAGAGATCGCTGCTTGGGGCGATCGCTAAACTACTAATCAAATTGGTATGACCACTTAAGGTCTTGACTATTTTTCCTGATGCTATGTCGATGATTTTGATATTTTTATCTTGACCTGCGGTGATAATCTCGCGATCGGATAGAAATACCACAGAGCGCACCCATCCACCCTGATCTTTAATTTCTCGAATCGGATTAGCACTTCCACCTTCCAAATCCCAAATTTTTACAGTTCCATCATCACTAGCACTAGCGATCGTTTTACCGTCAGGACTCACCGCTACACTTTGAATCGTATCTGTATGTCCTTCTAAAAATCTGAGAGGAGTCAGGCGCTTTTGCCGAAAGACTGGAAGTTGGATGCTAATTTCGTCTAGATCGCCGAGAGCCGAAACCTTGATCGCGGTGCCGACTCCTAGTCCGACGACTAGGGCAACAGCAACTGATAAACCCAGCAAAATCTTAGAAGGTGGTTTGCGCGTTGAGTCTTTGATTGCCTTCTTAATTGATTTTCGTTTAGCATTACTCTTTTTGCCACTGGACAAAAGCTTATCTATCTGCTCAATATCCTTTAAAACCCTTAAAATCGCTTCACAATTAATTGGGCGATCGCTGGGTTTGCGCGCAATGAGAACGTCGATTAGATCGGCTAGCTCCTCGGAAATATCAGGGGCATGAGATCGCCACTCTAAAATATCGAGATTGGCATTGTAGGTATCGAGTGGGTATTTGCCAGTCACCAAATGGATCATCGTACAGCCGAGGGCATAAAAATCAGACTGGGGCACAGCAAACCCCTTTTCCTGCTCAGAGGCAGTATAGCCCAGCGAACAAATACTGGTCACCCCCTGCATACCACCAATTTTCGCAAGATAAGTATGCGTCGCTTCGCGAGCTGTACCAAAGTCAATCAGAACTAGTTGCCCTGAAGGAGACAACATAATATTTGCGGGTTTAATATCGCGATGCAAATATCCTTTGCTATGAACTAGGGCAAGAATTTCGACTAATTGACGCAACCAGACGATCGCTCGCTTTTGGGCGATCGGCTTATTTTGGCGTTGATTGATCCATTGTTCGAGGTTCAATCCCTCGATTTTTTGCATCACGATCCCATGCAACATTTTGCCGTTTTCGAGAGTGTGATGCACATAGGTCTCAATTTTAGGGATTCCCACATGTTCGATTTGCCCTAACACAAAAGCTTCTTGCTGAAATAGCGAAACAGCTTTGCTGTCATCGTTCAAATCTTGTTTGAGGACTTTTAGAATTTTTGCTTGTCTGGCTTGATTTTCTACCTCATATACAACACCAAAGCCACCAGAATCACTTAGTAATTTGGTCACAGTAAAACAATCATCAATTAACAATTCCGAACCGCAGCCCTGACAGGTAAGGTAATTGTCATTATCTGGATGGTCGGGAATTGGACAGTAAGGATTAATACATAGACGCATGGTGTTTTAAAGCGTGCCAGTCTAGACTTACTATATCTCTAGCGTAGTCAATCAAATCCATAATTTATTGCGATCGCTTATAAAAACCAAAAATTAGAGGTAGCAAGGCTTGCGCTTTTAGAAGCTATTTAAGAATTACTTTCTAGGTCAAAGACTCTAAGAGATCCCCCTCAATCCCCCTTATAAAGGGAGAAGAATTAAATTCTCCCCCCTTTATAAGGGGAGATGGGGGGATCTAGACAATTCTTAAATGGTTTCTTAGCTTTTTAGCTTTGAGATCCCACCAAAACTGGCGATCGCCAGCTTTGGACTGCAAATGGTCGATACTACCTTAACGATACGGTCACAATTTTTCTAGAAAGCATCTGAAACACCGAGTTATTAAATAGTTCATGATCGAATACATCACAACACTCTTCATCAATGCGTCGATTTTTGCTTTGTTTAGTTTGGGACTAAATCTACAATGGGGCTTCGCTGGATTAGTCAACTTTGGTCATGTGGCTTTTATGACCGTCGGTGCATATACAACTGTATTACTGAGCCTTAATGGTGTGCCTTGGTTCTTCGCTTTTTTAATTGCTGCCGCGATCGCAGGTTTACTTGGCATAATTATTGGCAGTACTGCTTTAAAACTGCGTGAGGACTATCTGGGGATCGTGACAATTGGCGTGTCGGAGATGGTACGTCTATTTGTAAATAATGAAGAGTGGCTGACTAAGGGAACAAGAGGTGTTCAGGATTTTCCGCTTCCTTTAGTTAATCTAGTCTCACGACAATATTATTCATTTGTCCTAGCTGCACTTTTACTTGTTGTTGTTGCAGTTATCTACTGGCGTTTAGAGTGGCTAGTGCGATCGCCTTGGGGCAGAGTCCTCAAAGCAATTCGCGAAGATGAAGAAGTGGTCAAGGCACTTGGCAAAAATGTGTTTTGGTATAAGCTGCAAGCCTTTGCTTTGGGTGGGGCGATCGGTGGCATGGCAGGGGCATTTTATGCTTGGCAGTTAACCACAGTTTATCCAGACAACTTCGTTCCTCTGCTCACCTTCCAAGCGTGGACAATCATCACTATCGGTGGTGCAGGAAATAATCTAGGAGTAATCCTCGGTGCGGCAATATTTCAGTTTTATAACGCTCTACCGCGATTTCTTCCCGAACAAATTCGTGCTGATGGCGGTAGGTTTGAGGCAATCCAGTTAATTCTCATTGGCGTTACCTTAATTTTGCTAATGGTATGGCGACCACAGGGAATTTTAGGAAATAAAAAGGAATTAACTTTAAATCGCTAAACAAATATTTTCAACAAAAATGAATTATCCCGTCTGCAAGCGGATGGGATAACTCATTTATATTTCCTCATCAACTTCTTTAACTATTACATTTGCATATCTTTGTAGAATATATGCAGCTTGAATTATGTCTAAAATCAAGCCTTTAAGTTGATTTATATTAGTTTGTAAACCACTAATATCCGAACCCCGAAAATCAGTGTTTTTAAATTTGGTATTGTCAAGAATTACGTTGTTCATTTGACAATTTATGAATTTTACATTCGTTAGAGAAGATTCTATAAATGTAGAACTTTCAAGAATACAGTTATCAAAAATAACATTGTCAAATTTAGTAAAATTAAATTGTGAAAATCTCCCTTGACATTCTTTAAAAACAACGTTTTTTAATCTAGATTTTACTACTTTAAACCCCAATAGCCTACAGTTAACAAACTCAACTCTATTCAGGCTGCTGTCTTCCCATTCGGTATTTGCAAAATCACTCTTAATGACTCTAACATCTTGTAGGGTAAGTCTTTTAAAATAAGTATCTAAAGATTTAACATTGTCGAAATAGGCATACTGAAAGTCTACGCCTTTAACTCCTTCCATCTCACAGTTTGATAAATATACATTTCTAT
>QBML01000008.1 GCA_003242085.1 Pseudanabaena frigida | reverse complement strand
ATAAAACCCAGAAGAGAGTTGCGGCGCAAAGCGCCGCAACTCTCTTCTGGGTTTTGCTTTTGTCCTAACATAACTGGCTACTGCTATAAGAGAGGTTGAAGGTTACAAGCTTTGGGAAGACGGCTTGTAAGTATTTATAGAATTATTAAGTTAATGTTAACTTTTTTTGTCAACAAAAATTGGATTTTGTATCTATTTTTGCTTCAGCGATCGCCACAATGACTTGAACAAATCAAAACCCAAAAGCTAAAGGCGGCACTTAGCGCCGCCTTTAGCTTTTGAGACTTATAAAAAGATTGCTTTCAACATTCCTTCTTCTCGATCTGGATGCAATTGAAATCCTAGCTTCCGACAAATACTTTGCATCTTGTCATTGCTATTGAGAATATATCCGACGATCGCATCAAGTTTTTCGTCTTTACTAACTGCAATTAGTCTCCTTAATAATTCTGTTCCCAATCCTTGATGTTGGTAGCGATCGCTTACGATTAACGCGAATTCAGCTTCGTTTGTACCATGTAATTTACTCAGTCGGGCAACAGCCAAAATCTCATGAGCTAGGGTTTGTGGATTTTTATAATCAGCAACTAGAAGCATTTCGCGATCGTAATCAATGAAGCAAATACGCGTCAAACGTTCGTGAGCAATGCGCTGCTTTAGTTTCACAGTATGGGCATAGCGTAAATAGACGCTCTCTTCTGAAAGCCCTTGATGGAACAACACCATAAGTGGCTCATCTTCGGGGCGAATTGGTCGAATTGTAAGGCGATCGCCATTGGATGATTCCCATTGCTGCACATACTTAGTGGGATAAGGACGGATAGCAGGGATTGGTCTTTGAGCAAAGTCCACATCTGTATGCAGCA
Source organism: Pseudanabaena frigida (assembly GCA_003242085.1). Taxonomy (GTDB): domain Bacteria; phylum Cyanobacteriota; class Cyanobacteriia; order Pseudanabaenales; family Pseudanabaenaceae; genus Pseudanabaena; species Pseudanabaena frigida. The sequence continues at coordinate 139,661 of QBML01000008.1, read as the reverse complement.
GCACCCTTGCATCTAGAGCGATCATTCCATCAGGTGAAACTAGCAATGGATTGATATCAATTTCACGAATTTGGGGCTGCTCGACAATCAATTGACTAAAGCTAACCAGTAATTGTTCGAGTTTAGCTAAATCGATCGCTTTTCTCCCTCGCACTCCTTGTAAGGCTTTGTAGATTTTTGTCTGTTCCATCATCCGCCTTGCTAAGGTCGTATTTAATGGCGGAAGCGCCAACGCCCGATCTTGAAAGATTTCTACTAGCTGACCGCCCATGCCAAACAGCATCACTGCCCCAAACTGCGGATCGACGCTGCTACCCAAAATCAATTCATAGCCTTCTATTTTGACCATCGGCTGCACCGTTACGCCCAAAAAAGCTTCAGGATTGATGGAACGGACTTTGGAGTCGATCGCTGCAAAAGCTCGACTGACATCCGCCGCGTCACATAGATTTAATCGCACACCTCCAACATCAGTTTTGTGAGTGATTATTTTAGAATGAAGTTTGAGAACTACGGGATAACCCAAGCGATCGGCAATTTCGACAGCTTCGATATCACTGATAGCGATTTCGGTAGCGATCGTAGGGATTCCATAGGCGGCGAGTAATTGTTTTGATTCGTATTCTGTTAATAGGCGGCGATCGCTATTTGTTGCTTGCGACAAAATCTTCTGAGCTAAAAGGCGATCGGGAGCGTACAAATCCGAATCCGCAGGTAAGGAAGGAGTTTCATAAATACCGCGCAAATTGTAGGTGTATTGCCACATGTAGTTAAACAATCTCACCGCAGTATCGGGATAAGGAAAAGTGGGAATATTTGCTTGATTGAGAATCTGGGTTCCTGCGGCAATTTCTGCACCACCCATCCAGCTTGATAGGATTGGCTTGCCTAAATGACTATAAGCTTTAAGCTTTTCGGCGGTCAGGGTTGGATTTGTCATCGCTTGGGGAGTCAAGATGACCAGCAATCCATCGCTGTTGGGATCGTTAGCGACTACTTCTAAAGTCTCGGCATAGCGATCGCTACTAGCATCACCAAGTATATCGATCGGATTGTGATGGCTCCATTGCGCGGGTAAAAAGCGATCGAGTTGCTGCAATGTCTCTGGCGCTAATTCGGATAACGCACCACCCCCACTAATTAGAGCATCCGTAGCGATCGCTCCAGGCCCCCCAGCATTGGTAACTATTGATAGCCGATTTCCTTTCGGGCGCGGTTGTTTTGCCAGAATTTCTGCCATGTCAAACAAGTCAGAAATTGTATGCACGCGCAACACTCCAGAGCGACGAAAAGCCGCATTTAAAACTTCATCACTACCTGTCAAAGCGCCTGTGTGCGAAGCGGCAGCCTTTGCAGCAGCCTCAGTATGTCCGACTTTCAGAACAATGATCGGCTTGTCCATAGCCACTTCGCGAGCAGCAGATAGAAATGCATGGGCGTTACCAATCGATTCCATGTAGAGAACGATACTGTGAGTATGAGGATCGTCACTGAGATATTCAATTAAGTCTCCCCAACCCACATCGAGCATCGAACCGATAGAAACAAAGGCGCTAAATCCGACATTCTCCCCTAAACTCCAATCTAAAATCGAAGTACAAAGCGCTCCACTTTGACTGATGAAAGCAACATTACCAGAACGGGCGATCGCCCCTGCAAAGGTGGCATTTAGTCCTACAATTGGATTCATTACGCCAAGGCAATTTGGTCCAATAATTCGCATCCCACCCCGACGTGCCTCTGCGAGAACTTGTCGTTCTAGTTCATTCCCTACATCACCAATCTCTTTGAAGCCCGCAGAGACGATAATCGCTCCTTTTACTCCAGCCGCAACACATTCTCGAATCACCTGTGGAACTGTTGCGGCAGGTGTGGCAATCACTGCCAAATCGACAATTTCAGGAACTCTAGCAATATCAGGATAGGACTTGATACCTAATACACTATGACGTTGAGGATTGACAGGAAAGACTGTACCTCCAAAGGGACTACGAATTAGATTCCACAATAATGTCCGTCCAACACTACCTTCCCTTTCGCTTGCACCAATTACAGCAACGGAATGAGGATGAAAAATACAGTCTAGTGGGTGTTGCTGTGCTTTCCAAATATCATGGGCAGGATCGCCAGCGCATATTTGATTTGTTAATATTTTCTCCATGCCATTCTCCTAAGCTTGGCAAGAATTAATACCTTTTTAACTCATGGCAAAAGCGATTAATATAGCAATTACCGTAATGAGAAGAAGAAATATCATTCGCAAGCTAAAATCAAGCCGCTTTTTACTGCTTACGGAAGTTAAGAATATTATTTATTCTTATCACTGCCTAATCATAACATTTTGGTTTCAATAGAATCAAAACAGACAAAGAGCTTAACAATCTCAATCTATAAACACGAAAACTAACTAAAGCTATGGTTGTCCGAGATTTGAGCTTAGATATATAAATGCAATAGAATTGATTCTGGTCTAATTCTGGGGTAAAGCTTTAGGTCGTTTATTGGTAATGTTGCGATCACATTCTTCGATTACTTCCAATCGCGTCAATAATTAGTTTTTGCTTGTGATACGCGATCGCCTTAAATGTAAAGCAATTGATTAGCAATTTCATCGGCTGTCAAAGGATTGAGAAGTTGCCGTTATATCCTTACAATTCATTAGATCGTTGTAGCATTTTCAAAAGTTTTGTGTGGTTTTGCCAGATTGAAACTCTGCTGTTTTGATAGACTTTTGCGATGAAAGGAGCCTGATTTCCTTTGATAAAACGCTCGATACTATCTAGAGCCTGAATAAAAGTTTGTGCCATTTCTTCACCACTAGCATCACCGATCACTAAAACAAAAACTCTGGCATTAGAACTGGCGATCGCCATTTGCTCAGAGGGTGTACGTCCCAGATTGGCATCTTTGGTCAAGATAATCCATCCTCGACGGCTAACTTCGGGCAACCATTCGACATCTGGAGAATTGGGGGCAAAATGATCGATATGCGCTTCAGCATTTGCGCCTGCGTTGCGTAGGATTTTGACTAGATTTTTGCCTAAGGCTCTATCTACAAAAAGGATAGGCTTATCGGTATTTTTCTTGTTCACGCAATTTGAGGAGGGAGTTCGTAGCGGATCGCTTCTTCGATTTGGAGTCTTGTACAGCCGTAGTCTTCAGCAAGCAAATCTATAGAATCTCCTGCTCGATAGCGTTCGACAACGATAGATGTGGGAATGCCTGTATCAGCGATCGCTAAACGTCCAAAGGATACTGCGGGATCAAAAACAAGCAGTTTGGGGCTATCGGATTGATTGGGGCGCAGGTTGGGGAATAGGCGAATGGCTACTTGGCGATCGTATTCGATGCGTTTGAGGAGTTGGTTAAGGGTTTGACGCATGGCTAACTGTCCATTTTCGGAGGCGTTAATCAGTCTTCCGACGGATTCGACAAAGAGGTTTACGCCATCGGTCTGGAAGTCAATGCTTGCGAGGGGATGTGGGGTGGCAAATTCACGTTCGATGTAGTCAAGGGCAGTGCGAACTTTGTCTAGGCGGATGTTGTGGTCTTGGCGAATCACGCGCAATACATGGGCTTCTACGAGGTTGATGAATGAGAGTTGTGAAAATTCAGTGCTGGGACGTTGGATGAGAGGTGCGGAAAATTGTTGTCCGTCTTTGGTATTGTAGGTAGGCTCATGTAGCCAAGCTTGTAATGTACCCGATGGAATCCGCAAGTAACGAGCGGCATCAGCTACTGTGTAGGCTGGAAGGTTTTGAAGTTTGGTTGCATTTGTCATGTTTGATTTTAAAGTTCTTGAGTAAGAATTGAGCGAATTTCTTGAATAAACTCACTTGGGGTTTGGATTGTTAAACCACTTTGCTTTGCTACATTTAGGGTGAAGTCTTTGGTATTGAGGCTTAAAAGCCGATCGCTTTGAGCTAATAAGGCGGCGGCTAAAATAGGTGCGTCTTTAGGTTCGATGATCGTTTCCCATTTAACTACATCTGCGATCGCGGGATTAGGTAAAATTTCAGGATTAATAACGCTTAGAATTTGTTTGAGGATCGGTAAGGCTTTTGGTAGTTTTTTGGTGATGTTGCGATCGCATTCTTCGATGACTTGTTCGGAAATCAAAACTTTAAATAGTCCAATTTCTGCCATGACGATGACGGCATGACTAGCGCCACTACGCGAACCGCAAGCAGCAATGATAACGCTTGAGTCTAAAAATATTCTACGCACTGATTTTTTGTTGCTCTTGCCAAATTGCTTGACGTTCTTCTTGTATTCCTTCTAGTAGTTCATCGACTGTGACATTATTTACATTCATTAAGGATACAAAGTTTTCTGTCAGTGTTGTGACTTGGGGGATTCTGGGGACAATTATGGCAAATTCACCGATTTGGAGCAGGGTGAGGGTTTGTCCTTCGTGGGTTTGCAGGGTGTTTAGTACATCTTGAGGGATGTTAATTTGTCCTTCTTTTTGTACTTGTAGAGAGAACATTTTCATGGAAGTATTTGCTGATTCGGTTAATTTCATCAGTCCTCCTGATTTATCTTTACAGTATAGTCTTGGATTTATATGTTGCTATGGTGATCGCCTTAAATGTAAAGCAATTGATTAGCAATTTCATCGGCTGTCAAGGTATCAAGAAGCTTTGATTTAGTCTAGCTTTGATAAGTGGATGTACCAGCTCATCGGGAACGTGGTTGCGTTCGATGTATTCGTTGATTTCTGCTTGGTTATCTAGGTAAAAGCTAAGGGCATCAAAGATTTGCGCGAGATTGAGATGTGGTAAGTGTAATGGAATCTCTTCTGGTCTAACTCCTAAGCGCCAGTTTTCGACGATCGCTCTAACTGGTGTTCTGGTTCCATCGACGATTGGTTCACCTGAGAGGATTTCAGGGTTATGGGTGACATGGCGGGAGATGGTTTTGGTTTTCATGATGATCTACTTTTTGATTTGAATTGTCATGAATATTCTTGAAAGTCTTCTAGGGGTTCATCAAAGTCATCGGGTAATGGCAAAACGAATGTGCCTTTTAATATACCTACTCGACATTTTTTAACGGGAGATGGGACTTGATGCTCTGCATAAAGTAGCTCGTCAACTCGTTCGGATAGGTTGGTCATGCCACTGTCGCCCATGCCTATACATTTTGGGCGTTGTTTGTTTCTGGTCGGTTGATTATCCATGTGTCTAATTTTTCAGGATTACTTCCGTTTACGCCAATAATTAGGTTTTTGCTTGTGATGGGCGATCGATTTGTTCATCATCTAAAAGGCGATATAGAAGCGAATAGGGGAATTTTGATATTACTAATCGCCGAACTGAGCCTCGAAATTTTAAGCCGAGTTCTGGATAACGGGTTAGTAAGTTGGTTGAGGACTCTACAGTATTTAAAAACTCTAGGGCGATCACTTTGTCTTGAGTTTTGTAGTAGCCAATCGCGTCGTCTAGCTCTTGTTGTGCTAATGGATGAAAAATGATTTCTTTCATTGCAAGTTTCTAGGCTAGGGATGCGCGAAGGTCTGCAAATACTTGGCTGGCAGGATAGCCAATAACTTCGCCACTGGTTAGATCGCGATCGCGTGCTTCGGCTTCTTCGAGCCAGTCGTTTTCAACTTCGCGATCGATTTCGTTGGTTTTGCCTAGTTGTTCGATTAGGCGGGTGAATAGATGGATTAGGGAGTCTTGGGGTAATGCAAGTACTTCATTTTCTAGTTGTTCGAGTGTCATTGTTTAGTTCCTCAAGTTTGGCAATTTGTTGTTGAAGTATTTTCATTATAGTTTCTGTCGGTTAGCCCATTAGACAGCTATAAGAAGCATCTTTACTTTTTAGGTTTGGCTTCTAGTCCTGCTTTGAAGGCGGTAAGGAAGACTTCAACAAAATCATTTTTGGCAATTTTTTTGATGGCTTCAAATGCACCTGCTGTGAGAGCAGCAACTAGACGATCTTTAAGGGTTGGTTTGTTTTCTATCTCTTCCATTGCGGCGGCGGTGATGATTTCTTTGCCTGCTTCGCTGGTGGGATCGGAGATTTGGGGGACGATTCCTTGTAGGATTTCAACGAGTTCATTGGCTAGTTGTTGGGTGTTGGGGTCATCTATGCCGTAGTAGTTGTTTTGTGTGCCGATGTTGTCACCTGTGACGGTTTGATCGCCTGCGATGACTTGTCCTACTGGGGCGTGGAAGTTAAAGGTCATATTTTTCTCACTGGGTAATGTTTAGTGGTTGGTTAGGATTCAGGTAATGTCTTTTGGTTGTTTTGTGTGGCAATATTATCGCGTTGAACCGTTAGATTTTCTACTACTTGCCCTACTTTGTCGTTGAAGATGTAAGTGTTGCCTGTGGTGGGGTTGGGGTTATCTTCGGGGGGTAAGGGTGTTTGGGCTATGTCGTAGTTGTAGTATTTGCATCGGGCTTGGATGGCGGTGATGACTGAGAGGGCTTGTTGGCTGGCTTCTGTGGGGATGAGGGTGAGGAGATAGGGAAGGTATTTGGTGAGAGTTGGTAAGTTTTTGGCTGTATTAGCTATATTGACTAATACTGTTGCTATTATTCTGCACACGTCAGAATCAAATTCTGTATCTCTAAATGCATAAATAAGGGGAGCAATAGTTTTTGTTGATTGTGTAATACCAATCTTGCCTAATGCTTCAGACACCACTTTACGCACAAGAAAATCTGGATCTCTGAGGGCATAAATAAGAGGATTGATAGATTCTTTACTATCAATTTTGCCCAGTGCTTCGGCTGCTAACCTACGCACAGAAGAATCTGGATCTCTGAGGGCATAAATAAGAGGATTGATAGATTCTTTACTATCAATTTTGCCCAGTGCTTCGGCTGCTAACCTACGCACAGAAGAATCTGGATCTCTGAGGGCATAAATAAGAGGATTGATAGATTCTTTACTATCAATTTTGCCCAGTGCTTCGGCTGCTAACCTACGCACAGAAGAATCTGGATCTCTGAGGGCATAAATAAAAGCATTGATAGATTCTTTACTATTAATCTTGCCTAGCGCTTCGGCTGATAACCTACGCACAAAAGAATCTGGATCTCTGAGGGCATAAATAAGAGCATTGACAGATTCTTTACTATCAATCTTGCCTAGTGCTTCGGCTGCTAATCCACGCACGAAAGAATCTACATCTCTAAGTGTATAAATAAGTGGATGGATAGCTTCTTTGCAACCAATCTTGCCTAATGCATCGACTGCATACCAGCGAATATCAGAATTAATATCATTTAGAGTATGAATGAGAAGCTTAATAGCTTTACTAGTTCCAATCTTAGCTAATGCATCCGCTGCATACCAACGTACACCAAAATCTGTATCATGAAGAGTGTGGATGAGATGCTTGACTACTTTTTCACTGCTAATCTTACTTAGTGCTTCTGTTACACTAATATGTCTAGAAACTCGTTTATCTTTAAGAGACCCAATAAGAAAATCAATAGCTTTGTCACCACCGATATTGTTTAATGATTCGGCTGTACCAGCACTTACAGAATTTTGCTCATCTTTGAGAGATTCAACAAGAAAATCAATAGCTTTGTCACCACCAATTTTACTTAGTGCTTCGGCTGCTATTCTACACACACTAGGTTCTATATCATTGAGAGCAATAATGAGAGCATCAATCGCTTTATCACTACCAATATTCCCCAATGCTTCGGCTGCATACCATCGAACACTAGGGTCTATATCATTGAGAGCAATAATGAGAGCATCAATCGCTTTATCACTACCAATATTCCCCAATGCTTCGGCTGCATACCATCGAACACTAGGGTCTATATCATTGAGAGCAATAATGAGAGCATCAATCGCTTTATCACTACCAATATTCCCCAATGCTTCGGCTGCATACCATCGAACACTAGGGTCTATATCATTGAGAGCAATAATGAGAGCATCAATCGCTTTATCACTACCAATATTCCCCAATGCTTCGGCTGCATACCATCGAACACTAGGGTCTATATCATTGAGAGCAATAATGAGAGCATCAATCGCTTTATCACTACCAATATTCCCTAATGATTTCGCTGCATTAATACGCAAATTAGAGTCTATATTACTGAGAGAAATAATGAGAACATCAACCGCCTTTTCGTTTCTAATTCTATCTAATGCCTCTGCTGCATACCATCGCATTTCTGAATCTATATCTTGGAGAGTGTGTATGAGCATTTCAATAGCTTTATCACCAATGATTTTCCCTAAGGATTCTGCGACATTTCGACGTACGTGCGGGTTTGTATCATTAAGGTTAAGAATTAGATGTTTGACAGTTCTATCAGATCTCGTTTCCCCTAAAAGCTCGATCGCGTACAACTTAGGAATTTTTCGTTCATCTATTTCCCAGATCAACACCCCAACCGTCTTCTCCTGAAGCCCATACTTCACCGCCCCAGCCAACCTCGCCCCCAACCGCAAATCCACCTCCAGCGCCAGCCTTACCACCCGCACCGCCTGCTCCTCACCCTCCACCAACTCCAACATCAACGCCAAAGGTTCAGTCCATTTCAAATAATTGAGATAGCCCTGCTGTAACCGCGCATCACTCAAACTCGGCAACAGCCCCAACAACCACTCCGCCGCATAATATTCCTGAATCAACTGATGCCGAAACTCAATGCGATCGTTGCTAATCTGGATCAAATGATGCTTCAGCAAATCCTCCAACCACCGCACCGCACAATCATCCGCAAATTCCACCTTCCCCCGCAAAAACTCCACCAAAATCTGCTCCGCCTCCCGCCGCGAAATCGCCACCTGCAATTCCGTCAGACTTTCGCCACAGGTCATCTTAAAAGCTAGATACTGCAACAACCGCCCCCACCATGCCCGCGAATCCTTCGATAGCGTCACATCCTGCTTAATTCTGTCCCCATAGCCCACCGTAAACGCACGAAACACCATACCCAAATTCGGTGGAATCTGCCCCTTAAATTCTGGATGCTGAAACAACGAACAAAGCATCCATAACAACAAAGGCGTTTGCCCAAACTCCCGCAACCGTCCCGACAACTGCCGCAACAACCTCTCCCCCTGCGTCGGCAAATACGCCATCACAAACTGCTGCATCTGCGGCTCCGTCAAAGGCTGCATCTCTAACCGCTTGGCAATCCCCAAATCCCCACCCGCACTCAACTCCCGCGTCGTAAAGATCATCGGACAAGTTTTTTGATAAAGCTCCCGAAATTGATTTACCATGACGCGACCGCGATCCGATGGCAACTCATTCACCCCATCCACCAACAGCAACAACCGCCCTTGACGCAATAGCTGCTTAATCCCCGCCTCATCAATATCCAAAGCAGGATCGTGTTTGTGCATAAAAGCAAGAATGCGATCGCATACAGACGACTCATTCGCCTCTGAGGGCAAATATCGTAACTCCACCAACACAGGAATTTTCGCTCCTGCAATGCTTAACGCATTTTCCGCCTCCTGCAACAACAACCGCGCCAAAGCCGTAGACTTCCCCGATCCTGGTCTACCTACCAGCAACACATGCTCCGCCGCATACTTACATATCCCCTCCAACACAGGCAACCGCTCGATTTTTTCTTTCTTTTCGCGATCCTGCTCCAACTCTCTTTCCTGCTCAGCCTTTGGCGGCTCCACCGTCTGCACCATCAAGCCAAAATCAAAGAAAGCAGGTGAAATGCGATCGCGTTCCACCCGTTGCGATTCCCGACCCGTCGCATCCGTCAGCGTATACAAGCGCCACCATTGCTGATAAGCACTTACCACTGACCTTAAATAATTATCAAAACAAATCTCTACGCCCATGCCCTAGCTAACGAAAATAGCGGCAAAATCTTGGCTCTATAATAACTTTTTCACATTAAAAATCTAGCAATCTTCTAAAATTAAAATATCTACAAACTTCTTGGATGAAATTATGTTGCTACAACGCATCACTATTGATTGGAATATATGTCATGGTAAACCCTGTATTCGAGGTTTGCGATATCCTGTCGAGATGATATTGGAACTCCTCAGTTCAGGCATGACCACCGAAGAAATACTAGAAGACTATGACGATTTGGAGCGCGATGATATATTCGCAACCCTAGCCTATGCCACCAAACTATCTCAAGTAAAAAGCATCCACAAAGTTCTTGTATGAAATTTCTTGTCGATGCTCAGTTACCAGTCCGATTATCCTATCTTCTACAATCACTAGGACATGACAGTATCCATACAAAAGAACTGATCTTACAAAATGCCACACCAGACAATGAAATTAATGCCATCTCACTGCGAGAACAACGGATTGTCATTACCAAAGATTTAGACTTTTGGGATTCATTTTATATTCGTCAAGAACCTTTTAAACTCTTGCTTGTCACTACAGGCAATATCAGTAACAAAGAACTAGAATCTCTGTAACAAAGAACTAGAATCTCTGTTCATCAACAATTTGGAGCAAATAACTAAATTCTTTGAACAATATTCTCTAATTGAAATGAGCCGCTACACAGTTACAGTGCATCAATAAATCTAGAATGCGATCGCCCGAACAATCGACCGAACAAACGTTAAGATGCCCGACGGGGATCTAGTCTGCTAGAATCAGGGCTAGGTATTTACCGTCCTGTTTAGTTCATGCCCCACCTGTTGGGGATTGTTTGGGAATCTTTTAGAGCCACGTCACCGCCATGATGCAATCGGAAAATCTTCGTCAACGTGCCGCCGTATTGGGTTTGCAAGTCTTTAGCAAGCGCTCCGCCGTGCGGCTTGGCATCGTAACGCAAATTTGGCTAGATGTCGATCAGAGGCGGATTGTAGGCATGACCGTCGCCGAACGATTTGTGCCAGGTACACCGATCGGCATTGGTGACACATTTTTTATGTCCCTAGACAATATTGATTTGCTAGGTCCCGATGCAATTTTGGTAGATGACGAGTCGGTACTCGAAGATATTTTAATTACCGAGCGCTACACCACCCTAATCAACAATGAAGTAGTCACAGAATCAGGCGAACTGCTTGGCAAAGTCAGAGACTTTAAATTTGACCCAGAGACGGGTGATCTACTATTTTTAATCGTTGCCTCCATCGGCAATCCGATTATTCCTGCCAGCCTCATCAGTACCTACGAGCTAGATGTCAATGAAATCATTGCCGTAGGACGCGATCGCATTATCGTCACCGAGGGCATGGAAGATCGCATGACCCAACTTAGCAAAGGCTTACTAGAGCGTCTAGGACTAGGCAAAGCTCCTTGGGAAGATGACTTCGAGGATGACTATATGCCCCCATCAACATCCCTTCGCGACAATGCTCTATCTTCGGGCGCAAGAAGCACCTATTCGCCACCACCACAGCAGCAACGCCCTGTCTATCGTCAAGAACAGTCATGGGACGATGGCGATAATTGGGCAGAGGAGCGCGTTCCTGTAAATCCACCACAGCAACAACGTCGTCAAGCCAGAGCCGAAGTGCGTCCTGAGCCATCGCGCCCGATCGCGCCGCCACCAAAACCGATTGATGACTACGATGACGAATATGATGATTTTGATGATGATTACCCCACCTCATCTCAACCCAATTTTCGTAACGAAACCCAACAGCAGATCCGTGATGCTTGGGGCGAAACCAAAATTCCTGACAAGTCCAAACAACGCATTCCCGAAGAGGAATTTGACGAAATTTAATGCTACCTCGTGACCTATTGAATCATGTTGAAAATCGCGACACCCTCAGCCGTTTGCTAGATTTGGGCGATCGCGCGATCCAGACATGGGATGTCGTATGCAGTGATTTCCTATCACCGCCCGAAATTACGGAAGCTTTGCAAGTATTTGGCAAAATGACCGAAATCCATTGCCTAGCATGGGGCGGCTACGAACAAGCCGAACGGCAGAGATTGGCGATCACTCGTTCTGAGTTGCCCCTCGATCAATCAATGGTCAGCCTCACTCCCATCTCCATTTCTGGGAACTTCCTATTTGACACGGCAACCCATCGTGACTTTCTTGGTGCATTGCTTGGCTGTGGCATCGAGCGCCAAAAAGTCGGCGATGTCAATGTTTTAGGCGAAAAGGGAGCACAAGCGATAGTCGTACCAGAGTTAGTGGAATACCTACAACTGCATTTCACTCAGGTGCGGACAGTTCCAGTCAAGGTGAATGCGATCGCTTGGGAAGAGCTGAAAATCCGTATCCCTGTAACTAAAGAGCTAACTTCTACCGAAGCTTCACTGAGACTAGATGCGGTCGCCTCCTTTGGTTTTGGCATGTCGCGCAGCAAAATGGTGGACTTGATTAACGGTGAAGATGTGCGCGTTAATTGGAAGACTATCTCACAGCCAAACTATCAACTCAAATCTGGCGATCTCATTGCTATTCGCGGCAAAGGCAGAGTCACGATTGGCGACATTATGATTACTAAGAAAGAACGCTATCGAGTGCAAATGACGCGATCGGTTTAATACCAAACTAATGCCAAAAAGTAGAGGCAATCCATGAATTGCCTCTACTTTTTGACGATCATTATTATTACTTTACTGAAACTCGATCGCGAACCATTTGTCGAAAAACTTTTACAGCAGCCCGTTGACCTTCCATTTGACTACGCTCCAGCAAAAAGGAAAACTCAGAGATCGGGAATAAGGGAAAAATAAGACTTGTCTCAGAGAGAGTATATTTGCCATTCTGCAAAACATAAACCACGATCGCGTTCTTTTGAATCCGCCATAGCTCAGATACTCCTAACGCAGCATATAACGACAATTTATTAATCGAAGAATTCGTATAATCTGACTCGATCGCCAAATCGGGCGGCGGATTTTCAGGCAAGGAAATTGAGTGGAGATTACGAACTGCCGACTCATTTTGAATATAGAAGCAAGTATCTGGCTCGATCGCCTTAGCCAAGTCCTCACGATCGAGTCGCAACGAACCTGCATTTAAAACTTCAAGTTCCAACTCATCAGCAATCGCTTCAATTAGACTAGACAAAAAACGATTTGGAACTTCATGTTCAAATTTGGGCATACGAATCTCTAGATTGCCGCAATCATAGGCAATGCGCCACTGGCGATCCTCACCTGCATCATCAAGGATAGTCTGATAAGTAGTCCAGCGAATCCCTTTAAGAGTAATGCTATTTTCGATGGATTCATGCTTTTGTTGTAAAGGTGATGCGATCGTCACAGGCATACCTCTAGAGAAAATGCGATCGTGCATGGCGATCTGGGATTATTTAAGAAATTTTAACACGATCAACAATATTGAAAGAATTGATAATCCGTAAGCATTAGCCCTCATATTATGAGCATTAGCCCCCATAATATTCTCAAAGCTTTAGCAAGTGGCACTTTCGGCAAAAATTCTTGAGTTTCACTGTAGTCCAAATCGCTGTAGAATTTTAAACAAAGTTTATAAATTTATTCTTAAAAATGTCATATCCACAGCTACCTACAGCAATTATCACAGGCGCTTCTTCAGGCGTAGGATTATGGTCAGCTAAGGCTCTTGCCGATAAAGGCTGGTTTATTGTCATGGCTTGTCGCAATATCGATAAAACCCACAAAGCCGCAGAATCTGTAGGCATTCCTAAGGATAGATATGAAATCATCCAAGTCGATCTTGGCTCCTTGGTTAGTGTGCGCGAATTTGTTGCTAAATTTCGGGCTACTGGCAGATCCCTAGACGCACTATTGTGTAACGCTGCCATCTACATGCCTTTGCTTAAAGAACCCTTGCGATCGCCCGAAGGCTTTGAGCTAACTATGACCACCAATCACCTCAGTCATTTCCTGCTCTGCAATCTGCTACTAGAGGACATGAAAAAGTCCACCTATGGCGATCGGCGCATGGTGATTTTGGGAACAGTCACCCATAACCCTGACGAACTTGGGGGCAAGATTCCACCACAGCCAGATCTTGGTAATCTCGAAGGATTTGAAAAAGGCTTCAAACCACCAATTTCTATGGCAAATGGCAAAAAGTTTGAACCAGTGCGCGCATACAAAGAGAGCAAGGTTTGCAATATCTTAACTATGAGAGAATTGCATCGCCGTTTCCATGATTCCACAGGTATTACCTTTACCTCTCTCTACCCTGGTTGTGTTGCCGATACTCCTCTCTTCCGCAATCACTATCCTCTCTTCCAGAAGTTATTCCCCTTGTTCCAAAAGAACATTACTAAGGGCTATGTAACCCAAGAACTATCTGGAGAAAGAGTCGCTGCGGTCATTGCCGATCCTGAATACAGACAATCGGGTGCTTATTGGAGTTGGGGCAATCGCCAGAAAAAAGATGGGAAATCATTTGTACAAACTGTCTCTCCCCAAGCTCGCGATGATGCAAGGGCGGAGCGTATGTGGGACTTGAGTGCCAAGCTAGTTAGACTTGTGTGAGACCCAAAATTATAGCTATAGCCAAGTAAATTAAGACATAAAACCCAGAAGAGAGTTGCGGCGCGAAGCGCCGCAACTCTCTTCTGGGTTTTGGTTTTGTCCTAACATAACTGGCTATAGCTATAATTTTCGTAATCATTGCATTATTGAGTGGTCTCGGTTATTTTGTATGTACTCCATCAATGTAACTAGGCGCTAGCAAACATGAAAATATTGTGGAAATTCGCCGTAGCTAGTACTATTTTTTTTGCTGGGACTACTGGCGCAAATGCAGCCATTTTCACACTCTATAACGCTAACGGTTCAACACCTGCTTCTCAAGGCACGCTGAAACCTGGTGCTATTAGAAGTTCTGGTCTACCAACAACAGTTAGCGAAACCCAAGTTACGGGTGGCGGAGTAATTTTAGATACTGCCGCGAATTCCGCAGAATATTCTGGATATAGTAATTACAATCCAGTGACTAGTAGTTATTTCGATACTGGCACTTTTAGCAGTTCAACACTCAATCAAACTACTGGCTATACAATTACCTTTACAGTCAGTCTGAACTCCGCAACTACTAACACGTCTAGTTCTAATCCACGAGCAGCCTTTAGCGTAATGGCTATAAGTGGTAACGGGAATAAGGGCATTGAAATCGGATTTAGGGCAGCAGAGATTTTTGCTCAATCAGCTAACTTTACTTCTGAAGCACAGACAGCAGCATTTACAACTACTTCCACAAGTACTTACACGCTAACAGTTTTTAATAACAACTATTCATTAACTAGTGGCGGCAATTCGATTATTGCGGGTTCTTTACAAAACTATATTTTCGATCCATCGACAAGCAATCCTCCTTTGGGTACGTTCAACCCATACACTACAGATAGTTTTGTATTTTTTGGTGATAATACGGGACAAGAATCAGGAACTTTTACGCTCGGTTCTGTGACTTTGAATACAACACCTGTACCATTTGAGTTCACCCCGACCTATGGCTTGATTGCAGTAGGTACTGTTGTGGCGATAAAAAAATGGCATAGAAAAGCCAAGAATAAGAGCAAATAGAATTGCGAATTCTGCTTAATAGTTTGATTGCGGAAAGTTACAGCGTTGCAACAATTCTCATTATCAAACCGAGTTTGTTATTTTCAGAGCCATAGGCTCTGAAAATAACAAACTCGGTTTTTTGAAAGCTAGCTTTAGTCTGGCTTTCGGAAAAATGACTTTTATAATGAGAATTGCTGATAGAGCATTTATTTTCGTAAAGCTACAGAAATCTGATACATTTGGCTTAGCTTAAAAGGTACTTTAGGAAAAGCATCTGAGGTTGCTGTTATGGCACAAAATCCGCTAATCGAACAAGCTAAACAGGGCAATGTGAGTGCGATCGCTTCACTCATGAACCGATTGCTCAAGTCCCAAGGAATGTTAGCAAATGTCGAACGCGAAGGCGATCGCCTAGAAATTTTAATCGAGTCCGATCTGCGATCGCTCGATGACGAAATGCGGATTCCTAAGCGACAAGTACTCGTAGGAATGCTCAAAAAATGGTTCGTCACCCTTGAAGTACAAACCATATCGAGCATCAGCATATCTTGGCAGCAAACTGGCTCCGATGAACCCGCATGGACAGAGGAAGTATTTTTGACCGAGCCTGAGGATCTAGATATTAGTCAAAATGGCGGAATCTCTATGGAACCACAACGTCCTAGAATACCTCCTTTACCAGTATTACCTATGCTTGAGCGTAATAATCTATCAGGCGATCGCACCAATGAGAATAATCCTGAAAACTCCTCTCCTGACTTGGATACAATGTTCGGAGAAGCAAATTCTCCTGAGTCCTTACCAAACTTTATACCAACGACAAATCTAGATGATACTTCGGTAAATTCTAGATCTTCTAAAGAAGCCGAACTTCTATTCCTATCTGATGTACCTTCTATCCCTGACAGCGAAGACATCACTAATTTTCAGACTGAGACAGAATCTCTCCCAAGTCAGCCCTACTGGCAAATTTTACTTAAGACTCCAAGTCTTACTATGCAATTCGTTCATTATTGCGTCCTTTGCGTCATTATTATTGCTGGACTGCGCGGAATCCATTCAGTATTTGGTAGTAGCAAAGCGCCAAAAGCTACGTCGATCTCAATACACAATATTTTGTTATAAGGGTTAGTACTTCTTGGTATAGATCCTGATAGTTATAAAAGTCTGTTAATTATTTAAGAAAATTATTTTGAAAACTACTTTTCATGTCTGCGTCACACTAGGCACTCGTCCTGAGGCGATTAAACTTGCACCTGTTATCCATCTATTAAGAACTAGTTCTAATTTTCAAACTTCAGTAGTTCTGACTGGACAGCATCGTGAAATGGTAGCTCAGGTAATGCAGTTGTTCGATCTCAAGGCAGACTACGACTTGAATATCATGCAACCAAAGCAAACTCTGACGCAGATTACTTGTAACAGTTTAGTCGGCTTAGAAAAGTTATATAAAGAAATACAACCAGATATTGTGTTAGTCCAAGGCGACACCACAACAGCTTTTGCTGCTGCTCTGGCGGCTTTTTATCAGCAAATTCCTGTTGGTCATGTAGAAGCAGGGCTTCGCACCGACAATCTCTTTAACCCATTTCCAGAAGAAGCAAATCGTCGCTTAGTTTCGCAAATCGCGCAGCTTCATTTTGCTCCGACTCTTGCTTCAGTTGACAATCTCCACGTTTCTGGCATAAAAGAAGGGATTCACCATACAGGCAATACAGTAATTGATGCGCTGTTATATGTTTCTGGGCGATCGCCTAAGTGTAACATCCCAAATTTAGACTGGTCAGCCCATCGAGTCATCTTAGCAACAGTGCATCGCCGCGAAAATTGGGGACAACCACTAGAGCAAATTATCCAAGCATGGTTGCAGATTTTGACAGATTTTCCCGATGTGGCTCTAGTACTCCCCATGCACCTCAATCCTGTTGTAAGAGAGCCATTAATGGCAAAGCTTGGTAAACATCCACGCATCTTCTTAGTAGAGCCGCTTGATTACGAGCAATTGGTTGGCGCGATGCAAAGATGCTATCTAATCATGAGCGATTCTGGCGGATTACAAGAGGAAGCACCTAGTCTTGGAAAACCAGTCTTGGTATTGAGATCTACAACTGAACGTCCAGAAGCAGTTATTGCTGGCACTAGCAAACTTATCGGTATTGAAACCGATGATATCGTGGCTGAGGCTTCTAAGTTGTTAAGTGATCGCGGAGCCTATGAGCAAATGGCTAACGTCGCAAATCCCTTTGGTGATGGTAAATCTAGCCAGCGTATTCTCGATATAGTTCATGAATTTTTAGCCAATTAGTCCACCCCAAGGGAGAGGCGGCGCTTTGCGCTGCCTCTCCCTTGGGGGTTCTGCGATAAAATAAGCGATAAGTCCCAACAGTTTTTCCAAAGCTTTACATTTGGAAAAACTGTTGGGTTTTAACCACAGCGCAAGGCGCTAGATCATGAATCAGATTTCTAGGCGAAAATTTATTTCAACAGTTGGCATAACAGCAAGTTCCATATTGCTAAATAACTGCACGTCATCGCCATTGTCCAGCGATTCATTTAGGGTTACAACTCGTGTATTAATTTCTGATATCCCGGAAGTTCAATCTGCTCGTTTAGGCATTATTCCATCTCTAGAATTTGCGCCACTTTTAGTTGCTAAAAACAAAAAATTCTTTACTAAGTATGGCATGACCGATGTTGAGTTGGTTCCATTCAAGTCATGGCAAGATATCTGCGATCGCACAAAAGTAGGAACACAATTAGGCACAAATAATGATGGCATTGACGGCGGACATTTCTATAGCCCTTTGCCCGAACTACTGAATGAGGGAGCACTCGATCCATATTCGCGCAAAACTGCAATGTATACACTGATGCGTTTGCATACGAATGGCGGATATATCGTTGTTTCTAAACGACTAAAACCCTTTGGAATTCAACTCAAACGAGCCACCTTCTCTCCTTTTCAGGATGTCGCCAAGCTATTTGGTAACTCAATGAATTGCGCGATCGCGCAAACAGGAAGTAATTACGATCTATGGCTACGTTATTGGCTAGCATCGATGAATATTATTCCCAAACAAAATATCAATATTCTCGAAATTCCATTAGATGAAATTGTCACTCAGGTCAAACAAAATCAAGCCGATTTAATCTGTTTAGATAGCTGGCATACGCTGAAATTAATCGAAGCTAATCTTGCCGATCCTGCGATCGGTACTAACGAAATTTGGCGTAACTATCCTGGTGAAATCGTGGCTATGCGAGCAGATTGGGTGGATAAATATCCTATTGCTACCCAGTCTTTGCTCAAAGGCATTATGGAAGCGCAAATGTGGTGTGACGATCCTGCTAATGCTAGAGAATTAAATAACCTTATCGCCTTCAGTTTCACCGATAGCAGCAATTTTGTTTCTGAACCAGTAAAGATATTTTCCCAACTTTTTAAAAATAGTCCCAATCAGAAAAATATTCTTCCGAAATCTGAAAGTTCTAATAGTTCCACAATTAAATATTGGTCAAATGATGGTATCTCCGTTTCTTATCCCTACAAGAGTCACGATCTCTGGTTTTTGACTGAGTATCAAAGATGGGGATTATTACCACCTTCCTTTGAGGTCAAAGAAACTATCGATGCAGTAAATCGCGAAGATCTTTGGAAAAGTGCAGCTAAAGAGATCGGGATACCAGATACAAATATTCCAGTCTCAACTTCACGCGGTATCGAAACTTTTTTTGACGGTTCTAATTTCGATCCCAATAATCCCGAAAAATATTTATCTCAAAAAGTTAACAGTCTTAAAAAGACTACAACAAGGGGCTTAAGCTCCTTGTCTCTCTAGTACACAATTAAAAAACAAAAGAGTCTTTTGTTTTTTAATTGTGTACTAGCTGTGCAATTCACGATCGCGTAGCGCAGAATACCGAAAAAGTTATTCTTTAGCAACACAATCATTACATAAGTTCCAAAATAGCGAATACAAACGTCAAGTAGGACTATGAAGGCTTAGGGCAGAACCAAGAATTGCCTATCTTAACACTAAGCTTCTCCTGTCTCTAGTACTAATGTCTTTACTAAGTTGGAAGCAAGAATAAGATCGTAGGTAAGTAAATGAAATTTGAGACACCCATACAACAGGCTTGTTACGAAAAGATTCAGCCTTGGTTGAATGATTTATATGAAAATGTCTATTCTCCTCCCTACGATATGCCTGTGTTCGTTTTACCGCTAGGCTCAGCAACAGCAACAGTTGAGGTTTTACCTTGGGGAAATACAGAAGCAATAATCTCTACTTGGTCTTATGTGGTTACGGGCGCAGAAATCACTCAAGATCTAATGCGTTTTTTACTCAAACAAAATTCTGAACTTCAATTTGGAGTTTTTAGTATTGACGATGATGGCGATATTCGCTTTCATACAACCTTAGTTGGCTCAACTTGCGATCGCGATGAATTACAGACTTCAGTGTCTTCAGTACTCCAAACTGCTGATAAGTATGATGATGCGATCGTCGAGTCTTGGGGTGGGGAAAGGGCATTAGATCGCAGTCTATAAGCCAAAGTTACATTCTTGCCACATTCTAATATGGGTTTCAATTTGTTTTAAGTTGATGACAGTTGCTATAAACAGCATCTAGCTTAGAGTGCGTTTTTATTTTAAGACTATAGTTTGAATTATGAAGATTACGGTACACTTTTAGAGGTTTTAGTAAACGGTAAATCGCTGTCGTGAATTTTCAAACAGAAGCGCAAAAAGACTGTTATCAAAAAGTAGCTGATTGGCTACCCGAAATTTGCGATCGGATATCCAATCCTTTCACTGATAGTCCAATTTTTAGTTTACAGTTTGGCTCTGCAACTGTCCTTGTGGAGATTCGTATTTTTAGGCAAGTAGAAACTGTTATTTATATCTGGGCATATGTTGCAACAGAAGTAGAAGTTAACGACGATTTATTACGCTTTCTGCTTAAACAAAATGATGTTTTTCGTTTTGGTGGCTTTAGTATGGCTGATGATGGGGATATTCGGTTTCATGTGACTTTACTTGGTTCTTCATGCCAACAAAATGAATTTAAATTGGCTGTGACCGAAGTTTTAGAGAGCGCCGATCGCTATGATGATGAAATTGTGGAACGTTGGGGCGGTCGAAGGGCAGCAGATGATTTGTTTTAGCGATGTAGATAATGTTTTTACCTTTGTCACAATCTAAACGCGATCGCCATCCCAAGCATCTTGCTGAAGTTGTCGCTACTTCTACGACTGAGTTCCTCGCACAATGTCTAGAACCCGATAATTTAGATTTTCCATTGATGCCAGCATTTGGCAGTTGGGTCAAGTCACAGCAGGATGAAAATAGCGATATTGTTGCCTATGGTGTGGTCTATCATGCGACCACAGCCCCTATTGATTCAGTCCATCGTGCTGTTGCTCTCGGACTAAGCCTACAAGAACTCCGCGAACAGCAACCGCAAATTTTTGCCATGCTCCGTTCCGAAATCAAAGTCGTACTGCTTGGTTTTAGTTCTGTTGGCAATATCTATCAACATTTACCTTCCCAACCACCTCAAATCCATCAAGCTGTATATGCCTGTGAAGAATCAGAAATTGAGAACTTTACGGAAGAGTTAAATTTTTTAAGAACTTTAGTGCAGATGACAAATGCACCCGTCGATGAGTTGATTGCGGCGGTATTACGCAATGTCTATCAAGTGAGAAAGTGCGATCGCAATTGGCTAGTCCAAGCAGGACGTAAGCTCAGCATTTTGCTAAAGGATGATTACGATCGCCTTGGTGCAATCTTAGGACAGGTGCATCCTTGATGTTGTAAGCGATTGCTTACAATCCATACAAATCTTTAAACCATTTTACAAATTGCTGAGCGCGTGGATGCTTGGGATCGAGTATTTTCTCCATGACTGCTTGGTGCAACTGTCGCCCTGGAGGATTTCGCCAAGCCAGCCAAGTGTATATGTTGGCTTTATCGCGTTGGAATTCTGTAAAATTTGCCCCTTGCTTAGTCGCTGATTCGACAGATGATTGAGCAAATTGCCATAGCATCTCGGTTTCATTAGGAATCATACAGGCTAAAAATGTTTCGAGCATACCGCTCTGTTTATTATCTGGCATCATCCAAATACCAAACTTAATTCCATTTGGCGCATCACAAATCAAGCCGTTTTCGGGTAGATCTGCTGGTAAATCAGGAACGCTCTTATGACAGGCATTTCTGATACTTTGCCACCGATCTGATGGTTTATCATCTGCATCAATTAAAACGCCAAGAGCAGAACGTCCCGACTCTTGTAACTCAGTTGCAATCAGATCGGGATCGCTTAAATTTGAGTAACCAACGTTATCGCGAATATAGACAATAGGATTCTTTTTTGTTCCCCAATCTATACCATTTGCCTCGATTAGTTCTGGAATGACTCGAACTTCTTGGACACCTTCTACCAGTAGAACATTCTTATGAATTAAAGCCATTTCTACCGCACCTCAATATTACGCTCAGCAGCGATCGCAATTTGCCGCTCAGTAAAGACAATGCTGTGTGGCTTTCCTTTCTCAATTCGATGAATTGTAATCCCATCTTCGCTAGGATTTTCAGCATTGGCAATATCCGCTAAACTCTGCCAGCAATCATTGCTATGGGTCGTCGCAAAAATCTGTACATTAAGACGCTTTGCAGTTTCCCAGAGCATTTTCCACATATCAGACATGACTGTAAAATGCAGACCAGTATCAATTTCATCCACCAACAAAACTCCATCTTTCGCATTTACAATCGCTAAAGCAAGCCCTAACATTCGCCACATTCCATCGCCCATGCTACCAATTGGGATACGTTGATTTTCATTAGCAAGTTGCATAACAAAGCCGCTACGTGTGCCTTTATATTTATGCTTCCCAGAAGTAAGCGTTGCAATTCTCTTTATTCGAGGTTCAATAATTTGCATAGCTTGCGTAACAAGGTCTTCTTCTGATGTCAGTACTATCATTTCAAATAAATTGATCGCTTTTTCAGTACTTAACGATGATGAGTTTACAAACTGAACGTATGAAGATTGCTCTGCAAAAAATTTTTTTGCATTTTGAAATGATTTAAACGATACATTTCCATCTTCAGACAGTAAAAGTGTTATTTCAAATTTTTTTTCCAAAAGCCAATCTGGATTTGGCAGATCCTTAGTATGATTAGTTCTTCTGACGTATAACATTGGCAAATAAGAATCTTCGCTGATTTTCTTGTTTTCTATAGAAATACTGATTTCTTTTCTTACATCATCAATATCATCTTTCCCAGTAATTAGAAGGTTACTACCGATCTCAATTTCATGTCCGCAAAAAAGATGGCGAATTACTAAGTCTTTATCTCGATCATCTTCTTTGTCAAGATACTCACTTCGATTAATTACAACATCACTCAATACTTCAAAATTAGGAGATTTGCTTAGAAGCAATTGAAGTGCTTCTAAAATCGATGTTTTACCACTGTTGTTAGTACCAACAATGAGATTTAACCTTCCTAGTTGTCCCATCTCAAAGGATGGGAAGCAACGGAAGTTTTCGATTTTGAGGGATTTAAGCATAATTGAATACCAGTTTATTAAGCACTGAAATACTTAGCGATCGCATGATGCACAATTAACGCCGTAGTTGACTGTTCGGGATAGAGTTGTTCGCTCTCATCCATGACTAGATCAACGCGCTTCGCATCAAGCAAATCTAAAAGCTTGTATTGATCCTGCATATTTGGACAGGCAGGATAGCCGAAGCTATAGCGAGAGCCGTGATAGCGCTGAGCGAGAATATCGCGAATATTATCAGGATCTTCCGCTGCAAAACCTAACTCGCTCCGAATACGAGTATGTGTCCATTCCGCCACTGCTTCTGCCATCTGTACGGCTAGTCCATGAAAATAGAGATAGTCAGTGTATTGATTAGCTTTAAATAGCCCTTGAGCAAATTCAGTAGCAATATGACCAACGGTGACAGCTTGCAAGGGCAAGACATCAATGATTCCTGACTCCTTTGGTGAGAAGAAATCGGCTATACAGAGACGGCGTTGGGATTTCTGACGGGGGAACACAAAAGAGTTGATTGGCTCGGCAGTCTGGATATTGTCGATATCTTGGGGATTGTATACATAGACCGTATTTCCTTCCGCTAGGACAGGGAAATAGCCATAGATTGAAGTTGGAGTGAGTAACTTCTCATTGATGATGCGTTCTTTCCATATGTGCAGAATTGGATAAACGGTTTCTTGCAAGAATAGGTCATACTCCTCGCGAGATTGTCCTTGAGGTTTGCGGAATTGCCATTGACCAGCAAAGAGAGCTTGCAAATCAAGATTCCAGAATAGCTCCTCAAAGGGAATGTCATCGCTTTGGAAAATCTTGGTTCCCCAGAATGGCGGTGTTGGACGAGGGATATTGGTGTCAATGGCTGGCGATCGTACAATATCTAAATAGCGTTCTGCTAAAGCCGCCTCTTTCTTAGCTTTTTCCTCTTCACTAGAAATGTTATCAATAGCATCTGCTGACAAATCTCCAACCACTAAATCTTCATCCAGAAAACCTTTGGCATCTTCCCATTTACCATCAACCTTAGCAGGCATATATTTGTCCATAAAGTTGAGGTCAGAGAAAGCATCTTTGCCATAGATTACCTTGCCTTTATAGACATTTTGACAATCAGTATACACAAACTTAGGAGTCAGCGCCGCACCACCGAGAATTACAGGAACCGAAATACCGCGATTATTGAATTCTTGCAGATTATCTTTCATAAAAGCAGTGGATTTTACCAGCAATCCACTCATGGCAATACAATCAGCCTTGTGTTCTTCGTAGGCTTTGATGATATTGTCAACAGGTTGCTTGATGCCGATATTAACAACTTTGTAGCCGTTATTGGAAAGAATAATATCAACAAGATTTTTGCCAATATCATGCACATCGCCTTTAACGGTCGCAATCAAGAATACGCCTTTATTCGAGCCTTCGGCTTTCTCCATGAACTTCTCTAGGAAAGCCACGGCGGACTTCATGGTTTCGGCGGATTGCAGCACAAAGGGAAGTTGCATCTGTCCTGAGCCAAACAACTCGCCGACCACTTTCATCCCATCAAGCAGAAATTGATTAATGATTACAAGCGGTTCATATTGCTTCAGGGCTTCAGTAAGAGCATCATCTAAACCAATGCGATCGCCATCGATAATATGATTCTTAAGTTGCTCTTCGATGGGAGTATCAGCTTTATCAACCTTGACGCGCTTCGCGGAAACACCTTCAAATAGTTTGGTAAATTCACCAAGCGGATCGTAGGTACAAATATCACCATCAAACTGGCGCTCATCATAGATCAGTTGCCGCGCTACTTCTTTTTCGCGATCGCCAATTCGATTGAGCGGTACGATCTTGCTAGCATTCACGATGGATGAATCCATTCCCACTTTCATCGCTTCATGGAGGAATACTGAGTTAAGAACTACTCGCGAAGCAGGATTTAGTCCAAAAGAAACATTGGAAACACCAAGTAAAACATGGGTTTCAGGCATTGCTTCCTTAATGCGACGAATTGATTCAATCGTGGCGGCGGCATTCTGACGATCTTCAGCAATACCTGTGGAAATGGGCAGAGCTAGAGTATCAAAGAAGATTTCGCTAGCTGGCATACCCAGTTCTTCAGTAGCTTGTTTGTAAGCACGGGTAGCAATTTCAAACTTCTTATCCGCAGTTCTTGCCATGCCATCTTCATCGATTGTACCGATCACGATGCCAGCACCATATTGTTTCGCAAGACCAACGACTTTACAGAAGCGATCCTCTCCATCTTCGTAGTTAGTGGAATTAAGAATACATTTACCACCCGCCACTTTTAACCCTGCTTCCATCTTTTCCCATTCGGTGGAGTCCAGCATCAAAGGCAAAGTCACATTGGTAACTAGCCGCGATACCAGTTCATGCATATCGCGCACGCCATCACGTCCCACATAATCCACGTTCACATCGAGAATATGTGCACCTTCCTTGACTTGTGACCTTGCGATCGCCACCAATCCATCCCAATCCTCAGCATTGAGTAAATCGCGAGTTTTCTTAGAGCCACTAGCATTAAGCCGTTCACCGACAATGAGGAAAGAATTATCTTGAATATAAGGCTGAGAGCTGTAAATGGAAGCCGCCGAAGGAACTACGAGAGGATCTCTTTGCTTTGGTTTAAGAGTCTTTGCTGCATCCGCTAGAGCCTTAATATGAGCAGGAGTCGTACCACAACATCCACCAATAATTTGAATTCCTAAATCTTCGACAAAATGTTTGAGATGGTCGCTCAGATCTTCAGGAGTAAGACGATAGAATGCATGACCACCAACATTTTCAGGCAAGCCAGCATTGGGGACACAAGACACCACAAAGGGAGAATGGGCGCTCAAATAACGCATATGCTCGGTCATTTGATCGGGACCCGTTGCACAGTTTAGCCCTAATACATCAATGTTGTAGGGTTCCAGAATCGTGACTACTGCGGAAATATCAGAGCCCACGAGCATTGTACCTGTGGTTTCCATTGTTACCGAAACCATGACAGGTAGCCTAACTCCGCGCTTAGTAAAAAATTCTTCGATCGCACTCAAGGTGACTTTAATTTGCAGCACATCCTGACAAGTCTCGACTAGCAGTAAGTCCGCACCACCATCATACAAGCCTTCGATCTGTTCGATAAAGGACTGCTTCATCGTATCGAAATCGATATGCAGCAAGGTTGGCAACTTGGTAGTTGGACCAATTGAACCAGCGACAAAACGCGGCTTTTCAGAGGTAGAAAACTCGGCGGCGACGGATTTGGCTAACTCAGTTGCTTTTTTGCTGAGTTCGTATGCCATGTGCCCCAGACTATACTCATTCAGTACAATCGATGTCCCGCCAAAGGTATCCGTCTCGATTACATCCGCCCCTGCTGCCAAGAAGTCTCGATGTACTTTGGCGACTGCTTCAGGTTTAGTCATCACTAGATACTCGTTGCAACCCTCATACTCTGCGCCGCCAAAGTCCTCGGCGGTGAGGTTTTGCACCTGCAAGTTTGTACCCATCGCACCATCAAATACAATGACGGGGCGATCGCTGCTGTGAAGACGCTCCAGAAACAGACTGGTCATTTGATTCTATACCCTAAGCTAACAAAGCTAATCTAGCAAACCATTCTAGCAAGATCTCTGTGGTTTTCTTAGATTTGACGAGATCGCCATATTTTTTGCATTTATTCTAAGAGGATCGTAATCTCGATGAGTTAAAAGAATTGATCGCAAATCCATCTAAATCTGTGATTCTGACAACTTGCTATAATCACCATATCGCTCCGATTAGGAAACCATCATGACTCAAGCGATCGCACCTCCTAACCTCTCCAATAATGCCCCAGAGGACAAACTACTCTGGACAAGCGCCGACCTCGAACTACTACCCGACAACGGCAACCGTTATGAAATTATTGATGGAGAACTTTACGTGACGAGAGCGCCCCACTGGAAACATCAAACCACATGCGGCAATTTTTACTTCGAGCTAAAAGCTTGGTCAAAAATAACAGGCTTGGGCTATGCCGCAGTGGGTGCAGGTATAATCTTTGGCAATAAGGATGATGTGATTCCTGATGTGGTGTGGGTCAGCAAAGAAAAATATGAAGCTTTGATTGATGATGCTGGACATTTACTTGGTACGCCTGACATTGCGATCGAGGTGCTATCGGCAGGAACTGATAATGAAAAGCGCGATCGCGAAGTTAAGTTAAAGCTCTATTCATCACAGGGCGCATTAGAATATTGGATCGCTGATTGGAGAGAAAATAAACTCCAAATCTATCGCCGCGAAAATGGCATTCTTAAGTTAGACATGACTCTATTTGTGAGTGATACACTCACTTCCCCATTATTACCAGAGTTCTCTTGTCCCCTATCTCAGATTTTTGAATAAAAAAGGCGACGCAATGCGCCGCCTTTTTTATTTATTTAGAGTGCGATCGCTACTTCACTTCTTGCAAATCTTGCTGTTTCTCTAATGGTTGAATCTTTGGTAAAACCTTGGGCTGAAGTACAGGAGGATTAGCGAGATAATCCGCCAGTTGTGCTTCAATCTGTTCGCGGACAATCGAGCGATATTCGAGGAAATGCTCGCCTTGAGCGCAGACTGAAAGATAGCTGGTAACTACATTCGGATAACGCTTCATCAAGTCAAAGAGATTAATCCAGAATTGGAAACGGGTTTTGCGAACAAAACCTTGTCGCCAGCAGAGAATTAGCAGGGCTTTGATCGCAGTCCAATCAGTTTTCTTCTTGGTATCAGTCTTCTCTCGCTTGATGCGCTTGTACTGAGATTCTCCCAAAATCAAGAAATGGCGATAGGTACGATTGAGAAAGACTAGTGGATCGTAAAGAGTCCAGAAGGCATGGACATATTCTGTCGCAATATCTTCCAATGGACGAGTAGGCATGAAGTTCATCAAAGTGGCTTGATGTCCATTGCTATTCTGGGTAATCATCCGACCTTCTTTATTCAAGCGATGCCATAAGCCAGTATCAGGCAAAGCTTGCAGCATACTGAATAGCGCCGTGGGAACCGCAGTCAGTTCCACAAATTGGACAATGCGATCGCCTGCTCCTTTTTTCTCGCCATCGAAGCCAATGATAAATCCTGCCATGACCCGAATCCCTGCTCTGGCGATATTAATCACTGATTCCGAGAGAGGATCTCGATTATTTTGGAACTTTTTAGTAAGCGCTAGACTATCAGTGTCGGGGGTTTCGATACCAAGGAATACCGATCCAAAGTTACATTCCACCATCATCTGCATCATTTCAGCGTCTTGTGCAAGATCGACCGATGCTTCCGTGGCAAAGGAGAAAGGATAGTTACGCTCTTTCATCCAAGGCTTTAGCTCTTGTAGCATCACCTTCACATTGCGCTTGTTGCCAATGAAGTTATCATCAACCATGAAAATACTGCGTCTCCAACCGAGATCGTAGAGGCATTGCAACTCAGCAAGGATTTGAGCAGGAGTCTTGGTGCGTGGCTTACGTCCATAGAGAACGATGATGTCGCAAAATTCGCATTGGAAGGGGCAACCACGCGAGAACTGTACCGACATTTCGGCGTAGCGGTTCATTTCTAGGAGATCGAAGCGCGGGATCGGCGTATCGGTAACCGCAGGCTTTTCGCCATTGGATCTGAGAATGCCTGTGCGATCGCCTCTTTCAATGGCTTCGACAAACATTGGTAAAGTAATTTCGCCTTCATCAAGGATTAAGAAATCTGCACCTGAAACTTTCGCCTCTTCAGGTAATGCTGTGGGGTATGGCCCACCCACAGCCACTAATTTACCGCGTTTTTTCGCTTCTTGAATTTGGGCGAGAAAGTCATTTTTCTGAACGATCATCGCGGAGAGGATTACCACTTCCGCCCATTCCCATTCAGCTTCGGTGATATCTCGCACATTGCGATCGACTAATTTAAATTCCCAAGTCTGTGGCAAGATCGCAGCAACCGTGACCATACCAAGAGGTGGAAGCTGAGCTTTATAACCAACTAATTCTAGTGTTTTCTCAAATGACCAAAAGCTTTTCGGAAATAACGGGTAGACGAGTAAAACACGCATTATATTTTTTGTAATTTAATTGAAATTCTCAAACATTGGCATAGAAAAACCCTTTCTAGTTCCTTCTGATAAGTCTTGCCCATCAACAAGAATTAAAAAGGGTTATTGTAAACAATCAAAATATTTTGCTTAGCAAAATATTTTGATTTATAGACTAGCTTGCTAGATCTAGTTCTCTTTCAGGAACAGGTTTTAGAAGCTTTAAGCGCTCTTCCTCTGCCCAATACTCAGTTAACTGAGCTTCAATCTCGCGGCGCACAATGTCGCGATACTCCATGAAGTGTTCATTGTGAGCGCAGACAATCAGGTAATGTTCCCAAACCGCAGGATTTTTCTTGATCATGCTAAATAGATGATGCCAGAACTTCCAGCGAGTATTACGCTTGATGCCTTGCCGCCAGACGATAATCGCTAGAGCCTTGAGATCGGTGAGTGTGGGCAGTTTGGCTTCGGCTTTGATTCTAGGTGCACCTAGTTTTAGGAAGTAGCTGTAAACACGATCGAGGTAGGCGTGCGGCTCATACAACGCACAGAAGGCTTCCACATATTCGCGAGCAATCTCTTCAACTGGGCGGGTTGGCTCGAAATTCATCAAGGTAGTTTGATTTAAGTTCCCATTTTGAGTTCTTAACCTTCCTTCTTTTTCGAGACGATGCCAGAGAGCTGTATGGGGCAATGCCTGCAACATCGCGAATGTTGTCGTGGGAATGCCTGTCAGTTCGGCAAATCTCACAATGCGATCGCCTGCTCCTTTTTTCTCACCATCAAAGCCGATGATGAATCCTGCCATAACGCGAATCCCCGTTTTAGTAATCGCTTCTACAGAATCCAGCAACGATGACCTAGTATTTTGAAACTTCTTAGTCATCTGTAAACTATCTTCATCGGGAGTTTCGATACCAAGGAATACCGCATCGAAATAGCATTCCACCATCAGATCCATTAGTTCTTGATCGGCGGCTAAATCGATGGAAGCTTCAGTATTAAAGCGGAAGGGATAGCCATGCTCTTTTTGCCATTCCTTCAGTTCGAGCAAGAGCAAGCGGACATTGCGCTTGTTGCCGATGAAGTTGTCATCCACCATAAACACGCCACGTCGCCAGCCGAGGCTATATAAATAATCTAGTTCGGCGAGTAACTGAGCAGGGGTCTTAGTGCGAGGTTTGCGTCCGTACAAAACGATAATGTCGCAGAATTCACATTGGAAAGGACAACCACGAGAGAACTGCACCGACATGGAGTCGTAGGCATCAAAGTCTAATAAATCAAAGCGTGGTACGGGAGTGCTAGTGACATCAGGCTTTTCGGTGGTTCTGAAAATGCCACTGGTTTCACCCTTAGCGATCGCCTCGACAAACATTGGTAAAGTAATTTCACCTTCATCCAAAATCAGGTAATCTACACCTGCGGCTTGAGGATCTTCAGGCATCGAAGTGGGATAAGGTCCGCCGCAAGCAACTTTTTTACCCCGACGTTTTGATTCTTTAATCAATGACAACAAATCATCTTTCTGGACGATCATTGCCGACAGGATGACCATATCCGCCCATTGCCACTCAGCCTCTGTAATCGAGCGCACATTGCGATCGACTAGTTTAAAGTTCCATTCTTGGGGCAAAATTGCAGCGACAGTAATCAAGCCTAGAGGTGGTAGTAGCACTTTACGATTTACTAGCTCTAGGATTTTTTCGTAAGACCAAAATGTTTTTGGAAAAAGTGGGTAAACCAGTAGAACGTTCATTCCTTTTTGGGGTTAAGTGGGCGGATACATTAAAAGGATTGCCACGTTCAGCAATCCTTTTGGTTAGACAGCAGGAAAGCCTGTACGAATATCTTCAATAATGCCGTCGCGCAAAACAATTTCTACACGCATCTGAGCGATCAAGTTATCGCCTTTACCAGCAGGGAAATAGCTGTCGAGTTGTCCTTGAGAAACTTCTTGCTCTAATTCGAGATTTTGGACTTGGGTCAACT
This sequence comes from Pseudanabaena frigida, assembly GCA_003242085.1. Lineage (GTDB taxonomy): Bacteria > Cyanobacteriota > Cyanobacteriia > Pseudanabaenales > Pseudanabaenaceae > Pseudanabaena > Pseudanabaena frigida. The sequence continues at coordinate 108,628 of QBML01000008.1, read as the reverse complement.
GAGTTAACAATTGATTCTTTTGTTCTAGTAGTTCTGCTTTGACCCGATTCATCTCAGAGCGAATACCTTCGATCGCATTGGAGACTTCCGCCGAGAATGGTTTGATACTTTGGCGCTCAATTTCATTAATTTGACGTGAGCCTTGAGCATCAACTTGCTGCACTTGGGCATCAAGTTGAGCAATTTGTTGTTGCAGTTGTTGCTGCATTTCCTCTTTCCAGCGTTGCGTCACAATTACTTGGATATTGGCGGTACGACGCAATAAAAGCTGATTAGAAAAATCAATCGAATTCACACTTATCTCCAGTTTTGTAAGGTTTTATTGAATATGAGAGAGGCTACGCTTCTTTCACATTATGAAGCAAACATTTTGACAATAATATCTTGATAACGCTCAAATACGATGTTACGTCGGATTTTGAATGTTTGCGTTAAGCAACCATTATCGATTGTAAACGCTTCAGGCAAGAACTCGAAAACCCCGATGCGATCGTTAATGCTATATCCTGGGCGATTTTTGACTTCCCGATTGAGTTCTTCGCGATAAAGATTACGAATTTTTTGGTCGTTAAGTTCTGGCAAAATGGTTGTAAGGCTTGAGTCTGGTGCAATCAATCCTGCAGCTTCAAGAGCAGATAGATTAGGAACGATCAGAACACCTAATTGTTTTTGGTCTTGCCCCACTAGTACCACCTGATCGATATAGGCACTACGAATACAAGCATCTTCAATAGGTTGAGGCTCAATATTCTCACCATTACTTAAGACAATCGTATCTTTAGCTCGACCTGTAATGATTAAATCATCCCATTTGCTGACATAGCCAAGATCGCCTGTGTCAAACCAACCCTGCGGATCGATCGCTTTAGCCGTAGCTTCAGGATTTTTATAATAGCCCTGCATCACTTGTGGTCCGCGAATTAGCACTAAGCCTTGCTGCCCAACTGGCAGATCAGCTCTTGTAGACATATCGACAATGCGAGTTTCTGTCTGCGGTAAAGGCTGTCCGTCGCCACCGCGAATATTGCGATGCGGACGACGCACATGGGTAATTGGCGAGGTTTCGGTCAAGCCGTAACCACCCAAAATTTCGATACCAACAATTTCATAGAAATCTTCGAGATGTTCAGCGATCGAGCCGCCGCCACTAACAATATATTTAAAATTACCACCCGTTGCTTCGCGCACTTTTTGATAGACCAACTTATGACCAAGCTTATGAGTTGCCCATAGTCCTAAAACTACCAGCGATGCTTTTAACTTGTCGCCTAGAGAAGGATAGAGATTTTCGACATTTAAGCCTTGAACAACTCGTTTGGCAGTGATGTATTTCTGGCTGGTGTTTAAAAAGAAATTTACTAAACGTTGTTTGCTCGCAGGTTGCTCCCGAAAGTTTTTCTGTACACCTTCATAGATTGATTCCCACAGGCGCGGCACAGCAACCATGTAGTCAGGCTTATGTTCTTTGAGATCTTTTTTGATCGTGCGGAGATTAGTGTAAATCTGGGTGCAGCCTTGAGAAAAGATGAAATATTCAAAGGTACGTTCGTAGGAATGCCATGTCGGTAAAATACTTAATACTTTTTCGTTTACCTTTAGTTTCAAGACTGACTGCGCCCCTTCTACCTCATACAAGAAATTCCCATGAGTGAGCATTACGCCTTTGGGACGAGCCGTCGTACCTGATGTATAGATCAATGTGGCAAGGGTATCACGCTGAATTAGTGGATTGCCTAAATCTTTGCGGTTGCCTTTTTCGAGTAATTGCTGAAAGTTATAAGCTCCTTCGGGAGGTGTCTCATCCGATAGCAAGATAATTTGCTTGACGGGCAATGTATGCAGTTCGGGCTCTAGTTTTTTGAGCGTGGCAAGATTTTCGACGACGATCGCTACGCTATCACTATGCTCAATGATATATAACAATTCACTACGTTCAGCTTGAGAACTTCGCGTAGCATCAGCCGCCCCGATCGCTAAAATTCCTTGGTCAGCAATTAACCATCGTGGTGAGTTATCGGCAATCAGAGCTACCTTTTCTCCAAATTGGATGCCCAGCGATCGCAGTCCTGCCCCAAATGCATTAATTTGAGCAAAAGTATCACTATAGGACAGACTTACTGGGGGCTTGGCGTGGGGATCGTAGAGGGCGATCGCATCAGGATGGAGTTGTGAAACTTGTTGCCATAGCTGCCAAAGACTGTTGGCTTGCGAAGGATCGAAGGGTTTAACCATAAAAAGTAAGAATTTTACTGATGTTTTATTATTTTTTATTACTAGAACTTGCAGTTAAAAATAAGTATTAAATTAAGAATTTAATTGTCGAACATATTTAATTCTTAATTTATCCTCTCATACACTTCTTTTAGTAAGCCTTTTTGAGTGCGTCCGCTTTTAGTTTTACCACCAATTACAAGTAGCCATAGCTCTATAAATTGCCATTTGTATATTGGCATAGGATGTGCTGTAAGATTACGCAGTTTCGCGATTTGGTCAATTTTACTAGCTGCTTTATTACTCTGTAATAACCAACTCGAAAGTGGATGCTTCCACTGATCTAAAAATTGACTTACTAAATCACGCTCGCTAGCAGATATTTTCTGATCGTTGAGTTTATGGTAGTAAAGTCTTTCGCGATCGTCACTAGATAAATACTCCTGATTTAGAACTTCTTCACTAAATGTATCCCATTCCCTCCCAATTAAATAGGGCAAGCTCCCAATTGTATACTTCCCCCTTTTTTTGAGTGTCACTCCTGCGACAGAAAAATCTCTTTGTTTGGGGTTCTGTTGACAGAGAAAATGATAGAAATTTTTAAAGAAAGCATAAACTATTTCTCTTTCAATAACACTAGAAATGTACAAGCAAGATGGTTTGTAGTCTGAGAAGCTTTCGGTGAATATATCAGATTCAACTAAATATTTATGCTTGTAAGCATTTAGAAGATCGTTTCTACTTGATACCTCTATATTTTGCCAAGCTAAATCCCCCAATCTTTTAATCAGTTTAGACTTCACTTGTTCTTCGTCATAGCTAAACAGAGAAATATTTTGCCGATCCGAAAGGGTCTTAATTTGGTCGCGAAGTTGAATTATTTCAACTCGTTCTGATTCTGACAGATTTGCTTTTTCTTTAAAAATAGAAATTTCAGCATTAAGCAATCGAATCTGCTCTTCTTTATCTTTAATTTGCTGAATCTTTTCTTCTAAATCCAGTGCATTGACTGCCGCTTTGATTAAGTTGTAATAATTGTTTGTTAAAATATCAACTTCTTGAGATGTAGCGCGGCTCTTACCACGCAAAGCAGTCTTTTTACCTTGCTGTACTGCTAAGATTTCACCTTCATGATTACGGATTCGTAATTCCTTGACATTGCACCGATCCAGAGTCAGAGAAACAACCGAACATTCGTATTTGCGCTGACTGTAGTAGAATTCCGCTTTCATACATAATTGTTAGGGAAATATTTAGGTTAAAAGTTTTGCACAGCAAAACTTTTAACCTAAATATAGCAATCCTAAATGGTTTGTGGAAGCAAGTCCAAAATGGATACACTTCCACAAACAAAAAATCTACCGATTATTTACAGCAATTACCAATCGAACAAACCCAAACCAATAAAAGGGTTGAAAGCTTTGCTTCGCAAAGCTTTCAACCCTTTTATTGGTTTGGGTTTGAGCGCAAAGCGCTGTGGGACTGCTATAGGCTTATGGTCTATTTGATAGCAAAATGCTAATTTCAAAAAATCAACCCTTGATAAAGGCGATCGCATGTTGCCAGATCAAAACCTTATGTCCAGATGCATCCATGCAAATGCACTGATCGTCAATCCAGACAATTTTGCCTCGTAACTGATCGCCTGTAGTTAGTTTAATTTCGACTTCGTTTTTATCGCGAATGATGCCATGAATACGGCGGATACTTGGCAGAGCAGTATTGAGTCCGATTTTTGTTGCTGTTGGTGCGCTCATCGTCTTACCTGTGGCAGTTTTACGAATATTATCATTTTAATTTGAGATAAAGCTTTCTCAGAAATTAAATTAACTAAAGCATTTAAGTGTTGCTAGCGCTAATAAGTAGCTAGGCATAATTAAAAACCAGAGTCAAAACCTGTGCGCGTGCGCCACAGTTTTTTGGGTTTATGTCTAACACATTAATGGCTAGAGCTATAACTGATATGAGCCAAAAAACTAACAGCAATTTTTGAAACGGTGCTGAAGCAGCGGAGAAGGTTTGATAAACCGATGAGCTAACTTAATCTCGGTAGTTATCTAATTATCTAAATAAAGCTTTACTTAAAATGGCGGCATGTACCTAAGATGCACACCGCCATTTACAAGCAGGGAAGTGATTATGAAAAGATTATTTACTAGAATCGTAAACCCAAACCCGTTTGTAAAGAAGTTGCTGATGTCCCAGAAGAGTTACGGTAAGCATCAAAGGCGAAGATCACATTGCCAAATAGGACAAGATTACTATTTGGTAGAGTGTAGTCAATACCAGGTTGAATGACAAAGCTGTTTTTATTGCCGACTGGAGTAGTATCGACAGTGTTGGACAATGACACACCTGCGCCGATATAAACATCAGCGTCAAAGTTTAGGGGAACATCAAAAGAAACAGTTGGCACTACAGCAGTACTGTTACCGATTAAAATTTGAGTTCGTATAGAAACTGGAAATTCCAGAAATTTGTAACGAGCAGCTAATAGACCAGATGTTCGAGAAGACTCACCAGCGCTAGAATTACCACTAGTAAAGCCAAAACTAGCACCTGCACCTATATAGCTACCATAGGCTGGCTGAGCATTTGCCGAGGGAGTAGCGATTGCGGATATGCAGCTCAAGGCAGTTAAGCCAATCAAAAATTTAGTTAGTTTTTTCACAGATACCACTTCCTTGCTTGTGAAACGATTGATTTACTTGTTTTGGAGTAACCCCGTCAGCCAGAAAGCCTATCATAAGTTGGAGAGTTTGGCGAAAAAATTTTTATCTATGGATTTAGTACTAGCGATCGCCATCGTAGTTACTCGGATAAATCAAAAGCGAAAATCTTTACAAAGTAAAGACTTTCGCTTTTGGGTTTAATAATTTAAAGAGGCAAGAAACGTCTCGCACAGGGAAATCCTATGAATATCGCCCGACCGTAGATAGCCAAAAAATTGACAGTGTTGTATATTAGCTTGATGTCTTGTAATACCTATTACAGACAGGTATTTTTTACATAGAACATGTAAGTTGACCTATGGCAGAATTAGCAGTTTATTTTGTTTTGAGTCTTGGAGTTCCCTACACATTCTGGAAAATCGTAAGACCCTTTACATAATGTCTAATTATCTTGATAAATAAAGTGAGGTATGTCTAGCCTCCTTTATCCAATCTCTTGGTTTTATAACAATTCCAAAAGAAAAGATACATTTTATATTTTTTAAAAATTGCTATATTTCTTCAAATAGTAAGCAAGAAGCTAGGAAGGGCAGCACTTCGCGCTAATCTTCCTAGTTCCAAACCCGTAACATCTTTAGCATTGTCTCTCTTCAGATTATTAGTCTAGGCTAGCTAATCCCAGATATGTGATTTTTGTTGGTTCGATCTGAAATCTACAAGGGATTACTTTTACGCCTTTAGCGATCGCTTCTTGTAGCAATTTGGCATATTCAGGATCGGCTTGTGCTCCCGCAGCAAAGCGATCGCAATCTCCACGATTGATAAAAAAGATTAAAGCAGCATCAATATCTTCTCGAATTACCGATGTAAGCTCGCGTAAATGTTTTTGACCTCTCGTGGTCACCGTATCAGGGAATAGAGCTAAATTTTCAATACACCAAGTTGTATTTTTAACTTCTACATAGGTTCTTTTTCCGCTATCAGCATCAGTCAACAGAAAATCGATGCGGCTCTTCTCATTACCGTAGGCAACTTCACCCTTAACTATGGTGTATGGCTCTAGTTCTGGCAATAAATGGCGATCGAGCATATGTCCAATTACGCGATTGGGAAGACTAGTATTTACTCCAATCCATTGCTCGTCCAAATAAATTGCCTCCCAACTATAGGCTAATTTGCGTTTCGGGCTGGGATGATAAGAAACTAGAACAGGACTTCCAATCTTACATACACCAGTCATCGGTCCCGTATTGGCGCAATGGGCAGTAATCAATTCACCATTCTCTAGTTCTATATCCGCAAAGAAGCGTTTGTAGCGACTGATGAGGCGACCTGTAATTAGATCGGAATACGTATGGACTTGGAGCATTTTAAGTTTAATATGAACTGCGCGAAGCGCCGCCCATATTAACATGAATGGAAAGCCGCTAGACAATACATTAACAAGGCAAGCCGCAATATGAGAATTAAACGTAAACTTGAGCGTTCTATAATCAAACTAGAACAGCGTGATGGAGTACTTCAGGTTGTCGGTGGAAATTCTTGGCATTCATATTTCCGCGATCCCTATCATCTCATGCTGACCATTCCTTGGCCTGGATTTGCGGCGATTGTGGCAATTGTCAATATATTCCTCAATGCTGTCTTTGCATCTCTCTATCTACTAGATACTAAAGCGATCGGTGGGTTGGATAACATCGGTTTTTTAGAATCCTTTTTCTTTAGCGTGCAGACTCTCGCTTCCATTGGTTATGGAGTGATGCATCCAGATACACTCTATGCAAATCTGCTTGTTACTCTAGAATCGATCGCAAGCTTAATGCTATTTGCTGTAATTACAGGAATTGCCTTTGCCAGATTTGCAAAATCTTCTGCCCGCGTAATGTTCAGCCGAGCAGCAACTATTCATGACTATAACGGTATTCCTACGCTCATGTTTAGAACAGCTAATGAGAGAAGAAACAACATTCTCGAAGCGAAATTAAGCGTCTATTTGATGATCGACGAAGTAACGGCTGAAGGGCATATGATGCGTCGCTTACACGAACTAAAATTAGTTCGCGATCACTCTCCCGTCTTTTTATTATCATGGACAGTAATGCATACTATCAATGAAAGTAGTCCACTATATGGTTTGACAGTAGAAACAATGGAGCGATTACATGCTCAGATTCTTGTATCTCTCACAGGTGTCGATGAAACGATAGAAGGCACGCTCCATGCTCGACATATGTACGCAGCCAGAAATCTCATGTTCGATCGCCGTTTTGTCGATGTCATTCATATGGGAAATGATGGGCATCGCTATCTTGACTACAGGCATTTTCATGAGACTACTGAAATTTTATAGCTTCCAGCGGTCTAAAGACGCCAAAGATGAGAGAGGTGGTACATCTCTCATCTTTGGGGAACTGCGATTGAGTAGCGATCGCGCCCTTGCTGCTTGGCTTGATAGAGAGCATCATCGGTCATCTTAATTAAGCCATCAACGAATAGATCGGCTGTAGGAATTAGGCAAGTAATTCCCATGCTGACAGTGACAACATCACTAACTTTTGAATCTTGATGAGGAATGCACAAGTCGCGGATCGCTTTTTGAATTGATTCAGCCACCATAATTGCGCCATCTAAATTGGTGTTTGGCATAACCACAACAAACTCCTCGCCGCCATAACGCGCAAAAAGATCTGCTGGACGTTTCAACTGTTTTGCCGCAGTCTGAGCGACTTGAATCAAGCAGGTATCGCCAGATTGATGACCATAACAGTCGTTGTAATATTTAAAATAATCGATATCTAAAAGAATTAGCGATAAATATGCTTTTTCTCGCAGTAACCTTTGCCATTCCATTTGGATCTTTTCGTCAAACCTGCGGCGGTTTGCGACTTGGGTTAAGCCATCGGTCAAGGTGATCGCTCGTTGATATTCTGCTTGCTGTTTGAGGATCTGTTGCGCTTGGTATTGTTCAGTCATATCACCAAAAGAAGCTACGGCTGCATAGGGATACTCTTGATTAGGATGGAACAAGGGTTGAGAATTAATCGAGATCCAAGTGGTTAGCAAATCTTTGCGGCAAATACCCATGATTACATTGGACTGACGCTCTCCAGTTTTAAGTGTGATTAAGGCAGGATGGGTTTCCGCAGGAAAAAGCGAGCCATCTTCATGAATTGTTTGCCAATCAAAATCAATTGCAGTCTTTCCCATGATTTGATCGGCAGTTAATCCTAAAATCTTTTCGGCACTCTGATTACAGGAAATAATTTTGCCGTCGGCTTGATGGAAAACCACACCTTCTGCGAGACTAGCAATTACGGAACGGTTACGCTCTTCACTAGATTGAAGTTCTAGTTCTATTCGTTTTAAGGTCGTGACATTCCGAATTATGCCAACTCGGACTCGTTTATTCCTGTTTTTTATAATCGACTCTGTTAACATTCCATAGAAAGTTTGATAATAAGGAAGTTCTACAGTTATTTCAATTTCTGCGTCACAAGTTGTTCCTTTGCAAGGATCAAGCTTCATTCTTTCCGTTAGTTGCGGGATTCCTAAAATATCAATCGCGCAAGCGGTAACATTTTTTACCCCAATACCAAAGAGTTCTCGTAGAGAATCATTGATAAATAGTAATTTTCCATCCATTTCTGAAATATAAATGCTATCTTTGACATTCTGGATGGCACGGGTTAGTAATTCAAGCTCATCTTCGGCTTGCTTACGAGAGAGTGCTTTGTCAACGGTAGCGGGTAAAACTGTGAGATAGTTGCGATCGGGATCTTTAATTAAATAGTCATAGGCTCCTTCGCTCATTAGCCTCGCGGCGGTTCCTTCATCACCACTGCCTGTAGAGATAATGAAGGGACAATTTTGAGATTTTAGAATAGCAAATAACTCGCTAGAGACTCCATCACCGAGGTTGTAATCGAGAATTGCAATTTCAAAAGTTTGGTCACTGAGAATTTTTTTTGCTTCGGTGAGTGAGCTGGCGATCGCGTAGTTGTAGGGTAAGTCTAACTTTTTGACGGTGCGATTAAAGGCAAGGCAATCGATTTGATCGTCTTCCACAAACAAAATCTTAATCGTGGGTAACCGAGGTTCAGGATTGTCAGGATTACTTGTCGTTGTCATAGCCGTCTGGGTAATTACCAATTGTAACTTAGGGAGCAAATCAATTCATTAGATCGGGAATCTCACTTAAACACCAATATTGATAAACAATCAGTAATTTTTCCACAAAATCAGGATAAGTTAGGGGCTTGATAATATAACCCGCAACACTTAGTTGGAAACTGGCAAGCCGATCCTGTTCCTCTTGCGATGTGGTCAATACCACGACAGGAATTTTGCACAAATCGACATCGGCTTTAATAATTTCCAGAAACTCTAACCCGTTCATGCGGGGCATATTTAAATCTAACAGAATTAGCAATGGTTTAGGATTGGCTGGATCGCGTAAAAATTCTAGGGCTGCTTCTCCATTATTTCTAATATGAAGAGGATTAGTCGCCTTAATCTCTTTTAAAGCCCGTTTGAGAGTCATCACATCTAATTGATCATCTTCTACGAGTAGAATTGGGTCAAAGCTCCTCATGATTGAACCTCAGTCATATCTGCGGTTATAGGTAACGTAAAGTAAAAAGTACTACCCTTATTGATTTCTGATTTTACCCAGATTTTACCACCATACATTTCAACAATCTTCTTAGCGATCGCTAATCCCACCCCTGTACTTTCGGATTGATCGCGAGGTACGAGGGTTTGGAAAACCTGAAAGATTTTATCAAAATGTCGCTCTTCTATCCCAACGCCCGTATCACTGACATAAAATTCCCAAAATTCACTATGTCCGACGTGAATCTCTCCATCTGGCTTATCGATATATTTAATCGCATTGCTAATCAAATTTTGAAATAACTGGTGCATTCGCGTTTTTTCGGCAATTAACTTTGGCAATTCAGTATCGATCGCGATCTTAATACCTTTGGGCGGCGCGATCGCGTCAATCACATCATGGACTAATGCTTGCAGATCGACCAGCGTTTTCTCCTCCTTAACCCGACCGACACGGGAATATTGCAACACCCCATCGATCAGATCGCTCATCCGCCGCACCCTTCCACCCATTAGATGCAGCATCTCTTTGCCTTCATTATCTAGGCGATCGCCATAGTCGTTTAGCACCCACTCAGCGAGGGAAGCAATTCCCCGTAAGGGCGCTTTAAGATCGTGAGAAATAATATAGGCAAAGTCTTTGAGTTCTTGATTAACGGCTGCGAGTTCGGAAACTAATTGCAATTGTTGATTTTCGGAGCGTTTGCGCTCGATCGCATGGATAATTGAGCGCTCTAATAACGTTGCACTTAAAAATTTTCCCTTAACCAAATAGTCTGATGCACCAGATTTCATGGCTCTTTGATCGATTTCACTATCACCTAGCCCTGTTAATAAAATAATCGGTTGCTTGCAACCCATAGAGATCGCTTCTTCTAAAAGTTCTAAGCCGTTGCCCTTGCCAAGTCGAAAGTCTAAAAGATATACATCATGATGATTTCTGCCAATCTCTACTAATCCATCATCGTAGTTATCGACCCAATTTAACTTAAAAGATAACTGCTCGGCTTCGTCCAAAAAATCACGAGCCACGATATAGTCGTCTTCGTCATCATCAATGAGTAGAACTTTACAAATATTTGCAGTCATTCGGTTATTCTCTTGAAGCGCGATCGGGTAATTCCACAATTTCAAACCAGTAAGTACCAATCATTTTCATGATTTGCACCATCGAATCAAAGACGACGGGCTTAGCAATAAATGAACTCACACCAAGATCGTAGGTGCGGAGAATATCTTCTTCAGCCTTAGAAGTCGTAAGTACTACAATCGGGATTTTGCGAAGGTTAGGATCGGCTTTGATTTCCTTAAGAGCTTCGCGTCCATCTTTACGCGGCATATTTAAGTCCAGCAAAATTAAACTGGGATGAGGCGCACTTTTAGGATCGCTGTATTTGCCGCGATGCTGGAGATAATCCATCAATTCTTCGCCATCTTCAACAAAATGTAGATCGTTGGCAAGGCGATTTTCTTCTAAAGCTTCTTGCATCAGTAAGCGATCGTCTTCATCATCCTCCGCCACCAAAATCGTAATACTTTTTCCTTTAATGGTCATAGTTAATATTTCCTTTAGCTTGATGAATGGGCGTGGTAAAAATAAAGGTCGCGCCTTGATTTGGTTTGCTTTCAGCAACTAATGAACCGCCGTGACGTTCTGCTATTTTACGACAGATTGCTAACCCAATACCTGTACCCTCATAAGTACCTCGTCCATGCAGACGTTGGAAAATCTGAAAAATGCGATCAGTATATTTCTGCTCAAAGCCAATGCCATTATCGATGACATGGATTTCACAACATTCTTCGCCGTGATTCGTAAGCATCCGAGATCGCACCTGTACAAGCGGCGCAAGCCCTTCTTGACGGAACTTGAGCGCATTACCGATCAGATTCTGTAAAATTTGTCGCATTTGCATCGCATCAGCATCAATCACTGGTAGGCGATCGATTTCTACCGCAGCCCCAGTTTGCTCGATCCGAATCTCTAAATCCGAGAGAACACCATCTAAAATCTCCGATAAATTAACTGGCGCAAAGGGTTTGGCTTGGGTGGTGACTCGCGAAAAAGACAACAGATCGTTAATTAAGACCTGAGCGCGTCCCGCCGCATTCAGCATTCTTTCCAGATAGTCCTGTCCTTTTTCGTTCAGTCCATCATTGCAAGTTGATTTGAGGCGATCGCCAAAAGCCTGAATTTTTCGTAGAGGCTCCTGTAAGTCATGGGAAGCAACATAGGCAAAATCAAGTAATTCGCGATTGCTAATCTCTAAACGTTCCGTTAAAACACTCAATTTTTGAGACGTGATGCGGCGCTCTTCGCTCTCCAATTTCAGATCGCATTCCATCTCTTTGCGAGTCGTGATTTCATTCTCGATCGCGATGAAATGCTGGAGATTTCCATCATCATCAAACACAGGATTAATCTGTAACAATAACCAATAAGGTTTCCCATTTTTGTGATAATTCAAAATTTCGCCACTGAAGGGTTCTTGTCTTGCTAAGGCATAGCGAATTTCGGCAACCGTTTCCTTAGAAGTTTTCACCCCTTGCAAAATATCCCTTGGTTTCTTTCCGACTACCTCCGCTAAGGTGTAACCTGTGACCCGATAGAAACTTTCATTAACCCATTCAATTTTTCCTTGTGGATTAGTAACGATCGCCACATTATCAGTTTTGCTAGCAATCAAGGATAGCTTTTGCAACTCAATCTCGGCGGCTTTGCGATCGGTGATATCCTTCCGAATCGTAAGATATTTATAGGGTTTACCATGTTCATTGAGAAATGGCACGATCGTTGTATCGACCCAATAGAATGAACCATCCTTAGCCAGATTTTTAATCTCTGCCCTCCATGTTTGTCCGCTAGCGATCGCCTTCCACATCCCAGTAAAAAACTGACGCGGATGATGTCCAGAATTGAGAATCCGATGATTTTGTCCGATCAACTCTTCGCGGCTATATTTAGAAATTTCGCAGAATTTATCATTCGCAAAGATAATCGTGCCTTGAATATCCGTAATTGCGACAATGGCAGTTTTGTTTAAGGCATCGGTAATATCGAGAGATTGTTTCTCAGCTTGCTTTTGAGCCGTAATATCCTTGGCAATCCCCATAAATCCTCTAATCTCATCGTTCTCAGTGCGAATGGCGGTAATCGTTAACAGCACTGGGAATTGAGAGCCATCTTTACGGATATAAGTCCATTCCGCTTCATCCACCTGTCGAAATTTGGTTTTGGCAATAAACACTTCAAAGCTAGTTTCAATCGGGCGTTGGAGTTCTTCAGATAATATTTGGGCGCGAGTGACGATTTCTTCACCCACATGAAAGAGCGCAGGGCTTGTTTTCCCCACTATTTCTGAAGACGTATATCCCAGCATGTTTTCGGCGGCGGCATTAAAGGATTGGATTGTGCCGTCTAAGTCAGTGGAGATAATCGCAAAGTTGGGATTATCGAGAATTGCTTTTTGCAACATCAAAAGGTTGCTTAACTTCTCTTCTGCGGCTTTGCGGTTGGTAATGTCACGCACAATTTTAGACGCGCCTACGACTTCTCCAGTTTTGCTAATTAAGGGAGAAATCGTCACAGAGACTTCAAGACGACTACCATCTTTATGCAAGCGAACTGTTTCAAAATGTTCTACTTTTTCTTGTAGCTTGAGACGTTCGACAATCAATTTTTCTTCTGTGAGGCGATCGGGCGGAATCAGTGTAAAAATTGATTTTCCCACCATTTCATCGGCGGAATAGCCAAATAACTCAGTCGCAGCGGGGTTCCAACTGGTGATGATGCCATCTAAATTTTTAGTGATGATCGCATCATTAGAGGACTCAACGACGGAGGTTAATAGGCGAGATGTTGCCTCATTTTTTCTTAGTTCTAATTGACTAATGACCAGACGACTGAGGGATTCTAGTTGGTTAATTTGCTGTGGTGTCAGATCTCTAGGCTGGCGATCGATGACGCATAAAGTCCCCAAAGTATATTGATCGCTAGTTGTTAAGGGGATTCCCGCATAAAAACGAATACTCGGATCGTTGACGACTAATGGATTATCAGCAAAACGCGGATCTTGAGTGGCATCGGGAACATTCAAGATCGTATTATCGAAAACCGCATGACCGCAAAAGGAAATTTCGCGAGATGTTTCCGTTGCATCAAGTCCGACACGAGATTTAAACCATTGCCGATCGCGATCGATTAACGAGATTAAGGCGATCGGCGTTCCACAAATATCCGCCGCTAGTTGGGTCAGGTCGTCATATACCTGTTCTGGCAAGGTATCGAGAATCTCATAGCGATCTAGTGCGGCTTGGCGATCGCTTTCATTGATTGGGATTTCAGGTTTCTGCATTATTATCTAAGCGATCGCGACATCAGTAAAATTTACTTGTAACTCACTGTAACTATAAATCGCGAACCTCTGCTAAGATGTTAGCCTACAGTGTCTGCTCCCAGTCATTGATACTGTTGACACGTTATACAATTCTGTCTCTGCTCCGTCTGACACCAATTTCAAAAATGGCAAATCCATCTTTGAAGCTTTAAAATCCCTCTGGGTAAGGTTTTAGATTCTTAGGAATGTCACAAAGTCCTGAGAATTGGTACGACTACAAAATTGCCTCGCTAACAGCGACAGACCGATAAAAAAATTGGAGTTCTATGTCTTCTTCTGCAATTATCTTTCCTGTAACTAAATCTTCTGTACCTAACAAATCCATATCTACCAAATCTTCGGCTCCGATCGCATCAGCACAGGGTTTCTCAGCATTAGGTTTGTCCGAGCAAATTGTTCGTGCCGTCGCAGCTCGTGGCTATACCAAACCCACCCCCATTCAATCACAGGCGATCCCCGTTGTCCTCTCAGGTCAAGATTTATTGGCTGGTGCTCAAACTGGTACTGGCAAAACCGCAGGCTTTACGCTGCCGATTTTACATTTACTGTCTAACAAGGTCGTCAAGCGATCGGCTACTGGGAAAATTCCGATCCGCGCCTTGATCCTCACTCCCACCCGTGAACTTGCCGCCCAAGTCGAAGAAAGCGTACAGACCTATGGTCGGCATCTACCTCTAACCTCAATGGTGATCTATGGTGGCGTGAATATTAATCCCCAAATTAATCGCCTCAGAGGTGGTGTAGAAATCTTAGTAGCAACCCCAGGGCGACTATTAGATCACGTGCAACAGGGACGCTTAGATTTATCGCAAGTTGAAATCTTGGTATTGGATGAAGCCGATCGCATGTTGGACATGGGCTTTATCCGCGACATCAAGCGAATTCTGGCACTACTCCCCAAACAGCGCCAAAATCTCCTATTTTCAGCAACTTTCTCGAATGAGATTAAATCCTTTGCAAGTACTTTACTCAATCAGCCTGTAATGGTCGAAGTTGCCGCTCAGAATGCGACTGCTGACTTAGTCACTCAGCGGGTATTTCCTGTCGATCGCGATCGCAAGCGGGAGTTACTTACGCATTTGATCAAGACTCACAACTGGTATCAGGTCTTAGTATTTACGCGCACCAAGCATGGAGCCGATCGCCTTGTTAAGCAATTGCATCAAGATGACATTGTCGCGATGGCAATTCATGGGAACAAGAGTCAAGCCGCCCGTACTCGCGCCCTCGGCAAATTTAAAGATGGTAGTTTGCAGGTATTAGTAGCCACAGATATTGCTGCGCGTGGACTGGATATTAGCGAACTTCCCCATGTAGTTAACTACGAATTACCGAATGTACCTGAGGACTACGTGCATCGCATCGGACGCACGGGACGGGCTGGCTCGTCTGGTGAAGCGATTTCGCTAGTATGTGTGGATGAACGCAAGTTTCTTTCAGATATCGAGAAGTTGATTAAGCGATCACTACCTCAGGAAATCATTGCTGGATTCGATCCCGATCCTCGCGCTAAGGCTGAGCCAATTCAAGTGGGACGGCAATCGAAGCATCAACCCAGACACGGACAAAGGGATAATAATCCTATCGCGAAGCCATCGTCTCAAGTCCCCAGCAAGTCATCAAATCAACCACAAAAGAAACTAGTTGGCAGAAGTACTGCGAAATCACCTACTCAGCCCCCTAAACCTGAAAGATCGGACTCTCATCACAATCGCAATCGCTAGTCCTATCCACCGAAATTTTGTTGGCATATTGTTAATGCTCATAATGCAAGTTTTGCTTAGGACATAAAACCCAAATAAATAGAGACGGCGCGAAGCGCCGTCTCTATTTATTTGGGTTTTATGTCCTAGATATCTCTTTAATTGCTATACGTGGCTATAGATATATCAAGCAATAACTTTGACTGAATTTCATTGTTATGCTTAAAGCTATAGATCTTAGGAAAATCAACACCCAAAAGCATGATGCTATACTTTATGTTACCTAGCATTTTGGGGCTTATGTATTAGGGCTATACTGTATATCTTATGAAGACTGATTAAAATATGGATCGTATATGGGAATGCACCTTTGTCACGAGTTGATTGCAACCTCGATTCAGCAACTGCAAGAACTAGAACATATTGCAGCGACATCCATATCGTCTTCTGTAGAAATTGAGACCAGAAATCTTAATCTAGAAGATGCAGTTAATAGCCTGCAATCTAGCCTGAAAGAACTAGAAACTTGCCAGCGATCGCTAACCGATGAATTAGAACGCTATCGAGAACTTTTTGATTTTGCTCCAGATGGCTATTTTGTCACTGAAGCTAATGGTGATATTACAGAAGCGAATCGGGCGGCTACGCTAATGTTTGGTTCGCATCCAATTGGGACAAATCTCGAAAACTTTGTCTTTCCTTCCTACAAAGACCAATTTCAAAAACTCATCGGACAGCTTCAAAGAGGACAAAACATTAAAAGTTTAGACTTTCGGATGCAATTCCCGACAGGGCAACCTTTTGATGCAAGCTTCACAATTATCAGCCTTCGCACACCAACAGATGGAAAAGTCATCGGTATGCGCTGGTGGATTCAAGATATTACCCAACGCAAACAAGAAGGGGAAAAGCTACAACAGTCCCATCAGCGCTTAGAGATTCGAGTGGCAGAAATGAATGCCAAACTCAACCTCATGGATCGCCAAATTCGGGTAGAGAGAGAAGAGCAACGCCGCATTTCTCGCAATCTCAATCGTAACGAAGCCAAACTTCGGGCAATGATGCAGCATTCCTCAGATATCGTGAATATTCTCGATATCGATACGACGATTCACTATTGCAGTCCCGCATTATTTAAAACGTTGGGATACATGCCTGAAGATGTAATGGATAAAAAATTTATTAGGTTTATTCATCCAGAAGACTTACCAATTTTTCAAAATTTTCTAGCTCAATCTGTAGATACTCTTTCAGTATCAAAGCCAATTGTCATGCGCCATCAGCATATTAATGGTGATTGGATTTATTTAGAGTCAGTTTGTTGCAATCTCTTACAAGACCCTAATGTGCAGGGATTAGTGATTAACTCCCGCGATATTACTGAACGCAAACAGACAGAAACAGCTTTGCAAGAGAGCGAACTCCGATTAGCCACGATCGCCTCTAGTATGCCTGCTACCCTCTATCGCTTGGCAAGGAGTCCTGAAGGGGTAATTTCGATCCCATTTATCAGCGATGGTTTAATTGGGTTAGTTGGTATTTCACCTAGATACGCCATCTCCTCACCTTTACAATTGCTCGATCTCATTCATCCTGAAGATCTCGATCAATTTAAGGCACTGATCAAAGCTGGCTTTGATAAGCTCGCCACCTTCCGCCATGAATTTCGGGTGATTACAATCACTGGTGAAGTGAAGTGGGTGCAAAATATCACTCGTTATTATTCTATAGACTCAGGAACAGTACTTGCTGATGGAGTTTGTATCGATATCAGTGAAAGGGGTGAAGCGGAATCGGAATTACAACGAACCAATGAACTATTACGCGCAGTAATTAAGTCCGTACCTGTAGCGATCGATATCATCAGTCCTGAAGGCAAAGTTTTGTTGTGGAACTCAGCCGCAGAGAAACTATTCTCTTGGAATAATTCGGAAATCATTGGCTATCCTGTTGCAAGTATTCCAGAACCTCAAGCAATGGAATTACAAGATGCGGTTCTCAGTACTTTAGCAGGTAGACCTCTTGATGGTGTGCAGATGTCATTCCAGCTTCATGATGGCAATTTAAAGAATGTATGTATGTCAACAGTACTAGTTCACGATCCGAATGGAAAAATAATTGGTGTACTCCGAATTATTGATGAGTTAGGCGATCGCAGCACTAATGACGGTGACAATCGATTGAATCTTGTTCGATCGCGTGTCTCCTCTCTAATATCTTCTGAGACAGAATCTCTCAACAAATTTGGATCTAGTGCCAATGCATTAATCAACCAATATAAAAGTGGACAGCGAAATTTTGCAGGCTTAAACTTACGTGGAGCCTATTTTGCCGAAGCTGAATTACAGCAAGTAGATTTTAGCGGTGTTGCTCTAAATGGCAGCAATTGTAGTTATGCCAATCTCCAATATGCAAATTTGCGTGGCGCGGATTTACGCGGTGCAAACCTCCAATATGCTGATTTGAGATGGTCGGATTTACGTGGTGCTGATTTGCGTGGTGCTGATTTGAGGGACGCTAATATTACAGATGCGATACTTGATGATAGTAACTTGCTAGGTGCACTTGTAATCAGTTAGTTGAGTATTCGGATCATTCTTAGTACTTGTCAGACAGGGACGGGCAAGCTCGATGATGGGGTAGAGGTTTTGGGTTTTGGTTATCAAGTTCAGAAAGCTGGTGCTAAAAATGCGATCGCCTCTCTCTGGAAAGTCGATGATGCTGGCACATATGCGTTAATGACAGCTTTTTATGGTGAACTCCAAAAAGGCGATGTTAATGGTACTGAAGCATTACATAGAGCGCAAGTTTCCCTAATTAAATCGCAGAAATATAACCATCCTTTCTATTGGTCAGTGTTCTTTGCGATCGGCAATGGACTTTAACGACTAAGTCATTTGTACTAAATAAACTTCTAGAGGCTTTAATGAAATATTAGTGCGCTCTATTTAGGTGATAAGAACTGTACAATCATGACAAAGCTTCAAGAAAAGTTATGTCTTCAAGAATCTACTCGATCGCCTTTGTTTTATCCTCTGGACTTTTAGGTTTAGGATTAACGCCTAATTTTCCTCAAACAAATGTCCAAGCGCAGACTGCAAAAGAGCCTAAGTCAGACGCAGATCGAGCCATTGAGATAGGGACGCAACAGTTTGACAAAAGCCAGTATCGAGAAGCCTTACAGTCATTTCAATCAGCATTACAGCTCTATCGATCTACTAACAATCGCGAAGGCGAAAGTAATGCATCGATCGGACTAGGCAATACTTATAACAGTCTAGGGCAGTACCAAAAAGCAATTGATTTATTCCAACAGTCCTTAACAATCAAAAAACAAATCAGCGATCGCGAAGGAGAAGGTAACGCACTTCACGGACTAGGAGAAGCATACGATAACCTCGGTCAGTATCCAAAAGCGATAGAACTCCATCAGCAAGCTTTAGAAATTGCCAAACAAATTGGCGATCGCGATGGTGAAGGGAATGCCATCAATGGGCTTGCCGATGTCTATGAAAGTTTAGGTCAATACCAAAAAGCGATTGATTTATATCAGCAATCCTTAGCGATCAGAAAAGAGATCGGCGATCGCAATGGGGAAGCCTATTGTCTCAACGGGATGGGCGACATTTATGACACTTTAGGGCAGTATCAAAAAGCGATCGATCTGCACCAACAATCGTTAGTGATTAGAAAAGCGATCGGCGATCGCTATGGAGAAGCAAATTCTCTCTACACACTAGGCAGCACCTATAACAGTTTAGGACAATACCAGAAAGCGGTTGATTTTTATCAGCAAGGTCTAGCAATCAAAAAACAAATTGGCGATCACAATGGAGAGGTATATGCTCTCAATGGTTTAGGAACTGCCTATGGCAATTTAGAACAGTACCAACAAGCAATAGTTTTTTTACAGCAAGCGCTGTCAGGCTCTAAACAAATTGGCGATCGCTATAGTGAAGGATATTCACTCGAAAATCTAGGGCTTGCTTTTTCAAATCTTAACCAGACCGATCTGGCAATTCTCTTTTATAAGCAATCTGTTAACGTCCATGAATCCATTCGTAAAGATATACGCAAATTACCAAAAGAAGTTCAAAAATCCTATCTATCTACTGTCGAAGAGAGCTATCGCAATCTTGCCGATCTCCTACTCAAAAAAGACCGTATTATTGAAGCTCAACAGGTTTTAGATTTGCTGAAAGTCCAAGAACTCAGCGACTATCTCCACACAGTGCGCGGTAATGAAGAAACTGAAAAAGGACTTCCCCTCCAGACATCCGAACAAAATATTATCGCCCTTACTAGCGAATTTATTAACCTTCAGCAAAAAGAAGGTAAACTCACTGAATCAGAACAGCAACGCCTGAGGCAACTCGTCCAAGCAGAACAAAATCAAAATAATCAATTCAACGCCTTTCTCAATAGTCCCGAAGTTCAAAAACAATTTGAAGAATTGCACCGTACTGAAAAGCAGCAAACTCTCGAACCTAATAGTTTTCGCAGTTTAGGAAAAGATATTTTCGGCAAGATGCCTAACGCAGCCATTCTCTATCCTCTCGTTCTCAAAGATCGCCTCGAACTGATTCTGATTACCGCCAAGACCCCGATTATTCGTCGAACAATAAAAGTCAACCGTGAAGAATTTAACAAGGGAATCGTTGAATTTCGCACTGACCTACAAGATGTAACTTCAGACGATGTTAAAGTATCTTCTCAGAAGTTCTATACATGGCTAATTAAGCCAATTGAGGCTGATTTAGAGCAACTCAAAATTGATACGATCGTCTATGCTCCCGATGCCAAGCTACGCTACATTCCATTGTCTGCACTCTATGACGGCAAACAATGGCTAGTTGAGAAATATCGGATCAATAACATCACTGCTCAATCACTTACCAAATTTAATACAAAGCCGATCACTCAGCCTCGCATCTTTGCAGGAGCATTTGGCGGTAAAAACGATAGCAAGATCGCGGGATTTAGTGGATTGCCTGCAACTGAGATCGAAGTAAAAAAGATTGCCGATCGCTTTGCCAATACGACTACCTTTATCGAGTCTGCCTTCACAAAAACGGTTACAGAAACAAAAGCCAATTCTTATACAATTATCCATTTAGCCACTCACGGACAACTATCGCTTGGTAAACCCGAAGAGTCGTTTATCCTTTTTGGTAATGGTGACAAAGCCACGATTAGCGATGTTCGTAATTGGTCACTCAATAATGTCGATCTCGTTGTTTTGAGTGCCTGTCAATCAGGACTAGGAGGCAAACTAGGAAGTGGAGTCGAAATTCTAGGATTAGGATATCAGATGCAAGCCGCAGGAGCGAGAGTCGCGATCGCTTCGCTTTGGCAAGTTAATGACGTGGGCACGCAAAAACTCATGGAAGCATTTTATGGTGAAATTCAAAAAGGAGATGTCACAATTTCCGAAGCATTACGCAGAGCGCAAGTTTCTCTCATCAAATCACCAAATTATCAACATCCTTATTTTTGGTCGGCGTTCTTTGCGATCGGGAATGGATTGTAATTAATAACTGATTTAATGTAATTTTTGCTTAATAAAACCCAAATAAATAGAGACGGCGCGAAGCGCCGCCTCTATTTATTTGGGTTTTATGTCCTAGGTCTGTCTTTCATAGAAACACAAATCGTAGTGGTTAAATTAGCGATAAAATCATGTCGTAACCTCAAAGGTGATGTTATGACTTCTTGGCTCAGATCGATCGCATGCGTATTGACAATCAGTGTTTTGAGTTTAGGATTACCGCCAAACCATCCATTGACTACTGCTCAAGCCCAGTCTATTCAACAAAATCGTAGTGCCGAAGCAGCTCGGCTCTTTAATCAAGGGCTTCAGCAAGTACAAGCTAGCCAATATCAGCAAGCATTACAGTCATCTCAGCAAGCATTACAAATTTATCGAGAACTCAACGATCCCAACCAAGCAAGCGCCCATCTATTGATTGGTAATATCTATCTCCTTTTGGGGCAATATGAGAATGCAACTAGTTCTTTTTTACAAACCTTAGAAATTGCCAGAGCCATTAATAATGCTGCTCTAGAAAGCAAAGCACTAAATAATTTAGGAGCAACTTACTTTGCGTTAGGACAATATCAAAAAGCGCTTGAGTTCAACCAAAAAAGCTTGGCGATCGCAAAGTCAAGTGGAGATCGTCAAATGGAAAGCATTACACTCGGTCTTCTAGGAAATAGCTACGTTGCGTTGGGAAAATACCAAAAGGCGCTTGAATTCTATCAACAGTATCTTACGGCAGCAAAAAGTATTGGCGATCGGGGTGGAGAAGCCTATGCTTTAGGAAATATTGGTAACACTTATGCTTATCTCGGGCAGTATCAAAAAGCGATTGAATGGCTACAACAGAGCTTAACGCTAGTGAAAGCGATCGGAGATCGGCGTGGAGAAGGTAAAGCCATAGAAAATCTAGGTAATACCTATGCCTATTTAGGAAAGTTCCAACAAGCAATAGCAGCCTATCAAGAAGCTTTGGCGATTTACAAACAGATTGGCGATCGCAATGGAGAAGCCACCGCCTTGGGAAATCTCGGCAAAGCTTTTAACGATCTCGGTCAGTATCCACAAGCAGTTGCATATCTCGAGCAGACTTTAGCGATCGCCCGCAGCATCAAAGATCGGCAAGGAGAAGCCGCAACTTTAGGCAATCTAGGCATCACTTACAATTTGCTCAAACAATATGAGAAAGCGATAGATTTCTCCCAGCAGCAGATGCTTATAGCCAAAGAACTCGGCGAACGGCGTGCAGAAGCAAGTGCCTTTGCTCAAATCGGTTATGCCCTATCAAAACTAGAACGAACTGACATCGCGATCGCTGTCTTAAAAAGTTCAATCAGCATCACAGAAGAAATTCGTAAAGACATTCGCAGCCTCAGCAAAGAGGATCGACAGTCCTATGTCGGCACGGTATCAGATCGTTATCGCTACTTAGCGGATCTATTACTCCAAGAGAATAGGGTCATTGAGGCACTACAAATTATCGATCTTCTCAAAATTCAAGAACTCGAAGACTACCTCAAAAATATTAAAGGCAGCGATCGCGCATCGCAGTGGGTGAGAATTTTGGAACCAGAAAAAGCGATTAGTTCTCAGCTTTCAGCTTTTAGCTTAGAACAGATCGCCGAACTCAATCGCAAATTAGCAAGCCAAATCCAGCAAATCCCCAAATCGGAAATCAACAAAGTTCCTCAATATCTGCAAAAACTACCGCAGGGAAGCGTTCTTATTTATCCATTAATTTTAAGCGATCGCATCGAAATCATTCTCTTCTCACCCAACACGCTCCCCATCAGCCGCACCGTCAAAATCTCCAAAGATAAACTCGAGTCCTTAATTGTTGAATACAGAGTGGAACTACGTGATGCTACCTCAGAAGATATTAAAGCATCCTCTAAAGCACTTTATGATGTTCTGATCAAACCCATTGAAGCTGAACTTGTCGCTGCCAAAGCTGATGCAATCCTCTATGCCCCTGATGGATTATTACGCTATGTTCCCCTTGCCGCTCTCTATAATAGCAAAACATGGCTAATCGAGAAATATCGGATTAGCAATCTAATTTCCTATAACCTTTTTGACTTCTCAGCTAAGCCCAGATCTAAGCCCAATATCCTCGCAGGAGCATTTGGCGGTAAAGCTGGAGAGAAAAAGTTTGGACAATTTGGTTTGCCTGCCACACTTACAGAAGTTCAAGCGATCGCCAATGCATTTCAAAACTCAGTCACTCTCACCGAAGAAGCTTTTAGCCGCCAAGCGATCGAGTCTAAATTTAAAGATCGTAATATCCTCCACCTTGCTACCCATGCCGAGTTTAATACTGGTGTGCCAGACAACTCCTTCATCATTTTTGGTAACGGCGATAAAATCCGTTTGAATGAAATCAGTGATTGGCAAATTCCAAATATAGATTTGATCGTGCTTAGTGCTTGTGAGACAGGTACTGGAGCACTCGGAAATGGTGTAGAAATTTTAGGATTTGGTTATCAAGTTCAAAAAGCAGGAGCTAAAAATGCGATCGCCTCGCTTTGGAATGTAAATGATGAGGGAACTCAAGCACTCATGGCAGTTTTTTATGATGAACTCAAAAAAGGCGATGTCACATCCACCGAGGCTTTACATAGAGCGCAAATTGCTCTGATCAAATCGCCAAAGTACAAGCATCCTAATTACTGGTCGGCGTTCTTTGCGATCGGTAATGGATTGTAGGGAGCATTTGCACCATCATCACGCCACAAAAAAATGGTTCCTTGGCAAAAGAGTAGAGGCAATTCATGAATTGCTTCTACTCTTTTGCGATCGCGATTACTTTTTTGGCTTCTGAGACTTTTTATTAGATAGCTTTTGCAGTTTCTGCACTTGCTTGGCGGTTAGTCCAGTCAGTTGTGCCACGACATCTACAGAAATGTTAGAACGCAGCATATTGAGAGCAATTTGATTTCTTTCTTCAGCTTTGCCTTCAGCTTTACCTTTGGCTAAACCTCTAGCTTCACCTTCAGCTAAGCCTTCGTGCAATATTTCTTGATAAATTACTGATTCTTTCATGATGTCGCTCCTGAGTAATCTTTTGATGATTTCTTTGCTTAGGGCTATACCAGATATTATAGCGGTCGAGGCGACGACGTTACTTTGGAGTTGCTTATCGGTAATATTTTCGATTTGTCTCGCCACTTGTCTTAAGGTTTCTTCGGGGGCAATGGTTTGAGATAGGGTGGCAAAGGGTAATAATCCTTGATATTGCTGAAATATTGCGGTTGGTTGTTCCCATAGTCTGATCACGTTGAAGTTATGAATTAATTCTCCAAGGTTAAATGTGGTTTCATGGACTAGGGATGATTGACTGGGGCTGAGATAGATGACGACTTGATGGACTTTTCTTTGGGGATATTTACGATATAGCCGCAGTCGGTAGTCGGTCATGCGGAAGGGGATATTTTGATTTGGTTCGGTCTGAAATTCTATGTGCAGGATGATTTCGGCTGATTCGAGAAATATTACTGAGTCGGCACGAATTGGTTCGACTGCGAGTTCGGATTGTTCGATTTTGGTTAGGGTGATGGGTTTGCCTAGTAGCCAACTGGCAAAGTCGGTGGAGTAGCTTTCTGCGAGGAATTTACAAACGTTATCGATCATTGCGGGGGGTGATCATTTCCAAAGAATATATCACCTCGTAGATGGTTTCGATTTTGGGTTGGTTATGTTTTTTGTAATGATCGCCTATTTTGGGGAATATCGCTTTATGCTGACTGTTGGTCAACCGAGGGTTTGGATGTAACTGCGAGGGTTTTGGCGATGAATAAGTTTGTTGGTATTGCGATGTTGGCTTTTTTGGCTTGTGGGCAAGTGCAGATAGTGATGAGTGAAAGTGTCCAAGCCCAAACAAATCAAGACCGTAAAGCTGAAGCAGATCGACTGTTTAATCAAGGGAAGCAGCAATATCAAATTAGTCAGTTTGAGGCAGCATTTCATTCATGGCAGCAGTCATTGACAATTTATAGAGAAATCAAAGACCGTCTCTGGGAGGGAAAGGCGCTGGGAAATCTGGGTGTCGCTTACCTAAAACTCGGCAAATATGACAAAATGATCGAGTACCAACTGCAAAGCTTAGCGATCGCGCGGGAAATCAAAGACCGTAGCGGTGAGGGAAAGGCGCTGGGAAATCTGGGAATCGCTTACCTAAAACTCGGCAAATATGACAAAATGATCGAGTACCAACTGCAAAGCTTAGCGATCGCGCGGGAAATCAAAGACCGTCTTGGTGAGGGACAGTCGCTGGGAAATCTGGGACTCGCTTACTATTATCTCGGCAAATATGACAAAGCGATTGAGAATCATCTGCAAAGCTTAGAGATCGATCGGGAACTCAAAGACCGTCTTGGTGAGGGACAGTCGTTGGGAAATCTGGGAATCGCATACCAAGCCCTCAGCAAATATGAAAAAGCAATAGAATACCAACTGCAAGTATTAGTGATCGCGCGGGAAATCAAAGACCGTAGCGGTGAGGGAAAGGCGCTGGGAAATCTGGGAATCGCATACCAAGCCCTCGGCAAATATGAAAAAGTAATAGAATACCAACTGCAAGCTTTAGCAATCCTACGGGAAATCAAGGATCGTCAAGGGGAGGGGAGTGTGCTGGGAAATCTGGGAATCGCATACCAAGCCCTCGGCAAATATGAAAAAGTGATCGATTACCTACAGCAAGTATTAGCGATCTCGCGGGAAATCAAAGACCGTCTCGGTGAGGGACGGTCACTGGGAAATCTGGGAAACGCTTACGATTCCCTCGGCAAATATGACAAAGCGATCGATTACCAGCTGCAAAGCTTAGCGATCGCGCGGGAAATCAAAGACCGTCTCGGTGAGGAACAGTCGCTGGGAAATCTGGGAAACGCTTACTCTGCCCTCGGCAAATATGACAAAGTGATTGAGTTCTATCTGCAAGTATTAGCGATCGCGCGGGAAATCAAAGACCGCAGTGGTGAGGGAACTGCGCTGGGAAATCTGGGTGTCGCTTACCAAGCCCTCGGCAAATATGACAAAGCGATCGATTACCAACTGCAAAGATTAGCGATCGCGTGGGAAATCAAAGACCGAAGCGGCGAAATGATTGGACTGAATAATTTAGCCGTTGCCCACGAAAAACTAAATCGATATCGAGAAGCAATGATTTCTTATCAGCAAGCATTGACCATTGCTAGAGAGATCGGCGATAGAAATGTCGAAGGTTATGCTCTCGCAAATTTAGGAAATGTATTATCCATAAAAAAATGCCCCGATCTCGCAATTCTCTTTTACAAACAATCGATCAACGTCCGAGAAGCAATCCGCAAAGACATCCGTAAACTCGATAAAGATACCCAAAAATCTTATTTAGAAACTGTCTCTAGCAGCTATAAACGCCTCGCCGACATACTGATTCAACAAGATCGCATCATGGAAGCTCTCCAAGTCCTCGATCTTCTCAAAGTCCAAGAACTCGAAGACTATTTCAAAAACATCAAAGGCAGCGACAGATCGGCGCAAGGTGTCCGACTTTTAGAACCAGAGAAAGCGATGAGCGATAAGCTGTTAGCAATTAGCTTTGAGAATAGCCCTGAAATTAACAGCCAACTTGCTAACAAAATCCAACAACTTCCCAAATCAGAAATCAACAAAGTACCCGACTATCTCCAAAAAATCCCTCAAGGAACAGTTTTACTTTATCCCTTGATTTTAGGCGACAGACTCGAAATTATCCTCTTCTCGCCTAACACCATCCCCATTAACCGCACCGTCAAAATCTCCAAAGAGAAACTAGAAGAATTAATTTTTGAATACAGAGTAGGACTCCGTAGTGCTAGTTTGGAAGATATTAAAGAAGCTTCTAAAGCAATCTATGAAGTTTTGATCAAACCCATTGAAACTGAACTTGTTGCTGCCAAAGCTGAAGCAATCCTCTATGCTCCTGATGGAGTATTACGCTATGCACCTCTAGCAGCACTCCATGATGGCAAACAATGGTTAGTAGAAAAATATCGAATTAGTAATCTCATTGCCTACACTCTCACTGATTTCTCAACTAAGCCCAAATCTCAACCTAACATCCTCGCAGGAGCATTTGGTGGTAAAGCGGGAGAGAAAAAGTTTGGACAAGATGGGTTACCCGCCACGATTAAAGAAGTACAGGCGATCGCCAATTCATTTCAAAACTCAGTCACACTAATCGAAGATAAATTTAGCCGCCAAGCGATTGAGTCTAAATTCAAAGATCATAATATTCTCCACCTAGCTACCCATGCCGAGTTTAATAGTGGTGTACCCGATAACTCCTTCATCATTTTTGGTAATGGTGACAAAATCCGTTTGAATGAAATCAGCGATTGGCAAATCCCGAATATAGATCTAATCATTCTTAGTGCTTGTCAGACGGGGACAGGCAAGCTCGGTGATGGGGTGGAGGTTTTAGGTTTTGGCTATCAAATTCAAAAAGCTGGTGCAAAAAATGCGATCGCTTCGCTTTGGAAAGTTGATGATGTGGGTACAAGTTTACTTATGACTGCATTTTACAGCGAACTCCAAAAAGGCGATATTACGGCGGCGGAAGCATTACGCAGAGCACAAGTTACTCTAATCAAATCATCACAATATAAGCATCCTAAGTATTGGTCAGCTTTTTTTGCGATCGGTAATGGGCTGTAGGCAGTATTTGCAACACCATCACCATATTAAAAACTCCGCAAACACAAAACCTATCTTAAGGATTGAGAGTTGAAAGAACATTTGTACCTGTTACTGTGACAGTTTGCAATTCGAGATTAGCCACTGCGCGATCGCCTTTGACGTTGAGATTTTTATCTGGCTGCTGATAGACAATATTGCCATCGGCAGTAATTGTCTTTGTCGGAATCAACCACTCCACCTTGTCAGCATTCACAACTCCTTGCGTAGAGCTAA
This sequence comes from Pseudanabaena frigida, assembly GCA_003242085.1. Lineage (GTDB taxonomy): Bacteria > Cyanobacteriota > Cyanobacteriia > Pseudanabaenales > Pseudanabaenaceae > Pseudanabaena > Pseudanabaena frigida. Next base: position 80,568 of record QBML01000008.1, on the reverse strand, counting down.
AACTTGCCAAGACTTGTCCCGTAAGATTAATCTGTTCCTTTTCGATTTGTGCTTCTCCCTTTTGAGCTTTGACAACAATGCCGCGACTTTTACTTGTGGCTGTAAATTCTACGGGTAACGTTACTAGTTTTTTATCGAGATTCCAAACTGCTTCCGATGCTTCAAGTTCAACATCTAATTTAGGATCTTTAGCTTTAATCTCACCAGTAAATGTAACTTCATTTTTCTTGATATCCCAGTTACCTTTTTTTGCCGAAAGTTGCATTTTATCCTTTACTTGGATTACCGAAAGCGGAACTTCAGTAAAGACGCGATCGCGCTTCGCATCCCAAGTAACTTTTTCGCTCTTCATTTCCAATGGAGGTTTAACGGCTGTGACGATTACCTGCTTTTCTAAACTATAGACATTAGTACTTGGCTTGGCGGTTAATTCTTTACCTGTCATCGTTAGTTTATCTTCGGGCTTGTCAATCTGAATATTACCTGAGGCTTTGAGAACGTCCTCTTCAGACTTCCAGACCATGCGATCAGCTTTCATATTAATTTTTTCTTGAACGGCGATCGCCTTAATATTGCCATCTAGTGCAATTTCTTTAGTACTTTGATCGATAGTTCCTTTATCGCCCGTTGCCTCCATCAAAGGTTCGCCATCACGATAAAACTTACCTTTCACATCTTCGACATCAGCGATTTTACTGTCTTGACGATAGTCGGCACGTTTAGAAGTAATTTCCCAAAGTAGTTTTCCATTGGCATCAAATTCGGTGAGAGTGATGTTTTGGAGACTAGAGCCAGCCGTTTGCGGTGATTTATTTAAACTAGTGATTGTGGGGCGCAAAAATATAAACCATCCGAGCGCAAAAATCAACACAGTTATAACAAAGACGATGATAAACAGACGCAAGTTACGGCGGCTAAATGTTTGCATGATGCCCATGATGGTTTTTGTTCGAGTTTTGATTTGTCCTATGCTATAGCGCTTTTCAAGCAGCCGAGGTACGAGACTGGGAAATGCTATAGACAATGAGCAAACCATGATTACAAATATTATTGCTGCATTGCTATCATTTCCGCCATATCTTCAGGACTAATCGCGGCAAAATCACCCCGATCGCTGGCAAGTTTCTCAATCGCCTCATCCAAACAATCAAAGCCATCTTGCACCGACTCAATCCGACAGAGGCGATCGCGCAGAGCTGCCGCTCCGACAAAACCCTTGGCATACCAAGTCATATGTTTACGCGATTGTCTGATGCCTCGGATGCCCTTGTAATCCCACAAACCCTGTAGGTGCTCCTTAGCAACCTGCAAGCATTCAATTGCCGTTGGCTTGGGCAAATATTCACCAGTCTTTAAAAAACGATCGACCTCGCCTACCAAAAACGGATAGCCCAGTGTTCCACGCGAACACATCACCCCATCCGCACCCGTTTGCTCTAAACAAGCGATCGCGGCATCTACCGAAAAAATATCACCATTGGCAATTACAGGAATCGTCAGCACCTCTTTGACCTTACGAATCCATTCCCACTTAGCAGTACCCGTATAGCCCTGCGATCGCGTTCTGGCATGGACAGTAATCATCTTTGCGCCTGCATCCTCCATCCGCTTTGCAAAGTCCAAAATCGTAATCTCGGCATCATCCCAGCCGATGCGAGTTTTCACTGTCACGGGAATATCCACCGCCTCAACGACCGATCGCACGATTTGGGCAGCAAGTTCAGGTTGACGCAGCAAAGACGAACCGCCACCCTTTTTGGTGATTTTATTTACGGGACAACCCATATTGATGTCCACTGTATCTGCGCCCTCAGCCACTGCCTTTTGCGCTGCTTCGGCAAGAAAATCAGGACGACAATCAAAAAGCTGAATGCTAATCGGTGTTTCATAGCGATCGATCTCCATCAACTTCGGCAAAGCTGACCTGTGATGTAAATCAGTGGCGCTAATCATCTCGGTATACAGCATCGAATCTGGTGCATAGCGTCGCACTAACCGCCGAAATACTAGATCCGTCACCCCTGACAATGGCGATTGCAGCACCCGACTTTTGAGGGTGACATTGCCAATAGTTAAAGGTTCGGCGAATTTTTGCTGTAATTTAGATGGGGCAGAAACCATGTTCTAAAATTTTGCTTTCTTTGGCGCTATATACAAAGGTATAGTAATTCTAAACGAGTTAAGCGAGGCGCACCCAAAGAGTCAACCTCGCTTGAGCATCAAACATCTATAAATCATTACTAGAGATGATGAACGAAGCAAAGCAACGTCTATCATCTTCACTACAAATTTAAGGAGAAAAAATTTGTCTAAAAAACATCCAGTTATTGCGGTAACAGGTTCATCTGGGGCTGGTACTAGTACCGTCAAACGAGCTTTTGAACATATTTTTCGTTTAGAAAATATCAAAGCGGCAGTTATTGAAGGTGATAGTTACCACAAGTTTAATCGCTTAGAAATGCGCGAAGCCATGAAACAAGCTACGAATGAAGGTCGTAGTATCAGCCATTTTGGTCTGAACGCCAACTTACTAGATAAGCTGGAAGCTCTGTTTTGTGAATATGGCGAAACTGGTAACGGTCAAAGACGTTACTATCTACATAGTACTGAAGAAGCTGAATATCACAATGGTCGCTTGGGAACAGATAATAAGCCAGGCGAATTCACACCTTGGGAAAGCATTGAAACTGGTACAGATGTGCTTTTTTATGAAGGCTTACATGGTGGAGTTGTTGCGGAAGATATTAACCTTGCCCAGTATGTCGATTTATTGGTAGGTGTAGTTCCGATTGTGAACTTAGAATGGATTCAAAAAATCCATCGTGATAATGCCGAACGTGGTTACAGTGCTGAAGCGATCGTCGATACAATTTTGCGTCGTATGCCCGACTATGTAAATTACATTGCGCCTCAGTTCTCTAATACTCACATTAACTTCCAGCGCGTTCCTACCGTTGACACCTCCAATCCTTTCATTACTCGCGATATCCCTACCCTTGATGAGAGCTTTGTAATCATCCACACTAATCGCTGCTTCCGTGAGAAGTTCCAAATTGACTTCCGTTATTTGCTAGACATGATCCATGATTCCTTCATGTCTCGCCATACTACTTTGGTTGTTCCTGGTGGCAAGATGGGATTCGCAATGGAGTTAATTCTCCAGCCTCTTATTGATTCTCTATTAGTTGAATCGAAAAAGTTACAGGCATAAATAAAAGGGACGCTTTGCGTCCCTTTTATTTAGCGATTTTAGAGAATGCTAGGCGGTAACTTGCATCTTACTCATCAGTTCGCTGAAGCGATCGCTATACAACCGATAGCTAAGCGGATGGGCAATCAATCTGGCTGTGCTTTGATATAAAACTTCAATTTCAATTAGTCCGTTATCCTTAAGGGTCTTGCCAGTTGAAACTAAGTCTACGATCGCCTCAGCCATACCTGTAATGGGGCCAAGCTCTACAGAGCCATAGAGGGGAATGATTTCGACGGGTAGATCGATGCTGTCAAAATAAGTACGAGCGCAACCTACATATTTTGAAGCAATGCGGCTGTGGGGTGGTAGGTCTAAAGGCGATCGATAACGGCTCTCTCCTGAAACGGCGATCGACATCCGACATCCACCAAAACCGAGATCGAGCAACCTCGCAACTTTGGGCATCTTTTCGCGGAGTACATCTTCACCAACGATGCCAGCTTGAGCCTGTCCATATTCCACATATACAGGGACATCCTGCGCTCTTACTAGCAGTGCTTTAGCAGTTCCTGTGGGATCGGTGATTTGAAGCTGGCGATTAGATGCATCGAGGAATGCACTAAAGTCGAGTCCAACTTCTTGAAGCAATCTAATGGAATCTTTTAATAGTGAGCCTTTGGGCAGTGCGAAGGTGAACATGGAATGGTTTGCTACAGCGTTGGTCATAGTCAATTCTACCGTCCATTGCCGATCGCAAAAAATGCAGACTAGAAATCTAGTAAGGCACTTGCTGAGAAAACCTGTCCCACCAAGTTATAGGGCTTCGACTTCGCTCAGCCAACGTAAGTTGATCGTTGTCTGAGCGAAGTCGAAGCCCTATCTAAATTTACAAATGATTTCGGATTACGATATCAGGGGCTTATCCGTGAGGCAATTACACATATTTAGTATCCCTTAAATAATCGATACAATTCTTAACAAAAAAAAACAGGCACGATGGTACATATCCTTGGGGATCATGACTGGGTAAGGATAAATCTGATTTGAAAACAATCTTTCGAGAAGTTTTTAGGATTTCGTAATATTTCCATAATATTTATTTTAAGAATTGGATGTTAGGTTCTTTAACAAATACCCAAATAAATACAAAACGATAAATTATGAGTTCTCAGCCAGATTCAAATTCTGAACTCCCATCAAACATAGAAGAATCTGGTTTAGATACCTCGAAGAATCTTGTCTTAGATCCACAAGCACCATTTGCGATCGCGGCAATTGGTGCGTCAGCAGGTGGACTAGAAGCATTTACACAACTGCTAAAAAAATTACCGTCCGATATCGGGATGGGCTTTGTCCTCATCCAGCATTTGGCTCCCGATCATGTAAGTCAGTTAAGCGAGATCCTCCAAAGATCGACCAAGATGCCTGTCAATCAAGCTCAAGATGGCATGAAGATCGTTCCAAATCCAGTGTATATCATCCCTCCCAACACTCTGATGACACTGGATCAAGGCGTTTTAAAGCTCGAACCACGTCGGCGGGTGAGGGGAAAGTATATGGTCATTGATGGATTCTTTAGCTCACTAGCTGCCGATCGCGGTAGTCAGGCGATCGCCATAGTCTTGTCAGGTAGTAATGAAGATGGCACAGCAGGCTTAGGTGTCATCAAGTCCGTAGGCGGGATTACCTTTGCCCAAGATCTCGCCTCCGCCGAATTTCCGACAATGCCGATGATTGCGATCGCTTCGGGTTATGTAGATTTTGTGCTGTCACCTGCGGAGATTGCGGCGGAATTAGTGAATATCAGCCAAGGCAATAGACAGAGTAATGCCGAACTCGATATTGAAGCAGCAGACGAGACGGACGATCTAGATACCGTACCAATTTTTTCAGAAAATTTAGAATCCTTGCCTTCGATCTTTGCCATGTTGCACAATGCGATGGGCATAGACTTCAGTTATTACAAGCAAGGCACGATCAAGCGCAGGATTGCTCGGCGCATGGGACTGATCAACTTGAATCAGTTAGACGAATATGTAATTTATTTACAAGAACATCCCGATGAAGTCGAAAAGCTCTATCACGATATTTTAATTAATGTAACTAGCTTCTTTCGCGATCCAGAATCTTTCATTGCTTTAAAGCAAATAGTTTTCCCTGCAATTTGTCAGAATAAATCTCCCGATTTACCAATTAGGATCTGGGTGGCGGGCTGTTCTACAGGTGAGGAAGTTTATTCGATCGCCATCAGTTTACTGGAATTTTTGGACGATCGCCCAATTAAACATACGATTCAGATTTTTGCGACTGATATTAGCGAACTCGTGATCGGTAAGGCAAGAATAGGATTTTACGAGCAAAATTTGGTGGAGGGCATTTCTCCAGAGCGATTGAGTCGCTTTTTTATCCCCGTAGATAATGGCTACCAGATTGGGAAGTTGGTTAGAGAATCATGCGTATTTGCAAGGCAAAACTTGACTAGCGATCCACCATTCTCGCGACTGGATCTGATCAGTTGTCGCAATATGCTGATCTATCTAGAGCCAGTGCTTCAGAAAAAGATCATGCCAATTTTTCACTATGCACTCAATCCTGAAGGATTTTTGATGTTAGGCAGTTCCGAAGGCATCGGCAATGCTACGGAGCTATTTACAAACATTGACAAAAAACAACGCATTTTCAAGCGCAAAATCACGCCAGCACGGATGAATTTTAACTTTGTCAAAAGTAGCTATGAGTCTGCACCTACAAATGTGTCCAAACGAGGTGAATCGGCGGCAGAGATTAATTTAGAACAATTAGCCGATCAGGTGGTATTGAGCAAATATGCGCCTGTGGGGGTGATGGTTAATGAAGAGCTAGATATCTTGCAATTTCGGGGACAAACTAGCCTCTACCTAGAACCATCTCCAGGCAAGGCAAGCCTAAATTTGCTGAAGATGGCGCGAACCGAGTTAAGGCTGGATTTAAGATCGACACTTCATGAGGCAAAGCAGCATGATATACCGATCTCCAAAGATGGAATTGAGATATTACCCGATACTTTGGTCAAGCTGGATGTGATTCCCTTAAAGATCAATAGCGATCGCTTCTTTTTAGTACTATTTGAAAGCCGCAAGAAGCCAGTCACAACAGCGCCTCTAGACTCATTTCCCAGAATCAAGTCCCGTAAAGTTCGTCAGACTGAAGCTGAACTCGAAGTAATTCGCCTCACCCATGAACTAGAGAGCACAAAAAGATATTTGCGATCGATCATTGAGTCGCAAGAAGCAGCCAATCAAGATCTCAAGGTTTCGAGCGAAGAGATTTTGTCTAGCAATGAGGAATTGCAAAGTGCTAATGAAGAACTAGAAACTGCTAAGGAAGAAATCCATGCAACCAATGAAGAACTAAGCACGATTAACGACGAACTCCGCAACCGCAATGTGCAGTTACAGCAGGTCAGTAATGATATGCAAAATCTGCTAAGTAGCATGAATATGCCCATTTTGATGCTGTCTGGAGATTTGCGAATCCGACGATTTACACCCATAGCCGAGGAAATATTTAACTTAATCCCTAGTGATATAGGGCGACCCTTTAGCGATATTCAGTCCAATATCAATATTTCTAATCTCAGAGATATGATTACAACTGTCATCAATACGCTCATTCCTTATGAGCAAGATGTCCAAGATAACTCAGAGCATTGGTATAGCCTCAGGATCAGACCCTATCGAACCATCGAAAATCAAATTGATGGTGTCGTCATTAGCTTGATTGATATCGATTTAATCAAAAAGAATGCGATGCAGTTGGAGTCTTCACGCAACTATTCCAAAGCGATCGTTGAGACTCTACGCCAGCCTTTACTGGTACTCGATGCTGAGCTGAAAGTGGTTACAGCAAATCTCGCCTTTTATCAGGTTTTTCAGATGCTTCCTACCCAGACCGAAAATCAATCAATCTTCGATCTGGGACAGGGTGATTGGAATATTGCCAAACTGCGATCGCTGCTCAATGACATTCTCAGTCATGATATTTCGGTTCAAGATTATGAAATCACGCAAAACTTTGCTCAGCTTGGTACTCGCTCCATCTTGTTAAACGCCTGTGAAATCTATCAAGCAAATGTTGGCAAGATGGTTTTGATCGCGATCGAAGACATCACCGAACGCAAATTACAAAAGCAACAACTCATTACCCAAAATGAAGCATTATCCGAAGCCATAATTGCTTCCGAAGCGGCAAATCGGGCTAAAAGTAAATTTCTGGGTAGTATGAGTCATGAATTGCGGACTCCCCTCAATGCAATTATGGGCTTTTCGCAAATGCTGCAATCCATGCCTAGCTTAGAGGCTGATGCACAGGAGTATCTAAGAATTATTTATCAATCGGGTGAGCACCTTCTCTATCTGATTCAAGATCTTCTCGATATCTCCAGAATCGAAGCTGAGCAAATGACGATCGAGCCAAATCTTTTAGCTCTACCTAATTTCTTACAAATCACCGTAGATATGATAAAGATGAAGGCTAGCGAAAAGAATATTACCTTTACAACTCAGTTCGCAGCCGATCTACCTGCAAACATCTACGCCGACGAAAAAAGATTAAGACAGGTTCTATTAAATTTGCTTGCCAATGCCATCAAATTTACAACTACTGGCGGAATCACCTTCGCAGTTAGCAAGATTCGGTCAGTTGACCAAGCAGGAAGTATTAGTGAGCTAATCAAATTTGCGATCGCCGATACGGGCGTAGGTATAGCCGACAAGGAACTTGAACAAATATTTTTGCCCTTTGAGCAGGTCGGCAAGGAAAATGTGAAATCTCAAGGTACAGGTTTAGGCTTAGCGATTAGTCAAAGTCTAGTGAAAAAGATGGGCGGGACGATCGCTGTGAACAGCGAGCTTGGCAGAGGTAGCACCTTTAGTTTTGAATTGGACTTAATGGATCGCAAAGCAAATACTGAGACTCTCTTCTCACCACCTCAAAGCGATCGCTTGCTAGCTCAATCGTCAATCTCAAATCAGCTCATGCTGTCAGCAGCACTGCCCCTCAGCATTCTCATCGCCGAAGACTTTGAATTTAATCAGATCATGATGCAAAAATTCCTCCAAACCCTAGGCTATGAGCCTGACATGGCAAGCAATGGCTTAGAAGTGCTAGCTAAACTTCAAGAGAAGCACTATGACGTAATTTTGTTAGATATCCAAATGCCTGAAATGGATGGCATGGAAGTAACAAAAAGAATTTTAGAAGAGTGGGATGAAGAATCACGCCCTTACATCATCGCCGTAACCGCAAATATGACTGATGAAGCGCAGGCAAGCTATCTAGCCGCAGGGATGAATGCTTATATCGGCAAGCCCATTGATTTTAATCAATTAGAGCAGGCATTATCGCAGGTTCCGTCCAAAATCTCATAAACATATTAGGACTTATGCAAAAGAACGAAAGAGGGTAGTGCCAAGTAGGTAAGGATGGGCGGCGCTTCGCGCCGCCCATCCTTACCATATAAATCCTTTCTTTTTAGGACTACCCGAAAGAGAGTTGCACCGCAACTCTCTTTCATGTTTTATGGCATTGCCAAAGTAACAGCAATCCTAAATCCCGTGCAGCGATCGCCTTGATTAGCAGGATTTTTAGACCGCTTCGCCGAACGGCAATAATGGGCAGGATCTCGCCAAGATCCGCCGCGTACTATTCGACAACTGCGATCGCCACCTTTAGTCCATGCAGAGCCATCCTTAGGTAACAGGTCATAGTCATCATGCCAATTATCTTCGCACCATTCCCACACATTGCCATGCATATCATGCAACCCAAAGGCATTAGAGGGGTAACTTCCAACTTCGGTGGTGGAAGCACTAGCAATACCTTTTGGAGCGTATTTGTAAGGTTCCGATGCATTGTAAGTAGCAAGATTAGCGGCAATCGTTTCGCCAAAGCTAAAAGCAGTCAGCGTTCCCGCACGACAGGCATATTCCCATTCTGACTCACTCGGTAAGCGATAGGGCTTGCCAGATCGCTCGATGAGTTTCTGACAAAAGCTTTGGACATCTTCCCATGACACCGATTCGACAGGGCGATCGCCATTCCCAATAAAAATCGCAGGATTATTATCCATCAATACTTTCCATTGTCTTTGCGTAATAGGAAACCGCGAAATAAAGAAGGGTGGAATATCGATCGCATGGCGAGGAGTTTCTTCGTCGCTATGTTCCATTTCGTTAGTTGGCGAACCAATATAGAACTTACCTGCTGGGATATGTACCATTTCTAAGCTAATCGGTTTACCTTGGAAATTACCTAAAGTTTCGATATAAAAATGCCCGATCCTTTGTTTGGTATTAACTTGCAATTGAAATTTAGCAAACTTACCAATACCAATCCGATTAACCGCCACCGTTGCCATCTCAAAAGAGAATTGCGATAGTGAAGGCGCGATCGCTGGAATTGAGGGTGATGGAGTCTTATTAGAGATCGGCGTGATATTAGTTTTGGCGATCGCTTTTTGATTTCTCGGTCTAGCAAATCGTGGGACATAAGCCTGATGACTGGACGAAGACAAATTTTTAAGATCGTTTAAAACTGCTTGAGCAGTCTGATAGCGCTGACTCGGAGCCGCGATAATTAAGCGATCGAGAATCTGACTGAGAGTCGAACTAACGGAATTATTGCCTAAAAAATTGCGCCATACCCACATCCCATCCATATCCATCAGCTCAAATGGCGAAACATTAGTAAGCAAATGGATACAAGTCACCCCCAAGCTGTAGAGATCGCTGGCAAATATTGCTTTTCCTCGTACTTGCTCTGGCGCAATATAGACCGCACTACCGATGCTAGTACCCGTTTGCATCAGTGCCGATGTCGAAACATATTTCGCAGCACCAAAATCCACTAACACATGGCTACCCGCCGCCACCGCTCCAGAAGTACTTGGCAATCGCCGACGAATAATATTTTCGGGCTTGATATCGCGATGGATGACATTGCGATCGTGAATAAATTGCAGAATCGGCAGTAAATCTGCCAACAGCATCCGAATTTTTGCCTCGCTAAAAGCACCTTGTTCTTGCAGTTCTTTTAACAAATCCTGTCCATCAATAAATTCTTGGATCAGATATTGCCGCCCATCCTGTTCGAGATGGGCAAATAAAGTTGGTATTTGCGGATATTTACCCAGATCGTCGAGACGAATCGCTTCTTGCTGAAACAGTTCTGCAGCTTTCGCAGCACTACCTAGATCGGCTGGGAAAAACTGCTTAATTACACAAGCAGGACAGGAGGGAAGAGCTTCATCAATGCCAATAAACGTTCTGCCAAAGCCACCTTGACCGAGAATTTTAATCGCCCGATAGCGATCGCCAATTTTTAAGATCGAGCCACATTGCTGACAAAACTTCAGCGATCGCTCTGGATTTTGATAATTGCAGTTAGGGTTGAGACATTGGCTCATATTCGCAGCTATTGATTGGGAATAGAATCCATTTTGGCAAAGCCAATTACTTGCATTTTTCCTTCCGTTAGTTCCAGTTTTAGAACTCTCGCAGTAATGCCTTTACTTTCTAATTGCCGTAAATCCAAAACTTTATTTAAGCCTTCTGCAAAGGCTTTGGCAATGCGATCGGGCACTGGCGTTCCTTCCAACTCAATTTTAGGATTGAAGATTTGCAGTTTCGTTCCGCCGATAGTTCTTAATTCTGCATTCACCGAGACATTTAGCTTGGTAACCTTAGGCTTAGCAGGTGTCGGTTGTGATTGTAACGTAGCCGCTAGACGCAGGCGATCGCCCTCTAAAAAAGTCACCTCTGGATTAACCAGATCGAAAACTTCGGGATTACCTTTACTTGTGCCAGTAATATCAATGCTTAAGTTTTTAAAAGAAGGTTGCACATTTGGCGATCGCAGAGCCGCATTAATATCTTCAGAACGCATCACGACTCGAACCGCAGCCTGTAACGGACGACGCAAGACGATCTTGCCAGATTGCACTAAATTGGGGTCAATGCTAATGGGATCGGTTTCCAGATCGATCTCGTCAATTCGCAGAAACTCTAAAACATAAACACCACGACCTGCCACCCGAATGCGATCGACATTACCTAACAAAATCTGATAGTTAGGAGCATTATCTACGCGAACTTCGAGCGTATCTGCCCGCACGATCTGTCCGCGCAGAAAGTCTGTTGCAATCCGATCGATCGCAATTCCTGGTGCACCCGCTAAACCGAGAACCGTCGTTAGTAACCCAGCAAATAATTCCATAACAAGCAGATGAGTATCCTTGCCATCATATAGCAAGTAGCAGGAGTGCTTTACACTCTCTGGAATTTTTCAGTTAAAGCCAGCAATTTCAACTATGTAGCAATGCAAGTTTTGCTATAGATAAAAAGGATGAGTGGCGGTGCTTCGCACCGCCACTCATCCTTTGGGCTTTATCCCAATTATTGGGTTCAAGAATCCTAGAAACATCACATAATAATCAAAAAGTCTAGGAGTAATAGCTATGCAAATTCGATTGGCAGTAGAGGCAGATTTACAGGAAATTATTGAGATTTATAATGCTGCTATTCCCAGTCGTCTTGCTACTGCCGATCTCGAACCCATTTCCGTCAATAGTCGCCGCGATTGGTTTCGCTCTCATGGCGATCGCTATCCTGTCTGGGTAGTCACCAACAGCGATCGAAAAATAATTGGCTGGCTGAGCTTACAAATGTTTTACGGTCGTCCTGCTTATCACAAAACTGCTGAGGTCAGTATTTACATAGCTCCCGAATATCAAGGCAAAGGCATCGGCAAAAAGTTACTAAATCATGCGATCGCCATGTGTCCAAAGCTCAATATTTCAAAACTAGTAGGATTTGTATTTGCCCACAATGCTGCCAGTTGTCGTTTATTTACAAGTCTGGGATTTGAGTCATGGGGCTTTTTACCCCAGATCGCTGAACTAGATGGTATAGAACAAAGTTTAAGTATTCTCGGCAAACATATTGATAACGTTAGCGAGTAAACCCCAAAGAGAGTTGCGGCTTCCCAGTCTGCACCTTCCACAATTTATTTATAATCATAGCGATGAAGAAAATATCTAAACTGTTCGTTTGCTTAGGACTAATTCTCTTGGTTAGCATCCTATCGATGACTGCAATTAGTGCTGATGTAGACAAAGCAAATATTGTGGCAAGTCTTGGTAGTGACTCAATCTATCAATATAAAACACCACATAGTTCTGATGGAATTGGCAAGTTTTATATGGGACGAGAAATTGCTCAAGTTATGGGACATCAAGGCGCAGGTTGGCTTGAGCGTCCTAGCCGCGAAGCTGAAGAAAGCCCCAGCAAACTAATTAGTGAATTAGAACTCAAGCCAACAGACATTGTGGCAGATATTGGAGCAGGAACAGGCTACTTCAGTTTTAAAATAGCGCCGCTACTAACCTCAGGAAAAGTCTTAGCAGTAGATATTCAGCCTAAAATGATTGAGATTTTAGAACTTCTCAAACAGGAAAAGAAAATATCTAATGTTGAAACAGTGTTAGGAAGTGTCAGCAATCCTAATTTGCCAGAGTCCAGTGTTGACTTAGCATTGATGGTTGATGCTTATCATGAGTTTGATTATCCAAGAGAAATGATGCAGAACATCGTCAAAGCACTTAAACCTAATGGCAGAGTCGTCTTAGCAGAGTATAAAGGTGAAGATCCATTTATCGCGATTAAGAAGTTACATAAAATGACACAAAAGCAAGTCAAAAAAGAAATGGAAGCAGTAGGTCTAACTTGGCAACAAACCAAACAGAATTTACCGCAGCAACATCTCATGTTCTTCCAAAAATCTTCTCAATAAAACTTAGGGCTTCGCCGTAAAATAAAGAACCGATTTTTGATGGCGCGGCTTCGCCGCGCCATCAAAAATTTTGGTAAGTTACTTAAGTAATGGAAAGAAATGTCCAACTGGCCCCTGCCCTTTGCCGATCGCTAAGGCATATTTCAAAGCTTCCGTCACATAGTTTTTAGCATCTTGCACTGCTTGGAAACGCGGTTTTCCTAAGGCAAGATTGGCAGCGATCGCCGCCGACAGAGTACAGCCAGTTCCATGCGTATGGAGTGTATCGATCGCCTCAGTTCGCAAAACCTCAAGGCGATCGCCATCAAACCAAACATCAATTGCTTTGAGATCGCCTTTCATTCCCCCACCTTTTACCAGCACCGATCTCGCACCTAACTTATAAATTTTTTGAGCCGCCGTTTGCATATCTTCGAGAGTATAAATATCCATATCGGCAAGAATTTGCGCTTCATAGCGATTAGGCGTAGCGATCGCGGCGAGAGGAATCAATAGATCGCGCATCGTTTTTACTGCATCATCATCAATTAACTGCGCTCCAGTGCGTGCAACCATCACAGGATCTACCACCACATTCCCAAAACCAAAAGCAACGAGCTTTTTAGCGACAGTTTTTATAATCTCTTGATTGAGCAACATCCCCGTTTTGATTGCTCCCACTCGCATATCAACCATCACCGCTTCAAATTGCGCTGTTACTGCTTCACGAGATATCGCATCTACTCGCGTTACTCCCTGAGTATTTTGCGCCGTAACACAGGTGAGTACGCTAGTTCCATGAACGCAGTGAAAAGCAAAAGTGCGTAAGTCAGCCTGTATACCCGCACCACCACCACTATCAGAACCAGCGATCGTCATGGCGATCGGAATTTGCGAACTATCAAAGCTAGTCATATTTGACATAAAGCAGTAACCAACAAATACAAGTATAAAACCCAGAGAATATAGAGACGTTGCAAAGCAACGTCTCTATATTCTCTGGGTTTTAAATTGATATATGATTTTAGTCAACCTGTAGACTGGTGTGTTATGCAAACAAACCGTAAACCTTATACACAAGCACAGATTTCAGCTTGGTTGAGGGGACTTATGAGCGTTGCCCTCGCCGACAATGATTACAGCGATCAAGAGCGTACACTCTTCGATCAAATTAGCCATAGCGAAGAATGGGGCGAAGATATTACCATCAGCAACTTTGAACCGATTAGCGCTCAAGATCTGGCTGACTCATTGGGCAGCGATCGCGAGGTGGGACAGAACTTTTTGCGAATGGCAGTGATGATGGCACTTGCGGACGGTAAATATACCGATACAGAAGATCGGGTCATTCAAGAATTTAGCAAAGCACTTAATCAAGAAGTAAAAGCAATTAACGATTTACGTAAAAATCTTGAAGCAGCATCTCATCATGACGAACATCATCCCAACGTGCTTGAGCCTGTCAAAGAATGGCTCGACCACATGGATATCCATGATTTGCGCCTTGCTAACCTAATTTGCAAAGTCATTCCCGCTCAATGTCCCTTCGAACGCGATGTGGTCTTATTTGGACGCAAAATCATGCATATTCCTGCAATGTGCGAGATCAATCCTTTATACGATCAACTGGTAGGTTTACGTTTTCGATCGCTAAGTTATCTCGCTGACAAGGGCGAAGATGTCTCCAAGTATTGCTAACGAACCATAAGAAAAGTTTTGAAAACCTTGCTTCACAAGGTTTTCAAAACTTTTCTTGGTTTGGGCTTGAACGCAAAGCGCTGTAAAAGCTTAAGGGTTATTTCTCATGTTCAGCAAATCGATCAGGAATGATATGTTGCACCCCAAATAAGCACCCCGATAAAAGAGAAAAATACTAACGTACTGAATATAGCGGCACGTATTCCAATTTTTTTGCTTGCGATCGCGCTGTTATTTTTTTGGAGATCGTACAAGATATAAATCTCAGTCGCAGCCGCCGCAAGAATATAAAACATTACTCCCAAATGCACGCAGTCAACAAGTGTCAGATACGCCATAGCGCCGAGTTCATTGCTAGCGCTGCGGAGACTGATTACGACAGCAAACATCGAACCCGCCAGTAGACCTAATCGGGGGCCAAGTGTGGCAGAACTATCCGCATGAAGCAAGTAAGAGACTAATGCTAAACCCGCTGCGGCAAAAGCACCCGCAGTTAGTTTGAAAAAACCATTCAAATCATTGCGCTGAAGTTCTATTTTCAGTTGCATACTTGTATATTCACTGGGAGAACCAGAAGATAGACTAGGATCGCCAAAATTAGAACGGTATTTTTTTACTAAAGGTTCGATGCTATATCGCTTAATTTCCCAGCCATCAATTTTAATATCTTCATCAATCGAAGAATTCTTCCGATCTGGTACATAGCGAAGTTTGCTCAGATCGCGATCGGATTCTTCCGCTAGAATTATCAGTTTCTGGTAGTCAAAGGGGAAATTCCGCATATCCCAGTTATGACGAAATGTACCAATAATTTTTCTCTGAATCCACTTTCCTGTCGAAGTTTGGTTAGTGATATTGTCAGAAACTTTCACAGTAACTGCATTTGGGAATTCTATCGAATCGAGAATGCTTTTGTCTGCATTGCCTATCTGCGTCCACAGCCAAAATGTGGCTGAGAAAGATTTCTTCTGCACATCAAAATCACCAAGTTGGGTCAAAAAGACTCCTAATGGAGTCTCTTGAACCGTTTCTGCTTCAACAGGCATAGCTACTATCGTTGAGGAGAAAATCAAACAAAAAAGAAGCGTTATAAAAACGATCGGACGTTTAAAAAGTTTCACAGACTCGGCTCTCTTTAGAAAAATCGACTGTTTTTTTGATAATATGATGCTTCGCTTGATTCTGACATTGTCTTTCCAACACCAATCATGATTGTGAAAAACAACTAGTTTTTAATTACCAGCTATGCCCAGAGAACTAAAATCCAGTAAAGAAGAAGATAACGGCGATGTATCGCCCAACGTACTGCGCGTTGTTTTATCATTTCGGCGATGGGGCTGGACTGCTTTTTGGGCACAAGTTGTACTGGGTGTAGTTTCGACAATTGTGCTACTGCAACTTATCCTTTTCAAAAACAATAATCCGACTGGATTGGCTGCAGGTGTCGATACAAACCCCGCAACTCTGCCTGGCTTGAGTCTTGCTTGGGTGGGGTTGGCTATTTTGGCCGCAAGTATTTTCTGGAATTTTCGCTATACCCAGATGGCAAAAAAGCTGCGATCGCCCGATCGCCCCACTAAGACCCAAACTGTTTTTCAAATCAAGATTGGATTGATCATTAACTTAGCGGGAATGCTAGTCACGTTATTAGGATCCGCCGCAATTGTTGGCGCTCTGACCCTGCGATCGCAACAAAGCGTATTTTCGATAAATAATCCCAACTTGCCGATTCAACCAATTGACTTTCAAATTATTCAAGCTGGCTTCAATATTATTTTTGCTCACTTTATCGGTCTAGTTGCCTCACTTTGGCTTCTCAACCGCGCCACCGACAAACCCAACCGCGAATAAAAAGAAACCCGCCGAAGGCGGGTTTCTTTTTATTCGCGTCTCTATAATGAATATATATAAAGAAATGTAAATAGTGGCGAAAACGATGGAGTGGAAGCAAATTGAAGAGAATTGGGTCTTGACACCGCCCAAACCCAAAGGCGTAATTCACTTTTTGGGTGGTGCATTTTTTGCAGCCGCGCCTCATGTTACCTATGGTCGCGTTTTAGAGCAGCTTGCACAAAATAACTATGCGATCGTGGCAACGCCATTTCTAAACAACACCTTCGACCATCGCCAGATCGCTCGTGACGTTAACACTTCATTTCGCAAGGCACGTAGCAAACTATTTCTCGATTATTTCCCAGTGTTTGGCATGGGTCATAGTATGGGCTGCAAAATTCATTTACTGATCAATAGTCTTTACAAACCCACCCGCTCTGGCAATATTTACATCGCCTACAACAACTACAGCGCCGATCGCTCGATTCCTTTTTTTAAAGAATTAGCTGGCACAATTCCCGAAATGTCCTCCATGGAATTCACACCTAGCCCCAAGGAAACCGAGCAACTGGTAACTGCCAATTATCAAACCGCCAATAACTTATTAGTTAAGTTCGTTGATGATGGCATTGACGAAATTTCCACCCTCGCTCGGCTACTCCAACAAAAATTTCCAAAAACTGTTAGCTTGCAAACCCTAGAAGGCACTCACCTCACTTCTATGGGGATTGACATGAAATGGCAGGCAGGTTCTAGCTTTTCGCCCATTGATGCGATCGCGCAATGGGTTAAGCAAGAAATTCACAAAAACAACCAAAGCTTAGAACTGGTCTTGCTGGACTGGCTTACCAAGCAAACCCGTTAGAATTCTGCGATTTAATAAAGAACCGATTTTTTGTAGAGTGGATTCGCCGCTCTACAAAAAATCGGTTCTTTATTTTACTGCATGTCCTTTTAGCGAAGAGTCGGCAGAAATTGCCAACTCTTTTCTGATGCAGCAATAGCAATGAGTAGAAATACTCTATTTAAATCAACAGTGAACTTAATAACTAATTCAGATCGAAATTGATTGATTTTGTATTTATATAAAAGCTATTAGGATTTCTAATATTGTTTTAATATTGTTAGATTCGTCGCCTATTCCCATCACATTTAGTATCAGTATGTATCGAGGGATCATAAAAACTAATTTAGATATCCTTGCTTTTCTTAACACAAACTCAGATATAAATTCATCAAAAATCTCTTATCCTTAAAGGCTTTCCGCTATTCAATCCAGAGCAAATCACCAGAAACAACTACTAGGGGATATATCTAGCTTATTAGAGTGATATAAATTTTTTATATCAATTTGTATCCCGAAATGGCGTATTTCAAAAAATTTTTTCTAAAAAAAAGTAAATGTAGATACGCACTTTATGTTTAAATTAAAGACATCGCTCAAGGACTTCACACGAAGAATTCCTGATAGGATTAACTTATATAAAGCAAAAAATATTCCACCGAAAGAGCTAGATATCGAAAGGCTAATTAACTTTTTAATTTTAGATTAATTTTTGATTTGACGATTGACTCTGACTCTTAAGTTTTTTTGCAGTGCCCCGTGCAGTTTGCGGGCAACCCAGTTTTAAGACTCAACGACGCATAGAACCCAGAAATATTTTTCAGTTCCAAAGCTATCCTTTCAGTCTTGACTACTGTCTTTTAATCGTTGTGAGTTATAAAGCTTGATGAGCTTTACGCACTCTCACGGGAGCAAACTGCCATCGGACAAATGGTGGAAATTTTAATTGATTCTCATTTAACTCTAGTAAGGAGATATTAATGTCTTACTCAAAAACACAGTCTAAAGCTAAGGCTGGTTACGATGCAGGTGTTCAGGACTATAAACTAAAGTACTATACTCCCGATTACACTCCCAGAGATACCGATCTTCTCGCTGCTTTCCGCTTCGTGCCTCAACCAGGCGTACCACCAGAAGAAGCTGCTGCTGCGGTAGCTGCTGAATCTTCGACAGGTACATGGACAACTGTATGGACAGACTTGTTGACCGACCTCGATCGCTACAAAGGTCGTTGCTATGATGTCGAACCAGTTGCTAACGAAGACAATCAATACATTGCTTACATTGCATATCCTTTGGACTTGTTCGAGGAAGGTTCTGTAACCAACTTGCTCACCTCATTGGTTGGTAACGTATTCGGTTTCAAAGCTCTTCGCGCATTGCGTCTAGAAGACATCCGCGTACCTATTGCATACCTGAAGACCTTCCAAGGACCTCCTCACGGTATTCAAGTTGAGCGCGACAAGTTGAACAAGTACGGTCGTCCTCTATTGGGTTGTACCATCAAGCCTAAATTGGGTCTATCTGCTAAGAACTACGGTCGTGCAGTATACGAATGTTTGCGCGGCGGTTTGGACTTCACCAAAGACGACGAAAACATCAACTCTCAGCCCTTCATGCGTTGGCGCGATCGCTTCCTGTTTGTACAAGAAGCAATCGAAAAAGCTCAAGCTGAAACTGGCGAAATCAAGGGTCACTACCTCAACGTAACTGCGCCTACCTCCGAGCAAATGATGGAGCGTGCAGCTTTCGCTAAGGAAATTGGCACACCGATCATCATGCATGACTTCTTGACTGGTGGTTTCACAGCTAACACCTCTCTTGCTAAGTACTGCCGTGACAATGGCTTGCTCTTGCACATTCACCGCGCTATGCACGCTGTTATTGACCGTCAAAAAACCCACGGGATTCACTTCCGCGTTTTGGCTAAGTGCTTGCGTATGTCTGGTGGCGATCACCTCCACTCTGGAACCGTTGTTGGTAAGCTCGAAGGCGAAAAGGGAATCACCATGGGCTTTGTTGACCTAATGCGTGAAGACCACATCGAACTCGATCGCGAACGTGGTATCTACTTCACTCAAGATTGGGCTTCTATGCCTGGCGTACTTCCCGTTGCTTCGGGCGGTATCCACGTATGGCATATGCCTGCACTCGTCGAAATCTTCGGCGATGACTCTTGCTTACAGTTCGGTGGTGGTACTTTGGGTCACCCATGGGGTGCTGCTCCTGGTGCAACCGCTAACCGCGTTGCTCTCGAGGCTTGTATCCAAGCTCGTAACGAAGGTCGCGACATGATGCGTGAAGGTGGCGACATCCTTCGTGAAGCTGGTCGTTGGTCTCCTGAATTGAATGCTGCTCTTGAACTTTGGAAGGAAATCAAGTTCGAGTTTGAAGCAATGGATACCGTCTAATCGATTAGCTACCGTAAGAATGGGCTACGCTCATTCTTACAAACAAAATCTTGGGGTTAAGTTCAGCCTATGGATATCAAGCGCAGTACTAAGTCCACAGCCAATATGTTGATCAATTTTTTGACCTTCGAGGCTGTAAAGACTATTGGCGAGCAATTGCAGGAAACTGATAAGTTAAAAGCTCTCTGGTTTAATCAATTCTCGACGCGCGAAAGACTCCAAAATGGCGAACTTTATATCAAAGACCTATTTGCGGTTCACCAAGAAATGGCTTTTCGAGTGATGACAGTTCGGGAACATCTAGCAAATGAGATTTTAGATTTTTTGCCAGAAATGACTCGTACTGGAATCCAACAATCAAATATGCAGCTTCGCCGTCAGCATTTTGAGCACATCATGAGTGTTCAAGCTTCTGAAGGATATGCAGAATGCGAGAATCTTGACTCTGAACCCGATCTAGAGATAAATTTAGAAGTTAGTTCAGAAGATGTTCTTGAAAGTTCTCCAGAAGTTGTTGCTGACTCATGTGTTGATGGCGATCGCGCTCCCACCCAACAAAATCAATAGCAATATAATTTCAATCGCGAGGAAATAATGCAAACTTTACCAAAAGAGCGTCACTACGAAACTCTTTCTTACCTTCCCCCTTTGAGCGATGCTCAAATCACTCGTCAAATCGAGTACACCTTGAAGCAAGGTTTCTATCCTGCGATCGAATTTAACGAAGATTCCGATCCTGCAATCCACTACTGGACTCTTTGGAAGTTGCCCTTGTTCAACGCCAGAACTCCTCAAGAAGTTTTGAGCGAAGTTCAAGCTTGCCGCTCTAGCTATCCTGGTAGCTTCATCCGCGTTGTTGCTTTCGACAACATCAAGCAGTGCCAAGTCCAAAGCTTCATCGTACACAAGCCTAACAGCGCTCGTTACTAAGCTTTAAAAGACAAAAGAAAGCCCCGCAATGCGGGGCTTTCTTTTGTCTTTTTGATTGTTAACTTAGTACTGAGCATTTATACTAATTACAGAAAAATCTCTTAAACCATGTAAAGATTCCTTAAGTAGAGGTACTGAGATTTATGAATCTTTTTTTACTGTTTTTGCTAGTTTTAAGCAGTGCGGGGATTATTTACACGCTGGGCGAACTGAATCGATCGCGGAAGGCTTTACGTCGATATGACAGCCTATCATCGCAGGAAAATTTTATAGAGCAATTAAATTTAGATATTCATAATAGACAAAGAGAACTACTGAACCTCGACCAACAATGTTCTAGTTTAAAGAAGCAGGTTAGTCAACTTAGACAGCAGATTCCTGACTTTGAAGAGGAGTTATACGTCCAATCCTTTGGATTTTATCAAGCAAAGTATAACTTTATTAATTCTGGGGATTATGAAGTTCAGCTTAAGCGAATTAAAGCACAACAAAGGGAGATGATTAAGAATAATGGTGCTGCAATCTGTAATATTTCACTATCTTTAAACGATAGTGAGAAAGAAGGTCAAAAGCTTTCTCAAAACTTTCTAAAATTGATTTTAACAATCTTTAATAGTGAATGTGACACAGTTATCAATAAAGTTAAGACAAGTAACATAGATAAGTCACAAGAAAAAATCGAAAGAAATTTTAATGATTTAAACAAGAAATCCAAGATAATCAACTGTGAGATTACTGAAGCATACTTAAAATTGAAAATATGGGAATTACATTTAAAATATGAATTAGAGTGTAAAAAACAAGAAGAAAAAGAGCAGGAGCAAGAAATACTTATCCAAATGAGGCAAGAAGAGAAAGATCGCCGAAAATTAGAAGAGGAAACTAAAAAAATTAGAGAGGCAGAAGAAAATGAGAGTCAATATCGACAGCAATTGGAAATTGCATTGCGTCAGCAAGAATCTGTTGCAAAACAAGAGCGAAGGCAACTGGAAGTTCAAATTGAGCAATTGAGACAAAATTTGGCTAAAGCTATTAGTGACAAAGAAGCAGCGATATCCCGCTCAGCAATGGTTAAGGCTGGCTACATCTACATCATCTCAAACATTGGTTCTTTGGGACGCGATGTTTATAGGATATGCATGACCAAGAGAAGTACAAATGAAGATGGATACATTAAGGATATGTCTCCTGAAGTTCCATTTCCATTTGACGTTCATTTCAAGTTCATCTCAGAGGATGCATCAGATACGTTACGTCGATTGCATGAGCGTTTTAAAGATCGACGAGTGAATGCAATCAATCTTAGAAGAGAATTTTTTGAAATTTCTATCGATGAAATTGCTCAAGCCGTTGAAGACATAAAAAAAGAAACTGGAGCATTGAAAAACATTCAATATGAGAAAGCACCACAAGCCCTTGAGTACCGAAGAACTATCGCGATTAAGCGAAAGGACGATCATACTGCTGTAAATACACAAAGCGCTTAAATCAGAGAATCTACTCAAAGTTCACGAATTACTCTGAAACTAATATTGTTTGATTTACTATCTGCCTGATCGAAGAATCGGGAGCTAGATCGACATAACTTTGGTTCGTTACGCCACGAACCGCCACGTATAAAGCGATCACGACTCTCAGGTTTTTTGAAACAAGCTCGTCCATCTGTTGGAGTTTCATAGTAAGTTTCGTGCCAGTGATCTAAACACCATTCCCACACGTTACCATGCATGTCGAATAACCCAAAAGTATTTGCAAATGGGAAACTGCCAACGTCAATAGCTTTTTTTCGATTTTCTCCTTTCGGTTCTGAATGATAGGGGAAAGTTCCGTCATAGTTGGCGAGATTTGGGGTAATTGTTTCACCGAAATGAAATGGGGTGGTTGTTCCTGCTCGACAGGCAAATTCCCATTCTGCTTCAGAGGGCAACCGATAAACGTGACCTGTCTTTCGCGATAAGCGATCGCAAAACTCAACTGCTTCATCCCAAGAGATTTCTACGATTGGATGCTTTGCTCCGCCAGATCGAGATGGTTGCAGTTTTAGGGGAATCTTAACTTGTTCTAGTTTTGCAACAGCTTTCCATTGAGATTTTGTAATTGGGTACTTGCTCATCAGGAAAGGTTTGATCGTCACTGAGTGCAAGGGTAATTCATTAGAAGATGGTCTACGTTCTGAAGATCCCATCACGAAAGTGTCACTAGGAATAACCACCATTTGTAGCGAAGATGTGCCTAATTCTTCTGAGAGATAAATAGACTCCCCATGATGTTGCTTAAGTTTTTGACCATATACATCTACTACTATCACTTCAAATTCAAAAGCCTGTTTACCTTCAATAACAGGGATTATAAATTGGTGGGATGATTCTCGCAGAGTTATATTTGTCTCTGATTGCAACTCTACACTTCTAATATCGCGATCGCTTTTAGCGGGTGAACGGATATTCTCTTGAAATTGATTTAGTTGCCTTGATTGAGTAGCTATCAATGGCAAATCGTACTTAAGCGTCGATTCAACTCCGATTAGAGGGTGTTGCGGAGGCTTACCATTTTCTTGGTTAATTTGCGATACCCTTCGCATCAGATACCTTTCCAGTTCTGCTGTCGTTACGCAAAACTTTAATCCTTCTAGGAATGCATATGTAAATGAGCCTTGTTGAATTGAGGGGATTTCGTAAGATCTTTCTCCACGATTACAGGAGAAGACAACAGTAATTCCTTGCTGCCTTGCTTGGTTTAAAGTTTCCATACTAACTCTCTCATCACCTTTGCTCCAGTCTGGCTGTCTACTCCTACACATATCTAGGACAAGCACGGTGTTTCTAGCTTGACACTCTATCAAACATTGAATCACAAAACTCAAAGGAAGAGCCGTATTCTCTATGTCGCTAGGGGAATGATCAGAAGTCAGTAAATACTCATGTAAATCCTTCCCTAAAGCTCCATGTCCACTGAAAAAAAACAAAAAGTTATCTGCTCTTCTAGCTTGACCAATTAAATTTTTCAGTAAATACCATAAGTTATTCCGAGATGGTCTTGTTTGGGTTTGCCCTAATGTTTTTGAAGTGTCCGTATAGAGTAATACCTCGAATCCTAATTGGGTACTCAAAAAATGACTGACTTTTTCAGCATCATTTACTGCATACTCAAGATGGTCAGAAATATAATCATATTGATTTACACCAATTGAGATCGCCCAGTTACTCTCTGCCATATCACTTTGATTCAGTTCGCTTAAACTTTAGAGTGATTGCACCTTTACCACTTCCTTCGGTAGTACATGCTCCTAGCAAATTAACTTGTCCACGACCGTTGATTTCAACCGCAAGTGTTACTTCATCTAACTGCATCCCAAACTCGCCGCCTGCTTCCCTCTCTGCCTGATGAATTAGTTGTCCCACAAAGCGCATTGTTCGATCCCACTTATGTTGTAGCTTTACAGGATCTATAGGCTTAAGATGCAGGATTGAAGAAGCTTTTTGAGTCCAGTTTTCTTTCCAGCCTTTTCCTCCTCCACTATCTTCGCTATCAGCATCATCGCGTGACATAATCCAAATTGGTTCATCTGACATAATTTTCTCCTAATTGTATCAATTTAAATTGTATCGCTTTTGCTCGATAGATTGGATTTTGGACTACAGTTAGTTGGGTTAGCTTTATTAAAAAAGATTGAAGTGCGATCATCTTTCTTGCAATGCGCTGAAATGTATCGCGCACTCTACATGAATGTGTAGATGAGATCATATTTGTGATCGCTGATTTTTGATTTGGGGCGATCGCTTTTTGTGGAGAGATGAAATGGCGATCGCTGGTTGTTGATATTTGATTAAGAGCGATCGCTTTCTTTTATGAGAAGGAATGGACAATTACTAATTACTGGTATTTTATTGGGAGTGAGCGATCGCTTGGTTTTGTGAAAGGGAAGGGAACGATCGCTATTTGAAACACGATTCAAACTTGTGCTTAAGACTATGAAACTAGTCGATACAAAAAAAGTATGTGCGATTACTTTCGACAGATCTGGTACTACAGCAAATTGCAATTACGCCAATCTACCGATCGCCTTAGGGCAACATTACAAATACGATAAATGTATCAAAATCTTCAATTTGCCATCTTTCCTTGGTAAAGTCATTGATGTGGTGCGATGGATCGAAACGAACTCTATCTAAGATGAGTTTTTACAGCTCAGCTAGTTGAGACAATATACTGCTCATTTCATTTCTGCTTTTGCCAACTCATAATCCTTCATGGCAGAAAACAGCTATAAGCAATACTAATTATGATCAAAACCGCAATTACGAAGATCGCAGTAGTGGGTTTTTTCCCGCTAATGTGTAGTCTCGCGCCTGCTCTTGACACGATCGCCTTAGCTCAAACATCGCCAACTCCAACCTCTACAAGTCAGATCGCTCAAAGCGATTCTCCTGCAAACACAGCAATTAATCTGGTAGAAAGGGCTAATTCTTTAAGGGAACAAAATCAACTCGATCGCGCCCTTGCTTTATATCGTCAAGCGATCGCGACGAGTCCAGAGTTTGTACCTGCTTATTATGGGTTAGGGGTAACTTTGCGCCAAAAAGGGGACATTCAAGGCGCAATTGAGGCTCATCGCCAAGCAATTACAATCGATAAAAACTATACACCTGCCTATTACGGATTAGGGATTGCGCTTTATCAAAAAGGGGATTCGATTGGCGCGATCGAAGCTTATAACCAGTTTATCCAATTCAGCAAAGCGGACACAAATCTTGCTCCTGCTTACTACAATTTGGGTTTAGCCCACGAACGTCGGAATAATCTTGAGGATGCGATTACTGCTTTTAGGAAGGCAATTGAGTTCGATCCTAAATATGCCCTTGCCCATAACGGTTTAGGCACGGTGTTGCGCCGCCAAGGCAATCGTCAAGAAGCGATCGCGTCCTACCGTAAGGCGATCGAGCTTGCTCCTCAGTATGCCGTTGCTCATTTTGCGTTGGGAATTTCGTTATATGAAGACCGTGATTATGTTGGTGCAATCAATTCGTACAAACAAGTAACGGCAATCGATCCTAATTTCCCAAATGTTTATTACAATCTCGGCTTAGCTTATAACCAGTTGGGCGATCGCCAAAATGCGATTGCGATCTTTCGGAAGGCGATCGAGCAAGATCCCCGTAATGCTGAAATTTATGCGGCTTTAGGCAGCGCTCTGTTGCGTGAGGAAAATATTCCCGAAGCTGCTGAAGCCTTTAAACGCAGTACAGAAATAAATCCAAGGGTAGCAAGCACTTTCAATGGTTTAGGTCTTGCCTTGCGCCGCCAAGGGGATCTCGAAGGGGCGATCGCCGCTTATGAGAAATCAATTGCGATTAATCCAAGCTATGCACCAGCTTATAACAACCTCGGTCGTGTCCTGTCTGACCAAAATCGTAATGCTGAAGCAATCACTGCATTTCGCCGCGCGATCGCCATCGATACTAAGAACGCAGTTGCCTATAGCAATCTCGGAAATCTTTTGCGATCGCAAGGTAATGGGGATGAAGCGATCGATGCTTTTCAAAAAACAATCGCGATCGGCAAAGAAGATCTGTGGGTGGATTATACGAGTCTGGGACTTGCCTACGCCGATCGTGGCAAACTCGGCGAAGCCCAAACTGCCTATTTCAAGGCTCTATCCTTAAATCCAAAATTTGCTAAGGCGCATTTTGGTCTCGGTGCTTTGTATACCCTTAAAGGTGAAGTCAGTAACGCAATTCGCTCTTACCAAGAAGCCCTGAAGCTATACGAAGAAAATCGTGATGCTGAATGGATTAAACGCACACAGCAGGCAATCCAAGCATTGCAGGGTATTACCTAAAAAACATGTTGCGCTTTTCTCAGCCTGTTTTTGGGATTACAGCAATTTCCGACCAAACAAACCACAAGAAAAATTTTGAAAGCGTTACTTCGCAACGCTTTCAAAATTTTTCTTGGTTTGGGTTTGAGCGCAAAGCGCTGTAAGTGTCACTCAACTCGCTAAACTAACTTAAACCGCAATTTGTCATGTATAGGTATAGACATTTTAGTTAAGACATAAAACCCACAGGAGAGTTGCGGTGCATTGCAATGCAACTCTCTTGTGGGTTTTGGGTTTGTCCTAACATAATTGGCTACCGCCATATTTCGTACAAATCATGGGAAATTATTTTTAAACCATAATTAGGTTCGTGCAAAGCATAAATCTAAAATTATGGAAAATCGTTTATGGAGTTTTGAATATAAGCATGGGATTTTTAGAAGGTCAGGTGGCGATCGTTACAGGTGCATCTAGAGGCATTGGACGCGCGATCGCGGTTGCACTCGCTAGTGAAAGTGCAAAAGTTGTGGTGAACTATGCCAGTTCAGCTAGTGCTGCTGAAGAAGTTGTTGCAGAAATTAAAGCTAGTGGTGGTGAGGCGATCGCCATTCATGCAGATGTTTCCCATGAAGCACAAGTCGATAATTTGATCAAATCAGCGATCGACACATGGGGTCGCGTGGATATCTTGGTCAACAACGCTGGCATTACCCGCGATACGCTTTTGCTACGCATGAAGCTAGAGGATTGGCAATCAGTGATCGACCTCAACCTGACGGGCGTATTTCTCGCTACCCGTGCTGTCTCTAAAATTATGCTCAAACAAAAATCTGGGCGCATTATTAACATTACCTCCGTCGCTGGACAAATGGGTAATCCCGGACAGTGCAATTACAGTGCGGCTAAAGCTGGGGTCATTGGTTTTACCAAGACAGTTGCTAAGGAACTCGCTAGTCGTGGTATTACCGTGAATGCAGTTGCCCCTGGATTTATCGCTACAGACATGACCGCAGATCTGAAGAATACTGATGATATTCTCAAATTTATTCCCCTAGGACGCTATGGCAAGCCTGAAGAGATTGCCGGTATGGTGAGATTTTTAGCGTCTGACCCTGCGGCTGCCTACATTACTGGACAAGTGTTCAATGTCGATGGTGGCATGGTCATGGCATAGACCAGAGCAGAGCGCTAAGCGCTCTGCTCTAAATTTTTTATCAACGAGGTATTTTATGCGCCGAGCCTTACGAGTTTTTAGTCAAGTAATTAGCACTTTTAGCATCCTTTTATTTACGCTTTGCTGTGTTGTGATTAAACCTAATTTGGCGATCGCCGCACCAATCAAAATTGCATCGGTTGATTTTACCAAACAACCTGTAATCGCTGTCAAAGTTAGTCTCAGCAACACCGCTAACGAACTGAAATTTATTCCCGATCGCTTCATCTTTGAATCAGGCAAGCGTTATAAGCTCTTGCTAAATAATTCCAGCGCGATGAAGCATTATTTCACCAGCAAAGATTTTGCTGATGCAGTCTGGACACAAAATATCGTAGCAGGCAATGTCGAAATCAAAGGGAATGTTCGCGAATTGGAATTGCGCCCAAATACAACCGCAGAATGGACTTTTGTCCCAATCAAATCTGGCACTTATGAATTGCACTGTGCGATCGCTGGTCACACTGAAGCAGGAATGCGCGGCAATATCACCATTCAACCCAGTGCTTAGAGTCAAGTGTTTAGAATAAGGAATTAAATCGCGTTTGTTTACTGAGGGATTAAATTTCCATGCGTTCGATACTTGCAGCTTTTCTTGTCTTACTTTTACTTTTTCACCCTGCGGCGATCGCACCAGTACAGGCACAAATCAACATTACTGAAGCAGAATCAAATCAACTCGATGCATTGGTTAAAAAAGCCTTTGATGCTACTGATGCGGGTAAATTTCCGATTGCCGAGGGCTATTGGACAGATTTGATCGATTTGTATCCAGACAATGCCGCAGGTTGGAGCAATCGTGGCAACTCGAAAATGAGCCAAAACCGTCCACAGGAAGCACTTGCCGACTATAACAAATCCGTAGAACTTGCTCCCGATTATCCCGATCCTTACCTCAATCGTGGGGCGGCGCTAGAAAGTTTAGGAAAATGGGAAGAGGCGATCGCTGATTACAATCGCGTTTTGGAAATTGCTCCTAATGATGCAGCAGCTTATAACAATCGCGGTAATGCTAAAGCGGGTTTAGGCAAATGGGAAGAGGCGATCGCTGATTATCAAACAGCGATGCAAGTTAATTCGCGCTTTAGTACTGCCTTTGGAAATAATGCGATCGCTTTATTTCAAGTTAGCAAGACCGATGAAGCGATCAAAGCGATGAAGAATATATTACGCAAATATCCCAACTTTACTGATGTTCGTGCCGCTTTAACAGCTGCACTTTGGGCAAGTAAAAAGCAAGGTGAAGCCGAAAGCAACTGGGTATCTGTCGAAAATCTCGATCCACGCTATCGAGATATTAACTGGGTAAAAAATATTCGCCGTTGGCCCCCATCGATGGTTGTAGCTCTCGAAAAATTCTTAACTTTAAAGTAAAAATATATAGCAATGCAATGGTTACTTAGGACATAAAACCCAAAAAGCAAGTGGCGGCGCTTCGCGCCGCCACTTGCTTTTTGGGTTTTGATTTGTCCTAGCTATCTATTGAATTGCTATAGCAATCCAATTTATTAAATACAGCTTCAGATCCGCTCAGCCAGCAATAATAATCATTGGCTGAGGGAATCCGAAACCATATCCTCAAGATAAGAGGCAACGCAATGCGCTGCCTCTTATCTTTTTATCTTGAGATAGAACAAATTAGATTTATCTCATATTTTTAATTACTGGGTTGATTAGAAGGAATAGAAATCTTAATATCGCGGCGTTGCTGATTTTTAAAGGTCGAAACAGCTTCATCCAGAGATTCAGACTGATCGGCACTAAATTTCTCAGGAGATTTTCCCCCAGCAAGATTAATACTATTGATTAGCTGAAGTAAGTTCAAATTACTACCACCAATATTAAGGGATCCTTTTTCTTGTTGCTGAGCTTCGCGTAAGGTCTGTTCCGACAGCGTTGCTGCATTATTAATTTGAGCGATCGCACTAGCCGAAGCAAACATTGTTGCTGCAACGAGACTAGTCGCAACCAAAGAAACAGTTTTACAAATCATAGTTTTAGCTCCCTGATAACATCTAATCACTAGTCTATACCAAATTTTTTTGGCGATGTGGCGATTGTCCGTAAAATTAAGACATAATTTCTACTTCACTATTCTTCCCTAATCCATCTTTCATATAAGGTTTTCTCCTTGCAGAGAAGCACAAAAGAATCATTTTTTAATAATTCTGAAGCGCTTTGGGTCGCCATTCTTCACTCCATCGAAGACGATCAAGACTTCATAGGCTGAATCACTTTCCTTTAGTAGCGCCAGACCTTCAGCCTTCGCATTTTCATACACTGGAAGCTCTCCTAAAATGTCGAGTCGCCCAACATTACCCAATTTGCGATTACCTATCAGACAGTCCTCACCATCCCAAAAATAAACTTGGTATGAAACTAGACCGTCCCCAACCGCTCCAGCGAGAATGAGGAAACCATCGTTAACGCGAGTAATGTCTCGAACACCCCGCCCACCTAGGTTCACAAACACCAGATCTGCTTGAACAATAGGCTGTGCAAATTTGCACTTCAATATTGGTACCCAGTTATCGCGGAGCACTGGCCCACGAAAACCAACGTACAGCAGCCCGTTATGAACTGCTAAGCCCTCGATATCAACTCCATTTTCTTTACTAGGTATTCGGCTAAATAGGTACAGCAGATTGTTGCTATCGTTGAGCTCGATAATGGAACGTAGACTAGTTTTCTCAATCTCAGCGTCTGCATTCAAGGAGAAGCGAAACAGTTGGTCTCGTTGTGTTTCTGACAGTACAGTTGCGATCGCTTTTCGGTTTTGTTCGTAGGACTGATTTAATTTGATTTTCTCTCTTTTGTATGAGTGGGAACCGATAACATAGACAGCAGATCCTTCACAAGCAATTCCCTCAATATCGATTTCCTTATCACTCCTGAGTTGAATACTACGTACAACCGCATACCCATCACCATTACGTTTTAAGACTTTTACTTTATTACCTTCATCAGCCCCAACGATAAGGAAATCGTCAACTACTTCAATAGCACTGATACTCTCGTTCTTTTTATCATCATCATAAATGTTTCCGATGATATTGATAGGACCTAAAAGGGAAATTGATGATGTCATAGTTTTCTTTTTTCTAGGCAACAGACAACTAAATAGAAAGCAGGTGTTACTTAACTTGGCAATCTCTGCCGATCGCCAAGTTATTCTTTATGCATGAGGTTGAAGCATCGCTCACGAGAAAACGACCGGTTTACCCTCAACTTGCGCATCTTTCTTAGTGTAGGCAACACCATCAACCTTTAGTCCTCGGGAGTCAAGAAGGGTTATTGTTCCCCCTTTGTTCGACAGTTGTGCCCCCTTTCCACTGAGTCGAAAGACGGTTGCCGCTCCCGGCGCGATCGAGCCAGAAAGCGTATCAGCTTTATCCTGTTGGTCGAGAATTTTCCAATTAGTTAGGTCTAAAGTACGGTCAGACTTGTTAAGAATTGTCACGAATTCACGACCGGGGTCATCAGAACGAGGGTTAACCATTGCGGCAATAATGCGTGCGAGGTTGTATGGCGAGTCTGGCGCAACTACGGGCCAAGGCTCAATAGTTCCACTATCTGGAATTGAGACTACAGGAACCGATGGAGCGTCGTCAATTGGTGACGCATCTTGCTCATCAGTATGCCAGACTTGATTTTGGAACTTAAGAAAGAGTGCTGAGGTAATGCCAGACTTAGGAAAATCAATCATGAGAGCTCCATCACTGTAGGTGCTGTTGCCATCACCTGTGCCACCCTGATTCATATGAATCAGATGAACTCCGTTACCTGGCAGAAAGCCAAAATATTCGTCTTTTTTCCCAGCCTCAGGTCCCCACTTCTCTCCAAAGGCATAGACTACGGCATCCTCCTCATCGATCGCCCGTTGCAAAAGATCCTCTACCCGCTCGAATAGGTCATTGTTTGGACCTGGCAAAGTATGCGTAATTGGTTTCATGTCCTCTGCCCGAAAGAGGTTACTGCGGATATAGTCTATAGCCGCGTCATCTTTTACACCATCTTTAAGATCGTTCCAACCAATAGGAAGTTCGCGCGCACGGTCAACAATCGGATGTTTAATGTCATTCAGAATCAAGTATTCAATCAGCCTTTGTTGGATAGGGCCTCTACTAGAGCGCACGTTAATAGCAATGCGAAAGCTTACACCTTTTACATTTACAAGAAGCTCCGAGTGTGGATCTTCGTCATTATCTCGCTTATATTGAACGGCCTTTCCTTTTAAAACACCATAGTTTTTCATGGGGATTCCTCTGTAAAAAATTAATCATTGATAGCAAACACTCTTCTTCGGGCTGGATTCGGGCTGGATATAGTTTGTTACGCTCTCACAAGCGCCGACGGCACTGGCAACCCGTTATCGTCTAATGAGTAGCAATATGCTTCTTTCATGTCTGCCTTACCGCTGTCGGTATAAATCAACATCCGAGTGCCATCCGTGCGGGTTTTGACGATACCGTATGCCGTGCGGCTAAAAGCAAAAAATTCGCCTCTCTCTTCATCCTTCTTTTTATCTGTCAAATGTGCCCAACCTTCGAGGTTGAAAAAGGCAACTAGTTCAGTCACGAAGATAAGCGGCTCATCAACACGGGAATATCTTCCCAAGGCACCAAGCAAAGTTGCACGCGGATGAATGTACTCTTTCTTGGCAGATTCATCTCCACTAGAGATAACACTAATAATTGGTGAGACCATCTGAAAGAATGCTCCAGAGAAATCTGCCGATCCATGATGAGGAACCTTGAAAACCTCAGACCGAAGATTAATTTCTCCATTTTGATGCTTGCGAGCCAAAATGCGACTGGCTTCATCGTTCAGATCTCCACAGAAAAGAAAGCTGAACCCACCGTATCGGAGACGAAAAACAATCGAATGACCGTTTATGGTGTGAGAGGATGAAAAACCTTTGAATTCCTCTTGATCCAAATTAAGCGACTCGTGACCGATCCTTGGTCCTTTAGGAGGATTACCGAGAAACTTGAGCCCCCTGACAGATCCATCTCCAGTCATAATCGGACCAAGAACGGAGATGTCTAAGTTGTTGCGTTTGAAGAAGTCAAAGGCATCATCCTGAGCGAATGATAGCCTGCGAAACTCAATTTTGTTTCGGTCATTCCATTTTGCGAGAGCTTTCTTCCACTGACGAAATGGCAAGTTCATTTCGTCATCTGATACATCGAGTAAGCTGTCCACTAGTCCCGTAAGAATTGTTTCGCCATTGACGACTTGTGTTGGGCCAAGCAATTTTTTGTCAGGAATGGCTTTGTTGCTTTTATCCTTGCTTGGGCGCTTCACAAGACCATTGTGGTATACGCGCTTCGGCGCGATAAACAAACGTTTTCTTGGCTCGGCGTTCGTCTCCGATTCATAAATCTTCGTCAGTCCCGCAAAGTGGTCTGCATCACCATGGGTCACAAGAATACAATCAATCTCTTTGGGTTTTGTTTCACTCGTTCCTCGAAAGCGGGCAGCTAGATATCGGGCGAAAAGTTGATTGTCACCGCCATCCACCAAAATGATCTTCCCATCCGGTGACTCTATGACCGCTCCATCCCCTTGCTGTACATCGACAAAATTAACCTTAAGAACTTGGTTGTTAACTCTTGGGATGACTACATCTGTCGGCTTGAGCTTAGATTCTTTCGTGGGGCAAATATAGGCTTCGGTCTGAACTGGCAAAATACTGCCATCACTTTTCTCCTCAAACTTCACTGTACTGATACGAAGGTGCTTAGTTGTCGTTTCGAGAACCTCTACGTAATCGCCCCAGGCAAGTGTATAGAGAAACCCCTTGCGATCGGGATGCTCAAACACGTCTGCTAGATCGACGTTAATGACAGATTGACTGACCATGTTCGCTCTGACTCCCTATCCTCGAATTAGATATTATGGGTTCATAACAAAGATTTTCGACAACATCTGCCTAACTATAAATTAGTCAGAAACTTGAATTTCAGATTAATAAACCTTATGTGATACAAAAACTAGAAAACTTCTGCTTAAAATTTCAAATTGGAGTAGATAGACGGAAAATTTCTACCTAACTACCTAAATCATGACATCAGACGAAATTTTTAGGCGTTTCCTAAAAATAATTGAGATAAATTATATGTTTTAGCTGACGATCGCGCAATACTTACACTAGTCAATTTAACAAATCATTACATTGATTTCGCAATACTAAATATTTAATAAGATAAGCTGTCAAAAACTTCATAGATAAAACTTTAAACTGATTCCATTACTAGTTTTTAGCAATCCCACGCTACCGATCGCCACTTAATTCTCTTAAGTAATTAGATTGAATAATCTAGAGGGAATGACTTCGCATCTCTAGGCTCGATATGCACGTATTGCTGCGGTTGTAACTTTAACTCATCAAAACGTTCGCGAGTCATATGGGCGGTTAAAACTTGTCCATCACCTAATACCAACTCAGCCTGAACTTCCCAACCGAGATGAATCAGTCTAGTGATGCGTGCAGATATGGAAGTACTAGTTGCCTCAGTTTCGATCAGAATATCGCGAGGTCGAATGTAAACATCTTCGCCTGTTTTGTGTTTGTGGATTTGATGAAATTCGCTAACGCGATCGCTACTAGCAGGCAGAACATTCACGGGGCCAATAAAGCTCATCACAAATGGAGTTGCAGGATTGTCGTAAACCGCTGCGGGTGAGCCGATTTGCTCGATCCTACCTTTATTCATCACCACGATTTCGTCAGACACTTCCATCGCTTCTTCTTGGTCGTGGGTCACAAATACAGTAGTTACATGCACCTCATCATGGAGACGACGCAGCCATGCACGCAAATCTTTGCGAACTTTTGCATCTAACGCTCCAAAAGGCTCATCAAGAAGTAGCACGCTTGGCTCTACGGCTAGGGCTCGGGCTAAAGCTACCCGTTGGCGTTGTCCGCCTGAAAGTTGGGAAGGGTAGCGATTGCCTAAACCTTTTAATTGAATAAGTTCTAATAGTTCTTCAACACGATTGGCAACTTTAGCTTTAGGTTCTTTGCGAATTTCCAATCCAAAAGCAATATTTTTGCGAACAGTCATGTGCTTGAAAAGGGCATAGTGCTGAAACACAAATCCAATATTGCGATCGCGTACATCTTGATCGGTAGCGTCCTTACCTGTAAGGAAAATTTTGCCGCGATCGGGAGTTTCTAGACCAGCAATCAGTCTTAATAGGGTAGATTTGCCAGAACCAGAAGGACCTAACAGCGCAACTAGTGAGCCAGTTTTGACCTCAAGATTGATATTATCTAGAGCTAAAAAATCACCAAACTGCTTATTTACATTTTCTACAACAATGCCCACGTTGCACTTGCCTCAAATTGTCTTGACATAACGACGGTATCGCCCTCATAAACGCATAGATAAATCCACAGTTAGCCTATGTGTTTACCGTTGATTATATAATCGTATCTTACTACATTTCGCGCTGACATAAAACCCAAAAATAAGAAGCCGCAAAAGCCCAGACTCTGATTTTTGGGTTTTAATTACGATTTGTCGCTAAAGTGGATAGACAGAACACCGACAAACTATGAAGAGATTGTAGGGAATTGTGATTGGACTTCTAGAATTCATGCAATTTCCTGTAATTTATGTTTATGAGAGCAACTCCATTTATTCCGATCGCCGTATTTATACTTACCCTTGCTTTATTAGGTTGGGGATACTTCCGATCTCGCAAGTTTGGCAAGCTGGGGCTATTGTCTTGGCTACAGTTTGTCGTACTCATGTCACCTTGGTTAGTTTATTTCGGCTTGTTTGTGTCTGGTGTATTCATTAATTTCACAACGCTATTATTTTTATTGCTGAGTTCCACAATCGCTTATGTGGCGATCGGCAATCAATTGCGTAAAGTTGTCTCAGCCGAAAGATCGGAAATTGAGCAGAAACTCAAACAAGATATCGAAGCATCTAATGGCGATCAACCCAGCACCTCAGATAATCCTCCAAATAGTTCCCCGAACAAATCACCCACTAAAACCCCCATTGCATTAGCAATGTCGCAGGGCAAGACCCAGTTAAAACTGTTTAAAGCAGTCCCTGCGGAAGATATGAAGCTAATTCAGGGAATTTTTGGGATTGAAACCTATTACGTTACCGAGACGATTCCGTATCAAGAGGGCGCAATTTTTAAAGGTAATTTGCGGGGTGAGTCTGATGTAGTCCACGATCGCCTGAGTAAATCATTACAAGATCGCCTCGGCAATAAATACAACCTATTTTTGGTTGAAGGTCAAGATCGTAAGCCAGTAGTAATTGTGCTGCCGAGCAGGATTAATGCTTTTGCCGATAACAATACAATTCCCCAAAAAATATTAATCGCGGTGTTGATTATTGCTAATGGCTATACCGCCTTAAACTTAGGGGCACAAGTTGCAGGTGTACCAATGGTGCAGAATCCTCAAGAATATTTGGTTGGATTGCCTTTTGCCCTTGGTATCGGCGCGATTTTAGGATTGCGTGAGTTAGCGATGCGTCTGATGGCTAGAAAATATAAAGTAGTTTTGAGTCTGCCATTTCTCTTGCCATCATCTCAGTTAGGCTCTTTCGGTGCATTCAGCCGAATTCTTTCGCCATTACCAAACCGTGCTGCGCTATTTGATATTGCGATCGCCGCACCGCTCGCCAGTGGCTTGTTATCTTTGACGATCTTGCTCCTAGGTTTACGTTTATCAGCGATCGGTATGGGCAGTATTGACATTCCCAGTCAAATTTTCCAAGCATCCGTACTGGCTGGAACCTTAGCCAAATTATTCCTTGGTGAAGCCCTACACAATAGCTTTATCTCGATTCATCCTCTAGTGATTTTGGGTTGGCTCGGCTCAGCGATTACAGCACTCAATTTGATGCCCGCAGGTCAACTAGATGGCGGACGGATCGTCCAATCAATTTATGGAAGACGGACAGCAAGTTGGACGACGGTACTGACACTGATATTTTTGGTAATTGCGACGGTCATTAATCCGCTCGCACTTTACTGGGGAGGCATTATTTTAATCCTATTGCGAGATCTGGAACGGCCAATGCTAAATGAGCTTTCAGAACTTGATGGCGATCGCGAAGCCTTAGGCGTTGTTGCACTTTTCTGGATGTTAGTTACTTTACTGCCCATCACATCTGGAGTTGCCGAACGTCTGGGCATTGGCAGTGGCGGCGGACTACTCCCTTAAAAAAGAAGCGCACCCAAAGGGTGCGCTTCTTTTTTAAGGATTGAACCATTTGCTTATGGAGCTTGTCTAACAAAGCATGAGTCAACAAAATATGCTAAATAATAGCAAAAACAATGAAATTTAGAGTTTTAGGAATACTTTTCATCACTTTAGTCAGCTCTATTGCATTTAGACCGACTATGGCATCAGCAGCAGAACTCGACATTCGCGTGACCAATCAACAGAACCCCACCTATATAAAAGATAGAGATCGCGAAATCATCCGCCAAAGAGAACAACAGCAACGCCTTGCCGAACAAAGGGCACATGAACAACAGCAACGTCTTGCCGAACAGAGGGCGCATGAACAACAGCAACGCCTTGCTCAACAGCGAGAACGCGAACAACAGCAACGTCTTGCTCAACAACGAGAACGCGAGCAAAAACTACGTCTTGCTCAACTGCGAGAGCGTGAATATAGACAACAGCAAGATCGCTATGCCCAAAATCATCATTAAATCGTAATTCTTGCGTCAACTATAGTTATTAAAACCGAAAGAAGGATTGCGGCGCAAAGCGCCGCAATCCTTCTTTCGGTTTTAATTTTGACTGGCGATCGCTATCCAAATAAAAGTGGTGCTTCTGCTCTCACTTGTTTTTAATTATTATTAGGATCGGCTTTCTCATTATCTGAAGGCGGTTTGAAAGGCTTGATCTCAGGTAAATTGCGTAACGATGGAGGAATATTACTGCTTGCGCCAAAAGGTTGCTTAGCGATCGCCTCAGTTATTTTGCCATCAGTCATTGCTAATAACGATTGAATCGCTCCTGGAATCGAATGCGGGTCCATAAACAAAACTTTGCTGCTGGGACTTTGCCCGATCGCCTGTCCCATTTCTAGATATTTTTGCGCTAATAGATACTGCACCGCTTCTTGACCGTGAGAATGATTGGCGATCGCATCAGCAATACGCTCGATCGACAATGCCATTGCCTCAGCCTGCTCCAAACGGACTTGGCGCTCTGACTCAGCTAATACTTTATTGGAGAGAGCGACGGCTTCAGCTTTTTTGATTTCTGAAGTTTTTTCGCCCTCAGAAAGAGAAATCATCGCTTTT
Organism: Pseudanabaena frigida; assembly: GCA_003242085.1. GTDB lineage: Bacteria > Cyanobacteriota > Cyanobacteriia > Pseudanabaenales > Pseudanabaenaceae > Pseudanabaena > Pseudanabaena frigida. The sequence goes on along the minus strand of QBML01000008.1, from coordinate 42,522 downwards.
TTTTCGATTTCAGCAGCCTTTTGCTTTTCCATCGATAGCAGTACCGAGTTGGGAATCGTGATTTCCCCTAGCCTAACCCGCAATACATTAATTCCCCAATCCTTAGTGTCACTGGAGATTCCCGTTAAAATTTCTTCATTAATTCGCTCTTGACCACCGATGATGTTATCCAGTTCGCAACGACCAATCTGGGTCTGAATTTGCGTCGTAAGCGAACCAATTAAAGCTTTATCAACATCTACAATGCTATAGCGAGCTGTTTGGAGATCGGTAATTTGCCAATACATCGATCCGCTGACATTGACACTAACATTGTCAGAAGTCATACAGGGTTGAGGCTTAAGTTCTAGTACTTGTTCTCGGGAGCTTTTAATCAAGGCTACGCGATCGAGTAGTGGCAAAACAATATTGATCCCAGGTTCTAAAGTTTTTTGATATTTACCAAACCTTTCAACGAGCGCAACTTCGCCCTCTTCAATGATCCGAAATGAGCGAAAGATATAAGTTCCACTTAACAGAGCAAAAACAATACTAAAAATTGTTGCTTCCATATGTAAACCTCTTGTAGCAAAACGGTCTGTGCAAAACACAGACCGTTTTTAAAATTAAATTAGCTGGCTGCTTCTATTTCGTGCTCGCCTAGATGAGTTACGAACTTTGGCGTGAATCTAACCTCATAGGGATAATTAGGACTGATCGGACGACCATTCCACTCCTTATGTACGCGAACAATTTCTCCCTCCAATCCTGAAATGTCAAAAGCTTTGCCTTTGTGTTCGGGATGGTGAAATATACTTAATGGTGCCTTGACACGAACGCGATCGCCAACCTTCATAAATTCTGATATATCCAAATGTAAACGAGATTTGTCAATTATCGCTTGTCTGTGTTGTCAATGCGATAAAACAAAAAACAAAAAGCGGCACTAAGTGCCGCTTTTTGTTTTTTTGTTTTAAATTACGCTTGCAACTGCATCTTTGGCATCGGCGGCAGGCAAAATTACTTCTAGCTTGGGTGCATGACCCCAAAATGCCTCTAGATCGTAATATTCGCGTTCTTGAGCCATCATCGCATGAACGATCAAGTCACCATAGTCCAGCAAAATCCAAGTACCATCTTGCTCACCTGCAATATTTCTGGGTTTACGTCCAAACTTTAGTTCGATCTCTTCTTCAGCAGCGCTAGAGATTGCGCGTACTTGAGCTTTAGAAAATCCTGTTGCAATTACGAAATACTCTGCCAAAGTCGAGACTTCACCGATCGCGAGCAACACGATATTCTCTCCCTTGCGATCGTCAGCCGTAATCACGGCTGTTTGTGCCATTTGATAGCTCTGGTCATTTACTCTGTCAATGAGATTTAGATCTTGGGAGGTAGCGATATCGGTTGCGATGGTCATAGTTAGCAGATGCACTCCTTATATAATTTATTTGCAATACATCAACATTGTAACTCGATCTAAATTTTGGCGTTGGTTAATTTGCGATCGGGAAGTCATTAACCATCCGACTTTGCTTTTCCTGAAGACGACGGAGGAGTGAGGTCGGTTAATTTTTTTTGTAATAAAAATCGTCTTGGGCTCCCTAATAACCAATAATTAACGCTACCTTCCTGACTATAAAATCGATAGCCAATGAGATCGTATAGTTGCCGTGCAGGCTGATTGTCTTCAAGTACGTGCATGTACAAATGCGAAAATCCCCATTGCTTTACCGTTTTCTCGGCTGCGATCAAAAGCTGTTTTGCCACGCCACGTCGTCGCCATTGAGGATGTACCGCCAAATTAAAAATATATGGGTATTGCTGCATTTCACGACCTAGCCAAAACTCACGATGGGACTTTACGGGCACGTAGCGCATACAGATTTCAAGGGAGGCGATCGCTTGGGATTTATTGGCTGGGTGAGTGGCGACAAGGCAGGCATAACAGGGCGTTTTTTCACCAAAGCGGCTACTGAGATCGAGCATGATGCCGTAGCGCAACAGAGGGTAAACCCAATCAGTAAAGCAGCGCAGCAAAAAATTGACTTTCCGATTAGAATTCCGATAAAAGCTCTCAGTCAAGATGTCTGACACATGACCGACATCTCTGGAGCTAGCGTGACGAATGGTAAACAAAGAAGATGGGCTTGGCACATTGAGCGCTAACAGCTTAGCGATAATACGATAATTTTTAGCGATCGCAGTTATCATCGCTATTTAGGGATAATAACCTAGTATTTAGCCTAGTACTCTTAGCAAGCGATCGCCAATGACAAATTCCGATAAACCGATCTATGTCCCTAGCAAAACCATTCGTCCCCGCAAACAGTTTGGGCAACATTGGCTGCGGAGCGATGATGTACTTAATAAAATTTTGCGGGCAGGAAAATTACAGCCAAGCGATCGCGTTTTAGAAATCGGGCCTGGCACGGGAAATCTCACCCGCCTAATTTTGCCATTTGTCGAGTCACTAACGGCGGTAGAAATCGATCGCGATCTTTGCGAAAAGCTCCGTAAAACCATGCATCAAAAAAACTTCCAATTAATAGAAGGAAGTATTCTTGATATTCCACTACCTAGTGAAACCAACAAAGTTATCGCCAATATTCCCTACAACATCACAGGCGAAATTCTCAAAAGACTATTGGGCACTCTTTCAGAACCAGTTCAACAATTTGAACAAATCGTTCTATTAGTTCAAAAAGAAATCGGCGATCGCCTCGCGGCAAAAGCCGGACACAAAGCCTACAATGCTCTTAGCGTAAAGATCCAATATCTAGCCGATTGTCAGTTTATCTGCGATGTCCCTGCTACAGCCTTCTATCCACCACCAAAAGTTAATTCGGCAGTTGTTCGCATCATTCCACGTCCGCCCGTCACTCCTGCTAGCGATCCGAAGTACTTAGATCGTTTACTCACCCTCGGTTTTGCAACTAAGCGCAAGATGTTACGCAACAATCTCATCTCTGAAATAGATCGCGATCGCCTAGTTCTCATTTTGGAATCAATGGGAATTAATGCCCAAGTAAGAGCCGAGGATCTAGATGTCGCTCAATGGGTAGCTCTAAGTGAAGCTGTGATTAATTACAAACAGAATGTATAACGCTATTGGAGATTTAAGTACAGCATTATTACCGATCTACCCAGACAATTGTTCTCGCTTCGACTCCATTGCTTTTCAGAACGCTAGCGATCGCCCCACTGACATCTTTATCTAAACCTAAATTCCATCTTGTCTGAAAATCCTTGTACGACAGAGAATAGTTTTGGCTATTCGTATCCGTGTAATAAATCTGTTGACGTTGGGAATCTGCACCAGTTACCGCAATCCAGTGCAAATATGGAATCGAACCGATATAGGGAATTGAAAAGCTCCCCACCCGAACCAAGGCGATCGCAGGTTTACCTGATTGCACTAAATTAATCAACTTATTAAAACTAGTTTGTGGCGATTTTTTGACGCGATCGCCTTCCCATTTCTGCATCACTTGTTGTAAGGTCAGAGGCGGCGTGCCTGTTCGCACCTCGATCCATTGATTTGTAAAAGGATTTCGCATTCGCTGAGGTAAAAATAGCTTCTTGTCAGTAGCAGCTCTGACAACCGTATAGTCAACATCATGACCGTAATAACGCAATATCCGCGCCGCCGAATTAGGTCCACAACTCCATCCATCATTCTGAGCGCCAGTATCGGGTAGATCAATTGGTTGCGACGAACCACTGGATGCAAGCTGGATTTGTTCGGGATTTTGTTTGGCGTGGGGACGCTTAAGCGTAGCGATCGCTGATGTAGCAGGAGTGGCTGTCGTAGCGATCGCCACACTTGCGACTACAAGTGTAATATTTTTTAAAAAACTTAAAAAACTCATATGGACTTTTCGGTAGTTTTACAGCAATTTTTAAACGGTCTATCGATTGGCAGTGTTTACGCCATTTTTGCCCTCGGATACACCTTAGTATTCTCGATTTTAGGAATTATTAATTTTGCTCACGGTGCTGTATTTACCCTTGGGGCATATTTTACCTACGTGCTTTGTGGGGGCGCATTTGGTTTTAATGGCATATTAGCCAACCTCTCACTACCCAAAGGACTGCATTTACCTTTTTTTGTTGCCATTTTAGTGAGCAGTTTACTTGCTGGCGGTGTAAGCATCCTGATCGAACGACTTGCTTTTCGACCTCTACGCGATCGCAACGCCGATCCATTATTAACCTTAGTTTCCAGTTTGGGTGTAGCCTTAGCGATCGTCAATACGATTCAATATCTGGTTGGTGCAGAGAGTTATAACTTTCCCGCCAATATTTATGGCAATTTACCACCCTCAATTAACTTTGGCACGATCGACAAACCGATCGCGATTCGCACAGTCCAAATTGTCATTTTTGGAGTATCAGGCATAATTTTATCAATCCTGACCTATGCGATTAACTTCACTAAACTTGGCAAAGCGATGAAAGCCGTAGCTGAAGATGCTACTACCGCCAGTTTATTAGGAATCAATACCGACTTTTTTATTCTCCTCACCTTTTTTGTGTCAGGCTTCTTAGGTGGACTAGCGGGAACTTTAGTGGGTTCGAGTGTCAGCATTGCTGGTCCCTATTTTGGCATTGGCTTTGGCTTAAAGGGACTAGCCGTAATTGTCTTAGGTGGACTAGGAAATATCCCTGGGGCAGTCGTTGGCGGTGTAGTTTTGGGACTTGCCGAATCTTTTGTACCATCCGATCAGTCTGCCTACAAAGATGCGGTTGCCTTTGCCTTACTATTCATCGTTTTACTGATCCGCCCTCAAGGACTTCTCGGCAAAACATTTGTCCAAAAAGTTTAGAACTAATGCAAAACCCCAATAAATAGAGGCGGCGCTTCGCGCCGCCTCTATTTATTGGGGTTTTGCATTGCTATATATAGCTGTCGCCAAGTTTAGGACATAAAACCCAAGAATTGATTGGCGGCGCTCCGCGCCGCCAATCAATTCTTGGGTGACAAGTAACTGTATCTATAGAAAGTCGGTATAAAGCACCGAGCTCTAAATATCAGCATTCATGCTGTATACAAACGATCGCACTGATCGCTATATATGGTTGATGCATACGAAAGTTGACATATATATCCATGTACACATTTTCAGAGAGTGCTAATCGCATTCAGGATGTCAAAACTGACGTGGAACAAGATGTAAAACTTGATACTTGTTTAAAATTTGAGATCGATCCTCAAACTATCGGCTTACTAGAAAGTGAGTTTGCACAGGAAGTTTTGACAATTAAATCAACCCACATTATGCCTGTTCCAAACAAACCTTCTTGCATTTTGGGGATTTTAAGCAGTCGTCGTCGAGTGTATTGGGCAATCGATCTAGCTATGTTGATGGGGTTGCAACCTCTAGATCAAAATATTAGACTTTACGAAGTAATTCTTACAACGGTGCAGGAACTAGCTTTAGCTTTAGTAGTACCTCGCATCTTGGGGGTTGTGCATATTCCAAACGATCGCATAGAAAACGATAATTTCTCTACACCAGCGACACTTAAACCCTATGTTAAAGGGTATGTTAATGAAAAAAAGGAAACTTCTTACTTACTTCGAGCTGAGAATATTCTGATGTCGACGATTTTACATTCATAACTTCATCACATCACCTAAAAAACGAGTTCTGCCTTTCAAAATATTCATATACTTTAGATAACACTGAAATTTTCATATTCAGTTAATCCACATGGAATCCTGCCGAAATGTCTTAATTGAATTTGTCTACAGGGAAGCCAATGCTCAAATCCAGAGCTTAGGTAGTGGGATTAAGCATAAATACAATATTGATGAAGTAATAGCTTATGCCTTAAATCGTTTGCCACCAATGTTTACATCAACAGACGTTGGCTTGCAAGTTAAGCGGCAAGAATGCGCTGCACTCCAAGAAAATATCACGAAAGTCACTCGTCAAGCTTTGATTGCTGTGCGCCGCGATCCATTACGGCAACCTCAGCCGCTAGCTGATATTGAATTAGCGAATGCCCCCTATGCTTTGCTTGGCATTCAAGATTTATTAGACTGCAAAAATCTCATGTGGTGCGATGTCCCCAAAGTTCTGGAAAACTTACTAGAAAGTGCGATCGCCAAATATAATTCTGGGAATTTGTCACCGAGCACGAGCAAATATGGGGCTTTGGGACGGAGGCAAGGAAACGCACAAATGTATCTTAGTAGGTCTTCGCAAAAACAAACAGTACTAAGTATCCCAAATGAAACCAAGCAAAAAGAATATGCTACTTACATGCTTGAATCCAATCATCTAGTGCATTCCTTAGAAAGACTTGTGATTAGAATGGCGCAAAATCGAGCACAAAGCTTTCAACCAACAGAACTAAAATTTATCCGCTTGGAAGATGTCTTGGCAAAAACATTAAATCGACTACCACCTTTATATGCAACTTCAGAGAAAGGGATCAATCATCTCCGTCATTACGCACAAATGAATATTGGCTCTGAAGTTGCCATCATCGTTCATGAGTCTATGCTTGAAGTTCGCAAAGAGAACTATGGAAGGATTGAACCTTTAATGTTTTCTAAAATTCGTCATGAGCGAGAACAAACAACGATCAAAGTTAGTAAGCTGCTTTCAAAAGAAGTCAAGTGGCAAAATATGCCAGAAGTAATTTCACAATCATTAGATCTTGCTAGAACTGGAAAAATTTGTTGGCAGCGATCGCAACCTAAACCAAATGTCTCGTAAATTGCAGCGCTTTGCGCTCAAACCCAAACCAAGAAAAAAATAGAAAGCGTTGCTTTGCAATGCTTTCTATTTTTTTCTTGGTTTGGTAATTGTACCGCTAGCTAAGCGAAGTCAAAGCTTCTTACAACTCACTTCAGATTGCTATACCCAAAAAAGAGAGAGGCTGTGCGTTGCACAGCCTCTCTCTTTTTTGGGTATAGCTACATTTAGCTATGCGTCATAGACAATTTCAACAATATCAAGTTCTTGCTTTGTACCGACAAAGGGACTATCTTCGGTAAGGAACAACATACAATGACATTCTTTGCGCTCACGCATTGGCACACAAGGACAATTCCAATAGGTATCTTTGACTTCTGCTTCCTTATCTTCGTAATAACGACAAGGACAGAGAGGGGAGCCTAACTCTTCTTTATGCTTAGCTAAGCCTTCTATAACTGCGTTCGTAACACTTGGATCGACACAAAAAAACGTACCTGTATTTTTTGCGTATTTCTCGGAAAATTTTCGCATTGCCTCAAAACTTTTAGAGGAAGCTTTATTTTTCCCGCGATCTGACTCTGAATCTGGGTTTAGGGACATAAACTAAAAAACTGCAAATAAACGGTTAATTATAACCTATAACATGAAACCGCTACGCTGCCTTATTTTTCGGGATAAAGACGATGTTTGTGAAGATTTACATTGCATTTGAGAATCTCGCTAGCAGCAGTAGCACTTTGCTATAAGTAGCTGGGCATAATTAAAACCCAGAGCTAAGTCGCGCGCGCAGCGCACGCCACAGGTTTCAGGATTTTATAATTAATTGCGCCCAGCTACTTATCAAGCTTTTAACTTTATTGGAAATACTATAGATTGCCATCTGTAGTAACTGTAAATAAGACATTAAAAAAGAATTTTTGCTAAAGTAGTAACTAGAAAAATTGATGCCGTATGAGTTGAGTGTATGGCGATTAGAATTAATTTTTATATTTGTATAGTCGTGGCGATCGCCGCAGTCTTATTTAGCTCGATCGTCTATACTCGTTCGGCGCGATCGCAAACTAGACAAGCACGCATTCGCACATCGCAGTTGTCAGACATTGCAGCTAATGCTGATGAGAAACTAGGTACAGTCAGAACTTTACCGAGCTTACAAACAAGAGCACGTCCACCATTACAGCCATCGACATTGCATCTTGGGATGTTGGAAACGCAGTTCTTTGAATATGCCAAAGACAATAACTGGTCAGCAATTTCTACTATCCATCGGGATGAGTTTACCGTCCATAATTTACAGCCAGGAGGCGAAGGTTTATACGCTCTGCCCGATCGCAAATTGATTTATGTTAGAGGTTTCACGGCAAATATTTATTTTGAGCGCGATCGCTTAGTTGGTATTAGGCTAACTCCTGACAACCGCGATCGCCCCCTCACCGCACCAGAACTATTAACCCTTGTCAGAGCTTGGTTTCCTGATGACGTGCTGAGTGTTCTCTATCAAGTTGCACCTACCGATCCGCGCAAGAGCATAGCGGAAACCCTAATTGGTACAATACCAAAAGCTTTTGAACGGGATTTAGGAAAACTTAGCTTGCCTTTTTGTCGAGCGATCGTCTTTCCTTCTCCCGTTCCTGTAAATACATTATCAACCTGTAATCTAAATATATAGCTGTCGCCAGCAATTCACACTATGAAACCGATTTTGTTGCTTTCAGCGCCTACGGCGCTGAAAGCAACAAAATCGGTTTTTGAAAGCCAGCCCAGGGTTAGCTTTCAAAAACCGATTTTTATAAAGAGAATTGCGATCGCGTCGCAACTCTCTTTGGGGTTTTAATTGGCGACAGCTATAATATAGGGCGCTTCACGCTCTATATATAATCTTAAAAATCGCTTACCATTTCCCATGCAAAAAAGAGTTCTATCTGGCGTACAACCGACTGGCAACCTTCACATTGGCAATTATTTGGGGGCAATTCGCAACTGGGTAGAAACTCAGGCTGATTACGAAAACTTCTTTTGTGTTGTCGATTTACATGCAATTACCGTGCCACACGATCCTGCAATGCTAGCTAGCAACACCCGCAATATTGCAGCTCTCTATATTGCCTGTGGTATCGATCCCAAAGTCTCAACAATTTTTGTGCAGTCCCATGTTTCGGCACATGCTGAACTAACATGGCTGCTCAACTGCATCACGCCGCTTAACTGGTTGGAACGGATGATCCAATTTAAAGAGAAGGCAATTAAGCAAGGGGAAAACGTGGGAGTGGGATTGCTGGACTATCCCGTGCTGATGGCGGCAGATATTTTGTTATATCAAGCGGATCTAGTTCCTGTTGGTGAAGATCAGAAGCAACATTTGGAACTGACAAGGGATGTGGCGGGAAGATTTAACGATCAATTTAAGCCTGTTTTGAAAGTACCTGAGCCATTGATTCGCAAAGAAGGCGCAAGGGTAATGAGCCTCACCGATGGCACAAAGAAAATGTCAAAGTCCGATCCTTCGGAAATGAGTCGGATTCATTTGCTCGACAAACCCGATGAGATTTCCAAGAAAATCAAAAAATGCAAAACCGATGCTGTGCGAGAGTTAGCCTTTGATGATAGCGATCGCCCTGAGGCAAATAATCTTCTAGGTTTGTACGCGATTTTTGCTAACAAAACTAAGGAACAAGTTCAAGCGGAGGCGGCGACATGGCGTGGTTGGGGTGATTTTAAGACTGTGCTGACTGATTCGGCGATCGCGCATCTTGAGCCAATTCAAACTAAGTATGATGAAGTAGTAAAAGAGTCAGGCTATCTCGATCGCGTATTAAAAGAAGGTCGCGAAAAAGCCGCTGAGACCGCTTTTAAAACTTTAAATGCAGTTAAAGACGCAATGGGTTATTTACCACCCTTGTAAATTAACTTTCCCTATATAGCCTAATACTAAGACATGAAAAACTTCCAGAACTTTATCCAGCACTAAAAAAATATTTAACACTGAAAGTTTTACTTGGTGAAACTATTCCGTATGTTTTATTTATCCTATTAATCTAAGCTTAGTAATTGTACTATTTGCTAACATACTATAAAGTAATGTGTTTAAAGAGTTAGACAAAGAATCCCTTGCAATAAGATCAATGAATAATACCTCGCCAATCAGCTTTTTATGGGGTACGTTCTGTCGTAGAGCAATTGTAGACAGAGATACACAAGAGACATCTATTATAGACATTATGCCTGGCTTGAAGCTTGAAATTGCTAAACCTCCACAAAACACTGACAATCCCAACATTCTACTAAACCTTAACAAAATGACTGTTGTGGCAGTATTTAATAAATTAGGTGGTTCTGATACTCAAGTTGACGAGATTTTGAATGTTGAAATCTCAACCCCAGGCAGTGAAACTCAAAATTTTTCAATTCCACTTATTATTAATAATGACAAAAATAATACCTTTGTAAACATTATATTAGATCCAGCTACTTTATTAATAACATCTAACGAACAAATCTATCCTGATTATATTTTCGAAGTTAATTATAAACTAAAAAATCAACATTTAGGCAAAGTTAGTTTACCAGTAGAAGTTAAGTGTCTGGATAATTAGAGGATAAAACATGAATCAAGTTAATTTGGTAAATGCAAATCAAAGATTCATTTCTGTCACTGCTGCAACGGCTTTAGTGACAATTCTACACGCAAATAATCCTTCGTTAAATAACATAGATTCTTATCAACTTAAAAGTGATGAATCTAGAGATATATATACTTTAAGACTGGATAATTTTACTAAGCCATTAGTAATGACATCTACAGCCAACACTATATCTTCATATTCACCTTCAATTTTATTTTTGCAAGACATATTTAATAGATTAGCTATAGCTCAAAATGATAACGTTTTGTATGAGATAGCAAATTCAGTTACAGATTGGTTAATTGATTCTTCTAGCAATGATCAAACTGTTTTTGCAACTTATTTTAAAAATACTTCATTAGAAGTCAGCCGCATACTAATGACTGTAATGAGTGACGAAGGGTTTTTAACTAGCAATGAAAATCTACTTAATTATGTGAGTTTACTAGTTCAATCTGATGACAGATGGATAGCTCAAACTGCTGCAATTTTTCTAATTACTTGTGGTGGTGATATAGGTGAAAGCTACTTATTGAAAATCCTCTCTCAAGGAGTAATTCACTCGCAACTTATCCAAGGTATAAGCAAAATTTTGGGTTGATAATGTCTCTAGTTTCTGATTTCCTTCAAGCAATTTGCAAGTTTTCTTGGCATTCTCAGCCTAAACATTTAGTACGTCTTTGTAGAAGTCGTACCGAGTTTATCATCATAATCAATGAAGCAATCAACGCTTCAAATCAAGAATGGGATCAGAAAACTATAGATAACGTCATTAAGTATATTTTACGAGATGAGAAATCAGGAATTTCAGTTTACAGTTCAAACACTTTAGATCCGCTTGATCATGGACATGCTTTAGCTGTGATAGCTGAGAGTATATGCCAACCAGATTTCCGTATTAACCGAGGAGAAAAAAGAAAACTTAATTGTTCGCGTGGCACTTTGCTTATCCCAACTTCTTGTCTCCCTAAGTCCACAGTCTATGAATATACTCCTAAAAATAATCGTGATTTTTATCCAGCAAACAACTATCACTTTGATTTGACTATCAATGATACTAGAGAGTTTGCGATGGCTATTTTGAAAGGAATAAATCAAAGAACTATTGCATGGTCAATTCTTAGTAATGAAAAGCAACTTATAGGAAGTTATCGACTTCAGGCTGCCATAGCATACTCACGCTGTCTTCAAATTTTTGGTAAACTCAACCCTAATTCACCTCCATCTAATTGGTTAGATGGTAAAACTCTAAATGCTTCACAACAAATTGAAACCCTAAAATATTTAGCTCAAACGAGCATTTCCGATAGCCCTACTTCCTCTTTAAATTAAGTAGACACAAAAATCAGATATTTAGTCAATCTTTGTTTTCTAATAAGTTACAGAATTGTCTGTTTATTCTCTTTTGAAATGAGCGCGATATACTGGTATACCTTGCGATACCACAAAGCTTTCTCTCTCGGTAGGGATATGCTCTGGAAAAATAGAATCATTCTGATTTTGCCTTGAAAACTAATGTTGGCGGCAGTATTTCACAATGAGCGTTAGCCTTAAGAAGATCTAAATATTTTGCAAAGAAGCTGTCTTGTCCAACGCTGTAAATGTTTTCGCATACGCCTTTATTATAAAAATCATAATCATGGAGCATGATGGTCGATGATTTTGTTTTTAAAGAATCTAAAGTTAAAATTCTTGCTTCCCAAGGAGATTGATCGATAAAAACAAAATCGTAATGTCCTAAAAAATCACGCTCCTTAAATAATTTATTCCAGTCTTCCACAAATTCAAAAGAGTAATTTGGAAGTGAATATTTCTGTGCGACAGTCTGTATCCATTCTTGATTATTTTCAAAAGCCTGAATTTTAAAATTTGGATATTTTTTCGCGTATTGATACAAGATACTTGAGCTGCCTTCCCCAACTCCAAACTCTAAAATATTGACTTCTTGATTCAAGCTAATGCTAGCTAGTTCTTCGTTGAGATGTATTTGGTGTGTGTAATATGGATTCATAGTTTTTTGTTAATTTTATTGGCAAAATCCTTTCTTATCTACGTTTCAAATGAGCGCGGTATACTGGTAACCCTTGCGATATTACAGAACTTTCACGCTCGGTAGGGATATGCTCGGGGAAAATAGAATCACTCGCAAAGTTTCCTATCCCCGCAAGATTAATAAAATTCTCATTTGCTTCAAAATGTTGACGCATATCTTCAGCAACATCATAGACATCTGACTGCAAAAATACATCGGCATTAGGCACAAGTAACTCGGCTAAAGTTACGACTAATTCGGGTTGGACAGCACGGCGTTTTTGTTGACGGCGTTTAAACCAAGGATCGGGAAATTGAATTGTAACCTCATGCAATGAGTCTTTTGTTAACAGTCCCGCTAGCGACACATTGGCATTACAAAAAATGTAGTGCAAGTTTTTTAAGCCTAATTCATCGCGAACTTCATTACAACGATCGACTAGTGGTTCTCGAATTTCTAGACCCAAAAAATTCCAATCAGGCTTTAGTTGCGCCATCTGCAAAATATATCGTCCCCTCGCGCTACCAATATCAAGACTAAGCTTCCTTGACCAATCAGCATAAATTTCCGTCCAGTTAGGTGGAGCGACTGGGACGCTATATTTTTTGGCTAGCGGATTAACATGTTCGCGCACTCGCGCCCGTCGCGAGACATTTTCATTGGTGACATTAACGACGATCTCACTTGCGGAGTTGTTAAGTTGAGGAGTTGAGGAGTTTTGCATAGTATTTAAGGATAACCAAAAACCAAAAGATATTTTTGTCGATTGCTGCGAAATTAACAAAAATATCTTTTGGTTTTTGATAAACACTTTCGATCGCAGCTCTGCGATATATCTGGTAGACGTTAAAACCTATCAGATCGCTATGCCTGTTATAGATAGGTCTCTACAGCATATTCAAAGTATGTCTGACCATCTCTTTCCGATTACTTATTCCACCCTCGCTCCCCAAGCCTTGGTCGATCGCATCCTATCTCGCTACGCAGTCGGAGAGGTAAGTAGTTGTGTGTTTTGGATGCGTGGGTTAAGCGATATTTATTTGGTGGAAGCAGGTGATAATCGCTATGTGTTGCGTGTTTCCCATGCTCATTGGCGTTCTAAGGCGGAAATCGAATTTGAATTAGAGTTGTTAACATATTTACGCCAAAATTATATTCCCGTTGCTCATCCACTCCGAACTGAAGATGGACAATTAGCGATCGAGATTCCTGCCCTTGAGGGTAAACGCTATGCGTCTCTGTTTACCTATGCGGCGGGTAAGGTTGCGGTTGGAGATCTTGATAAATCTCAAGCCCAAAGATTGGGGGAAACTTTAGCAAAGCTACACAACACTGCCCAAAGTTTTCAATGCCATGCGGCTCGTCCTCATTTGACAATTAACTATTTACTGGATGATTCACTGCAAGATCTCTTCCCATTTTTGTCTAGTTCTGCGCGAGCGTATATGAACGACGCGATCGCCCAGATCAAAGAACAAATCGATCGCCTTCCGAACACCTTGCCTATCTGGAGTGTCTGCTGGGGCGATCCACATAGCGGGAATGTGCATTTTACGGAAACTAACGAAATCACTCTCTTTGATTTCGATCAATGTGGTTATGGATGGCGATCGTTTGATATTGCCAAGTTTTTACAGGTGACTTTGCAAGCTGGTATTAGTCCTAGCGTTCGCAAGGCTTTTTTGCATGGCTATCAGTCTACACAGCCCCTTGAGGATATTGAGCTGAAATGTATGCAGCCTCTCATGCAAGCCGCACAGATTTGGTCATGGGCGATCAGTGTCAAATCAGCGATCGTGCATAATCACAGTAAACTCGATGAGAGTTACTTCCATCATCGTCTCGAACATTTTAAAATGTTGCGATCGCCCGATTGGAAACCTTTTTAAGAAATCAATGATTCAATCAAATTATTCTTTGTAAAACTGCTTCATCAAAGTGACAGCATATGAAAAGCATTAAGAAAAAGTACTGCTATATTGCTACTTATAAATTGCCTGCCAATTCAATTTGGCAAAAATATCCTATACAAGATGTCTTTCCAAATAATGAAGGACTTGTAAGTATTTTTGAGAATGACCGCTATAAACTATTAGCAGAAATTGAATTAGATGGAAAAATTAATTCAGTTATCTATGAATTGGATACTGAAGAAAAATTCCATAATGATAATTTTCATGAGTTCAAGACAGAATCTCTAGAAGTTATTATAAACTCGCTGAATCGTATGCAGATTGCTTTTATAGGCTTGCAAAATCAAAATTGGTACTACACTGCTGAAACAAAAAACAATTGGACAATTAGTACTAGCATTTTAGATTATGAGACTGGGACAAAATCACTAATACTAGGATTCGATTTACGTCAAGATTTAATTATGAATTGCTATCTTTCCCAAGATCCCCCAATAACTTTGCAAAGTATATTTAAAGTTCTAGAAGTTGACAATGATAATATTGATAAATATATTGGTCGTTTTTTAAGTCTTAAAAGTCTGAGTACCGATCCATTACTACATCTTATTTCCTTGTTTTCTCTCCATGAATACATTAATGAATATGATGAATTTTTCAAATTATTATTTAATACAGAAATAGCTGGAAAGTCTATAGTGGTAAATGGTAGCATTGTAAAACTCAAATTTTTTGACAAATTTAAATGTGCTAGAGATTTCGTTGCACATAGCTTCCTTCATGGAGCCAAAACATTAGACACTCTGAAACAGTTCTTAAAAAGTGATTCTAGTGGAAATCTTCTTCTATTTAACCGATACAATCAAGATCACATAAATCTAATTAATGAAGTAATTGGTGAGGCTCAAACTATAATTCAGCGATACCTAAGAGAGCAATTAGGAGTCCACAAATTGCCATAGTTAAAAGTATTAACACTGTGAATTATTGCGACTTGACTCATTTATTCCAAATCAATAACAACCGTTGCCAACTCCGCTTCTAACCTCTCGATGCTTGGCAAAACATCCTGTAAGAACTCAGGTAATTCGTGCTTGTACTGAGAAACAGCAATAGGTTTATTCACATCCCGTAACGCATATTCTGCCACTGCTTGATTCCGAGACTTACACAAAATTAAGCCAATTGTCGGCTTATCTTCAGAATGCCGCAGCAAATCATCTACTGCTGACACATAGAAACTCATCTTGCCCGAATACTCAGGTTTAAACTCTGTCATCTTTAAGTCAATGACAATATAGCAGCGTAGTTTCAGATGATAAAACAACAGGTCAATATAAAAATCATCGCCGCCTACTTCCAAATGATATTGGCTACCAACAAAAGCAAATCCCAAGCCAAGCTCTAATAAAAAACTACGAATGCGATCGAGTAAAGCCTTTTCTAAATCTCGCTCTTGAGCATCTTGTGCCAAACTCAGAAAATCAAATGAATAAGGATCTTTAATAAGTTGTTGTGCTAAATCGGATTGAGGTTGAGGCAAGGTAGTGGCAAAATTGGTAATTGCTTTTCCCTATCGGTGATAGAGCTTAGTTTCAATCTGGTGTTCTAAAACTGCTCGACTCCAACCATTAGCGATCGTTTCTTGGATATACCAAATCCGCTCCTGTTTTGGCTTTACCTTATCGAGCAAAATACAATTATGGAACCAAGGGATTTGTGCAGCAGGTTGCTGCACTATTTGTTCATCTGACCATGCTTCGGCAAAAGACCGCATATATTTCAGATTGCGCGACGAGAAACCCTTCATGTCAGGAAATTCATGCTTCAGGTCTTTGGCTAGACGCTCAATTACCTTCGTTCCCCAACCCTCCTGTCCTTGACGGAGCAAAACTTCTCGCCCAATTTGCCAATAGAGTAATACCAATTCTCGGTTTACCGCCAACGCAGCTTTAACTTGTGCCAAGCGAATACGAACTTTGAGATCTCGCAATAACTGGTCATAGTCTGCGGGTACGATTTGATTAGCCATGAATCTGAGAATGTAGTAATTTTGCAACGGCGATCGCTACTCTCACATTCTGTCATGTCAAATTAGGATTTCAGTGTTTAGGCGATCGCAATCAATTAGTTAGCATTTACAGTTTCGTGTTGAAGAATGATTTCTAATTCCTCAATCAAAGGGTGTAAATCTTTCGTTACTGTATCCCAAACAATACTTTCATCAATCCCAAAATATTCATGTACTAGGCGATTTCGCATTGTAATAATATCGATCCAAGGCAATTGGGGATAACACGCTCTAATTTCAGGTGTGAGTTTGCTAGCTGCCTCACCAATGATTTCTAAATCTTTGACTAAAGCTAACAAGAGTAGGCGATCGCTCTCAAGATCCTCTCTGCATTTACCATTAGCAAATGCGATCGCCTCTTTTGCTGCATCGATCATGTGATGCAGACGGGTTATGTTATCAATTGCCATACTGAACCAAAGATTCATTAATCACGCGATCGCGGATATAAGGACTTAACTCTTTAGGGGTTCTCAAATCAATTTTTCTACCTGCAAATAATACCGATAACTCTCGTTCCATTCTTGCAAGATCTAAAAAACTAACTTTGCGATCGCTGAGAAAATTCACCAAAACATCAACATC
Organism: Pseudanabaena frigida; assembly: GCA_003242085.1. Taxonomy (GTDB): domain Bacteria; phylum Cyanobacteriota; class Cyanobacteriia; order Pseudanabaenales; family Pseudanabaenaceae; genus Pseudanabaena; species Pseudanabaena frigida. Next base: position 25,606 of record QBML01000008.1, on the reverse strand, counting down.
ACTATCAGGTCGGAAGTCTTGCCGTAAGACAGATCCAAACAAGGAAAGTTTAGCAATCCCATTTTTTTGACAAAATTGCGTAAGTTCTTCTTTAGAAAGAGCAAAGGGTAAATTCGTCGCTTTGATCACTGTCATAGTTTTTTGTGGGAAATTTTGCGATCGCTACTCTCACATTCTGCCATGTGAAGTTTGGGTTTCTTTAATGCTCTTCTAAATAATCGGCAACTGCTTGTAAATCTGCTAAGCCTCGATTTAGCCGATCGCGCATGGCTTCATCGAGTTTGGGATTTTGCAATGCGACTTCTTGAATAGCTTCTAACCATTTGGACATCGTTACATGGCGCACGGCTTCCCGAAGTCCCATGTTTGCCAAGATGCCCAGATAAAAGCCTGTGAAGTCTTGACCTCCATATTCATAGAATCCGTCCCATAGTTCTAGTTTTTCGGGGGTGTATTCAAAGTACTGATCGGAGGTGATTGGGGTGCGATCGAGTTGGGGTTGGGGGAGTGGTGGTTTAGTCATGAGTTTTACTTCTATTGCTACAAGTGGGGTAAATGAAAGTCAGATAGATCGATATTCAACTTACTAAGATGTTCTTGCAAACCACAAAAATCTAAACTACGCGCAAATCTCGAACGTTCTGAACTGCGATCGCCTCACCATTTTTAACAACTTCACCATAGCAAGAGATTTTGCGGCGTGCTAAATGGGCGTGAACTGCTTTTGCATAAGAACTTTCGCTTAGTTCCAATTGCAACTCGCGATCGATCCCTTCGATCTTTGCCAAGATAGTCACGCTAGCCACCGCCGCATCATCGCGGCGCGTCAAACCAATCACCTTGCCTGAAATCGGAGTAAGGCGATCGCTGCGTTGTGACTGCATCTTAGTTTCAGAACGCTTGCGAATGATATCTTTGCTTTTGAGAAGCTTGCTAGCCTCCTTGAGAACGGGAAAAGTTTGCTTAGAGAGAGCCAACTTTTCCTTAGCGATCGCTGGCGCATCCCACATGGGCGACCATTGCCAGCGAAAGCTGAGATCTTGCAGATCGGTATAATTACCAACCTCCAACAAAGCGTCGCACAAATTGGAACTAACCCCAGATTCGACAGACTGCTCGAAAATATCGATATTGCTTCCCGCCAAGACATCCTTAGTCGTCGTATTAATCGCCGTTAAGGCTCTATTCAGAGAGAGATTGACCTTGCGTCCGAAGTTCTTATGCTCCTGCATGATCGGCGAGAGAACGTTAATGATATAACTCCCCCGCTCCGTTTCTCCCACGCGGAGTTCTTGTAGATATTCCCTTACTTCGGCAAACATTCCACCACGATAAACGGAACGAGGTTGCACGGTTGAGGAAGCGATAAACTTCATAATTTTAGAAGTTGCTTCGTATAGCCGCACCGCTTCATCAATCGGAATCGTGCCGCCAATAATATCTGGACTGTCGATGCGGATTTTAATCAGGTCAGTCGGTTGTAATAGCAAATCGTTTAAAATTTGTTGGCGATCGCGATGCTCTGAAAGTTCGAGTACGTCGATAATTTCACAAACCCTAGTTTTATAATCGCGAAGGCGATCGCTTTTAGGCAATAGGACTTCTAATTCTTCACCACGATGCCAAACAGAAGCGTTTCCCAAAAAATCTCCAGACTCGTGCCAACCTCTAGCCCTGAGATATTGGCTGAGGGTTTCAGGACTAATTGCTTCTATATTTGCAACTGAAGTTTTTAGAGTCATGGTAGCTCTCCCTGCGCTAGTCTCTGCATCATCGCCTGTAGAGCGAGAACCGTAAACTGATTTTGACGAGGTATTTCTATTTTAATGTTTTTTGTGTTGCTTGTCGCAGGTTTGCCCCGCAATGAAACCCAGTAACCGCAACGCCGCAGACAAAGCTCAGTTTCAGAATGAGCCAGCCAGTCCGTGGCTAGATCGGGGACGAGAACAACGACAAGAATGCGCGGAATCACAAAATTATCGGCTCTCAGTTCTTCGTAATTTTTGAGTTTAAGCGGGAATGAGAGACTATCCCCAAGCGGCGTTGGCGCTGCGGTGCATTTGAGTTGTAGTTCCAATCTTGGCGATCGCATTGTTACAACGCCATTAGCCTGAGAAGTAGTCCGCGCCGCGATCCCAAAATCAACACTATCGTCGTCGGGACTGGGTTTATAAGTGCCATATCCTGCGGTTGCGGCTACGGCTAGGACATAAGCCTCGCTAAATTTCTCTTTTTGTGAGCTTAAATCCATGAAAACTGTAAATTTCCCGCCAGAGCGATTATGCCACATCCCCTAATAGCTTTGGGCGATCGCTCTAGCAACCTGTGTGATTTTCGCACCTAGGCAAACCTATCAAAAAGATGAAATAGCCTATAACAGAATTAACAAGCGATCGCTGTTTTGTTATCCCCCAAACACTCATTTGCGACTCAATTCGCTGAGCCAAAAGCAGCGATCCATTTATGATGAATTGCGGTTTCGAGAATGCTTTGGACGATCGCCAGCCATGCAATATTTTCGAGCAGTAAAATAGCGATCGCTAAAGTTGATTGCATTAAAGGCAGTAAAGTGAGCGCTGACAAATCGCGATCAATTGTCGCGAAACAACGGATACAGGCAAACGCTAAAATTGCCCCTGATTTGAGATGTGAATTGCAATCGCGACGCACAATATAGCGATAGGTGACTGCAAACAAAAAACCTGAAAAGCCAATCATTCCTAACTTGATGAACAAAACGAAGGGATTACCAAGCTCAAAGCTTGTGATTAGTTGCACAGGTGAACTTGTCAGAATAGTTTGCCAAAACTGCTGCAAACCATAATGCAAAATGGCGATCGCAAAAAATGCGAAAACACTAGCGATCGCACCAAGAAACCCAGCTTTAAAAGATTCAATGCGATCGGCTACAGATAGATGCTCTGATTCTGTTGAGACTAGAGGAGAAGATTGCACGCTCGTTAACTATATTTTGGGATTACAGCAATCCTACATGAGTTCAGAATCTTCAGCGTATATCGCTTGCTGCGATCCTAGTTAACAAAGCAGGACAAAGCACTGTAAGATAACAACACACATCGGGGCATCGCACTCTGCCCAACTTTTTGCCATGACGATCGCCATGACACTCAATGACGACCTAACAATTTTAGACATTGAAGCATCTCCACTAAGTCCATTGGATTTGCCACCTGAAGAGGAAATGCCTCTTCCCGATCCTGATGAGATGTTAGCACTCCTCAATTCGGAGATCGTCCTCGAAAGGATGCAAGCTGCCAGAGCCTTTTGTGAACTAGAGGATGAGCGAGCCATCCCACGCCTGATCGAATTACTGCAAGATGAATGTCCTCTCGTGCGGGTTAGCGTTGCCTATGCCCTTGGACGCAACAAAAGCGAGCAAGCGATCGCCCCGTTAATCGATCAGCTTAATCAAGACTGGAATGGCTATGTCCGCAAAGGCATTGTCTGGGCTTTAGGAACCTGTCGCGCTAGTTTAGGCTTAAAACCCCTTATTTCTGCCCTCAAATATGACATTACGGCAGTGCGCCTGTGGGCAGCCAGTGCGCTCGGACAATTAGGGGATCTAGAAGCGATCGAGCCTCTAGTCGATGCTCTAACTAAAGATTCGATGTCAGCTGTACGTGGTAACTGTGCATGGTCTCTCGGCAAATTAATTGTGCAAAAGCGCCGTGAATTTGACACCCAAGACGAGATTTATCACGATGCTGTTGATGCTTTGATTTATGCTCTTGATGACGAAGATCTCAGTGTCCAGACCGATGCACGAAACGCATTGCGAAAACTTGGCGACCCTCGCGGCTTAAAAGTATTAGATCGCATCGAAATGGATCAAGGCTATTGTGAATTTTAAAAATCGGCTTTTGGAAAGCAGCTTTCCAAAAGCCGATTTAGTTGTTTTCAGCGCCGCAGGCGCTGAAAACAACTAAATCGGCTCCATAATGAGAATTGCTATTTTTTTGATATCAGGCTTTGACAATATAGCGATCGCTGCTATACTTAATAACTGCATGTAATAAAACTAATGTTAAGTGCGCACATGCGAATGTAGTTTAGTGGTAAAACCTCTGCCTTCCAAGCAGATGTTGCGGGTTCGATTCCCGCCATTCGCTTAATTCTAAAAGAAGCTGCACTGCGTGCAGCTTCTTTTTAATTGATCAGATCGCGAATAACAACACTCGCTAAATTTAAGCCAAACAAGGCAGGTAAATAGGAAATCGTACCGTAGTACGATCGCTTGAAATTACTACCATCAGTTAATTGCAACGAGTCGCGATTGACTAATTCTTCAGAATAAACGGCAATGATATTGGCATGGGCAAAACCCTTACGTCGTAAACCTTTGCGAATCTTGTAAGCAAATCGGCAACAATCAGTTTCAAAAATTGGCGCAATTCTCACCTTCTGCGGATCGACTCGCCCACCCGCACCCATGCTGCTAGCTACCTTCACCCCATTAGTCACAGCCGCTCCGAGGAAATAGAGCTTCGGTTGCAGACTATCAATGCAATCCAGCACCCAGTCAAACTTTGTCGTCACTAGCTCCGTCATCAGATCGGGCGTAAGAAATTCTTTGATCGCAGTCAATTGCATTTCAGGATTAATATCATGCATTCGCACAGCCATCACATCAGCTTTGTGCACATCGACCGTACTATTGAGCGCCACTATTTGACGGTTTTTATTAGAAGGATCGACGCGATCGCCATCAACAATTGTCATACGCCCAATTCCAGCGCGACATAAAAACTCAGCCGCAAAACTACCGACACCACCCATCCCAACTATCAAGACATTCGCCTGCTTCAGCTTATTGAGACCATCTGCCCCAATCAATAATTCTGTACGTTGCAACCAATCTGTCATGATAAAAATCAATATATAAAATACTTTAGGATAAGGAAGGGAAGTGCTTTACACATCTTAATCCTTACGAAAACAGATTATGACATTACCTTCTCATGCAGCACTAACCAAGGCAGAACTGCTCGATCGCTATGCTAAAGGCGATCGTAACTTTGAACGAACGCATTTACATGATATCGATATGCAAGGTGTATCTCTGCATGGATGCGATCTTAGTGAATCAATTTTGACCCACGTTAACTTAAGCGGAGCCGATCTTCGCGGAGCCGACCTCGGCTGGGCGGATCTCAGTCGCGCCAATCTCGAAAATGTTGATTTACGCGGTGCCATTTTAACAAGAGCCGACTTAAGCAACGCAAATCTACAAGGAGCAAATCTTCTAAAAGCCGATCTCAGTCTCGCCAAACTCGATCGCACAAAACTAAGTGGGGCAGTTATGCCCGATGGTTCTATTCATCAATAAATTAAGAGGCGGCGCACAGCGCCGCCTCTTAATTTATTGGTTTTGCATTTTTTCTTAATCCAATACAAACCTCAGCACATCTTCTTTTGATTACTTTAGTTTTTTCTTGATAAAGTCCACTAGCTGCTGGAATTGCTTTTGCTGCGATGCCATCTGCTGCTCTAGTAACTTCTGCTTAGCTTCTAATACTTCGATGCGCTTAACTAGAGCACCATCTGTACGTTCTTGAGGAGCTACATCGGCAGTAGGACTGGTAGGTATAACAGAGATACGTGGCCGCCGTTTTGCCAAATCCATTGCTTTTTTAATCGCTACGATCAGCTCTTTCTGTTCAAAAGGCTTTTCAATAAATACAAGATATTTATCTTCAAATGGCTCACCTATCTTACTAGTTACTTCTTCCTTACGACCTGACATCAAAATTAGGGGAATGTGGCTCAAATCTGCATTCTGCTGCAAAGATTCATAAACCTCAAAACCACTCATTTTGGGCAATAAAAAATCTAGCATGATCATCCAAGGCTTTTGCTCGTGGATCATTTCGAGACCTTTGATGCCATCGGCTGCCTCTAGCACCTCAAAGTTTGCTGGCGGGAGCATGTCACGCACCATATTACGGATTACGCGACTATCATCAATCACGAGTATCTTGTGAGCTGCCACTGCTGATAACCCCTCAGTTGGTTTGGTGAATAGACATATAGATTGATTAGCTAATTCCTTTGGTTATTACATTACTGTCACTGACAGGATAGCTGGTTCTACAAGCATAAGGATCGTAAGCCTTTATTTTTTAGGTAAAAGCACCAGATCAATAAAAGCTTACTAGTTTTTTAACAAATTTCGCTCATGATATCCCATGAGTAGAAAAAACTAACTTATGAATTTTCAAATTATTAATTAGAATTTGAAATCCGCAATAATTTAGCATACAAAAACCATATTTTTGGGGGAAGTCATGAAATGTATAGCTTTCCCATTCAAAAGCTACAGGAAGGATATAGCAATGCAAGTTTTGCTTAGGATATAAAACCCAAATAAAGAAAGGCGGCGCGAAGCGCCGCCTTTCTTTATTTGGGTTTTGAATGGCTGTAATAGCTGATGCCGATCGCTTGACGAGGTCTGTATAATCTCATGTGAAAGATTGGACATGCTGTACCTGATGTTCAGCTTTTTAAGAATATAGAAGCGATCGCCAATGCTAAAACTGCCAACAAAGCCAAATCCAACACCAACCAACGCAAATAAAACTAAAAGCTCTGATGAAAACAACACCAACAATAAAAAGTCGGTGATCGTCAAATTAGAAAATGTTCGCAAGACCTATGCGAACGGCGCTGTTGGCTTACGCGATGTCAATATCGAACTCTATCAAGGGGATTTTAAGTTTATTACAGGTCATTCGGGGTCGGGGAAATCCACATTACTAAAATTGCTCTATGGCGCTGAACAAGCTAGCGATGGCGATGTAATTGTGAATGGATTTAACCTGAATGGTTTAAAAGGAAATAACCTTGCAATGTTGCGTCGCAAGATTGGCATCGTCTTTCAAGATTACAAACTCGTACCACGCCGCACTGTTTCTGAGAATGTAGCTTTTGTCCTCATGGCACAAGGCTATACCTATAAGGAAATCCAGCGTCGCGTGCAACCAGCCCTAAAGATGGTGGGCTTAATGCATAAAGCCGATTGTTTTCCCGAAGAGCTTTCAGGTGGAGAGCAACAGAGGACAAGTATTGCTAGAGCGATCGTCAATACACCACCTCTAGTGCTTGCCGATGAACCCACGGGCAACCTCGATCCCGATAATGCTTGGCAGGTGATTAAAATCTTGAAAAAGCTTAATTCTTTTGGAGTAACGGTACTTTTAACTACTCACGATGAGCAGCTAGTAAGAGCCGCCAATCATCCTGTTTTGCATTTGCATAATGGTTACATCGTCTAGTAGTCTGTCAATCACAATTTGAGTTTTGGTTTGTGATGTGGGCGTTGCCCACATCACAAACCCTTTAAAGTTATGGTACAAAACGTCGTTCGCTTCTTCACTAAAATTGACTATCTGCTGCGCGAGACTTTTTTAGGATTGCGACGCGGTGGCTGGATGAATTGGGCAGCAATTAGTACAGTAGCTGTGCTGCTATTTTTGTTTGGGGCTAGCCTCCAAATTTCTTGGCAGCTAGAAAATGTCTTAGGTCAATTAGGCAGCCAGCTTGAAATTTCGGTTTACCTTGACGAAAATATAGTGGGTGAATCGATGCAGCCTCGCTTGCTCCTAGTAGATGGGGTCGCTTCGGCAAGGCTTATTCCCAAGGAGGATGCATGGCAAAATCTGATGAAGGACTTGGGCAAAACCGATCTCAGTCAAGCAACGCAGCAGCTTGGTGGCAATCCTTTGGTTGATGAGTTTAAGGTCAGGGCTATTTCTAGCGATCGCGTACCTGATATTGCTAAACGGATTTCAGGTTTAAAAGGGATTAATGAGGTGTGGTACACCAATGAGGTGGTGGAGCGGATTGGGCAATTGCGCCGTGCCTTGAGTAATAGCAGTGTGGCGATCGTGGCAATTTTTACGGTGATTGCGATCGCGGTGATTACGACGACAATTCGCTTAATTGTATTGGCACGACGGCGAGAGATTGAGGTGATGCAACTGGTAGGCGCAACGGCAACATGGATTTATTTTCCGTTTGTGCTGCAAGGGATAGTGTTTGGCATTACAGGAGCGGCTACTGCTTATTTGATGCTCATGCTGAGCTTGAATTTATTAGGTGGGGCGATCGTCAATCAACCAGAGCTAATCAAATCTTTAACCTTGGGATTAACAACGGATCTGCGAGTGCAGCTTCTTTTACCCGCTGTGTTAGTTATCTTTGGCTCGGTGATCGGTGTATTGGGAAGTTTGCTAGCAGTTCGGCGTTTTTCCTTTAATTCTTAAGAGCAAGAGCTGTGCACCCTTACTCTTAAGAATTATGGTATTATGTAAGCCAGTTTGGGTATGTAGCTCAGTTGGATAGAGCATCAGGTTCCGGTCCTGAGGGTCGGGGGTTCGAGTCCCTCCATGCTCGTAGTTACAGCGTTCCACGCTAATAATAAAAGTAAATCTTGCCGTGCGAAGCACAGCAAGATTTATTAGTAAACAAACTAAATTTTTAATCTATGGAACGTGGATTATTGTGGTTGCCATTGCTTGTAGTGTTCTTTTGGCTAGCATGGTCGGGCTGGAATGAATACCAAAAAATTGAGTCCTATAAACGCTGGGCTGAGCAATTTGAGCGCCATAAATACGATATTTACGCAGTTTTAGGTCAAAAAGGCGATCGCCTGACATGGGGAAAGCCCACGCGCAAAGATCCACTAGAGATCCAAACAGTTAGTTTTCAAGATATTGCACGGATTAGATTTCGGATTGACAGTAAGTTTTTTGATAGCAAAGATGCCAAATTCCCATCAAATCCTAAAAAAATCTCCTTGGAATTAGTACTTAAAACTGGTGAAATGCCAAGCATTAGATTTACAGATGTGGATATTGCAGCAGGTTGGTATCATTTTTTAAGCGATCGTTTAGCATCACAAATTGAAACTTAAAGAAAAAAGCAGCTTGCAAAGCAAGCCGCTTTTTTCTTTAAGTTTTATTAAGCATATCTAAAAATTTATTTAACGATTTACGGTCGATCCAAGTACATTTACTTAGCTCCAATCGATTCTTAACCTTGGTATAAACGTAACTTTAACTTCATCTCTTAGGCTTAAATCAAGTTGTGAGGGTTTACTTTGGAAGTTTTTTTAGAAGTTACTTTAGAGTTGATTAAAGCAATTACGGCAACAGTGCTGTTACTTCTGCTAGGCGACTTCTTTTCAACATTTTTCTATCATGTTCCCGAACATGTATTTGGCAAGTTTCATAGTATTGTGCATCATGGAAAAAACCGCAGCTTTCTTCACTATGCAGTTTTGACCAGAAATCCCCTCGTCTTGCTAGATGGCATTTTAGGAGCAGTTCCTTACTTTATATTTACTCCTTGGCTATGGCAATTATCGGCGGTCGGTACAATTATTGGTTTGTTGTTAGGTGAGTTCCATGTAGTTTGGCGACATGTTTCCATTCTTGAATGGAAAACTCCAGAACCTTTTAAATCTTGGTGCGATCTATTATTTATCACCACTCCTGAAAGACATTGGCTACACCATCAAAACGCCTTTGCAGCTTTTGGAGATATCTTCTCGTTTTACGAGTATCCTGCTGAAAAATGGTTGCTTTTCTTGCGTTTTGTCCGCCGTAAATTTAAGCAGTTAAACCAAACAAACAATGGTAAACCTGTTAATGTTTAATTTGTGTATAAATTCACTATAGAAATTCTGACATTTTTAAAATTGTTCAGTTAATATTTTTTCTAATTAAAACTGCCTTAAATTAATCAGTCGATATTAATTTAAGGCAGTTTTAATTGCTGGGCTGATGTAAAAAACTGGCGGCTAACGAGATTTGTTAATATTAATGCCGTGATTAGATTGGCAGTTGTAATCGCAAATAAAATCACTAGTTGATATCTCACCGCCAATAAAGGTGATACGCCACCTAAGATTTGTCCCGTCATCATTCCAGGTAAAGACACCACACCTGCCACCATCATCACGTTAATTGTGGGAATCATCGCGGCTCTAATGGCATCGGATTGGTAATTAGCGATCGCCTGTTGTGGTGTTGCACCCAAACATAAATGTGTCTCGATATCCCGCGATCGCTTGACTAAATCCTGTGTGAACCTCTCGGCAGCGATCGCTGCACCATTCATGGAATTTCCTAAAATCATTCCTGCAAGTGGGATCAGATATTGCGGTGCATACCAAGTATCGGGCTGCACGACTAAAAATGTGGTGTAAGCAAGAATTGCAAGAGTGCCAACGATTACTGATATCCACATAATCGGCAGGACATAGGGTACTTTTTCTCGCACGCGATTTTTGGCTTCGCGGGCTGCCATCAAACTCATCAATAAAATGATGAATAGAATCACGACTGGCTGTTTGATTTCAAATACAGCATCTAGCAAAAATCCCACTACGATCAACTGAATGATGCTGCGGAAAGTGGCAATTAATAAATTTTTTTCGATCGTTAGTTTTTGCCAAACCGAAAAACTAATGGCGATCGCCACCATACCAAGGGAGATCGCCATTTTAGGGATATTGAGATCGATAACAGCATTCATAGAGAGTTCATAATAAAAGCGCTAGGCGCTTTTATTATCCTAGAATTTAGAAACCTTGCTAAGCAAGGCTTCTAAATTCCTAAGATTTTAAAGCTGCTATAGTTTGAGCATTGAGAACTCCATCGACAGGTAAGCCATACAAAGCCTGTGCTTTTTTAATGGCAGCACTAGTCTTTGAACCTTGAATACCATCGATCGCTCCGTCATAAAATCCTAAACTGCTCAACAGTTTTTGTCCTTCAACGATCGAGTTATCAGAACTATTGCTAGTTGGCTCTTGATAGCTAACTGGTACGTAGTTGCTACCTGCCTCTAAAGCAGCAATAGTTAAAGATCCTGCAATACCATCAGCAATCAAGCCATAGGTTTTCTGCGCAAGAATAATCGCCTCTTGGGTCATTGGCCCCTTGATGCCATCGATCGCACCACCGTAAAAGCCGCGATCGCTTAATAACTGCTGTACATTTTTAATTTCGTCTGATTTGCTGACGTTATTAGGGGCACTAACTGGCGTAGTTTCAACGGATGCATTAGATTCAGTCGATTCATAGGTATCTTCCTGCAAAGCCGCAAGGGTTTTTGAGCCGATGATGCCATCAGTCTCTAACTTATAAAATGTTTGCGCTGCAATTATTGCCTCTGTTGTAGCAGGGCCTTTAACACCATCAATCGCTCCAGGATTGAAGCCCCGCCTAGCTAATAGTTGTTGAATACTGGCAATTTCAGGTGTATAGGCAAAGGCGGCAATCGGGTTAACATTCATGGCGATCGCACCCGCCGCTAGTCCAACACACAGGACTGACTTAGCTTGATGTGAAGATTTAGCGATCGAATCAAGCAATTGACAGTCTAAATCTCGATCGAGCGATTCACCTTGCTGTAGGCGTTCGCAAAGCATCTCACTGTGGAGAAAAGCAACAAGTTCCATACAATTAAGCCTCTATAAAAAAGTGCCGCTAGGCTAATCAATTGACTCTTTTGCTTTCGTGAAAATTTTAAGTTCGTTATTCTTGAGGTTTATGTCACAAAAATTGGGGCATAAATCTCAATTTATAAAAGAGCCTATATATTTATTGTATGGAAAAAACCTGTAAATGTCAGAAATTGCTTGTTTTTATAATCTCTTCCTTATCTAAAACTTTCTCTAATCACCGTAACCAGACCATCAAGGGTATATTCCACTGCTTCACAATCAACTCGCCCTAACAACTCGTAGCAAGTCTTAGATGTTTGGGGGCCAATCGAAGCGATTTTTGCTTTGGCAATCCATGATTTCCAAGTATCGGTAGAAGCAGTACGCTCTAGTAATTGGCAAAAATGCTTCACCGTTTTGGAGCTAGCAAAGGCGATCGCATCGAGTCGTTGATTTTGAATAGCTGCTAGCGCTACAGGATCGATCACTTCAGGGCATCCAGACTCATAGGCAGGAATAGCATCGACAATTGCACCATGTTGTTGCAACTGCTCCACCAAAATCTCGCGCCCCCCAGACTCCACGCGCGGGAACAACATTTTTTTGCCAGTTAAAACACGATCGGAAATAGCCAGAAAAGCATCAACCAAAGCATCGGCAACAAAATCTGTTGGCACTAAATCTGGCGCAATCCCATAATTTGCCAGTACTTCCGCAGTCTTGCGTCCGACTACCGCGACCTTAAGCGAATGTAGAGCGCGACTATCTTTACCAGCCCGTTGCAAGCGTCCAAAAAAGCTCTCAACGGCATTTGCTGAAGTCAAAATTAGCCAGTCATAACTAGCAAGATCGACGATCGCCCGATCCAACATTTCCCAACTAGTCGGCGGAGCGATCGCCAAAGTTGGCATCTCGATCGCCTCTGCTCCTTGACTAGTAAGTAAATCTGAAAATTGGCTAGACTGACTCGCCGCCCTTGTTACTAAAATCGTTTTGCCTTGCAATGCTAACTTTTCCTTTTCTGGACTCTGCTCAAAATTTTCTAACGATTTACCGTACGAACTGGACAATTGCTCATGAAACTTTACGACTTCCCCAACAACAATCACCGCAGGCGAGAGCGATCCTTCAGGTAATTTCGACTGAATATCCACCAAAGTCCCTGTCCATACCTGCTGCTCAGGTCGCCCACACCAACGCACGATCGCAATTTTTGTATCCCCAGATCTTCCCCCTTGCAATTTCTCTAATAGTCCCCCCAGATTATTTGTCCCCATCAAAATTACCAGCGTCGGAATTTGGGCGATCGCTTCCCAAGGCAATCGCTCCAAATCATGTCCCGTCATCACCGCAAAACAAGAGCTGGATTCCACTTCTGTAAGCGGAATCCCTGCCAACATCGGTGCAGCGATCGCGCTAGAAATTCCTACAACAACTTCCCATTCACAATTTGCTGCTTGTAAGGCAAGTATCTCAGGTAGCGATCGCCCAAAAATCCAAGGATCACCACTCTTGAGCCTCACCACGCGCTTATCTTGTAAGCAATAATCCACCAACATTTGATTGATTTCGGCTTGCTTGATGCTTTCCTGTCCGCCACGTTTGCCAGCAATGATGCGATCGCATTTTTCTGGAGCCAGATCCAATAAAGTGCGATCGACCAGCGCATCACTAATAATTACTTCAGCAACACTAATCAAATCCCTAGCGCGAACCGTCAAAAACTCCACGCCACCAATTCCCGCACCAACTATAAAAACTTTACCTTGAGTTATATTTTGTTGATAAATATCTTGCATTCTGGGACTCATTTAATAAATTACTGTTTAAAGCTAAACATCTACCTCATCACACTCCGAGTCAAAATCTTGAGATAGTCCACAGGCAAATTTTCAGATGGTTCGTTTAGAGCATATAGGTAGCCAAAAAGTTTTTTACGCCTTCAATCATTTGTTCAACATCGGAACGAGAAAATTTATCAAATTCACCATGTGCTGCGGCATTGCGAATATCCGCCCAAGCACGTAACTGTTTAGCTTTTAATTCATTAAACAATGCTGCTTTTTTGAGCTCGTCAATGAGAGGATTTAATGTAAGCGGTTCTGAACCTTTCGCAGTTGTTTTAAAAGTATGAATAGGCGGGTTTTGCTGATCGCAGAGTGTGCGTAAAGATTTTTCTAACACTGCACCAGTTAAAACTGCTGCTGGAACATGATCATATGCACCACTTTTTCCTTCAATAAGTAGCTGTTCTGCCTGTTCCATATAATTGGCAGAAATTTCAGCCTCAATTTGCATTGATAAGTTAGCTAGAAATCCGTTTTCAAAATCATCTTTGATAGCTTTTAGTTTGCCAACAGCCTCAGACATGGATAGCATGTCAATATAGCCTTTGGTAGCTTTTTTAGGATTACTAATATGTATCTCTTCAAATTCTTCAATCAAGTATTTATGAGCATTACTTCCTTTTAAAACCTGACTCAGCAGTGATATACAACAAGTTTTCCATTGCATAACTGAAGGAGAACTTGTTAATGTTCTATGATTAACAACATCCTCTCTAATTTTCTGAGTAATTACTTCTCCTTGTGTGATAAGTACATCAAAACGATCAATATACTTTTTTTGCAAGTTGATTGGTAAAGTCACTTTATATCTGTCTCCATACGTCTCAATGCTTATTTACCAAACTATACCGAAAAATGAATGATAATATAAAAAACAATTTGGTGACTAGTAGTCTAAAAATAAAGAAAATTTATTAAAAAAGTGGAATGGAAGAAAATGCGATCAAGTTACTTCCTAAGCAAAGTTTAAAGTATCTCTTCTTAATACAGAGAAAAAAGACGGATAATCCAAAAATCACTACAACAAACTACTTAACGAAATAATTTATACATTTATGTTTAGTTAAGAATCATTACAGCACTGTTCAGACGATTGATTTAAAATAGAGCTATGAACAAAATTACTATTGAAGTTAGCCGAGAGGTTGCAGAAGCATATCAGTCTGCATCTTTGCAAGAACGTCAAAAAATTCAAGCTATAGTTAGTCTCTTACTTCACAAGCCAGTAGATAGAGATATTGATTTGCTACGAGAACTGATGGATGAAATTAGCAACAGAGCTAAAGAAAGAGGGTTAACTCCAGAAATTTTGGAATCTATTCTCAATGAACGCTAAAAACCTGTTTGTTATTGATGCCAATATTATTGTTAGTGCATTTCTAGCTAAAGAAGGCAAAGCACGTCAAGCCCTAGATAAAGCTCAGACAAATGGTGTAGTACTAATGTCAATAGAGGTGTTGTCAGAATTGGAGGAAGTTTTATCTAGACCCAAATTTGACAAATATTTGACTGTAACAGAGCGAAAGTCACTCCTAGCAAGACTTATTAAGACAGTACAGTTTGTTGATATTGAAGAAACGGTCAAGATTTGTCGAGATCCCAAAGATGATAAATATTTAGAGTTAGCAGTAAATGGCGAAGCAACATACATTGTTAGTGGAGACTCGGATTTACTGATTTTGAATCCGTTTAAAAACATCCCGATTTTGACAGTTCAAGATTTCTTGGCATTAAATTTACTTTAATGCGTATTTATGCCATTTTTCGCTCAAACAACTCAAATATCGCTAGTTAGGATAAAGCGCCAATCACTCTTTTCCATGCCATGACTGACTAAACTAGCAGTCGCATTGGGAACTATCCCTTTTGCCTTAAGATCGATCGCTAGCTCATCATCACTTGGTACGCAAAACATATGTGTATAACTAGCTAACGGAGTTGAAGTATCTGTTTGTATATTTTCTCCCCATTGGACATGAAGCAAGGGCAGTCTTTGTCCATTACTTTGTAGTTTTAAATCCTTAATTCCTTGTAGGGACAGATAAGAAATATTACCGCGATATTTAATCAGTGTGGGTTCAAGCGATCGCATTACTTCTGCATCTACGCTATATATTCCCAATATTGATGAGCAGCGAAACCGCACGAGATTAAACTTCTCATAAACTCGTGCTAGTCTATTAGGCTTACCATCACCTGCATTCATGGAAATTGCATAGCCGCGATCGCATTTCCTAATACAGGAGGTCAAAGCATGGTGCAAAATCCTCATCGAAAGATGTTGCCGCTGATAGTCTGGATGTACTTTTAAATCACATAGATACCAAGCTAAACGAGAAGCCTCACCTTGTCGATAGGGAACTTCCCTTAATATTCCTGCACCAACGGCTGCTACCCGTTCGCCATCTAGAGCCGCAAAGTAATGGACATCACCAAGGCGATCGAAAAAAGCAAAGTAGTTATCACCATGATCGAGTTGAAAGAAATCATTCCCTAAAGGATAGAAAGCAGTTTGCTCGATCGCTTCGATTCCAGCTTGGAATAAAGAACGTTCGGATAACTCAATGCGATGAAACTTCATGACCGAAACCCTACTACGACTTCACGATAGAAAAACGAGCGATCGCTAGCAAGCAATTCCTGACTGAGTTGGCGATCGACAGCAATATGCTCAGCCATAATTGCTTCTAAATTGTGGTCGCCATTGAGCCTTCGCCCGATGATTGCACCACCCGACTTCAGGCAAGCGACAGCATCTATCAGCATTTGATGGAGATTATCCAGAGGCATCCAGTCTGAGATATTAGAAAATTGAATCAGATCGAATTTTTCTAATTCTGCAAGTTGTTGAAGGCGATCGACAAATGCACCCTGATGTAGTTGCAAGCGCTCTGTTCCTAATGCGCGAATATCATTTTGAGCAGATGCTTGTAGATAAAGAGGAACTCCTTCGCCTTGGAGATTTGAGGTGTAGCGATCGCCCCAGACTTGGGTTAAAAAATAATTCTCATTTGGAATAAAACGCTGCAAAGCTTGGGCAAAGACATCGGCAAAATGTTCGCCAAAACTGCGATCCATCGAATAGTTAACAGCAGCTTCACCAAATGTTTGGATGAGTCTATCCCGTTCAAACACCTGTTCAAAGATATTACGCCATTGAGAACACTGAATTGCAGTCAATGGTTCTGACAAAGGCTCGATGCCAACCTGCGCGAATTTTGCAGCAAGTTCGCGAAACATTTGCTCAAAGCGTCCAACTTGATTTACTCCAAACGCTATCTGATTTTGTCTTGCGTCCCAAAATGCTTTTGTGCTGGCTGGTAAATGTGGACTTAATTTCGCATAGATGCTGAGACGATCGTGATCGCTAGCGGATTTATCTGCACCAATCAATCGTAATTGATCGACTAGAGGTAAATGTAATAAAGCCTGTCGGCGCAGTTCCACGAGATGCAGTTGGGCGGGATTGAGATCGACGGCATCAATTCTGGCGATCGCAGGACTGGCGAGCAAACTTAGAACCGTGCAACCGCCTGAAGCAACTAAAAGCACTCTCAGCGAATGATTCTGACGCTTGGCTAACTCTTGAATTACGCGCAACTCAATCCGAGGATCTTCGCGCACTTGAGAGAAGGCTATTTCTGAAACAATTGCTGAGATGGAGCTACAAGTCACGATATAAACTCCAGAAATAGTGAGCGCCAAGTGCTAAGCCCCGTAAAACCTGTGAGCGAGAATGCGGGTTCATCCAACTAGCTTCTGCTAATAACAGTAAGTCTCTAGCGTGCTCTGTATCTAGCTTTTCATGCACGGCATAGTGTGATTGACTACCCTTTTTAGTCCAACCTCGTTGGTTTATGGTTCTGGCGATCGCGGCGCTTATGCTGACATAGAGATGCTCAATCATTCCCAGCATCGCTGCTCCCGATTCTCCTGACTGCATCAAACAATAGGACAAAATTGATTGATTAAACGCCAAGACTGGCACCGTGCAAGGAGACTCTAGTTCGAGTTCAGTTGCGCCCAAGGCATGAAGGTATTGCTGAAAGGTGTATTTATGCGATCGCCAGCGATCGCCATGACCATGTTCTTCAGTAATATTCGCCAGTAAGGGTAATCGAGCTTCTAGAGGCGCAGTTCGCGCTAATACTGCCGCTAATGGTTGGGAAAAAGCCTCAACCGCAAAGCGAAAGGGCAATTGACTGCGACGAAAAGAATCGCGATCGGTCAAAGGATCTTTCATCCAAAGAATGTAGGGATGGGAATTAAAGTCATAAACTTCTGATATCTGCAATACTGCTGCTTGTAAGGATGGCAACTGGCGAAGGTCTTCTACAATCAATTCAGGATATTGCAGAATTCTAGGATTAGCCATTGGCTTTCTAATTAAAGTTTGCATTCTCTTTCTCCTCAATTAATCACGACACTACCGACGGGCTGACGCTGAAAACTGGCAGCGATAAAATCTCTTACAAAAGAAAAATAAGAAGGAATGTAAGGCGCACCCTGTTGAACGAGATCTGACTTCAATTCTTGGTGAAGACGGGGTAAATGATACCAAGGCACAGCGGGATAGAGATGATGTTCTAAGTGATAGTTCTCATTACACATAAAGAAGCGCACCAAGGGAATTGTGAGAATAGTGCGAGTTCCGCGAATCAAATCGTCTTCATCTTCGAGCAAGGTGTGTTGACTCATGCCGCGAATATTTACCATTGTATTAATCCAAAGCATCGGAATCAGCCAACCGTGAATTAGGAATGCTGAAGGAATAGGAGATCGTAGCACCGCTGTCACTAATATCCCAAGTAAGGCAACTTCGATCGCAATCCATACTCGTTCTGATTTATTTCCCTGCCAAAACCCAAGAATCGGAATCGCAATAATATAGACGGGATAGCCAATAATTAATCTGCCCCAATGCATCAAAAATGCGAGCCAATTCCATTTTGTATAGTTCTTATAACGATCGGGATCTCCTTTCACACCCAAGTGCCTGTGATGCTTGAGATGGAGAACTTTATAAGCTGAAAAGTTTTGCCCAACGGGTAATGCACAAAGGATGCTCAGCCATCGATTCCAATGAAAATTGCGACTTAGAACTCCATGCACGCCTTCATGGGTAAATAGACTAATGCCATGTAAGGAAGCTGCCGCCAATAGGTATAAGGGTAAACAGAGAAGATATACCCAAGGTGATGCGATCGCATGCACTAATGCATAAGCTGCAAATGCTGCTAGCGAGTATAAACCAATGAACATTGGCAAGCGTTGAGGGTGTCGATCGAGACTATGTAATTGCTTGAGCAGTTCGGGATCTAGCTTTGGCTTTTCTTCGTGGGTAGAGCCTTGCTCAAGCCTCAAATTATCCTTGCCTGAGAATAGTTGTGTTTGCATAGACTTGGAGATTCTCAAAGGTAAATTAAATATAAGTTGCGATTAACTTGCGATCGTGAGTCTTTAGTTTCACTCTATTTAAGATTGCCTGAGTCGATCGGACTTAAAGACTCACTTTTAGGATCACTTTCAGGATTAAGTTATTTTGATTGTCCTTGCTTCAAGATTGTGTGGTAGTGATACTCATCACAGGCGAGCGTTGATATACAAATCCTAAGACTTCGGCTCCGCTCAACTTCATCATGGGTTTATGCCGACTGAGCAGAGCCGAAGCCGCTTACAAGTTACAGGTAGGCGATCGCCGATCGTGCTAATCGTAAAATCTAAAAATAAACACTTCGCACATACTTTTCAAACATATTCTAATAATGCTAGGATTATAATTCTGCTAAAATATTGAACCGAATCACGCAGAAATTAGAGCCATAAACCCATGATGAAGTTGAGATTAAAGCGATTTGGCAAAAAGTTTGAAGCCAGCTATCGCATCGTTGCCGTAAACAGCACCAGCCGTCGCGATGGTCGTCCCCTCGCCGAGCTTGGTTTCTATAACCCACGCACCAAAGAAACCCAACTCGATGTACCTGCGATCGTTCTTCGCATTAAGCAAGGTGCTCAACCTACCGACACAGTACGTCGCATCCTTGAAAAAGCTAAGGTATTCGATCTCGTTACTGCCTAATTCGCTGAATTAATTTCTAACTTGTGCCAATCTAAACTTGTGCCAGACTATAACGCCTTAATTAGTTTTTTGCTGAAGCCATTATTAGCTCATCCAGATGCCTTGCGGGTAGATTTTGAGTCAAATAGCAAAAGCGATCGCGTCTGGATCAGAGTTGCTTTCGATCCAGAAGATCGGGGGCGAATTTTTGGTAAAGGGGGACGGACAATCCAAGCAGTTCGGACAGTGGTTATGACCGCGGCCGAAGAAGCTGGTCATAACGCTAGATTTGAAGTCTTTGACCCGACCCCTAACGCCAATTCTGACGATTATCAAGACCGAAATACAGATCGTTCTGAGCCAGAACGACAACAAGTCCAAGTTGAGCGTCCTCGGATCAATGTTGAAAAGCCAAAGCAACGGGAAATCAATAACTAAAATAAAAGGGGTGCAAAGCACCCCTTTTATTTGTAGAAACTAGTGAGATCAAGCATATGAGTGTTGGCGCAGAAATCCTTTGTATCGGTACGGAGCTATTACTAGGCGAAATTCTTAATAGTAATGCCCAGTATTTGGCACAGCAACTTGCTTTATTGGGAGTCCCTCATTTTTATCAAACCGTTGTTGGGGATAATCCCGATCGCATTCATCAGGCTTTAGAAATTGCTGCCAGCCGTTCTAACTTGATTATCACTACTGGCGGGCTTGGCCCCACACCTGACGATCTCACTACTGAGGCGATCGCCAATTTCTTCAATACACCGCTCGAGGAACGTCCCGAGATTTGGGAGCGTATCCAGCAGATGGCGGCGCAAACGGGCAGAACTCTTACCGCCAACAACCGTAAGCAAGCGTTACTGCCCAAGGGCGCAGAGATTTTACATAATCCCGTTGGTACTGCTCCAGGCATGATCTGGGAACCACAACCAAATTTATTGATCCTCACTTTCCCTGGCGTACCCAGTGAAATGTATCCTATGTGGAAGCAAACCGCTTCACCTTTACTGCAAGATAGAAACTACGGACAGGGAACATTTCATTCTAAAGTTTTGCTCTACTGGGGCATCGCCGAGTCTACGCTTGCAACGAAAGTCAATCATTTATTCGATCTCAAAAATCCTACGGTTGCACCTTATGCTAACTACGGACAAGCAAGGCTCAGGATCACGGCAAGGGCAAATACACAAGAAGAAGCGATCGCCTTAATTGCTCCCGTTGAAGCGGAGATCCGCGAACTAACTGGCGAGTTTTGTTATGGTACTGATGAAGATACGCTGGCGACTGTGGCAGGTAAGCTTTTACTGGAACGCGGTCAAACTCTAGCAGTTGCTGAATCCTGCACAGGCGGATGGCTGGGTGAGACCCTAACAGAAGTATCGGGCAGCTCTAGTTATTTTCTCGGCGGTGTAATCAGTTATAGCAATGATGTCAAAGTTGATTTACTAAATGTCGATCGCCAAATTCTCGATCGGTATGGGGCAGTTAGTGCGATCGTTGCCGAACAAATGGCGATCGGGGTCAAGTCTAAAATCAAATCGGACTGGGGGATCAGCATTACGGGGATCGCTGGGCCAAATGGTGGTACGGAGACAAAACCTGTAGGATTAGTTTATGTGGGGATCGCGCATCCAGATGGCAAAGTCGAGGCGATCGAGTTACGTTTTAGTCCCTCTAGGGGTAGAAATTGGATCAGAAAGGCAACTGTAAGCTCAGCTTTAGATTTGTTTAGGAAAAGATTTGTTATGATTGATTAAATAAACCTAGATGATGATAGGGAGCCAAGCATAGTGAAAGCGATCAAGAAAGTATTGCAGGATATCGGCGAAATTCTAAATCGCGTTTTGGAAGCCCTTTTGGGTCAAAATCAACCTCAGCCTGAGTTAATTCCTATACCAGTAAGAAATAACTCACGCCGCGACCGTCGCCATTAAGGTTATAAGACTCGCTTAGCGGGTCTTATATTATGTTAGGGGGGATGTTGGGCGATCGCTTATTGCCTTATTAAAAATCAAATTATAAAAAAATAGAGTCAGCACTTTGTGCTGACTCTATTTTTTTATAATGATAAGTTTGCGATCGCTTTAATTTCAGTCAATCCTAATATTTGGAAAGATTGTTCTTTTATAATATTGAGTATCCTATGCTCTTAAGTTGGTAGGAGTTTTATGACACTTCAAAATCTAGAGCCACAACTACTCGCCCTAACAGCAAACGAAAAAGCACAGGCAATTCAGATATTAGTACAAAGTTTAAGCAGTCCTTGGCGGGGAATCGAGAAAACGCCCAATGTCTGCGGTGGAGATGCATGTATTGTTAGAACTCGCATTCCTGTATGGGTATTAGTTAATGCTCGCAACATAGGTATTAGCGAAGCTCAACTTTTAAAAGACTATCCAACTCTCTCCGCAACTGATTTGGCTAATGCTTGGGTTTATGCCGCAGCCTATCCTGAAGAAATTGCACTCGCCATTAAAGAAAACGAAGAAGACTAATGGCACGTTTGTATACGGATGAACAGTTTTCCTTTGAGGTCGTAGAACACTTACGTGATTTTGGGCATGATGTTCTCACTGTCCAAGAAGCAGGAAATGCTAATTTAAAAATTCCTGACGATCTAGTTCTTATATTTGCCAGTAGTAACAAGCGACTAGTACTAACATTAAATCGTAAGGATTTCAAACGGTTGCATCGTTTTGCTCCAATTCATGAAGGTATTGTTATTTGTACGGATGACTCAGATAGACTTGGCTTAGCAAAACGCATTCATGCAACAATGTTGGCAGAGTCATCATTTTCAGGCAAATTAATTAGTGTAGTGCGCCCAGCCAAGTGAATAAAAATTAACTTGGCATCACATTAATTTAAAGAATAGCGAACTTAGACTCTAAGTGACGGCTTCGCTATCTCTCTCCATCTCCATTTCTAAGATTGAGGTAGATTGTTGAGCTTCTTGGAAGTAAATAATGTCCTTACGGGGATCGACTTCGCCAGTTTTGATTCGCAGATTATCGCCCACTTGAATCTGGCGATTAATTCGCATTGGCAATTTCAAGCCCAAATCTTCGATTAGAACTAGAGCCAGCTTTTCATTTTCGCGCAACCAGTCGAGCATCAGTGCTTCCCACACCACATCTTTGTTGCGGCGCAAATATTCCAAACTCCAATATTTTACTGACTGGCGCTCAACCTGATTGGCATCCCAAATTGCAGGATCGATCGCCTGCAAAATTTCGGTAAGTCTTTCCGCCGTAAACGGCAAAGACTCCCCACGTAAAAAAGCTTTGATCTGCCAATGAGCCAGTAGATCGCTATATCGCCGAATTGGTGAAGTCACCTGTGCATACGCATCGAGCCCCAAACCTGCATGGCGTGAGGCATATAGCCCCAGAGAACCTTTAGTCATGCAGCGACAAATTGCAAATTCGCGTACTGGTCCCGATGGCAATTGCATTAAAGTATCGAGAGGTGGCAATTCGGGCTGTTCTTGGTAGCGATAGGGGATGGGAATATTATTGGTTTGGGCGAATTTGGCAGCAACTTCCCCAGCGAGAATCATCATCTCGGCGACTAGTTGACGCGAGAAGGTATCTTCCATCAGTTCTAAGGTCAGGCGATCGCCATTTTTAGAATCAACCTTAACGCTGGTATCAGGTAAATGAATTTCGATCGCCCCCTGATCGACACGCCATTTTTTGCGGAGGCGAGCAAAGTCCGCAAGGCGATCGAGATCGTCTTCCACCCCTAGTTGTAGCATTTCCTCGACATCTTCATAGGTAAGGCGATAGTTCGGTTTCACCAAACTTGCCACGATCTCATAATTAGCAACTGCGCCGACTTCATCAAGATCGACTGCAAAAGAGAGCGCATGACAGACCTTGTTCTCGATCAAGCTCATAGGGCCAGCCGCCAACTCAATCGGGAACATCGGGATCACGCCTGTGGGCAAATAGACACTAGTTCCGCGCTTACGAGCATCTTTGTCCAGAGGACTTTCAGGATCGAGCCATCTTGTTGGATCGGCAATATGAATCCAAATACGTTTTTTCCCGTCAGCAAGAGTCTCAATGCTCAACCCATCATCAATTTCGGTGGTGCTGATGTCGTCAATTGTATAAACATGCAGATGGGTGAGATCGCGCCGCAAGTCCCTCATGTTGTCAGGAATTGGTGCTGTAAAACATTCTTGGGCGGCGGCAATCAATTCATTAGCAAAACGAATCGGAATCTGGCTGCGTAGTAAATTCAGATTTTCATGTTCGCTCCAAATACCGAGATCGACTAACATTTGGAAAGCGGCTTGTTCGTTTTTAGAGCGTTTGGCAAAACTTAAAAGCTCTTGGGCAGCAGTTTTGTCTGAGGCTTCGTCACCATGAAGAGCATAACGCTCTAGGCAATCCAACCGAGCGCGATCGCTAGTCGTCCATGTTACCTCACCACCAGAAAGCTTAGTAGTAAGTTTTTGCTGAAATTCTTCCAGTAATTTAGCGCGTTGAGCAGCAGCTTCCGCTTGATGTTTTAGTTCTAAGACTTGAGAACTCGATCGCGGTTCATACAAATCGCCTTTCTGTTTAAAGTAAATCTTGTCATTAATCAACAAACAGTAGGAAGCATAGGAGGTAACAGAAGATATTTCTGAAAATAGTAGATTAGCAAGATCGTTGGGGCTAGTCGCTTGGCTGTCTTCTATCAAAATTTCCCATGCCACTTCTAGGCTAGAAGGATCGAGAAATTTCTCAACTTTTTGCAAAAACGAAGGGATTTGCAGATGGTTGAAACTTGTGCTTTCACCACTAGCTTTGATGGTGTAATTAATTTCGCGGGGATGGATGGTGTGCGTATTGCCATTTTCATCGATCGCTTGAAAGTGTTTCTTGCCTTCAGGCCGATCGATTACGACAAGGCGGCGATCGCCATGCAATTTCACTTCGACTAGCGTACCTTTTTCCAAAATTGCCCCTTGTCCACCAAAGCCAGAAATTTTCTCTAGTATTCTACCTTTTTTAACTAGGCTTTGCGTAAGGCTAAAAAGAGGGGCGGCGTAATGCGCTGCCCCTCTTTTTAAGAATTATGAAATAACTCACTAGACAATTTCATACTGGATAGTGCTAGCAATTACCTCTACGGCAGAAGCAGCTATCTCTGGTTGGTAAGCACTGAGTGCGGCTAATGTTGATTTTGCTGGTTCTTTTGGAGCTGCAAGCATAGCAGCACCCAAAACTAGCAAGGCAATACTAGATTTAAGGCTAAAAGTGCTATTCATCCTCATATTCCTCCAACAAGGTTGTCCCAACGACACCAATGACTAAACTTTACGTATTTTTGTTTCCTAAGCTTTAGCTGAACTGCATCTACAATCTTTCTACTTGTTAAATGATTTTAAGTTTAGCCACCAAAAATCATTTTATTTATATACATACTAATCGGTAAGCTTCAATAAGGGTGTAATTTAGACATCAACTTTTGGTGATTGCGGTCACTTACACTAGGATCTCGATTACAAACAAATTATAAAACCCACAAAATAGAAGTAGTGGATAACCTACTGTTTCTACTCTATGGGTTTTATCAAAAAGTGCAAAGCTCTATATGGGTGATTTAGTTTTGTGGATAAAGTCTTTTGATAAAACGATTAATTTGTGATTGAGCATGTGCCTTAGCTTGCGCAGAATTAGTAGTGGCAATGGTCGATATATCAGTTTCTAGAGGATTGATGACTGGATTAATTTGCTTATTTTGTTCATCCCCAGCAGTTTCTAAGAATTGATCGACACTCGCTTCAGCAGGAATTTCCACTTGAGTTTCCGTAACTGTGCGTTCGACAGAATTGGCAACAACACTCTCAGAAGTAGCGGTGACGCTTGTATGCACATAAGTCTCTGTAGTCGATCGCTCGACAATATTGTCAGGAATACTATCAGGGATATTTTCAGTAATGCTTACTTGTCTGAATCCCGATCCCTGCATAAATTGATTTCCTACAGGTTTTGCAGATGTATAGGTATGCGTAAACGAATGGTTTGTGGGTGAAGTATAGGTATTGTTAATTTCTAATTCTTGGGCGATCGCAGGACTTACTTCTTTCTCAACTGAACTTTGCTCTAAACCACTAATCAAAGAACAAGGAGGTACGATCGCACCCTTAGCAATTACTGCACGGACAATCGAACTTGAAGCGCCAATACAAGCACCTTCGCCAATTTTACTAGTTCCATAAACTAGAACCCCAGCCCC
>QBML01000007.1 GCA_003242085.1 Pseudanabaena frigida | reverse complement strand
GCCTCTATTTATTTGAAAATTTGTATTGCTATAGTAATGAAAATTAGACTTACAAATTAGAGCTGATCGCATAACTATTTCACTATTGCACAATTAGCCAAAGGCGAGTAAATTGCTGACTAGCAAATTTATTGCAGTCATGTAGGATCTTCTCGCTATGTCGGAGCACCATCATTGGATAAGTTTTCGGATTAAAAGGCTAAAAATCACAAGATTACTTGTCTATACGTCTTTGGGTTTAGTTGACTCTATTTTTCTGACACTTTCTCCAATGGCAGCTCAAACGAATAGAGCTAATTCCCTCACACCACAAATTGTTGCGCCAACTCTACGATCGCCTTCAGAACAGCCGCCAGTCAAACCACCATCGCCTCTGCCCTCACCCGATGACTTATTAAAACCTTCACGGGAACCTACTACGCCTAAGCAAGATTCACCTGTAACGGGGACAATTACAGTCAGTCGTTTTGAAGTTTTAGGCAATACAGTATTTACTGACGAAGAACTCGTGCGCATCCTAAAGCCCTTTACTAATCGTCCGATCTCCTTTTCGGAACTACTGCAAGCGCGATCGCAAGTCACAGATTTGTATGTAAGTCGCGGATACATTACCTCTGGGGCATTCATTCCTACGCAAAATTTGCAGCAAGGCGTAGTGAGAATCCAAGTGATTGAAGGTAGCCTTGAAGAGATTAAGGTGATTGGAGTCGAGCGTTTAAGCCCTGACTATGTGCGATCGCGCATGAATATTGCCACAGGTGCTCCACTCAATCGCGATCGGCTCATCCAAGCCTTACAAGTTCTCCAAATCAATCCATTGATTGCCAGCCTCTCGGCAGAACTATCCTCAGGAACAAGACCTGGAAAAAATATTCTAGAAGTTCGAGTTAAGGAGGCAAAATCTTTTAACGCGCAGTTATCATTAGACAACAACCGCGCACCAAGTGTTGGATCGTTGCGTCGCAGAGTGCAAATTAGTGAAGCAAACTTAACTGGGCTAGGCGATACTCTCAGTGTTGGATATAGCAATACGGATGGAAGTAATTCCTATGACTTAAGTTATACATTTCCAATCAATCCTTACAACGGCACGATCTCATTTACATTCAATAACGGCAACAGCAATGTCCTCGAAAAGCCCTTTAATATATTGGACATTTATGCCAACTCGACATCCTATGACCTTACTTATCGTCAGCCAATCGAACAAACTCCCAATCAAGAAGTAGCGATCGGCGTGACGGCTTCGTATCGAGAAAGTTTGACCAGTTTACTCAAAATTCCTTTTCCACTATCCGCAGGAGCAGATGATAATGGTGTGACGAAAGTTGCGGTGCTAAGAACTTTTCAAGAGTTTACGCAGCGCTCTAGCCAATCAGTAATTTCCTTGCGATCGCAGTTTAATGTAGGTCTGGGTGCTGTATTTGGCTCAAATGTAAATACAAGCTTTCCCGATAGTCGCTTCTTTTCGTGGCGCGGACAGTCACAGTATGTAAATTTACTTGCTCCTGATACTTTTTTATTACTGCGCGGTGATTTGCAATTAGGCGATCGCGCACTTCTTCCATCGGAGCAGGTTGGATTTGGCGGACAAGATACATTACGTGGCTATCGGCAAGATGTTTTACTGGGTGATAATGGTGTAAATCTATCTGCTGAGTTAAGAATACCGATATTGCGTGTACCTGAATGGGAAGGTTTATTACAACTTACTCCATTTATCGATCTCGCCGCCGTATGGACAAGTTCAGGCGAGGCTAACTCTAGTTCCAATACTTTATTAGGCACTGGTTTGGGTTTACGTTGGCGAGTTGGCAACACTTTAGATGCTCGACTTGACTATGGTATTCCATTAATCTCTGTTCCCAATAGCCGTAACACATCTCAGGAGAATGGACTTTATTTCACGCTCAATTTCACAGGTTTTTAAGATGTAGTAACTTCATTTAAGCAGTTAAATAAAGTGCTGTATGCTAAACATAACAGCATGAGATGACATCTCAAAACATGAAGTATATGAAAGAACATAACTTTAAAAAGGCAGCTATAGCATCAGTAATTTCCTTAACTAGCTCTATTTTTGTCTCTCATGCAAGTTTTGCTCAAAGTGCGATCGCACCTGATAGTACTCTGCTAACTAATACTTTAGTTAACTTTGATAGTACTAGCAAAACCTATACAATTACGGGCGGAACTCAATCTGGTGCAAATCAGTTCCATAGTTTCCAAGATTTTTCAGTACCTACCAGCAATACTGCATACTTCAATAACTCTGCTCAAACCACAAATGTGATTGGACGGGTCACAGGCTCTAATATTTCCAATATTGACGGCATACTGAGAGCTAACGGTGCGGCAAATTTGTACTTAATTAATCCCAATGGGATTGTGTTTGGGAAGAATGCCAAGTTGGAAATTGGTGGCTCGTTTAGTGCCAGTACTGCAACCAGTTTAAAGTTTTCTGATGGTAGTGAGTTTAGTGCTACCAATCCCCAAGTACCTCCTGTACTAACTGTAAACGTGCCCTTGGGTTTGCAGTATGGTGTGAGCAATTCAGGAGCAACAATTACCAATCGGGCAAATTTGGTAGCAGGAAAAGATTTAATTTTAAATGCTGATAAATTGGATTTGCAGGGAACTTTGCAAGCGAGTAGAGATTTAACACTACTAGCACAAGATCGAATTCAGATTCGTGATACTTTGAGCAATCCATTTGTGGCGGCAGCAGGTAGAGATCTATTAGTTCAGGGAAATCAAGCGGTTGATATTTTTGCACTGAATAATAGGCAGAGTGGCTTATTTTCTGGTGGAAATTTGCTGTTGCGATCGCCTAATTCTGTAATCGGTGATGCCCATTATTATGCAGGCGGAAATTTTAAAATCGAGCAGCTAGATGGTAGTTTAGGTAGCCTAGAAAGTCCTAATGACCCAATTATTCGTTCTGCTGGTGATGTAACATTTGGAATTTATCAGGGTAGCTCGCTTCATATCCTTGCTGGTGGAAGAGTCGATATTGGTACTGTCATCATTCTGGGAGTAGATACAACAGGTAATACAGTCAATTCAACTAATACCCCAACTCTAGCAGATGTAACTCTATCCAATGGCAAGACAATAACTATTGATGGCAGTGCGCGACCTACTGTTGATATTCGAGCAGGAGTAAACCCCTCTGATATTGGTTTGTCTGGAATAATAGGAACTGGAAGTTTTATTGATTCCTCTGGAAGCTTTTTTGTGCCGCCTCCAAGCACAAATCAGTCATCAACGGGTACAGGAATTACGATTGGAGATATTGCAGTTTTCGCACCAGATGGAGTTGTGCTACTTACAAATAATTACAAGCCAAATACGTCCTTGCCAAACGAGGATATTATCATCACAGGAACAGGATTTTTTAGCCAAAATCCTATTTTTGGCGTTGCCGCAGGTATTGATACATCTAGTAGCCTTGGCAATGGCGGATCGGTGTTTGTGGACTCGCGCAGAGACATTAGCGCTAATGAATTTATTATTACCTCATCATTAGTAACTTCAGGTAAAGGCGGCAGTATTACCTTACTTGCCAATAACGATCTGCGCTTTGGTTCAAATACCGTTATTTTTTCAGATAGCTCGTTCTTAGGCGGTCAAATAGACCTTAAAGCCAATGGAAGTATCTCAGGACAAGGTATAAGACTGTCTAGTGGTAGTCTTGCTTCTACAACGACTGGTAATAGCGGTGACATTAACCTTAGTGCCAATTCCCTATCACTGACAGAATCGCTCTCCAACCCATCTCTACTAATTACTAGTACCACGGGGTCAGCAAATGCAGGTAAAATCACCTTAAATATTAGTGGGAATGTGACTTTCTCTGGATCTGTTGGCACGCTTCCAACCCAATTAATCAGCCAAGTCAAGCAAAATGCTACTGGGAATGGTGGACTTGTAAGTGTGATAGCGGGATCTTTAAATATTGAGAATGGCGCTCAGGTTAACTCTGTCACTGAAGGCTTAGGCAGATCGGGAGATATTAATATTTCTGCCAATACCGTCAATATTGATGGTCTTAGAAGTGGTATCAATAATCAAGTTAACCCTACGGCAAATGCTAGTGGTGGCAAACTTACTTTGCAGGCAGGTACGTTAACAGTGACCAATCAAGGTCAGATCAGCACAATTACTTCTGGAATTGGTAATGCTGGTGAACTTAACATTATCTCAACTGGTGATGTTGTTTTTGATCGCAGTTCTGCATCTTCAGCAATTAACTTCAATGGAATCGGTAAGGGTGGTAACTTATCGATCTCTGCGCGATCACTACAATTGCTTAACGGCGCTCAAATTAATGCGGCTGTCTTTGGGCAAGGAAATGGTGGCAAGATAACAATTAATACAGATGTCATTGCACTTAGTGGCTCAGGTAGTGTTTTTGGACAGACTTTAAGTAGTGCGATCGCGACAGCAGTACAAGCAAGTAACTTAATTGGCAATGCGGGTGATATCGATCTAAAAACGCGTACTCTTACTCTCAAAGATGGATCATTTATTTCTGCTGCTAATAATGGAATTGGAAATACAGGTAATATCAATATTCTAGCAACGGAGGCTATTGACATTAATAATAGCAATATTGATAACTTCATTACTATTACAGGAAAAGGGAATGGCGGCGATCTCAGTATCAATTCACCATCAATTTTTCTTAGTAATAGAGCCAAGATAAGCACACAAACTGCTGGTATAGGCAATGCAGGCAATCTCAATATATTTACCCAGTCACTCTCCCTCACCACTAATTCGCAACTTCAAGCATTTACCGATGGCATAGGAAATGCAGGAAATATCACGATTGCACCTAGTAACTCTAATGGGACTACCAGCAATTCGATTAAGTTAGATAATAGTTCAATTTCAGTGGATGTGAATACCAATGGCAAAGGAAATGGTGGCAATCTATCAATTACTACAAATTCCCTACAATTACTCAATGGCTCTCAAATTGGCGCAGGGGTATTTGGGCAAGGGAATGGTGGGAAGATCGTAATTCAGTCTGACACGATTAAATTAGATGGGTCTCTGAGTGGTATTTTCTCAGCCGTAGAGACCAATGCGATCGGTAATGCAGGACTTATTGATATAAAAACCAATATACTTGACATCTCGAATAGAGCTAGAGTTTCTGCTCAAACAAGCGGTACAGGTAATGGTGGAAATATTGAAATTACTGCTAATCGCCTTGAAATTGCTAGTGGATCTAAGTTACAAACAATTACCTCTAGCATTGGCACAGCAGGTAATATATCACTTTTTATCACTGATTTATTGAAAATAGATGGTACTGAGAGCGGTATTTTTGCAGGAACTACTGCTACTTCCACAGGTAAAAGTGGCACAATTTTTATCGATCCAGAGCTAGTCACCTTGACTAACGGGGCAAAGATTTCCGTGAGCAGTTTAGGAACTGGCAATGGTGGAAATATTCAACTAATAGTAGGTTTACTATCCCTTAATGGTGGATCGCAGATTATTGCAGAAACAGCGAATGGAGAAGGCGGTAATATTGTTCTGCAAGTGAGAGATTTACTATTGCTGAGAAATGGTAGCCTCATTAGTGCTACGGCTGGGAATAATGGTAATGGCGGTAACATTGACCTGAATGTACAGTTTATCGTGGCATTTGCCAAAGAAAATAGCGATATTACTGCCAATGCCTTTAAAGGAAAAGGTGGCAATATTCAAATCACTACCCAAGGAGTTTTTGGCTTAGAGTTCCGTCCACGTTTGACCCCTTTGAGCGATATTACTGCCAGTTCCGATTTTGGGGTAAATGGAACAGTTGAGATCAACACCCCTGGGGTTGACCCCAGCAAAGGGCTGACTAACTTACCTGTAGATATTGGTGATGCAAGCAAACTTGTTACCCAAAAATGTTTAGCCGATCGCCAAGGTAGTGCATTCGTAATCACAGGCAGAGGAGGTATTCCCGCTAGCCCGTCTGATGTGAGTAGCGGCAATAATTTACAGGAAAATCTTGGTATACCAAGCAATCAATTAGCTAATCAGACAGCCCCATTAGTTAGCCAATCTAGAAGTCAAAATGCTAATAGCGATCGCATAGTTGAAGCACAAGGATGGAGGATTAACCAGTCTGGTGAAGTTGCCCTTGTGGCAGAAGTTCCTAAAGCAACGCCTGCTCCAACTTGGGCTAGACAATTGCAATGCCGTTAAGCAATATTAGTAATTTTGCGGCTCTTTTAATTATTTTCTAATGTTATACTCCAAAAAATAAAGGCTAAAACAATCGCATTGTTAGGAGAGAAAGCGTGAGCAAAAATAAGCTTAAAGTCATAACGATCGCTTCAGCTTTTTCGATGATGAGCTTTAGTTCTTTCTCCCACGCTAGTTTTGCTCAAAATGCGATCGCGCCAGACAACACTCTTCCTGTTAATACATCAGTTAATTTTAATAGTGCAGATAAAACCTACACAATTACTGGTGGTACTCAGGTCGGAGCAAATCAGTTTCATAGTTTTCAAGATTTTTCTGTGCCGACTGGTAATACTGCTTATTTTAATAATGCGCTGACTACTAGTAATGTGATCGGGCGGGTGACTGGCTCAAATGTATCGAATATCGACGGGATATTGAGAACTAATGGAACAACGAATTTATATTTAGTTAATCCAAATGGAATTGTGTTTGGCGCAAATGCCAAGCTCGATATTGCTGGTTCGTTTAGTGCTAGTACAGCCAATAGCATTAAGTTCTCTGACGGCAGCGAGTTTAGTGCAACTAATCCCCAGACACCACCTTTGTTAAATGTAAATATACCAATGGGTTTGCAGTATGGTAGTAGCAGTACAGGCGCAACGATTAGTAATCGAGGTAATCTCTTAGCGGGTCAGGATTTAGTTCTGAATGCAGATAAATTGGATTTGCAGGGGACTTTGCGATCGGGGCGAGACTTGACGTTGCAAGCTCAGGACTTGGTGAAGATTCGCGATACTTCTACTAGTCCATTTTTTGCTGTAGCTGGACGTGATTTACTAATTCAGGGCAATCAATCCGTTGACATCTTTACTTTAAATCATCGCAATAGTGGTTTTTGGTCGGGTGGAAATATACTGTTACGATCGCTTAATCCAGTTGTTGGCGATGCCCATTTTTATGCGGGTAATAATTTAAAGATTGAGAAGCTAAATGGAAGTTTAGGCAATTTAATTAGTCCTAACGATCCAGTGATTTTGGCGAATGGTGATGTTGATTTAGGAGACTATACTGGCGCATCACTGCATATTTTAGCGGGTGGAAGCGTTACGCTTGGTAATGTCACGATTGATAGTACTGGCGATGCTGCGACTACAATTAATCCAAATAATACAACTCTATTTAATGCCACGAAGACCTATGCCGATCTCGCGACCTATGCGAGTGCATTAGGTTCACCTTCTATAACGATTGATGGTAGTCAGCAGGCGACTTTGGATGTAAGGGCAGGAGTGGATTGGTCGCAGTTGGGAGGTTTATCAACTAATCAGGTGCTCGGAACTTTTGTGTCTCCAAATGCAGACCCAACCTATGTGGCAACTCCTAGTAATGCAAATATTACGATCAATGGCAATATTCGGGTGTCACAGCCGAATGGATTGGTGTTGCTGACTAACCAGTTTCTCCCTAATACTTTAACAGGAGCAATCTCAGCTAAAGACATTGATACCAGTACTAATTTGTCTGGGGTAAATGGTGGTGATATTCGTGTAGATGGGCGGGGAGATCTTGCGATCGCGAATGCTTCTTTGCGATCGTCCGCTTCAGTCTTTGATAATGCAGGAAATGGTGGCGCAATTTCTTTTTCTACTATTAACGGCAATATCTCGCTCACTAACTCGTCCTTAGATTCATACTCATCTGTTTACTCTAATACGGGAAATGGAGGAGCGATTTCCTTTTCTGTTTTAAACGGTAACATCTCTCTTACTAACTCATCCTTGTCCTCATACTCGTCCTCTGTCTTTGGAACCAGTCCTAAAGATGGAGGAGCGATCGCCTTATCAGCGTCAAACGGGAATATCTCTCTAACTAACTCTGATTTAAAATCTTACTCCCAATCAATCTTTGATATTGCTGGGAGCGGAGGAGCGATTTCCTTATCAGCTAATAATGGCAGTATATCGCTTAACAATTCTAACCCTTCTTCATATTCGACGTCAACAATAGGTAATGCAGGGAGCGGAGGAGCGATCGCCTTATCAGCTAATAACGGCAATATATCGCTTAACAATTCCAACCCTTCTTCATATTCGACATCAACAATAGGCAATGCTGGGAATGGCGGTGATGTCTCCTTCTCTACTTCCAATGGTAATATCTCGCTAATTAATTCACTTACACTTACTCAATCGCGGGGTGAGTTTGGATCTAGTACTGCAAGTAATGCTGGTGCAATCTCTTTTTCTACTTTTAACGGCAATATTACCCTTGAAAATTCGATATCGGTGGCGATCGCGCAGTCAAATTCAGGCAATATGGGAAATGGAGGCGCAATTTCTTTCTTTAACTCCAACGGGAATATTTCGCTTACTGGATCGGGGGTAATCGCTTACGGAAGAAACGGGGGCGCAATTTCTTTTACTAACTCTAATGGTAATATCTTACTTTCTGGATTAGCTTTAATCTCTGTCTCAAACTCTTCTGTCGGTGTGGGGAATGGAGGAGCAATTTCTTTCTCTAATACAAACGGTAGTATTTCTCTTGCTGGGGTAACTACTGACTCTTCCTCTTCTAGTTCTGGAAATGGAGGGGCAATTTCTTTCTCTAATACCAATGGTAATATCTTGCTAGGCAACTCTAACTTGTCCGCAACTTCGCGATCTGATTCTAGTAATACAGGAAATGGAGGGGCAATTTCTTTCTCTAATACCAACGGCAATATCTCACTCAACGTCTCACGTTTATCCTCTTACGCTGACTCAAACTCTGGTAATGCAGGAAATGGGGGGACGATTTCTTTCGCTACTTCCAATGGCAATATTTCCCTAGAAAGCTCAAACCCATCAGCATACTCAAGCTCGATCTCTGGTAATGCAGGCAATGCTGGGGCAATCTCATTCACTACCTCTAACGGCAATATTTCGCTTAATGGCTCTTTCTCTTCTGCGTATTCACAATCATCTTTTGGTAATGCTGGAAACGGTGGAGCGATTTCTTTTTATACCTCTAACGGTAATATCTCGCTCACTAACTCGGCATCATTTGCGTACTCGAACTCAAGTACTGGCAATGCAGAAACTGGTGGTGCGATTTCTTTCTTTACCGGTAACGGAAATATCTTCTTCAATAGATCGGCATCATATTCGTTCACGAATTCGACTAATGGCAATGTAGGAAATGCGGGAGATATTTCCTTATCTGCGTCCAATGGCAGCATCATCACAACTAGTTTCGATCCTAGGCGCTACTTGCTTGCCACAGCAATATCAAAATTGGGATCGAGTGGTTCTGGTGGTGACATTAAAATAGTTGCTAAAGACCAAATCAGTAATTTTGAGATCTTGACTCAATCTTCTACGGGGCAAGCAGGTGCAGTAAAAATTGATGGATTGGGAGATCTCGCGATTACCAATGTACGGATTAGTACTAGCCAAGATGTCAGTTTTGATGCTCCCTTTACTGGACCAATTACCTTTGAAGTTGGGAAAAGTGGCATATCGGGAGATGTGGCGATCGCTAATACAGTAGGCAGCCTCACCTTTGACCAAACCACGATCAACACAGCCACGCAAAGTAAAGATCCTGCGGGCAATATCTCGATTACTAGCCCCACGATGGTAACTTTCCAAAACAACAGTAAAGTCACGGCAACAACCAACGCCCAAGGTAAAGCAGGAGACATAACTATTAATGCACCCATAATCAAAATTAACGATGATTCTAAAATATTGGCTGAAACCAATGGCACAGGAACAGGCGGCAATATTACAATCACCGCGCCTACATCTGTTGACTTAACCCGCGTACTTGATGCATTCCCAGTGCTATCCGTCCAAACCAATAACGCTGGTAAAGCAGGAAGTATCGTCATTAATACGCCGATCCTCACCCTCACCGATAAAGCACGAATTACTGCTACTGCTAGCGCCACTGCTACCAATCCCGATGGCGGTGGTAGCATTACTCTCAATGCATCCCAAATGAATCTTTTCGGCACAGTCGGTGTATTTGCGGAAACCCAAGGGATATCTCCCGCAGGAACTTTAAGACTCAATCCCTACAGCAATCTTGGCTATATCAACATTGCCTTAGCACCTAATTCCCAAATCTCCGCTTCAACTTCTAGCATTGGTAATGGTGGTGATTTGTTTATCACAGCCCCAGAATCAATTGCGATCGCAGGACAAGGAAAGCTCGCTGTCGAAACAACTGGGCTGATGGACAATGCTGGAAAAGCAGGAAATATCACTTTCACCACCAAACAGCTCACTCTTAGCGATGGAGTTTTAGTATCTGCTTCCACATCTGGAAGAGGCAAAGCAGGTGATATTTTTGTGAGGGCGGATGACTTTACAATCTCCAATGGCGCGCAGATTCAGACTGCTACATCTAGTACGGGTGACTCAGGCACAATCGATGTAAGGGTGGTGAATCAATTCAATCTTTCTGGATCGAAAACAGGCTTGTTTGCCAACACCCTAGCCAATTCCACAGGTCGGGGCGGTGATATCTTTATCGATCCTGAATCTGTAACCCTTCGGGATGGAGCGCAAATCGCCGTTGGCAGTCTCGGCGCTGGTATTGGTGGCAACATTACCCTCATATCTAACTACCTAACGCTGCTAAACGGTTCTTCCATTACTGCCGAAACAGCTAGTGCTAATGGAGGCAATATTACCCTTAACATTCCCTCTATCTTGCTATTGCGCTATGGTAGTCAGATTAGCACTACTGCAGGTACAGCCCTTGCAGGTGGTAACGGAGGAAATATCAATATCTCCGCAGGTTTTATTGTGGCTTTCCCCAATGAAAATAGCGATATCTTCGCCAATGCCTTTACAGGTAACGGCGGCAATATCAACCTCACAACTAATGGTATCTTTGGTCTAGAATTCCGACCCGTCCTCACTCCGTTGAGCGACATTACTGCTAGTTCTCAATTTGGGATAAATGGAACTGTAAATATCAATACTCTAGGTGTAGATCCCAGTAAAGGACTTACTAATTTACCTGTAGATATTGGTGATGCGAGTAAACTTGTTACCCAAAAATGTTTAGCCGATCGCCAAGGTAGTGCATTTGTAATCACAGGCAGAGGTGGCATTCCCGCAAGCCCGTCTGATGTGAGTAGCGGCAATAATTTACAGGAAAATCTGGGTATGCCGACTAATCTAGAGCGTATAGCTGAGGCTGGAAGAAGGACGGTTAATCCCTATGGCGAAGTTGCACTTGCGACGGAATCTGCACAAGCTGTGCCAACTCCATCTTGGGCTAAACAACTCCAATCGAATCAAACTACTGATGTATTAACCGATCGCATAGTTGAGGCGCAAGGATGGACGATCAATCCCTATGGTGAAGTTTCTTTTGTGGCAGAAGTTGCTAAAGCTATACCTGCACCCACTTGGGCTAGACAACTGCGATGCCGTTAACCAGTAGAGAGAATCATTCTATGAAGCGATTATTACAAAGTTTGACGAAACCCCGAATCACTAGATTTTTGATAAAAGCAGCACTTCGCGTTACTTTTATCAAAAATCTAGGTTTGGTTTTGTTGTTTTTTTCGATCGCATTTATTCAACCCATGTTGGCAACTGCCATTACTTCACAGCAGAGTTCTCAAATAGTCCAAGCAAATTCAGAGCAGCCAAATACGTTATTTAATCGCGGTAAGTCTTTTTATCAATTAGGACAATGGCAGGAAGCAATTCAAGTATGGGAACAAGCCACAAAACTATATCAACAGCAAAATAATTCCCTAGATCTAGCGATTACTTTAAGCAATCTTTCTTTGGCACATCAAAAATTGGGACAATGGCAAAAAGCAGAACTCACGATCGCTCAAAGTTTGCAAATTGCGCGTTCTCTAGAAGTTAATGCAGCTAGTCAAAGTGCGATCGCTCAAGCATTGGATACTCAAGGGAATTTATATTTAAGCTTGGGTAAAATAGAAGAGGCGATCGCAGTCTGGCAAGAAGCCGCAATTTTACATGCTAAACTCGGCAACCTCGATAATAAAATTCGTAATATTCTCAATCAAGCCCAAGCTCTAAAAATTCAAGGCTTCTATCGGCGATCGCTTCAGACTTTAGAATCACTCCAACTAGAATTACCCAAGACATCAGACAACTTACTCAAGTCGATCGTTCTCCATAACTATGGGGATATGTTGACCACGGTAGGAGAACTAAAACTCGCTCGACAACCACTAGAGAAGAGCTTAAAGCTTCTAGAACCTATTCCTATGGAAAAGAGTAGAGAAGAAATAAGTACTGTCTTTTTACGACTCGGAAATCTTGAACGATTAGAAAATAATGTTGACACTGCTAGAGAGTTTTATGAAAAGTCCTCACAAATGTCAATGCGATCGTTGCTCCATTTACAAGCCCAAATCAACTTATTGAGCTTGTTAATTAATTCTGGCGAACAGTCAGCAGCATTAGAGAAGCGATCTGCGATCGCTCTGGGCTTATCAACTCTGCCAACTAGTCACGATGCAATTTTCACGAGAATCAATTATAGCGAGAGTTTGATTAAGCTCTCAAAGTCAGTCTCTCAAACAGAAGCTGATTTGTTAAGATCTGAAGCCGCAAAAAACTTAGCCTTATCAGTCCAACAAGCTGGCGAAATTAAAGATAGCCGCACTTTGGCTTATGCACTCGGCAGCTTAGGAAGTGCCTACGAGCAAAGTAATCAAGTTGAAGAATCACTTCAACTTACACAACAAGCGCTAGCGATCGCTCAAAGTATTAATGCTCCTGATATTGCTTATCGTTGGCAGTGGCAACTTGGTCGCTTGCTGAAAGCAAAGCGTGATATCAAGGGCGCAATCCTCGCATACACTGAAGCTGTGAATGGGTTAAGACAATTGCGGAGCGATCTAGCTTTCGTGAATCCAAATGTTCAATTCTCATTTCGCGAAAGTGTTGAACCAGTTTATCGACAGCTTGTCAGTTTACTACTGCAAGATGAAACTGAAGTTGACAAACAAAAAAACTTAATCAAAGCTCAATCCGCGATCGAGTCGTTGCAGTTGGCTGAACTTGTTAATTTTTTTCGTTCGGATTGCCTTTCTGCCGTACAAGTGGATATCAATCAGGTCGATCGCTCTGCGGCGGTGATTTATCCGATTATTCTTGAAGATCGTTTGGAAGTCATTCTTAGTTTGCCCAACCAACCTCTCCAACATTTTGCGAACGAATTTACATCAAGACAGGTAGATGGAATCGTAGCAAGTTTACGCATCGATTTGCGCGATCCTTCATCACAAGACTTTCTTCGAAGTGCCCAAAAGCTATACGATTTGATGATCCGTCCTGCTTCTCAAGCGATCGCTCAAAGTCGGATTAAAACCATAGTGTTTGTATTAGATGGCTCATTGAGAAATATTCCCATGTCAGTTTTACATGATGGGAGCCAGTATCTAATTGAAAATTACAGCATAGCCCTAACTCCTGGCTTACAACTGATCGATCCTAAACCCATTGTTAAACAAAAAGTTACAGCTCTAATCGCTGGACTAACTGAAGCTCGACAAGGATTTTCTGCCCTGCCCAATGTCAAAGACGAGTTACAGGAAATCAACAAACAGATTCCATCAAGTTCGATCTTTCTTGACATGAACTTTACTAAGCAAAATATTTCTACAAAACTTTCATCGCTTCCTTTCCCAATTGTTCACCTTGCTACTCACGGCAATTTTAGTTCGGATGCTGAAAATACTTTTTTACTTACTTATGATGGAAGATTAACAATTGAGAATCTCAATC
The DNA here is from genome assembly GCA_003242085.1 of Pseudanabaena frigida. Lineage (GTDB taxonomy): Bacteria > Cyanobacteriota > Cyanobacteriia > Pseudanabaenales > Pseudanabaenaceae > Pseudanabaena > Pseudanabaena frigida. The sequence goes on along the minus strand of QBML01000007.1, from coordinate 138,057 downwards.
AGTTGTTACGCTCTAAGAGCCGTAGCGATACCGAGCCTGTGGAACTACTAATTCTGAGTGCTTGTCAAACTGCTGTCGGAGATAAACGCGCTGCTCTAGGTCTAGCTGGAATGGCAGTACGTGCTGGAGCGAGAAGTACGATCGCTTCTCTTTGGTCTGTGGACGATCGCGCCACTTCACAGTTTATGACTGCTCTATATCAAAGTTTAGCTTCTACTAATGTGACGAGAGCAGAGTCATTGCGATTTGCTCAGCAGAGTTTACTTAAAAGTAAAGATTATAGTCATCCTTATTTTTGGTCGCCCTTTGTCCTATTGGGCAATTGGTTGTAAACCTACAGCAATTAAGGATTAAACGAACCCCAAGATATTTTTTGAAAGTGGTGCGAAGCAACACTTTCAAAAAATATCTTGGTTTAGGCTTGAGCTCAAAGCGCTATAAAAAGTGAAGGCGGCACACATCGCCGCCTTCACTGACGATTATAATGAAACTGTTTTTTGGCTGAGATAGCGATCGCACAAGACCAAAGCCACCATCGCCTCTACCATCGGCACGGCGCGAGGCAGTACGCAGGGATCGTGACGACCTCTACCTGTGAGTGTAGTATCTTCTCCAGTGATTGATACCGTCTTCTGTTCTAGCAAAATTGTTGCCGTTGGTTTAAAGGCAACGCGAAGGATAATATTTTCGCCATTGGAAATGCCACCCTGAATGCCGCCAGAATTGTTGGTACGCGTACGGATGCGATCGCCATCCATGTAAAACTCATCGTTATGTTCGCGACCAGTTAAAAGAGTTCCATCAAAACCCGAACCAATCTCAAAACCCTTACTAGCTGGCAAAGACATCACAGCTTTGGCAAGATCTGCTTCCAATTTGTCAAATACAGGATCGCCCAAACCGACAGGTACATTTCGCGCTACACATTCGACAATGCCGCCAACAGAGTTGCCGTCGCGACGGATCTTGTCGATAAAGTCGATCATTTTTTCTGCCATTACCGCGTCGGGACAGCGCAAAATGTTGCTTTCTACTTGCTCCAATGTGACTGTATTCGGATCGATATCAGGAGCGATTAGATCTTTGACTTGTCTAACATAGGCAATGATTTCTACGCCTGCGGCTTGTTTGAGAATCTTTTTGGCGATCGCCCCTGCTGCCACGCGCCCGATTGTTTCCCGCGCCGACGATCTGCCACCGCCCTGCCAATTACGAATGCCATATTTTGCTTGATAGGTAGCATCGGCATGGGATGGGCGAAATTTTTCGGACATTTCCGAATAGTCTTGACTGCGAGCATCCTTGTTTTGCACCAAAATCATGATCGGTGTGCCAAGGGTCTTACCTTCAAAAACTCCAGACAAAATTTGGGCGCGATCGTCTTCACGGCGTGGCGTGACAATTTTGCTTTGTCCCGGCTTGCGGCGATCGAGATCGATTTGAATATCAGCTTCGCTAAGTTCTAGTTGTGGCGGACATCCATCGACGATCGCTCCCACGCCACCGCCGTGAGATTCCCCAAATGTCGTGACGCGAAATAAATGTCCGAATGTACTACCCATGTTTAAAAATTGAATCCTAAAAAATAAGTGATGGTCAAATGTTAACCATCACTTATTTTATAGTAACCGTTAGTAGAAGAGGCGCATCGCGCCTTTTCTACTTGTAAACAGGCTAGGGGGGACTCTAACCCACGACCGATCGCTTAGAAGGCGATTGCTCTATACAACTGAGCTACTAGCCCTTATAAATTCACAGTTCTTTATCATACAATAACAATTAGATTTTTTGCAATCCAAACAATCTAATTGTTATTGATTGTAAAAATAAGCTTTGATGAAAGCTAGACGATGAAAAGCTTTCACTAAAACTGCTAAATCATTGCCTAGTGAGATTTTTTATAAGTAGCTAGGCAAAATAAATATAAAACCCCAAAAAACCTGTGGAGCACGCCCAGCGTGTGCCAAAGGTTTTGGCTCTGTTTTTTAATTTTGCTCAGCTATTTAGTAATAGCCCTATAAGAGAGTTGCGGTGCTACTCTCTTATAGGGCTAAACCAATCCTTATTGTTTGCTACCGTCCTTTTGTATAGTTTGCGATCGCAAATAGCTACTCAATCTAGATTTTGAGTTAAGGTAGTGAATTGTGATAGAAAAATCTATTAATTAAAGTTGATAAATACCCATGGATAGTACATTAGCGATCGCCTACCTAGGAACATTGGTCTTGCTGTTAGCAGGCGTAATCTGGTTGGTTATCCGTCAGATTTTAAAAGCCCGTAGTTTAGAGAATGTCATTTCTGACCTACAACCTAAGCTCCAAAAAGAAAAAGGTACACCTGAAGACTATTACAAACTTGGTAGTGTTTATTTGCGAAAGAAACTCTACGCTCAAGCTATTGTGTTGTTCAATAAAGCTCTCAAAGAGGGTGGAGAGAATCTTCCTGAGGTGTACAACGCATTGGGATTTTCCTATTTTTCTCAAGATCAATACGATCTCGCGATCAAGAACTATAAAGAAGCGATCGCTTTACAAGTGGGTTATGTAACTGCCATTAATAATCTCGGTCATGCCTATGAAAAGAAAAAGTTACTACCCCAAGCAATCGAAATGTATGAGCAAGCGCTGACTTTAGATGAGAAAAATGAGACAGCACAGCGCAGACTGAATTCTTTACGCAAACTAGTTGTACCAACTGCTTAGTAATTCATACAGTGCTTTTCACCAAAACCCAAAATAGAGTCGCGCCGCGACTCTATTTTGGGTTTTATGGCTACTGCTATATAAAAAACGGCGGCTTATGCCGCCGTTTTTTATAACTTTGATTCGATTAGTCCCCCGCCAAGTAGCAAATCACCACGGTAAAAAACGGCAGCTTGACCAGGGGTAATGCTAAATTGTGGCTCGTCAAATACGATCCTCGCCCGATCGCCTTCCAAGGGGATTACCGTAGCAACAGCAGGCTCAGTGCGATAACGCACTTGAACTTCTGCCTGAAAAGGAATATCAGTCGGTGCGATCGAGACCCAGTTTACTTGACTGATCGTGCATTCTTTCTCATGAGCTTCTGAGCGATCGCCAACAACAACTTGGTTTTTAACAGGATCGAGTGCAACTACATACAAAGGATTAGGTGCTGCTACCCCCAATCCTTTGCGTTGACCGATTGTGTAGTGATAAGTACCATCATGCTCACCCAACACATTGCCTTGAGTATCAACGATTTTGCCTTGTACAGGTGTGAGATATTTATCCAGAAATGCCCTCATTGAGCCATTCGCTTCTACAAGACATAAATCCATACTTTCGGGCTTCTCGGCTGTCTCTAAGCCAAACTCGGCAGCAATTTTGCGGGTTTCGACCTTGGTAGTGTCACCCAAGGGGAAAATGCAACAACTTAATTCTTCTTGTCCGACTTCATAAAGAAAATACGATTGATCCTTGGTGTCGTCAACGGCGCGGCGCAATTCATAACGCCCCGATTCAGAATTAAAATTCAGCTTGGCATAATGTCCCGTTGCGATTTTATGAATACCCAATTTTTCACGGGCATAATTCATCATTGGCGCAAATTTCACTGCTTTATTACATCGAGAACAGGGAAGAGGTGTAGAGCCTGCCGCATAACCTGTTACCAAATAATTAATAATGCTTTGTTCAAAGGTGTCCCGACTATCGACGATTTCGTGGGGAATACCTAATTCTTCGCATAGACGTGCCGCATCAACCATTCCTTCCGAGCAGCATTGTCCCTTACCACGCATTAACCACAACGTTAAACCTGTCACATCGTATCCTGCACGATGCAATAGGGCGGCGGCAACGGAGCTATCAACTCCGCCCGACAAACCGACAACGATTTTTTCTGCTACTTTCTCTATGTTTGGCATTTGCTGCGATCGAACCACTCAAACTCAATTGTAACTGCTCTTCAGCAAATTTTGGAGTGAGACTGATCGCCTCAGCAATTCTCATTATGAAACCGATTTTGTTGTTTGCATAATGGAAATTGCAGCGATCGCCTATTAGTTATTATGATTCAACTCTCTAAAGATTGCGAACTTTTGGTGAGTTTACATTCATCATCTCTTCAGTTGTCGCATTCGTGGTTAGTTATAAGTATCTAGGCGCAAACCCCCAAAAACTGTAGCGCACGCGCAGCGTGCGCTACAGTTTTTACTTCTGGTTTTTAATTATGCTTAGCTACTTATCTCTATTCTCAAAAAATAGAGACTAAAATATTCTTCTTGATATCAAGCTTCTATGTCCTAGAGAATCTTACTTTCCTTGCTCTCAAACCTTAGTAGTTACGATAAACTTAATCAATTAGTCATCAATTTAAGAGTAAAGCTCAAAGAGTAGGTTCGTTGCTATGTTAAATTCAGCAACAATAAGGAATCACGTCAATATTGTTGGACAATCTAGTAATACCGCACCAGTCTTAATAATGGCTCATGGGTTTGGTTCCGATCAAACAGCTTGGCGCTATTTAATCGAAGCTTTTGCTCCTAAATATCGGATTGTGTTATTTGACCATGTTGGCTCTGGTAAGTCTGACTTTAATGCCTATAGTCCTCACCGTTATAAAAGTTTGCATAGCTTTACCCATGATTTTCTGGAAATTTGTCATGAGTTGAATCTTCAACAAGTCACCCTCATCGCTCATTCTGTAAGTTGTATGGTGGGACTTTTAGCAGCATCCCTAGAGCCGAACAGATTTAAACAACTATTTTTTATAAGTGCGTCGCCGTGCTATCTCAACGATCGAGACTATATTGGCGGCTTTGAGCAAGCCGATCTCGATCGCATTTATGCTGCCATGTCATCTAATTATTACGCTTGGGCTAGTGGTTTTGCTCCGTTAGTAATGGGCAATGCCGATCATCCCGAATTAGCTGTAGAATTTGCTAAAAGCTTATTGGCAATGCGTCCTGACATTTCTCAAGCGATCGCCAGAATAATCTTTCAGTCCGATCACCGTGCCGACCTTCACAAATTAGCGACCCCGACCACAATTATTCAACCTAAACATGACGTTGCAGTTCCTGTGGCAGTTGGACAATATCTTGCCAAACATATTCCTCATAGCAATTTGATTTTGACAGATACTGATGGACATTTGCCACATCTAAGTAGTCCCGATATTGTTATTTCCGCGATCGCCAACTATTTACAGCCCTTGATGCTGGAATAAACCCAAGATTTTTACTGAATGTATGGAAGTAATATTTCGGAAAATGTTTTCAACACATCCAGCCTCTTTGCCCAACTTCAGGATAAAGTTTCTTTTTGGTATCATGCTGGGAATGGGAATAAGCATATCTACCATACTAATTGCCTTTGCTAACCAAGACTTCGCTCAGTATATAGCTCATACAATACTTGAAGTTATTGCTGATTATTCTAAATCTGATACAGATAGAAATGCCGTAATTAGCATCACGATTGCGATGTTCTTGCTAGGGACAGTTATCACTAGCTTAATTTGGATTTATAGGTTTTTTCTGCAAATTGAATGGCGCTTAGCTTCTGAATCGGTTCTATCCGAACTCACAAACATGAGTGCTGGTCAAACTCTTAAAGATGTTATGGAAAGAGGGTTATTACTACTAAAAGAATATAGTCAAGCCGATAGTGCGATCGCCCTTCTACAAGTCGATAACGTCTCGACTCGCAATATAGCTAGTTTTCCTAATAATCTTCTAGAAAATTGGGTAATTCCACCCAGTCTTTTTGCAGAATCTTTAGCAAGTCAAAAATGTATATACTTCACCGACTACGCTAACAGCCCTAATCCTTCTCCTATACTGCTAGCCTATGGAACCAAATCTCTAGCCATATTGCCGCTATTTGCATCACTGCCCAGTAACTCATCGGTTCAAGGTGCAATTTTATTGATTTGGCATAAACCTCATTCAATTTCATTACATCTACAAAGCTTTGTTCAACCATTACTTAATTGCTTAAGTTTATATTTACGCATCCAAACTACTAATTGGGAACTAGAAAAATCTAGTACCAAGCTTTCAGCAATTCTCGAAACTATTCCCCAAGGTGTTGTTTTTATTGATGCTAGTGGGGAGCAAGGCTGGGTAAATTCTGCGGCAGCTAGACACCTAAATGTACAAGCAGGAAATCTCGCGCCTCATAAAATCTCGCAAGCAATGACTAATTTACGTATGGGCTGCAAGAATGCTGCCGAAATAGCTGATGAAGCAGCGCAATTGTTTGCTAATCCCGATGTCAAGATTTCCAACTGGTTATGGATATATGAAAACCCACAACCGCTAGTTCTGAGTATTTCCAGTACAGTCACATATGTGCGTGAAGTGATGGGACGTTTGTGGGTACTAGATGATGTCACTGACAGTTATTTCGCTCGTCAAGAGTTAGAAATAGAAAAGGAAAAAGCTGAAGTTGCAACGCGCACTAAAAGCATATTTCTGGCGAATATGAGTCACGATATTCGCACACCGATGAATGCAATTATTGGACTAACAAACATATTGCTTGATACTGAACTAGCTGAAGATCAGAAGGATTTCTTAGAGATTATTCGTAATAGTAGCGATACATTGTTAGTAATTATCAATGATATTCTAGACTTCTCAAAAATTGAAGCGGGTAAAATGAGTCTGGACATCCAGTCAGTTAATCTTCGAGATGTAATTGAAGGAATTGTTAGCCTCTTTAAAAAGCAAGTTTTAGACAAGCATCTACAATTTAATTATAAGATTGAGGGCAATGTCCCTGACGATATTTTGACTGATGTGACGCGATTGCGACAGGTTTTATTTAATTTGATTGGTAATGCAATTAAATTTACGGCAGTTGGGAAAGTGTCACTTTTAGTTTTTTTAGAAAATGATACAAGTATCGAGCAATCTCAAAATCGTGGAGGAGAAGAACCAGTTTGGTTGAACGAATTCAATATCAATCAAACGGATAAAATACTGATTCACTTTGCAATTCAAGATACAGGAATCGGGATTAGTCAGGAAGGTATAATGCATTTGTTTGAATCATTTAGTCAAGTCGATGGTTCAAAGGCAAGAAATTATGGGGGTACAGGGTTGGGACTAGCAATCAGCCATAGTCTATGCAAGATGATGGGAGGTGAAATGTGGGTAGAAAGTCAATTTAATCAGGGATCGGTTTTTCATTTTACGATTCAAACAGTGTCAACTACTTGTCCAGTAAATTTTGTAGATCCACTTCCAGTTGCAAAAGCTTCTGCTAATAAATTTCCCCCTATCGCTGCTCCCAAATGTTCGCTGCGTATTCTCGTAGCTGAAGACAATTTAATGAATCAAAAAATTGCTTACTTGTACTTAAAAAAATTAGGATATGAAGCTGACTTTGCTGAAAATGGAATCGAAGTTCTAAAAGCTTTAGAAAAAAAATCCTACGATCTTATTTTTATGGATGTCCAAATGCCAGAAATGGATGGATTAGAAACAACATATAGGATTCGCGAACTAGAAAAAACAATGAAAACTAATCCTATTCAAATCATTGCAATGACAGCCAATGCGATGGCAACAGATCGTGAGGAATGTATTAGTGTGGGTATGAACGATCATATTGGAAAGCCCATAGTTTTACCTTTATTACAGCTTGTTTTAGACAGATGTTGTGAAATAATTTGCTAGGAATACATAGCAATGAAAATGATAGCTACAACAAATCAAATTCGCTATTTCCTAGTAATCGTATGGATTTTTCGGCTCAGCGATCGCTGTAATATTACTCGCCATGATTACAACTTGACGCTTACCATTATTAGTCTCGACATCGGCTTGACCTTCTACTTGTAACCAGCGATCGGGTGGATATTTAGAACGACTTTCGGTAATCTTAACAGGAAGGCTAACGGGATAAACATCGGCAGCGCAGCAAGTAATCACGAAGCGCGTAATCAAAAATTCATTGTCAGGCTGATCTGGAGCATGGACAACAAAGCCAGTGAATTTTACTTTCTGACCTTTATAAGCATCAGGTTCAGGGTATGCACTTATGGTGCGAACCCATTCTACAAGGGTTCGCTCTTCGGGACGATTGCTAGCCCGAAATGATTTGGGGATGGTTCGCGCGTCCGCAATATTCTCAACCACGCCGCGATGAATTGCTTTTTCGCTAGTAAATGGGCGAGGATTAATAAATAAAGCAATAATCGCCACAATCAAAAGTAAACTGCTACTCAGCGAAGGCTTAATTAACGTGACATGCTGTTGATTATTAGTTGTATAGGCGTAACGTCGCCTTTGAACTACTCGCCAAGCTTCAGCACTACCGATCGCCATTAGACCTAAACCCGCGATCGCCGTCAGGGGAATATAGTTGGGATGAACTAAGAGATATAGCTGTCCAGAAAGCCAAAGTTTAGTTAGAGTAATTCCCCATGCTGCGATCGCACAAGATTCGAGCCAAGGCAGAAATTTTTGCCAATAGGTATGGATAAACGAAGAATGAGCGGATCGAGAGCGCATGAAGAAAAATTGCTAAACAATGATCGATTTGTATCTTAACGCAAATTTTCTAGCTCTCGCGCAATCCGCATCCTCACTCAGCAATTCTCATTAGGGCTTCGCCCTAAAATAAGGAACCCGATTTAGATGGCACGGCTTCGCCGTGCCATCTAAATCGGGTTCCTTATTGAATTGTAAAACCAATTTTTATAATGAAAACTGCCGATCCTTACTTGTGATGAGATAAGGTCTTATCTTCAGCTTTGTCAGACATTTGGTCAGATACATTATCTTGGATTTGTTTGTCTTGACTCTTGCGTTGGCGATCGCGCCGATATGCTGACCATCCAGCGAACATACCAATGATTAATATTGCTGGTAAAGGCGTAAAATCGAATGGAACAGCCGTTACTTGTAAAGTCCAACCTTCGTCTTTTAATATACCTAAAGTAACATCACCAATAGTATGTCTAGCAGTTCCATTCGGTATAGAGTAGGTCATTAATGCATTGCTTGTACTACTGTATGCCGTATCATCTAAGTGATAGATACTGGAACCGTCACTAAAAGTGGTTGGAGCATAGAGGTTGACTCTTGTATTTCCATTAGCGGCATTCGCATTCGTACCATTAAAATACAGACTGTTACTAACAAAGGTGCTACTCCTTGCAGCATCACTAGAAAGTTGAGTGATTTTAGTGCCACCAGCATCTTCCATATATGTATCGAAAATGCTTGGAAAAGTTGCGCCGCAGCAAAGTGCGCCATTACTACCGTAGAAACCAGTAAACCCTAATCCATGACCGATCTCATGGAGAACAACACTTACAAAATCATACTGAGAAAACGGGGTGATTCCATCAGTTCCGTAATACCAATCAGCCGTGCTATTAAACGAAGCTGTAATTTCTCCTGTCGCACCGTTTAAATCTGAGCCGCTCAATTGATTTGCTAGGCTAATTGGATAGTAAACATTTGTTTGAGGTGCATTGGTAAAGTTTACTTTAAACGTTTGAGGACCAGCCGAACCTAGAATCCCAGCCCCAAGATTACTAAACGTAGCATCTATTTTAATGGCAATTGGAGAGACTAAAGCGCTATTCCAAATGCTTACTGCATAATCAAATGCGGTCTGTGCTTGGGTAGTGAAACCTGTGTAATTGACAGCAATGGAATTATTGAATGGAATACTGATATCGCTGCTAGGAGTATTACCGATCGCAAAAGCTGGCATAACTTACACACCCCAAATTCATCATTATAAAATTAGTATACTACGCATAAAGTCATAACAAAAATAATTGCTGAGACTTTAAACCTAGAAATTGCTCTATGATTTTTTGTGTTTTCATATTCTTTTTTCTATTATGAGGATTGGTGTTTTCGCTATTTTGGGCATTATTAAATGAGAAATCGAAAACACTCTTTTTACTTCAAACAATTCGCCATCTATCAAGACAAATGTGCGATGAAAGTTGGAACTGATGGCATTTTGCTGGGAGCGTGGGCAAGTATTTCTGAGAATGCTCGAATTTTAGATGTTGGCACTGGTACTGGGTTATTAGCATTGATGTTGGCGCAGCGATCGCAACTATCTGAGGATACGATAATTGATGCTGTGGAAATTGACTATGATGCTTATTGTCAAGCAACAGATAACGTTAAGAGCTCGCCTTGGAGCGATCGCATAAATATTTTTCATTCTAGTATTCAAGACTTTTCTCCAAATCGTTCTAAACAATACGATGTGATTATTTCTAACCCACCTTTTTTTGAAAATGCTTATAAAGCCTCGCAAGCGTCAAGAACCTTAGCACGACATAGTGATAGTCTTTTACAAACCGATCTGCTCCAAATCAGCGATCGGTTACTAAAACCTAATGGTCGTTTAGCCGTTATTTATCCTACAGATTTAGCTCATAACTTTCTGAATAAGGCTGAAGCTTTTAATTTATTCGGCGATCGCCAAGTGAATGTCAAACCAACTCCTAAAAGCGCCATTAAGCGGATCTTATTAGAACTAAGTAAAACTAAACTTCCTATTCGAGAAACTTTACTTACAATTGAAGAGATTAAACATATCTATACGAAGGACTATATTAATTTAGTGAAGGATTTTTATCTGAATTTGTAAACCTATTGAGAGAGTTTCATTCATGTCACAAGATAGATCGGCTGCTAAATCTAAGATCGCTAATGGTCATTTGCGGCGAGTTCATCATATTGCTCTAAACGTAAAGGACATGAGAGCTTCCTGCGAATTTTATGGAAATGTTTTAGGTTTACACCAACTCATTGGTGATGAAATTCCTAGCACTTTAATAGATTTAGTAGCAACAGGAAAAGTCGCGAATTTTAAAACTCCCGACGGAACTATTCTCGATCTATTTTGGGAACCAGATCTTACTCCTCCAGATGCCGATCCGCAGCAACAGTTTACTCGTGCTAATCATTTAGCTTTTGATATTGCACCCGAATTATTTGATGAAGCTGTAGAAATATTGCGATCGCACCAAGTGGTAATCGAAGGCGAACCAGTAACTCGTCCGACAGGAAGAGGAATTTATTTTTACGATCCCGATGGATTTTTAATCGAAATACGTTGCGATCCCGCGCGATAAAAAACTCACGCAGTGAGTTTTTTATCATTGCTATCAATAAATTTTTGCCAAATCTCATTGGGTTGCCAAATTTTGTGTAAATCTGCGATCGCTTCGTCTTCGCAGTTTAAGCTTAACCGACGATAGAGATAGACAAAGGCAGAAACGCGCATATTTTTGGCGCAATGGACGAAAATTTTTTGACTTTTACGTTTATCTATTGCTTGCAAAAATCGATCTAAATCTGATTTTGTTGGATTTTCCCAAATCACGGGAATTGCGATATATTCCATTCCCAAAGATTGCACAATTTCTACTTCATTAGAGATCGCCCCATCAGAAGTTGGTAACGCCAGATTAATGACAACTTCATAGCCAGAGTCAGCGATCGACTGAAGCTGCTCTATGCTTGGCTGTCCTGAAGTTGCTAGGTGCTCCGAGATTGGCAGAAAGTTATAAATTTCTGCTAGGTAATTATTAGGGCGATTGCTATTTTGTTCCATAAAAAGCTTAGTTCCCATTTCAGTTTTGGCTGAAAAAATTAGATACAGAATCAAAACAACGATTCCTAAAATAAATTGTATCCAATCGCTATGCATCACATTTGCTGTAAATATTTTTCACTTCCTAATTCTTCAAGTTTTTCTTGTTTTTCCACAACCATATCCGCAAGCGATTTGCGGTAGGCAATCACGCGATCGAGAAGCTCGGGATTGTGACTAGCTAGTATTTGTACGGCTAGCAGTCCTGCATTATCAGCGTTGCCGATCGCCACGGTTGCCACGGGAATACCCTTGGGCATTTGGACGATTGAATAGAGGGAATCCACACCACTAAGTTGACGAGTAGAAACTGGGACACCGATTACGGGCAATGGTGACAGTGCTGCCACCATTCCTGGTAAATGAGCTGCGCCACCAGCTCCTGCAATGATTACGCGAATACCGCGAATATGCGCAGTTTTGGCAAATTCCACCATCCGATCTGGAGTACGGTGAGCGGAAATAATTGCGACTTCGTAGGGGATCTCGAATTTTTGGCAAATGGCGATCGCGCCTTGCATAGTTGGCAGATCGGAATCGCTGCCCATAATGATGCTGACTTGTGGTTGATTGTTCATATAGTTAGGTTACAGCGCTTTGTGCTGAAATAAAACCCAAAAAACATGCTGAAAGTTTTGCAAGGCAAAACTTTCAGCATGTTTTTTGGGCTATGTCGTCTGGTTGCAAAATTCTATAGCAATGCAAGTTTTTCTGAGGACATAAAACCCAGATAAGTAGAGGCAGCGCAAAGCGCTGCCTCTACTTATCTGGGTTTTGATTTCTCTTTCATTGCACTATATAAATTTGAGGATTTCTCGAGCAGTAATTGTTGGACGTTCGAGATGGGGAACATGTCCACTTTGTTCAATCCAGATCAGCTTGTTATTGGGAATAGCCGATTGGAACTTGACGGCATCCTTTGTGCCAAGAATGCGATCGCGATCGCCCCAGAGAATTAAAGTTTCTTGCTGCAAATGCTGTAATTGTTTTGCAAAGGAGCCATAGCCACCACTTTTGGTAAATGAGATCAGGGCATCGCTCCAGCGAGGCATTGCCAAATGAAGAGATGCACAAACCTCAGCATCGGCGGTGACAAATTTGGGATCGGCATAGGCTTTAAGGCTAACTTCACGGCGCACTTTGGGACTGCGTAAAAAGTCAGTTGCTATACGGTCTAGAGGAGGCACCAAAAATTTACCTGCCGCAGTTCCCTTGCGGATGCCTGCACTGCCGATCAGAACTAATTTCTGAACGACTTCAGGATAGGTGAGCGCAAAATCAATCGCTGCTGCCCCGCCCATCGATGCCCCAACTAGAACAATAGGCTTAGCGATCGCTGTTTTCCAAAAATAGTAGAGATGTTCCTTAATTGATTCGGGGCTAACTTGACCGTTGGCAAGGCGTTCGGTTAAGCCAAAACCAAATAAATCCATCGCCCAAGTTTGATGTGAAAGTGCAAGCTTGGGTATAAGGCGACGAAATTCTAAAAGGGAACTATCAAAACCATGTAAAAGCAAAATTGGGGTTGTGCTGTCAATTTTATGATTATCATCACAAACGTAGCTTGTCAAAATCAATTCACTCGTGAATGAAGTTGAAACAAGACAAAACTGGATTCGATCGACTGTGGCGATTGATTCGGCTTCTGTTAGTTTCGATCGCAAGGCAGTAGTTTCAGTTGGTAGATTCAACATTAATTCTTTAACTATAACAATCTGAGACGAGGTGCTGAAATCTATTCATCCGAAGTAAGAAATAATTCTTGCCGCTCTGGTTTTTTGGGTGATTGGTGTAGATGCATTTTGACGAGAGTTGCCGCAGAGATCGTGGCATAAAAAGGCGTAAATTCTATAAAAAATAAGAGAATTCCATATAAACTCCCCCGACCTCGAAAAATTGCCATAATCGCGATCGCCACAAATGCTGCTAAAACAGCATTAACTATAATCCACAAAAACGATCGCCGATCGGGACGTTTAATATTTCTTCCATTCCAGATAACTAGCCATTGGAGAACTCCTAGTAAAAATCCTGATAAGACTAGCCATAGAGAATTAGTCACTAGTAGCGGAATACGACCAATAATATTGTTTTCAGCAAAAGAACCATCGGCATTCATCACAAATCCAAATTGGGCTGTATAGGCTAAACTCGTAGCAGCAAACCCAACCCATGTCCAGCCAAACGTACTAGCTAAAATCCACCATGCAGGTGCTTTAAGAAACCGCCGTAGCACCACATATTGCATTAATCCGACGAATACACCGACGAAGAGCGAACCACAAACAATGCCAGTTGCGACAGCACAGGTAAGGCTTCCAAAACCTGTATGGCAAATCTTCAAATCGATCAAGCGATCGCTTAAGTAATTTACACCCGCTATACAAGCAGCAATTCCAAAGGCATAGCCGATTACTGCACCTACTAACGTAGCAAGTACCCATCGCCACCATAGACCTACAGCAGATAACGTGCGTTTATTTTGCATTATGTATCCCAATCCTGCATGACCTGATAACTTGACGCTCCAGAACTTAAGTGCGGTTTTGCGCGTTTTCAACCCAATGATTGCTGCACAGATTTCTAGATTAGCTCTTCTGTTACAATCCTACGCAAAATTTCAGTAACTGTAGCAGCCATTCTGGAATCAAGTTCCAAAGCCTCGCGATCGGGATTTTTAAGATCGAGGACAGCTCGTAAAGTCATATTTATTGATCGGAGCTTTGGTAATGGTAGATCGTGCGAAGTAGCAAGGCGATCGACAAATTGAATACAAGCTGTGTAGGTAAGTTCCGAGCATTTACGTTGGTCGCTGTAACCAAATCCCATTTTGGATATGACCACGGGATCGCCAATAAAATATTGCAATCCTAAAGCTGCGATCGCGGCATCTGCGTATCTAGCAGTGTCATATCCCATAGCGGTAATCAAACTAGTTAAGCTATGCCACTGGGCAGCAGGTAAACGATTAGTAGGTGGGATGTGGCGATGCCATGAAATTTGGGAAACTATGCGGGTTAGATCGTAAGCAGAAATTAAATTATCGCCACGATGCGGATCTTTCGAAGGACTGACAATATTTTTACCTGTAGAATCAAGCAAAATTGGCATTTCAATATAAGGCTTTTCGCCATAGCGACCCAGAAAAGTGAGATTTTTATTGCCTGTGATGCGCTTCAGCCAAGTCTGCAATTCTAAGGGTGTCGCAAATTGCTTAAACATTGCGGCTAGGGCGTTTGAAGTCATACCCTCAGATTCATCATAGTTGCAAATGCGCTGTGCCATTTCTTCAAACGATCGCGATGGTTGACTACCATTAGAATCGGCGATCGCGCAGAATTCGATTGGTTGATTTGGCTCTGCTAGGTTAGCTTTACAAATTGTGTAGAGCAAGGGCAAAATTTTCGTAGAACTCCAAAATTGTACATTTCGTAGTGGATTACGCCCAATCCAGCGGGACAGCATCTGTCCATTCACCATACTACCGATGCAGATGCAAGCCTCCTGAATGCTGTCATCGAGGAACTCTAAGCCAATATTTTCAATGTTAGGGATTTCATTGATTGCGGGATAAGGGAGAAATCTTACCCGCACCTGAGAGCCCGCAAGCATAGCCACCTCACCATAGGAGACTACATTTACACCGTCAGGCAAACTCGCAAGGCGATCGGCGTAGCTAGGTATATGGTTTAGGAGCGGTGATGCCGCGAAGTTGCGGCTTGGTAGGCTTTTCATCTTGCCTGCCACGCAACCATTTACACCACGATCGAGAAAGCCGAGATGCTGTGAGTCTGCTTGCCCCATATTCACAAAAATACGCTGAGAGTTGGTGAATTTTTGCGATAAGCGATCGCCTTCTCCGACGATTTTTAGCAAATACTTGACCACCGCAGGCATTTGTAAGAGATTATTGGTAATGGCTTGCGAATTAGCATCCAAAATTGTATCGATGTTTAGGGCGTTGGCAAACTGCACAAAAGCAGCTTCGGTTAACTTGCCATAAGTGCCATCAATTTCACCATCGTATAGACCTAATTGCTGCAAATACACCTGCGCCTTTGTTAAATCATCAAGCGAAAGCTTCACCTCTGTCACCGTCATTGAATTCCTCTACAACAAGCCTTGATTTTTAGATAGTAAACACTGCTGCTATTACATAGTCTATCGATAAGACAGGCGATCGCGATGTATCAGACATCTCTTAGTTTCCGATGATTACTATAGCGATCTCCATTTTGCAACTCTCTTTGGAGTTTTGAGGTTGCGCTATGAATCTAAGAACTGGGCGCAATTTTGCCAAAATTGCCCATACCCAAATATAACTCCGCAACTTCAGGATCGTTTAATAAATCTGAGCCCTTACCTGTAAATTCATCCTTACCCAAATGCATGACATAACCACGATCGGCAATCGCTAGAGCCTTCCGCGCATTTTGTTCCACCAAAATGATGGATGTTCCCGATTGATTAATCGTTTGAATTAAATTAAAAATATCTTGCACTAAAATTGGCGATAAAGCGGCGGATGGTTCATCTAAGATCAATAGCTTTGGCTCCAGCATTAGTGCCCGTCCCATTGCTAGCATTTGCCTCTCTCCACCAGACAGCGTTCCCGCTCTCTGATTGCGACGTTTCGCTAATACTGGAAAAGTTTCGTAAATCTTGTCTTTAAGTTCTTTGATATTGCCATCACGGGTGTAAGCCCCCATCTCAAGATTGTCAGAAATACTCAGAGACGGAAATACATTGGCGATCTGCGGGACGTAGCTAATCCCTAGGCGCACAATTTGTTCTGGCTTTAGTCCGATGAGATTGCGATCGCCAAATAATATTTCCCCCGATCGTACTGGTACAAGACCAAAAATTGCTTTTGCTAAGGTTGATTTACCTGCTCCATTGGAGCCAATTACAGTAACAAGTTCGCCTTCATATACTGTTAAATTAGCACCTTGCAATATGTCTACACCCTCCACATACCCAGCTACAACGTTACGTGCATCGAGGATCGGTTGTTGCGAAATTTGGCGATCGGATGAATTCGCAGATTGACTATCGTTCATATTTGGGTTTAGAGCCTTACTTAGAAATAAGCATATACAGTGCTAGGTGCTTATTGCAAACTAGACCAGCTTCGCTGGTCTAGTTTGCAGAAATTGCAACACGAAAGCCAATGTCGTTATAGCGATCGCTTTGCCAATGCCATTCGCGACTTGCCGCCCGACATAACCTCGCTTCGTTGCTCCATGAGCCGCCTTTACGCACACGCCGACTGGTGTAGCCATCACTTACCCATGCCGATCCATCCGCAGGTGCGCCATTAAAATTATCGTGCCACACGTCCTCACACCATTCCCATACACCGCCATGCATTTCGTATAGGCCCCAAGGATTTGGAACTTTCTGTCCGATGGGATGCGATCGCTTGTTGGCATTATCTGCAAACCATGCATAGTCAGCTAGTAGGGCAGGACTATCACCAAAATGGTAGGCAGTATTTGTACCTGCGCGACAGGTGTACTCCCATTCCGATTCACTCGGTAAACGGTAAAGATGCTGCGATCGGGCAGCTAATTTGCGACAAAAATCCTGTGCTTCATTCCAAGAAACATTTTCCACTGGTGCTTGTAGATTTTCACGAAACATTGAGGGATTGCTGCCCATAATCGCTACCCATTGTTCTTGAGTAACCGCAAACTTTGCCATGTAAAAAGCTGGTACGCTTATCTCGGAAATTGGCGATTCATTTTCACGTCTACCAGCTTCATTAGACGGCGAACCGATCGCAAATTTACCCGATGGAATTCGCACCATTTCCATATAAATGTTATTACCGAGATTGTCACGAAAGGCTTTGTCACCTCTCTTAATGGGATCGCGTGGTGGTTCAGGAACTTTGGGGGATTCAACAATGACAAGGGGTTGGGGTTGAGGCTTGAGTTTTTCTAAAAATAGAGCGAAGGTAAAGCCTGCGATCGCTGAGCCAGTATTAATTAGCAATTGCCGACGGTTGAGAGTAATCGGGATTCGCACGATTGATTTCGCTAAAGACTGCATGATGGGCAAAGCCTTCAGTGTAGAAACATCGGATTTTTTGGGTTCCTTTTCCGCATTATCAGACAAGCTTAAATCGTGGGTAATTTGGCTAAATTCTTTGTTAAATTCTTCTAAATAGCCGTAACCTTCCAAATATTCCCTCACCAAACAGTAATAGCCATCTTCATTGAAAAAAGCCTGTACTTTCGGTGCTAGCGTGTAATTTTGCCCAATTTCATAAAGCTTTGTGGCGATCGCCCTGTGATCAAATTCATGCTCAAGTTGCTCTGCTACTTGCCAGCAATAAATCACACATAGTGGCTTGGGCGTGACAGGTAGTTCTAAATTTTCGGCGAGATAAATTGATAAGGCGATCGCGCCAACCTGCTCGCTCCCAAGACATTGCTGAATGTGATAACGCTTGCTGAGAATACTGTCTAAATCCATGAGGAAATTGTAGTTCGGTCGAGAACTATTTTGGGATTTCTCCATTAATTAATTCGAGGCAATCCCCCCTGTGAGCAAACACCAGATTTATGCATGAGATTATATGACGGTGTCGTAAACTTATGCCTAAGGAGTTGCACTGTCATGATCTTAAATTAGACTTTCCTAGCCATTGAGATCGAATTAAGGTTAATGATAGCTCAACCCCAAGATTCTACGAATTATCGAAAAATCAACATAATGCTTCCTCCTTTTATAGTTTTAGATCCGCTCCTTGAAGACTGGTTACGCGAAGATATTGGACGCGGCGATCGCAGTACCAGTGGTCTATTTCCAGATGGTAATGCGCCTATTGGCAAAGCGGCATGGATAGCTAAGGCTGACGGTGTGATTGCAGGGTTACCCATTGCTGCCAGAGTATTTCAATTATTGGATCGGTCTGTAAATTTTTTGGCGATCGTACAGGACGGAAAGCCGGTAAAATCTGGCGATCCGATCGCTGAAATTAATGGCAGTCTCGACACACTACTCATGGGTGAAAGAGTTGCTTTAAATCTGGTCATGCGATTATCGGGAATTGCCAGTGCAACGGCGGAATATACCAAGGCGATCGCTGGGACGAAAGCGAACTTAGTCGATACCCGCAAAACGATCCCAGGAATGCGCCTATTAGAAAAATATGCCACATTCATCGGCGGAGCCATTAATCATCGCTATGGTTTGGATGATGCAGTGATGCTCAAGGATAATCACATTGCGGCGGCAGGAGGTATCACTGAAGCAGTGCAGCGAGTGCGAGAAAACATTCCCTTTACTACGTCCATTGAAGTGGAAACGGAGTCAATCATACAAGTAAAGGAAGCAATGCAGCTGAATCTGGATGTAATAATGCTCGATAATATGCCATTGTCAATGATGCGTGAGGCGATCGCCCTCATCCGTCAGCACAGCCCCCATACAAAAATTGAAGCTTCGGGAAATATTACGCTCAATACGATCGCTCAGATCGCAACTCTAGGAATAGATTACATTTCCACTTCGGCAATGGTGACGCGATCTCATTGGCTTGATATCAGTATGCGGATTAAATAAGTTATGGAATACGCGATCGATTTTGGAACGAGTAATACTGTTGTTGCGAGGATTAATGAAAATGGTGAGATTGAAACTGTCAAATTAACTGATTACACTAGCCTCATTGCCGAAAATCCACCACTAATTCCTAGCTTCGTCTATGTGCTGGATGCCGTTAAAGAGCAAGTGCTAATCGGTCAGGAAGTCAGCGATCGCGGTTTAGACAACAAACTCACTAAAGGCGAACAGAGATTTTTTAAGGCTTTTAAGAGAGCGATCGGTTCTAATGTGTCGATGTTTGTGCCAGAAGTTGATGGGCGAGAAATAGAATTTGAACTAGTGGGAGAATGGTTCCTAAAGTCCATTATTGCTCGCTTACCTGACGTGGACTCACTAATTTTTACAGCTCCCGTGGATAGTTTTGAGTCCTATCGTAATTGGTTAGGTGGAGTCTGCGAAAAACTAACTGTTAATCAGGTACGAATCATCGATGAACCAACTGCTGCTGCGCTGGGCTATGGCATTAATGATGGTGGTGAAACTCTTTTGGTAGTGGATTTTGGTGGAGGAACATTAGATTTATCCCTAGTGAAATTATCCTTTGCTCAACTTCAAACAGAATCCAATCAACCTAAATCACCTCTGGGATTTCTATTAAAATGGGGCGATCGCACTATTAAAAATCCATCTACATCAAATAATAATCAAAACTCACAAACAGCTAAAGTTCTTGCTAAAACGGGTCAGAATCTGGGTGGTATTGACATCGACAATTGGATTATTGATTATTTCCATAAAGACTTGGGAGTACCAAAAAATTCTCTGGTAACCCGTTTAGCGGAAAGATTAAAAATCGCTCTTTCTAGTGCCGAATCTGCTACTGAGGTGTACTTTAATGATGAAACTTTTGAATCCTATGAATTAACCCTAACGCGATCGCAGTTAAATCAAATTCTTGAACAACAGAAATTTTTTGCCAATCTCGATAGTGCCCTCGATCGCATTCGCCAACAGGCTCTACGCCAAAATATTGACTTAGATACAATTGACGCAGTTCTCCTCGTCGGTGGAACCTCCCAAATCCCCGCTGTGAAGCAATGGGCATTAAAACATTTTCCTTCGGAAAAAGTAAAGGCTGACAAACCATTTGAAGCGATCGCGCATGGAGCCATTTCGCAAGGTTGGGAATTGAAAGACTTTCTCTATCACAGCTATGGGATTCGCTATTGGGATAAAAGATATAAAAAACATAACTGGCATACAATTGTGAAGTCTGGGGCGACTTATCCCTTAGAAAAACCAGTCGAACTTACTCTTGGCGCATCTATTCCCGAACAGCCTAGTATTGAACTAGTCATCGGTGAGCTGGGCGAAACCAATGTGGAAGTTTATTTTGAAGATCAGCGTCTTGTTACCCGTGTTTTAGATGGCAAACAAGTTGCAGTACAGATTCTCAATGAAAATAGCAAGGCGATCGCTAAGCTCGATCCTCTAGGACAAACAGGAAGCGATCGCATTAAAGTTCTCTTCCAAGTTGACGAAAAGCGCACCTTGCGAATTACCGTTCTAGATTTATTAACAAAACAGAATTTACTAAGTAACGTTCCTGTTGCACAATTGATGTAAGTGCATCAAAATTGTGAGGAATCATTTACCAATTGATTAAGTTTTTCCTCGGCAATAGCGATCGCTCTGCGCTTACGATCTAGTTCAGTAATAATTTCTGGGGGGATATCGCCTTGCGGATAGATTTCGCGGATAATGAGAAGTTCGACTGTTTTGAAGCGATCGCAGATCTCAAGAGCTTTCGCACTTTCGCTAAGATCAATGTATACCTGAACCAAGTTGGCATATACTTCAATTGCTTGTGAAATAATATCTTCGTTTCGGAAGAGGTCAAAAAATTGACTGCGCAGTTTTTCTAGGGCGACAATAGACATGGAGTAACCTTCAATAGCAATTTCTGGAAGATTATTATTGAAACCAAGATTTCCAAGACTATATGCCGTCTGGAGGCTTTCCATCGGTAAGAATTCTGGAGTCCTGACTTCAAGTGCTAGCCTAAAAGTCTTGATAGAATCTTCAAGATTTTGTACCCAATTGCTTTCAGAATAGATAACTGCCAAGTTATATTGCATGGTTGCCCATTGTTCGGGGAAGTCATCGTGGGGGTAGACTTGCAGTGCTTTTTTACTCGCAGCTATAGCTAATTCTATATTCTCAATCCGATCTCCACTTGTACGATTCCTGTAGACAACCGCCAAGATATGCTGTACATTTGCCCATTGGATTGGGAAGTTATTGCATGTATAGACTTGCAATGGCTGTTCGCAGGCAGAAATAGCAAGTTCGCAAGCAGATTCTGCTCGTTTTATATTCTCAGCGGGTTCTCCTCGTATGCGTCTCTGGTAGGCGATCGCTAAGTTTTTGTAATCATTTGCTAAGTTACAATACACCATTGCTAAATTCTCTGGAGTAGCATCGGCAGCACTAGAGGCATCATTCTTAAAGAATTGCAACGCCAATTCATAGGCTGCTATGGATTGTTCTAGGTTCTCTACCAATTCGCCTCGAATGCGTTTTTTGTAGCAAATCGATAGTTCATATTGCGTTTGTGCCCAATCCTCTGGGAAAGTATTACGGGTAAATGTTAGCAGAGACTTTTCGTAGGCAGCGATCTCGTGCTCTATATTCTCTGATCTTTCTCCTCGAATTCTTTCATTGTAAGCTCTTGCCAATCTATGTTGCGTTCTTGCCCATTTTAGGCAAGCTGGAGTATAGCCTTGCAGTGACTGTTTGTGGGCAGCGATCTCGCGTTCTATATTCTCTGCTTTTTCTCCTCGTATCCGATGTTTGTACTCATAGGCTAAGTTAAATTGTGCATTTGCCCATTTTTCTGGAAAAGCCTCAAGTGTATGGACTTGCAGCACCTGTTCCCAAATAGCGATCGCTTGTTCGAGGTTTTCTGCTCGATTTCCTCGTTGACGGAGTCTATAAGCAATTGCTAATGAGAATTGAGTGTCTGCCCATTTTTCAGGAAATTGATCGCGCCTGTATATTTGTAACACCTCTCCATAAATGGCGATCGCTCGTTCGCAATTCTCAGCACTATCTCCTCTTATACGACATCTATAAGCAATCGCCAATTGAGATTGTAGCTCTGCCCATTTTTCGGGGTAGACATCGCGTGTATAGATTTGCAAAGCCTTTTCGTAAGCAAAGATCTCTTGTTCTTTGTCTACAGCGATAATATCTCTTATCCCTGCCCATTTTTCTCTACTGGTGCTGTAAGAATAGACTCGCTGTGCGAATGAATTTGCCTCGATCGCTTTTTCGTAGGCAGAGATGATCTTGTCGTAGCTTTCTGGACATTCCAGTTTGTAGATAAGTGCCAAGTTACTATAGGCATGAGCTATAAGTCTTTGGGTGTCAGCCCATTTTTCTGGAAAGGTATCGCGTATATAGACTTGCAGTGCCTCTTCGTAGGCAGCGATCGCCTGTTCGTAGCTCTTTGACCAGCCACCTTGTTTGCAGTTTTTGTAAGCATTCGCCAAGTTACACTGTGTCTTTGCCCATTGTTCGGGAAAGGTATCACGCTTGTAGACTTGCAACGCTAGTTTGTAGGCAGCGATCGCCAACTCATCGTTTTTGAGGCTACCAAACTCAACTAGTAAATCACCGAATTTACATGCTATTAGAGCAAACTGCCGCATCCTTGAATACTCTTAGATTTCCCTGTCAGAATTTTACCCTTTTTAACAATTTTTGTTGTTAATAAACTTTAACCCTCATCTCCTAGATAAGCTTCAATTACTGCCTGATCGCTTTTTACGATTTCAGGTTTTCCGATCGCAATTAATTGCCCAAAATCTAAAACCGCAATGCGATCGCATAGTCCCATTACTAACGGAACATGATGCTCGATTAGTAATATCGTCAAGTTGAAGCGATCGCGCAAACTGCGAATAAAATCACTTAATTGTCCTTTTTCATTAGGATTCATTCCTGCGGCGGGTTCGTCTAAAAGTAATAATTTTGGTTGCAGCGCGAGGGCGCGAGCAATCTCCAGACGACGTTGATCGCCATAGGAGAAGTTCTTGGCTTTAACATCAGTGCGATCGCTCAGTCCCACTAGTTCCAATAATTCTAAAGCGCGATCGTAGGTTTGTTTTTCTTCTTTTGGCGTTGGTGGAAGTCCTAAAACTCCATTCCAAATCCCTGTAGTAGTGCGAAGGTGCCTTGCGATCGCCACATTTTCCAACGCCGAAAGTTCTCCAAATAAACGGATGTTCTGAAATGTTCGCGCAATTCCAAACTTCGCAATCTGATGGGGGCGGCGATTAGTGATTTCTTGCCCATCATAGAGAACCTTGCCACTACTAGGCGCAATTAATCCTGTGATCGTATTAAACAGCGTTGTTTTACCCGCTCCATTGGGCCCAATCACGCCAAAAATTTCATTTTCCTGCACATCAAAGGATACCTCATTCACCGCTACTAAGCCCCCAAAGCGTCGTGTTACTTGTTGAATGGCTAGAGTTGATTTGGTAGTGATATCCATAGCAATTTTAATGTTTCTCTTTACAAGTACTTTGTGAATTTGGAAGTTAAGTTAGCTAAGCGAAGTCAAAGCCCTATTACCGACTTTATCTTCTGCGGTTTAATGTAAAATTTCAATAGTTGCTCCACGTTGTAACAGTGGGTAAATTTCATCGACATCTTTATTTTTGAGCGATATACAGCCCAAAGTCCAATTAATTTTGCGATCGATTAGCCAATCTTGTCCTTTCTCAACGCCATGAATGCCAATCTCACCGCCAATACCATCGTAAGCTTTCACCTCGCCTCTTGCCTTAGCCTGTGAGAACTTACTCCAAGAATCTTGAGTGGGATAGTCTAACAAAATGAACTTTGACCACTCCGAATGATAGTAAAGATCTTGTACGTGAAACATGCCTTCTGGAGTGCGTTTATCTCCTTGGCGTAACTTATCATCCTTGGGATTTCCACCTAAAACGATCGCATAAGCTTTAATTGGCTTTTTTTGATAATAAATAGTTAGGCGATATTTTGATTTTTCCAGCACGATCGCGATCGCCTTTTTATCGAGTTTTTTAAGATCGATTAAAGAAGCGATCGCCTTATCTTTGTTGAGCAAATCGCTAGCTGCTCTCGCATCACAATCTGTAAAACAGGACAAATGGTTAAAAATTTCAGGATTGGCGATCGTGTAGACTCCCAGCAAACTTGCAAGCAATGCCAAAGAACCTAAAATTTGCAGCGATCGGCGCTTAACTTTCTCTTGTGACATATCGACTCATACTTAGAGAGACAGTGGAGATAAAGGGCTTATGCTCCTTGTTTATTTTTGGATAGCAATTTTTGGGTTTTCTGTTTGCACCAACCTAAAAATTCTGGAGTAATGATTCCTTTAGGATAAAAAATTGTTCCAATTACAATTAGTACCCCAAAAATAATTAAGCGTCCATCCTTGAGAAACTGTCCTAACCACATGGGCACACCACTGACACTAGAGACACCACGCAAAGCTTCTGGTAAAGCTGTTAAGACAATTCCACCGACTACGGGGCCCCAAAATGTGCGGGAGCCACCAATGAGGACAAAAGCTAAGAAGATAATACTGGCATCAAAAGTTCCTTGACGCGCATTCCATGTATTCAGGAAGTGAGCGCTTACTGCCCCAACCACACCCGCTAAAATCGCCGCCAAAGTAAAGGCTAAAACTTTGTAATAAGTGGGATTGATCCCCATCGAATCTGCTGCCAGCTCATCTTCGCGAATGGCTATTAAGGCTCGTCCAACCCGAATTTTTTCCAACCGATACATAAATACCATGCTCAAAACTAATAATGGTAGAGCAATCCAGAGATATTCTAAGGGCGACTGAAACGGTTGAGGAATGCCAAAAATACCGATCGCGCCGCCAGTAATATCAAGATTCAGAGCAACTACCCTGAGGATTTCGACAAAGGCAATTGTGGCGATCGCCAAATAAATCCCCCGCAAGCGTAATACGGGAATTCCTAAAATTATGGCTAATAAACCAGACACGATACCCGCCGCCAACATTTCCAGCAAAACCCACCAGACTGGCAATATTCCTGTAGTCGAGACTAAGATCTTGGTAGAGGCGATCGCGGCAATATATCCACCTAAGGCATAAAATCCTGGTGTGGCTAATGATAACTGTCCAGCCATTAGTGGCAAGTAGACGGATATCCCAAGAGTTGCACCAAAAATTGCCGATACAAGCAAAAAACCATAGGTGTTCAAAAATTCAGCCAAAAACTTGCCTCCTAGAAAACAACATTCAATCAATGCAATTAAAACTTCAAAATTAAAGGTAGTACAAAACCCTGACTCTACTTTTTGGATTTCGCACCTTAACTTTACTTGTGATTGCTATATCATTAATTAATAGGCAAAAATACCTTAAGAAATCATTAAGATTTTTTGCAACCTCATCAAACCTAAAGCTGCAAGCATCAAGCGATCGCTGCTTAAAATATCAACCCTCAGCGTAAATCTTTAATGGAAGATTTCTACGTAAAACTTAGCAACTATAAATTCTAGAGAGTACAACAAACAGTGGACATTCAAATTGGGCGCGGTAAAACTGCACGCAGAGCCTATGGCATCGACGAAATTGCATTAGTACCTGGGGGCAGAACCCTCGATCCCAACGTTGCCGATACATTTTGGGAAGTTGGGGGAATTCGACGCGAAATTCCAATTATCGCTAGCGCTATGGATGGCGTTGTTGATGTGGATATGGCAGTAAAAATTTCTGAGCTGGGAGCCTTAGGTGTAATCAACCTTGATGGTATTCAAACCCGTTATGAAGATCCCACCCCGATCTTAGAAAAAATTGCATCCGTAGGTGTTACTGAATTTGTCTCGCTTATGCAAGAACTATATTCTGAACCCGTCAAACCCGAACTCATCCAAAAACGTATTCGTGAAATCAAAGAAAAAGGCGGGATTGCCTGTGCTAGCAGTATTCCCGTCAATGCCTTTAAATACGGTCTAATTGCTGCTGAAGCAGGCTGCGATCTGTTTTTCTTGCAATCCACCGTGGTTTCTACTACTCACGTTGCTGCCGAAGGACTAGTTTCTCTAGATCTTGCCAAATTCTGTCAAGACATGCCTATCCCCGTCCTCATGGGTAACTGTGTCACCTATGATGTCACTCTAGAACTTTTAAGAGCTGGTGCAGCTGGTGTACTAGTCGGCATTGGTCCCGGAGCGGCATGTACATCCAGAGGTGTACTAGGAGTAGGTATTCCCCAAGCAACAGCCGTTGCTGACTGTGCTGCTGCCCGTGAAGACTTCTTTAAAGAAACTGGCAAATACGTGCCCATAATTGCTGATGGGGGATTAATTACTGGTGGCGATATCTGTAAATCAATTGCTTGTGGGGCTGATGCCGTCATGATTGGCTCTCCATTTGCAAGGGCAAAAGAAGCTCCAGGTCGCGGATTCCACTGGGGTATGGCAACTCCCAGTCCAGTATTGCCACGCGGCACAAGAATTCGGGTTGGCACAACAGGCTCACTAGAACAGATTTTGCGCGGTCCTGCTGGACTTGATGATGGTACTCATAATTTACTGGGTGCTCTTAAAACCAGTATGGGAACTCTAGGCGCTGCGAATATCCGAGAAATGCAGCAGGTTGAAGTGGTAATCGCTCCATCCCTGTTAACTGAGGGTAAGGTTTACCAAAAAGCACAGCAACTTGGTATGGGTAAATAAGTAATTAAAAGGCTCATACGATGAGCCTTTTAATTACTTATTTGTGAAAATATCGGCTTTATGATGATTTAGATAAAAATATCGCAATCACTTACATCCAGTGGGTATCCTATTTCGTTATTTGGGTCTTAACTTACTTGGCTATAGCTATGCATATAGAGCTCATGGAACGTAAATATTACTAAATAAGGGGCTTAAGCCCCTTATTTAGTAATATTTGACTGCTATATTGATTTACTCAACTGATAAAGTCTTGTAATTATGTGCTTTTAAAAATTATGTGGAGACGAGCAATAAAAACTATAATGTATATACTAACGATGAGGAATTAAGAGTAGTCAGTAAAGATCTTACTGAGAAAATATATTGAAAAATATAGCTGGGGAAAAGCCTAAAATGATATGCCAAAAATTCTACTTGTCGAAGATAATGAAATGAATCGCGATATGCTATCTCGAAGATTGGTTCGCAAGGGATTTGAGGTTTTAGTTGCAGTTGATGGCGCTGCGGGGGTAGCAACTGCTGAATCTAACCTGCCAGATTTGATCGTAATGGATATGAGTCTACCGATTTTAGACGGGTGGGAAGCAACAAAACGGTTGAAGCAAATAGCGGCAACGAAAAATATTCCGATTATTGGTTGTTCGGCTCATGCAATGGTTGGCGATCGCGAAAAAGGCATGGAAGCTGGCTGTGATGATTACGACACCAAACCTATTGAATTCGTGAGACTCTTGGGGAAAATAGAGAAGTTGTTAGAAAAATATGCAAGAACCTAATAAGTCTAATTTATTGATTATTGACGACGATCAAATGAATCGCGAGATTCTTTATCGACATTTAAGAAATTTAGGATATACAAGTATCACTCTTGCAGATAGTGGAAAAAGAGGGCTAGAAATAGTTTCTTTACAGCCCATAGACTTGATACTGCTGGATATGATGATGCCAGTAATGAATGGATTAGAGATGTTGGAGATTCTTAAAGCAAATCTAGAATGGCGCGGTATTCCCGTAATTATTATTTCAGCATTAGATGAGAAAGAGATGATGCTTTCCTGCATTCAAAAAGGAGCCGAAGACTATTTGATTAAGCCTTACGATCGCGTACTTCTCAAAGCGCGAGTTAGCGCTTGTCTTGACAAAAAAATTCTACACGATCGCGAAGTTTTAAATAAGCAAAAGCTCGAAGCTGCCTATAAAGAGCTAGCAATGGCATATTACGAATTAGAAATTGTCAAAAATGAGTTAGAGGCATTATCTCATCGCGATGGATTGACAGGCATTGCGAACCGCCGTTATTTTGATACAGTTTTAGAGAGAGAGTGGAATTCCGCCAAAAGAGAAAAGCAATGCTTATCACTAATCCTTTTTGATATTGACTATTTTAAGAAATATAATGATACCTATGGACATCTTGCGGGGGACGACTGTCTATGTCAAGTCGCAACCGCAGCTTCGCGGGTTATACAGAGACCACGAGATACGATCGCAAGATATGGAGGCGAAGAATTTGCAGTAATTTTACCAGATACTGATAATTCAGGTGCAGCTTTCTGTGCCGAAAAAATTCGTTTTGAAATAGAAAGTCTAAATATTAGTCATATATCTTCACAGATAAGTACTAATGTCACAGCTAGTTTAGGCATATCAACTATCACTCCTTACAAAGAAGTTGCAGTTGCGCAGCAGTTGATTAAAGAAGCCGATCTAGCTCTTTATCAAGCAAAACGCGAGGGTCGAAACTGCGTTAAAGTATGGTCTAACCAAGAGACGTGAAACAAAGACAGTAACGGATAATTAATGAGTAATTAAATTATGGGAATTCAGGACTTTCATGTATTAATTGTTGATGACAACGAAATAAATCGGGATATGCTGGTTCGGCGATTGCGTAGAAAAGATTTTAATTTGTCGATGGCAGTCGATGGGGAGGAAGCTTTATCAATGGTTCAGGCAAATCTCTATGACTTGATTCTATTAGACATCATGATGCCTAAGATTGATGGATATGCGGTTCTAAAATATCTCAAAAAAGATCCGAGATTTCGCAGTATCCCCGTAATCATGATTTCGGCGATCGAAGAGATGGATAGTGTTATGAAATGTATGGAGATTGGAGCAGATGACTATCTGACCAAGCCGTTCGATCCCGATATGTTAAAAGCAGCAGTTAACCGATGTTTGCCTAACAGAAATATATCTATAACTACTCCGACCGATCCTTATCCGAAAACCTCGGTATTGCCAACTTATCCATCTGTTAATGCTGGCAAATCAGGAATTCAGAATACGTCATTTAACCTGCCAGAAGATACTACTCGCGGTACTTCAACTAGTTCGCTTACTCTCGATGAGGTTGTGCATAGAATTATGCAGACAGGGATAATTAATCGGAAAAGTTATTTATACTTCAGTAAAGCAATTTTTAATACTCTATTTGAGAACTCTGGCTTGAGCGATCAGGAATTACATCAAATTCGATCTGTCTTCGATGCAATTCAATCTGGTGGAATTAAGGTGATTGATTCTGCTTTGCCCAGTAAGCTTTGAGTCTAAACTCTCATGCAGATAAGCTACTATTAGACTATTAGATCTAATTTTTTGCTATGAATAGTTCAAAATTGAGTTAACTAAAATCGCAACCTGAGTCCTATTTCGCAAATTTAGTTGACTCAAAATATTTGTAATATGATTTTTTACGGTTCTAGGTGAGATGTATAGTTGATTCGCAATTTCCTCATTATTCGCACCTGTAGCGATTAATCTTACTATTTGTTGCTCTCTCGGCGTAAGTTTATCCCAGTCAGTTGAAGATAATTCTGAAGTTTCGGGGATTCTTGCAATTACTTTTCTACCTAAGTTCAAATCTAAATGCATATAGCCTCGATATACTGCCTGAATTGCAAACGATAATTCTTCAGGTGGTGTATTTTTTAAAATATAGCCTGATGCTCCATATTTCAGAGCTTGAGATATATACTCTTCTGTTTCATCGACGGTGAGAATTAGTACTTTGGTCTCTGGGAAGCGATCGCAAATCTGTTTTGTAGCTTCTACTCCATCCATAAATGGCATTTGAATATCCATTAGGGCAACATCGGGCTTGAGACTTTCTACTTGAGCGATCGCTATTTGACCATTTTCAGCTTCTCCTACAATCTCTAACGAAGGTTCATCGCCGAGCGAAATTTTTAGAGCACGACGAATAAAGGAATGATCGTCAACAAGTAATATGCGGATTTTCATGGTGTCACCTATTGAGTGTACGGCGATCGCTAAGCCAAGATTAGCTTTTAATTGATGGCGAATCAAGTAGCCATAGTCCTAATTAAGCATAGGACTAAAGTCCCATTCAAATTCAGGACTTACTCTTCATGTGATTTCTCTTTCTCAACTATAGGATTGATATATCGCAAAGGGAGTTTTACTTAATATGTCTAAGATTTTAGTTGTAGAAGATAGTAAGACGCAGAGAGAAATGATTGCAAATTTACTAGAAAGTAATCATTTTCAGGTTTCTACTGCAAAGAATGGTCTAGAAGCGATCGCTAAAGTGAAATCAATTCAACCTGATTTGGTTGTTTTGGATATTATTATGCCTGGGATGAATGGCTATGAGCTTTGCCGCAAGCTTAGAGATAACCCTGAAACTTGGAATATCAATATTGTGCTGTGTTCCACTAAGTCTACAAAAGTAGATCGCTATTGGGGCTGTAGACAAGGGGCAAATGCCTACATTAGCAAGCCTTTTCCTCCAGAAGATTTAATTGATACTGTCAAAGAGCTATTAAGTACCTCGGCATAGTTAAAAACCAGAGCCAAAATCTGTACCGCCCGCGTAGCGGGCGGTACAGATTTTGGGGTTTTATCTTTAATTGTGCCTAGCTACTTAAATAGCCGTAGTTAATGTCATTTTTCTTTATTTCAATGGATTCTCATGTACAAATAGTAAAGGAATAAGAGCAACTAAACGTAAAATTGCGGAGAGAAAAAACACTCCTAAAACTCCTTCATAATGGGCATATTGCGCTAAGATGCCACCTGCGGTTGCACCTAAAGCGCTGCCAACACCTGCAACTGCTGAAGCGATCGCAAAGAAAATCGCATGATGTTGAATCGGAGCAATTCCAATCTGGATATTATTACTTCCTAAATCAATTGCTGCCCAAGTTCCACCTAACAAAAGATGAAATACTAGTAAATATATCCACAATTGCGCTTGAACTTGGGCAATTCCAGTCAGCAACCAAAATAGCGGTGTAGCCGCGATCGCCATACCTGCAAATATTAATAAAGGTCGGTTGCCAATGCGATCGCTTAATCTTCCCCATACCAGCATCATCAACATATTTGCACCATTGGAAAGGCTGCTAAATAGCGTGACCCAAGTGATATCTACACCGAGATTATCTAGCATGTAGAGATTAAAAAAGGGAGTGCTGAGATTGACTGCAAATCCCCAAAGTGCAAAATAAATCAGAAAAACTACAAGATTGCGATCTTTAAAAAGAGCGTTTGGATTACTGAATAGATTCGATTGATAATTTGCTTGCCAATTATCGATTTCATTCTCTGTATATAGCTCTAGTGAAGTACAGGGTTGTTTCCCCACTGAAGGCGGGGAAACGACCCTCTGTAACTCTTGATATTTTTGGGGATTGATATCGATCATAAATTTCTGGCAGGTTAAACTTGCTAAACCTGCCAAAATGCTGATGCTCAGAACGATGCCATAACCGCCGATCTCTCCTTCTCGCCAATTAGAAATGACAAAGCTGGCGATCGGCAAACAAAGTAAACCTGCGAGATTGCTAACAATATTGCGGATGCTATAGTATCGACCGCGCAGTTTTGGTGGAACCAGTGCGGCTAGCCAACTCATCCAAGAAGCACTGCCTAAAGCCGCAGATATACTGGAAACTACGACCAAAGTTAACGTCAAATAAACCAAATATCCTGAAGTGTCTTTACTAGTGCCTCTAAAAATAATGCCGATCAGTAGGACTAACCAAAGCAACCTAGATGGTAAAAATGTCCAGATCCCAAAATCATGACGACTACTGGTGCGATTTGATAATAATGCTCCTAGAGGTTGCAATAGATTCGCAATCATCGGCAAAGAAGCCAACATACCAATCTCAAAGGGATTTGCTCCTAAATTCAGCAAAAAGCTGCTGAGCAAAACGCCCCCAGTGACATTACTAAAAATTGTCGATAGACCTCCATCTATAGTTGAGGCTCTGAGGCTAGTTCGAACGGATATTTTAAGTTCTGGGTCTGTTTCTTCAGCATAGGTTTCGAGCATTAAAACAAACCTTTAATTTTGTGGAGAAAATTCTGCTGACTTAGGTGGGATATTCTTTCTCTAATAGTACTACTCCCTTCCCAGTGAATAATTAGTGGTGCGCGGCGAAGCCGCGCACCACTAATTATTCCTATTCTTTTGGTAGGAAGGGAGTACCATAGAAAAATAGTAAGGATTTGCTAGTCTAACTGGTTCCTAAATCTTTACTTCAAACCCGCAATCTACGAAAAGTCATAGAGAATCAAGTGTCTGGGAATGTATCTATAAATTTGTCTGAGTCAATTCAACAAACTCGCTCTGCCGCGATCGCCTTAGCAAAATTGCCGACCGTTACTAAAAATGCTGCATTGGAAGCGATCGCAATCGCGTTAGAGCGAAACTCTGAAGTAATCTTGGCTGCCAATCAAAAAGATGTGACCGCTGCTAATACCGCCCAGTTGCCCAGCGCCTTGATTGCTCGTCTCAAGCTCGATGCTAATAAGTTAAAAAGTATGGTCGCAGGGGTACGTGATGTAATCCGCCTTAACGATCCGATTGGCGATCGCCAAATTCATCGTGAGTTAGATCGGGGTTTAGTTTTAGAGCGTTTATCTTGTCCGTTGGGTGTGATCGGGGTCATTTTTGAAGCGCGTCCTGATGCGGTTACCCAAATTGCCGCCCTAGGGATTAAGTCTGGCAATGGTGTCATTCTTAAAGGCGGTAGTGAAGCGGTACATTCCTGTGAAGCGATCGCGGCGGTGATGCATGATGCGTTGGAGAGGCTATATATAGAAAAACAGGGAGTATCGCCAAATGTGGTGCAACTATTGACCACTCGCGCCGAAACTCTCGCGATTTTAAAAATGGATAAATTAATCGATCTGATTATCCCTAGAGGTTCCAATCAGTTTGTACGCTATATTCAAGAAAATACACATATTCCCGTTCTCGGTCATGCTGATGGGGTTTGTCATTTGTATGTCGATGCGGCGGCGGATTTGCCCAAAGCCGTAGCGATCGCTGTCGATAGCAAAACTCAATATCCTGCTGCCTGTAACGCGATCGAGACTTTATTAGTAAATAATGCGATCGCCTCCGAATTTTTGCCTTTAGCTTCAGTGGCTTTACAAGAGCGTGGAGTCAAATTACTGGGTTGCGATCGCACTCAAAAAATTATTGATGTTCATCCCGCAACCGAGTCGGATTGGTCAACGGAATATTGCGATTTGATTTTATCGATCGAAATTGTCGATTCTTTAGAAGCTGCGATCGCCCATATCACTACTTACGGCTCCAAACATACTGAGGCGATCGTCACCGAAGATCGAGCGATCGCGGATATCTTCATGAGCGATGTTGATGCCGCAGGGGCTTATCACAACTGCTCGACTAGATTTGCTGACGGTTTCCGTTATGGCTTTGGTGCAGAAGTTGGGATCAGTACTAATAAAATGCCCCCACGCGGCCCCGTTGGTTTGGAGGGGCTAGTCACCTACAAATATCGTCTTGTGGGAGATGGTCATATTGTCGCTGACTACGCAGGGACAAATGCTAAAGCCTTTACCCATCGAGATTTATAAAATTAGAGGCGGCGCTTTGCGCCACCTCTAATCAAACGAACCCAAAAAATCTGAAAGCGTTGCTTTGCAGCGATTTCAAATTTTTTCTTAGTATGGGCTTGAGCGCAAAGCGCTGTATGTCAATCTACTTATTTTTTATACATCTCTGGAAACTGCTTTTGTAGCTGTGCTAGTTTCGGAAGGTCATGAACGACGACATAGGGATAATCAGGATTATGCGTAATAAAATCTTGATGATAGTCTTCGGCTGGATAGAAGTTTTGTAAAGAGACTAACTGAGTCACTACAGGTTTGACAAAGCTTTGACTTTTGTTGAGGCGATCGATGTAGGCTGAGGCAATCTGCTTTTGTTCGTCATTTGCAAAAAATATAGCCGAGCGATATTGTGTACCGCGATCTGGCCCTTGTCGATTTAGCTGAGTTGGATCGTGCGCCACATAGAAGTAAATTTGAAGAAGTTGCTCGTAGGATATTTGAGATGGATCGAAAGTAACTCTGACAGACTCAGCGTGGTCGGTCATACCAGTGCTAACTGTTTCATAATGAGCCGTTTTGGCAGTTCCACCAGAATAGCCAGAAACGACGTTAGAGACTCCTTTGAGATGCTCAAATACTGCTTCCACTCCCCAAAAGCAGCCTCCAGCAAAAACTGCTGTTACCAACTTTTTATCATTAATATTAGAAACATCGGTAGTAGAAGTTAGATTTGCTTTAGGATCTGTGCTGATTGCTTTTACCGTAAGAGCGTTAAGCGAAAAAGCAGCGATCGCTAGGCTTCCGATAGCGAGACCAAGAATAGAGATATTTCGCTGGGACATATTTTTGTACGAGCAATGGGTTTAAGTCAATTGTTTATTGAAGAAGATGTTGCTATAGATAGTACGGGAGTACATAGCGATCGGATGAATTTACAACACTTTGCGTCCAACCCCAAACCAAGGAAAAGTTTAAAAGCGTTGCAAAGCAACGCTTTTAAACTTTTCCTTGTGGTTCGTTTGATCGGTAATTGCTGTAAGGCGGTTTAACTAATTGCTCGTTTCACAAACCATTGCCAATTAGCAGAAAAGGAGACCAGTAGTAAGGGTGAGAGAATTGCTTGCCACGAATTAGGTCGATCTGTGCTTGCCTGAGTGCAGATGCCTTAGTGCGATCGCCTTGTTTCACATATCCATAAAAAGCTTGCATCAGACTTTGTGTTCCTTCATCACTAACTTTCCAGAGCGAGGCGATCGCTGATTTTGCGCCTGCTTTTTGGACTTGATAGCCAAAGCCTAAGATTTCTACACCGCTTCCTAGTTGACCAACTGCCGTCTGACAAGCACTTAATACGATCAGATCGATATTATTTAGTTTGAGATCGGAAATCTCACTGAGGCGAATTTTATCACCGTTGCCAAAGATGATGAAAGAGTTATCGGGAACGCCTGAGTTGAAGGCTGCATGGGTGGCGAGATGAAGAATATTGTATTTCGATAATTGGGTTTCGATCGCTTGGCGACTAAAGTTGTTTTCTGCTAGGGCTGTGGAATTTTGAATGAGTCTAGCAATCTCCGCTACTTCTATAAGGGTAGCTGGCAAGCCTAATTGACCAAAACGTTTGTCGCCTTTTTTGCCGCCAAATGCTCCTGCGAGAACGCTAGGTTGGGTTGTATCTTTGGCTGTAAAGTCGGTGAGGATATAGGCAATGAGATTGTTAACAGCATAGTTTTCGATGAGAAACTTTTTGCCATCATAGAGTGCGGTAAGGGGAATATAGCGCAACGCTCCATCGGGAGCATAGAGAATGTTGGTTATATTTGCATTTTTGAGTTCTACTTCAATCGGCTTGATGAGCAAAGCGTAAATCTTTTGAGATGTTTCTCGAAAGTCTTCGGAAAGTGTGGAGTCTTGCAGTTCGGTATTCAGCTTTCTAGCCAGTTGTTCCAAATCAGCTTTTTTGATAGGGACAGAGCGATGGATGGCGGGGGCATTTGCTGAAAAGAGAACGATTTCGAGACGGTCTTCGAGGATAAGGGGATAAAGTAGGGCTGTACCTTGGGGGAGTTTTTGCAGATAGTCAGGGGCTTTGTCGATTTCTGATTTTGGCAATTGCTGAATTTGGCTAGCAAGTTGACGATTGAGTTCTGGGATCTTGTCGTAGCTAATCGTTGATAGCTGAGCGCTCATAGATTTCTCTGGCTCTAAAAGTCTGATGCCTTGAGATGTTCGATCGTTACCTTTAATATTTTTAAGATAGTCTTCTAGTTCTTGAACTTTGAGGAGATCGAGGATTTGTAGTGCTTCGATAATGCGGTTTTGTTGAAGTAGAAGGTCAGCAAGGGTGCGGTAGGTCTTTTCAACAGTAGAGAGATAGGATTTTTGTTCTTCTTTGCTTAGTTTTTTAATGTCTTTACGGATGGCTTCGCTCATGTTGACGGATTGTTTATAGAGGAGAATGGCAATTTCGGGTTGGTTGAGTTTGTTGAAAGCCACACCCATATTATTGAGTGTAGTTCCTTCACCAGTGCGATCTCTGATTTGCTTAAAGATAAATAGGGATTTTTGATAGTTATCTATCGCGTTTTGATACTGTCCTAAATTGTTGTATGCAATACCTATATCGATAAGTGCGGAACCTTCACCTTGCCGAACACCGATTTGCCTAAAGATTATTAAGGATTGTTGGTAAAAATCAATTGCTTTCTGATACTGTCCTAACATGTCGTATGCAATGCCCAGGTTATTAAGGGAATTCGCTTCACCATTAAGATCACCGATTTGCTGTTTGATGGTTAAAGACTTCT
Organism: Pseudanabaena frigida; assembly: GCA_003242085.1. GTDB lineage: Bacteria > Cyanobacteriota > Cyanobacteriia > Pseudanabaenales > Pseudanabaenaceae > Pseudanabaena > Pseudanabaena frigida. The sequence continues at coordinate 101,471 of QBML01000007.1, read as the reverse complement.
GTTGAAAGTCAATCGCTTTTTGGTACTCTCCCAAATCGCCGTAAACAATGCTTAGATTGCCAAGTGAAGCTCCTTCACCATGAAGATCTCCAATTTGCTTGAAGATTACTAATGATTGCTGATAGTAGTTAATTGCTTTCTGATACTGCCCAATCTTTCTGTATACTTCGCCCAAATTATTAAGGGAATCTGCTTCACCGTTAAGATCGCCGATTTGCTGTTTGATAGTTAAAGACTTCTGATGAAAATCAATTGCTTTCTGGTACTGACCTAAATTGTCGTATACAATTCCTAAATTACCAAATGACTTTGCTGCTCCATTAAGATCGCCGATTTGCTGTTTAATGATTAAAGATTTCTGATGAAAATCAATCGATATCTGATACTTTCCTAGCCTTTCATATACAATACCAAGATTACCTAGTGAATTTGCTTCACCTTGGAGATCACCAATTTGCCTAAAGATTATTAGGGTTTGCTGGTAATAATTAATCGCTGTCTGATATTGACCCAGATTTCTATATGCTTCGCCCAGATTACCTAGTGAATTTGCTTCACCATTAAGATCGCCGATTTGCTTCTGAATCGCAAGGGATTGCTGATAGTATTCAATCGCCTTCTGGTACTGTCCAAGACTTTCGTAGACTATACCTAGATTCATGATTGAACTCGCTTCACCATTGAGATCGCCGATTTGCTTTGTGATTGCAAGAGATTGCTGATAGTATTCAATCGCTTTCTGATACCGTCCGAGACTGTAGTAAGCAATGCCTAGATTCGTGATTAACTTTGCTTCACCATAACGATTGTTGATTTGCTGAAAGAGCGCAAGGGATTGCTGATAGTATTCAATCGCTTTCTGAGACTGTCCGAGACTTTTGTAGGCAATGCCTAGATTCATGATTGAATTTGCTTCACCATTAAGATCACCAATTTGCTTATAGATTTCAAGAGATTTCTGATAGTATTCAATCGCTTTCTGGTACTGTCCAAGACTTTTGTAGGCATTACCTAGGTTATTGATTGAATTTGCTTCACCATTGAGATCGCCGATTTGCTTTTTGATCGCAAGGGATTGCTGATAATATTCAATTGCTTTCTGGTATCGTCCAAGAATGTAGTAGGCATTGCCTAGATTATTGATTGAATGTCCTTCACCATTGAGATTGCCGATTTGCTTTTGGATCGCAAGGGATTGCTGATAGTATTCAATCGCTTTCTGATATCGTCCAAGAATGTAGTAGGCATTGCCTAGATTACCAATTGAACCTGATTCACCATTGAGATCTTGAATTTCATGATAAATCTTTAAAGCTTTTTCCCAAGCTTGGATAGCTTCTCGATAGCGGTTAACCTGATATAACTGATTCCCTTGCTGTAATAGCTGATCCGCCTCTGCTTTGCGGTCTCGCACTGTTTGCGCTTGAGCAATCACAAAAGGTAAATCAAGTTGCAATACCATGCCTAAAAACGCAGTTGTCAAAATAAACGTAAATGAGAAGAACTGTGAAGCCATAGCACCACCCTTGAGGTTGTGTCACAATTTTACATTTTTATCTTTAAAAGTAGACTTACCCAACTCATCCATCATTGACGAGATTTTTATCATCAGACGATCGCTTTGTCTTTGCCAACCAGCCAGCATCAAATCATCAGGATCGTAAATGTAATATTTCTGAATGCCATACTCTGGATAAAAATCAAACTTCTCTTCTAAGTAATCTAAACCCTGACGGTCTTTATTACTTGGAGATAGAATCTCAAAAGCGACCTGTGGCGAAAACCCGTTCGTGATTAGTATATTTTTGCTTAATCTCTGTGAGAGGATTGCTCTCCAAATTCACCCATTAAGCCCATTAAATAGTAAAACTGCAAGACCTTGCTAAAGCTTGCTGCAAAAGCTCTTGATAGGCTTGATCCCTTACTTCATAAGCACCAAATCTAGCGAGATGTGGATTCATTAACTGAGCATCAAATAGACTATATCCACGCGATCGCAAATGCTCCACCAATTTCACCATCGCCACCTTTGATCCGTCGGGAATCTTAAAAAACATCGACTCGCCAATGAACATTCCCCTAATCGCAAGTCCCAAAATTCCACCTGCTAATTGATCTCCTTGCCATGTCTCAAAGCTATGCGCCCAACCTGCTTGATGCAGATTGCTATAAAGCGATCGCAGTTCTTTAGAAATCCATGTCGTTTCGCGATCGGCACAACCTTCGACCACTTCATCAAAGGCAGTATCGATCCTGACCTCAAAACGATTTTGGTTAATCACACGCTGCAAGGACTTGGGATATCGGAAGCGATCGTCTAGTGGAATTAAAGTACGTTCATTGGTGTAGTACCACTCGATCGGTTCCCCATCTCCCTCGGACATCAAAAAATAGCCTTGGGTATAGCCATCAATAACGCTGCGGATATTAAACCTTTCCACAAATAGATTTTTAACTCGCAAGTAGATAGTTAAATGGTCGAAACTTAACTTATTTTACGATCTCTTAATAAATTGATAACTTCTTTTCCTTATGTAAATACATCAAATCGGGCAATTAACTGAAAAAATTTGCTTGTATGCGAAGTAATTGCAAATGAGTACTTTTCATGAAATATAAAACTTCAAAAATATACAAAAATAAATGGCTTGCTATAAGTAAGTAAAAATACTTAGTTGTAGCAAGCCATTTATCTGTAAAAAGTGTTTTTAAATTAGTATTGAAATTCAGAATCTTTAAATAAGCCGATTCCGTTTGAATGATCATATTTTGCAACGTCTTATACAAAAACTGGGATCGCTTAATAATTTCTTTATAGTTTATCTAAGCTCACCTAGGTTAAGCCTAAACACTTACTTTCAAAGTCCTGTTAGTCAAGATCCCCACATTAACCAGATAAAATACTTAGTTTATTGTTTCTTCAATCGCAACAAATGCCAAATATGACCTTTATACAATGAAATTATTATGAATAATTAAAAAGTAAGTGGCTTGCAAAGACTAAGTAAAAATTCACTTTTGTCTTTAAAAGCCACTTACTTTTTTAGTGGTTTTATTAAGTTGGTATTTAAATTCAGAGCCTGTATATAAGCTGGCTCCGTTTGAATGTAATCATTTTGATAGATATTTTGACACTTGGGGGATCGCTTAACTTTTTCTTAATACTTAACTTCCTAATGTAAATCATTAAGTATTAATACTTAATTAAAAAATTGAATTATAGTTTTTGGGAATTATTAATGAGTGAATATCAGTCAAAAATATGTCTTTCTCGCTTGATATTTCAAATTGCATTTTGGTCATTTAAATGTTGGTTTTTATATAGATTTATCACTTTTTATGTTTATACGTCTTTAGCTTTCTTAACAAACTACAAATGAAGTATATAGCAGCGATCCAAAATGAGATATGAGAGGCTTCGGCTTCGCTCAGCTAACGATTATGACTGCTGGCTGAGCAAAGCCGAAGCCCCATTTAGCAGCTATTAATAAGTGAAGTACGGAAACACGCACCCTTATGCAAGGTAGAACCGATCCTGTTAAAAAGTTAGACACACTAAGATATTCAAAGATATTTAAATCTGAATAATCGCGATTCTTATAGTTGTCTAAAACCAAAAAGCCACAGGAGGTAACTAGCGATGCAACCAACAAATCCTAATCAATTTACTGAAAAAGCATGGGCAGCGATCGCAAAAACCCCAGATGTGGTGAAAGCAGCCCAACAGCAACAGATCGAACCAGAGCATTTACTGAAAGCATTGCTAGAGGAAGAAGGACTAGCGGCAAGTATTTTTAGTAAAGCAGGCATCAATATTCAGCGTTTGCGCGATCGCACTGATGAGTTTATCAATCGTCAGCCCAAAGTTTCTAGTTCTAACAGTGCCGTGTACTTAGGCAAAAATCTAGATACATTGCTTGACCGCGCCGAAAAAGAACGCAAAAGCTTTGGTGATGATTTTATTTCCATTGAGCATATCTTGTTACCCTACTGTAAAGATGATCGCTTCGGGAAGCCTCTTTATCAGGAAATGGGACTTGATGAAGCAAAGCTCCGTAGTATTATTCAGGAAGTCAGAGGTAAGCAAAAAGTGACCGACCAAACCCCCGAAAATAAATATGAAGCTCTAAGTAAATATGGTCGCGATCTCACTGAATTAGCCCGTGAGGGTAAACTCGATCCCGTAATCGGACGTGATGATGAAATTCGTCGCACGATCCAGATTTTGTCGCGCCGCACTAAAAATAATCCTGTGTTGATTGGTGAACCAGGTGTCGGTAAAACCGCGATCGCAGAAGGTTTAGCCCAACGCATCCTCAGTGGTGATGTGCCTGAATCACTGCAAGGTCGTAAGCTGATTGCTCTCGATATGGGTGGACTGATTGCGGGTGCAAAATACCGCGGTGAATTTGAAGAAAGACTAAAAGCGGTTCTGAAAGAAGTTACGGAATCAAGCGGTCAGTTTATTCTATTTATTGATGAAATTCATACCGTTGTTGGTGCGGGAGCCACACAGGGCGCTATGGATGCAGGTAACTTACTGAAGCCAATGCTTGCTCGTGGTGAGTTGCGTTGTATCGGTGCGACTACTCTGGATGAATATCGCAAATATATTGAGAAGGATGCCGCTCTCGAACGGCGCTTCCAACAGGTTTATGTCGATCAACCCAATGTCGAAGATACGATCTCGATCTTACGTGGGTTGCGCGATCGCTACGAGTTACATCACGGTGTAAAAATCTCCGATACAGCACTGGTAGCGGCTGCTACTCTCTCTAATCGCTATATCAGCGATCGCTTTTTGCCAGACAAGGCGATCGATCTGGTTGACGAAGCCGCCGCAAAGTTGAAGATGGAAATTACCTCACAGCCTGAAGCCCTTGATGAAATCAATCGCAAGGTGATTCAGTTAGAAATGGAATGTCTCTCGCTGAAAAAGGAAACCGATCGCGAGTCTCTTGAACGTCTCGAAAAGCTTTATAAAGAACTTGGTGACTTAAAAGAAGAGCAAACCACTCTCAAAGCCCAATGGGAAGCAGAGAAAAGCGTTATCGATAACATTCGCAAATTGAAAGAAAGTATCGAGCAGGTGAATGTAGAAATTCAGCAAGCTGAGCGCGATTACGATCTGAACAAAGCTGCCGAGCTCAAGTACGGTAAGCTTACCGATTTGCAACGTCAATTGGAAATTGCGGAAGTCAACCTCGAAGAGGCAAAAACTTCTGGGCGATCGCTCTTGCGTCAAGAAGTTACTGAGGAAGATATTGCCGAAATTATCTCCAAATGGTCGGGTATTCCCGTCAGTAAGCTTGTGGAATCTGAGAAAGAAAAGCTCTTGCAACTCGAAGATGTATTGCACGATCGCGTTGTTGGGCAAGAAGAGGCGGTCACAGCGATCGCTGACGCTATCCAACGTTCTCGCGCAGGACTTGCCGATCCTAATCGCCCGATCGCTAGCTTTATCTTCTTAGGTCCAACGGGTGTTGGTAAGACGGAATTAGCCAAAGCCTTGGCTGCTTACCTCTTCGATACCGAAGACTCGATGGTGCGGATCGATATGTCTGAGTATATGGAGAAACATAGTGTTTCCCGTCTAGTCGGCGCACCTCCTGGATATGTTGGCTATGAAGAAGGCGGACAATTAACGGAAGCAGTGCGTCGTCGTCCCTACGCTGTGATTCTCTTTGATGAAATCGAGAAAGCACATCCTGATGTATTTAACATCATGCTGCAAATTCTTGATGATGGTCGTGTGACTGATTCTCAAGGTCGTACTGTGGACTTTAAGAACTCGATCATCATTATGACCAGCAACGTTGGTTCGCAATATATTCTCGATATTGCGGGTGATGACTCACGCTATGAGGAAATGCGCGATCGCGTCATGGAGTCAATGAGATCGAGTTTCCGCCCAGAGTTTCTCAACCGCATTGATGAAATTGTCATCTTCCATGCTCTCCGTCGTGACGAACTCCGTCGTATTGTTAAACTTCAAGTTCAACGTTTGGAAAAGAGACTAGGCGATCGCCGCATGACCTTGAAGCTTGCTGATGCTGCCCTAGACTTCATCGCTGAGGTTGGCTACGATCCCGTGTATGGAGCGCGTCCTCTGAAGCGGATCATTCAGCGTCAATTGGAAACCCAAATTGCTAAGGGAATCTTACGTGGTGACTATGCCGATGGAGACACTATTTTTGTCGATATCGAAAATGAGCGACTCTCCTTCAAACGTCTTTCTGGAGAGCTTGTAACTGTTTCCTAAAAAGAGAAGGGGCGCATTGCGCCCCTTCTCTTTTTAGTTAGCAATAGCTACACGATTGCGTCCACTTCTTTTTGCTTCATATAGAGCACGATCCGCAGCTGTAATTAAACTCTCCAAAGAATTACCATGCTGACGGATCGCTGCTATTCCTAAACTAATTGTGATTTGAATATTTGATTGTGTGGGATTTGTCTCTACATGGGTGCGTATGCGTTCGGCGATTTCCTGTGATTGTATGAGTGTAGTATCAGGCAATAAAATCAAAAACTCCTCTCCTCCCCAACGACTGGCTGAATCAATTTGCCGCATTTTAGTTTGGAGAATTTGGGCTAGGTGTATGAGAACCATGTCACCAGCATCATGTCCGTAGACATCATTAACCCGCTTGAAAAAGTCCACATCAATCAAGATAATCGCAAACTGGCGATCGCTGCGATAGAAGCGATCGATCGCGCTTTCCAATTGACGCATCATGGCACGTCGATTGAGCAAATGGGTTAGGACATCGGTATTAGCTGTCCTATGTAGATCGTGATAAAGTCTCTGACATACCATCATCACAAACCCAGCATTCATTAAAAAAGTGAAGATAAAAACAATCAGTAATGAAAAAGAATTGATTTCAGTATGAGCATATAAATTATCGGGTGGATTTCTAATCAACACTACAATTCTGGCTATTAATGACAGGATCAACATAGACATAACACTCGCCATAAATCTTGCTGAACTTATAAAACTTTTATGGGAATGCGTTAATAAATAGTAAACAGCAAGAGTAAAGACTACGATCTGAAAGACTGATTGAGTAATGGTTTTGAATAAGAAAACATCTTGGAAAATCAAAAAATATGATTGAATTCCAATGAATAGAAGATTAAGGATGAGAAAGTAATGGAACTTAATCTTTTTGTCGGTAAATTGAGCTATGGCAATGCAAGTCATACAACTACCCATCAAGAGGAATAAACCAGCAGTAATTAATGTGGGGGATAGTGGAAGTACTCTACTAAAAGTGATGAAAAAGCTCGATATTGTAAAAAATCTGCCTAATGTATAGGTTTTAATACCTCGATATTGATTTACTAACAAGCACAAAAAGATCAGCATTGATACTTGTAAAATCGCATCAATACTAGTCATGAAGATCATTGTCTGAACATCAAGATTTACCAAGCTTGTAAACATTGCATCAAAAACTGAATTTGACTGAGAGTATGACTTGCCATCAGCGTTAGGCGGATACGTGGGGTGGGCACAGTGGGCGGGCGGATGGCAGGGGCAAAGATCCCATTTTTGCGTAAGTGGGTTGACATTTCTAGAGTTTGTGTAATATCCCCCACTGATATTGCAATAATCGGTGAATCAAAAGCGATCGCTTGAATACCTAATTCTTGTAAACCCTGTTTAACTAATTCCACATTTTGCCAAAGCTGCTGGCGGAGAGCGGTTTCTACTTTGACGATATTAATGGCAGCAATCGCCGCGCCTGTATCCGCAGGAGATAGACCTGTCGTATAAATCCAAGTCGGTGCGCGATTACGAAGATAGTCGATTAGTTTTGCTGAACCTGCCACATAGCCGCCCAAACTTCCCAAAGCTTTGCTCAGAGTTCCTACTTGAATTACATCCTGTTTAATTCCCAAAGCATTGGTTAAACCACCACCGCGATCGCCAAACACTCCTGTTCCGTGAGCTTCATCAACTAACACCATGCAGTCATATTGGTTGGCTAAGTCTATAATTTCCCGTAATGGTGCGAGATCTCCATCCATGCTAAACACGCTGTCAGTAGTAATTAAACAGCGACGATACTTAGCACGATTTTCCTGTAATTTAACAGTGAGATCGTCCAAGTCCAAATGGCGATAATCGATCGCCGTTGCGCCACTGAGTAATCCGCCTTTCTTCAAACAGGAGTGATTATATTCATCCCCTAAAATCAAATCTCGCGCTCCCACAATTGCCGAGATCGTCCCCAAATTTGCTAAATAACCAGAGCTAAAAACGAGAGATGCTTCTGTATTTTTAAGATCGGCGATCGCCGTTTCTAACTCTTCATGCAAAGCTAAATGCCCTGTCACCAATCGCGAGCCCGTTGAGCCAGTGCCATATTTTTCTGTAGCGGCGATCGCTGCTTCGATCAAACGGAGATCGCCTGCCAGTCCCAAATAGTTGTTACTGGCAAACATCAACATTTCGCGCCCATCAATGGTAGCAATCGTCCCAGCTTTGCTAGTAATCGTTTGCGTGGAGCGATACCAGTTAGCTTTGTGAATAGACTCTAATGAGCGATCGAGCCAGTCGTAGGGCGTAGATATGGGGTCGGTCTTCACACTTCTTTACAAATCGGTTTAAAATTGATTAATAGGATATGAGTAGCTTTAAGCTAACTAATCCCCACAATCTATTATTTATGATTTAGGTTTAAAGATGACAGTTGCTTATCCCCATAAATTTCGCGGTCAACTGAGTGCTGAAGACATTCTCGACAATGTTGTACGTCAGCGCGAAGCTCATATGACAACATTAAATCGCTATCGCTTTAGCGAACAACGTAGCTGCAAAGATTTGACTGGACTGATTGAAATCCTGAATGGCAAGCCTCGCGATTTGATTCAAGAGCTTTCCCATCATGTTTCTGACGAAGCACGTCATGCGATGTGGTTGACCGATTTACTTTATGAGCTTGGTGAAGAAATCGGTACACCTGATGGAAATTTATATATCGATGAATTTACTCGTTTGAGTAAGTATGAACCTTCTGCCAATCCTGAAGATATTGTTATCGATGCTTTGGCAGGAATCAATGTTGCCGAAAAGCGTGGTTGTGAATATTTCGCCGCGCATATTCGATCGCTCAAGAAAGCCGAACAGACTGACGAAAACATCAAAATTCGCGAAACCATTGAGAAAATTCTTCCCGAAGAGGCGGCTCATGTACGTTGGGGTAATCGCAAGCTAGCTGAGATTAGCAAAAAGAGTGAAGCTCATCGTACTAAGGTTGAGACGGCTAAGCGCAAATATGTAGCGATCGAGCAAGCTGCTTTTGAGTCAGGAATGGATGTCCTTGCTGGTGCAGAAGTGCGCCGCCTTGAGAATTTGTTGAAGATTTCCGAAACTCTGCCGCTATGGGAACGTCCTCAATACTTGCTCAATCAACTTCCTGAGACTTTGTTCTCGACTGAGTTACAGAAGACCCGAATCGATATCTTCAAAAAAGCATGGGAGAAAGATCCTTCTTCTTTTGTTGAGAAATTTATTCCTATGTTCTTTAATGGCAATCTCAAAGAAACGGCTAATAAGGCAGTCAATCATTAGTCTCTATTTGTATAGCAGATTTCCTGTTAGCATACTAATAGGAAATCTGCTATACAAATAGAGCTTTTACTATTATTGAAGAGAAAATTATCAATAGTCTATAGTTAAGAGTACTGCTAAAAAATCGCATCCCAATCATAATTCAAACACAGCTAATATAATCGGGTTTGATACAATACATCTTTATTCATCGGACAGTTACAGATCGAGTCTGGCAGAGATTAAAACGACCTTGACGAGTAGATCCATCTGATAATCTAGCTTTAATGTCATACATACAAGGACTTCTATTTGACTGCCCCGGGAAAGTTATCTGAGTAAATTCTCTGACATCCAAAAAATCTCTACCTAGTACATTTGATCCCCAATTAGGTGAACGTGCGCTTGAGATGTAAAGGGAGTAAATCGGCTTATCGCTCTCATTGTAGAGTGTAAAGTCAAGATGATTTGCACTTGCAGACTCAGACATTAAACCAGTAATCAGAGATAAGACAGTTGCAGAAACAAATTTCAAAGGAGCCTTACGAAGATTCATAAATTTCTTTTCTTTTGTAATGTTAATGACACCAATATCAAAAGCAGAAAGTAAAAACTGACTTTATAAATTTAGAAAACAGAATATTTGACTGTAATTAAGCTTGCCAAAAAGATCATGATTTGTCAATAGTATGAATTATTTCTTTAAAATTTTTATGAGGTTAAGGTTCTGATTTTATATTTAGTAAACCTCAATAATTAAATTCGGAATCATAGAATCTTCATATAGCTCCACTTACTACTTGAGATCTGTATTCACGAAGTCGAAAGAGATAGATGGTAATCAGGCAAAAGTTTCAACTATTGCTGGATGTGCAATCCTAAGAGATACAACAACGATTCAGATTCCTGCTTTTATAAAAAACTGTTCTGATGTCATTGATAAATTTGGAAATAACTCATCAGTTAATCCGCGATCGCCACGATAAGTTTCAGGAGTACAATTGCTACTTGCCCAACCCAATAATTCAGCCCAAATCGCACTGGTTAATCGCGAATTAAAAAACTTGGGTGACATTTTTTTAATAGCCTCTCCGCTAATTAATTCGAAGCTCTCATCTATCTCTAGCAAATTCAAAAAAGCCTCCAATGTTAAATTATTTAGAGATTCCGATTGACCTATCACCTTTTCCGTAATAACAGTAAACGTCATAATCTAATCTCCTCCTAAATAAAACTTGCTAGAAGCTGCTAAACAAATATCAAATACTTCATCAAACAATACACAGTAAGCCTTTCTAATCAGGATTAAGGATAATATTCAAAGAGACACTGATAGGTATGGAGTAATAATTTGGAATGTGTTTGTTGGGTTAGATAACTATATATCTTATTCCCCTTTCCATAAAACACATGAGTTTCTGATAAATAATCATAATCCTTGCGTTGCATTGCATTATCTAACCAATGTTTATTAATTGGCGTATCGTCTATTAGTATCAAAGAGCTTTCCTTTAGCAAATTTTCTACAGCTTTGAACTCTTTTAAATGATGATCGGCAGATCCATTGTCGCGAAAGAAATCGCAGTCAAAACTATCCAAATAGAGAAGATCAATAGGCTTTCTATAATCTAATAAGAAATCCACACTATCAGAGCAGTGAATGGTTGTATTTTCTGAAACAGCTTTTCTAGCATGTTCTACATTCTGCATATTGATGTCAATTGAATCAACGGTTCCACCAAATTCAGAAACAAATGTATCCCATAGTAATGTTGAACTTACCCCCCAAGAAGAACATCCTGTCTCAACAATATTGTAAGGAGATGAATGCTTGCTCGATAGATATTCGAGTGTATAAAGCATTGAAGGACAATTAATATGCGTGTAGAATTTTACGTCTAAACCCACATATCCAGATATCAATGTCCCATCTTTCAGGTGCGCTAAACTCTCATTAGACGTAGGGGCTGATGATGCATTAAAAAATTCACTTATTCTTTTAGAATTCATTGATGACAGGTAAGGTTATTGGTTTAGATAGACGCACGCAGTATGTCTTAAAACTAATCTAGCTACTATCTATCTTAATTAATAGTAACTTATTATTTTTGATGTGTCAGCGATCGCACGGATGTAATAACATGATTGGCGACGATTTCTATCTCATCTAAAGTATTGAATCTACCAATACCAAAGCGGATAGAAGCATAGGCTAGCTCGTCGGAATGACCTAATGCTTTGAGAACATGGGAAGGTGCTGTTTTCGCAGAAGAACAAGCAGAACCTGAAGAGACCGCGACTATCGGTTGTAAGGCTAACATCAAGGCTTGCCCACTAATATCTACAAAACTAACATTGAGATTTCCTGCAAGTCGTTGAGTAGAGTTCCCATTGAGAATAATGCGATCGAGGTTGCTTAATCTTTCCCATAGATATTGGCGCAGAGCTAATGTTTTTTGCTGTTCTTCTATTTGGGAGGCGATCGCTATTTCGAGAGCTTTGGCAAAGCCGACAATTTGTGGAGTGTAGAGCGTGCCAGAGCGCATTCCTCGCTCATGTCCACCACCATGTAGTTGTGGAGCTGGCGTAACTCTGGGCTGGCGACGACGCACATATAAAGCCCCGATGCCTTTTGCACCATAGATTTTATGGGCAGTGAGCGACATCAAATCGATCTGCATCGTCATCACATCGATCGGAACTTTGCCGATCGCCTGAGCCGCATCAGTGTGAAAGAGAACTTGATGATCGTGGCAAATTTGACCAATGGCAGCGATCGGTTGAAGTACGCCAATCTCGTTATTCGCTGCCATCACCGAAACTAAAATCGTATCGGGGCGAATTGTCTGTTCAAGTTTCTGTATATCAATCAAGCCATCGGATTGGACTGGTAAATAGGTAATTTCAAAACCGAGGGATTCTAAATAGGCGCAAGGATCGAGAACAGCACTATGTTCAGTTTGAACGGTGATTATATGCCGACCTTTTTGGTGATATGCCTCAGCCACGCCCTTTAGCGCCAGATTATTGGCTTCAGTTGCACCACTAGTAAAGACAATTTCTTCAGGCGTGGCATTAATCGCTAAGGCGATCGCCTCACGAGCTAATTTAACCGCCGATTCTGCTTCCCACCCATATAAATGACCGACACTAGCAGGATTGCCAAAGGATTCTCGAAAATATGGCAGCATTGCTTCTAACACCCGCTCATCAACGGGCGTAGTGGCATGGCAATCTAGGTAAATTGGTCTTTGCATAAAAATAAAATAAAAAGGGGCGCAGAAAGCACCCCTTTTTATTTTAACTAACTAAATCAACGATTCCTTCAAAGTCTTGGAGAGCATTTTTAAAGGCATTCTCCGCCGCGATCGCATCTTTATCTTTCGCAGCGACATCAAGGATCACAAAATTTTTGAATAAGTTATTAGCTAAATCGTTAGCAGATTCTTTTTGAGTTTTACCTAATTGAGCGGAGATCGTTCTCAGTTCTCTACGAATTTCACCAAATGGCCCATGAATATACGAGATGACATCATTCCAATTTTGGGCATAAACAAATTTTTCGAGACGATCGAAGCGATCGCTAATAACTTGTAGTTTCTCAGCAGATACAGCACGAATTTCCGATGGGCTTTGTGCCATAACGGGCTGGGTTAAAACTGGAGCAAAAAAAGTAGTTGCTAGGGCGATCGCCACGCAAAAAGCGATCGCTGCTTGCTTGAGAACTGTCCAATAATTTTTGAGGTTCAACACGGAAAAAGTTACTCCTTTATAAATAAAAGATTTCACGTAATTTTAATTAGACGATTACATTTTTAAGCTTAATTGAGATTGCAGTTATTTCAACTATTCATAATATAACGATCTAAATTAGTTGTGACTTGCTTCGACTCAGTGTATAGCTATGAAAGAGATAAGATAGCTAGACATAACCAAATAAATAGAGACAGAGCCTCGCGCCGTCTCTATTTATTTGGTTATGTCCTAAACAAAAATTTCATTGCTATAGCCGTCATGACTCGATGGCTACACGGAGTCGTGGCTGAGCGTAGTTGAAGTATCTACTTTTCTAATTGTTTCAAAGCCTCTGCTGAACCAACTACAGAAATTGCAGGAGTAGCAAAATATTTTTGCGCCACATTTTGGACATCAGCTTGAGTTACCGCTTCGATCGCTTCGACAAATTGGCGATCGAACTCTAATCCTAAACCCATCACCTCGTACCAGCCATATACTTGAGCAATTTGGCTATTAGTTTGCTTGCCAAGAGCATATTGTCCGAGCAGTTTACTCTTACAAATTTCTAGCTCCTTGTCTGTAAGTGCAACAGTTGCGAGTCTTTCACATTCATGGCGCAAGCCTTCTAAAGCCGTACCCGTATTTTGAGAAGCTGTTCCCATGTAGGCGATAAATTGTGAATCTTCTAAGCGAGTAGGATAAAAAGCGGAAACCTCGTAGGCAAGTCCTCGCTTTTCTCTTAATTCCACAAACAAACGACTCGATAAACCATTGCCTAAATAGGTGGAAATAATTTTTAGAGCTGCATAATCAGGTGAGCTAACAGATGGCGCAGGATAACCAATAATTACAATTGCCTGTTGTGTGTCCTGCTCATGGGTAATTAGTTGAGGCTGAAAATTTGGTGTAGGCGTAGCGATCGAAATTGGCTCGTTGGGAATATGCCAATCCCCAAAAGCTTCACCAACAAGAGCGATCGCTTGCTCGGGTAAGATTTTGCCAGCAATACTTACGACCATTTGATCGGGGCGCAAGTGATGTTGATGATAGCTAATTAGATCGTCGCGAGTAATCGCACTTACACTTTCTTCAGTACCCAGACTCGAAAATCCATAGGGATGATCGCCATACATCAGTTTTTGCAAACGATCGTAGGCGATTGTAAATGGTCGCTCTTGTTGCGATCGGATTGATTGAATTGTCAGTCGCCTTTCGAGATCGAGTTCGCTATTGGGGAAACTCGGCGATCGCAAGATGTCCGATCCCAGTAGCAGCATGTCATGAAAATCAGATGAGATCGTCTTGAGCGACAGCACAAAATAATCGCTTGAGGATTCTGTTCCCAAGGAGGCTCCAATCGACTCGACCTGTTCGGCGATTTCTAATGAAGAATATCGCTCAGTACCGCGTGTCATCAGCGATGCAGCTAGATGCGTTAATCCTGATTTTGCTGAGGTCTCAACCCGTTCTCCACCTGCAAAAAAGCATCGCGCAGCAATGATGTCAGCCGTCGGATTTTCGGTAACTAATACCACAATGCCATTTGATAGCACTAAGCGATCGCATATTCGTTTTGACATTGTTAGTGACAAGTTTTCTTACCCAACTTACAAAAATAAACCTAAAGGTAGCATAGCAATTCTGGTAATCCTAAAACCCTAAAATTATATGCGGCAAGTAATACTGCTTTTAATCTAGGGTTCTGCGATTTAATAAAGAACCGATTTTTGTGGCGCGGCGACGCCGCGCCACAAAAATTGGTTCTTTATTTTACTGCGCGTCCCTAATCCAAAAAAACAACTCAAATTTAAGCGATCGCTTCAGGAACTACACAGGTAACAACGTAGTTTTCTGGTGAGAGGTATTTCTTGACCAAGGATTGTAAATCTGATGCTTGCACCTTGCGGATGATTTCACAATAAGCGTTTGACCAGTCAGTGCAGAGGCTTTCACAACCGAGCAAGCTATGGTATCCCAAAAAACTCGCTAACTGGCTGGGTGATTCTAAGGCAAAGGTGAAATGATTGCAAAGCGATCTCTTAGCTTTATTTAGTTCCGCATCAGATATCGGGTTATTGATAAGATCGGTTACTTGTTGAACGACCTTATGTTCAACTGGTTCGAGATAGTCTTCATCTAAATAAGCTGAAATCGTAAACAGTCCTGCTTGCTGCTGCACGGAAAAACTACTAGCGATATCCTGTACCCAGCTAAAACCCTCTAGCAATTCGCGAACTAATCTCGCCGATCTGCCCTCAGTCAAAATTGTTGACACCAACTCTAGCTGAACTGCATCTTCTAAATCGGAAACACTAGGCCCAATCCAAGCCATATTTAAACGACTATGTTGGGCCCGAGGCAAGCTGATTTTGTGGCGACGTCGTGCGGGGATCGCGGGAAACCCTTGCACGGACTTAGTAAAAGCTCGATCAAAAAATTTTCTTTCAAAAGTATCGCCAGTAAAAGCTGAATTTACAACTTTGATTGCTTCCTCACGGGTTACAGATCCTGCGATCGCGATAGTCATATGTTCGGGACGATAATGCGATCGGTGATACTCGCGCATTTGGTTAGCATCAATCTGAGTAATTACTGCTTCAGAGCCTAGGACTGAACGACTGTAAGGATGTGAGCCATAGGCAGTCTCGATCAAATGTTGATAGGCATACCAATCTGGATCGTCCATAGCTTGGCGTAATTCTTCTAGAACTACCAATCTCTCTTGCTCTAACTGCACTTCATCGATTTTGGCATTTAGCAGCATTTGAGAAAGATAGGTCAAAGTAATTGCAAAGCGACTGGCATCGACAGTAAATGTGTAATGAGCATAGTCATGACTAGTAGCTGCATTAGAGATACCACCCTCAGACTCAATCACGAGATCGAACTCCCCAGGTGCAATCAAGTCAGTCCCTTTAAAAATCATATGCTCTAGAAAATGTGCCATTCCTAAAGAATGTTCGGGATCGGTAGTTGCCCCAGCTTTTACCCATATATCAACACTTGCAACGGCTGCTGTCGGAATTTCTTGATGTACTAAAGTTATCCCGTTCCCTAACTTTAGAAAATTTGCTTGTGGAGAGGCTTTTGCTGCTACGCGCTCGCAGATTGTTGGCACAATAGTTACTATTAGAGTCTTTTAATTAACTCATTATGAAGTGTATTTAAAAATACATAGTATTTAATGTTACATAAACCTTCGTTCTCTAAAAACTCGCGATCTAAATAGCTGGGTACAATTACAGCGCTTTGCGCTCAAATTCAAAATTTTTTGTGGTTCGTTTGATCGGTAATTGCTCCCAAACCCGATGGCGCACGCTGCGCCATCGGGTTTGGCTCTAGTTTTCAATTATGTTCAGCCACTTAAAAACTTAGCGATCTCTACGATGACGATCGATTTCAAAAATCCAGAGCATGTTGCTTTGTCTTTAATATAGCAATCCTAAATGATATAAAAAGGCTTTGGATTGGCTTAGCGAAAGGTCTAAACTGGCTGAGCCAATCCGAAACCCTTAATCTCATGAATGATTTAGGGCTGCTATATTTTGAATTTTGAGTTAGAAATCACTAGTAAAGTAAAGATGAATATCAGCATCCCGATCTACTTTATAAATTTGCAAGCCAAACTTACGATGTACATAGTCTTAAACTTGATGAATTATGAGTAATCAGATAAATCTATCTACTCCTGAAAGTACAATCCGTTTGGTTGCGATCGCGATATTACAGTATCAAGATAAATTCTTAATGCAATTACGTGATGACATTCCCATGATCGTACATCCTGGAGTTTGGACTATGTTTGGTGGTCATCTAGAAATAGGTGAAAACCCTGAAGTAGGCGTTCGACGTGAATTAAAGGAAGAAATTGGGTATGTGCCCGATCGAATCAACTTTTTTCATAGCTACTCAGATAATCATGTTGTTCGTCATGTATTTCACGGACGATTAGAGGTAGGGCTAGATAGGCTCGAACTTAACGAAGGGTGGGATATGGACTTGCTCTCTGCCGAAGAAATTACTAGAGGCGAACATTACTCAGCTCGGGCATTACAAAGTCGCCCACTTGCCCATAGTCATCGACAGATCGTGTTAGATTTTCTGTCATCTTCAAAGAGCCGTATTAATATGTAAAGATATCTGTCGCGCACCCTTTGAGGCAACCAAAAAATTCGATCGAAATCAGGTATATCCATTCATTTATATACATAAGTTGGTTTAAGGTTCATGCAATACATAAGCTACGTCGCTTCGCTATCTCATAAACATCTACAAATCAATAGCAATCCATTAAATAAACATGACGCTTTGCCTACTTTATAACCAGTATTTTGTGGTTGAGGCGATCGGTAAAACGCTGTAAATACGAAGACTATAAATGCGGAGAGGATTGGATGAGTATTGCAACGGATAAACAAAAATGTCTATATTGCTTGACACAAGCGATTACAGACTTGCAAGGTCAAGTTGACAAAGAGCAATTGACAAAAATTTCCAATTTGATTATTCAGACGATGACAGGACCTTGGAGGTCATTTCATACTCCTAATCACATCTTCGAGGTAGGCGCTGGGGGCGACGCGATCGAAGTTATTGCAGCTTTATTTCACGATCTTGTCTATGTGCAAGTCGATCAAGGTATTAGTGTAAATATCAGCCGCTATATATCACCCTATATCAAGCAAGAACTAGAGCAGCTCGTCATTCTCGATCCGCCCGAACTGCAAGAAGATGTAATTTTTAATATAGTTGTGATGCTGTTTGGATTTGAGCATGGACAGCCACTATTGCCGATGTCTGGACAAAATGAGTTTTTAAGTGCACTCATCGCGGGCAAAGCTTTAGAAAATATGCTGTCTTTGCCAAGGTTAACTGAGATAATTGCTTGTATCGAGGCAACTATCCCATTTCGTCCTCAGCTCGATTCTGGCTTAACATCATCCGATCTATTATTTGGGCGATTGGTTAATGCCAATGAGGTATTTCAATTAGGGTGGAATGATTTGGAAATTGCCGAAATTGTCAAGCGATCGGTACGCTTATGTAATCGTGACGTAGAGAACTTTGCTAGTAATGATTCATCACATTTTTTAGTTAATACTTGGAACTTGATTCCCGAAACAAACCACGATCTTAAAAATGTAAATTCCTATACTGTGCATGGCTATAGGGTTTCCATGCAAAAAATGGAGGGATTTATGAACTTTCTCTCACCTGAAATAGTTTTTCGGCGCTATCGCAATGAGCCAGACGAGAAAACCTATCACAAGTTACTCAAACAAACTAAAGATAATCTGGAAGTGTCACGATTGTATCTAGGTACAAAACTAACTTCGATCGCTATATTAGAAGCACTATCATTTCGGCTCGGTCATGATATTCCACTCTCAACAATGATGGGAGAGTTGCCACCCTCAACGATGATGGGAGATATGCTACAAGAAGATATGCCAGTGGCAGTTTTAGAGAGACTTTTGCCAGTAATCCCTAATCCTTATAAGCCAATTACTCCAGTTGAAATTAAAGTATTAAAGCTATTAGATGAAGGGCGCAAAGTTAAGTCTAGTTATGACGTTAAAAATTCACCTGTAGCAACTTTTATGGTGAAGGCGATCGGGTTTCCTGAAATGCAAAAATTGTTGCATCTATCAAAAGAATTTTTTAAAGGAACTCTTACATCTGAGGAGCTAATTAAAAGCTGTGACACTTTTGTGATTGAGTCGATCAAGAGTGCGGTGTTGCAATTGTTTGACTCACGCAAAGTTGCTCTCTCGCAGCCGCGCTCTCACAATAGATAAAAGAACAGCACAAAGTGCTGTTCTTTTATCTATTGTGATTATTCTTCAGGTGTAATAAAGACGTAGTCTGCAACAACTTTGCCGTTAATAATATGTTCTTGCAATACGCGCTCTAAGACCTCTTCAGTTGCCGAATGATACCAAACACCATCTGGATAAACTAGTAGAATCGGGCCGCGATCGCATACGCGCAAACAGTTAGTTTTAGTACGAAAGATTGTTGATTCTAGATTTAGTTCTTTGAGGCGGCGCTTGAGATAGTCCCATGCTTTCAAGCCGACTTCTTTTTGACAGCAGAGTGGTTTAGTTTGATCGGCACATAGTAATAAATGCTTCTCAATACTAGGAATAGATAGTTGTTGGGCGCGAGCTGCCAGTTGTTGCCTGACTAAATCTAGATCGGAGATGTTTTCTGGATCTTGGTTAGTAACTTCAGGAGTTGTATCCATACTAGTAGTGATGAAATTTAAGGATTCAATTCATTGATTACTTTATCGGTTTTGCGGAATTTTAATTCAGGAGGAGCATCAGGCAACCCAAGCAAGTCACGAATTGCTGAGTCTAATTCTTCGAATCCGAAAAGACCTTCGCGATCGTAGCTAACTTTGCCATCACCAGAAATTAGTACTGTTTGAGGCACTGTGCCTTTATAGTAATAGGCTTCTTCGGTTGGTTCGTAACTCTTTTTTTGCAAGTCCAAACTATCGACGGGAATGGCGATGAGGCTGATGGTTTTGCCATAAAAGCCTTGAGCTAAGTTGAGAATTGGTGAAAAGCGTTTGCAATCAGCGCTGTCATCAACATAAAAAACTACCATAGCGGGACGACCAAGCTGAAGCGATTGGGCTAAGCTCATCCGAGGCGGTACAATCGAGCCATTTCCACCATAGAGCGCAAATATATTGCCGTCGTAGGTATCATCAGTAAGCTTTGCTTGAACGATTTGGGCATTACCAAATACGCTTCCAAACAATATGCCTAAACCGATACAAATGGCGATCGCTACACATAGCCCTGAATAAAAAGATTTCTTCAGCCAGTTTTTCATCATTTTCAATATAAATTCTTCTATCAAACACTATAGCTACAAGCAAGACGCTCATAACAAATTAAAATCAAAATCAAAAAAGAGAAGCCTCGCTTCTCTTTTTTGATTTTGATTTAGTCTAACCGTAGAGCCGCTGTATTAATCACCAAAGCCATGAGCGCGAATTAGATCGAAGAATTCTTTTTTCATGTATGGGTCGTTTCTAAAAGAGCCACGCACAATTGAGTTAACCATTTTGGTTTCGGGTTCTTTGACTCCACGCCAAGTCATGCACATATGCTGCGCCTTAATCACGAATGCCAAACCTTTTGGTTTGATAAGATTTTCAATCGTATCGGCGACCATAATGGCTGCTTCTTCTTGAATATGCGGACGACTCATCACCCAGTCAACGATGCGATTAAATTTTGATATGCCAATTACGCGATCGCTAGGCACGATTCCGATCCAAGCCTGTCCAACAATCGGTACAAAGTGGTGAGAGCAAGCTGAACGTACGGTAATTGGACCAAGGGTATAAATTTCGTCAAGTTCTTTCGCATTCGGGAAATCGGTAACTTTGGGCATGGGGTGATAGCGTCCTTTAAAGACTTCATCCACATACATTTTGGCTACTCGACGAGCAGTTTCTTTGGTGTTGTGATCGTTGGCAGTATCGATAATCAAAGAATCAAAAACACTTTGCATTTTGACTTCGATTTCCTTCTTTAGCTCTTCTCTTTCGATATCGCTGATGTGATGGGCGATCGTGTCATTAGCAAAATAAGGATCGCCAGCCGCAATGACGCGATCGCGGATAATTTGCGAAATTGCTTTTCTGGTAGGGAGTGGTTCGAGGACTTTTGCGTTTTTTGAATCGTTCTCAGAAGTGTTGCTGACAGGGCGAGAGATGCTGATCGTCATAGTGTGATACTTACTAAATATCCAGTGAATTAACTTAAAACTGAGGAAGCCAAAAAAATACTGATACAACAATAATTAAACATAGCAAATTTCGTTTGAATATAATTTAAGTCGCCTACGCAAAAAAGGTATTTGGCTAAAAATTCAAACTATAAAATTTAGTATATTTTTCTATGTTCGCAGATCTGTGGAATTTATTGCTTCTCTCAATAGATTGAACTTTTTCAATCGTGAATTAACATTCCTACACAATTCTAGACTATTCCTTGATTGCTTCGGTGGCATGGAAACCGTAAAGTGGATGCGATGCAAATTACTCTATCTACTTTATGGTTTCGATTGATAGGAGGCGATGTGTCCTCTATCACCTAAGGCGATCGCCGCAATTTATAAACAACTCTTAGAAGGTTTCATTGTTAGGCATCAGTACTAGGTTGCTAATAATCGCATCAACGGGAAGATTTATTAGAGTCATGATTGACGCGGCGACATCAGATGGTCTGAGCATAGCTGAGCGATTAAAACTTGGTGGAACTTTATCACCGAGGGTATCCCATAGGGGTGTATCTACTGAACCAGGGCAAATTGACATGACTTTGATGCCATGAGGTTGTTCTTCTAAGGCGATCGCTTGAGTCAGTCCCAAAAGCGCAAATTTACTAGCGCAATAAGCTGCCCAATTAGGAAAAGCTTGCTTAGCAGCAATTGAAGCAACATTGATAATCGTGCCACTTTTTTGCGATCGCATAGTGGGCAAAGTGGCTTGTAAGCATTGAAAAACACTGGTGAGATTGAGGTCAAATAATTTTTGCCATTCAGCTAGTGGCATATCGATAAGTTCGCCGATATATGCCATTCCTGCATTATTAATCAAGATATCTACGCCGCCCATATCAGCGACGATCGCCTTAATCTTTTCTGAGACTTGGCTAATTTCACCTAAATCAATCGCATAGCCTTTAGCTTTGCATCCTACGGGCAAATCATTGAGAACGCGATCTGGATGACGACTAAGCAAACTTACTTGTGCACCTGATTCTAGTAGTCTTAAAGCTACCTCTTTGCCGATACCGCTACTTGCTCCCGTAACAATTGCTTTCTTCCCAGTTAAGTTTTTGACTGTATCTGACATGGTTTAACTTTTTTGTTCTAAGTGTATATAGCAATCCTAATTGATTTTTAGAGAACCTCGACTATGCTTATCCGTTGTTCTACTGGCTGAGTTTAGACGAAGCCAGTTTCATTTCTATAGCAATAAGTTTTGCTTAAGACATAAAAAACAAACAAACAGAGGCGGCGCTTTGCGCCGCCTCTGTTTGTTGAAAGGTAAAACCCATAAAGTAAAAAAGGAGCTGTCCCTTTTTTGCTTTATGGGTTTTACCATGTTGTAATTACAAGTAACAAATCCTAGTCAAACTGCTGCTGAATTTTCTATGTCAAAAAAAGTGGGGTGGAGCTTTTGGTGGCTGTGGCTGATTGCCAATATCATTGGTAGTTTGATTTTGCCGATACTTGTTTGGCAAGATCCGTATGATGTACGATCGCGCATTTTCCTTAACGAAATCCTACAGAGTGTGGGCATATCCTTAGCCCAATCTGTAGTTTTGCGCGATCGCTTTACCAAAGAGGGCTGGTGGTTGCCATTGACTCTTTTTGGTTGGTTGTTGGGATTGTCGATTATATTCTCGATTCCATCGCTATCAGTGCGATCGCAGGCAAAACTACCATTAGCAGCAATTTTACTAATTGATTTTGCGGTGATTGGAGCGATCGTGGGTATCTGCCAATGGCAATTAATTAAATCTTTTCGAGCGGGAGGATTGTGGCTGTTCGCCAGTCCGATCGCTTTATCGCTGAGCACATTTGGATTACTTCTGGGCTATACAGTAAACTCGGTAGCCTTGGCTAGTGCTTTGCAGGGAGCAATCTATGGTGCAATCACAGGACTAGCAGCCATAAAAGTTTTGCGATCGCCCAAAATGTTACCTAAATCCAAAAAGTAGTCGAATTATTCGGAAGGGGCTTCCAAGAATCGCAAATCTCGTTTTAGAAATGTTTTCTCGCCTGTATCTGTCTTTACTGTCGCGCGAATTAAGCTCGTTTTTATTATTAATAACTTTGCCATGTAATAAGGACTGTCTGGTTCGAGAACAAGCACGCGATCGCCAACCTGCAATGGTCTAATCGTGGGAATTGGCATTACTCGTTCAAACGATTGTTGCTCGCTGGCGGATACATTTGAGACAGTATTTGGCTTGAGTGCCTGTGATGTTAATTCAGCAATGCGATCGCTAACTAAGCTTTCCACATATTTCCGAAGTTTTTGTTCTAACGCAGCTTCTAAATACGTGAAGCGCTCTTGTTCTAGATCTTTGACGTCAACTTTATCTAAAACCTGATGCAAACCTTGAACTACTAACTCAGTTTCTGTTTTGCCAGTTATTTTGACCTGTTTGAGTAAAGCCGCATAGAGTTCACTAGATAGCTCAACCGTTAATAAGTGATTAGTGCAATTAATTTTAGGACTTTCCATTGTAGGGATTGCTATAAAATGGTTGATGGCTGCGAAACAAATACTTTGCTCCAGTCTAAATCCCAAAGCAAAAGGTAATTTAGGAAATTCTATGTCTGTCGAAGTTGGTCAAAAAGCTCCAGATTTTACTTTGCCTAGCGATCGCGGTGATATTACGCTCAGTCGCTATGAGGGTAAAACAAACGTTGTACTTGCCTTTTATCCTGGGGACTTTTCTCCACTTTGTACTAGTGAAATGCAATGCTTCGCAGATGATTGGACAAAATTTCGCGAAGCAGGGGCTGAAATTCTTGGTATCAGCACCGATCCAATCGAAAAACATATTGCGTTTTCCAAAAAGTTAGGTTTGCAGTTTCCTTTGCTCAGCGATCGTAACCAAGAAGTTTGTAAAAAGTACGGAGTTTCCAGTTTGTTTGGTAGTAAACGAGCCTATTGCATCATCGATATTCACGGCATCATCCGCTACAAGCATATTGAATTTTTGCCAGTCTTCAAACGCGAAGATAGCGAGCTGTTGGTTGTATTACGAAGCCTGAAATCTTAAGGACACAATATAAAAATAAATTTAAAGTAAGCGAAACTATTTGCCAATTATATAGTCTGAATTTTTTGGAAATACAGGTATGTTTTTGCTAAATATTCTTGTAAACCAATAAATAATTCTATGCTAAACCTGAAATTCATGAAATTCAGATATGTATTATTGGCTGCGCTCTTAAAACTGTCATCATTTTCAAATTTAAAGAAACTTGTTCTATTCTGCCTGAGCTCTACTATTGTTTCCTGTAGTCAGTCACAAGGCACAACCGAAGCCAGCAGTACCACCCCCAAGAGTATCTCCACTCCAGCACAAATTGCTCAAGTCTCAAATCAATCTGAAGAATTAACCACAAAAGAAACAGTTCGGGATACCTCTATCAGCACGAATGTAACGACAGAAAGCAAATCAATCACCAAATCAAATACTAGCGATATTTCCAAAAGTAATGGATTTATCATGCCGAGTAAAAACATTTATTGCAATTTAAGGGAGCCTTCACCACAATCGCGATCGTCTTCGAATAACGGTTTTTTGCGCTGTGAGATTGTTAGTGGTCTTAATCCAATGCCTCCAAGACCGAAGAATCCTTCCTGTGAGTTTGATTGGGGTGGCGGGCTAGTCTTACTTAGCAATAAAAAAGTGCAGGTTCTTTGCGCTTCAGATTCTGCTTATTCTCCAGATTATCCAATTCTTCAGTACGGACAGACATGGACAAAGTCTGGATTTACTTGTAAATCAGCCACTGATGGACTTACCTGTACGAATGCTGAAGGTCAAGGTTTTTTCTTAAATCGTGAAGAATGGCAAACCTTCTAACAATTAGAGAACTTACGCAAAAATGACTTGAAACCCATATCTCATCGTAGGAGCAATTCATGAATTGCTCCTACATTTCATTCTTTTGCATACAGCAATTAACGATCGAGACAAAACTTGTTGTGGAACTCCTCATGATATTACGGAGTCTTAATTTCTAGAATTTAAGATGGACAGATTGAATCATCACCGATCTTAAATATCTCAAAAATCAGTTTGGGATGTCATGTATGAAACCTACAAATTTTTTTGCTCTCCTTCTTGCAGGGATAGCAACCCTAGGCTCCGTAGCCCCACAACTTACCGCTAGTGCTAGCGCTCAATCGATTACAGATAAAAGCTGTGTTGCTGATATTATCGGTGAAGACATTGGTTCACAAGTTAATATCCGCTCTGGAGCAGGAACGATTTTTAATGTCATCGGTACTGTATCAGTAGGAAACCTAGTGATTGTGGCAAATGACGATCGCGACAAGAGTGGCGTTATAACTCCGCTTAGTCGTAAAGATAGTGAGGGGAAGACTTGGTATTTGACGACAAGATTTCGAGCAAGTCCCTATAAGGGTTGGATTAGGGAAGATTTCTTAAAGTTAAGATGTCCTTATCCATAAAAAGAAGAGAGAAATTGAAATATTCTCTCTTCTTTTTATCAATTTCGCTGCTTTAAAATGAATTCAGCGATCGCTAAATCTTGGGGAGTTGTAATTTTGAGATTAGTTTCTTCACCCATCACAATCTGTACGGGCAATCCCACCTTCTCAAATAGTGCCGCATCATCGGTTACTTCCCAACCAAGTTCCACAGCTTTAAGATGTGCATTCTTGAGCAAATCTGCTTGAAATCCTTGGGGAGTTTGTGCCGCCCAGAGATGATCGCGATTAGGAGTATCCACAATTGTTTGACCATCGACAATTTTAATGGTGTCCTTAACTGGCACTGCTGCGATAAAGCCTTGCATTGTTTGCAAGGCTTTATCGCAGCGATCGAAGAGTTGAGGCGTTGCTAGACATCTTGCACCATCATGAATCAACACGCGATCGCCGTTCGATGGTAAAGATTTCAATCCATTAAATACCGAAGCCTGACGAGTTGTGCCACCTTGAATTAGGTGGATAGGTTTAGTGGTATTGAGTCTATGGAAAATTTTTTGAAACTCAGGATAGTCATGGGGTTGACCTATTACGCCAATCCAAGCGATCGCTTCTGATGCGATCGCTGCTTCGAGCGTCCATAGCAAAATTGGTTTTTCGATTAAGGGCAGCAGTAACTTATTGCGATCTGCTCCCATGCGTTTACCGCTACCCGCCGCAGGAATTAATAAATGACAGGTCATAGGTCAATCAGCAAGATGCCACCAGCCAAAGGCGGGGCCTATAAACCGAATCGTCACCCAGATTACTACCATTGCGCCAATGCCATACCAAGCAGCTTGGGTAGAGACTTTCACGAATGTTTCGGCTTTGTCCTTGGTCAAAAAAGGTATCCAAGAGGCGATCGGCTCAGTTTTGCCATAATCTTCACCCAATACTTGCTTACGGCGTTTTGACTCACCCATAAATTTTGCTCCTAAACTCACAATTCATCCCATGATATCAGTTAGGTTTCTTATAGCAATGTAAGTTTAGATTAGGACATAAAACCTAAATAAAGAAGAATGGTGCAAAGCGCGGATCTTCTTTATTTGGGTTTTGATTTGTCTTTGATATAAATGTATTAAGACAAATCACAATTGAAAATGAGATAACATTTTAGGGAGAATAAACCTAAAAATAAGGAAGTTTTATGACTGGTGCTGAAATTCTCAAGTTTCTTTTTGAGGCGGCAATTAAGGCGGGTGCTGGTGAATTAGCTAAGGGTGGTATAGATCTAGCGAAAAAGGCTTGGGCAAAACTGAAGGCAAAGTTTGCGGGTGAGCCTGAGGTGCTGAAAGCTTTAGAATCGGCAGAAGCTAGTAAGTCTGAGTCTGAGTTGGCAAATGTTTCTCCATTTTTGGATATGGAACGGGTGCGAAAGTCGGATTTTTGGAATGAGTTGATGGCGGATGTGCAGCAAATCCAGCAGCAGATTAATATGGGCAATCAAAAGAATGTAACCCAGAATATTGATGCGCGTGATAGTGCGACGGTAAAGGCGATCGCTAATGTAGAAAATGCCAATACGATTAATTTGTAAGGAAAATTTGTAACTATCAATTTTCGTCTTAAATTAACATAAGCATCAAGTGGAGTGTTTTGAAATGGTTACACTTGCAGCAGCAATTGAGGTTGTTGAACAGTTACCGATAGATCAACAAGAACTGTTATTACAAATTATTCGTAATCGTCAAATTGAGCGTCGGCGTGAGGAGATCTATCAAAATTATCTGGCTACTGTGGCTGAAGAAAAAAGTCTAACATTTGCCGCTAATGCTGAAGAGATCCAAAAATTGCAAGCTGAATTAGAGGCTTCAGATAGGTATGAAGTTTCGGTAACAAACAATGAGATCGTCTTCAAAAAAATCAACCCAAATGCCTTGACTTGGGAAGAGTTGTCTCAAAGGATTGAGACAGCAGGAGAAGATCCAGCACAACCATCGTTGCAAGAAATTAGTGAAATTGTTAAAGAGGTAAGAAAGTCTCGCAGGGCTGAAATTGCATGAGGCTAGTTTTAGATGTTAATGTCTGGATTTCTGGTTTGTTATGGCAAGGTGTTCCTAAACAAATCATTGGTTTAGCGAGATCTAGAACAGTAACTGTTTTTGTCTCAGAGCCGATTTTGAGTGAGTTGGAAGAGGTGTTGGCGCGGACAAAATTTCAGTCGAAAATGCGATCGCTTGGCATAACTTCTCAAGACTTGATGCATCTCGTGCGTCAAGTCTTGAGAAGTTTGTGTACCTGTCTCGGTTAATGTTCCCAATTTACGAGATCCTGACGATGCAGTGATTTTGGGAACAGCGATCGCCGCTAAAGCTGTGTTGGTTATTTCAGGCGATCTCGATTTGTTGGTGCTTGAAGAATTTGAAGGTATTCCCATCCTGACTCCCAATGACTTTTTAGATGTTTTTCGTCTAAGTAGATCTGATGAAAAAGAAATATTATGACCGATCTCCAAGATGCCCATAATAAACAAAAAAATATAAATCAAGATGTTCGTGCGTTTGACAATGCTCATGTAACGGCGATCGCCAATATCGAAAATGTTGGCACGCTTAATATTACCAATCATACCGATCGCAATGTGTCGCTAGATGACTGCCCAGCGTCTTTTAAGCATATGCAGGGGCGCAAAGAGGCGATCGCAGATCTCAATATTGCGCTTGCCGATCCGAAAAAGGCGATCGCTTGCATTGTTGGGTTGGGTGGTTATGGCAAATCGACCTTGGCAGCGAAGTTGTTTGGTGGATGGAGCAAAGATAAGCGTTTTTGGGCGGATTTGAGTCAGCGATCGCGGGACTTTCGGGAGTTTGCGACTAGGGCGATCGCTCAGTTGGGGCAGAAATCCCTCGAACATGTGAATAATTTGCCTGAAGCACAGTTGGGCTATGAGTTGGCGGCGGTGTTGCAGAGTCAGAGCTTTTTGGTGGTGTTGGACAACCTCGAAAGTTTACTCGATGGCAATTTGGAGAGAGTGTTGTGGCGGGAGTTTTTGGAGAATTGGGCGAATGATGGTGAGGGTAGCAAGGTTTTGATCGCGACTCGCGAGGAGCCGAATTTGCCGAAGCTGCGTTTTTTTCGCTATGAGTTGCGCGATGGGTTGGAAGATGCTGAGGGGGCGGCGTTGTTGCGCGATTTTGGGATATTGGGGACAGAGGCGGAGTTGGTGGCGGTGGCGCAACGGGTGGGTGGGATTCCGCTATCGTTGATGTTGATTGTGGGGTTGCTTTGCAATGATTATGAGGAGGAGCCGCACGTTCGCTTTTTGCCTGAAGATTTGTTTGGAATTGAGGGCGCTCATCGGTTGGGACGGGTGACAACTGAGGCAGTTTTTCAGGCAAGTTTTGAGCGTTTGGAATTGAGGTTGCAAAGTCTGTTAATTGCGGTGAGTGTGTTTGCGAAACCTTTTGATCGCACGATGGCGGCGGCGATGATCGCGGATGAGGCGGTGACTGATCGGGATTTGCTGTTGTTGAAGAAACGGGGTTTTGTGTTGGCGGAATCTGGTTGCTATCGCTTTCAACCACAAATTCAGGAATTAGTACAGCGACAAGCCGAAAGTTTAACAAAATTTCATCGCAAAGCAATTTCCTATTATTGGAAAAATCGCAAACCAACACTCGATCCGAGTTACGACACGCTCGAAGATACCGATCCCTATCTCCAAACTTTTCATCACTATTGTGAGTTGGGTGAATATGAAAGTGCTTTTTATACAATTCGTAATGGCGCAAATATAAACGACATTGATAGTTTTCTAACCTTGTGTGGATATTATGCAAAGCTAGTTGAGCTTTACATGCGCCTAGTCAGTAGGTGGCAACTAGAGCAAATACAACAATGGGAATACACTACTTCTTTAAACTCTCTAGGCAATGCTTACTATTCCCTAGGAAATTACCAACAAGCGCTCTCCTTTCATTGGCAATCCTTAGAAATTAAACAAGCGATTGGTGATAAGAAGGGTGAAGCAATTTCTCTCATTGGTTTGGGGAGTACTTACAGTTCGCTAGGGCAATACCAAAAAGCGATTGCCTTTCTTAAGCAATCCTTAGAAATTGATCAGGCGCTCGGTGACAAGAAGGTTAAATCAGGTTCTCTCGTTAATTTGGGCAATGCTTACAATTTCATAGGGCAGTACCAACAAGCGATCGCCTTTTACCAGCAATCCTTAGAAATTCAACAAGCGATCAGTGACAAGTATGGTGAAGCAAGCTCTCTCATTGGTTTGGGCAATGCTTACTTTTTACTAGGTCAATACAAACAAGTTATCGCCTTTTACCAGCAATCCTTAGAAATCCAACAAGCGATCGGTGACAGGAACGGTGAAGCAAGTTCTCTCACTAATTTAGGCAATGCTTACAATTCCATAGGGCATTACCAACAAGCAATCACCTTTTACCAGCAATCCTTAGAAATTCAACAAGCGATCGGTGACAAGTATGGTGAAGCAATTTCATTTATGAACCTTGGAGAGGCTTATCATCATATTTGTAAATTTAAGGAGGGATTTGTCGCCTTGAATAGAGCTAATAAACTCTTACAAGAACTTCAAATACCAATTCCAGAATCCTATGCCAAGAGATTTATATTATTCATTCGCTTTGCCCAGCGCGGTAAATGGCAAATCGCCCTATGTTTCTGCATCGGCTTATTTGCCTTCCCCTTATTTCTCGCGTACCTAGGCGCACTCCCCCTCTGGCGCTTTCTCCGCTCCCTCATCAAACTCTAAGCTTTGTTAATCAAATAAATCTTCCTATCTATTTTTCAACAAACTAGAGGTAAATTATGGAAACCATCAGCATCGAAGTCGAACCAGAAATTGCTAGAGCATATCAAAACTCAAGCTCTACAAAACGCAAAAAAATACAGTTGACTTTCAATGTTTTGTTCAAACAAATCATGAACACGCGATCTTTGGAAGACATCATTCAAGAAATGCAAGCACAAGCCAAAGCCAACGGACTAAATCAAGAGAGCCTTGATGAAATCTTGAATGAAGGCGATGACTAAACCGAAATTTGTAAATGGCAAAGCTGATTATTTGATCACAGGCGATCGCGACTTGTTAGTTCTACATCCTTTTAGAGATATCCAGATTCTCACCCCAGCCGACTTACTTCCTCACCAAAAGCCCCTAAAATGGCACAAACTCAATAAACCCTTCAACTGATTTCAGTTTAGCTAGATATCTGTGGTGATCGCAACTAACCTAAAACCAAAATACTCTCTGATTCACTATCAAAAAACTCAGTAATAATCTCGAAATTATCCCTCAAAATCTCAACAATTCTAGAAGTTGGACTATTCCCAATCCGAAGATAGACAAACTTGGGAGGATGCCCATAAAGCAAACTCCGTTGATGAAAGTCTGAATCTTTGGAAACAATCACAAAATTGTTTTCCTTCGCATATTTCCAGATCAAAGCATCATCAGTATGTATCAGTCCTAAAGCCTTAACATGTTCAGATTCAGGATACAAATCACCAATTCGATAAACCATCCGATCTGATAAGTTCTCATCCAGCAGCAGTTTCATAATGCGGCGACAAATAACTTTTTCTCACGGTCAGCCGCAAAACTCAGACAAGCTTTAATATCCTGCAAAGTAAGCTCAGAAAAATCTTCCAGAACTTCTGCTTCTGTCATCCCTCCAGCCAGATACTCTAAAATATCGTAAACAGTAATTCGCATACCTCTTATGCAAGGCTTACCGCTACGCTTTCCAGATTCAATCGTGATGATGTTGTGATAGTCCATACAGCAACATTTACCATAAATATTTGCCTGAAATCATTGTAGCAGTTAATTTTTCTATAGTTATCAAGATTTTGACAAGTAAAAATGGTATTGAGAAAAAGTGGCTGTGGTATGTTAAGCGAAAAAAATAGACGATAAATTCAATGACTGAGCCAAATGATCCTGAATCTGTCCTCACACCTGAAGAACTAAAAGCAGGACGCGATCGCATTGCTGCCGCTAATATCAATAACGTCCTACATCACTGTCGTAAATGTGATTATGAATGGGTTGCCTCCCATGCCGAAGCCTGTCGATGCGGCTCCAAAAATGTCGAACGGATAATGTGCTGGCAATTTCCTGATGATTAGAAGGCGATCGCCTATGGGGTTGCTGTAATAATTCTGTCATAATGAAAATTGGGATCTGCAATACCTAGCAGCAAGAGGCAAATATTATTTATGAGCGCCCTAACTATCAGCCTAGAGCCAATATTTGAACTAACTGAAGAAAAGTTTTTTCAACTCTGCCAAAAAAATAGCGATCTAAGATTCGAGCGCAGCGCTCAAGGAGATATTACAATCATGGCTCCCGAGGGTAGTGACACAGGAATGCGTAGCATTGAAATTAGTGCGGACTTGGTGATTTGGAATCGTCACAAAAAGTTAGGTGTCGCGTTTGGTTCTTCCACAGGTTTTATATTGCCTAATGGCGCAATGCGATCGCCTGATGCTTGCTGGATATTAAAAGAAAGATGGGATGCGCTGACTCCAGAACAACAATCTAAATTTGCACCAATTTGCCCAGACTTTGTAATCGAGTTAATGTCGAGAACCGATACCTTGTCCACTGTCCAAGCAAAAATGCAAGAATATCAAGACAACGGCGCAAGACTAGGCTGGCTGATCAATCGTCGCGATCGCCAAGTAGAAATTTATCGCATTGGGCAATCAGTGGAAATTCTCCAATCACCAATTACTCTTTCTGGCGAAAACGTATTACCAGAATTTATTCTAGAATTAGCCTCCATTTGGTAAAAGCTAAATCTTGCTGTAAGGATGATGTAAAGTAACTCCAGATTCGGCATCAAAAGCATAAAGTTTATGCAGATCGAATCGCCAGAAGCTGCGATCGCCAATTTGCCAATGATGATCTAAGCCAATATCTGCCGAAACTCTCGCTCTTAATTCGCTATCTTGCAATTTTAGCAACACAATTGTTTCCGAGCCAAGAGCTTCCACCAGTTCCACAGTTCCTTCAAGGTTCGCGTTGTCGGCTGTTGCTGGTTGCAAATCTTCAGGTCGGAATCCTAATGTAAAAGGACGATCTCTTCCAATTCCATTAATTGATAAATCATGAATTGGAATCGCTCTACACAAACTTTCTCCATACATCTCTCCATTACCATCAACCTCCACTGGTAAAAAGTTCATCGGTGGCGAACCCATAAACCCAGCTACAAAGATATTTGCAGGTTTGCGATAGATATTCAGAGGTGTATCTACTTGCTGAATATCTCCCTTGTTTAAGACCACAATCCGATCGCCCATTGTCATCGCTTCAACTTGATCGTGGGTCACATAAATCGTGGTTACTTGTAATTGCTTTTGTAACTGCACGATCTGCGATCGCGTATCGCTGCGTAACTGAGCATCGAGATTTGATAGAGGCTCATCCATCAGAAACACTTGAGGATTCCGCGCAATCGCTCTTCCTAATGCGACCCGTTGCTTTTGTCCGCCCGATAACTCCTTGGGTTTGCGATTCAGTAAATGGGAAATTTGTAAAGAATTGGCAACCTGTTGCACCCGTGAATCGATTTCGGCGCGTTGTTTCTTATTTGTTGGTGATAGCCATGCTAGGGGCGATAGATTTCGCGATCGCTGCCGTCTCAGCCCAAAAGCAATATTGTTGTAAACCGTCATATGCGGATAAAGTGCGTAACTTTGGAAAACCATGGCGA
Source organism: Pseudanabaena frigida (assembly GCA_003242085.1). Taxonomy (GTDB): domain Bacteria; phylum Cyanobacteriota; class Cyanobacteriia; order Pseudanabaenales; family Pseudanabaenaceae; genus Pseudanabaena; species Pseudanabaena frigida. The sequence goes on along the minus strand of QBML01000007.1, from coordinate 68,197 downwards.
TATCTCGCACTTTGGGTGGCAAGTGATTAATTTGGCGATCGCCCAGATAAATGGAGCCATCACTAACTTCCTCTAATCCCGCAATTAGCCGCAATAACGTACTTTTGCCACAGCCCGAAGGCCCTACTAAGACTAAAAACTCTCGATCCGCAACCTCTAGGTCGATCTCTCGCAGAACAATATTTTGTCCAAATTTCTTGTTAACACCACACAATCGCACTGGAGCCATCGCCAAATATCCTAAAAGTAGATCCCAAAAACAACCTGACTGATTTTATCTCTAAATCCCCACAGTAAGCAGTACGAAGTATTTCCCTAATCTGAGTTGTTTATATAAATGCAGCGAAAAACTTACCAAATTTATTGCGATCGCTGTCACTTTTGTTACCTTTTATCGAGTTTGTTAAGGAATGTTACTTAGTTTCTAATAGTTGAGACTAGTTAGCCCCTCTTCTTTTATGTTCTATATGTCTTGTGCATTACACAAGAACAAGAAAACGTTTTAAATAAGATAACCAATTTTTAAGGAGAGCGAAATGCTTGACGCTTTTTCTAGAGCTGTAGTTTCAGCCGATGCTAGCACCTCTGTAGTAGGTGATATTAATGCTCTTAAAGCATTCGTTGCTAGCGGCAACCGTCGTTTGGATGCTGTAAATGCGATCGCCAGCAATGCAAGCTGCATGGTTTCTGATGCAGTAGCAGGTATGATTTGCGAAAACCAAGGCTTGATCCAAGCTGGTGGTAACTGCTACCCTAACCGTCGCATGGCTGCTTGCTTGCGTGATGCTGAAATCGTTCTACGTTATGTCACCTATGCTTTGTTGGCTGGTGATTCTTCCGTATTGGACGATCGCTGCTTGAACGGTTTGAAAGAAACCTACTCTGCTTTGGGCGTACCTACAACCTCTACAGTACGTGCTGTCCAAATCATGAAGGCACAAGCAGTTGCTCACATCCAAGACAATCCTAGTGAAGCTCGCGCAGGTGCTAAGCTCCGCAAGATGGGAACCCCTGTTGTTGAAGATCGTTGCGCTAGCTTGGTTGCTGAAGCTTCCAGCTACTTCGATCGCGTAATCGCAGCTCTTAGCTAATAATTCGCGACTTGCGATTTACTTAGCCTGATAGAAACTAAGCTCACTGTATAAAAAAGAAATCCAGTTTGGAGATTTAAAAATGAAATCCGTTGTTACAACTGTTATCGCCTCTGCTGATGCAGCAGGTCGTTTCCCTAGCACCTCTGACCTCGAATCAGTACAAGGTTCAATCCAACGCGCTGCTGCACGTTTGGAAGCTGCTGAAAAGTTAGCTGCTAATCTTGACAACGTTGCAACTGAAGCTTACAACGCTTGTATCAAGAAGTACCCTTACCTGAACAATGCAGGTGAAGCAAACTCCACCGATACCTTCAAGTCTAAGTGTGCTCGTGACATCAAGCACTACCTCCGCTTGATTCAGTACAGCCTCGTTGTTGGCGGTACAGGTCCTTTGGACGAATGGGGTATTGCTGGTCAGCGCGAAGTTTATCGTGCATTGAGCTTGCCTACCGCTCCTTACGTAGAAGCTTTGAGCTATGCTCGTAACCGTGGTTGCACACCTCGTGACATGTCTGCTCAAGCATTGACCGAGTACAATGCATTGCTCGACTATGCAATCAATTCACTCTCCTAATTGATTGGATAAGGGCGGCGCATAGCGCTGCTCTTAAACAAAAAGAAGAGGAGGCGCTATGCGCCTCCTCTTCTTTTTTGGGTTGGCGATTGATATAATTGCAGGATTATGGATAAACGCTTTTTTAATTTTTTTAACTTAACGGAAGATCGAGCGATCGCTCTTTTAGACACACCTCAAGACCAAATTGGTGAGGAGGATTCGCGCTATATTGCTGCTTCTCATTTAATTAACTTCTCTTCGGATAAATCGATCGCTGCTTTAATGCGTGCAGTCCAACAAACAGAAGATTCACTAGATAATCGGATCGTGCGGCGCAAGTCAGTCGAGACTTTAGGAAGGCTGGAAGCACCTCAGGCTTTAGCAGTAATTCGTGAATGTCTAGCCGATCCCGATCGCTATCTAGTGGAAAATGCCGTGTGGGCGATCGGTGAAATTGGTACTGACGATCCAGAGATTTTAGAAGAAGTCACGAATTTATTAGATAGAGAAGAGCAATCATATCGAGTTATTCTCCAGACTTTAGCTAAATTAGATTACAAACCTGCATTAGAAAGAATTCGTAAATTTGTTAACGATCCCGATTTGCCTTTGGCTAGTGCGGCGATTACGGCAATTTGTCGTCTAACTAGGGACAATTCGCAAATGGAGAAAGTTGTCGATCTTTTGCATAATACCAATGTAATTGCCCGACGCTTATCGATCCAAGATCTAATTGATGCCAAATACTATGCAGCGATTCCTGATATTTCGACCTGTCCCGTTTCTCTAGTATTTCGATTGCGCGGGATTAGAATGTTAGGTGAGGAAGGAATTAAAGAAGGTGCGATCGCTTTTTCTGATGTTCAGCCCTATTTAGAAAAATCGTTGCGCGATCGTCCCAATGATTTGATTTTGGTGCATAGTTACGATACTTTGCCAGAGTTGTCTTTTTTACTCCGAGAGTTATACGAAACAGATTTTGGGCGTTGCTATTTGGCGATTAAAACAATTCTGGAACATTACGCCGATACAGCACCTGAGGCACTTTTTGGTACTTATGCGGAAGAAGCTTATAATGACTATGGCGCGCACTTCCATGTGATGAAGTTGTTTGGCTGGCTCAAATATGCCCCTGCTTACGATCTATTAATAGTCGCCTTGCACAATAAGCAACCCCAATTTCAAAAGTCCCGTGCTGCTGCTGCGATCGCCTTAGCTGAAATCGGTGATACCAGAGCTATCCCCGAAATCAAAGCTTGCCTCAATACTCCCATTTGGGATCTCAAGTACGCCGCACTGTTAGCCCTAGAAAAATTTGGCGATCGCAGTGGCTACGAAATACTTGCCAACGATAGCGATCTCCTAATTCGCGAAAAAGCGAAAACTAATCCCAAAATCTAAATACCTTTTTTCTTTCCACATTTACTTTTTGCTTAATAAATTATGTCTACCGAAACTCTCTTTCAACAACTCAAACATCCTAATCCCAATCTTCGCAATCAAGCGATGTGGGAACTTGCCGAAAATTATAATGAGGAAATTATCGCCAAGTTAATGAGTGTCCTCGATGAGGAAGATACAACCTATCGTCGGGCAGCAGTCAAAACTTTGGGTGAAATCGGTCATGCGGCGGTGACTCCTCTAGTGGAGGCTTTGCTCAATAGTGAAAATGTGACCGTACGCGGCAGTGCAGCGAAAGCATTAGCTCAGGTTGTGATTTGTCATCCCGATGAGCCACTGTCGCCTGAGGGCGTACAAGGTTTAAAAATAGCCTTGCAAGATCCTAATCCTGTTGTCAATATTGCGGCAGTGATGGCAATGGGTGAAATTGGTGCGCCTGTTTTGGATATTTTGATCGAGGCTTTGCAAGAAACTGACAATCCTGCTTTAGCAATTTCGTTAGTGAATGCGATCGCCTCGATTGGTGATAGTCGTGGTATTGATGCTCTGCAAGCAATCATTAACAATGAAGCAGCGGATTCCTACGTGCGCGAATCAGCGACCAGTGCTATATCAAGGTTGGAAATGACAACAGGTTTTAAGCGGAATTGATCGCGAAGGTAAAGAGCTTTTAAAAGTTTAGGACTCTAGTTCACTACATCACTCAACTCAGGGGAGACCTAAGTCTATCTCCACCCAAAATTTTGGGGCTAGGCGGCGAAACCTATAACTCTTAAATTGGTTTTAAAACCAGTTTTACTAGTGGGTTTGCAGTCTCCAAAGTCGTAGAACCAGTTTTCTCTTGCCAATTTTACCTTTGTATACGAGTACCTTTGTGGTTTATATTCGTTCTTAAAATAACAAAACAATTTCAAAAAATACTCATGTCCGATCCCATAGTTAGCGATGCCGTTGCCAAACTTTATAACACCTATCCTTTCCCCCCAGAGCCAATTTTAGATGAGCCACCACCAGGGTATAACTGGCGCTGGAATTGGCTAGCAGCCTATAACTTTTGTACTGGTCAAAAACCTGCTAAAGCCAATATTCGCATTCTTGATGCTGGTTGTGGATCGGGTGTAAGCACCGAATATCTGGTGCATCTCAATCCTGAAGCATCTGTAGTTGGCATCGATCTGAGTGCTGGGACTTTGGCAGTTGCGACTGAGCGATGTCGTAGATCGGGAGCAAATCGCGTAGAATTTCGGCACCTAAGTTTGTTCGATGCTGACCAACTCGAAGGAGAATTCGATTTAATTAATTCGGTGGGAGTTCTGCACCATACTGCCGATCCAATTCGTGGGATTCAGGCATTAGCAAATAAGCTTGCGCCTGGGGGATTGCTGCATATTTTTGTGTATGGGGAATTAGGACGTTGGGAAATTAGCTTGATGCAAGAGGCGATCGCTTTATTGCAAGGAGATCGGCACGGCGACTATACCGACGGTGTAGCAGTTGGACGACAGTTATTTGCCAACTTGCCAGAAACTAATTGCTTGCGGAGAAGAGAACAGGATCGTTGGTCGTGGGAGAACCAACAGGATGCTTGTTTCGCGGATATGTACGTGCATCCACACGAAATTGATTACAACGTCAATTCTTTATTTGAATTAATCAATGCATCAGGTCTAGAATTTCTCGGATTTTCCAATCCTCAAGTTTGGGATTTAAATCGTCTGATTGGCAAAGCACCAGAACTAATTGAGCGATCGCAAAATCTCACTGAATTACAACGCTATCGCCTAGTGGAACTACTCGATCCCCAAGCAATTACGCATTATGAATTCTTTCTAGGAAAGAAACCAATCGTCAAACAAGATTGGCAAGAAGATCGAGTACTGCTAGCCGCAGTGCCTGAGCCAAGCCCCTGCATTTATGGTTGGCAAGAGAGTCCACAGTTTTTTGACTACAACTATCAAATTGCCAAAATCAGTGACTCGGGATGGAAGTTTTTGTTAGCCTGTAGTGATAATCAAGACAAAAAGCAAACGGTTGCTCAGATTTTACAGACAACTGATGTCAGTTTAGAAGATGTGCGATCGCTTCAAAAGCAACAAGTCATTTTGCTAGCCCCCAATTAACACCTAACAAATGTCTAAACGCAAGCGTTCTAAATCTCGCCAAACAATACAACCACACATTGTCAAAGCTAATCCACCAGTACCCGAGCGCGATCGAGATGAGCTATGGCGACAGCGGCAGTGGGTAAAGTTGTTTGCCGAAGTGACGCTTAAGATTCGCCAATCGTTGCAATTTAGAGAAATCTTGCGGGCAACCGTGACCGAAGTGCAGCGAATTTTGCAGGCAGATCGGGTACTGATTTACCAAGTTTTGCCCGATGGTACAGGGCGCGCTATTAGTGAAGCGGTTCTACCCGATTATCCTGCAATTCTAGATTTAGAATTTCCTGAGGAAGTATTTCCTACTGAATATCAGAAACTTTACGCAATCGGTCGGGTACGCGCGATCGCTGATGTTCATGATAAAAGTGCAGGTTTATCAGAATGTCTAATTGAATTTATTAATCAGTTCAATATCAAAGCGAAGCTGATCGTACCGATTCTCCAAAATCTCAATTCTCATCAACAGACTGAAACGAGTTCTCCCAATCAGTTATGGGGATTGCTGATTGCCCACCATTGCGATCGCCCTCATCATTGGGTAGATTTTGAGCTAGAACTGATGCAACAACTCGCCGATCAAATCAGCATTGCTTTAGCTCAAGCGCAATTATTAGAGCATTTAGAAGAAATCGTGGAAGTTCGTACTGCCGAATTGCAGGAAGTCAATCGCAGTCTTCAGCAAGAAATTAACGATCGAATGCAAGCTGAAGCAGCACTGAGAAGGAGTGAAGAGCAGTTACGGCTCATTACAAATGCATTGCCAGTGCTGATAGCCTATGTAGATGATCGGCAATGCTATAGATTTAACAACAAAGCCTATGAGGATTGGTTAGGGCAGTCAACGGGTGATATCTATGGCAGCGATCTCAAAACTGTTTGGGGAAATAATTGCTACGAAAGGATGCAGGTCTATGTGAAGTTGGCGCTATTAGGTCAAGCTGTGACCTATGAGAATGAAATCCTTTTAAAAGATGGAATTCCTTGCTCGGTGAATGTGACCTATATTCCCCACCTTGACGAACAAAAAAATGTTAAAGGCTTCTTTGCTCTAACTAGCGATATTAGCGATCGCAAAGCGATCGAACGAATGAAGGATGAGTTTATCGCCGTTGTCAGTCACGAATTGCGAACTCCTTTAACCTCTCTGCATAGTGCTTTAAAAATTCTAGCAACAGGACGTTTGGGAAATCTATCGAACGATGGACAGCAAATGCTGGAAATTGCTGATGATAATACTGAGCGATTAGTCCGTCTAGTTAATAATGTCCTCGACTTGCAGCGGATTGAGTCGGGTGAAGTCAAAATGGAAAAACAAATCATTAAGGCTGAGACGTTAATGATACAGGCTACTGAAGCGATGCAACCAATGGCTCAGCAGCATGGAGTAGTATTGGCGGTTAAGCCAATGGATATTGAGATTTTAGTTGATTCTGACTACATCGTCCAAGCGCTCACAAATCTTCTCAGTAATGCGATCAAGTTCTCTTCACCTGACGGTACAGTTTGGTTAAGCGCAGAGAATCTACCCAATGCAGAAGTGTTATTTTCCGTGCGTGATGAAGGGCAGGGAATTCCATCGGATAAGCTTGAAAGTATTTTTGAACGATTCCAGCAGGTGGATTCATCAGATTCCCGTCGTAAAGGTGGTACGGGGTTAGGGTTAACAATCTGTCGCAAAATCATCGAACAACATGAGGGTAAAATTTGGGCAGAAAGTACTCTCGGTAAAGGTAGTACCTTTGCTTTTACGCTTCCCTTATTAAATCTATGAACAACCTATAACTATGTCAGAGAATATGCCAGCTAAGAGAATTTTGATTGTTGATGATGAAGAAAGCATTCAAACTGTGGTGCAGTTTGGCATCCAGATGGTTGTAGATTGGGTTGTGTTAATTGCAAGTTCGGGACCGCAAGGAATTAAAACAGCTTGTGAGGAAAAACCAGATGCGATTTTATTAGATGTAATGATGCCAGATATGGATGGTATTGCGACATTTAAGGCACTGCAATCAGATCCTGAAACTGCGTTAATTCCTGTGATTTTTTTGACTGCTAAGGCGCAAACTTCAGAGCGGCGACAGTTTAACGATCTCGGTGTGAGTGGAGTGATCACGAAACCGTTTAATTCGCTCGATTTGCCCGATCAGATTACGAAAATGCTTGATTGGTAAGTTTTATAGCTTCAATGGTTGAGGCGATCGCAAAGCAGATTCTTTCTAGAAACTTTACTTTTTGGTTACTTCTGGATTGATGTAATCGCAAAAGATGTTGATACCTACTTTGAGAATATAGAGAACGACGACGGTAGCGATCGCAGGATCGATTGGAACGCCGACTGAGTGAACGACGGAAACAACCAAACCTGTGAGCAATGGGGCGCTGGTGGGATTTTTGTTGTATTCTTTGACCTGATTTTGAAAGCCTTCTTTGCCACAGAGTTCTTGACGGAAGACGTTAACTGTGGATTGCCAAAGTTTGGTTTGGCTGAAGTCTTGTTTCCCATGTAGTTCCGTCCATAGCTCCTCAAAGCTCTTTTCGAGATCGCCATTGGTTTCGTTGAGCAGGTTTAAGGTCTTTTGCGCAGGGGCATAGTCTTGCAAAAGTTGGCTAATGTTTTGGATTTCGGTTGCAGTTAGTTGAGTAGTCATAATTTTCAGAATGTGTAAGCTAAAGCGCGATCGCTCACCATTGAATCACTGCTATAACTGTGGCTCTATTCCCGCAGCGCGAAGTTGTGTCATCAAGGTTTCAACTTTCTGGCGTTCCTGCTGGGCAAGCAGTCGTTCTTGCTCGGAGCTTTCCCAGCCTGTCAGCAATAGATTACCAGATGAGTCCCACCAACGCAGCCAAGGCAAATCTAGGTTTTGATAGATTCCTTGCCAAATGCCAAGTTCTACGCCCAGTCCATCAATGGGATAATGTCCGCGCTCATTGGCAGCGACTAATTCAAATTTATTGGCTACATGGCGATATAACTCAATGCTCGATTTTTCTACTTCGTAAATACCGTAGAAAGCGGGACGAATCACTTGCTCATAGATGAAGAATTTACCGACCCAAGGTGTGCGATCGCGTTCTTCTTTACCGCTACCTGATACAAATTCTAGAACGATCAGGGGCGCAATAAATTCTTGCCAAAGCACATAGGAACGGCGGGGGTTTCCATCGAAATTGGGAGGTACATTTGGCACATAAAACCAGTCGGGAGCTTCTGCACCTTTTTCGGGTGGTTCGGTCATGCGCCAATAGATTCCCGAATCTTGTCCGATCGCATATTGTCCGTCAGGATGCTATTTTTGTAAATGTGGCTCAATGGAGTCGGTCAGCAAAATACTTTGTGGATGTTCTTGAAAGTTTTTCACAAATGTACCGTCGGAGTCAGGAAGTTGTGTATGGTCTGGCAGGATGACAGGATTGGTAGATGGGTCTAAGGTGAAGGTCATATTATTTATGCACTTTTTTCAAATTAACTAACTTGCTAGGGCGAGAGTACGAACGCTAAAGATTTGGTTGGATTGTAATGGAATAACCCAAGACTTAGGAATGGCAACAACATGAATGGACTCACCTAATGCATTAAATACTTCCAAAATACAGCCTTCTTCTTGATTTTGAGGATGTGGTACAAAGTCGATTAATGTGGCGATATCGCCTTTTTTTAGTTGGTATTCTGGCAGATCGTGGTTCAGATAAACTTGTTGATATAGTTCGAGATTCATGATTTTCTCTCCTTGTATGGTTTCAGGGTAATAAATTGAAACTTTTGATCGATCGCTCTTTGCAGCCAAACTGTAGTTACAGATAGTTGGCGATTGTCCAGTCCAGTGATTTCGCCAATAACTAGAAAAAATAGCCCATATTCATTCTGTATATCTGGGATTGCTTCAACATTATTCGCTAGTTCTCTAATTGCTACCTTGAGTAAGTCTGGATTGTCTTGAGTAAATCCTGCTTGAGCTAAGTATTGTGATTTGTCATCTTTTGCTTTTAGTACCAGCAGGTAATGAGTAATTTTGCCATCAGGGATAACTGCATCATCAGGAATTTTCACATCTTTAAGACCTCAGTAAGACGATTTGCTCAGGGGCTAATTCGGAAGCATAGCTGATGGTGGCAAAAATATCTTCAGGTGTGAGGGTAGGGTAACTCTGCAAGATTTCTGCTTGGCTGACTCTGGCTGCGAGGTTGTCGAGAATGACTGACACCATGATTCTCGTTCCTTTGATGCAGGCTTTACCATGACAGACTGATGGATCTGTTGTAATTCGCTCTTTCCACGCCATAGTTGTTTGCTCGGTTTGCTCGGTTTTATAAAGTTTGTTGATCCAGTTTTGGCTTAGTGCTGTGTTGGGATCGGGCGATCACTTGACGAGGTTAATTTTAGATTCTGGAAAGGTTTTTGGTGTCATGTCTTTGGGCAGCTAAACACTTGAATTTATTATACTTCAGCTAAATCGCGATAAATATCATCATCCATTTTTTCCTTTTTCCTTTTTCCTTTTGTCTTGATAAGATCGCCTGTTGATAGTTTTGCCGCGCTTCTCCATATTCTAGTAATTCATCAAATTTCAAGTTGATTCTAGCGATTCTAGCGATTGTTCAAGTTCTTCAACAGTTACGCCTAAAATCTTTGCCATTGCTTCTAACAGGCTTTGGTCTTGGGTAGCTTGATAGATGTGAGAGAGATTATTTACAGTTATTCCCACACTATGCTGATCTTGGAATTGAGCATAGATTTCTAAGGCTTGTAATAGATTTTGACCTGCTTCAGTGAGGTTGTTTTCTGCTGCTGCTAATATTCCTAATTGTCCGTATGTACCAGCTTGGGAGTAGCGATCGCCAAATTCGATATAGACCGCGATCGCCTGTTGATAGTTTTGCCGCGCTTCTCCATATTCTCGCAATTCTTGGGCTACGCTTCCCAACTGGTGGTATGTGACAGCTTGGTAGTAGCGATCACCAAATTCGATAAAGATCGTGAGAGCCTGTTGATAGTTTTGCCGCGCTTCTCCATATTCTCGCAATTCTTGGGCTACGCTTCCCAACTGGTGGTATGTGCTGGCTTGTTTGTAGCGATCGCCAAACTCGATTTTGATCGTGATCGCCTGTTGATAGTTTTGCCGTGCTTCTCCATATTCTCGCAATTCTTGGGCGACTTTTCCCAACTGGTGGTATGCGCTGGCTTGTTTGTAGCGATCGCCAAATTCAATACAGATCGCCAGAGCCTGTTGATAGTTTTGCCGCGCTTCTCCATATTCTCGCAATTCTTGGGCAACTCTTCCTAAATTAAAATAAGCGACAGCCACTTCAGATTTCACCTGAGTTTCTGTTACCCCTTTCAAGTTTTGACAAAGTAGCACAAGTTCTTGACAAAACTCTCTTGCTTTTTGGTGATTCTTGGTCTCCAAGTAGCAGCTAGCTAATCTATCAATTGCAAAAGCGATTTCTAGACCTATTTTACCCTCGCAAATTTCCAGTGGATAAGCTTTTTGTTCTTGAACCACAAATTTTGATAATTTGAGCTTGCTTTGAATATCATTAGTAACTTCAAAGTATTTATCCAAACAAAAGAAGATTTCAATAGTTTCTCGATTCGCCAAACAAGTTTGCAGCGCATTGTAGAGATTTTCATATTCCAATCGACAGAAGAAGATTCCTAGCTGACGTTCTTGTGGATCTTTCGATTCCATTAACTGATTGTAGGAACCTGCCAAACCTTGATAGTAATTCTTAAAACCTTCTTGTAGTGCCTTGCGGGTTGCCTCATCCAAACTCGCTAACTTAGTTTTTAGGAAATAGGGAAAAATTGGTTGAATCGTCAACAGTCGATTTGCCTCATCCATTCCTTCCAACAAACCCCAATTAATTGCCTCCTGAATCGCCCCATCAAAATTCGTAAAATCGTAATCTTGAAACGGTTCTAGCTTTTGTAATTCTTGTGCATAACTGGGAATACCATCACGCCAAATAAACCCCGTAAACGGAGCCAGACAAATCAATAACCTTTGAGCATCGGGCGACAAATTACTGTGGGAATATTCCACACACTTCAAAATACTCTTGGTTTTATCCTCACTGCCACTATCCAAATCAAAATCCGCCGCCTGCAAAGCTTCCAAAATCTGCGATGGCGATTGACTTTTTAGATTTGGCAATACTACCTCCAGCGCCAACGGATACCCCGCCAACACCTTCATTAATCTTGTAAACTCTGGATCGGAATCGATCGCCTTTACCCTCTGCGGCACATGACGCACCAAAATCCTTTGCGCCAACAGCGTCCTTGCCTCTTGGTCTAGCCCCCGCAACCCATAGACATTTTGCTGAAAAGTCGCCGCCTTTAACCAATCCTCGCCACTGCGCGACCCAAAAATCACCCGCGTCTTGCCATTCGTCAATCGCGCCAGAAAATCTCGCAACTTTGTCTGTTTTTGCTTTGACAGCGTATTTTTGATAGCCAATCTTTGCCCAGTAACTGACTCCAAATTATCCAAAATCAAGATATGAGACTCAGTACGCAGCTTATCAATTACTTCTTGCTCCTTAGCTTCTGGCAGAAAACGATGAAAAGGCTCAAGACGATCAACAAAAAGTTGCGCTCCAATTTCTTGCACAAGTTGCTCTACTGTCCAAGCTTTTTTGTCATAGCCAAAATAGAAAACCAACTTGGTAAAATTAGTTGTTTGCCACCACTCATGCAAATATTTCAGCAAAGTAGTTTTCCCCGTTCCACCCATCCCCTGCAAAAGCAGAAAATTATGCCGTAATAAAGCTTTCTCGATTTTCAGAATATCAAGATCGCGTCCAACAAAGCCATATTCTGACTGTTGGAATTTATATTTTTTGTACTTTTCAAGTCCGTATGTTTCTTTCTCATTTGGTGTAAACTCCCGCAAATTCAAATTCACCTGTTGAGAGCCATACACCACAGGCAACAACCAATCCTCCAACGGAATCTCATAATTAAAATAAGCCCTCCGTTCCTTCTGGTTAAACAACTCCCGCCGCCCCAACCGCACCGCATCTTCCAACAGCTTCTTATTGAAAATCTGCTCATACACCGCCGCCATCACCACCTTCGCCGCCGTCACCGTGACGCTATAGCCCATCGCTACCACCATTTGCATACCCGCCGCCATCAACTGACTACCCAGACTCGTCTCGCGATAGTCCTCCACCAACCCCGTCTCCGTTCCCAACTGTTTCCCCGACTGGCAAGCATTCAGCATACAGACAGGAATCCTCTTCCCCGTCAGCAAATCCGCCAACTCCGTCGCCTCCACTAAGTCATCTTCGCCATCCTCATTTCCCTCCAATACTAAAAATGCCTTCACGCCGCTGTAGGGCGCAATCTGCGTCCTGCCATACCGTTGCTTTAATGTCAGCGCATCGACCGCCACTCTACTTGCCCCATTGCATTGCTCATAGGTCAGCAAAGCCCCATGACAATCAAAATGAATCATATGATAATGCCCAGCCCCCATATCTTCTAAGCGATTGGACAAGCTCTCAAAGTTCGCAGGACGCAAAAGATCGATCTTCACTGACAACTGACTCTTGCCCAAAGCCTCTATCAAAGGACGCGAAATCAACCGATAAGCGGCATCATTTTTGTAAGGTCTTGCCTGCCGTCACCATCAACACATTTAGTGTGGGCGAAGGATTTACATCTGCCATCACTGACGATGGTTTGGTGCTTTTGCGCACCATCACACAATCCACTGCTAGCGGTCGTGGTAATTTAGGATCGCGCAACGCCTCCCAATGCAAAGCCTGAAACTCTGGATTAATCCCCTCAATCTCAAAGCGCAATGTTCCCAGATTATTACGCAACCCCACATAGTCCGTATAAGCATTTCTGTCCGCAAAAATCTGGTCAAACAACCTTTCGCCATATTCTCTGATACTAACCACCACATCAGCAGCCCTAGTCGTATATAGCATCGGGTACTGCAACCACTGCTCAAAGTACCACTCCAGCGAATCCTCCTCCGACTTCAAAAAAGGATCGCTAATCTTGATATTTGGATAATCACGCCCATCAATCCGCACATTGGCAAGAAAGCCATCATTCACCTGTTGCTCTTCACGAATCGTAATTACAGGCATAACCCCTCGATGATCATCAGTTACATCTAAAAATCATATCTTACTTACTGATGTTATGCAGAAGTTAACTAAAGTCCTCACCCCTAGCCCCTCTCCCGCAGGAGAGGGGAACAAGAAAACATCTTGGGTTTTACTCCCCTTCTCCTGCGGGAGAAGGGTCTGGGGGATGAGGGCAGATCTTCGCTTGAGTCCTCTATAGCAATCCTAAAAGAGTTGGCTGAGCGAAGCCGAAGCCCCATCTGTATATAAAATAGTTAACATAGCCCCACAGAATAACTGCGCGACATTAATTGGAACTTATGCGAATCTTATTAGTAGATGATGAAGAAGAACTAGCAGAACCGTTGCAACGGATTTTGAGCAACCAAGGCTACATGGTAGATAGCGCAAATAGTGGCGATCGCGGTTGGGATCTGGCTCAGACAGGTGAATATGACTTATTGATTTTAGATTGGATGATGCCAGAGAAGTCAGGGGTCGAGATTTGTAGTGAGTTGCGGCAAAAGGGAGACAGCACCCCAGTTCTGATACTCACGGCTAAAGATACCCTCGACGATCGCGTGGCAGGCTTAGATAGTGGAGCCGATGACTATCTTGTAAAACCCTTTGAATTACGTGAATTACTAGCCAGAGTAAGAGCTTTACTGCGTCGCGCCCCAACACCGATCGCCTCAACTAGCGAACCTTCGCGATTAAATTATGGTGATTTGGAACTCGATCGCGATAATCAAGTCGTATATCGAGAGCAAATTGCGATCGCCCTAACCGAAAGAGAATATCAATTGCTGGAGTATTTTATGTTCCATCCCAATCAATTACTCAGTCATGAGCAAATTTCACAACATATTTGGAAGGAAGGTGAAGATGTCCCAACTAGTAATGCCCTTGCCGCGCAGATTAAATTACTACGCCGCAAGATCGATCGCGATCGCCAGATTTCTCTAATAAATACTGTATACGGTAAAGGTTATCGCTTTGGTTAAGCTAAACTTAGCAGTTCTCATTATCGCTGAAAGTCTGTCTAAGGTAGACTTTCAGTAAAACCAGTTTTGAAGTTTTCAGCAACTAAGGTACTAAAAACATCAAAATCGGTTTCATAATGAGAATCACTGAGCTAAACTATTAGCGTGTTTTGCGTGTTCGGTAAACCTAAATATTTTTTAAAAGCTTTGCACCACAAGGCTGGAAAAATTGAAAACAGTTACAAGGCGAACATATGTAAAATGGTGTCGTGTGGGCATCAACGGAGTGAAAAATTGTGGGACAGGCTCAACTACCACCGCAGGAACCAGCTAACTCTACATTCGCCAAAAACCTTGGGCGCGTAGGTGTTGGACTGGCGATCGCTTTAACAGCAACTAGCCTAGGTGCATTCTGGTATGGACGCTACTTTCTCAATGAGCAATTGTCGCCGCTGTTACAAGTAGAGCTAACCAAGTCACTCAAGCGCCCTTTGCAGCTAGGTAAAGTCGAACGAGTCGGCTTTTCAAGTATTCGGTTTAGTAGGTCGGTTATCCCGCCAACCAGCAAAGAATCAAATTTCTTGGCAGTTGAAGCAATCGAAGTAAAAGTCGATCTCTGGAACTATCTCACCCGCCGCCAAATTGGGTTAGATGCGATCGTCGAGCAGCCTCAAGTATTTCTGAAGCAGGATGCTTCAGGCTTACTGCAACTCCCTGAAATTAAGCCTCCAGAAACCCAAACCAAAGACGGTTTTATTGACTTACGGACAGTCACCTTTAAAGATGCACAGGTGACGATCCAGACAGTTGCCAAGGGTGAATTGGTTTCTATCAGTCAAATGCAGATCGATAGCAATTGGAAAATTGCCGATCTCAACAATCAAAGTTTAAAAATGAATGGTACAGGTCGGTTGACTTTGCCCAATCTTGCCGCGATCGCTGCGCCACCAAATCCCGAACAACTAAAAAAAGCGATCGAGGCAGCGAGTGCGGACAAAGATGGCAATAAAGGTAATGTAACTTTTGGCATTGACTGGGATCTGACCAGAGGACAAGGCTCAGTTAATATTCAGTCCCAAGACTTGCAAGTTGTAGCAATTCAAGGATTTGCGGTTAGCTTACCCTTCGAAGTTCAACAAGGTAAGCTTGATGCTGAGGCAAAAATCACCGTAAATGCCGAAAAAGCGGCTCCTAGCGATTCGATGCTGGCGGCGAGTAAAATTTCGATAACTGCCAAACTTACTGATGGTGCTGTTAAATCTCCACAATTAAAGAAACTAATTACTGAAATTGCAGGGCAACTCACATTTGACGGCACAAATGCAACTTTAAGCGAGTTTTCGGCTCAGTATGGCTTATTTAAAGGCACTGTCGATGGCACGTTTAATCAACAAAAAGGCTTTAATCTCAACTTTGCTAGTGCAGCGCTAGATTTAGGTAAAGGTATTGAGAGCTTTGACATCAAAACACCTGTGGCGATCGCAGGTGAAGTGAAGCTAAGCGGTAAACTCACAGGTACAGTCCAAAAGCCATCCCTAGTCCTCAATATAACCACACCGAAGACAGTTAGCTTCGATAGAGTTGTGGTCGATCGCTTCCTCGCCACGATCGAACTCAAAGACCTAAATACGCTCCTAATCAAGAAAGTTCAGGCATCTTCTACTGGCGCAACCCTCTCAGGTGAAGGGCAAATCAAACTGCCTCAAAAAAATGCTCCCGCAGAAATTTTATTTACCTCTAGCCTCGTCGGTGTTGCCGAAGATTTTGCCAAGCTCTATAACACGAAACTACCGATCGCCGTTGGTCAGGTGACCAGTTCACTGCAAATTACTGGTAACCTAGCCAATCCACAAATGTTGGCGCAAATAGAAGCCCCTAATGCCACCTATCCCTCAAGAGGCGAAGTTTTCTTAGCTGATGGATTAGCGACGATCCGTAATACGAAAGTGCGCTTTCCCATTGGTGAGATCGGCCTAGCAGGAACGTATAACATCGTCAGTGGCGCATGGAAATCACAGCTAAATAGTAACGGAATCCCATTATCGGCTTTTCTCCTCAATCAAAAAGGAATCATCGAAGGATTTATCAATCTTCGGAGCGATCGCGGTGGATTTACACTAGCAGATATTACGGGCGATGGCACTGTGCGCTTACCGCAAGGACTTACGGAAGTTCCTGACGCGATCGCCGCTAATCTGATCTGGGATGGCAAAAATTTGCTCGTTCCATCGTTGCAGGTTGGCAGCTATCTCACCGCCAATGGCAAAGTCGATCTCGCATTTCCCAATAATTCGTTAGATCAGCTACCTACAGGAATTGCAGGAATCAACCTCGATCTGATTTCGCGCAATGTCAATATTAATCGTTTAGCTTCGTTATCTAGCGCGATTTCGCCACAGGCTTCGGGCATCTTAAACTTTCGCGGCAATCTCTCAGGAGCGCTTGATAGTCTCAAAATCGCAGGTGCATTACAGCTAGACAATGTCGATCTTGCCTCGCTAGGATCGAGCTTAGCGAAGAAAGGGCTAATTGTTCCATCACGCGGCTCGCTCGACTTTAATGGTACGGTCAATGGCGCTTTGTCCGATCCGAGACTAGTGGGCAATGTTCGTGTAGCTGGCTTGAAAGTAAATCAAGTTGAACTCGACAACCTCACCTTCAACGGTGTTTTAGATGGAATTGGGAATATTCCTCAAGCAACAGGAGACTTATTACTGGCAGGACTCAGAGTCGATAAATTAGCTTTCGATCCGCGTTTAGAAGGGAAGCTCAATTTTGATGGTAATCAAGGTCTAAATGTAGATTTACGAGGTAGGCGCGATCGCATTACTGCAAGGTTAGATCGTGCTTTCCGTCCGATTGACTTTAATGTGAATTTGGGTGAAGCGACCGCGAATGGCAGACGCTTGGAGAATAATCCCAATCGCTTACAAGTAGCGATCGCCAATCTTCCCTTACCTCTTATTGCTTCGTTTACTGGACAAAATGATGTCAGTGGGAAACTCTCTAGTAATCTAGTTGTCGATTTTAGCAGTAGTCCCACGGCAAAAGGAGAGGTTACAGTTGAACGTCCGCGTTTTGGGCGCGTGGTTGCCGAACGAGCCATTGCAAAGTTATCCTATGCTAATGGAATTCTCGATGTTAAAGATGGTAGCTTGATCGTTCGTCAAGGAGAATCCAACAACGAATACAAGTTTCAATTGACCTATAACCCAAATATCGAAGACCCGATCGTAGGTGCTGTTGAAATTGCTCAAGGAAGAATGCAGGATTTATTTGCAACTCTGCAATGGGCAAACATTGTTGATGCCAGCCAAGTATTCAGTTTAGCTAAAACTGGATCGAGAGATTTACAACCGTTGGAATCGATTAAATTATTAGGAGAGCCGCTCTACAAGCAATTACAATACCTGACCCAGATTGAGCTACGTCAGGAGCAGCAGGAAACCGTAAATTCAGCTCGTAATTTTAATTTGCCACCGCTTACTGATTTTCGTGGCGACATCAAAGGGACAGTCACATTTGGCCTAAATAAACGTCGAGGAGTTCGGGTAGGATTTAATCTTGTCGGCAAAAAATTTGAGTATGGTAAATTTGCCGTTGATGACGTTCAAGTAGAAGGTCGTTACGCAAATGGAGTTTTCAACATTGCCAAAGCGAATTTTCAGTCAAACAAGAGCTATGGAAGACTTACTAAGGCAAGGATTAGACTTACCCCATCTTCAAATCCATTGTTTAGATTCCGCGAACAAAGTGGCGAAATCGAACTAAAAGACTTTCCAATCGAGTCCTTGCGCCCACTGCCATTTTTTAGCGCTATTCCCTTCGATTTGACTGGTAAAGTCAATGGCAATCTTTCGATTTCAGGAACGAATCTACTGGATCTAGGTGTTAAAGGTCAATTGAGCTTAGCTGATGGCTCAGTCAATCGTCAGGCGATCGATTTTATTGCCTTAAAGTTTGAATATAAAAACTTGAATATCAACTTCAATGCCAATATGAAGGTCGCAGGCAAAGATGCGGTTGTTGCCTCTGGGCTTGTGAGCGTCTTTGGCTTCTTTAATGTGAAGTTAGATGTTAAAAATGAAGGAATTGCCTTTATTAATATTTTCAATCAGCCCGTACGTTGGGTAGATGGTATAGGTGATATCAACATCACAGCTAGTGGAACTGTGAGAGATCCCAAGATTGCTGGAAAGATTCTAGTTGATAATGCCAAGGTTAGAATTGCTGGCTTACCAGGAGATTTTACTGGGGTTCAAGGCAGCATCGATTTTACAAGCGATCGCCTCATTAGTAATATCACGAGTAACTTCAGCGAAGGTAAGTTAGCGCTAAAAGGAATTCTGCCAATTAGTAATGCTGGATTACTAAGGGAAGATAGTCCAGAATATCAACAAGCTTTAGCAATCAATGCCGATCGGCTCAAACTCAATGTACGCGATATTAGTTCTGATAATTTTAATAGCCGCGTGATCGTCAGAGGCTCCCTATTATTGCCACGGCTTACAGGCGAAGTAGCTCTGGGCGATGGCAGAGTGGTAATTGGGAATGATGCCGATCCTAACAGTGCTTCAGCCAATGCTAACAACGATCTTCCTGATGTTATATTCGATCGCTTAGCGGTCAAGCTCCAAAATATGCAGGTGACACGCTCCCCTCTATTTAACTTCTTAGGAGAAGGCGCGCTTATCGTTAACGGAACATTGCAAAAGCCAGAACCAGAAGGTAGGGTCAATATTACTCGCGGTCAGTTTAATGCGATTTCCACCAGATTCCGACTCGATCGCGCTTACGAAAACTTTGTCGAATTTAAACCGACCCAAGGTATCAATCCTTCGCTTAATGTCAGAGTTGCAGGTACGGTTGCTGAAATTACGCGCGTACCAATTAACTCCAATCGTCCCAACGATCTATTTAGCCCCAACGAAGTCCCCGCAAGCAATCTGGGATCGCAGCGTACCCTGAAAGTCCAAGCCAGTGTGACGGGTACTGCCCTCGCGCCAGATATTCGCCTCACTAGTAGCCCACCCCGCAGCCAAGCCGAGATTATTGCGTTGATTGGTGGTGGCATTTTGCAGCAACAAAGTGGTTCTGACCCCGCCGCCGCCCTTGCTAGTTTTGCTGGTAGTACCGTTCTTAATTTCCTACAAGATGCGATTGGCGATGCTCTAAATTTAGCGGAGTTTAATCTCAGTCCAGTTACGACTAATACCAATGGCAGTAGCCGAAATGGAACGCTAGGTTTATCGGCTGAGGCAGCGATCGATATCAGTAATAGTTTCTCGATCTCTCTCCAACGGATTATTAACGACTCCACTCAACCAACTAACTTCTCCATTCGCTATCGCCTCGATCCGAATATTCTTTTACGTGGTAACTATGGCTCTGATGGTAAAACAGGTGTTTCGATCGAATATGAAAATCGATTTTAGACCTAACAACAGATGGTTTTAAAAAGCTTGCTTTGCTTAGGGCATAAAACCCAAAAGGTTAGTGGCGGCGCAAAGCGCCGCCACTAACCTTTTGGGTTTTGATTTGTCCTAGCTATCTTTTGCGTTGCTATATAACAAAAACAGCAATTTTTGGCGATCGCATTTGACATAAATCCCAAATTGAGGGAATATAGTCAAGCTAATAAATTAGCCAACACTTAGACTGTTGTTCTGGGGCTATAGCGCAGTTGGTAGCGCATCTCAATGGCATTGAGAGGGCCAGCGGTTCGAATCCGCTTAGCTCCATACTAAAATAGGGAGAGCATTACGTGCTCTCCCTATTTTCTTGTAACGAGAACCCATGTATCAATTAATGTCTAGTGCTTTAGCTGCGATCGCCTTTTTTGTCGCCTCCACTTCGCCCCAACCAGCTAAAGCTCAGACTCCACCCATTAGGTCTTACCAGCCCAAAGCTACTGAAACCGCTAGAAGCGCCCAGATTCAAGAACAAATCCAGAAAGCAGATCCGAGTAGATTCGATCTCAAGAAATATCCTGTAACAGATAGCAATGCCACGCATTGGCAAGACTCACTATGGGCGATCGGCGTTTTAGCCCCCGAAAAAGACTATGCCGTGCAAGCCCTAGTAAATGTTGTGCAGATGACAACAGCCACCAACTTAACTAATTCCCAACTGGGAATTATCGACACAGCAATGCAGGTTGGCATGGAGCTATACACACTCAAACCAGAAGTTTATGGCAAGCTCAAACAAAATTTTTTACGCACCGTTGATTACAGTAGTGACCCGCAATGGGTGGCGATCGCGCTATCAGCCCTAGCCAAATCCACCGATCCTGCTTACAGTCTCAACCGCGCTCAAATCGAAAAACTAACCCTCAAAGTTCAACAGCGCTTTCCGAAATGGTCACAAGATCTGCACCTGCAAACAACAATTCAAACGATTCAAAGCGATCGGCTACAAAGCCCGCAAAAGTCTGACAAATTAACAGCAATCCCAAAACTCGCAGACTTACTAAAATGGCAAGTCTCCCCGCAACAAGCGCATATGTATGTCCTCTGTCGCCCAAATCGCGATGTCTTGTGTCTTGCCGTGCTAAAAGATCGCAATGGGAAATTTGTGAAGCAGGGTAAGCAATTGTGGTCTACCCCATTGCTGCTCCAGTCCCTGCGCAATCTCGATTGGTATTTTACAAACGGGCGCACTCCCCAAGGCATTTATCGAATGGAAGGAGTTTCTCTACAGCCTGATGATGAAGCGTTTCATGCCTATGGACAGTTTTCGCTGGTAAATCTATTTGTACCTTTTGAAGATGGCGTTAATGCCTTTTTGCCAAATCAAAAAGGTAAATTTACTGGCAGTCTGCAAGCCTATCAAGCTCTCTTACCACCAACATGGCGATCCTATCAGCCGATCCAGCAAAGCTATTGGGCTGGGAATGCTGGGCGATCGCTATTTCGGATTCATGGCAGTGGTGCCGCGATCGACTTTTTCCGTAACAAAGATAAAGTAGTCAATGCCAAAAATTTTGAATGGACTGCCACATTGGGTTGTCTTTCCGCGATCGAGACCTATGATAATCGGGGCAGTTTGCTCAAAGCAGATATGCCAAAGATTCTTGATGCTTTAAATACCGTTGGCAATGGCAAAGTTGAGGGATATCTCATCGTTGTCGATGTCCCTAGCGCATCCAAAGAACCGATTACAGTTACCGAAATCGCCAAATTAGTAAACTAAGGGTTCTGCGATTTAATCAAGAACCAGATTTTTTATGGCGCGGCGAAGCTGTGCCATAAAAAATCTGGTTCTTGGTTTTACTGCACGTCCCTAGCAAACTAGATTTCATCAGTAGAGACAATTCATGAATTGCCTCTACTGATGATCAACACTGCCAGCGCGGAAAACTTGACCGATTACTTCTTCGATCGCAGGTTCATTTACCGATAAGTCCAGAATTTCTAATTCAGAAAGAATTTGGGAAACAACCTTGGTCAAATCTTCTCGCGGTACTAAAAAACATACTGACTGTCCATCAATATTGAGAATTTTGCCGTATTTCTGTAAACTTTCGTGATTACCAATCTGCTGAGCTAGCTCCACCCGTACTTCTCGATAGGGCGCAAAATTATTATGTAGCCCCTCAAGACTGCCATCATAGATCAGCCCACCTTGATGGATTAATAACACACGCTTACATAAAGCCGTAATGTCAGCCATATAGTGACTGGTCAGCAAAATCGTAGCTTGGTAGCGCTGATTATATTCCCGCAAAAATTCCCGCACACTTGCTTGAGCATTGACATCAAGCCCCAGAGTTGGCTCATCTAAAAATAAAACTTGGGGCTGGTGCAACAATGCTGCTAATAATTCCGCTTTCATCCGCTCACCGAGCGACAGTTTTCGCATTGGCTGCGTGAGCTTATCTTCAAGCGATAGCATTTCGGTCAGTTCACCGAGGCGATATTTAAAAATTTTGTCAGAGATGCCATACACTGCCGCATTCATCCGCAACGAATCAAGGGCAGGCAAATCCCAAATTAATTGCTGTTTCTGTCCCATCACCAATGTGATCTTTTGCAAAAAATCCGTATCGCGTCGAAAGGGAATATGTCCTGCTACTCGGACATTACCCGAAGACGGATGAATTAAGCCAGTCAGCATTTTTAAAGTGGTAGTTTTACCTGCGCCATTTGGACCTAAAAAGCCGACCATCTCGCCTGAAGCAATCTCAAAGGAGATATCTTTAACAGCTGCGATCGCCCGATATTGACGTTGCCAGAAGTGCTTGAGCGTACCAACTAGTCCCGAATCTTTAACCGCAATATTATAGATTTTGCTCAAACCTTCAACCGTAACCATCACCATAGCGCTCTAACCAAGATGCATTCTGATATACTGTCAACAATATCGATGTTTTCATTGATGACTTTCATTGATGAGCTAGAGCTGAATCAACAATTCTGTACAGACACAATCCAAAAACAGGTAATGTTGATTAGCTAGTATTCTTAACCTTATCTTATTTTTAAGGTTTTAGAAATTTTATGATTGCATTAGCAATTGAGCGCTCTAAGTTAGTTCGACTCCTTTAGGTGTTGGATATTCACGGCAATCTAAGCTAACGCACAACTGGAAAAGCAGGAAGGCAGTTATGGTAAGAGTCCTCGTAGTGGACGATAGTTCGATGGTGTTGGAGATGGTCTCGGCACATTTAAAACAGCATGGTCTGGATGTTATAGAAGCCCATGACGGTGCTGATGCGGTTGAAAAACTGAAAGGTTTTACTCCCGATCTCGTTGTCACCGATGTTGTCATGCCTCGGATGAATGGCTATGAGTTGTGTCGTTGGATCAAAAATAATGCCTCTACGAAGGATGTACCCGTAATTATGTGTACAACTAAAAGTGAGGAATTTGATAAGTACTGGGGTATGAAACAGGGGGCAGACGCTTATCTGACTAAACCCTATCACCCACCTGAGTTAATCAAAACAATTAAGCAGTTACTTAGCCAAGTTAAGTAAATTAAAGAGGGGTGCAATGCGCCCCTCTTTATTATTTAGTAACTATTATTCTGTAGTTTTCATTTCCTTGCGACGTTCGGAGGCTTTTTGTTGGGGATCAACACCCTCAAAGGTTGGTGGTAGCCAAACTCGAACTACCAATAGCAGAGCTAGAGCAATTAAAAAAGCACAAGTAGCCATGACTTGCTTCCATTCGACTTCAAGCAATCCTTTAACAATCACTTCTCTCAATACAGAAACGATGGTAACTTCTACGGAAACCCCTATCGAAACTCGCTGTTCTTGAAGATAAATAATCAATAGCCGAAATAACTCAACTAAAATAAGGATAAATAAAATATCTGCTGTTATGTCGTGAAAGTGCAAGGTGGTTATTAACGATAGAAAAATTTCTTTAAGTTGTAACACCATGACGCAAAACAGCCCAATACAAAGCGAGATAGCGATCGCATCCTGTACTAGTTCTAATGTGTGAACAATTCGACAACGTAGAGTAGTTTTGTCACCATCTGGAGTGATTTGCTCATTAACAGGAGCATTAATTAATTGATTTGACTCATGCATGTCTAGATTTCATTCACTAAGAAACATGGACTCAAATTAACATAGGCTGTATTTATAGCACAATCAAAATCTTATTAGTTTTTACAATGTCTAACATATTTTATTTAGGTTGTGCAGTTTGGGCTTTTAAAGGCTGGATTGGTGATTTTTATCCTAAAGGTAGTCACTCAACTGAATATTTACAGCTCTATAGCGATCGCTTTGCGACCGTAGAGGTAAATTCGACCTTTTATTCGATCCCCGATCGCCAAACGATCCAACGTTGGGCTCAGGAATCATCTACAGGATTTCAGTTTTGTCCAAAATTTCCCAAACAGTTAACTCATAACGGCTTACTACAGCCTTACATCGAGCAAGCTTTACAGTTCTTAGATTTAATGTCGAGTTTTGGCGATCGCTTAGGCGTGGTGTTTGTGCAGCTACCGCCGAGCTATAGTCCCGCTAGCTTTACTGATTTAGCAAATTTCCTCAAAGCTTTACCAACTAAGGATTATCAAATCGCTTTAGAAGTGCGTCATGCTGATTGGTTTAAAGCGCCCAATAGCGATCGCTTAAACAAACTACTACAAAATTTAGGTGTCGGTCGAGTATTACTAGATTCACGCCCCATTTACGATTTGCCCTTTGGTGATGAAATAGATCCTGCTTTGTCATTACCAGTGCAGCAAGAGCGCCGCAAGCCAAATTTGCCTTTACAACCAATAGTAACTGCTCCCTTCAGCATTGTGCGCTTTATCAGTCATCCCGAACAAGATTTAAATATCCGCTTTTGGCAAGAATGGATGACTCATTTGCAAGACTGGTTAGCGAATGGAACTAAAATTTATTTTTTTATGCATTGTCCGATCGAGGAGCGATCGCCCCATAACGCTCGATATTTTCAGGAAATGTTAGAAAAAGCGAATGTTCCCGTGCCAAGTTTGCCTTGGAATCTTCTGACTCCACCACCACAGCAGTTAACTCTCTTCTAAAAAGTACTTAGTAAATGCTCTCAATCAAATTGGTTTTTCGCATCTTCCTTTCGATATTTATGATTGTCGCAGGCACTTTGCATTGGGTAACACCTGCGCCCTTCGTAAAAATAGTTCCTGCTTTTTTACCCTATCCTCTGGCACTAGTCTACATTAGTGGTGTATTTGAGATTTTAGGTGGCGTTGGCTTACTTGTTCCACCTGTTAGCCAAGCCGCAGCTTGGGGATTGATAGCACTATTCATTGCCGTATTTCCTGCCAATATCAATATGGCAGTTAATCGCATCCAACTTGATGGAATTCCTGATTCAGATTTATTGCGTTGGTGGCGCTTGCCGCTTCAAGCTGTACTGATTGCATGGGCATGGTGGTATACCCGTTAGGATTGAGACAACTACAGAATTTATAATTAGAGGCTTCGACTTCGCTCAGCCAGCATAGATCAGCTAGCTTCGACTTCGCTCAGCTAACTGATCTATGCTGGCTGAGCGAAGTTTCGAAGCCCATCTCGTAAGGCTATATTTAGATTAGGCGCACTTTCTCACCAATATCAAATCATGACTCAATTCCCAAAACATGCAAGCGATCGCTACGAAGACTTCATTCAACCCGTAGATGAATATAATCGTGATTTGATTGCAAATGTGCATCCACTTGATTGGGTAAATCCTCAACCTGCGGATCTTTACGATCTAGTGGTAATTGGTGCGGGTACTGCGGGATTAGTCGTTGCGGCTGGAGCGGCAGGTCTAGGACTGGGATTAAAAGTCGCCTTGATTGAGAAAAACTTGATGGGAGGAGATTGTCTTAATGTCGGTTGCGTTCCTTCCAAATGCGTAATTCGTTCGGCGCGAGTAGTTGCCGATATCCGAGATGCCATGAACTTTGGAATCAATCCTCCTAGCAATATTGACATTGATTTTGGTGCAGTAATGGAACGAATGCGAAAGCTTCGTGCTGGGATTAGTCACCATGATTCCGCAGAAAGGTTTCGCAATCTGGGTGTAGATGTTTTTCTTGGTTCAGCAAAATTTATTGATGGGAATTCGATCGCTGTTAATAATAATCAATTACGCTTTAAAAAAGCCGTAGTCGCTACGGGAGCAAGGGCTGCCGATCCGCGAATTGAGGGACTTGCTGAAGCGGGGTACTTAACTAATGAAACTGTATTTTCGCTAACCGATCGCCCAAAACGATTGGCAGTAATTGGCGGGGGGCCAATTGGTTGCGAATTAGCTCAGGCATTTCACCGTTTAGGTTGTGAAGTAACATTACTGCATAAAAATAATCATTTACTCGATCGCGAAGATGCCGATGCTGCAGAAATTGTGCAGCGGGGATTTGTTCGTGAAGGTGTTAATTTAATTCTTGGCAGTGCGATCGCTAGAGTCGAAAAAACTGATACAGGCAAACTAATCCATTATCAACAAAATGGAATTTCTAATCAGATTGAAGTCGATGAAATTCTAGTTGGGGCTGGGCGATCGCCGAACGTTGAAGGTTTGAATCTTGAATCTTTAGGTGTAGATTACGATAAGCATCGGGGCATAGTAGTAAATGATTACCTTCAAACCACGAATCCTCGTATTTATGCGGCAGGTGATATCTGCATGAATTGGAAGTTTACCCATGCCGCCGATGCTGCCGCTAGAATTGTGATTAAGAATACGTTATTCTCTCCCTTTGGTTTAGGGAAAAGCAAGCTGAGCGATTTGGTAATGCCTTGGGTAACTTATACCGATCCTGAGATTGCCCATGTTGGAATATATGCTAAAGAAGCCCAAGCTCAAGGTATAGAGATCGACGAAGTTAAGATTCCCTTTTCGATCGTCGATCGCGCTATTTATGATGGAGAAACAGAAGGTTTTGTCAAAATCCTTCATCAGCGTGGCTCAGATCGCATTTTAGGCGCGACAATAGTGGCTCGTCATGCTGGCGAAATGATTAGCGAAATCACTTTAGCGATCGCCTCTAAACAAGGTTTAAATACTCTATCTAGTGTAATCCATTCCTATCCCACCCAAGCTGATGCAATTAAGAAAGCGGCTGATGCTTATCGTAAAACTTTACTTACCCCACGTACCCAGTCATTTTTAAAAATTTTAACCAAGTTTAGCTAAAGATCTCGCGTTTCCCAGTCTAATGAAGTACAGGGCTATTTCCCCGCCGAAGGCGGGGAAATAGCCCTGTACTTCGCTTGTTTGCTTGAAAAGCGCCATAGCAATCCCAACTAAATTGTGAGCTCTTTAGGACTACAGACATCATAGGGAGTAATGTGGTAAGTCTATTAATGGGGAATTTCCAAACCCTAAGCCCTTTAGACAGTTAAATATGAATATCGTCGATCAAAAAGTTTTGATGACACAAGCAGACTATGCAAAAAAATTGCGTCCGTTACTTCCATCAGAGGCATTCTTACCCGATCCAAACAAAGTCTGGATTCTATTGATTAACTTGATGATTTTGATCGTGGGGTGGGCGATCGCATCTTACTTAGATCGATGGAGTTGGTATTACCTCTGGCTATATCTGCCAATAGCGATCGTTATGGCAAACAGCATTATTGTTCTTTTATTTAGCACACACGATCTATTACATAGTTCAGCAATTAGTAATCCTTTGCTCCGTCGAGTAGTTAGCCTATTCGGATTTGCAATGTTATGGATGCCGCCAACTTTATGGAAAGCAGTTCACAATCGCGAGCATCATAATAAAACTAATTCCGAACAAGATCCCGATCGCAACTATTTATCTTCACAGCCCAAAAATTGGGGAAAATGGATTCAAAATGCTTTTGTCCCGTCATCAGAAGTAAATCCGATTACATTAGTAATTGGATTGGGACATGCTTGGGGAATGCATACATTCCGAAATCTTACCTCAGTCTTATTTTTTAATAATCAATCAGCTAAGTATCCAGTAGTAGCATTCAGTATTAGTGAAAAAGAAAGGCAAGCGATCGCGTTAGAGTTACTATCAATTATTGGTTTGCATCTAGTTATTCTCACTAGCTTAGAGTTCTCCCCTGTAAAGATTTTACTTAGCTACTTTATTCCAATTTGGATTGGTTATGCAGGTTTAATCTTTTATATTTATACTAACCATTTGCTTTGCCCAATGACAGATGTAAATGATGTTTTAGTTAATAGTCTTTCCATTCGCGTACCAAAAATATTCGATCTTCTCCATATCAACTTCTCTTATCATACTGAACATCATATCTTTCCAGGTATGAATCCAGATTATTATCCTATGGTGCAAGAGTTGTTGTTAACTCACTACCCAGAAAAATTTAATCTGATGGATGCTGACAAGGTATGGAATTTAATGATGAAAACTCCACGGCATTACTTTGATGAAAATACATTGACTGATTGGTCTGGTACAAAATTTGTCCCTTGTCCCGAATTAAATAATAAGTAGCACAAGAAGACTTAAAACCCAAAGAAGGATTGCGGCGCGAAGCGCCGCAATCCTTCTTTGGGTTTTAAGTCTTGATACACTTGTCGATCGCCATAAATGAAGGCAAAAATTGCCCTCATTGACTTTTGATTCCTAAGTTTCATGGTGATTGCTATACTAATCCAATTATCGTAACTGTTGCCTTCGCTACGGAAGTAAAGTTACTTTTAAAGTCAGATCAAAAGTTGCAGAAAGCTGCATATCTTTCTAAATCACCCGTCTAAATCACCTGCCTAAAACCCTATGCCTAGCTTACCAAGCACGATTTATCCCATTGGCGCTTATAACCTTCACGGTTTAGTGTGGCAAACCGATGCAAATAATGGCAATCCCTATGCGCTTTGTGTTGATGCCTATCAGGGACATTTACTCAAAATAGATCCATTCTCTGAAGGCGCAACGGTACTGAATAATTACACAGCATCTCAGTTCCGAGATGCAACAGGTCTAGCGATCGCAGGTGAGGTACTTTGGATTACCAAGAATAGTGGAATTTACTACTGCAACATGGTTGATTTTGACTTGCAACCATTTATGGAGCTACCTAATAAGGTTGATGGTATTGCAGTATCCGAGGGTGGTGTGTATGTAAGTTCTAGCGAAGTTGGCAAGATTTTTGTATTTGGACGTGCCACACGCACTTTGTTGCGAATCATGGATGCCCCAGGTGCGGGCTTTGAATCATTGACATTAGTGGGCGAAGAATTGTGGGTTTGCGATCGCACTGAAGAGACAGTTTATCGCCTCAATGCCAAAACAGGCGAAGTTATACATCGTGGATTGACTCCATTTCCAAACGCATTAGGATTAGCTTCTTTAGGCAATGACTTGTATGTGGTTTATTCAGGCGATGAAAACTATATTCGTGATAATCCTAACGATTTAGATGAGCCATTTTCGGTCGCCGCTCGCGAAAAAACTTTTATCCATCGACTCAAGTTCAATCAATATCAAGATGAAAAATTAAACTATACGCTTACTACAGGCTATAAAGTGGAGATGATTTATCTGGAAGAATTATCATCAGAAGAACCAACTTCAGTCTATAACCTCACATGGCGAGTTGCTTATCCCACTGATAACTATCGCCAAAAGTTATTAGCGATCGAGCCAATTGGAATGCCCTTTGAAGAAGAAATTGTCGATGGTCAGCGTGTCGCTGCCTTTAAGCTGGGGAACCTGAAACCTGAAGAATCACGAATGTTTGGATGGAAAGCGACATTAGAACTACATGGGATTAAATATGAACTCAAAGATAGTGAAGTAGAGTTTGTACCTGACCTATCGCCCGAAATGCAGAAGCTCTATTTAGTTGATGATGACGGCTTAAGCATGGATAATCCAATTATTCAAGCTGCTGCCAAAGAAGCAGTTGGGGATGAAACTAATATCTTACGCAAGATGCTTTTGATTCGTGACTACGTTTATGACAAGCTTTCCTATCGTGTCACACCATACATTGCTGCACCTGAGGAGGTTCTAGTCAGAGGTACAGGATCTTGTGGTGAATATGTGGGTTTACTATTAGCTTTAACAAGGCTGAATGGAATTGCCTGCCGTACTGTTGGGCGTTATAAATGTCCTCATGAAGGAGAATTGATCTTCAATGTTCCACTTCATCAATACTACAATCATGTTTGGATTGAATTTTATATTCCTAGTATTGGTTGGTTACCGATGGAATCTAATCCTGATGACACTGGATATCGTCCCTACCCAACTCGCTGGTTTATGGGACTTCCTTGGTATCATGTGGAAATCGGCAAAGGTATCTTTTTTGAGACGATTCAGCCTCAGCCTTATTCCATTGGAGAACTAGCTCTTAATCATGTTCGATTTAAAGTTCTAGAAGAGATTTAAATTTTTGAACGTGAGTCATTGATAAAAAGAATCACAATTTTATGCTTCTTTTTATCAACTGTAAACGATTACTAAGTTTAATAAATTTAGCTTAAGAAGAATTTTCCGATGTCTATCTACATCCTAGGATTATGAAAGTTGAAAATTTTTTATAGGTAATTAGACTTAGGAAACTAAATTTATGACACATCTAACTCTTAACTTGCTTGCCGCAGTTCCTGCTACACCAACTTGGTCTGTAGGCGTAGGTCTAGTAATGATAACAGCTAATCTATTTGCATTAGTTGTCGGTCGTTACGGCATTAAAGTCAAAGGTGTTGGTCCCAGCTTACCAGTTGAGTTACCTGGTGTGTTTTCAGGTTTTGGTTTGCCTGAATTGCTCGGCGTTACTAGCTTTGGACATGTTCTTGGCGCAGGCCTGATTTTGGGCTTAGCTCAAGCTGGCTTGCTATAAATAAACAAGAATAGAGAAGGTGCGAAGTGCCTTCTCTATTTTTTGTTTAGAAGAGTAAAGCTGAAGCTAAATCCAAACAAACGGTGCCGAATTTCCCCATTCACCTGTAAAGACAAAACTGGATAAGGGATGACGTGCACGAGGAGCAGTTTCACGCTCTTGTAATTCTGGTGGTAAGTTGCTGGTTTCTCCCGCATAACCGATCGCGACCGCAGCAATAGGTTTTGCCGTCTCAGGAATATTAAAAGTAGCGATCGCCTTATCAGCCTCAAAACCACCCATTTGGTGCGCGACTAGATCTAAAGCCGTAGCTTGTAAAACTAAGGTTGCTGCTGCTTGACCTGCATCATATTCACCCCAAGCATTGGGCTTGTCATTGTGCTTAAAGTTCTTTTGAGCAATCACTAATCCTAATACTGGAGCTGCTTGCGCCCACGACGCATTAAAAGGCACAAGGCAATCCAGCAGTTTTTGATAGTTCACCGTATCGTCTTTGGTTGCCACGATAAAGACCCAAGGCTGATCGTTAAAGCAAGAAGAAGCCCATCTTGCTGATTCAAATAACTGGGCAAGTTTTTCAGGTTCTACAAGTTTGCTATCAAAAGCACGAGGACTCCAGCGTTGAGCAATTAAGGGATGAATTTCGTGATTGGTAATTGCAGGGTTTTCCATTGATGTGCGTTTTGTGTAAGTTGGTAAAGCAATATCATTAAAGCTCAAAATCGCTGACTTGTCGGTATAGCATCATAGCAATCCGAAATCTTAGTATTAGTGCTCGTCTAGCGCAAATTGATTGCTAAGCACAGAGTTTGATGAAAAACATAAATCGGATATACCATGACTCTATAGGTCATCTCCTAAAGGTTAAAGGAGACACAAAGCAATGCCTTTAACCTTTAGGAGACAGCTATGCCGTTATAATACTTTCAGCACAATTACCTAGAATCATCTAAGCGCATGGATAACACGCTCGATACTCAAGCTATGCGGAGAGCTTTG
The DNA here is from genome assembly GCA_003242085.1 of Pseudanabaena frigida. Taxonomy (GTDB): domain Bacteria; phylum Cyanobacteriota; class Cyanobacteriia; order Pseudanabaenales; family Pseudanabaenaceae; genus Pseudanabaena; species Pseudanabaena frigida. Next base: position 36,623 of record QBML01000007.1, on the reverse strand, counting down.
CATAAGTCTCCAAATTATTTTCGGCAAAGTTTTGGACATGGAGAAGAAGCCGAAACAACTATGCGATCGCAATATCATAGCGACTTGATTCAAACCATTCGCGATCGCAACTATATTTATACACAGGGTGATGTGACAATTTATTTGGCAAAATCCTTTGGATTTTGCTGGGGTGTAGAAAGAGCGGTAGCAATGGCGTATGAAACGCGCACTCAGTTTCCCAATGAGAAAATTTGGATTACTAATGAAATCATTCATAATCCTTCTGTTAATGCCAAACTAAAGGAAATGGAAGTTCAGTTTGTACCTGTTGCAGAAGATGGCACTAAGGATTTTTCAGGGATCGGTCAAGGTGATGTGGTAATTTTGCCAGCTTTTGGTGCGAGCGTACAGGAAACTCAGCTATTTGACCGTCTTGGTAGCAAGATTGTTGATACAACTTGTCCTTGGGTCTCAAAGGTATGGAATCGCGTCGAAAAGCATAAAAAAGCAGATTTTACTTCCATCGTTCATGGCAAATACAACCACGAAGAGACGATCGCCACGAGTTCCTATGCCAAGCGATATCTGGTAGTGCTAAATATGAAGGAAGCCGAGTATGTGGCAAATTACATGCTCAATGGTGGCAACCGACAAGAATTTCTAATTAAGTTTAGCAAAGCGATGTCAGAAGGGTTCGATCCAGATCGCGATCTCGAAAGAGTCGGTGTTGCGAACCAAACTACAATGCTGAAGGGTGAAACTGAAGCGATCGGAAAGTTGTTTGAAAAGACGATGATGCAAAAGTATGGCGTGGAACATCTTGATGAACATTTTCTTGCATTTAACACGATTTGCGATGCCACTCAAGAGCGTCAAGATGCGATGTTCGAGATTGTCGAAGAGGATCTCGATTTAATGATTGTTATCGGTGGTTACAACTCTTCAAATACTACGCATTTACAAGAAATTGCGATCGATCGTAATCTTCCTTCCTATCACATTGACGACGTACATCGGATTCTTTCGGCAGAGGAGATCGAACATAAGCCACTAGGTAAAGCGATTGAGACCGCTTTAAATTGGCTCCCCTCAGGCAAAATCAAGGTTGGCGTAACTTCAGGAGCATCAACTCCCGATCGCGTTGTCGAAGATGTCATTAATAGAATTTTTGAACTTAAAGGTTAATTATGAATCTGATTGAGACAAGCCGATTGAGTGTCTTTGTCTTAAATTTCAATATTCCTTTTTTCCTTAGCGTAACTTTTAAGAAGAATTCTACGCTCGTCAGTGTAATGCCACCAAGGCTGAGCAGCTTCTCCATTGAGAAATCTTTTAGCAGAAATTAATGAGTCAAGCAAGCATGGATCGTGGCGATGCCACATTACACTGGCAAGTTCATTAAAGATATCTAATGGCTCACGCAGTTTGAGTTGATTGGGAGAATCGATGCCAATACTTCGTAAATCAGCACTAATTGCCTTACCAATATTTGGGAGATCTTCAAGCTTTTTTACTTCATTAAGAGGCTTTTGCATAATTGGCAACATCTGTATAAGTATGAAAGGGAAGTAGTATATCTACTTCCCTTTCTATTTTTGCTATTGACGAAAACTATTTAGCGAGAAGGGCCTAAACCAACAGCACCAGCATAAACAGCTTGACTGCCAAGTTCTGCTTCAATTCTCAACAAACGGTTGTATTTAGCAACGCGCTCACTGCGACAGAGCGAACCTGTTTTGATTTGACCTGCACGGGTGGCGACTGCTAGATCGGCGATCGTTGTATCTTCAGTTTCGCCTGAACGATGGCTGATTACTGAGCGATAACCATTCTTGTCAGCAGTGGCGATCGCTTCTAAGGTCTCAGTCAAACTACCAATTTGATTGAGCTTAATCAAAATTGCGCTAGCACAACCTTCACGAATACCACGATCTAGACGGGTTTTATTAGTTACGAACAAATCATCACCGACTAACTGCGTATTGGTAAGTTGATCGGTCATTGCCTTCCAGCTAGCCCATTGATCTTCTTCCAATCCATCTTCGATGGAAACAATCGGATATTTGGCGATCAAGCCTTCGTAATAGTTGACGAACTCTTGAGGGCTGAGGGTTTTTCCATCGATCGCATAGTTGCCATCTTTAAATAGCTCGTTGGATGCTACATCTAGGGCAAGAGCAACTTGTTCACCTGGTTTGTAACCTGCTTTAGCGATCGCGTCGATTAGCAACTCTAGAGCCGCTTGGTTGGATTCAAGGTTAGGAGCAAATCCACCTTCATCTCCAACCGCAGTTGATAAGCCTTTGTCATGAAGTATCGAGCTAAGCGCCGCGAATACTTCCGCACCGTAGCGCAATGCTTCTTTAAAGGTTGGTGCGCCTACAGGCACGATCATGAATTCTTGGATGTCAACGTTATTATCTGCATGAGCGCCGCCGTTAATAACGTTCATCATGGGGACTGGAAGAACATTCGACAGTGGTGAGCCTAAATAGCGATATAGGGGCTGTCCGATCGCTGCTGCTGCTGCTTTCGCTGTCGCGAGGGAAACTGCCAAGATCGCATTTGCACCAATGTCAGATTTGTTAGGTGTGCCATCACGCTTGATCATGATGCGATCGACTAGTTCTTGATTGAGCGCATCTACACCTTGGAGTTCGGGTAAAAGTTTTTCGTGAATGTTGCGAACTGCAATTAAAACACCTTTGCCACCGTAGCGTTTCTTATCTCCGTCCCGTAGTTCGTGGGCTTCAAAACTACCTGTAGATGCACCACTGGGAACCTGTGCGAGACCGATTGCGCCGTTAGCAAGTTTAACTTCCGCTTCAACGGTTGGTTTGCCACGCGAATCGAGGATTTCTCGTGCAGCGATCGCAATGATTTCTGTTCCTTTAGTCACTTTGAGCTATTCCTTTGATGATTAAGTGAAGCTTTCGCTACAATCTTACAGTTTTACGCTGCCCCGTTTCTCAAATGTTAGGTTTTCATTAAAAAAATTGACAAGCGCTACTTTTAAGAGTAAGGCAATATTTTAATATTTTAGGTTGGCTCAAAATGTTTAATAATCATTTAAAAGCAGCCCAAAAGCGATAGGTGAGGTGCAGATCGGCAGATTGCTTTTGGGTTTACATTGTGCCATAAGCAATATGGCACAATGTAAATATAGTAGTAGCCAGTTATGTTAGGACAAAAGCAAAACCCAGAAGAGAGTTGCGGCGCGAAGCGCCGCAACTCTCTTCTGGGTTTTATGTCTTAACTTACTTGACTATAGCTATATCTATTTACATCTAATACATTTTGAGTTTCCCAGCATGATTTCCCATAACAACATTGCCGAATTAATTAGCGCCGCTTTGCCTAACGCCAAGGTTCAGGTAGAAGATCCAAATCATGATGGTCAACATTTTTCAGCGATCGTTGTAGCTGAGCAATTTGAAGGTTTATCGATGATTAAACAACACAAATTAGTGTATGGTGCAATCCAAAACCATCTTGATAGTGGTGAAATTCATGCATTACAGCTAAAGACATATAGTTTGTCACAATGGCAAAGTATGCAGGTTCAAGTTCTTTAATACAAACTAATTGCTCCAATTAGTAGTGTGCGACAAAGCCGCGCACTACTAATTTTCATAGGGAAGGGAGTAAGCTGAGATTGAGCCTTGATTTAGCGAATTATTTATTAAAAAAGTAAAGAGGGACGCTTTGTATCCCTCTTTACTTTTTTGTTTATGCAAACATAAAGCGCTATATAATTGTGCGGCGCCTTAATTTATAAATTAATTCTATTAAGCTCCATGACCCTTCGCATATACAACACTCTCACCAGACACAAAGAAGAATTTGTTCCCCTCGAATCGGGAATCGTCAAAATGTATGTTTGTGGTGTGACTGTTTATGACTATTGCCATTTGGGTCATGCCAGAGCCTACGTTGTTTGGGACATGATTCGCCGCTATTTGGCGACAAAATATCAAGTGCAGTTTGTCCAAAATATTACGGACATTGACGACAAAATTCTCAAACGGGCGCAAGAACGTAATACAACCATGCAAGCGATCGCCGATCGCTATATCGCTGCCTATGATGAAGACATGGCAAAGCTGAATATTGCCAAGGCGGATGATTATCCTCGTGCAACGGAAACAATTCCTGAAATTATTGCGCTAATTCAGCAATTGATCGATCGCGATTACGCCTATGCATCGGGCGGCGATGTCTATTACGCTGTGCAGAAATTTCCTAGCTATGGCAAGCTATCTGGTCGCAAGCTCGAAGATATGCAGGCGGGGGCAAGTGGAAGGGTAGATGAACATGGCGATGAAAAGCGATATCCCTTTGACTTTGCTCTATGGAAATCTGCTAAGCCTACTGAACCTTTTTGGGAATCACCTTGGGGAAATGGTCGTCCAGGATGGCATATTGAATGCTCAGCAATGGTGCGATCGCGGCTTGGTGAAACGATTGATATTCATGCGGGTGGTACAGATTTGCAATTTCCCCACCATGAGAATGAAATCGCTCAATCGGAAGCTGCCTATGCTAAACCCCTTGCCCAATATTGGATGCATAACGGGTTTGTGAATATTGATGGCGAGAAGATGTCCAAATCGCTGAATAATTTCACAACTATTCGTGATTTGTTTGTCCATTTCGATCCAATGGCAATCCGTCTATTTATTTTGCAGGCTCAATATCGCCAACCAATTGACTTTACCGAAGAAGCGATTAAGGCAGCAACTAAAGGCTGGGAAACAATTCGCGATGGTATGCTATTTGCGGCAGATTTTGCAGAAAAGTTAGGCTGGCAAGATATTGAACTTCCATCTCGTAGCGTAATTGCTCAGGCGATCGCTAGTTTTGAGGAAGCAATGGATGATGACTTTAATACTTCTGTCGCTCTATCTCATGTATTTGAACTAGCGAAAAAATTGCGATCAGAAAGAAATTCTTTATTACATTCAGGTAAGACTGAACAAAGTTCCGAAACTTTATTTAAAGAATGGCAAGCACTTAGCTATATGGCTAACACCTTGGGCTTTGTGGCTAATATTAGCGATCGCGCTGAGGTCAAAGATGGCATTGCCGATGCTCAGATTGAAGATTTAATCCAACAGCGGATTGAGGCAAAGAAAGCTAAAAATTATCAAGAAGGCGATCGCATTCGTGATGAACTCAAATCCTTGGGTATTAACTTAGTCGATCAGAAAGATGGAACTACACTCTGGATTAGAGTATAGGCAAGATTTTCTAAATAATCAAACACAAGTAACCATATGGACAAATATCAAAGCTTGAAAGATGTAGGAACAAACGGTGCGAACTACGATCTCGAAACAGAAGATATTATCGAACATCTGATACTTTGGGATGCGAAGTATGGGATTGAGCTTAGTGATGTTTCGTTTGACGCAGTAAATATAACTTTTATAGATTTACCTGAAGATTTGACCGAACTTGCTCTTGATATTTATGAGTTTTGCCCAGATATTATCGATCAACATTTTGGTTGCATGGCGGAAGCGATCGAGATGATGGAAGGGGCTGAGCAAGATATTTTTGCTGATGTTCGAGAACTGATTAAAGGTGTCGATTTAACGGATGAGAACTATGGCTTTGAGCTTCTTAAGCGATCGCTAGCTCTGAATAAGATTGTGCCATTGTGGTGGGATTAACTATAATAATTTCACTAGTAATTTTATTATCTTTTGACGCGAGAGCTTACTCCATATCTTTTTGCAGCTTCCATCATTTTGAGGCGTAATCCTTCATCTTTTGTAAGCCGAAATGCTTGTTCTGGCTTTGAGATCTCTTGGTCTAGGATTTGCACGATTTTTAAAGCGACCGATCTCGCTAACAACGGAGGGACAGAATTTCCAATTTGTCTAAAACCATGCCACTTAGTACTGTGAAATCTAAACCAGTCTGGATAAGAATGTAATCTTGCTGCTTCACGTACTGTAATACAACGTGGCACATGGGGATGAATTGGACGTGGAGCCGTAAATGCACCCCGTTCACTGGGAGTTCCTGCTCGCAGAGTATTGCAAATTCCATCAGGATGAAGTTTTAAAAAGCGGCTGACTTTCTCAACTTCGCCATTGGCTGTCGATTGAAACCGAGCAATCGAGTTTTCGCTGTGAACAGTACCAATACTAGAAGTTAATAAATTGCTATTGAATAGACGCGGATAAGATAAGTCTAGATTATCCGATCGCAATCCGCGCAAATACTCACTGTAATCACTTTTGGGATATTGCAGATCGGCGACACACCAGTCACGTTTCATTAGTTCGGGATACTGCGAAATATCTGGTAAATCGGCGATCGCATCTCTGACCGTTGGACTATTTGGCAAATCAACAAACTCTTTAGGTACTTTTTTCGCATTAGCAGGTTTGGTAATTGGTGACGGATAATTTGGTAAAGGTAAATCTTGACGGCAACCAATTAAGAAGAGCCGTTCTCGGTTTTGGGGTACACCAAAATGAGAAGCATTGAGAACTTTGTAATCCTTCAGAATTTTGTAGCCATTTTGCTCAAAGCTCTGGATCACATCATCTACAAACTTACGGTGATTACCAATGGTTAAACCTTTGACGTTTTCCATTACAAAATACTTGGCGTTTAGTTCTATTACTAAGCGCATGAAATGAGAAACTAGTTCATTACGCGGATCGTCAAAGGCGCGTTTTCCCATTAGCGAAAAACCTTGACAGGGTGGCCCCCCGAACACCACATCGACATCGCGATCGCCAATTTGAGATCTTTTACGAATATCTTCCCCTGATATATCAGTCACGCTAGAACAGATAACTTGCCACATTGGGAAATTGTATTCATGGGTAGCACAATGGATCGGATCGATTTCCACTGATGCGAGCACATCAAATCCTGCTTGTTCAAAACCTAATGTCATCCCGCCCGCGCCTGCAAACAAATCTACAGCGATCGGTCGTTGATTTCCCATAATCTACAAAGCATCCAGATATCAACACAGACACTCTATCCTATAACTAAACGCAAACAAAATTTTAAAAGCCTTGCTTAGCAAGGCTTTTAAAATTTTGTTTGCGTTTTACTCATTAGTACCCAATGCACCAGGCGAGCCACTTAGTGTCTTTCGAGGCGAACAAGTAATGATAATGATAACTAGAGTCAGAATATATGGAAATGCATTAAATAAGTAACGATAAGAACCGATACCAACTGCCTGCAAAGAAGGACCTAACGCCTGTGCTCCTCCAAAGAACAACGCAGCCCATAAACATTGAACTGGTTGCCACCTAGCAAAAATAACTAAAGCTACAGCCATCAAGCCCTGACCACTGGAAATCCGTTCTGACCATAGTCCTGGATAGTAAAGTGACAAACTCGCCCCACCCAGACCTGCTAAGAAGCTACCACACACGATCGCCAAAGTCCGTACACCAACGACCGAAATTCCCATCGCTCTAGCTGCACTAGGACTATCACCCACAGCTCGGACATATAGTCCCCAGCGAGTCGAACTAAAGAACCATTGCATCAAAGGCGCGATCGCAATACCAATTAGTAACAAAGGACTGACTCTAAGCGCCTCTTGCACCTGTGGATAGCTGCTCCAGCTTCCTAAATCAAATAACGGTAGTTGCTCTGCTTTTGGTTGAATAAAAGCTTTACCAAAGAAAAAGGCAATGCCGCTTCCAAAAATAATCATTGCGATACCAACAGCGACATCACTCACCTTGGGACGTTGTGATAACCAAGCATGGATTAATCCCAATACCACACCCGACATCCCAGCAGCAAAAACACCCAGCCAAGGAGATTTAGTTAAATAAGAGACAGCATAAGCAGTCATTGCTCCAGTGAGCAAAGTACCCTCGAGTCCCAAATTAATCTTGCCAGCCTTTTCAGTTAGACATTCACCTAAGCTCACAAATAGAAAAGGAGCGCTTCCTCGAAGTGTCCCTGCTAGTATCGCTAGAGGTACGCTCATCCAACCCAATGCATCTTGTGCCATAGTTTTTAATTTAGCTAAAAGCTATTAGTATTTAGCATTTATTTATGAGGTTAATTTTGAGATGTCAGTTCTTGTGTCTCTTCACAAGCCAATAGCCAATAGCTACTAGCTTGTTAAACTACGCTTGCAGAAGCATCAATTTTCACTTCAGGTTCTCTATCCTTAAAGAAGTCTAAACGACCATAAAGAGATTCACTAAAGAGAATTGCTAAAAATACGATGCCTTGGAAAAGCAGTACTGTAGCATCTGGCAAGTTAAAAGAGCGCTGGAGGGCACTGCCACTGGAGAGAATACCGCCCATTAATACAGCAACCATAACGGCAACTAGCGGATTTTGTCTGGCGATAAAAGCAACCAAAATACCGCTATATCCATAATCAGCATTAAGAGAAGCATTAGCGCTACCATGAACTGCGGCAATCTCAACCATACCCGCTAAGCCCGCACAGGAACCACCCAAGAAGCTGACAATTAGAGTCAGTTTCCCAACCGGTAACCCTGCAATTTTTGCAGCACGGATATTACCACCGACAGTCCGAACGGCAAAACCAAAAGTTGTCCGATGAATTAGAAAATAGGCGATCGCGCAGGCAACCAATCCATAGATCAATCCATAATGGATGCGCGTATTGGGAATACTTTGCAGCATATTCACAGCCGCTAGCGGATATGTTGAAGGTTTATTTAAACTGGCAGGATCGCGCATTGGCCCTTCAACAAGGGTATTAAGTATTGCTAGCGCAATGTAATTCATTAACAAACTACTAATAGTTTCATTAACACCGCGATAGTACTTAATCGCACCAGAAAACATGATCCATAAGCCACCTGCGAGAATACCGCCCATCGCCATGCCAATTTGAACAATCAAAGAGGGTAATGAAGATATCGATAAACCAACGGCGATCGCACCCAAACCACCTACGATCAAAGCGCCTTCATTTCCAATGATCGTTAGCCCTAGCATTGCGGGTAACGCCGTGCATAGCGAAGTCAGCATTAACGGAGCAGAACGAATTAAAGTTCCTTGCCAAGAGAAGCTATTACCAAACGCAGATTGATAAATGGTTCCATAGATTGCGAGTGGGTTTTTCCCTTGGATGGCACAGAAAACTCCAAACACAATTAGTGAGACTAATAATGCCCCAATCGGAATTACAATATTCTCAGAAGTCGAACGCCAGCGATCGCGTAAGCTCATATTCATATACCAAATTTGTGGATCATAGGTGCAGCAACTACCCAGCGCTGCACCTATCGAATTAAACTAGCTCTTCACACTACCGATTACACCTTCAACAAACCAATCCATCTTTTCTAGATCGAGATCTGTTGATTTGTATTCTTTGCCTTTCGCAATCACGACTTTGCCAGTATTATCCTTCATCTCACCAGCATAAATCATCATGCTGCCATCCTTGAGCTTAGCCATTGCAGTCTCAGCTTCTTTCTTCGTCGCAGCACTGACGGCACTACCAAAGGGTGATACTTTACAAAATCCTTCTTTGATACCACCACGCAAGATGTGGGGAATGCCTCCATCAGTAACCGACTTACCAGCCTTAAACAGTTCGACATACTTAGTGTAAACACTCGTCCAATCCCACTCAGCACCTGTAAGATATCCGTTGGGTGCGAGCTTGGATTGATTAGTATGATATCCAGTACAGAAAATTTTGCGTTTCTCTGCAGTTTCCATCACAACCTTAGGACTGTCAACGTGACAAGTCAATACATCTACACCCTGATCGACCATACTGTTAGCGGCTTCTGCTTCTTTAACAGGAATTGACCAATCACCAGTAAATAGAACTTGGACTGTTGCTTTAGGATTGACACTGCGAGCACCAAGGGTGTAGCTGTTGATATTGCGAACCACCTGAGGAATTGGTTTTGCCGCAACAAAGCCTAGCTTGCCAGATTTTGTAGTTAGACCAGCAACCACACCTGCAACGTATTCTGCTTCATCAATGTAGCCGTAGTAGCTACCAATATTCTTAGGGTGCTTACCTTCTGTATACATACCGCCGCAATGGAAGAATTGCACCTTAGGATTGTCTGCGGCAACTTTAAGAATGTGAGGATCGAAGTAACCAAAGGATGTTGGAAACAGAGCTGTAACTCCGTTTTGGTTAATCATGCTGAGCATGGTTTCTTGAACTGTCGCTGTTTCCGCCACACTAGCTTCACTGAAGGTTTTAACACCAGGTAGCTTAGCGATCGCAGTTTCACCTTCAAAGTGAGCTTGACTATAGCCAAAATCATCTTTAGGCCCAACATAAATAAAACCGATGTTTAACAATGCGGTAGTTGGAGATCCTGATGCATTGGGTGAACCTGTAGTAGCTGTATTCGTTGGAGCTTGCTCTGTACAACCTGCCCACAATTGAGAAGTTGCTCCAAACGCTGCTGTGGCGATCGCACCTCGAATGAACTTGCGACGAGGGATATAGATTGGACTCATGCCTTCACACCTTAAAAATTTTAATGTAACGGAATTTGAGAAATACTGATAATAGAAATCTACACTAGTTAGAAGTTAGCAAACATGATTTGCAACAAATGTATCACTAACTACTTGAGTTACTTCGCAATCTCTCCTTCCAAATACAAAAGGGCGTGCTTCGCACACCCTTTTGTATTTTAGAAGTTTATACCTCGTAATTAGAAGCTAAACACTGCCTGTAAGTTACCAATAAATACAGTTGGATTGGTAGAGAAATTATTAGGATTGAAGATGAAATAAGCAGAAGGCACCAAAGAAATATTCTTGGTAACGGGATAAATGTAAGACAGCTCAAGATCGTACTGTGTACCATCATTTCCCCTGCCAGAAGCGAGTACGTTGCTACTATCTCCGAACTTATATGGCAGAGCAAAGGAGATCATTGCTTGAGCGCCTTCTTTGAACAAATCAGGGAAAGCCGCACCAATCTGGAAAGTGTACTGATTTACATTAGTAGAGCCACCAGCAGTTCTATTAAGGTTAGTAGTTCCATATCCATAACGACCAAACAGACCAAATCCTTTGGTTACTAACCAATCAAAGTTAGCTGCAAAAATATCCGACTGTCCATTGTTAAAGATAGGAAGTGTAGTGGCTTGAAGAGATGGAGATCCACCGACAACACCTGCATTTCCAGTAATATTTGAATGACTGTAAATGAGTCGGAGTTTAAAGTTATCGCTTGGTTTGAAACCAAGTTCAGCCGTTAAATTATTGGTTCCACCAGTTAGACCTTGGGTTGGGTTGGCAGCTGATGAATTAGCACCAAAAAATTCATTGCTTTCAGCCAAGTAGCCAACCTTGAAGTCAAATACATCGCCCAAAGGAGTCATGAAGATAGCACCAGCGCCCCGCTTAGCATCACTCAACAATGAGTTGTTGATAGAAGCAAAAGTGGTGTTCCAAGGATAGATGAAACGAATGGCATCGAAATACTTGTAGAAGTTGACACGAGGTCCAATAATGAGTTTCGCGTTTTCAAATACAGGGAACTGGTAAGACAATTCACGCAGAACAAAAGTGTTTGCGGTGGCTCCAGCAGTTTGATCTGTAAATGGAACACCTGTTGTGTTGAAGAAGCTACTACCCGCATAGGTATTATATGGAGAACTACCATTACCAGCGGCGAGTTGAGTTGTTAAACGATCCTTACCTGTGAATGAGGTGTTGAGAGTCAACCAAACTAAACCACTCATGGTGATGTTAGGCTTTCTAGCTGAAGAAGCTCCAGCTACATTCGCTGAGGAAGCACCTGTAACATTAAAAAATGCCAAGCCGCTTAATTTGGTAGTAGTTGAGAACTGTTGAGCTTCTAGCTTTTCAACTTTAGCATCAAGAGCATCGACACGACCACGAAGAGTTGCTAGTTCAGCTGCAAATTCTTCTTGAAGTTTTTGTAAAGTAGCGAGGTCTTCTTTGCTAACCTTGTCAGCCAAACCTGCGGAAATGATTTCGTTGATTTTGTCTAAACAAGCATTCAAACCTGCAGCAAACTCGTAGCGGCTGGTTGCTTGTTTGCCACGGAAAGTGCGATCGGGGTAACCAGCGATACAACCGTAGCGCTCTACCAAGGATTGCAATGCGGTGAAAGCCCAATCAGTAGGCTTGACATCGCTGAGCTGAGATACTGAAGTAACGTTTTGAGCAACTTCTTTAGGACGATTTAATTCTGTATTGATTGCCCGAATAGTTTCCGATTCATTCGATCTTACTTCCGTTGCGGGCAATGATGACTGTACAACTGGAGCAGTCGAATTCTGAGATTGCTTTAGGGTATCTGCATTTGCAGCACCTGTAGCCGTTGCCAAAACGCTCAAGCCTAATAGAACTGATAAATTACTGACTTTTTTCATTCCTTCACACCATTAAAGAAATATGTTTAACTGGTGACTCTAAAAACAACATGAAACCTTCTGATTACTATGTTATTCGGTCACATCAGCTAAAATGCATATATTGGAAGTTAACAAAATCAGAACCCAGCAAATGTATTGTTAAATACAATCTAACCCCAGTCATCATCCCACTCATCATCAAAATCATCTCTGACAGTCTTGTTTGTTCGAGAAACATCTTTTTTGTTTTCTGATGTTCTAGATGCGGATTGATTCTTTGAAGGAGAATTTTTGATAGAAAAACCAGAAAATTTCGGTGCTGTTGGCAAATCAAAACTTATTGAAGTTTGCCAAAGACTTGTAAGTACAGCACCTAACCCCCCACAAAAAATTAGTAGTAGACCTAAAGGCAACTTAATTGACTCAAATGCAAACAGTCTTAAGTTAACTAACGCTGTATTTTGAGTTGCAAAGATAGCGATCGCCATCGATGAAATCCATAGAAAAATATATAGAGATAATCGAATCATTGGTGATGTCCTTCTATTAAGGATGGAGATTTCGTAAGATAATGACCAAACTCTTCGACAAATCTATTTTCGATAATTGCTTGGCGCATTTGCTGTGTGAATCGAATCAGTTCCGTAATGTTATGGATTGATAGTAATGTGTAGCCAAGTATTTCTTGCGATCTCACTAAGTGGCTGATGTAAGCACGGGAGAAGTTTTGACAGGCATAGCATGGGCAATCACGATCTAGAGGGGTGAAGTCACGCTTAAATTTTTGATTTTTGAGATTCCAGCGATCGCCTTTAACTAGACCAACACTATGCCGTGCGAGTCGGGTGGGAATAACACAATCAAATAGATCGATTCCCGATGCTACTGCTTGTGCCATTTCCTTATAGGTGCCAACACCCATCAGATAACGTGGTTTATTTTTTGGCAATAGCGGAGTTGTGGCTTTGACGATCTTTTCGATTAATTCTGGTGGCTCACCCACACTCACGCCACCGATCGCATAACCAGGGAGATCGAATTGAATCAGTTCTCGTGCTGATTGTTGGCGTAAATCAAGATAAACACCGCCCTGAACGATACCAAAAAGAGCTTGAACATCTTGGCGATCGTGAGCTTTGATGCAGCGCTCTAACCATCGGGTGGTGCGTTGTCCTGCAAGTTTAACCGCGTCATAGGTGGCAGGATAGGGAGCGCATTCGTCAAATGCCATGATCACATCTGCACCCAGTTGATTCTGGATTTGAATTGATTTCTCTGGGGTGAGATCGATCATATTGCCTTCACGAGGCGATCGGAACTTGACTCCTTCTTCACTAATGGAACGAATTTCGCTGAGACTGAAAACCTGAAAGCCTCCTGAATCTGTAAGGATTGGCCCATCCCAATTCATAAATTTATGCAAGCCACCTGCTTCTGCGACAATATCTTCACCTGGTTGAAGATGGAGGTGATAGGTATTGGCTAAGACCATCTCGGCTTTGCAGTCTTGGAGTTGTGCTGGGGTTACAGTTTTGACATTCGCCAATGTACCAACAGGCATAAACCGAGGTGTATGCACGACTCCATGTGGTGTGTTGAACTGCCCAACTCTGGCATCAGTATGGCAACATTTGCACTCTAATTTAAAAGTGAAGTTATTCAGGGCTTACAATCCTTATTACAATCTTGAATTTACGTCCAGCTTCCAATTGTATCGCAAAACTCAGAAAGCAAAGACGGTGTGAAGTATCGTCTTTGCTTTCTGGATTTTAACCACCCACATGAATTCCTGGACGGCGTTTAGGGTCTTTCTCGGCGGTGCGTAAAACCTCGCGTGTGACGATCGCAATATCGCCCTCACCAAACAAAATAAATCGCATGAGATATTGCAATGGATTGCCCTCTGCCCAACCAAAATAAGCATGGGGTAATTTGTGAGTCCGTTCTCGAATTTCAAATAGAATTGCAGCGATTGTATTGGGAACTGCTGCACCACGCGATCGCAAAATCCGATGCTCTCCAACTTGATACCCTTCGATGTGAATTGTTCCTGCAAATTCCGAGGGATCGGATACTTTAATCTCTAAGAAAATCAGTGGGTCGTCAACAGGTAAGTGGTGCTCTTGACGGGTATCTTGTTCTTTTTGGCGATATTCAAATTCGTCACCTCTATTTGGACGGTGAGCAATAATCCTCACTGTATGGTTACCCGTAGTTTCAATAAAACTCTGGGCAAGTTCATCCATTTCTATATTGTCTGCCCGTAATTCTGTCGATCGCCAAACTCTTGACACCAAAGAAGTGATGACAATGATTGCGATGAAAATTGCGGCAATCTTTATCCCATCTGGTCTTTCAACAATATTGGCGATTGTGGTGTAAATGAAGACTAACGTGATAGCGCCAAAAAGTGTAACTTCTCCGCGCTTGCTTTGCTTATGAGATGCCAAGGTTACCGCAAACGCTGCCGAGCTCATTAGCACTAGTACGCCTGTTGCATAGGCTCCACCTTGAGCTTCCACATTTGCCTGAAAGATTAAAGTGACAATAAAAGCGATCGCTGTATAGACCAAAACTAAGGGACGCACTGCCAATGTCCAGTTAGGAGCCATCCCATAGCGCGGTAAATAACGCGGCACAATGTTTAGCAGACCAGCCATCGCCGATGCGCCCGCAAACCACAAAATCGAGATCGTGCTGAGATCGTAAACAGTGCCAAATATATCTCCAAAGAACTGATGCGCTAGAAATGCAAGAGCGCGACCATTTGCCTTGCCATTTGTTTCAAACTCTGTGGCAGGGATCAAAAAGGTGGTTATAACGCTACTAGTGAGTAGGAAAAAACTCATAATCCAAGCCGCGCTTGTCAGCATTTTATGAGTGTTTTTGATTCTTCCTTTTGGTAGAGCTTCCGTATCATCTCCGTATCCCTTGACCAATGGCATTACGGCTACGCCTGTCTCAAATCCTGATAGACCTAGGGCAAGCTTGGGAAATACTAACACTGAAATTCCTAAGAGCATCAATGGATTTTGATTATTGACAAAGAGCGACTTTTGCCAATTGGCGATCGTTTCGGGATGTGTAAAAACCTGCTGCAAGCCAAAAAACACGACAACCAAGTTCAAAAGCAAGTATACAGCTACTAGAATGACTGCAATCCCGATCGCTTCGCGAAAGCCCTTGAGAAATACTGCTCCTAGTAAAGCCACTAGTACTAAGGTAATCGGTACAGCTTGCCCATGAACAAACTCAGGCACCAAAGGATTTTCAACGATGTGGGCAGTGGCATCTGCTGCTGACAGAGTAATAGTGATAATAAAATCCGTTGCCACAAAGCCCAGAAGGCAAAGAACCAAAAGCTTGCCCTGCCACCATGTCAGCAAATGCTCTAACATAGCAAGTGAGCCTTCTCCATGAGGACTAATTGCCGCTACTTTGCGATAAATTGGCAATGCCCCGAAGATAGTTAATAGTAGCAAAATCAATGTTGCTATAGGAGACAATGCACCCGCAGCAAGAGCTGCAATCCCCGGTTGGTAACCAAGAGTAGAAAAATAATCCACGCCTGTCAAACACATTACCTGCCACCATTTATGCTTCTCGCTATGTTGATGTGATGGCTCATTACTATCAGGACGATCTTTAGGATGATGACTACCAGCCAACAGCCAATGCTTCACGCTTAGAAGAAACGCAGATTCTTTAGAAGAAGGGACAGGTAAAGCCATAAAACAACTTTTTCGATAATGCTTCTTCAGTTTACGGCAGACTTTAGTTATTCGTAGGACAAAATCAAAACCCTAAAGATAGTTGCTGCGATCCGATCCACAACACTCTTTTAGGGTTTAACTGCTGAGACACTTAAGGACAGTTATAAATTATACACAGTAAGAATTTGGTAGTTTTGATATTTTTATAAGGAACAAAGTGCTATATGACATGTTCTAAACTAAAAAGTTATTTTTAGTTATATTCTTGGGCAGTATCAGGGCTAAGGGCACGTAACATCGACTTTCATTTTGTGACAATAAAATGAAAACTCAAAAACTTTACTCAGTCTGATTTTGAATTTTCAAATAAGTATTTACTCATTTGAAAATCGCAATAACGATAAGTACATTTATGTTGCTATGAGAATGGAATAAATATTGACGGAAAATCACTTTATGCTTCAAAAAGTGTCAGAAAGGCAGATGCATTATGTTCGATGGCTATTGGCGATCGGTTGGCTAATTCTAATATTTTCGATGTTTTACGATCCCATCTCGCATCATCTGACCGATCCCAACGATCCGCAGATGATGCTCAGCCCGTTTCGGATAAAAAAAGAGTTGGGATGTGTTCAATTTCAAGGTACTTGCAACGATCTTGCCCCCTACGCAATGGGACCGCGAATTTTTTGGGGCATGATCGTCCCACTTGGCATTTTTATGCTTTTAGTATTTGGACATGAAGCTTGGAGGCGTATCTGTCCGTTGATGTTTTTGTCGCAAATTCCTAGAGCATTAGGATGGCAACGTCGTATCCGTGTCGTCGATCCACTTACAAATACCGTGCGCTCCGAACCAGTCGTCATCGCAAAAAATTCATGGCTGGGGCGTAATTTCTTATATATGCAATTTGGGCTGTTATTTCTGGGCTTAAATGTGCGTTTGCTATTCGTTAATTCCGATCGCTTTGCTCTAGGTGTTTTTTTGTGTTTGACGATCGTCGCAGCGATAACCGTAGGATTTCTCTATGCGGGGAAATCTTGGTGTCAATATTTCTGTCCGATGGCTCCCGTACAAGTAGTTTATACTGGCCCGCGTGGTCTACTAGCAAGTGAGGCTCACCAAAACCAAGAGTCAGGAATTACGCAATCAATGTGTCGCACGGTTGATCGCGCTGGCAAAGAGAAAAGTGCCTGTGTAAGCTGCCAGTCTCCATGCTTTGATATTGACGCTGAACGCTCCTATTGGGATGGGATCAATCGTGGCGATCGCAAGTTGCTTTATTACGGCTATCTCGGTTTAGTAATTGGGTTTTATGCTTACTTCACTTTGTACTCTGGCAATTCCAATTTCTTAGCTGGAGGTGTATGGCGAGAGACCGATCAATTATCTATGCTCTGGCAGCCGGGATTTTATATCTCAGGGCAAGCAATTCCCATTCCTAAACTTTTTGCAGTTCCTTTAACTCTAACTTCTTCAACTCTAATTACTTATATAATTGGCAGACGTTTAGAACGCCTTTACAAGAGTTATTCCAAACGTCATGCCAAGCGCCACAACCTCGTTTTAAACGCATCTCAAATCCATCATCGTGCTTTCACCCTATGCGCTTTTATCTCCTTTAACTTGCTATTTTGGATGGGTGTAAATCCTACATTAGGATGGCTTTATCCTTTTGAGCAGCAGTTCATTGGCTGGGTTGCTGTAATTGCCTCAACCATGTGGTTTTATCGAACTTTTGGACGGACTTCTCAGATATATGCTCGCGAGAGTTTAGCGTCAAGTTTGCGCCGTCAACTTAGCAAGTTAGCTTTTGATTTTTCTAAAGTATTGGAAGGTAGATCGATAGCCGATCTCAAAGCAGATGAAGTCTATGTACTGGCAAAGACTCTACCAGAACTCACCCATGAAAAGCGGGTGCAAATGTATAAGGATGTTCTCAAAGAAGCTCTTGCCGCAGGAAATATTAACTCTTCTAGTAGTCTGGAAGTATTCGATTTGATGCGCCAACAGTTAGAAATTGATGAGGTCGATCACAATCAAATTCTTGTCGAATTGGGAATTAATGATGTTCAGATGCTCAATCATTCCCGACAACTCAGCCTCGAAAATGAATCGCGCCTAAGCAAGTATCGCCGAGCTTTAGAAATGATGCTGCGGGAATTAGTTGAGAGTGATTTGCCTTTAAACAAATCCATGCGACTCAAAGAAGAGCAAATTGTATCTTTTAGACAGGAATATAATGTTGCAGCTCAAGAGGAAGCAGAAATTTTGGCGCGAATTGGCGAAGAGGGCAGTCTCTTAGATACAACAGCTAAGTCTTCTTATCAACAACTCCAGAAGCTTGCTAACTATACGCACATTCTCCAAAGAGCTGCGATTTTACCAGTAGATGTAGTGAGTTTGTTAGTTTTTAAACTACAGCAGCAACAGCGATCGCTAGTAACTAAATTGCTAAGGATTCTCGAAATTTTTGGCGACGCACCTGAGGCATATAAAATTGCTGCCGATCTAGAAGAGCTTACCCATAGAGGTCTCTCGGCAAAGATATTACTAGATTTACTCCATGACGTAACTGAGATTTCTCCTTGGCAAGATCGACTGCCACCTAGAGCGATCGAAATTTTTAACTCCATTAAGGAAGTTACAGAGTTCCGCTTACCTCCTACTAGTAGAGAATCTATCTTTACAGTATTAATCCAGTTGATGGAAGATCCAGATGTATTAGTAACAACGGCTAGTCTTTATGCCTTAAAACAAATTGATTTACCAAAAGCCACTGCTGAAGCTCAACATATTTTGAGCGATCGCCATTCTAGTGTGTTGCTATCTGGAGCCGCTAAAACTGTAGTAAAGACAATAAAATCTGAGTCTGCTGATTTAGCTAATGATAATTTGGTGACAACTCTTACAAGTGCAATAAATGCTGGGAATAATCAAGCTCTCGATACCTTTGAAAAGTTGTTACTACTGTTCCGCAATAATTTATTTCGACCACTCCAGACCGATGCTCTTGCGGAGTTAGCGAGAAATGCAGAGATTAGGGTTTACGATTCTAACGAAGTGATATACCAAGCAGGTGATTTGCCTCGGACAATCTTCGCTCTAGTTAGTGGTTCAGTAGAGCTTCGTGCTAGTGGTAGCGATCGCCGACAGCGCTTGAAAAAAATCGCGCCCAATCAAACAATTGGACAATTGGAAGCATTAACCCAAACTCCCTTTACAAATTCGGCGATCGCTACATCACCCCAAACATTGATATTAGCGATCGATAGCAAAGAGTTTATGCAAGCACTACACGACGATCCTAAATACACAGAGCATTTACTCATTTCTGTGAGTACTTCTCTACAAAGTATACTCTCTTCGCAATCACAGCTAAAACAGTCAAGATAGCGCTTATTTTATTGTTTAAGGAATCTTCATGCTAAAGCTTAGAATTTTTAATACGCAAATTCCCAAAGAACTAGAATCTGTTTGTCTGTCAACTGAAACTAGCCCCAAGAAAGATTTTCTGATTGGTCGAGCACCGCACTGCGATGTTCTACTCGATAGCTCTACTGTCAGTCGAGAGCATGGCAAGATTTCTTTTGAAGCCAATCAATATCACTTTATTGACTTAGATAGTACCAATGGTTCGCTAGTTAACGACATCCAGCTTGAACCATTACATGTAGTTCAACTATCAGCAGCGGATATTATTCAACTAGGTGATTTTGCGGTTCTAATCGAAGATATTTCACATCTTTCTTCGTCGGGAAAATCTTCAGAAGATGAAGAAGATCCGACTGAGCCATCACTTATCCATCCAATTAGCTCAGCTAGCGCAGAGAAATCATCAAGCGATCGCCCCGCAGAGGTTGCTAAAGATCGAGCAGCAGATCCCAGTCAATACATGCCCCTTGCCTGTCTCGATCCCAAACAAATCGAACGCTGGACAAAGGGAAATCTCGCCTTGAACTGTATCAAAATCATTGAAGAAACTGCCGATGTCAAAACCTTTTGCTTTGTTACCAATCCACCTAATTTATTTACTTACAAAGCAGGGCAGTTCTTAACTCTAGAATTAGATATTAATGGTGCAGAGGTATTGCGTTCCTATTCTATTTCATCTTCTCCTTCTCGTCCCCATTCCCTTGAAATTACCGTTAAGCGCGTTCCTTCTAGCAATCCTGAAGATCCGAGTATTCCTGCGGGTTTGGTTTCTAATTGGCTGCATGACCATCTCAAAGTGGGGAGTCAGATTCAAGCAAGTGGAGCCTTCGGTAAGTTCTCTTGTTTTGAGTATCCTTCGCAAAAGCTATTGTTTCTCTCGGCTGGGAGTGGCATTACGCCGATGATGTCGATGTCACGCTGGATTTACGACACGCACTCAGACTGTGATGTAGTATTTTTTCACTGTGCAAAAAGCCCAGAAGATATCATCTATCGCCAAGAATTAGAAATGATGGCAGCGCGATCGCCAAAGTTTCATCTAGCGGTAACGGTTACTCGCCCTACACCTCAACAATCATGGATGGGCATACGTGGCAGACTGACACCAGCAATGTTAGAAATGATTGCTCCTGATTGGCGCGATCGCATGGTATTTGTTTGTGGTCCTGAAAGCTTTATGCAAAGTACTAAATCTCTGTTAGAAGGAATCGGCTTTCCGATGCAGCAATATCATGAGGAGAGCTTTGGCGGGGCGAAGAAATCGTCAAAACCAGCTAAAGATGAACCTTTGGCAAGTGCGCCATCTCCCGCTTTTGGCATCAAGGCATGGCTTGGTAAATTACAATTACCTCAAGAATCTATGCCCGTTGCTAGCCGATCGCCAAATACGCCTAAAGTAAGTAAAGCCACTGCTGCCACAGTAGTATTTACCAAATCAGGTAAAGAAATTCCCTGTGATGGTGAAGAGTCGATTTTAGAAATCGCTGAGCAAGCAGGTGTCAAAATTCGCAATAGTTGCCGTGTCGGTAGTTGTGGTAGTTGCAAGAAGGTAAAGCTAGAGGGTGAGGTGAAAATGGAAGGCTACGATGAAGAAGCCCTCGAACCTTCGGAAGTAGCTGCGGGTTATATCCTCTGTTGCGTCGCTTTTCCTAGAGGTAAAGTGGCGATCGAGGTTTAATAATTTTCTGTCTTGGCGATCGCACATAGCAAGCCTAAATGAGATGAGAGAGGCTTCGACACTTCTGTAATCTCGGCTTCGCCCAGACGGCGTAAAGTCAAAAGTTGGTATCTTGAGTAAATTATCTCTTGCCTCTTAACGTTTATGGACATAGCTGTAGCGGCAGTCCAACCATCGAAATCTTGCTGGTTTTTATACGTATCCTGTGGCTATCCCTATTCTGAATGAAGAGCAGTGCGTTGCGATAATCATCTTTCCCCCAAATCTTGATACCCTTGTGCTGCTAGTCTTAAAGTATACTGCTGTTTTTCTTTAAGACTAGCAGCTAGCGAGAATAGGAATTATAAATATGGATTTTGAGCAAATCGAAGCATTTTTAAAGAAAATGCAGTCTGAACCTGAACTTAAAAAAGAGGTACTCGCAGCATCAACCGCAGATGATGTTGCGCGAATCGCACTAAAGCTTGGTTTTGAATTTTCAGGTGACGAATTATTGAGAATGTCAGGTAAGAAAGTTGGCAGGATTACTGTTAGAAAAACTGATATTCCTGGAGAGTATAACTAAATGCTTTTTGAATATCTGATTGGATAAGTATTGAAAGAATAAACACCCAAAAAATATACCAAAAGAATATGGGACGGATGACAATTTTTGTGATGTTATCTAGCTGCTTTTGGGCTGGTTTAGGGATAATGATGCGATCGCTCATGCTTGGGTTGCCTCGTACTGGTCGAGGATTAGGTAATCACCTGAGAGATAGGCTGTTTGGGAATAGAGAATATTTTCTTTTTCTTCTGGGGTAATTTCCTCTTCTGCATAGCGAGATTTAAGCAACAATAATTTAGATGATGCGTTGGATGGATTGCAGGGTTTCGGAATGGTCTACTCCTAGTTCGCGAATAATGCTAAAATTACCGTAAGTACTTTATTCATCTTGAAAAAGCTTATGAATGTAAGTTTTCCAATACCAAAAGAACTTGAGTCCTATGTTCAAGAACAGATTCATTCGGGAACTTATAATACTGTGGAGGATTATTTTCTGGCGTTGCTGAATCAAGATCGTCAGAGGAGGGAGGCTCAAGTAAAACTAGTAAGTTTGTTACAAGAAGGGGAAAACTCAGAGGCTGAACTGGTAACTTCAACTTATTGGCAAGATCTTCGGTTGTAGGTACTGGGTACTGAGCATTAGCAATTATGGCTTTTCAGATAATTGTTCGCGATCGCGCTACCCAAGATATCAGGCGACAGGCAAATTATATTTTAGCGATGGGAAATCGAGATGTGGCTGAAAGATTTCTAGAATTTGCTGAGTATGCTTTATTACTGTTCTTATTCTCCATAGTGAGTTTTTGCTCTAATGATCAATATTGATTGGTCTTCTTCATAAATCTCATAAACAATGCGATCTTTGAGGTTAAGACGATAGGAACGCAAACCGTTCAGGTCACCTTTTAGCGCTTTTCCGAGGTAAGGATTGGGGGCGATTATGTTAAGCAAAATTTCTTGAAGTTTCGCTTTTTGTTTAGATGTGAGTTCGCTGATATCTTTTTGTGCTTGTTTAGAAAAGAGGACTCTGTAGATTTTCATCCAAAGACTTGCTCCATAGAGAGTGCTTCTCCTGCTTGATATTCTTGGCGAGCAGATGCAACTTGGTTGAGCAGGTTTGGTACTTGCATTAATTCCGCAGTTTCAATTAGAGATTCCCATTCTTCTTGAGTAATCAGAATATAACTGCGATTTTCGCGAACGATCGCTACTCCTTCTGGTTCTTGACCTGCCCGATCGCATAGTTCATCAAGGTTTGCCTTGGCGTAATTTAGTGTGACTTGATACATATATTTTTAGCCTAATCCTATGTCCTAAGATAACATCAACCAACAAAACTCAAAAAATCCACATTTTTTCCTTTTACCCTTTTCCTTTTTCCTTGATCTCCTGAAGCCAACTGAGAGCATTTTGAGTGTCGGGATGCTCAGTGCCAAGTTTTTGTTCGTAAATTTGGATGGCGCGTTGCATGGATTGCAGTGCTTCGGGATGACGTTGGGTATTATGATAGAAGGTGGCTAAGTTGAGTAGACTGGATGCGACATCGGGATGGTCTGCTCCTAGTTTTCGTTCCCAGATTTCGAGTGATCGCACAAAGAGAGGTTCGGCTTCGCAGTACTTCCCTTGCGCTTTGTAAAGTACTGCGAGATTGTTGAGACAGGTGGCGACATCGGGATGGTCTGATCCTAATTGACGTTCTCTGATCGAGAGCGATCGCAGATAGAGAGGTTCGGCTTCGCTGTACTTCCCTTGCACTCGGTAAAGTAATGCGAGATTGTTGAGACTAAAGGCTACATCGGGATGGTCTACTCCTAATTTCTGTTCCCTGATTGAGAGCGATCGCAGATAGAGAGGTTCAGCTTCGCTGTACTTCCCTTGCAATTTGTAAAGTAATGCGAGATTGTTGAGACTGGTTGCGACATCGGGATGGTCTGCTCCTAGTTGGCGTTCACAGATCGAGAGCGATCGCAGATAGAGAGGTTCGGCTTCGCTGTACTTCCCTTGCAATTCGTAAAGTCCTGCGAGATTGTTGAGACTGGCGGCAACATTGGGATGGTCTGCTTCTAGTTGGCGTTCACAGATCGAGAGCGATCTGACATAGAGAGGTTTGGCTTCGCTGTACTTTCCTTGCGATTTGTAAAGTCCTGCGAGATTGTTGAGACAGGCGGCGACATGGGGATGGTCTGCTCCTAGTTGACGTTCACAGATTGAGAGCGATCGCAAAAAGAGCAATTCTGCTTCGCTATACTTTCCTTGTAAATTGTAAAGCAGCCCCAAATAAGACAAATACAATGCCAATGTGAGAGGACTTGCTTTAATGTCGGCAATTTTAACAGCTTCTTCGGCGGGAGGAATACCAGCGCTATAGTTGCCTAACTCATAGAATAAAACAGCAATCTGATGAAGATACCCCACCAAAATCATACTGTTTTCAGGCAAAGCAACCCGTGCTTGCTCGATCGCCCTCTGATAACCCTTAATCGCCTCACCAAAATAATTTTGAGCCGCAGCAGATTCTCCCTTAGCCAAAGCCGCCTTAGCGCGATCGTGGGTACTTTTCGCTTGGCGATAGGTTGCCTCAAAAATTGGTGCTTGGTTTAACCGAAAACTACCGCCAATGAGATTATTTTTTTGCAGTTTATCGGCACTGACTAAAGCAGGATTCGTAGCGGATTTGAGCCGATCTTCGACAAATTTTTGAGCCGATGCAAAATGTGGGCGGAAGGGTTGCCATGCTGTCACCAGATCCCATGCTGCAAACGCAGGAATCTCTTTAGCGCGATCGCTCAGCCCTCGCAACCATGCATCCTGCCAACCTTCGCGATCTCCATCCTGCCATTGCTCACTCAAAAACTCATGCACCAAACGATGCAAGCGATAGACCCTCCCGCGTTCGACAATGTGCAATAAACTTGCCACTCGCAGCGCAATCCTCCCATCTCCTAGATTACGAATTGGAGCAAAGACAACGGTCGAAGCGATCTCAGGCTTTTGCCACCAACTTTTGCGAACAGGCGGCGTTGCTGACCATTGCAGATAGGCTTCCACTACCGACTCCACCAAATCCCAAGGCAAATTTATCGGCTCAAACAAACTCAAAATTCGCCCAAGCTGCTGTGCGTCGGGAGACAAAAGTTGCCAACTCATCGACAGGGCAGCCTGCACACCCTGTTTTGCCTTCTGTCGAGTATCAAGGCGATCTGGTTTCAGGGCATCACTGGCTAACCCATGCTTTTCCAAAGCCGCGATCGCCATCGGTAAATTGCGATCGGGCATACTCAACCAACTCCCCACCAAAGTCAGTGCCAATGGCAAACATCCCAAGCGATCGCACAGAGTTGCCGCAAGCACAGGATCGTCAATCACTGGTTGCAAGTCTTCATCGTCATCTTCATCTGGGGCTACCCATTGTCTCAACACCTGCACAGCCGCCTCAGTCGTCAGTTCCTTAATTTCATGCACAGCCAAAGTACCGCGCAACTGCGATCTTGAAGTCAGCACAAACCGAAACGGACAGCGATCGCCCGAAATCTTTGGCAAATAGGGCGCAACCTGAGTCTGATAATCCGTCACATCATCAATAACGATCAGCGCGAATCGCTCTGCACCACAAATTTTTTGCCATGCTTGCCAACCTTCCGCCACTTGCGCCTTTAAAGTTCGCTCATACCGCAAATCCCGATCCTCACAAAACCTCGGCTGCATAAAGTCCCTGATCTCTTCTCCAAACTGCGCCGCCTCAACAATGCCCACCCCGCCAGTAAAATCATTGAGATGTAATTTGGCATACTGCCACGCCAGTTCGCTTTTACCCATCCCCGCCATGCCAGCAATTAACACCATCGGCAAATCTTTCACTTGCTGAGATTGCGCTTGCAACAACTCATGCAACTTATCTAAGTCAGCCTCACGCCCAACAAAAATGCTCTCACCATAAAACTCGCGATCGCCAAGATTGTTATAAAAGCCTTGGTCATGGCTGAACCTTTCTGATTGAGGAGCATTTGGGCGATCGGCAATAATCAAATTTTCGACATTTACAACACCACCAGATACCGTAATCCCAATTTTCTCCGCAAGTTTATTCGGCTGATGATGAATCTCTTGCGTGATATTCGCATTGATATCACCGCCAGCCGTGACATTTTCCAAAGCCGTTTGCTCGTTCTGCGGATCTGCTGTCATGTTGCCTCATCCAAGATTAAAGCGATCGCCTGATCGATAGTTGCATTGCGATTCCAACTAATCCGCCTCTATTCTTATTTTATAGTATCCACAAGAAAGCGCTTTAATTCTATAAATCTAAACCTTCAGGAAACTGTGGATCGAGAATTTGGGTTAGAGGGTAAGGTAGTATGACAAATCAAAATCAAAAAGAGAGTTGCGGCGCTTTGCGCCGCAACTCTCTTTTTTGTTTTATGTCTTAACTCATTTGGCTATTGTAACAAAGCAATTTGATGAGATTGAGTTGGGTTTGGGGCGATCGCCGTAGCAGAACTCTCGATTATTTTGGTCGCAAAGTTAGGAATTAGTCCCAAGAAAACAATAATTAGCGAAAGTGCGATCGCTGGTAATTTTTCGTGCCATTGAGCGAATGGAATCGAATCAAGGGATTTCTCACTACCATCTTTGCGAACTGAAAGACGACCAAAAAATACGCGATCGATCATGATCAAGAAATATACTGCCGTTAAACCAGTACCGATCATACAGAGCAGAGTTTGTACTGGGAAAACAGCAAATCCACTACGGAAGATTACAAACTCAGCAATAAATCCCACCATTCCTGGTGTACCAGCGCTTGCCATTGCTGCCAAAATCATCAGCGAACCAGTAATCGGTAAGCCGCGTTCAGGATTGAATAAGCCATTGAGCGAATTGAGATTGCGAGTTCCAGTCTTCTTATAAACGATACCCACCAGAATAAACAATAGCGCTGAAATTAATCCGTGACTGACCATTTGAAAGGTTGCGCCTAATAGAGACAGCGGAGTAGCCGTTGCTAAAGCCAGCAAAATATAACCCATGTGACCAACGGAACTGTAGGCAACCATCTTTTTCATATCGGTTTGGGTAATCGCAGTTAGGCATCCATAAATGACGCTGACCACAGCCCAAGTAGCTAGAAAAGGAGCGATCGCTTGCCATGCGTCGGGTAGTAACCCTAAACCGAAACGAAGTAATCCATAGGTTCCGAGTTTGAGAAGAACTCCCGCGAGTAATGTGGAAACTGGGGTCGAGGCTTCAACGTGAGCATCAGGTAACCACGTATGCAATGGCACAATCGGAATTTTGATGCCGAAGCCCAGTAAGAGGAGAAGCAGCAAAATTCCTTTAGTGGATTTTGCTACGCTTTCGAGATTTAAGTCTTGATAGTTAAAGGTGAAGCCAGTCAGAGCATCACTACCAAAAGCCGCCATTCCAAAGAAAGCGGCTAAAATTAGCACTCCCGATATGGCGGTATAAATCAAAAATTTGGTCGCTGCATAGCCACGTCTTTCACCGCCCCAGATCGCGATTAGTAGATAGAGTGGAATGAGTTCTATCTCAAAAAATAGGAAAAACAGTAGTAAATTTTCGGCAAGAAAAGCACCATTGACACCGCCGCCAATCAGTAATAACAGAGGGAAATAGAGTCTTGGTCGTTTGATATCGTTGCTGATATAAATGGCAATGCTTAAGAGTAAGCCATTGAGCAGAACTAACGGGAATGCTAATCCATCTATCCCTAACCGATAGCTGAGTCCAATCTGATCTAACCAAGCTATGGATTCTTGCATCTGCATTGATGCCAAGCTAACATCAAATTTAGTTAGTAAAAATAATGACCAACCAAAGGTAGCGATCGCGATCGCTAAAGATATTCGGCGTAACTGTTGGGAGTCGAATATTCCTCCCAATAAAACCACTAAAAGTGCCCCAGCGATCGGTGCCCAAACTAATGTACTAAGCATATTTGATTAAAAAATAATAATTAAAACTATTAGGAGCAATTGAATGTTTAGCAGCTAACGCTCTGAACATTCAATCGCTCTTAATGCAAACCATAAAAAGCAGCAAAACCGATCAAAATTAAACCAATCATGATTGTCAACACGTACTGCTGCAATCTACCTGTGACAGTATATTTCAGGCTCTCACCACTAAAAATTGAAGCGAATCCTAAGAAGTTGACTGAACCATCGACTAAATAGCGATCGACCCAAGCCAAAATTTTAGAGCCACCACCGACAACTAAAACCACCGTGTACTTATAGATAGCCTGTACATATAGATCGTAAGCTAGTAAGTCTTGCAAGGCTTTCCAAGAACTACGGACAAGCCTTGGAGGCATCGGGACAGAACTGCCAGATTCGTAAGGCTTGATGTAGATATATGCACCGACACCAAATCCTAACAAGCCTGAAGCTGCCAACACTATACTGCCCCAAATATCGACAGTATCTAAGTCAATATCTACAAATTCCCAAGATGGCAGCAGGATTGGGACGAGTAAAGTAATAATCGTCAAGCTGACTAAGGGAATTGCCACTTGCCACGCTACTTCAGGAGCGCGACGGGTCTTTGGTTGTGTTTGTCCTAAGAACACCAGAGCGAAGATTCGCATTAAGCCAAAGGCAGTAATGCAGTTGACTGCTAGAGCGATCGCAATTAACCAAGGATCGCTATTCCAGAAAGTTTCTTCCCACCGCAAAAGCGTCCAAAATCCACCAAAGGGAAGTAAGGCAACTAGACTGAAAGAGCCGACGATAAAACCAACCAAAGTTGCAGGCATTCTCGTCTTTAGCCCACCCATTTCCGTAAGATCTTGCGTCATCGTAGTCATCATCACTGCACCAGAACTGAGGAACAACAGAGATTTGCTAATCCCATGACTAAAAAGTAGTCCCAAAGCTAGGTCAGGCTGTTGCATACCCACGGCGATAAACACTAAGCCAAGATAGCCACTGGTAGAGTGAGAGAGGGCGCGCTTCATATCGATTTGGGCGATCGCCACTAGAGTCGCACCGATCGCCGTAATTGCACCGAGAATCACCGTAGCCTCAGATGCCACTGGGAACAGAGATAAAATTGGCTGAAACTTAATCAGCACATAGGCTCCTGCACCAACCACCACCGAATTTCGCAAAATCGAGGCTGGGTTTGGACCCTCCATTGCTTCATCAAGCCATAGGTGCAAAGGGAACTGAGCGCATTTACCAAGGGGACCTGCAATTAGAGCTAGTCCCAATAATGTGCCAAATTGTTGATGCTCGGCAAAATAGGCGATCGTTTGTGGCGCATCTGCCCATGTTTTTAAATCGGAAAAATTCAGGCTATCAGTAAGATTAGAGAGTGTTACTACACCCATCAACAAAAACAAATCACCAACCCGCTTTGTCCAAAAAGCATCTCTAGCTGCAGTCACCACCAGAGGCTGAGCGTACCAAAATCCTACCAATAGATAGGTGGATACTGTGAGCATCTCTAGTAAGGCATAGCTAAAAAATAGTGAGTCACTAAAGGCGATGCCTGTAATTGCGGCTTCAAAAAAGCCAATCAAAGCGCAAAATCTGGCGATCGCCCAATCTGTTTCTAGCGATCCTAGTCCGTAGACTTGCGAAATTAAGCTCATGGTGGCGATCATTACTGATGCGCCTGCACTAATTTGGGAAATATCAAAAGAACAAGCAATATTTAGATCGAAGGCTTGAAACCAAATAAACTCAAATTGTCTAGCGGGTTCGCCCCAAATTGATGCCAATAACCAGCAACTATGTACTAGTGCAAGTATAGTCATCAAAATATTTAGGTAAGCCGCTGGGCGTGGACCAGTACGACGTACTAACCTTAATGACCAAGGTAGAGTAAGCCCTGCGCCCAGCAAACCATAGCAAGGAAGTAACCAAGCCGTTTCTAGGATCATTGATTTTACTATAGAGTTTTTACTATGTTTATATTAATATGTATCGAGTATTTTATACGGTTACAAGAAAATGTTTCGCCTCTAAGTCGTAGCGATCGCCATAAAAAAGCACAAGGCTTAAGCTTTTTAATTTAATGCATTTGGAAATAGCGTGCTAATAAAACAAAGCGATCGCAGGCTTGCTGATAGCGTTTTTGCCATGTGGTGGGATTGCGTGAAGTTTGCAACATACTCAAATCTACGCTCAGCATCTTTAATTGTTTGTCGATTTCCACTTGCAAAGATAGATTTTGGGGCGTTATCTCCAAATTTGTATTTATGATTTTTGACTGAAAAAAACTTTGGATTTCGCTAAGCGATCGCAGCCAATCTTTAGCGCTCGCAGGTTTAAGTTCTGGCTGTGAGGCGATCTCTGTTTGCAATGTTTCTAAATGCTTTTGCAGATCGAGAATTAAAGCTAAATAATCTTTTGACAATTTGTTGACCTACTAATCTATAGGATAGGTGGTACTTAGCGCCGCCTATCGTAACCTACTCGCATTAAGTTATGATGCTTTGAGTGTGTTTAGGTAGAAAAAAGTTCGTGTTAGACATTAAGCTCGTGCGATCGCAGCCCGAACAGGTGCAAGCTCGCCTCAACAGTCGAGGCAAAGGTTACGACATAAGCAGATTAGTCGAACTAGAGCAGGAAGTTCGTGCATTGGAAACTCAGCGATCGCATCTGCAAGCCGAAAGCAACGATATCGGTAAGCAAGTTGGCATCAAAATGAAATCAGGTGCGCCCGAAGCGGAAATTCAAGCACTCAAAGCGCGATCGCCTGAAATTAAGCAACTGTTAGCGGAACTGGAACCAAAAGAGAAAGCACTTCGAGAAGAAAGCAATGCCATTTTAATGACGTTGCCCAACTTGCCCAGCGAAACTACTCCCATTGGCGCTAATGAGACAGAAAATATTGAAGTGCGGCGTTGGGGCGATGAATATAAAACTACGCGCACAGATATTCTGCCTCATTGGGAAATTGGCGAAAAATTAGGGATTCTCAACTTTGAACGGGCGGTCAAGATTTCGCAAGCTCGCTTTGTTAATCTCATTGGTGCAGGTGCAGCCCTCGAACGCGCTCTAATTCAGTTCATGCTGAATACTCATACTGGCAATGGCTATGTCGAAGTTGCACCACCACTTTTGGTGAATAAGGCTAGCATGACAGGTACAGGACAATTACCGAAGTTTGCCGAAGATTTATTTAAATGTGCAGAAGATGAACTATGGCTAATTCCCACTGCCGAAGTTCCTGTTACGAATTTGTATCGCGATGAAATCTTTGATGATGAAGTATTACCAGTTCATCATTGTGCCTATACGCCATGTTTTCGTCGAGAAGCTGGTAGCTATGGACGAGATACTAGAGGATTAATTCGCTTGCATCAGTTTAATAAAGTGGAACTAGTTAAATTCGTGCTTCCTGAAAATTCAGCAGAGGAGCACGAAAACCTAGTGCGTGATGCAGAATCAATTTTGCAAGCTTTGAAACTTCCCTACCGTGTAGTTGAACTTTGTACGGGTGATATCGGCTTTAGTGCCGCCAAATGCTATGACCTCGAAGTTTGGTTGCCTACAGCAAATACCTATCGCGAAATTTCAAGCTGTTCCAATTTCCATGATTTCCAAGCAAGACGTGCCAATATTCGCTTTAAGAGTAAGGGTAAAAAGGGAACTGAATTTTTGCATACTCTCAATGGTTCTGGATTAGCAGTGGGTCGCACTATGTCTGCCATTCTGGAAAATTATCAGCAACCTGACGGACGTATCTTAATTCCTGAGGTGCTACAACCTCTAATGAATAGAGAATATCTCTAAAATAAAAGCGCTTCGCGTTCTTTCTCTAACAAAACTAGCGCGAGGCGCAACTATGGCTACGACCTATCGACTACATCCCGACAATCCTCAAGCCCGCACGATCGCCCAAATTGTATCGGCTTTGCGCGATGGTGCGATTATGCTCTATCCAACGGATACTGTTTACGCGATCGGCTGCGATTTAATGTCAAAGTCGGCCGTAGAGCGTGTCCGCAAACTCAAGCAAATGTCGAACGATAAACCACTGACGTTTTTATGCTCGTCGCTGTCTAATATTGCTGAATATGCGATCGTCTCTAATGCTAACTATCGCACGATGAAGAGCCTAGTTCCAGGTCCCTTCACATTCATTCTGCCTGCCACTAAACTTGTTCCCAAGTTGGTATTAAATCCCAAACGCAAAACTACTGGGATTCGTGTTCCTAACCATGCAGTATCTCAGGCAATCATTGAGGTCTTAGCAAATCCAATTATCTCCACTTCTGCAAATTTGCAAGAAGACGATCTTAATGAAGAGGATTTTAGTAATCAAATTAATAGTAAGCAACGTAATGTCTGCGATTTACCAAAGATAGAGCTATTTGATTACTTTTCCAAACTAGTCGATTTTATCGTTGATGATGGTTCTGATCATAGTTCTGAAGTTTCCACAATTCTCGATCTAACAGATGATCTTAATCCTCAGGTTTTACGCCAAGGTTTAGGCAAGGTTCCATTTTAATATATCAATGCAAGTTTTGCTTAGGACGTAAACCCCAAATAAATAGAGGCGGTACTTCTACTTAATTGGGGTTGGCACTGAAGTTGATTTTTTTCGCAATAAGCATATGCTTATTGCAAAACTGCGATCGCTTATTTTTAAGCATTTTGTCTATCTTAAATTTAGCGAAAATTCTGTTATGCTCATAAAAGGTTCGTATAACTTATATCCTGCCATTATTTTATCAAAAAAGTATTTAGAAGAGAAATGCCTATGTAGCAATTGTTTTGAGCGTTAACCATAAAAAATCACTATTTTATCATTGTCAATAACAACCCACTAATAAAATGAATTATCATTAATTTCTCTAAAAATCCCTAAAACCCTGATTGTCTCGTTGCCAATATTTTTAGGCTTCCATGGCAAGCTAAATGTGGAGCATTAGGAATTTATTCTCCAATTTTTATAATATTCCTCTTAAAAAATAGTTTTTATAAATACCACTGAAAATATGACTCATTTTCCTATCGTTGAATATGACCAAGCGACCGATCCAAAGGTCATTGAGGTTTACGATCAAATTTTGTCCGAGTTAGGATTTGGAATTGTCCCCAATATTTTCAAATCAATGGCAATCAATCCCAATATTCTAGAAGCGAATTGGAAGAAATTTCGCTCGACGATCCTTCAAGGCGATGTACCCCGCACTCTCAAGGAAATGGTAGGAGTTGCCATTTCTCAGGCAAATAATAGCGTGTATGCCTTGAACGTGCATCTACATGGACTATCTGCTCTAGGCATGAGTGAAGAAATTTTATCTACTTTAGTCTCTAACTTTGATGCTTGTCCATTGCCAGAAAGAGATAAGGCAGTGATTAAATTTGGGTTACTCGCAGGGACAAATCCCCTAGAAATCAACGAATCTCATTACCAAAATTTGCAATCTTTTGGATTAGACGATGCGGAAATCTTTGAGATTGTGGCGGCAGCAGATTTGTTTTCTAGTGTGAATCGCTATACTGATGCGATCGCCCTTGAAATTGATGCTTTATAACTTCTACTAACCAAGATTTTGCTTCTGCCTAGCTCCTCAATTCTGAGAGGAACAAGGTTTAATTCTTTCATGATTCGGGGGGGTAGGGGGCGAAAAGGATTGACTTTAATTGAAATATGAATAAGAACTTCTCAAATATACGCTGATGAGAGGTTTACGCCAAAGTTTAAGATGCTTCTATTTTGCAGTTTGCAAATTATTGCAAACGAATTGTAAAAACCTTGCAAACTGCAACATCTCTATTAAGGAGAAAATATTTGGTAATGAATTATTCACCCAACCCCTCAAATAAAAAAGAACTTGACAACCTAGATCGAGACGAACTGCTAGTAACGGCTCAAAGACTTTTAGCAGAAACTCAAGCCATATCTGTGAGAATTTCCGC
The DNA here is from genome assembly GCA_003242085.1 of Pseudanabaena frigida. GTDB lineage: Bacteria > Cyanobacteriota > Cyanobacteriia > Pseudanabaenales > Pseudanabaenaceae > Pseudanabaena > Pseudanabaena frigida. The sequence goes on along the minus strand of QBML01000007.1, from coordinate 3,018 downwards.
TGTTAATGAAATTGCTACAGCAATTAACCGTTCTCTTAATCTTGATGAAATATTGCGAGTTGTTGGGAAACAAGCCAAGTGGTTATTAGACTTTGAACACCTGAGTGTATATCTACTTAAAAATGATTCTGGAAGATTTATTAAGCTAGCTGGCAATCAAGTTGAGTTTGAAGAATCGATTATTGCTGAGAATAATTGTTTTCATAAGGCTTTAAAAGGTCAATCACAGCTTGTTAAGCAAGCCAAATCCAAAGACTTCCTGAGTCAATATGCTTCCCAAATTATTTTACCGCTTGAGAGTTTCCAAAAGATCCTTGGCGTAATCTTTTTTGGTTCATCCAAGCCACAGGCATATAATCAAGAAGACCTCAGGATTGGCTATTTACTTGCTTTACAACTATCTTCCGCTATTAGGAATGCCAATTCCTTTGAAGATCTAAATTTACTGAATTCGGAAATTGAGAAAGAAAAACAAAAATCGGAAAGATTATTATTAAATATCTTACCTTCCCAAATAGCCGAAGAAATTAAACGTGATGGTAGAGTTAAGCCTGTCTATCATCCAGCAGCTACGATCTTGTTCACTGACTTTGAGAACTTTTCGATGATATCGAAGACAATGACTCCTGAAGATTTGGTCGATGAGCTTGATTATTGCTTTTCTAGTTTCGATCAAATCATTGAAAAATATCATTTAGAGAAGCTAAAAACTATTGGAGATAGCTACATGTGCTGTGGTGGTATTCCAACACCTAGTAGTACTCATGCGTTTGATGTTGTTATGGCGGCATTACAAATTCAACAATTTATGGAATTGCGAAGACAACAAAAAATGCAACAATGTATACCATACTGGAATACAAGAATTGGAATTCATTCTGGCTCGTTGTTGAGTGGTGTGATTGGCAAAAACAAGTTTGTTTATGATGTTTGGGGAGATACGGTTAATCTAGCATCACGAATGGAATCATCGGGAGTAGCTGGTCAGATTAATATTTCTAGAGCTACTTTTGAGTTAGTTAAAGATTTTTTTGAAGTGGCATATCGAGGCAAAATTTTAGCGAAAAATATGGGACAAGTTGATATGTATTTGATTAAAGGGATAAAAGAATAAAATCCAAAACTATTTGTATCGGCAAAAATAGCCTAACCTATTTCTAGTTTTGGATTTAGATCGAATTATTTAAATAATTGATTGGAGCGCGTATAAAGTAAGGATTTTTAATCAATTTTTTGGTTTAGGGGTAACGCTTTGCGCTATAACCTCTAACTAATACTCTTTCTCTGGAGATATGAGATATGCGCACTATAAGAAAAATACCGATATTTTCACTAGCTCTTGTATTAGTTGGTTATATTGCCTACGGTTGGCTGCTTTCTATCCACAAAGCCGATTGGCGTATCTGGATTCCCATTGGCGCGATCGCCTTTGGTGTGGATTGGCTTTTTTCTGTAGCATGGGCGATCGCTGCTGTGATATTTGTCTTTTTTCAAAAATCGCAGTTTATTTTGTCTCTCGGAATTAGTGTTGTTTGGGCAATGCTGATGTATGTTGCCAGAAATGAACTTCGTGCCTTTATGAACAATCGCGGCTGGAATTTCTTTGTGCTTGCCGTAATTGCGGGGGGAGGTTTAGGGCTGGGTTGGTTTACAGACACCTTACCGATAATTCGGAGCTTTGGTGAAACACTAATTAAGAATTAAGTAAAACTCTAAATGGAGCTAATTATAGTTAGCCCAAATCGCTAATATTTCCTCTTAAAGCTTTGATTTCACTGCGTTTAGTCTTGTCCTCTATACGCCTGTTTTGCGAGCTGCGTGAGGGTTTAGTAAGCTTTCGTTTTGGCTGAACTACTGTCACGCTTTGGATTAAACCTTGGAGCCGTTTGAGTGCATCTTCTTTATTTTGTTCTTGGGTTCGATGTTGTTGTGCCTTAATGACGATAATTCCATCTTTGGTAATGCGCCGATCGCTTAAATTTAGCAACCGCTCTTTATAAATAGGCGATAGAGACGAGGCATTAATATCAAAACGCAGATGAATTGCCGTCGAGACTTTATTTACATTTTGACCGCCAGCACCCTGCGATCGGATAGCTGTAATACTAATTTCTTCAATGGCGATCGCCGAGTACTTTGTGATTTGGAGCATTTAATTTGTGAGGGAATTTAGCAAAATAATAATTCTTCAGTGCGATCGCTATTATCCCTGCTTTCTAGCGATCCGCCGTAAGCCCTTTGAATATTGGCAGTAGTCAAAACTTGTCGAGGCGTACCACTGGCGACCAAATGACGATTGAGCAGTAATAGCTGGTCGTAGCGATCGAGGGTATTGCCCCACTCATGGCAGCTAATCAGTAGGGTTTTGCCTTCTTGCCTTAATTCACTATAAATTTGCCACATTAACGCCTCAGTCTTTTTGTCAACTGCGGTCATCGGCTCATCTAGTAACAAAATATCTGCCTGTTGTGCTAAAGCTCTTGCGAGAAATACACGCTGTTGTTGTCCACCCGAAAGATTTTTAATCGGGCGATCGCGTAATTCGTACAGTTCCACTCGCTCCAATACTTCCCGTACAATTTCCTTGGATTGTCGGCTAGTTTTGCCGAACCAACCACTGTGCAAGGTGCGCGACATCATGACTACATTCCAGACGGTCACAGGATAGTCCCAATCAATCTGCGATCGCTGTGGTAGGTAAGCAACTTTTTGACGTTGTTGCTTGAGAGGTCTTTCTTGATAAAAAACTTGCCCGCTTTGGGTCGGGATCAGATCTAGCATTGCTTTTAGTAAAGTGCTTTTGCCTGCTCCATTTGGACCAATTAAGCCCACTAATGAGCCAGAATTGAGGCTAAAGGAAATATCCGACAAAGCAGAGACTTCGCGATATCTAACTGACAGGTTTTGCACTTCAAGCATAGATGCTGATGCTCAAAAAATGATAATCGTTTTCATAATTATACTGTAATTCAACGATTTATAGCTATAGCCAAGTAAGTTATAAACCCTATAAAAGGG
>QBML01000006.1:166505-173169 GCA_003242085.1 Pseudanabaena frigida | reverse complement strand
GGCGATCGCTACATTGTAGCGATCGCCTTTCCTTTATTTAAGAATGTGATAAAAATAAGATGCAGAGGACGAATTTAAGACATAAGACTACAAATAGCCTAATTTCCAAGTTTGAAGATTAGTTCTCAACGTAGTTGAAAAGCAGACCCATAGCGAGGATGGGGAGGATTACACCAGCAAGAGGTACGAAAATGAAAGAAACGTAATAATGTGCGTAGTATCCAGTCATGGTTGTGTTTTTCCTTGAATAAGATATGAAGTTTTTATTGACTTGATTTTGTTTAAGTTCGCGTAGCTGGCCATTGATGTTAGCAATACCAGAAACGAGATTAAGACCAAAGTAAACCAAGGAATTTTTGCATTGGTTCTAGATAGTTGAGGAAGTATGCAAATGCTGCACCGCCAGCACCACCAACCAAGAAGCTGCTAGCAAATTCGCTCCAGCCAGAGGGAGTACCAAGCTCAGCAGGAGCCTCAAGTGCGGAGCTTGATTGGAGTTTGGTTACGTGCTGACCATGCAAGGACAAACCAGCGGTCAAAATCATAACAAAGGCTAAAGTTGCCAATAATCCAGCAAGGCTACCCAATTCGGTATTTCTCAAAGGACCAAGTAATGCAAAAGGTCCATAGATGAAATAACCATGTGCCATGCCAACTTCTAGACCACGACGGCTAGGAGATAAGCCTGCACGGTAGGCAGGAAGATTACCAATAAATGCCTTAACGATCGCAGAATCGCTGATTGGTGTAGACAAATTCCCAAGTTGGGGATCGTTCTTGAAGGGTTTTACAAAATCTGTCATAAGTCTTTATTAAGTAAAGATTGCAGGGAGAAATTTGTCTTCATTTTAGGGAATAAGCGCGGATGTCACTGCATAAAGAGTGAGTATCTTTAGAAAACTTCACAACCTCACACTAAAAAAGTAGCTTTGCCACATTACCCAAAGGATTTAGCTCCATTGCAAAGCAACGCATCTAAATCTTTCTTTACAAGACTGGTGACATAGATGCTGATGGACATATATCGGCAAGCTGACATCGATCGCAAGCTGGTTTTCGGGCATTGCAAACAGCGCGACCATGATAAATAATCCGAATCGACCAATTTTCCCAGTCACGCTGGGGCAGTAGTCCCATCAAATCTCGTTCGACCTTAAGGGGTTCTTCAAATTTAGTTAGCCCCAATCTTTTAGTCAGTCGTTTTACATGGGTATCAACAGTCACGCCCGCATTGATTCCATAGGCATGAGCTAATACGACATTGGCAGTTTTACGAGCAACTCCTGCAAGCTTCAGCAGTTTTTCCATCGTATTTGGTACTTGCCCATCAAAGTCCCGCACGATCGTTTCGCACGCACTTCTAATATTTTTGGATTTGTTACGATAAAAACCTGTGGAGTGGACTAACTCCATGAGTTCATCAAGATCGGCATTAGCTAATGCGATTGCGTCAGGAAAACGGGCAAACAGCTTAGGCGTAACCATGTTTACTCGCTCATCAGTGCATTGTGCTGAGAGAATCACGGCAACCAAAAGCTGAACTGGTGTTTCGTAATCAAGAGAACAGGTTGCGTCGGGATAAAGCCGTTTGAGTCGAATTAAGATTTCATTAGCCCGAACTTTTTTAGATGAACGTTTGGTAATAATTCCCATGATTAGCGCGATACACCGATGATTCGCAGTTTAGCATTCCCAAAACAAGAAGCGACACGAAGTGTCGCTTCTTGTTTTGGGAATGCCGAATTTCTTGACAGTGACATTTAAAACTACTCTAATGCTCGTAGAGATACCACAAAGGCGATCGCGAGAATGGATCAGAAAAAAGTACTGCTGCTGTCTGCTAATCCTGCGAATACCGATCGCTTGCGGGTGGAGGCGGAATTTCGGGAAATTGAAGAATGCTGTCAGAAGTCGAGTTTGCGCGATCGCTTTGCGATTGTCTCGAAAGCGGCGGTGCGAATTGATGACTTGCAGCCGATTTTGCTTCAGGAAGTGCCGCGTGTAGTACATTTCTCAGGACATGGGGCGGCGGCGAATGGGTTGGTTTTGGAAAATGATGCAGGAGAATGGCAACTCGCACCGACGGAAGCTCTAGCGGATTTATTTCGTATTCTCCAAAATGGGATCGACTGTGTGGTGCTGAATGCTTGTTTCTCAGAGGTGCAGGCAGAGGCGATCGCTCGTTATGTGCCTTACGTTTTAGGGATGAATCAGGCGATCGGGGATCTGGCAGCGATCGAGTTTGCTAAGGGTTTTTATGGGGCGTTATTTGAGGGTAAATCAGTTAAAGAGGCTTTTGAGTTAGGTAGAAACTTAATTGCACTCAAAAACATTCCTGAAGCGCAAACACCTGTGCTGTTGGAACACAGCCATACGAGTCAGATTTTGCCGAAGGTAAATATAGCGATCGAAGAACCTGAGGGCGCAGTGCGGATTGGTTCAGATTTTTATATTCCGCGATCGCCTCAACAGGAACAAGCTTTTAAAGCGATCGCCATGCCCCATGCCCTACTACGTTTAAAATCCCCTGATCGCATGGGTAAGTCTTCGCTATTGGTGAGGGTATTAGAAGAGGCGCGGCGGCTGGGCAATCGCACCACATGGCTGGATTTGCAAAAGTGCGATCGCAAGTTCTTTGAAAATATGGATCGCTTTTTACAGTGGTTTTGTGCAGTGATTGGGCGTGATTTCGGGGTGAAGGCGAAACCGACCGATGACTGGGATGAGATGTTTGGCGCAAATGGCAACTGTGAGGAATTTTTTGAACAATATTTGTTAAATGGTGATGATGATCGCCCGTTGGTGATTGCGATCGAAAATTTAGATCGGATATTTTTGCATGAAGCGATCGAGGTAGATTTTTGCGGTTTGTTGCGCGGTTGGCACGAGCAGGGCAAGCACGATCGCACATGGGGCAAATTACGGCTAGTGCTTGCATATTCGATGGAATCTTTTTCGACTAAGGATATTAACCAATCACCGTTTAATGTAGGTACGCCAATTGATTTGGATGAATTTACAATTGCTCAAGTTCAAGAACTTGCCGTATTGCATGGATTATCAGCCGCACAAATAGAACCGATCGCTAATTTAGTGGGTGGTCATCCTTATCTTGTACGAATGGCTTTCTATAATTTGGCTAGTGGGGAAAATTCTCTTGAGCAGGTCATCCAAAGTGCGGCAACGGAAGTGGGACTTTTTGGTAAACATCTCACCACACGTTTAGCCAAGGTCGAAAAAGATACTCATCTCAGCGAAGTTTTGCGATCGCTGGTTAACTCACCACAACCGATCCGTTTTGATCTGGCGACTACGGCAAAGTTAGATGGAATGGGTTTAATATTACGCACAGAAACAGGTGTCATTATTCGTAATCAGTTATATCGTCGTTATTTTCGCGATCGGCTATAGCTTAGAAATCGCACTAAACTGAAATTAGCATAGTCATCAAGAGTAAAACTATGACCCAAATCACCGTTCAAACTCAACTTCCCTTTGAGCAACTTATTCAAACTGTAGAGCAGCTAGATTCGACAGAGCTCGAACAATTGATTGCTCAAGCTATTAGGATTCAAACTAAGCGAAAAATTCTGAGCTTGCCAAGCGAGCAATCTTTGCTATTGCAACAAATTACTCAATGTGTTCCTACTCATCTCCAAGAACGCTATGACTTGCTTATTGGTAAACGTCAAGATAACACTCTTACAGATGAAGAATATCAAGAGTTAGTCAACCTAGGAGAACATATTGAGGCGATCGATGTTAAAAGATTAGAAAATTTGACCGAACTTGCGAAACTTCGGCAAACGTCTTTGAATGAGCTAATCCAAGGATTTCAGTTGCAACCATAGGCTCTATGACTCCTAAATCAATCAGCGAAAAGCTTCGGCAAGTAGTCACGGAAAGAGCAAAAGGTTGTTGCGAATATTGTCTTAGCCAAGAGACTTACTCTACACAGAGGCTTTCCGTTGAGCATATTATTCCGATTTGGAAAAATGGTGAAACTACGGTTGATAATCTTGCTCTCGCTTGTCAAGGATGCAACAATTACAAACACACTAAAACTCAAGCAATTGACCACATAACTTCACAAATAATAGATCTTTATCATCCTAGACAACAGCAATGGAAGGAGCATTTTACTTGGAATGATGATTACAGTGAAATCATTGGTTTAACACCAACAGGAAGAGTAACTGTGGCACTGCTTAAACTTAATCGTGAAGGAGTTGTCAATCTGCGTCGTATTCTCTATGCAACAGGAAATCACCCGCCATTATGACTAATGCAAGCTCTTTTAATTATCAAGTTGGTGGTAGTCTCCCTGCTGATGCGCCTAGCTATGTCGATCGCCAATGCGATCGCGACTATTACGAGTTGCTTAAGGAGCGTAAATATTGCTATGTGTTTAACTGTCGGCAGATGGGGAAATCGAGTTTGCGGGTGCGGGTGACGCATAAGTTGCAAGCAGAGGGGATTGTGTGTGCGACGATCGATCCGCAGAAGATTGGGGTGGAGGTGACTTGTGAGCAGTGGTATGCCAGCGCGATTCGGAGTTTAGTAGGGGATTTGGATTTAAAAAGTAAGTTTGATTTGCGGAGTTGGATTAGAGAACGGGAATTGCTGTCGCCTGTGCAGCGTTTTGCGGAATTTATTGAAACAGTTGTGTTGCAAGAGATTGATGCGCCGATTGTAATTTTTGTGGAAGAGATTGATCGCCTCTTGAGTCTCAAGTTTGGGATGGATGATTTCTTTGGTTTGGTTCGATCGTTTTTTGAAGATCGTCCGACTAAGTCTGACTATAATCGCCTTACTTTTTCGTTTTTGGGGGTGGCGACACCGACGGATTTGATCCAGAGTCATAATACTTCGGCGTTTAATATTGGCTATGCGGTGGAGATGGCGGGGTTTACGCTGACGGAGGCTTTGCCTTTGATGCAGGGTTTAGCGAGTAAGGTGACGAATCCGCAGGAATATCTGGAAGAGGCGGTGAAGTGGACGGGGGGACAGCCTTTTCTGATTCAGCGCTTGTTGGGCATGATAGAGAAGGAGTTAGCAGGAATTGCACCGCCTGAGAATATTGTGGATTGGGTTGAGAATTTAGTACAGGAGCGAATTGTCACGAATTGGGAATCGCAGGATGCGCCGCCACATTTGACGACGATTAGGGATCGCGTGATTAGTGTGGAGGAGAAGTTGCGGGGGCGGATGTTGGGTTGCTATCAGCAGGTGTTGGCGGATGGAGAATTGGAAGACGATCGCAGTGAGGAGCGATCGAAGTTACGGTTGACGGGGTTGGTGGTGCGACGGGATGGGCGGTTGGTTTCCTATAATCCGATTTATGGGGCGGTGTTTAATAATGCTTGGGTGGAGGGTCAGTTAGCGGATTTGCGTCCAGAGTTTTATGCTTCGGCGTTTCGGGCTTGGCGGGATGCGGAGGAGGGACAGAATCAGGGGTTTCTGTTGCGGGGTCAGGCGTTGGAGGAGGCGGAGATTTGGGCGAGGGGGAAGAGGCTTAGTGATGTTGATGAGCAGTTTTTACGAGAAAGTCGGGAGTTTGAGAGGTTTGAGACGAGTCAACAGTTGGCGGCGACGGAGGAGGCGAATGCAATTTTGGTTGCGGCGGAACGGAAGGCAAGCGATCGGGTTAAGGTTGGTTCGGTGGTGTTGGGGGTGATGCTGTTGTTGGCGGCAGTGGCCGGGGTATGGGCTACGCGATCGGTAAATGACTCAAATGTGAAGGTTGCGGAAACTCAGAAAGACGCTCAGTCTAAATTGCAAGATGCCGATCAGAAGGTAGATTTTGCAAATAAAGAGGCTGATAGTATTGGGAAGAAGGCGAAAAAAGAAGAGAGAGATGCGGCGCAAAAGGTGAGGGATGCAAATGAGAAGAAAAAAGAGGCAGATCTGAAGGTTGAGGAGGCTCAGAAGAATTTGGAATTGGCTAAGGCTGATGCGGAGAAGGTGTCGCAAGAGTCGGCGGAAAAGGTGGCAGCGGCTCAGGCGAAAATTACCGATGCAGAAGTGAAGGTGAAGGTTGCCTTAGCTGATCAAGAAGAGTCGGCAATCGCGGTGAAGGAAGCAACCGATGATATTAAAATTGCTGATGTGTGGCTCAAAAGTCTTAATGCAAAGGGAGATTTTCAGGGAGATCAGGTATTTGATGCTCTGCTCAAGGCGGTCAGCGCAGGACGGCAACTCAAATCATTAGATCCTGAGATCTCCAAAAAAGACAAAGCAAATATACGAATGCTGGTGACAGCAAATTTGTCACGGTTTGTCTATGAAGTCAAAGATAAAAATCGCTTTGACCATAGCGATCATGTCTGGAGCGTAGCCTTTAGTCCCGATGGCAAGACGATTGCCACTGGAAGTGGGGACAGCACCGTCAAATTATGGAATCTGGAAGGAAAAGAAATCCAAACTTTGAAAGGGCAGAGCGTAGCCTTTAGTCCCGATGGCAAAACGATTGCCACTGGAAATAGGGACAACACCGTCAAATTGTGGAATCTGGAAGGAAAAGAAATCCAAACCTTGAAAGGGCATAGCAATAGTGTCTATAGCGTAGCCTTTAGTCCCGATGGCAAGACGATTGCCACTGGCAGTTACGACAACACCGTCAAATTGTGGAATCTGGAAGGAAAAGAAATCCAAACCTTGAAAG
>QBML01000006.1:163297-166495 GCA_003242085.1 Pseudanabaena frigida | reverse complement strand
GACAACACCGTCAAATTGTGGAATCTGGAAGGAAAAGAAATCCAAACCTTGAAAGGGCATAGCAAAATTGTCAGTAGCGTAGCCTTTAGTCCCGATGGCAAAACGATTGCCACTGGAAATAGGGACAACACCGTCAAATTGTGGAATCTGGAAGGAAAAGAAATCCAAACCTTGAAAGGGCATAGCGATAGTGTCTATAGCGTAGCCTTTAGTCCCGATGGCAAGACGATTGCCACTGGCAGTTACGACAACACCGTCAAATTGTGGAATCTGGAAGGAAAAGAAATCCAAACCTTGAAAGGGCATAGCGATGGTGTCTATAGCGTAGCCTTTAGTCCCGATGGCAAGTCCATCGCTACTGGCAGTGAGGATAACACCGTTAAATTGTGGAACTTAAATCTTGATGACCTGATGGCAAAGGGTTGCGCGTGGCTCCACGACTATCTCGTTAATAACCCCAATGCCAGTGACGAAGATAGACAGATGTGTAGTCTTGCTCCAAGGCAAAAGTAAAAAGGTAAAAGGAAAAAATTCGGATTAAACTAGAAAAAATATAGCAAATTCAAGCTTCTACATAATGAGTTTTATCTATGCCAACTCTGTCCATGTTTTACGGTGTCATCATCCGAATGTATTACTTCGACAATAAACAGCATAACGTTCCCCATATTCATGCCGAGTATGCAGACTCACAGGCAGTATTTAGCCTAGCTGATGGAGAGTTACTCGCAGGTGAATTACCCAAAAACAAACGAAAACTTGTCGAAGCTTGGATTGAAATTCACAGAGAAGAACTAATCGCAGATTGGCAACTAGCAGTTAACGGTCAAGAACCATTCAAAATCGATCCTTTAAAATAACAGAGATGATGATTAATCCCTACGTCAAAAAAGTTAAACCCCTTGAGAACTATTGCTTGATGCTCTGGTTTGAAAATGGCGAACAAAAAATCTTTGATTTGAAGCCATATCTCAACAAAGGTGTATTTAATCAACTAAAAAACACTGCGCTATTTGCCTCAGTTCGAGTTGTTGCTGGCTCAGTGGAATGGGTAAATGAAATAGACCTTAGTTACGATACCCTTTATCTAGAAGGATTAACGACAAATCTAGTCGAAGATCTCCGCAACAAAATTGACGTCGCCGCCGCAGAATGCGATCGTGGTGAAGGTGTTGATGGCGAAATAGCTATTAATCAGCTTCTATCGCGTCATTGATGAAGACATAGAAATTATGCGAGTGATTAAAGGCGATCGGAATCTAGAAGCCATGTTTGAAGAAAACCCTTAGTTCCTTGTTATGGAGGTCTGCAAAATGCGCGACACACCAACCCAATATATGCACATCCAACTTCAAGGCAACGTACCCATCATTGCAGGTACGACCATGAAAGTCGTCGAGCTAGTCACCTCGCACCTCACCTAAGATATCTCGTTTTTTCGTTTCGATTATTGCGTTTGATGTGTTAGATTGGGAGCTATCTACCGTCAACTAGCCATGATTTCTGCATACATTCCTAACGACGACGATACAAAACTCTCCTTAGTGAGTAGCCGTATTTTGGCTGCCCATATTCATAATAAAGTTTGCAAGCTGAGATTTTTTGAAGAAGATGGCAGCGAACAAGATGCAGAAATTCCCGCAGCCGCCTATCAAATGCTCGTGGATGCTCTAACCCTAATGTCACAGGGCAACGGCGTAAGCCTCATACCCATTCAAGCCGAACTAACCACCCAAGAAGCAGCCGACATCCTAAACGTCTCTCGCCCCTTTGTGATTAAACTACTTGAAACTGGTGAAATCCCTTATCGCAAAGTCGGAACGCACCGCCGCATTCACCTTAAAGACGCGATCGCTTACAAACAGCAGATAGATATAGAGAGGTCTAAAGCCTTAGACGAGTTAGTAAAGCAATCTCAAGAACTAGGGCTTTATGACTAGGTTTGTGGCTCTCCTTGATGCTTGCGTTCTCTATCCCAATTACCTGCGAGATATTCTCATTCAACTCGCGTTAACCGATCTCTTTAGAGCAAAGTGGACGCATCTAATTCGCGAAGAATGGATGCGAAACTTACTTAAAAATCGTCCCGACCTGAAAATGGTTCAGCTTGAGACTCTGAGAGATGTAATGGATAAAAGCATACGCGATTGCTTAGTCCAAGAATTTGAAGGGTTAATTTCTTCACTAGCTCTACCAGATCCTGACGATCACCATATTTTAGCAGCAGCGATCGCGTCTGAAGCTCATGTAATTGTCACTTTTAATCTCAAGGATTTTCCCAATTCAGTTCTCACTAAATACAGCATTGAAGCAAAACATCCCGACGATTTTATTGTCGATATCATCGATTTAAACCCATTGAAAGTAATGGCAGCCTTGGAAACTGCTAGAAGGCGTTTCAAAAATCCGCCCAAAACTTTTGAGGAATACATGGAGATTCTCGTAAAACAAGAACTACCAAAATCAGTGACTATTTTTCGAGAGTTGCATTCAGAAGAGAGTAAATAAAAGCTGCGATCGTCTGTTCATCCTTGTCCACGCTCCAAGGAAAAAGGAAAAAATTTGTAGGGGTTTTGCATTTGCGCCACCATTCCCAAACACCCCACATAAACCTCCATTTGCAAATGCAGAACCCTCTTCGCCTTCACCGATAAATTGTCCCTGCGTTGTCAGGTGTTGGAGCCTAGCATTCCCAAATCAAGGGAATCTGAGAATTTAGAAATTATTGCGGGAATGCTATGCCCCTACGCATGTTTACTAATCCCAACACTAGAGATAAAGATATAATCGATATAACAATCGCATCAACTAACCCATGCCTATCACCCTCCAACCCGAACAAGAACAATTCATTCAAACCCAGCTTGCCACAGGGCGCTACACCAACGCCACTGAAGTAATCGCCGAAGCATTGCAACTTCTAGAAAAACGCATTACGATCTCTGGGTCGAAGAACTCGGCAACAAAATCGACATAGCCGCCGCAGAACTCGATCGCGGAGAAGGCGCTGATGGCGAAACAGCTATTAATCAGCTTCTATCGCGTCATTGATAAAAAACCTTAGTTCCTTGTTATGGAGGTCTAAACCGTGCTCGTCACACCAACCCAATATATGCACATCCAACTTCAAGGCAACGTACCCATCATTGCAGGTACGACCATGAAAGTCGTCGAGCTAGTCACCTCGCACCTCACCTA
>QBML01000006.1:149550-163197 GCA_003242085.1 Pseudanabaena frigida | reverse complement strand
TCATTGCAGGTACGACCATGAAAGTCGTCGAGCTAGTCACCTCGCACCTCACCTACGGCTGGAGTCCCGAAGAACTACATTTCCAATATCCCCACATTGCCATCAGCAAAATTTATTCCGCTCTTGCCTACTACTGGGATCACAAACAAGAAATTGATACCGACATCCAGCACCGCCTCGACTATTCCGAACAAATGCGCTTAAACGCTCCCATCTCACCATTGCAAGCCAAACTCCAAGCAAGATAATCTATGGCGATCGCCCTATACATGGATGAAAACGTACCGCGCCAAATTTTACTTGGATTGCGCCTAAGAGGAGTAGATGTCCTTTCTGTCCAAGAAGATCAGCGATCGGGCGATCCAGATCCGCTAGTTTTAGCGAGAGCCAACGAGTTAAAGAGAGTTTTATTTACTAGAGACGATGATTTTTTAGCGATCGCCAATCAACTTCTGCAAGAAGAGACTAACTTCATCGGCATCATTTACGCCGCACAACAAATTGCAAGTATAGGTGTTTGTGTAAGAGATTTAGAACTGATTGCCAAAGTTAGCGATTTAGAAGATTTTACTAATCATATTCAGTACCTACCGCTCTAAACTAAAAGAACTAAACCATGAGTCGATTAACCTTACGCTTACCAGATACATTACACCAACAACTAATCCATTTAGCAGAGAGCGAAGGAGTCTCTCTCAATCAATACATCGTCTATGCCCTAACCCATCAATCTTCTATAAATTACATCGTTCAACTACTTCTAAAACAAGAAACTAACCAACAACAATCAGACTTCACTAACCTTTTGCAAAAGCTAGGAAAGGCATCTCCCACTGAAATAGAAATAGCATTATCAGAACGAGAAAGCGTTGAAACAGAAAAAGAACTAACTCCTGAAATCATTGCCCAATTTCAGCAACGATTCCAAATCAAGGAAAAAGTAAACAGGTAATAGGAGTGACTCATGACAACCTTAACCATTCGCCTACCAGATGACAAATACCTCAGACTAAAAAAACTCGATGAGAGTCAAGGCTTGAGTATCAACAAGCTAATTGAAGAACTTTCCACGATCTCTCTTGTCGAATTTGACACCCTTACCAGATTTAAACTGTTAGCGGCTCAAAGCGATCCAAAAGAAGGTTTAAAACTTATCGATAAATTAGATGCACTAAGCAAATAAGATCAAACTCAATCACATACATAAATCCCTTAATTTACAAGAGAGAAACCATGCCCCAACTCATCCCCACCGAACTCGAAGACGGCAGCATCATTTATTTTCAAGTCGAAGAAACTGCGGTAACTTCCACTTCGCCAACCCGATCATTTGGTCTTCCTGAAAATGCTCAAGCCGCCGCCAAAGAAAAAGCAGTCCAAAGCTTTCATGCCATGCAAAGCCTCGTGCGTGGCTACACCGTCAATACCCTTAACGCCTTTCACAATTTAGGAAGTGCCGAAGTCAGTGAAGTCACCCTAGAGTTTGGTGTAAGCCTCGATGCCAAAGCTGGCGTACCCTTCATCGCTTCTGGCGGCGCAAGCTCCAATCTGAAAATTACCGTAAAATGCGTATTTCCTAAGAAGCCAGAATAACTAAAAGCACCACAAATCTCCCAGCGATCGCATACACTAGTAACAAATCTTTACGCCAGCTAAAGCATAAATCGCGATCGAATGCCAGACCATACCCATATCCATGTTAGAGGTGCTAGACAGCACAATCTCAAGAATGTTGACCTCACAATTCCCCGCGATCGCCTGATTGTGTTTACAGGTGTGTCTGGCTCTGGCAAATCGTCCCTAGCTTTTGACACGATTTTTGCCGAGGGGCAGCGGCGCTATGTCGAATCGCTAAGCGCCTATGCGCGTCAGTTTTTGGGACAGGTTGATAAACCCGATGTAGACTACATCGAAGGTTTGAGTCCCGCAATTTCGATCGATCAAAAGTCCACTTCCCATAATCCGCGATCGACGGTTGGCACGGTTACAGAGATTTATGATTATTTGCGCTTGCTCTATGGTCGAGCAGGTTCACCGCACTGCCCGATCTGCGATCGCAATATTGCACCCCAGACGATCGATCGGATGGTGGACTCGATCATGGAACTAAGCGATCACACGCGCTTTCAGTTACTCGCACCAGTCATTCGTGGCAAAAAGGGAACTCATAAAAAATTATTAGCTAGTCTTGCATCGGAAGGTTTTGGGCGAGTTCGGATTGACGGTGAAGTGCGTGAACTCAGCGATAATATCGAACTTGAAAAAAATAAACTCCACGATATTGAAATCGTCGTCGATCGCCTCATTCGTAAAGCCGATATTCAAGAGCGTCTGACTGATTCCCTCGCTACTTGCCTCAAACGAGCCGAGGGTATTGCAATGGTTGAAATTCTCGACCAAAAAGCTCCCAATAGGGAGAATATCAGCAATCTACTGACATTCTCTGAAAACTTTGCCTGTCCAGAACATGGCGCAGTGATGGAAGAACTATCGCCGCGTATGTTTTCTTTTAATTCGCCCTATGGTGCTTGTCCTGCCTGTCATGGACTCGGTAGTGTTAAAACTTTCAATCCCGAACTGCTAGTTCCCGATGTGTCTTTACCAGTCTATGCAGCGATCGCGCCTTGGGCAGATAAAACCCATACCTATTACATTTCTCTGCTATCTAGCGTTGGCGAATATGCAGGGTTTGAGATTACTACACCTTGGGAAAATCTTTCTCAGGCTCAGATTGATATTATTCTCTATGGCACAACGGAAAAGATCTTAATAAAACCCGACTCGCTTTATCGCGATCGCAGTGAAGGCTATTACAAACGCTATGAAGGCGCGATCGCCATTCTCGAACAGCAGTACAAAGAAGCAGGAGAATCGCAAAAGCAGAAGCTAGAAAACTATCTGATCGAGCAATCATGTTCTGTATGCGAAGGTGCGCGACTAAAGCCCGAATCTCTTGCCGTTCGCATTGGTGGCTATAACATTATCGATTTTGTGTCGGTTCCACTTGGCACTTGCCTTAACCGCCTAAAAGAACTGGATCTAGATAGTCGTACTCGTCAAATCGCCGATCGCGTTTTGCAAGAAATCTTAGCGAGACTGCAATTTCTACTTGATGTGGGCTTAGATTACCTCACCCTTGATCGCTCTACCATGTCTCTCTCAGGAGGCGAAGCCCAACGTATTCGCCTTGCTACGCAGATCGGTTCTGGGTTAACAGGCGTTCTCTATGTTCTTGATGAGCCAAGTATCGGACTACATCAGCGCGATAACTCGCGACTCCTTGCGACTTTAACTAAGCTTCGCGATCTTGGCAATACACTGATCGTCGTGGAGCATGATGAAGAGACTATTCGTGCTGCCGACTATCTTGTGGATATTGGTCCTGGGGCTGGGGTGCATGGCGGTAGGATCGTCGCACAGGGGAGCGTTAAGGATATTGAGAAGCATCCCGAATCTCTTACAGGCGCATATCTATCTAAACAAAAACAAATTCTTACCCCCGCAGAACGTCGTGAAGGCAATGGCAAGTATCTCGAAATCTGCAATGCCTATCTCAATAACCTGAAACATATCAACGTCACAATTCCATTAGGAAAACTTGTATGTATCACTGGCGTATCGGGTTCGGGTAAATCGACTCTGATTAACGATCTACTGCATAACTCCTTAGATCATCATTTCTCTCGCAAAGTACCATCTCCTAAGGGAATTGATGAAATCAAGGGACTCAAGGCTCTAGATAAATTCATTGTCATTGACCAATCTCCGATCGGTCGCACGCCACGCTCCAATCCTGCAACCTACACAGGACTTTTTGATGTCATTCGTGAAACCTTTGCGCTGACAACGGCTGCGAAAACTAGAGGTTATAAAGCAGGACAGTTTTCTTTTAATGTCAAGGGTGGACGTTGTGAGGCTTGCTCTGGACAAGGGGTAAATATCATTTCGATGAACTTCCTGTCAGATGTTTATGTACAGTGTGATGTCTGCAAAGGCGCAAGGTATAACCGAGAGACATTGCAAGTAAAGTACAAAGAGAAGACGATCGCTGATGTTCTCGATATGACCATCGAAGAAGCGATGCACTTTTTTGAGAATATTCCTTCGGCACATACGAAATTGGGAATGCTAGTCGATGTTGGTTTAGGCTATGTTCGGCTGGGACAGTCTGCACCAACGCTCTCAGGCGGTGAAGCCCAACGAGTCAAGCTCGCTACGGAACTTGCCCGTCGCGCTACAGGTAAGACCTTGTATTTAATCGATGAACCGACAACGGGTTTAAGCTTTTACGATGTGCATAAGCTACTAGATGTGATGCAACGCCTTGTCGATAAAGGTAATAGCATTATCACGATTGAGCATAATCTCGATGTGATTCGTTGCTCTGACTGGATTGTCGATTTGGGACCAGAGGGAGGCGATCGCGGTGGTGAGATTATTGCGGAAGGAACGCCCGAACAGGTTGCCAAAGTGAAGAAATCCTATACAGGCAAATATCTCAAGCAAGTTTTAGCCGAATATCCCCGTGCAATTAGCTAAATTTCTTTAGCTAATTGGCTATACAACGCTGTGTGTTGAAGCAAAACCCAAAAATCTGGTTGAGTGTGTTGCAAAGCAACACACTCAACCAGATTTTTGGGTTTTGGTGATTAAACCTGAACTAAAGGCTTAACATCAGCACCAGCACGAATAGGAATCGAAATCCACATCCCCTCTTTTGCCATGACAGTGCCAGCAAATTTTTCCTTAGCTAATCGACCAATTTCATCGAGATAATCATCACTGTGCAAAGGATCGTGATGAAAAATGACGAGAGTTTTGACATTTGCTGCCTCAGCAACCTTGATCGCTTCCTGCCATGTCGAATGTCCCCAACCAACTTTTGGTGATATGGCTGACCAATATTCCTCATCCGAATAAGTAGCATCCATAATCAGCACATCGGCATTGCGAGCTAGCTGCACGAGATTTTCGTCAATGCGATCGCTAAAATGTTCGGTGTCCGTCGCATAAACCGCCGAGCGATCGCCAAAATTAACCCGATAACCTGTAGCCTCTCCAGGATGATTGAGAATCCCCGTTTGAACCGTTACGCCATTGCCAACATCAATCACACTTGGCACTTGGATATCAAAGAACTCAAGACAAGAAGCCATAACCCTTAATGGCACAGGAAAATTAGGGTGATGCATTTGCTCTTCTAGACGATCCTGCATGGTTTGCCCTGTAGGAGCAATTTTTCCGTAGATTTTAAACAGGTTACCCTTGATAAATGCTGGAGTAAAAAAAGGAAATCCCTGAACGTGATCCCAATGACTATGGGTGAAGAAAATACTAGCTTCAATGGGCATCTGTTTCAGTAAATGCTGACCTAAAACCCTAATTCCCGTTCCCCCGTCGAATATCAAGCGCGCATCTTTACAGCGCATCTCTACACAAGGAGTATTGCCCCCGTAGCGCACTGTGCTTGGACCGGGGGTGGCTATACTTCCACGCACACCCCAAAAATGAATAGAAAACTCGCTGTCAGAAATGGACATTAGCTAACTCATTGTCAGAGAATTTTGAACCATTGGGGGCAAGCCTGAAAACTTAGTAATTTTCAAGAAAATTTAGTAAAAAATTTTTAGGATTTCTCCTAGTAAGTTTTTAATCTAAATACTAAGCGTAAATATCTAGTCAACACTACAAATCTTGCTGTTCTTGGAAACTCTCTATACTTTTTATAAAGCTATATTGACCTACTAGATTGTATGAATAGTATTTAGCACCATTCACCATAACCTTAGTCTATATATCTTTAAGTTTAGCAGTCATACAGAAGCAGAAAGGCAAGTAAACAAAGATTGCAATATTAGAGACACGTTATCAGAATAATTACCCAATCAATCAAACTAGATTTGAGTATATGCTAACGCTATGTATTGCTTTGTGGCTATCAGCTTTTAGTACTAGCTAACTTTAGCTAGATACTATAAGAATGAGTTAATTAATTAGATTATAGATTTTTTGTAGATTTGGGATAAAAGTTTGTGGCAGTGACTCAATCAATAGCTATAGCAACAACCAATTCACAATCTAGTTCCTTGACCCTGTCGATCGCAGGTATGAAGTGTGCGGGTTGTGTGGCGGTGGTTGAAAAACGTTTGCTTGCCTGTGAAGGGGTAAAGGCAGCGAGTGTCAATTTACTTACTGAAAAAGCAACGGTGGTTTATGGTAATGCCACCGCACCACAGGATTTTGCGCCTCAATTAATTGAGGCGATCGCCAAGGCAGGTTTTTCGGCAGAGTTTGTTGAAAAACATAACCATAAGGGAGATCGCCCATCAAAATCTATATCTCAAAATTCTTCTGAAGCTCAATGGATGGGACTTAGCAAAGAAGTCGGTATTCCTGCATCCCTAGTAATTTTAGCGATCGTCGGACATTTGGGCTTGATTGGTGTCGCCGACTTTCCCTTGCTAGGCAACATGTACGCCCATTGGCTTGTATCAACTGTAGCGCTGGGCTGGATCGGTCGTCCGATCTGGTGGGATGGGTTGAAATCACTGTGGTATCGCGCTCCAAACATGAACTCTTTGGTGGGATTGGGGACGCTTTCCGCTTATTTTGCTAGCACGATCGCTTTATTTGTACCGCAGTTGGGTTGGCAATGCTTTTTTGAAGAGCCTGTAATGTTGTTAGGTTTTGTGCTGCTAGGACAGGCTTTACTCGAACGAGCTAAGGGTAAAGCCTCAAATGCGATCCGCTCTTTGATGGATTTGCAGCCTGCTAACGCGAGATTGTTAGTAAATTCGGTTGATGGTGAGTTGCAAGTGCCAATTGCCGTGGAAGATTTGCAAGTCGGCGATCGCATTGTGGTTTGGGCTGGCGAAAAGATTCCTGTTGACGGCGAAATTATCGCGGGCAGTTCTAGCGTTGATGAATCAATGCTCACGGGCGAATCGATGCCTGTCACAAAGCATTTAGGAGCAAGAGTAACAGGCGCGACCTTAAATTTGACAGGGGCGATTACAGTTCGAGTTTTACAAACTGGTGCTGAAACCACTTTGGCGCGCATCGTCGCTTTGGTGGAATCAGCACAAGCAAGTAAAGCGCCAATTCAATTCCTAGCCGATCGCGTGGCGGGATATTTTGCTTACTCGGTGATGGCGATCGCCGCTTGCACATTTTTTGTTTGGTACGGCATTCTCCATGCCGAAATTGTGTTTAGTTTACGCTTGGCGATCGCGGTTTTAGTCGTGGCTTGCCCTTGTGCGCTAGGTTTAGCGACACCAACGGCGATTATGGTCGGTACAGGACTTGGTGCAGAGAAAGGCATCTTAATCAAAGGTGGCGCAAGTTTGGAGAAAATCGATCAACTCACAGCGGTAATTTTTGATAAAACAGGTACCCTAACCACGGGGAAGCCAGAGATTACCGATATTGTCACCGATGACTTAATGGTTTTTGGTCACAAAATCATCGATCAAACTACTTTTAAAAGTCTGGTCGATCGCCAAGTCCCAGCATCAGCTTTACGGATTTTGCAACTCGCTGCCAGCGCTGAAGTAGGGGCAAATCATATTCTCGGTGCAGCGACGATCGCGAAAGCCCAAGAGCTAGATCTTGAGTTATTACCAACCCAGTCTTCGCAAATCGTGACTGGCTGCGGAGTCAAAGCGATACTTACTACTGGTGAAACGATTCTGGTGGGTAATGCCGAATGGTTGGGAGATCTCCATGTGGAAATTTCTAACGAAATGCTGGAGCGATCGCAGAATTTAGCAGAACTTGGCAAGACTACGATTTTTGTCGTCGTCGATTCCCAACTGGTCGGCACGATCGCCATGCGCGATCGCCTGAAACCTGAAGCCTATAATGTGATCGGTCAAATTGAAGCAATGGGTTTACAAGTTTGGATGCTCACAGGCGATCGCCAAGAAACCGCAAAAGCGATCGCTAATCAGCTCGGTATTCCACCAGAACGGGTGATTGCCGAAGTCAAGCCCGATGGTAAAGCCGATGCTGTCCTCAAATTATTGGCTCAAGGTCAGCGCGTAGCGATGATTGGTGATGGGGTGAATGATGCGCCTGCTCTAGCTAGCGCGACTGTGGGCATAGCTCTCAGTTCAGGTACAGATGTGGCGATGGAAACTGCTGATATTGTGCTGATGCGTAATGACATTAGTGATGTCGTCCCTGCGATCGAACTTAGTCGCGCCACCTTTAGCAAAATTCGCCAAAATCTATTCTGGGCTTTTGCCTATAACACTCTGGCGATCCCTGTTGCCGCAGGAATCCTTTATCCCAGTTTTGGGATATCTCTAAATCCTACGATCGCAGGTTTAGCAATGGCGCTTAGTTCGGTAAGTGTAGTTGTTAGTTCGCTGTCACTGCGATCGCAAAATCTCAAATAATATCCAGACAAATGTTCAAAAGCATTGCAAAGCAATGCTTTTGAACATTTGTCTGGATTCGGTTAAAGGGCAAAGCAATCTAGGAAAATCTCAAGAGCCAAGAATAATGGATTGGATCAATTTAATCATTGCGGGACTATTGGAAGTTGTATGGGCAAGTAGCTTGAAATATACCGATGGATTTACAAAACCATTACCCAGCCTCATTACTCTATCGACACTTACTGCTAGTTTCGTCCTACTCGCTCAAGCTCTAAAAACTTTACCAGTTGGGACTGGTTATGCAGTTTGGACGGCGATTGGCGTAGTGGGGACAGCGATCGTGGGTTCCGTATTTCTAGGAGAGCCTCGCGACTTAACCAGATTTATCTGCATCAGCCTAATTGTCTTAGGAATCATCGGTTTGCGATTTGCAGGATCGAAATGATAGGATGGGCGGTGCTTTGCCCTGACCTATCTCCTGAAATAAAAGAATGGATTCTAAGCCGTTGAATGATAAATCCTTGAATGCTAAGTCATTGCTATTAAGCATTCTCAGCTTATTGTCTATTTTATTTATTATCATCACCTTGCAAGCTAGTTGGAATAATCCTCAAGAGCAGACAAAATTAGATCTATTACAGACAGATTTGATTTTGCAAGCTACGCAGGTGCAAGATTCATCTAAAAAGGAGCCAAACGATGATATCTTCCAAGTTTTACTTGGTGATATCAAACCTCAGGATCTTTATACACAAGCACTTAGCAGCTATCAAGAAGTCATCAGCGCTAATAAATCAACTCTCGCTCGTCTCGATCGCTTATTTCTCAAAGCAGATATAGAAAGCGATGATTCTCAGTTTCTATCCAAACAACGGCAAAAGTCGCAGACCAGCTTTAGCGAACTTAGTACACGCATGGGATTGCTACAGGTACAAACTGGCGATACTCAAGGAGCGATCGCGACATGGAATAAAGTTACAGAATTAGAAGGACAATCCATGTCCACCTTCGGATTAACTGCCCAAATTCTCAAAGGGCTGTGGTCAGAACCAACCATGTTATTCCCAAATGCCGAAACTCAAATTCGGCGCACCCTTGATGGCCGGTATCGAAAAGTTGCCCTTACTAAGTTATATACAGCTCAACAGAGAAGTGAAAACCTACCTAAACTCGAACAACAGGCACAAATAGAAGCAGTCTCAGCAGTCAACCGATTAATAGTCATCAACTCAATTCCTTTAATAGGTGGTGGTTTAGGGCTTTTGCTTTGGTTGGGCTTACTGGTTCAATGGATTTTCTTTCGCAAATCTTCTCCATTTCACACCTCTCCCAAAAGCGATTTAGACCAAAACCTGAATCAGGTTACTTGGCAAGTACCTTGGGGGATTGAGACAACTTGGGAAGTCATGGTTTTATGGTTCACTGCCTTTTGTTTAATGACTCAATTTGTGCTGCCGTTAATCTTTGAGCTATTAGGAATTCAATCAAGAGCCAGCGAAGACTTTACATTACAAGCATTGCTAGTTTTGATTCCCTATATTCTCTCTGTTATGCCAATGCTGCCAATTTTGCAAGCTAGCCTAGCCTCCTTTCGCCCTCTCCCCGAAGGTTGGTTTCGCCTTAAATTTACCTCTCTACAATGGTTAACTTGGGGGATTGGCGGGTATTTTGCCGCAGTTCCATTAGTATTAATTGTCTCGGCGATCAGCCAAAAATTTCTTCAGGGTCAAGGCGGTGGCAATCCCCTATTACCAATCCTGACTGATAGCCAAAATATTTTACCTAAGTTTCTGCTCTGGACGACTCTCGCGATCGCTGCACCTTTTTTCGAGGAGTATTTATTTCGTGGCTTTCTGCTACCTTCTCTTACCAAGTTTTTACCCGTCTGGAGCGCGATCGCTTTAAGTGGGTTTTTCTTTGCTCTAGCTCACTTAAATATTGCCGATATAATTCCCCTTACCGTTTTAGGCATAGTGATGGGTTTCGTCTATTGGCGCTCAAAGAATCTTCTCTCTTCGATGCTATTGCACTGCCTCTGGAATAGCGGGAGTTTCTTTGCATTGATTGCCCTCGGTGGCAAATAGCTAGAAGGTTCGCTTCGCGAACCTTCTAGCGAATATGCAGAGCAATCCAAGGGTGTTCCACAAAAGCTGAAATATTTCCCTTAAATGGTGCGCTCTGCGATCGATTCTGGGCAGTCAATAAATTCAAAAATCGCTCGATATCTTCAAAATTAACCTGATGAATCAAATACCTTGATAAAAACTGTCTGACAATTCTTCTTTGCAATGCTAAAGGTTGTTCTTGTAGGAGTTGGCGATGTAAACGAGGTGCTTCAAGATTCCAAATTACCGAAATATTATCTTCAAAAAATCGACTCGCTTGTTCTTCTAAATAGATGACATCATCGTGCAAAAGCTCTGAGGTTTGGGCGATCGCATTTTCTAGTTGCGGATTAAAATGCTCTTGCAGATAGGGAATCGTTTCTAAACGTAGGCGATTGCGGCGATAGTCCAGATTTTGATTGGTACTATCTTCCCAAATTAGAATTTGCTGCTCGTGGCAAAATCCTAAGGTTTCATGGCGACTGACATCTAGTAAAGGACGTACCAACTTAATTTCTGGCGTAAGAGATCGCATCCAAGTCAAAGACGCTAAGCCATCGGCTCCACTCCCCCGCATTAAGTTATACAGCAACGTCTCAACGCGATCGCTGCGCGTATGTCCTGTCACTACATAGTTACAGTTATTGGCTTTTGCCATCTCTACCAGCATCGTATAGCGCCATTCCCTAGCACTTGATTCACTTGTTAAGGGCATTTCAGCAGTTCTCAAGCAAAAGGTGATTCCCCATTCCTTCGCAATTTTTTCCACATGCTCAGCATTTGCCCTTGAGTCAATTCGCCACTGATGATCGCAATGGGCGATCGTTAAATTCCAGTTAAACTTAGCTCGTTGCATTTGTAAAAGCTTAGCTAAACATAACGAATCCTGCCCACCAGACACCGCAACCAAAAGACTTGCATCTCTTGGTAATATCTCAGGCTGCGATCGCAAAACCGCATTTAAATTAGCCCGTAATAATTTTGCAAAACGATTGTTAGAGTTCAAGATTTATTGCTTAGTAAAATTCTAACGAAATCTGATTATTAATGGCATAATCATGTATAATTTAAAGCCTTCAGCATAAGAGAAATCGTGCGAAGATCTTAAAAGAGTATTGCATTTTTGTGTTGTGTGAATGAGAAGCGATCGCTTCTCTGATTATTCTGATTGATATTGAGCCTAAGATTGCACGATTTCCGCTACTAAGCGAAGTTTAGGCTGTGTGTGAGGAAATACATAAATGCAAAAGGGAAGCTCTATGATGAATAAATTATTGTTGGTATATGCAGGAGCATTTCTAGGATTCTCAATCATTGGACAAATCAATGATGTGTCTGCCCAGACAAAAGACAATAGAAGTAAGGTAACTAGTTCGCCTGTCAAAGGTAAAGTCACAAGTTCTGCAACTGCTAAAACAACTGCTAAAACGGGAGTAGCCAAAGCTCCGACGCCACAAAACAAGCTACCTTATACCGCCAAAGATCTCAAAGAACCAAATATCTTGGCTACGCCCCTAGCGTTCAAACGTAGTTCTTCTCTAGCAATTTCTACAAAGCCTGACGCTAATCTTGTCGAAATCGCCCAAGCTAGCACAGATATCGCCCAAACAGGGAATACAACATCCAACTCTCCAGACATTCTTCGGCAACAACTACTCATTCGTCCAATTAAGCCACCAGCTCAGAATGTATTCAGACAAATCTACACTCCTTCATTGAATGCGGGCACTCCTGTTGCTTTTGGTCTTCAAACAGGTGATGCTTTTATCAGTGTTTTGGGAGCAACAGCAGGAAGACTAAGAGATACCGTTGATGGCAGCATCTCTGTCGGTACTGGATTGGGAGATGCTAGCCAATATCTTGCTGTGGAAGGTGTTTTCAATATTAACAGTATTCGGAACTTCGGTTCTAACGGCTCCTTTGATCTGAAGGTTCATCGTTTAATCTATCAAGATTCCACCACTCAAGCTACTGTTGCCGTTGGTTGGACGAACTTCGCCAACTATGGATCGAATGCAGGTGGTACTCCTTCCTCAGTTTATGGAGCAGCAACTATTTCTCAATTGACCGATCCAAAAAATTCTGATAGTCCTAAACCATTAGTCGCAACTATTGGTGTTGGTGGTGGCACTTATCGGAAGTCTGCTAGCAATGATGGAGTCGGCGTTTTTGCTAACGTTGGCTATCAATTTGACCCTCAGTGGGGGGTAAGCACCGCATGGTCAGGGCAAGGGCTAAACTTCGGGTTGGGCTTTTTACCAGATGTCACTTTTCCCTTAAACCTTACCCTGACATATTCTGATGTTACTAATAACAGTAGTGCAGGCACTCAGGTTATCTTTGGTATTAGCTACGGATTTAATTATTCTGGACGTAGGTAAGTTTGATTTTTTCCTTGGGAAATATCAATGTATTGGATAAGGATAAGTTGCGATCGCTCTGAAATCACCTAGCTGCCAAACTTCTATGAAAAAACTATTTTTGTCAATTCTCGCTTCTGCGATCTCCTTTGCTGGGATATCACCTGTTTTTGCAGGTACAGTACCAGTTCAACCAGGATGTCAAACCTCCAGCAGTCCGATTTTGTTGAATATTCCGCCTAGTGCTCAAAGCACTTTGTTAAGCATCGATATCAGCAATGCGATCGCCGTATTGTTAAATTCCGCGAATACTAACGCAGATATTAGCAACGTCGTCGTGCTGTTGAGCAATGGTAATGGAAGTGGAACTGGCGTGCAAACAGCACAAAGCGCTTTAAGTGCTAGCTTTGCAAACTTGGGAATTAATGTTGGGGCAGGATCGCCTGCATTATCGTTAATTGATGCCCTGACTGGACTGATTCCTGCTAATTTTAATGCAGGGGCGGGACAGGCTCAAACTGTTGATGTCAAGAAGCTATTTCTAGCAATTGAATCTTTTAATCAGATTGTGAATGAGCTTACAGATATTGCCAAAGGTTCAGATCCTGTTGCTGCGGCAAAGGCTTTAGCCTCTCTAAATGCTCTATCAACAAATCAAGCATTTACCACCCTTTCTACGACTCTAGCCTCTATCTCCAAAGATTTGAAATAATTCCCCAAGAAAAGAGTGGCGGCGCAAAGCGCCGCCACTCTTTTCTTTTAAATTAATCGTAGAAACTTTTTCTTGCCAACTTGCAAAAC
>QBML01000006.1:0-149540 GCA_003242085.1 Pseudanabaena frigida | reverse complement strand
TTCCTCAACACTGTCAAAAGTGCGATCGCCTAATTTTTCACCATCAAGTTTCACTGCACCATTTTTGATTTGGCTTTGAGCTTCGCTATTGCTTTTGCAGAGTCCAGATGCCTTAACTAAGTAATGTAAGGGTGCAGGAAAATTAATCTGCGCGAGCTCAAATTCGGGAATATCACCGAGATCGGTAGTATTACCTGCAAGAACAATTTGTTCGGCATCCTGTTGGGCTTGCAGCGCTACTTCAGCGCTATGGTATTGACCCACGATCGCCAAGGCTAGTTGTTTTTGCTTTTCGCGAGGATTTTCTGGGAGCGTTGCTAAATCAATATCTGTCAGTAGCTCAAAATATTTATCGACAAGAGCATCGGGGACTTTTTCCAATTTGGAATACATGGCTAATGGCTCATCAGTTAGTCCAACATAGTTGCCAAGGGACTTGGACATTTTTTGGACACCATCTAAACCCACAAGCAAGGGCAGCAACAATCCAAATTGAGCAGGTTTACCTTGTCGGCTGGGATCTTTGAGTTGCAAATCACGCCCGACGAGAATATTAAATTTTTGATCGGTTCCACCTAGCTCTACATCGGAGTCGATCACTACGGAGTCATAGCCTTGCAACAGGGGATAGAGAAATTCATGCAAATAAATAGGATTGCCTTTTTCGTAGCGATCGCTAAATCCTTCTTTGGCGAGCATTTGCCCAACGGTCATACTGGCTTGCAAAGTAATGATTTGCTGCAAATCGAGTTTATTTAGCCATTCCCCATTGCGACGCAACTCAAAGCGATCGCTGGAAAAATCAAGAATTTTCTTTGCTTGATCGAGATATGTCTCAGCATTATAGGCAACTTCTTCAGGCGTGAGGCGAGGTCTAGCTTCGGATCTTCCCGTAGGATCGCCAATTTGAGCAGTGAAATCACCAATGATTAAAACCGCCTTATGTCCTGCATCTTGAAATTGGCGTAGTTTTCGTAGAGCAACCGTATGTCCGAGATGCAGATCGGGGCGAGTGGGATCGATGCCTAGTTTGATGCGAAGGGGGCGATCGCTCTTTTGGATGCGATCGCGTAAGTTGTCAGATTCGCTATTGGGAAATATTTCAACAACACCACGTTCTAAAAGTGTTGAGAGATTTGTTGAGCTGGGGCTTGGAGACATTCTAAAATTTTACTAACTGAAAGGCTTTGTCAATCGCAAATCTAATCTTACCTAAAAAGATATGACTCAAGCCATGAAGACCACTTTTTAATTAAGAGCGCATTCACAGAAATATAGCTTATATGGCTATCTCCTTCATTGCTATAGCATACTAACCCAAAAAAGATAGTCGCAGAGATCCGCTCTGTAATTATCTTTTTGAGTTTGCTTTTGTCACGACACAACTGCCTAACACTGTGGCAAATAATTTATCTAACTACATTAGAGTAACCATCTGGACATTGCATCTCTTTGCCGTCAAATTTCGGCAATCCCGCTTCCTTTGTAGTTGGCTCGTTTGATTCACAAAGAATAGCTAATGTTGTAAGGTCATTACTTGAAGTTCCAGATAGATAAGCAATCCCTAGATAGCTTTTTAGTCCTTCCTTTTTGGCAAGACCAGTTTGTACGGCAATTCCTGGATAATTTTTGATATTTACAGTCTTAGTCGAATCAATAGGCTGAGTTTTGTATCGATAATTGTCAGATTCTTCTTTAATACCTATACCAATCTCGTCAATATTCTTTGCCCATCTCTCCTTTTCAAGATAATAGGCTTGCTGCCCCCTATTCATAGCTCCAACATAGGTTTTTGCTTCAGATTGATTTGACCTAGTTGATCGAGTATTAAAGGGATTAGCCTGAACACTTTTCACGCCTTCAGGTAAAGTTGCTACATCAGATACCTTTACAATTTTGCCAATTTCAACTGATTCTTTGTCATTTTGAGGATTAAGTGCAAATATTTTTCCTTCAACAGAAATAATAAATGTGATTGATGGAGTTCCTGAAGGTACATCAACAGCTTCTACTTTCCAAGTGCCAGCACTCTGGGACTGTGCTGATTTACCTAGATTGAGGAGAGTAAATGCGATCGCCCCAAGTAGAAGCGTCGCACCTACACCAAAGGCAAAGTAAAGCCAATTTTTATTATTTGGAGATTCAGACATAAGAAGCGAAATCCTCTCAGAGAATTCCCATAAGTATAACTATCCAAAGCTACATTACAGGTTTTAATTAGACAAAATTTACATTTTTATCAAATTTAAGTTTGTCTAATCAAGATTTAGCCAATGGTATCAAATTGACGGGAATGTAGTTGAGCGTAACGTCCTGCTTTTTGGAGAAGTTCGTCGTGGGTTCCTGATTCCACGATTTGACCTTGTTCTAATACGATGATGCGATCGCTGTTTCTAATTGTCGCTAAGCGGTGCGCGATAATAAATACAGTACGTCCTTGCATTAGGCGTTGCAAAGCTTCTTGAACGAGGCTTTCGGATTCCGTATCTAGAGCAGAAGTAGCTTCATCGAGAATCAAGATTTTGGGATTGTGGAGAACGGCGCGAGCGATGGAAATGCGTTGACGTTGACCGCCAGAGAGATTGACACCACGCTCCCCCACCCAAGTATCGTACCCTTGGGGAAGTTCCATAATAAAATCATGGGCATTAGCAATTTTTGCCGCGTTCTCCACTGCTTGCGCGTCATAAGCCTTCTGTCCAAAGGCAATATTAGAAGCAACGGTTCCAGAGAAGAGAATGTTCTCTTGTGGAACAAGAGCTAATTGTTGGCGAAGACTTTTGATTTTGACATCGCGGATATCGTAGCCATCGATCAGGATTTTCCCAGACTTGACATCATGGAAGCGCATTAGCAAATTCATTAGAGTAGATTTGCCTGCCCCCGATGCGCCAACTAGAGCGATCGCTTCGCCCTTATTTGCGACTAGATTTATATCTGTGAGCACTGAGCGATCGCTTTGATAATGGAAGCCGACGTTGATATATTCGACTTTACCCGTGACTTCAGGAAGGGCGATCGCATCAGGACGTTCGGTGACGACGGGTTGAATTTCAAAAATCTCAAAGATGCGATCGACGGAAGCTTCTGCTTGCTTGAGTTCGTTATAGCTGTTAGTAGTATTAGAAATTGGGTCAATTAATAGAGCTACACCCGCACCGAAAGCGACAAATTGTTCTGGTAGCAACCATTTATTAGCAATCAGCCAACCACCAAGCAGAAACAAAAAGCAGATTCCCGCTGCTTCTAAAAATCCCACTACAGGATATTGGATAGCCCTAACGCGATCGGCGGCATATTTACGACGGCTATTTTGTTCGGATTCTTGTTTGAATCGCTCTATTTCATAGGATTCTGTGGCGAAGGCACGAACGAGACGAATTCCGCTAAAAATTTCTGATAGTAGTGCGGCTAGATTAGAGACTTGATCTTGACTGCGGCGACTGAGGCTCAACATGCGATCGCCAAACCATGCGATTAAGATGGCAATCAGGGGCGCGACCGACAAGGTTGTCAGCGTCAAGATCCAGTTTAAATAAATCATGTACGCTAGGACAAAAATCAATTGCAGTACTGACGGTACAAATTGATGAAAGAACTTACCGATAACTTCGCCAATGCGATCGATATCTTCAGTAAGGCGATAGGACAGATCGCCAGTACGCGACTCAGCAAAATAATCTAGATCGAGAGTTTGCAAATGCGAATACACATCAACGCGCAAATCCCTCGCAGCATTTAGGGCTGCCTGCGCCATCATCGAGTCCTGTCCGTACTGCCCCAAGCCCCGAAACACAAACATGACTACCGTAAAAGCAGCAATCTGCAAAATGGCAGTAACATCCCCCTTACCAAGAGCCTGTGCAACTCGTCCCAGCAGTTCGGCAAGTAGGGGCATCGTGCCGATAAACACTAACGTACATAAAAATGCTTTAGCAATGAGAAAACGTTGAGGATAAACGTAATCTCGCATCTGCCAATAAGAAGATCGCTTTGAAGACTGCCCTAAAGATCGTTGTTTCAAACTCGTAGCTCAAATATTTGCAATTCACCAGAGATTAGTTTCGCACTTTATTGTGTTTCACACAGCATGATTTTGAGGAGTTACGATCGCGATCGCGAATGAATTAATAACTGCTGTTAAGCGATCGCCTTCTCTCCCAAAACCTTATCCTGCGGGAGAAAGACTAGGGGCAAAGAATTAAATTCTTCCCCGTTTATAACAATGCCAGTTTTACTAAACCCAAATAAACAAAGACATCACGAAGCGCCGTCTTTGTTTATTTGGGTATTGCTATATGATAGGGATTGAGGGGGGGATCTGTTAGAGTTTTTGACCGCAGCAAGTAATTCTTAAATGGTTATTGCGGTCTTAGCATAACTATCTCCTGTAGCATGTCTAGCTATGTACGCATAGCAAAAGTTCCAATTATATTAAAAGTCTATAGATTCTCAAGACTTGGTAGGAGTAAATGAGCTTATCTTCGATACAGTCAGTCAGTAATGTAATAAATGGGTTTGATTCTGTCAACTTAACAAATTGCGATCGCGAACCAATTCACATTCCTAGAGCGATTCAATCGCATGGAATACTGATGGTTTTAAGCGATCCTGATTTATCGATCGCCCAAGTGAGTGAAAATGCAACTGAGATTTTAGGCATTGCTACCGCCGATTTACTCGATCGCCCCTTAGCTAACTTTGTAGAAAGCGATCGCATTGAGTCAATTCATTCTTGCCTTAATCAGAACTTTGAGCATATTAATCCACTACCGCTTGCGATCGCGACAGCCGATGGCAAAACGAATTCTTTTAATGGAATTGTCCATCGCGCTCCAAGTGGCGAGATTATTTTGGAATTGGAACCTGTAGACTTTAATGTAGAGAGTGACTTTTTTCAATTCTATCGCCTGATCAAAGATACTTTGGCAAAGATGCAGACGACGCAATCCTTAACGGAACTATGTGACTTAGTAGTTCGGGAAATGCATAAGGTTACGGGAAGTGATGATTTATCGCTTTAACGAGCAGGGCGATGGGGAGGTAATTGCCGAAGCCAAACAACCCGACATGGAAGCATTTCTAGGAATGCGCTATCCTGACACCGATATTCCCAAGCAGGCAAAGCATCTCTACACTCTAAATTGGTTGCGTTCTATTCCCGAAATTAATTCTCAACCAGTCGGCTTAGTCGTGAGTGGTGATATATCCTCTGAAGCGATGCCTTCTCACCTTGATATGAGCTATTGCAGCTTACGCGCAGTATCTCCGATTCATATTGAATATCTAAAAAATATGAAAGTTGCTGCCTCCATGTCAGTTTCATTGATCGAGAAGCAGAAGCTTTGGGGTCTGATCGCCTGTCATCACAATGAACCAAAATTTTTGCCATACCAGATTCGCACTGTCTGCGAGTTTTTGGGGCAGTTGATGTCCACAGAGATCGCCTCTAAGGAAGCGAACGAAAATCTCGATTACAAATTGCAACTCAAAAATATTCAAGGTCAATTTATCGAACGTCTCAGTAAAGCTAACGACTTTGTGCAAGAACTTATCGCCGATCCAGAAGCCTTATTAAAATTGACAGGCGCTATGGGGGCAGCGCTTTGCGCCGCCTCATACTCTTTAGATCATGACCTTTCAAAAAACTGTCCAATCACGCCGACAAGTTGTTCTAGTTCTATGGGTTTACTGAGATATTGATTAGCTCCCGCCTCGATGCAAAGTTCTTTATCACCTTGCATGGCTCTTGCAGTTAGGGCAATGATCGGTACTGTGGTGAGTTTCGGGTCAGCACGAATCAGTCGAGTTGCTTCTAGTCCATCCATCACGGGCATCTGAATATCCATGAGGATGATGTCTGGCTGATGTTCTTTTGCCATAGCAACGCCTTCTTCGCCATTTTTGGCTAAGATCACCCGATATTCATAAGCGCTGAGATAAGCAATAAAGGTTTGGATATTTGCTTCATTGTCTTCTACAAGCAAGATCAGCGGCGCGATCGCCTCTTTTGATTTGGGGGCGGGTAGTGAGAATGGAGGAAGTAGCTCAGGCGATCGCGAGGCAAATTGCGCCATTTGATAGGGTAGAGCCAATGTAAACGAACTGCCTTGATTAATGGCACTCTCGACTGTGACCTGACCATTATGGAGTTCGGCAATTTGTTTCACCATCGCCAGTCCCAAGCCAGTGCCTTCATATTGACGGTTTAGTCCACTATCAAGCTGCACAAAGGGTTGAAACAGTCGGGGTAAATCTTTAGGGGCAATGCCAATGCCTGTATCGGTTACTTGAAACAGAATCAATGGTATATTCTGCTCCTTGAATTGATTAGGAATCTTTGCTTCACCTTCCCATGTATCGCCACAGCCAACGGAAACGAAAAGACATACCCGCCCCTGATTGGAAGTAAATTTTACGGCATTGATCAACAGATTAATTAAAATCTGTCTGAGTCGGCGTTCATCGACAACAATATTGCTGATATTTGGGGCAATATGGCTGTAAATTTCCACATGCTTTTGAAATGCTTGCTGCTTGATGTAGACCAAGCTGGAATCGCAGACATTCTGCACTGAAACAGATTCAAGGTCTAGTTCCATTTTGCCTGATGAAATTTTTGACAGATCAAGAATGTCATTAATCAATTCTAGTAGATGTCGCCCACCTTTTCTGATCGCGGCAATAGCTCTCTGTTGGCGGTCATTCACCAAACCCAGTAGCTCTTTTTGCAATAGTTCTGACATACCCAAAATCGCTGTAAGCGGTGTGCGAAGTTCGTGACTCATGTTCGCGAGAAATTCGTCCTTGAGTCTTGTCGCTCTAATCAGTTCTTCATTGATGCGTAAAAGTTGCTCTTCGACTTGTTTGCGATCGCTAATATTAAAATTAACCCCGATGATCCTTTGAGCTAAGCCTTCCGAATCTCTCAATACGGTTGCATAGGAGTGAATAAAATGAATACTTTGATCGGGATGGACGATCCGAAACTCAGCCTCATACTTTTCCTTTTCGAGGATAGTCTGCTGAAGTAGTGACTCAGCAACAACACGATCGTCGGGATGTAGAACGTTTGCCCAAACATTGTAGAGATCAAGGGCTGGACTCTCCGTGACTGCATATAGTTCGTACATGCGCTCATCCCAATGGATGGTATTCGTGACAATATCCCATTCCCAACAACCGATCGCTCCAGATTTTAGCGACAGGGTGAGGCGTTCTGATAGTCTTTCGAGTTCTGCTTCGCGTTTTTGAAGTTGATTTGTATATTGTTGGAGATTTTGAAGGAGTTCTTGTTGTCGTTGTTGCGATCGCGACAATTGGAGTTTGTTGATACAGCAATTATGTACCTGATTAACCGTATGGCAGAGCGAAACTGGAGTGACATCACTTTTTACCAGATAGTCATCCGCGCCCAGTTTCATCGCGCGCACTGCCGTCTGCTCATCGCCTTTGCCAGTCAACACGATCACGCAAGATTGTTGAGCGGATGGACTTTTGGATATGGATTCCAACAATTCCAACCCGTTGCCATCGGGCAGATTTATATCTAGTAATACAACATCGGATTGGTGCGATCGCCATAGTTCCAGCCCGTCTTCTAGTGTTTCTGCCTCGGTAATCGCATAGGAATAGTCCGTATCTGATTTCAGATAACGGATATAGGAATCGCGATCGCTCTGCGAATCGTCCACAAGCAAGATTGTGATGGTTGTTGTGATGTTTGTAGTCAGAGATTCTTCGGCAACGCTTGGAGATAAGTTTGGGGATAATAAGGGCGAAGATATCATCGGCTCAGGATGTGAATTGTCCATAACTAGGTAAAATCGTAAATTGGAACCATTGCTTAAATAAAATTTGGACAGTCTGCTTCATATCGGAAACGCCCATCGGTTTGAGCATATAGCAGTTTGCCCCATATTCGTAGCAAGTTTTAATATCGTTTTGATTATTAGAAGTTGTCAAAACCACAATCGGAATTATTTGCAAATGTGGGGTTTTCTTAACCATTTTGATAATGTCTCGTCCATCAGTGCCAGGAAGGTTTAGGTCAAGCAAGATCGCCACAGGCAAGGGCGCATCTAGTTCTTGATATTCTCCTCTCCGATATAAATAGTCGATCGCCTCATCTCCATCTTCAAAACGCAAAAACTTATAGAGCGATCGCTTCATTTGGTCTATATTTTGAGCGATCCGTATAAAAGTATAGAAGTCTTCATCATTATCTTCAACGATTACTATGACAGGATGAGTGAGGTCATCCCAAGGTGAAGTTAATAGACTTTTAGTGTAAGCGCTCATTGAATATTGTCCTTGTGGAGAAATTCTAAGATTTTCACTCTGGAGGAGAGTGGAATTGCTTGGCTTCGCTTTAGTTGAAATCATAGAATTGTTGTACTCGTATTCTGAATTGGTAACGCAAACCAAAACGTGGTTCCCTGACCATAAATCGATTTGACCTGAATTTCACCTCCGTGACGTTCAACGATCTTTTTGACAATAGTCAGCCCTGCACCAGTACCACCTCCATATTTACTGGGCGCGTGTAATCGCTTGAAAATGCGAAATATTGATTCTAAATGCTGCTCGCGGATACCGATGCCATTGTCTTGAACACAAAAGATGAGGATATTATGCGGCTGATCACTAGATTCGATCCAACTAATTTCCACCCATTTTTCAGGTTGATTGTTGTATTTAAAGGCATTAGAAATTAAATTTGTAAAAACTTCTTCAAGCAGAACCCGATCGCCAAATACCTTGGGTAGCGATCGGGGAATCCGAATTATGCAGTTCTCCCATTCTGGATTCATCCCAAACAACTCGATGACATTTTGCAGCAAGAGATTAAGATCGATAGAATTCATTTGCAACTCTTGCCGACCTAGACGGGAAAACTTCAGCAAGGAGTCGATCAGTGATTCCATGCGGGTGGTCAGCCGTAGGAGCGTATGCAGTTTTTCAGTGCCTTCGCCTTGAAGGATCTCGCCATAGTCATCTAACAAAAAATTGGCATAGTTGTGAATGCCGCGCAGAGGTTCCTTCAAGTCGTGGGAGGCAATATAGGCAAAGGCATCCAGTTCGCTGTTACTGCGTTCTAGTTCCAAATTGATGTTGGCAAGTTCTCCCGCTTGACGCAAGACAATATCGATGATTGCCCGCCGTAATTCGATCGCCCCTTCTACTTCATAGCTGAACCACGGATTAGACTTACCTCGGACAATCTCTTGCCAAGCCGCAAAGGACTGACGCGGAAAAATCGTCAAACTGCCATCTGCTTCGATCTGAGTGGGCTTGTCAGGGTTGCCCGCCCAAGTCAATGTCTGCAATATTTCAGGACGGAACCAGAGGACATATTGATGCTGGGTTTTAGAGATTGCCATCGCTAGCAGTCCACTGGCGACATTTTTATACCCTTCTGCGCTTGGATATAGCCTAGTCAAGACATCAGTGACAAAAATATCTTGATCAAAGCGATCGATCAGCCAAGTGAGCAGAGGTTGCATGGCTGACCGATTAGGGGTTTTACCAATCAAAATGATATCGTTGCCATCGCACACAGCCGCACCCGAAGCGCCTGTCAACTTCAACAAGGATTCGTTGTCCGCTGTGATTTCGATAACAAAGTCAGTTGCTTTGGTGAGACGTTCCACAAATTGGCTTTGGATTGTCTTGAGATGCAGTTTGTAATCGAGGTTTTCGTTATTCTCCTTAGTTGCTAGCTCCGTTGACATTAACTGTCCTAGAAACTCACAGACGGTACGCATTTCATAGGAGACAAGCTTAGGAGTATGGTGATGACAAGAAATCAATCCCCAAAGCTTTTGCTGTTGGATTAAGGAAACTGACATCGATGCGACCACGCCCATATTCTTGAGATATTGAATATGGAGAGGCGACACCGCCCGTAAGCCGCAATAGCTCATATCAAGAGAATGCTGCAATTTTTGGTTTGTGACTAACCCAATCGGTTGACGATTCACATCAGAAATTAGTCGCAGCCAATTCAGCGTATAGAGATGCTTTGCTTGCTTGGGAATATCGGAGTCAGGATAATGCATTCCCAAAAAAGCGCCTAAGTTATCCTTTTTGGATTCGGCAATCACACTGCCATCGCCATGCTCGTTAAAGCGATAGATCATCACCCGATCAAATCCTGTAATCGCACGCATTTCATGAACCACTAAGTTACATAAAGCGACGAGATTATCCGCTGTCTGCATTTTTGCCAAAGTGAATTTGATCTGCCGATAAAACTGAAAGAAGTCACTCTCCGCCGTTGGTTGCAGACGTTCCAATTCCAAGATGATCTCACCACTAGGAGCGCGATGGATAATGCCATTGAACGATCTCACATCTTCATTAGTGGGGGTAATTGACAGATGCAGTGGATTAATATGGTCAAAACTGCGATCAAGGCAGGCTCCAATCACTTTTGTGATATCACCGCGATCGCTACTAATAAAATCTGCTAAAGGTCGATCAAGTAATTCACTCGTTGCAATCCCTAAAATTTCAGGAGCATTTTCGCTCACCTGAACAATTTTCAGATCGGGTTCGGCTAGAACCAGCAGTAAACCTTGCGGCTGAATACAGTTAGGAGTATGAATAGGTTCGCGATCGCAGTTGGTCAGATTAACTGTATCAAGCGGATTAGGCTCACTCTTGGTAATTTGTATTGAAAGCTGGTTCATCAACTAATATCCTTACGCTAAATTTTTTTTAGGGTTAATCCATAAATACTTAGCAAATTCGATAATAGTGAAAGTTTATGCCCTCAGTCAGAAAGTAACCTATTTTCTTTAGAAAGCATCTAAGAATTGACAGCAGTAACGTCAATTCATCGCTGATCGTATTTCAAGTCGTTGATACTGGCATTGGCGTTACCTCAAATGATCTGCAAAGACTCTTCCATCCATTTGTACAAGTTAGTAGCAGTCTCAATCGTGAGTACGAAGGTACTGGCTTAGGGCTAGCCCTAGTTAAGCAGATTGTCGAGCTGCATGGCGGTCAAGTCATGGCTGAGAGCGAAGTTGGACAAGGCAGCCGCTTTACATTTACCGCTTATCTGACCGCACTCAATTACCGCCTCATCATCGCTCGAAATGGAATAGAAGCTATTGCTCAAGCTAAAGAGAACTTGCCCGATATCATCCTTATGGATATTCAAATGCCTAATATGGATGGACTAGAAGCAACTAAGCAAATTCGTCTCGAACCTAACTTGATTATTCCCATCATTGCCCTAACTGCACTGGCGATGGAAGGCGATCGCGAAAAATGTCTAGCGGCAGGAGCCAGTGAATATCTAGCTAAACCCATCAAGTGCCGTCAACTTAACAATGCAATTCAGCAAATTTTAACATCGCTTTAAGTTTCTAAAAAAAAGATTTTAATAAGATTTCAAAGTACTCTATGAAATCTTCACATGAGATAATGTAAGAAGAGAATCTGATAATAACGAGATAAATATAAATCTTCTTAATGACTAATCAACTCTTGCCGTCTAATATAACCCTGTTGATAGTCGATGACTCGGAAAGCGATCGCGAAATTTACTCGCGTTATTTGCAATCAGACTCAGAGCAAACTTATCGCATTATCGAAGCGGAAACCCTAGAAGAAGGTTTAGAACTAAGGCGATCGCAGCAGCCTGACATCGTGCTGCTCGATCTTAATTTGCCCGATGGCGATGGCTTGGAATTTCTAGAAGCTATCAATGTAGATCGTTCAGGAGAAAGCGTTCCTGTGATTATGTTGGCGGCGCAGGGAAATGAAAAAATGGCTGTAAACGCCATGAAATTAGGCGCGTCTGACTACTTGGTTAAAGGGGATATCACGGCGAAATCACTGACTATTTCGGTTAGGCAAGTACTACGAGAAACTGTGTTAGGTCAGCAACTACGGCGATCGCAACAACAGCAAATATTAATCTCTGTGATCGCATTGCGGATTCGCGAATTTCTGAATTTAGAAGATATCTCGAAGGCAATTGTTAAAGAGGTGCGTCAATTTATAAATGCCGATCGCGCCGCTATATATAAATTTAACCCAGATATGAGTGGCACAATTGTTGCCGAAGATATCGTCTCACCTTGGCAGCCTTGCTTAAATGTTCAAGTTCAAGATACTTGCTTTCGCGAAAATCTCGGTGGTGCATATTGTGAGGGGAAGATTTTCTTTGCCAATGATATTTATGATGCTAATTTGACAGCTTGCCATATTAAATTGCTCGAAAGATTTCAAGTACGCGCCAATCTAGTCGTACCGATCCTATTGCCAAATGCCAACAAACACATTTTATGGGGTTTGCTAATTTTACATCAATGTTCGGCTCCAAGGATTTGGGAAGAGTCAGATATTCAGTTACTTCAGCGTCTATCAGTAAAGTTATCTATTTCCATTCAGCAAGCGATCGCTTATCAACAAATTCAAAATGAGCTAGCTGAACGCAAACGAGTTGAGGCTTTACTCTTAGAGCAGCAAGAAGAGCTAGAAAACCGTAATGACTTGTTAGCCAAGACATATGCGGACTTGGAATGTACTGTAGAGGAATTGCGGGTCGCTGCTGAAGAACAGATCGCGCAACATCAACGACTAGAATACGAGCAGCATCGCTACCAAAATTTATTTGACTTTGCGCCTGATGGTTATCTGGTGACAGACTTATCGGGCAGGATATCAGAAGTAAATCAAGTTATTTTAGAACTGCTTGCAATTAGTCGTGAGTTTATTTTAGGAAAGCCATTGGTGGTGTTTGTTGCCTCCGAAAACAGAGATTTTTTCTACAGCCAACTCAATAGTCAGTTACCCTCAACCAATGCAAAAACAACTTGGGAAATTACGCTGAGAAATCATCAGGGCGATCTTTTCCCTGCCGAAATTAGCGTCATCCAAAATATCAATCTTGGTAATAATCAGCCTCAACTATTCTGGATGATTCGCAATATCAGCGATCGCAAACGAGCCGAGCAAGAACTGCTACATCTCAATCAATCCCTAGAAGCGAAAGTCACAGAACGCACCCAAGACATACAATTGCAATCGCAAATGCTGGAGCAGATTCACGATGCTGTAATTTCTACTACGCTGGATGGCACGATCCAAACTTGGAACATTGGGGCTGAGAGACTCTATGAATACAAGTCTAATGAGGCGATCGGGCAGAACATTACCATGCTTTACCTAGAGAAAGACCTCCCTATCATGAACGCTGAAGTCTTTAGCCCGCTAATGGAAAAAGGAAATCATGAAGCTGAGCTACGGAATCAGACAAAATCAGGAACAATAATTTATATACGCTTGCGTCTTTCGGTCATTTGTGATGCGCTGGGAAATCCCATTCGCTTGATTGGTTGCTCTAACAATATTAGCGATCGCAAACAAGCTGAAAATGCCTTGCGAGAATCTCAAACATTATTACAAACTGTCCTCAATGCGTTCCCATTATCTGTATTTTGGAAAGATCGCCAGTCAGTTATCTTAGGCTGCAATCAACTATTTGCTGTGACATCTGGAATGAATTCGCCCTTAGAAGCGATTGGTAAAAGCGATTATGATTTTGCCTGTGACGAAGAAGAAGCACTTACTTATATTGCTGACGATCAACAGGTTATGGCATCTGGCTTAGCGAAACTGAATATTGAAGAGCATATTACCTTGGCATCTGGCGAACATCAATGGTTACAGACTAATAAAATTCCTCTACGAGATGCAGAGGGGAATGTGATCGGAGTGATGGGGACGTTTCAGGATATTAGCGATCGCAAAGAAGCAGAATTAGCATTAGCTCAAAAAGAACAGCAATTCCAAGAATTAGCCAATGCTTCACCAAGTGTGATTTATAGCATAGTTCAAGCTTTGAATGGAGTACCTTACTTTGAATACCTCAGCCCTGCATGTGAGAAAATCCATGAACTGACCGTCGCTGAAGCTTATCAAAATTCTGCGATCATTTTTGAACAGATGTATCCAGATGATCTCCAAGGCTATGGGGATGCAATCGAACAAAGTCTAAAAACATTACAACCTTTCTCTTATGAATGGCGAATTATCACAAATTCTGGCACTAAATGGCTGAGAGGTGACTCCCTTCCCTCACGGCGCAAAAATGGTGACGTTGTCTGGCATGGGGTCGTTACTGATATCAGCGATCACAAACAAGCCGAACTGCAACTACAGAAAACAACCGATCGCTTATCTTTGGCACTCAAGTCTGGGGCGATCGGTTGCTGGGAATTGAACCTTGCCAACTACGCAATTAGTTGGGATGAGCGAGCATATGAACTACATGGTATTCCCTTCGGGACAGATGTAACTTCTGACACATGGACTAGTAGCGTTCATCCAGACGATCTCCAATCTACCCAAGCATCAGTTGAACAAGCAATAGCTGGACAAAGGGAATTCGATGTAGAATATCGAGTCATCCATCCCGATCGGAGTATCCATTTCATCAAAGGTTATGGAGTTGTAGAACGAGATATTGATGGCAATGCCCTAAAAATGACTGGGGTTAATTTTGACATTAGCGCCAGCAAACTTACCGAAAAAGCTCTCAAACAACAACTTGCTACCATTGAAGCCGCGATCGATGGTATTGCGATTTTGCAAGACAATAAATACATCTATTTAAACCAATCCCATCTAGAAATATTTCGCTACGAGCGTCCTGACGAGCTTTTGGGCAAATCTTGGACAGACTTGTATTCCTCAGAAGAGATGACCCGATTTGAGCAAGAAGTATCTCCTGTGCTACAGCGCGATCGCTCATGGCAAGGAGATGCGGTCGCTACTCGTAAAGACGGATCTACCTTTGATGAAGGACTATCTCTCACCATTACCGAGGATGGCTTGCTGATTTGTGTATGTCGCGACATTAGCGATCGCAAACTAACTGAAACAAAATTACAAAAAGCATCGGAACGCCTCACTTTGGCACTCAGTTCTGGAGCGATCGGCTGCTGGGAATGGGATATTCAGCAGAACATTATTCATTGGGATGAGAAGATGTATAAACTGTATGGAACTGGTAAAACAAATGAGTTCCACATAGTTTATGAAATTTGGGCAACCGCAATCCATCCCGAAGATCGCAACGCTACTGAAACTTTACTCCAACAAGCCGTCTTAGGACAAGCAGAATACGATTGCGAGTTTCGGATCGTTCATCCCGATCGTAGTATTCACTTCATTAAAGCCTATGGCAAGGTTAAGCGAGATACGCAAGGTAATGCTGAAAGTATGATTGGGGTTAATTTTGATATTAGCGATCGCAAACAAGCAGAAATTTCATTACAAAATAGCGAAGACCGTTTTCGCAGAATATTTGATTCTAGCGTCGTCGGTATGATCTTTGTTGATTTTCAAGGGCATATTATCGATGCCAACGATCGTTTTTTAGAGATGGTTGGCTATACCAGAGAAGATTTCCAATCTGGGGCAATTAATTGGCTAGCGATGACTCCACCCGAATATCTAGAGAAAGACTATGCTTGCATGGAAATCCTGCTCAAACATCGTCAAATCGATCCTTGGGAAAAGGAATATTATCGCAAAGATGGTAGTCGTGTTTCTATCATGATTGGGGCGGCATTGCTGCAAGAGGAAAATACTGAAGCCATTTGTGTGATTCTAGATATTAGCGATCGCAAACAAGCAGAAATGCAGTTACAGAAAGTTAATCAAGAACTTCTTCGCACCACCAAGCTTAAGGACGAGTTCTTAGCGAACATGAGCCACGAACTCCGCACGCCGCTAAATTCTATCTTAGGACTATCAGAATCTCTTCAAGAACAGATTTTGGGATCTATGAATGCAAGGCAATTAAAGGCGATCGCGACAGTCGGGTCAAGTGGCGAGCATCTACTATCACTAATTAATGACATTCTCGATCTATCAAAAATCTCATCAGGAATGATGGAACTA
Organism: Pseudanabaena frigida; assembly: GCA_003242085.1. GTDB lineage: Bacteria > Cyanobacteriota > Cyanobacteriia > Pseudanabaenales > Pseudanabaenaceae > Pseudanabaena > Pseudanabaena frigida. The sequence continues at coordinate 133,613 of QBML01000006.1, read as the reverse complement.
AATATTGAATCAGTATCAGTCCAAAATATCTGTGAATCTAGTTTAGCTTTTGTTAAGCAGCAAGCATTTCAAAAGAGAATACAAATCAATCGCAATATTCCTCCACGGATACACAACATCAATATCGATGAACGACGCATCAAACAAGTATTGATCAACTTGCTTACAAACTCTGTCAAATTCACTCCAAATGGAGGAAATATCAGTCTGTTAGTTGCGATCGGTAGTGGCGATAAATGGAAAGGAGAAGCGACAGTTTGCCCACAAATCAAAGCAATGAATTCACCGATGATCGTATTTCAAGTAGTAGATACTGGCATTGGTATTGCCCCGAAAGATTTGCGGCTACTCTTCCAGCCCTTTGTGCAGGTAGATAGTACACTCAACCGTCAGTACGAAGGCACTGGTTTAGGGCTAGCCCTAGTTAAGCAAATTGTTGAACTTCATGGAGGTTACGTCATGGTAGAGAGTGAAGTTGGAATAGGCAGCCGCTTCACAGTTATCCTCCCCTATGACCATGATATATCTCAGTTCAGCACTTCAAGCTCCGCGCCAAATTCCGCAGCATCGCCACTGGTCGTAAATCCTGAAAGCGAGATCGCACCACTCATCCTGCTTGCTGAGGACAACGAAGCAAATATCCAAACCTTCAGTTCTTATCTAACCGCAGTCAATTACCGTGTCATCCTCGCCAGAAATGGAGAAGAGGCAGTTGCGATGACTAAGGATTTTTCTCCAGATATCATCCTCATGGATATTCAAATGCCAAAAATGGATGGTCTAGAAGCGATCGGGCTGATTCGTGCTGACGAAACAATTGCCAAAATTCCGATTATTGCCTTAACTGCTCTGGCAATGGAAAGCGATCGCGAAAGATGCCTAAATGCGGGAGCCAATGCATATCTGGCTAAACCAGTTAAGTTAAGAACCCTCAATGCCACAATTCAGCAATTTTTATAGAGCATTTGCTATTGCAAGAGGCGGCGCGAAGTGCCGCCTCTTGCAATAGCAAATGCTCTATAAGTTAATCGCGATCCTCTTCGACTCGGCTTGCACCTTTTTCGTAGAGTTTGCAAATACCGCGACGACTGGACTTGATGAAATTGCAGAATAATTGAATATCGGGATTATTGGCAAATTCAGGATCTGACTCTAAAAACTCGATCGCTTGAGTACGATTGCGATCGGACTTATAGAGAATTTCATAGGCAGCAAGGATGGTACGGCGGCGATCGTGACTAAAACCATTGCGGCGTAACCCCAGACGATTTAGACCAAATACCATATTCGTATCTACAGCCATACAGTAGGGCGGTACATCCATCCCAAGGCGAGTCTGTCCGCGAATCATCGCATAAGAACCAATGCGCGTAAATTGGTGTACAACCGAATCCCCACCCATGAAAGCATTGTTATGTACTTCGACATATCCTGCGAGCAGTACATTATTTACTAAAATCACGCGATCGCTAATCGTGCAGTTATGGGCAACATGTGCGCCTGTAAAGAATAAATTATCATTGCCGATTTTGGTTGCCGAGCCCTCCTTTGTACCGCGATTGACGGTGACATACTCGCGCAATACATTGCGATCGCCAATTTCGACAAAACTAACTGCCCCCTTGTACGAAGTATCCTGTGGCTCGGAGCCAACGATTGCTCCATAACCAATTTGGTTATCATTGCCAATCTTGGTATGACCCGTCACAATCGCCCTAGCGCGAATCTCGCAGCGATCGCCGATCTCCACAAACTCGTCAACAATGGCATCGGCTTCGATTACTGTACCTTCGCCAATTTTGGCATGAGGATGAACGATAGCGCGGGGATGAATCGTAATATTGGTATTTGGCATTGAAATAGCGGTCTTATAATCTGGGGCGCTAAAAAACAAGCGATCGTTTACTGCAATAGTTTATAGCAATCGACAGTATGAAAATTAATTTCATCGCCTGACATCCTGAGATTGGGTCATTTTGCAACCAAATCTAATTTGGAGGCATTAATATTCCAAACTTATAAAGTCGTTCGACAATTTCCTCAAGCAACTGAGTGTAACTAAAATTTGTCTTCTGCAAGATTTTTTGCACAGATCCACTCAGTCGAATATAGTCATCATCAGTCAAATCCCTAGCCGTAATAATCACAAGCGGAACAGAGGAAACATCTTGACGCAACCTTAGTAGATGGATAAATTCAAAGCCGTCAATATTTGGCATCATCAAATCCAGCAAAATCAATTGAGGCATATGCTTTGTAATCTCTTTCAAAGCTTCATGACCATCCTGAGCCTCACAAACATCGCAGTTCTCCTTTTCGAGCATCCGTTTCAGCATCGATCTGACGTTAATGTCATCTTCGACAACTAGCACCGATAAGCGAGACTTTGGCTCCGAGCGATATTTTTCAATCGTTGAAACCAATCGATCGCGATCGATTGGTTTAAATAAATAATCACTTGCACCAATCTCGTAACTTTCATTTTGTTCCTCGTTAATTGTCAATAAAATAATTGGAATTCCCGAAGTTAGAGGTTGAGACTTCAATTCTTTAAGAACGTCCCAACCGCTCATGGAAGGCATTTGCACGTCTAAAATAATTGCATTAGGCAAGATTTCATGAGCTAATGCAATACCATCCTCTCCAGTAAATGCTGAATAGATAAAAACCCCAAGATGGCTGAGATGTGATTGAGTGCGCTGATGGATTGCAGGATCGTCATCAATCACTAATATCGAAGGGAAAGTTTTGTTTGATTTCGATAAGTCTTGCGGAGGAATTTCTGGCAATTTAGGCTTCCCTTGTTGCGTCTTTTTAGTCGCTCCTTCACAATTAACAGGTAGGCAAATTGTAAAGGTTGAACCCTTACCTAATTCACTGGTCACCACGATATCGCCACCCATCATATTGCATAGACGATGACTGATCGCTAGTCCTAAGCCAGTTCCTCCATATTGTCTGGTGGTGGAGCTATCAGCTTGATGAAATGGTTGAAAGAGATGCTGGAGGTTTGTCGGACTTATACCAATTCCCGTATCGCGAATCAAAAAGCAAAAATATTCTCCTTGAGCAAAATTTTGACGCTTTACTTCGATTTGGATTTCTCCTGATTTCGTAAATTTACAAGCATTACTCAAAAGATTTAAAAGGACTTGGCGAACGCGGGTCATATCCGCACGAATAATGCCAAGATCGTTATCGCAGTCAATGCTTAAGCGATTGTTATTTTTAACTAGTAACGGTTGGATTGTAGTACTCGTATCCCATACAAGCATGGGCACATCAAAGTCATCGTAATGAATTTCTAATTTACCTGCTTCGATTTTGGTCATGTCCAAAATATCGTTAATCAAATCTAGCAAGTGCTTGCCAGCGTGATAAATCTTCTGAAGATCGTCTGCAAAATCTTCTATTCCCAATAAAGCTGCATCTTCTTGCAGCATCTCGCTATAGCCGATGATTGCATTGAGAGGAGTGCGCAATTCATGACTCATATTGGCGACAAATGTACTTTTAGTTCGATTTGCTTCCAAGGCGCGATCGCGTGCTAGCGCCAGTTCTTCATTCATAAATCGGAGGGCTTCTTCATCTCGCTTACGAAGCATCAATGCCCCTAACTGCATCGCGATCGCGCCAATCAGTCCTACTAGTTGCTGATCTCCATCATTGGGAGACATGGTGAAGAAGGCCATAATCGACACCACATTGGTGTCAGCGGCACTCACAGGAATTGCTAATCCCGATCGTAAGCCACATTCCATTGCGGGATATTTGCGTAAGAAGTGCGATTCGGTTTCTAGAGAAATATCCCAAATCCATTCTGGTCGCTGGTGGCTCCAAACTCTGCCTGGAAAGCCAATTCCTGAAGGAAACGAAATCTTTTCACTACAACGACGAAAACCATCCAAACCCTCAATGCTGCTATACCAAGCAGGACTACATACTAAAACTTGGCGATCGCTTGATGGTATCCAAGCTTCGCCGTAATGCCATCCCGTAAACTGACAAATCTTTCTAAGCACAATTTCTAAAGCTGATTGAAAATCTTTAGCAGCGCTAATTTCCAAAGTCAAGCTTTGTAATAATTGCGATTCTTCCTCAGCTCTTTTACGCTGGGTAATGTCTTGGACGGTGCCTTCAAAGCCAATTAAATTTTTATTCTCGTCACGAACTGCCCGCACGTTTTCGGAAATCCAAATCTTAGTACCATCGCGGCGATAAACTTGAGATTCGAAATTAGAAACCGTATCGTGAAAACGTAAAATATTAATGAATTCTTGGCGGCGGGATGGATTTAGATAAAGTTGATCGGCAATATTAGTAACACTGCTAATTAAAGCCTCGGCAGAAGGGTACCCATAAATTTTTGCCAACATGGGATTGGCAATTAGATAGCGCCCATCAATCGTTGTCTGAAAAATTCCTTCGATCGCATTCTCGAAAATACTCTGATATTTAGCCTCTGCACTTTCCAGATCGTCACGGAGTTTAGAAGTCCTTAACTTCAATAATTTATAGGTTTCGGTAGCTTGTTGAACTACCTGTAATAACTCATCAACCTTATAGGGCTTAGTGATATATTTAAAAACTTTAGATTGATTAATTGCCTCGACCAGATCGCGAACATCTGTATGTGCAGTTAAAATAATTCGCAAAGTGTCGGGATATTTTTCGGCAACTTGGCTTAAAAGTTCTGTACCTGACATCATCGGCATCCTCTGATCGGAGACAATTACGCCGATGTCTTTCTCTTTCTCCAATATTAACAAGGCCTCGAACCCATTTGTAGCTCGTAGAACTTGATATCCTCGATGAAACATGCGCTGAAGTAAATCTAAGTTATCAGCTTCATCATCAACAATCAGTAATTTAGGCTTTGGCAAGCTATCCATGAGTGTGTTTGCGAACTGGTTTTCGCTCTAAGATAATTAACTAGTATTGGGATGATTTCTTTAAGGGAATATCTAAAAAATCGACTTTTATGAAGCTAGCAAAGTTAGCGCCCCCAATATCGTTTACTGTGCGACATTCTTAATTAATTCAACAGCAATTTAAGCAAAAATATATTATGAAAATTGTAGTGACGGGTGCTACGGGATTTGTGGGCACAAAGTTAGTAGAGAGTTTACATGCTCAGGGCGATCGAATTGTCGTTCTAGCACGCGATCCACAAAAAGCAAGTCGTCAATTTACCCAAGAACTTTTCCCCAATGTTGAGGTAATCGGCTATACACCTTTTGAATTGGGAGATTGGGCAAATGCTATATCTGGCAGTGATGCGGTAATTAATCTTGCTGGAGAGCCTCTCGCTGGTGTGCGTTGGACTGATAAACGGAAGCAAGATATCCGCAATAGCCGTATTTTAACAACAAAAGTATTAGTCTCCGCGATCTCCCAAGCCGATGTCAAACCTCAAGTTTTAATTAGTGGTTCTGCGATCGGCTATTACGGGACGAGTCTCGACAAAACTTTTGATGAATATAGTTATGCTGGCGATGATTTTTTGGCGAATGTTTGCAAAGACTGGGAAGCGGCAGCTGATGCAGTCACAGACTTAGGCGTGCGCTTGGTCAAAATCCGTACGGGGATTGTTTTAGGTTTGGGTGGGGCGATCGCTAAGATGCTGCCAATTTTCCAAGTTGGCGGCGGCGGTAAGATTGGCACTGGCAAGCAATGGTTTTCATGGATCCATCGCGATGATTTGGTTGCATTAATTATCTACGCTATGAAGAATGCCCAAATTACAGGAACACTCAACGGTACAGCTCCAAAACCCGTCACTAATGAAGATTTCACCGTAGCCTTTGCCAAAGCAATTAAACGACCAGCTTTTTTGCCAGTTCCTGCGGCGGCTTTGATTTTGTTATTTGGCGAAGCGGCAACTGTAATCCTAGATGGTCAGAGAGTTGTACCACATAAGGCAGAGATCGATAAATTTCCGTTCCAATATCCAGATATAGATACAGCCTTAAATCAAATTTTCGCCTAATTCGCCTAAAAAAAAGAGAGAACAAAGTAAGTTTGTTCTCTCTTTTTTTAGATGGGCCGAGCTGGATTTGAACCAGCGTAGGCGTAGCCAGCGGATTTACAGTCCGCCCCCATTAACCACTCGGGCATCGACCCTTTACTTAGTTGTCTTCTAAGCGAATCTAATCATATACACTTATTGCACTACTTGCAATAGCAATTTTCATAAAAAATAAAAAGAGGCTAAGCCTCTTTTTATTTTTTATGAAATCCGATCGCGATCGCCCCTAAAAAAACAATCCCCATTACTCCAGCGATCGGATTGCCATTAATCCCTGTCACCCAATTAGGCACAGTTCCCGTTGGCTGTAGCCAATGAGTTGTATTGACAACGTAGTAACACCAAACCAAGCCCCCATGTAGACCGATGGACACTCCCAATCTGCCATCACATCGACGACGTGCTAGCACCAGCGCCATACTTAGCATCATCAACCCAACAAACTGACTCCATGTTGCCAAAATCACGTTCAGTGGTTTGATGAAATGTAGGATCGCAAATACCAGACTTGCCGAAATTAGGGCAGTCTTTTTTGAATAGTCACGCTCTAGCTCTGACAGTAACCAACCACGAAACAGCATTTCTTCGGCAAAGGCAACTCCAACCGATGTCAGTAGTCCTGGAAAAATTGCACCTTGCCAATCGACAAAATATACCCCGATCGCTGGTAATAATCGTGCGGGCAATGGCGCTTGCCAAGTAACAGTTTGAACTGCTAGCCAACCAAGACTCACTTGCAAGCAAAAGAATACAATTAACGTCGCACAGCCTAATCCTAAGCCAAATAGAAAATCGAGACCATTTTTGCGCGTAAATGACAGCCCGTAATAGCGAAAAGGATGGGCATATTTGGAAATTCTGCGCCCCCAGAACCAAATTAATCCTAAAAATCCGCAATAAAGCAAAATTGTGAGGGCAACTCCGACCGATTCACCATAAATCAGATGCATCGGTGCGGCGATCGGCAGCCACATCACCAATAAGGTTAATAAAAAAAGGATTATGCGTATCGGGGCTGGATAAGAATTTAAGCGATCGAAATTCACAATCATTGAAAAGGTAGGATTGTTAATCATCCTACCTTTTCTCTTCATAAATACGAGGCGACGATTTGTGCCGTCTCTCATTTATTCTTCTGGTTCGATCGTGCTGGTTAAACCTTTACTTTGCAGACCTTCGCAATAAAACTCCGCATGTTCCTGCACACAAGTAATTACCAATGCACAGCCACTGGCATGAGCCGCCATCATAATATCAACAGCTTGAGGCTGAGTTAGACCATTTACAACTTGCATTAAGGTTTGAACGACATACTCCATTGAGTTGTAATCATCGTTATGTAATAAAACTCGATATCTTGGTGCAATTTTACGTATGGTGGCGGGACGAGTAATAGTTTCGGTAGACATATATTTAGGTTGCCTCCAATAAGGGTTAATTTATGAAGTTAGATAATTGCAGGATTTAAATTCGGCGCATTAAGAGAGATTAGAGTGTTTGCATATATGCAATGTGGATAAGACCCAATTCAATCTCATGCTTGCATAATAAATCTGAAAGCCGAGATTTAATAATCCTTAACATGTGCACCTATATTATAAGTACGAACCCCCAAAAATGTGAAGTACGCATTGTAACCCAAAGATAGCTAGGGCACAGCTGTCCTATAGCAATAACCCAAATAAATGGCGGCGGCGCTTCGCGCCACCTCCATTTATTTGGGTTTTGGTGTGTCTTTAGACACATCAAAACCCAAAAAGCTAAAGGAGACGAGAATCTTTGCCTCTAGATTTTTGGGTTCAAAACTGACTAAAGCTATAAAACTGAACTAAGGCTAGTTGGTTAGTTACTTATTTTTTTGGGCTTGATAGTATACTTCACCACCTGAATCAGAAACAAACTGACAGGCTTTTTGAGAGATAAAGAAGGACTTCCAGATTGGGACATTAGAAACTCGGTAATATTTACCGAGAACTGGCTTGATAGATTCAGTTGCAGTTATCAGGTGGTAATGAGGGATTCCGATAAAGATGTGATGAGCAACGTGAGTACCAATATTGTGATGAATATTGTTAAATATGCCATAGTCACGATCAATGGTCGAAAGCGCTCCCTTTAAGAAATACCAGTCTTTGCCGCGATACCAAGGAATATCAGCTTCGGTATGGTGCAAATAGGTCACTAGATCCAGCCATACAACAAAAATAATATATGGAACAATATAAAACTTGAATACAAATAGGAATCCGTAAGTAAAGCCCAACCATCCCAACAAACCAATCATCATCGCAAATAGAGTGGTACTAGTGATGATGTCTGCGGTTTCTGATTTACGGAATAGATCGTTGTTAGGAATGAAATGTGAAGCGGTGGGACGAGCAGGCGATCGCTTAAATAGATAGAGTGGATAAGCCAATAACAACGCATCAAAACGAATGAATTTCCCAATCCAATCCATTTCTTTGTATTGAGTTTCAGTAACTGGAAACCAACTTTCATCAGTGTCGATATTGCCTGTGTTTTGGTGATGAGTACGATGACTGATCCGCCAACCGTGATAAGGCACAAGGATTGGTATATGTGTAAGGTGACCTACAAGGTTATTTAGCCATTTGTATCGTGAAAAAGAACCATGACCGCAGTCATGTCCGACTACGAAGAAAGCCCAAAACATTGTCCCCGTTGCGAACCAAAAAATTGGATAAAACCACCATGCATCTAAGTAGGCAGCAGTAGCATATAAGCCTACAATAATCGCAGTATCGGCAAAAAAATAGGCGAGCGAGCGCCATACATTCGGAACAAAACATTCATTAGGAATAGCAGCTTTTACATCTTGAAAGGTAAACGGAAGTTCAGTTTGGGATGTTGAAGATGTATCGGTAAGTGGGTTTTCGAGATTAATCCGATGGATAGTCGTAGACGACACGTATATTTCCTGTTGTTAAGAAAAATTAAGTTAATACTTAAATATTAGCAGGGACTTAGCTTATTCATCACAATTAAATGCATTGAGTAAAAAATCCCAACGATCGCCTCTCGTGCGAATAAAATCTTGCATTTTCGTAATTTCGCTTTGATCCCCTATTTGTTGTTTTAATTTTTGTTGATGGTTTGGCAAGTTATGAATTTCATAGATAAATGGCGTATGCCATGTGAGATTCCCCGAACGATGCAACAGACCGAGAGCGATCGCGGCATCAGGATACAGTTTTGCGACTTCAGCAAAATTACCTTTTCGCGGCAATTTAGGCAAAAGAGCCAGTGCTTGTTGGTGTAGTTTTTGCTGTTGCTGCAAGAAAAAATTTACCCTCTGGCGATCGCTATCATCTAGTAAACCCGTTGGTTCGCTAACTAACATCAAAGCCTCAGCAGGTTTGTCATCGCGCCCCGCTCTTCCAATTTCTTGGATATATTCGGAGAGTGTTAAGGGCGGATGAAAATGCAATACCCATCGGGTGTCTGGCTTATTAATGCCGAGACCAAAAGCTGAAGTACAAATCACGAAAGGGTATTTGTTGGTTAGCCATTGTTGCTCAATATAACGACGCTCTTGAGGCGGTAAACCTGCATGATAAGCAGCAGTTGCAAAAGAATACTCTTGCAACCATGCAGCTAAGACTTCGGCATCGCGACGACTTCGCACGTATATTAAACCCGATTGTCCCTTGCGATCGCGAATAAACTTGAGCGTGCGCGATTTTCGTCCTGCGGGTGTCCATGCGATCTCAACTTTGAGACTGAGATGAGGACGATATGGGCTAGTACGCACGATATTTGGATTTTGCATCTGCAAACAAGCTTGTAACTCGGCAGTCGTATCTCGATCGGCGGTGGCTGTGAATGCAGCTAGAGAAATCCTCGGGTGATGGTCAGGCTTTTGTGAAATCAAAGCCGATCTAACTGCCCCTAAACGTCGATAACTCGGACGAAATGAATCACCCCATTGCACTAGACAATGAGCTTCGTCGAGCATTAAACCCGTAATTTTAAGCTGGCGATCGCAGAGCTTTTCCCATACAGGCTGACTTAAGAGAGTTTCTGGGGAGATATAAAGTAATCGAGTATTTGGTAAATTTTTTAATACTTCACGTCGTTCTATTTGCGATAGATTACTATGAAGTGCGGCGGCGGGCAAATTTCGTGTATGCAAGTCTCTAACTTGATCTTCCATTAGAGCCAATAATGGAGAAATTACTATAGTCAAGCCTTCATTGAGAATTGCTGGCAACTGAAAACAAATGGATTTACCTCCACCTGTAGCCAAAATTGCCAAACTGTCTTGCCCCATTAATAAACTTGAGATGACTTCATACTGAGATGCTCGTAAATCTTCATATCCCCATACCCTCTGAAACATCTGCCGAACTTTTATCCATTCTTTAGGTACCTCTGTCATTTGTAGTAATAAATATGAAGTTTTTTATGATTTTATGGCTAAATTACAGCAAATTTTTTGTATTAGTAAATTGTTTTTGTAATGAGATTGCTATAAGTTGCCTTAAAAACAATAGATTTATCAAGAAAGCAATTTGATTTGACACAAATTTCAAGGTTTTTGCAGAATGTATAGCTTCACAATATTTTCGATAAAAATTTGGATTTTACTTCATTATCTAAGCCCATCACCATCACAGAGATCGATATGTTGATACCAAAATCTTTTTTACAGTTAAAATCACTGTCAAAGCATCATAATGCTTAGGAATAATCAAAAAATAGAATGTATAGATAATAATTTGTACTCACTTTGCTTTCTAAGTTGCTATAACTGTTATGCAGGTGCAATCTTCAGATAAAGTTTGCAATTTATAGGCTAAAAAATTTGAACTAGTCTGAGTTTTTATGTTTCTGACGTATTGCCACATTGTAGAGAGGTGGGATAAGGTATTCATAAGATCGATGTAAGTCTATGCTACATAGTTGTACTTACTCAGTAAGTCTTGATAATTCAATTAGTAATTCTAAAAAACAAAGGAATCATTAGATCGAAGATTAAGTGTTTAAAGCTCGTTGTAAAGGAAATTTATTCAGGTGAAATCAGAAGAGTCATCCACTCTTGCAATGAAAGATGTACTTCATCACGTACTTACGGTTGAAGATCCAAAAGGATTTCGAAATTTTCTCTTGCAAAATACGACCTACTCGCTAGGACGGAGTCTAGATAATTCAATTGTTCTTCGTTCTAACCTTGTATCTCGGCAACATGCCAATTTATTGGCAGTTTCCGACCCTAAAAATTTTTCTTGTTTTTTTCGGGTCATTGATGGCAGTCTAGATGGTATACGTAGCACCAATGGAATTCTCATCAATGGTAGAAAAAGATTTTCGCACATACTGTCGCACGGAGATGAGATTCTATTTAGTAAAGATACTAAAGCTGTATATCAGGTTATTAGCACAATTACTAATATACCGAAGGGAAAAAATACTGACAACAAGTCCTATAAAGACAACAATCTACTTAGAAATAATCTACCTTTAAGTAGTATAGAGACTATTCAATTTTCTCCATTAGTATCTATTTCTGACGAGGATTTGTCGGTTCATATCCGTGAAATGATCAATCAATTCACTTCATCTCCAGAGATCAATCCCCAACCAATTATCGATTTAAATTTAGCAGGAAAAGTTTTATATCTCAATCCAGCAGCTTTGCATCAATTTCCCGACCTTGATAATCTTCAGATTAATCATCCTCTACTTCAAAATCTACTGATACAACTAGTACCTCTTGTTAACCCTATCCGCACTTTTTTCACCCGTGAGATAGGGATAAATGGCAAAGTATTTGAAGAAGTTATTCATTTTATGCCTTGGAACGAAGTAATTCGAGTCCACATTTCAGATATTACAAAACAGAAACAAGCTGAAGCAATCATTTCTTATCAAATTCATCACGATTCACTCACAGGCTTACCAAATCGGAAATATCTATATGATTATTTAGTTGAAGTAGTAAAGAAATTAGAGGATAAGCAACAAAAGTTTGCAGTTTTATTTCTCGATATCGATCGCTTCAAGTTAATTAATGATTCTTTAGGACATGGAATCGGCGATCTACTACTAAAAGCAGTTGGCGATCGCTTACATAATTTATTGCGTCAAGGTGATTTACTAGTTCGTTGGGGAGGCGACGAATTTGCAATAATTGCTAAATCTATTGGCTCTCAAGATGTAGTCGTCCAAATTGCCGAAGCGATGATTCAAGCTCTGACATTGCCTTTTAGTTGCGGTGGTCATGAATTACATATCACCACAAGCATTGGTGCAAGTATTTATCCAGATCATAATACTGATGTGGAGGGGCTAATTCGTAATGCTGATATGGCAATGTATCGCGCTAAAGCTGAAGGGCGCAATAGTTTTCAGTTTTATGTTCCCAATATGCAGGAACAAAGTTTCCAACGACTGTTAATGGAAAATAATTTACGAAGAGCGCTAGAAAACGAAGAGTTAGAGACTTACTATCAACCACAAGTTGAACTAAGCACAGGTAAAATTGTTGGTTTAGAGGTTTTACTACGTTGGAAACATGTTGCACTAGGTTCCATTTCACCAAGTAAATTTATTCCATTGGCAGAGGAAACAGGTCTAATTATTGCTATTGGCAGTTGGGTGTTAAGACACACTTGTTTACAAGCGATCGCATGGCAAAACATGGGGTTACCGCCTATTCAGATCGGTGTAAATTTGTCTATTAAGCAACTCCATCAAAAGGATTTTCTCGCTTCTTTACAGCAAATTTTAGATGAGACAACTTTCGATCCCCATTACCTTGAGTTGGAAATTACTGAAGGGATTATGATGGAGAATGTTGAAGAAAAGATTGTCCTATTACATCAATTTCACCAGATGGGCATTCAGATATCAATCGATGACTTTGGTACTGGTTATTCAGCACTCAGCTATCTCAAAAATTTGCCGATTGATACTCTAAAGATCGATCGAACATTTATTGAATATATAGCTCACAACGATCACGATCGCGCAATTGTGGCGTCGCTAGTTAATTTATCCCATAGTCTAAATTTGGTTGTAATAGCCGAAGGAGTAGAGACAAAAGAGCAAGCTGATTTGTTGAAGGAGCTAGGTTGCGATCGCATTCAAGGTTATTTTTTCCATAAAGCTCTACCAGCAGATGAGATAGAGTGTTTATTAAGAGCACAAGCAGTAACTAAGCCTAATAATATTCCATAAATTACAGTGCTTTGCTTGCAAACCCAAACCGAAAGAAATTTTGAAAGCATTGCAAAGCAATGCTTTCAAAATTTCTTTCAGTTCATTTGATAGGTTGAACTCTATGGTGTTAACCATAACCTTAGGTTTAATTCTTGATTTGGAGAAGCGTTAGGGATTTGTACGACTTCAAAATGACTATCAATAGGCTTTTGCAAAATCACTTCAACGGTGCGTAATATATCTTGTTGGAAGATAGTCAATGAGATTACATCACCAGCAGAAAAATCCCGTAGGCGATCGCTAAAGTTCTCGGCTGTGACGCGAATACCTGCGATCGCTAGTAAGGAGTCACCCGTGCTAATTCCTGCCTTTTGGGCTGGCGAACCAAACTCGACTTTCTCGACTTCAGCCATTCCATTTTTAGATTTGAGAGTCATACCAACAAATGGAATATCTTGACGTGCAGTTCGCAATTCCAGTCCAAAGGGTTCAAGATAATAGTTATAGTCTAATTCCTTTGTTCCATAGAGATAATCCTTCCAGAACAATGAAAGATCGACTCCTGCGACAGTTTCAATTACTTCATGCAGTTCGGTTTCACTAAAGCCAGTTTCAGTTTTACCAAAGCGTTCCCACATAATTTGCATCACGCGGTCGAGCGATCGCAGATTATTAGATTTATCACGAATCAACAGATCGAGCAGCATTGAGACCAATTCACCTTTGAGATAGTAGGAAATTTGATTGTTATGCGTATTCGGATCGGGACGGTAGAGCTTAATCCATGTATCGAAACTAGAATCGTGGAGCGATTGCACATTTCGACCAAAAGTGGTTTGCAGCCGAGTAATACTCTTGCTAATTAACTTTAAATAATGCTTGGCATCGTAGAGATTTGCCCGAAGTGGAAAGATTTGATCGTAATAGCTGGTCGTTCCTTCGCTAAACCAAAGCGAACCCGTGTAATTTTCGCTATCGTAATCAAAAGCTTCGATCGCCTTTGGACGTATCCTTTTCACATTCCATGTATGGAAGAACTCGTGAGCAATAAGATTGATGAATTGCAGATAGCTTTCTTCCTTACGAAATCCTAAACGATTGTACAGAAGTACGCAGCAATCTCTATGCTCTAACCCCCCAAATCCATTACTAGCATGAAGGATAAAGTCATAATGTTCGTAGGGTAATCCGCCAAACATGTCTGCTTCTATTGCCACGATCGCCGCAGTATCTCTCACAATGCGCTGCATATCCGCATTGTGCTCGCCCCAAACGACGAAGTTGTGGGGCTTGTCTTGCACGGTAAATTCATAGCGATGATGAATGCCAATTTCAAACGGGCTATCTACTAAAGTGTCAAAATCCTTGGCATGAAAAGAGTTAGCACTATCGGCAATCGCAGGTAGTGCCGTAACAATTTTCCAGTTCTCTTTAAGTGAATCGATCTCTACTCTATAGGCTTGCTGTTGGTGCTCGCTAACATACATAAACACTGCTGCACCTGTAAAGAAGGCATGGGTACTGTCAATATGATTGGTGCGAACGGTTAATTCATTACAGAAGATCCGATAACGAACTGTAATTGAAGAATTGCCTTGGAGAGAATTACGCACGCGCCAATGATTTTTGCTAACTTTCTGCCATTTAAGCTCTTCACCAGTCCCTGCGATCGCGGTAAAATCTTGCAAATGCTTAGCATATTCACGCACTAAATACGAACCTGGAGTCCAAACTGGAAGCCTGAGATCGACAAATTCTGCTTGCCAATTAGCGATCGCTAGTTCGACTTGTAGTAGATGATTTTCTGGCTCCGGAATCGATATCCTATAGGTAAATTGACTGTTGGAGCTTTTTTCTTTAGTCAGTAACTCATCCATTTTGGCTAAACCTGCGATCGCAAACTTTTTTATTATTCAATTGTAGGCATCGAGAACTAATGCCTACAATTAATATACCTTGCGTTGCTTTTATTTCGAAACGATCCAATTGCGACGAAAGAAGCGAGCAAGATCGGACTCATCGATCGCCAGACAAATGGGACGACCATGAGGGCATGTATGAGGATTGCGAGTTTGTTGCCATTGCCAGAGCAAGTCACGAATCGTTGTTAAATCAAGCTTTGTGCCATTGCGAATCGCACTACGGCAAGCTGCCGTCGCCCTTGCGAGTGTGGGATCGTCTTGTTGAGACATTTCTTGCAAAATTACAGCACAGTCTTGATGACCGATGAGAATCTCTGGCAGCGATCGCACTGCCCAAAGACCATTCCCAAATGCTTCAATTTCCAATCCTAATGCTTGTAAGCGAGCAATTCCTTCCTCTGAAAGCTGTTTTAATAAGATTGGTTGCTCGACGATCGCAATTTTCCATTGGGTTTCGATTTGTTCAAAAAGAATACGCTCGTGGGCAACATGTTGCTCTACTAACCACAAACCACCTGCATGTTCGGCAAGAATATAAGTATCGAGAACTTGTGCGATCGCCTTTAGATTGGAATGTGGCTGATTGAAGTTTTCACGCTTAGCGGGAATTAGATAAGAAGTTTTTCGTTCAGCAGTTCGCAACAAATCTTTGGCTGCACTACCGTAATTATTAGTGGCACTCGACTCAGTAACTTTTAGAGATTCTGTAATGCAGTCTTTTAAGAGTGTTTGAATTTCCCCTAAATTCTGGATATATGCTTCTGCTTTAGCAGGATGACGATTCCAATCAATGCGATCGTAAGGTAAGTTTAAATGAACAATGCAAACTGGGAAACGATTGCGCGATAAAGTTCGCTCTAGACTAGAAAGAATTGTTTGTTCTAATTCAGGAAAATTTACAGATCTTCCATTAAGGATTATTTTCACCCAATCAGGACGATGGCGAGATAGGCGATTTGGCAGTCCAAGGGTAATAGCGATGAGGTCGAACTCTTTATAAACCAGATCGTAAGTCTGGATAGAATTAATAATTTGTGGCAGAATTTCGCTAGCATTCTCTCCTGCCCAGATTGAAATCCACTCCCGACCATCTAAGTTGACTTGCCAGCTAATTTTTGGATTGGCGATCGCCATTTGTTGCACTTGTAATTGCACTTTACGAACTTGCTGTGAATTGCTAGGCAAAGCTTGCAAGCGATTGGGATAGCGCGAAAAGAGATTGCGAACTGTGACCACAGTACCAGTAGCGATCGCAACGACTTTAGGGCTAGCTGGCAAATGACCGTGTTCATCGTAATTAACTTGATAGCCTACTGGTTCCAAAATCGGTCGGCTACAAATACTCAGATCGGCAAGTTGGGCAAGACTATAAAGAGCTTCTCCCCGAAAACCTAAGCTATGAATTTGGCGTAAATCTTCAGCATTGGCAATTTTGCTAGTTGTATGTGGTGTTGCTGCCTGTGATAAATCTGCGATCGCCATACCACAGCCATTATCACTCACCTGTACTGAGAGCGTATCTGTCCAAACTGAGATGACGATCCGCGTTGCTCCCGCATCGATCGCATTCTCCGCGAGTTCGCGTACCACGGCCGCCAAAGAGTCGATCACTTCACCCGCGGCGATAAGATGAACGACTTCAATTGGTAAGGTGTGGATATTTTGCATAAATCTTGATTGTGTTTTATGGAACTTGCTTTGTAAGCTCTATAAAACAGGTTATCCTAAACGCAGCTTTAGCCAAAACTGCAAGGTTGGCAATGCGATCCGATAGCCATATTTTGCGCCATAGACTAATCCTTTTTGTTCTAAACTGTCCAGCGCTCCCTGCAAGCTCCCACCTTTGGAAAGTTGATGCTTTTGAATATATTCTCGGCTATGGGGGCTAACAGTAGGATCGATCGCTAAGCTCTCTAGTACGCGTACCTGAGATGGTGGCAAAAGCATGATTAAGGACTCAAAAGTTGGGGCGAGATCTTCAATCAAGGCGAGCATATTGCGATGGACGTGATGCGGTTGAATGAGAAATTCTGGATGAGGTTCAGAATTTACTTGAGTCAGGCAATCAAGCCAAATCCTTCTAGTTAGAGCGATCGCATCGCTAAGATTTCCTTGAACGTATTCTGTAAATAGCTCGATAGAAGTGGGATAATGATTGGCTAAATGGCTGGGTATCTGAGTAGAAGGATGCGGATCGAACCTTATTCCTTTGCTTTCCATAGTTGGTTCGAGCCATTCGCACAGTTCAGCATTACTGAGTGGTGGAAGTTCCACAACATGAAGACTGAGTTTGTGCATCCAAGGCTCTGGCACTGTGGCAATCAGAGCATAGCTAACACGGCTCTGAAGTTGGATTTCACGCCGCAAATATTCTTCCCACTCCCCTTTGCGATCCCAAGAGCGAATATGTGTAAAGTTATGTAGAATGATCGCTACCCGACAATCAAGCCATTCAGCCATCTGCTGCGGTAAGCTGAGTAGATTTTGAAATAGACTCCATATAGCTGTAGATGAGAGTTTCCAACTAATTCGAGGTTTAATCTGTTCGG
The DNA here is from genome assembly GCA_003242085.1 of Pseudanabaena frigida. Lineage (GTDB taxonomy): Bacteria > Cyanobacteriota > Cyanobacteriia > Pseudanabaenales > Pseudanabaenaceae > Pseudanabaena > Pseudanabaena frigida. Next base: position 115,932 of record QBML01000006.1, on the reverse strand, counting down.
ACGGGTCAAATGTGACAGGCTGCTCTTTGAGTAATTGTTGCAATTTCAGCAGTTCTTCAGGGCGATCGAAGGCAATAAGAAGACTTTCCGCTAACAGTTGCAAAAAGCGATTGCCATCGGTTGCCCTTAAACAATCTAAAGTGATCACCCTTGCTCCAGCTTTTCGGGCTGCCCACTTAACTAGAGTTCTACGTCCGCTCCCTGCAACTCCTGCAATCAGCAAATCGCCATCTGCTAGCAAAATTTGACTAATCTGCTCTAGTTCTGTTTGTCTGCCCACCAATCGCTGGGGCAAAAATGGATTATTAATCATGCCGTAATTGTATAGTAATCTCAGGACAAATTAAAACCCAGAAAATAGAAGTGGCGCAAAGCATTGCTTCTGTTTTTTGGGTTTTAATTTAGCGAAAGGTGATGTGAACTTTAAGATTATTTGAGGTAACTAGTACTATTTTTTAGTACTATGGTTATAACCGTTTACCAGTAAATATCTATGGAAATAGAGACAAAAGATCCTGCTACTGTGCATTGGCATACACTTGATGCCGATGGATCGATTAAATTACTGCAAAGTGATGCAGACCAAGGGATCACTAATCAAGAAGTATCCGTTAGATTTAATCGCTATGGTGCAAATGAACTAGTCGAAAAAGCTGGAAGATCTTCCCTACAAATTTTTATCGATCAGTTTACAAACATCATGTTGTTGATGTTGATGGCAGTGGCGATTGTCTCGGCAGTATTGGATATCCGCACAGGTGATTTCCCCAAAGACGCGATCGCTATTTCCTCAATAGTCATTTTGAACGGTATTCTCGGCTATATGCAGGAAAGCAATGCCGAGAAAGCTCTTGCCGCTCTTAAACGCCTATCTTCTCCAAAAGTAAGGGTAGTTCGCAATGGTGAAACTATCGAAATTAACGGCAAAGAGCTAGTGCCTGGCGATATCATGCTTTTGGAGGCAGGTGTGCAAATTGCTGCCGATGGAAGATTACTAGAAGAGCAAAATCTGCAAGTACGCGAATCAGCACTAACAGGGGAAGCAGAAGCAGTTAATAAAGAAGCCAAACTGATTTTGGCGGTAGATGCTAGTTTAGGCGATCGCCTAAACTGCGTCTACCAAGGTACAGAAGTTGTACAAGGACGAGCAAAAGTGCTAGTCACCAAAACGGGAATGCAGACCGAATTAGGGAAAATTGCGGCTCTAATTCAAGACGTGGAAACTGAAGATACACCATTGCAACAACGGATGACTCAGTTAGGCAATGTACTGGTAAGCGGTTCACTCGCACTAGTGGGATTGGTTGTACTGATCGGAATGTTCAACAAAGGTAACTTTGGAGAACTCCTCAAAACCTCACTAAGTATGGCAGTTGCCGTAGTACCTGAAGGTCTACCTGCGGTAGTTACAGTGACCCTCGCGTTGGGAACTCAGCGTATGGTTAGAAGAAATGCCCTCATTCGTCGTTTACCAGCCGTCGAGACGCTTGGATCGGTAACCACGATTTGTTCTGACAAAACAGGAACATTGACCCAAAACAAAATGGTTGTTCAGGGCATTCGCACTGGCCAACATTCTCTCAAAGTTTCAGGAGATGGATATAACCCGTTTGGAGAATTTAGTTTTTCTAACAATTCTCAGGAAGATACTACTAAAGACTCCACTTTTACGGTTTCCAATATTCCTGAAGTTCAGCAATTGTTAATGGCTTGTGTATTCTGCAATGATGCGATTTTGCAGCAAAAAGATGGTGAATGGATTATTATTGGCGATCCAACTGAAGGTGCATTGATCGTCCTTGCCAGTAAAGGTGGATGCGACTTCTCAGAATGGCAACATCGAATGCCAAGAGTATCTGAAGTTCCTTTCTCATCTGAGCGCAAGCGCATGAGTGTACTAGTGCAGGGTGAGCATGGTGGGAACGTACTCTTTTGTAAAGGTTCGCCAGAACTAACCTTAGAATGTTGTACTCATATTCAAATCGGCGATCGGATCCATGCAATTAGTGATTCACAACGCCAACAAGTTATCGATGAAAATAACGATCTTGCCAGCCGTGGTTTGCGAGTCTTAGGCTTTGCTTATCGGACATTCTCTTATCTACCCGAAGAAGGTATTACCGAAAGAGATGAAAGCAATTTAGTTTGGGTTGGTCTAGTGGGAATGCTCGATGCCCCCCGCCCAGAAGTACGAGAAGCCGTCATACTTTGTCGGGAAGCAGGAATTCGTCCTGTGATGATTACTGGCGATCACCAACTTACAGCTAAAGCGATCGCGATCGATTTGGGGATCGCCAGAACAGGCGATCGCGTTCTTACGGGTAGAGAGCTAGAGCAAATGAGCTCTGACGACTTAGATCGCGAAGTCGATCTGGTTAACGTCTACGCCCGCGTCTCACCTGAGCACAAACTACGCATCGTGCAAGCTTTACAAAGACAACATCACTTTGTGGCGATGACAGGTGATGGAGTCAATGACGCTCCAGCCCTCAAGCAAGCTGATATCGGGATCGCAATGGGGATCACAGGAACTGATGTCTCTAAAGAAGCTAGTGACATGATCCTGCTTGATGACAACTTTGCCACAATTGTTGCCGCCACCGAAGAAGGACGTGTAGTTTATACAAATATTCGTCGCTTTATTAAATATATTCTCGGCAGTAACATTGGCGAAGTAATCACGATCGCTGTTGCCCCAATGCTGAACTTTGCAGTTCCCTTGATTCCTCTGCAAATTTTATGGATGAATCTAGTCACAGATGGTTTACCAGCTCTTGCCCTTGCGGTTGAGCCTGCCGAACCAAATGTCATGAAACGACCACCTGTAGATCCTCGTGAAAATATTTTTGCAAGAGGTATGGGGGCTTACATGGTGAGAATCGGCATTATCTTGTCAATTATCACAGTTTCCTTAATGGTTTGGGCGCATGGCTATACCAACGCCAACTTTAACGAGATTTATACTGCTAATCGATGGGAAACAATGGTATTTACTACTCTTTGTTTAGCCCAAATGGGACATGCGATCGCCATTCGGTCTAACACCCAACTTACTATTGAACTCGATCCGCGAACCAATCTTTATGTATGGGGATCGGTAATTTTGACCACTGTTTTGCAAATGGCGCTAATTTACGTCGAGCCACTACGTCGATTCTTTGGGACACATCTACTCACACCAACAGAATTAGCTATTTGCTTTGGTTTTAGCGCTTTGATGTTTGTTTGGATAGAATTAGAGAAATTGGTAATTCGTTGGTGGCTGTGGCAACGCCAATCCTAACGTCAAACCGAATGACAATCCAGAAAAGTATGCTAGGCTACAAATTTGGGTATCGATTCAAGTGTATTAAAGTTCAAGAATCAGTGGAGGAGTTAAGTTGAAAAAGGTTGAAGCAATCATTCGTCCCTTCAAGCTCGACGAAGTCAAAATTGCTCTTGTCAATGCTGGCGTAGTAGGCATGACGGTGTCAGAAGTGCGCGGTTTTGGTCGTCAGAAAGGACAAACAGAGCGCTATCGTGGCTCTGAATACACGGTTGAGTTTCTACAAAAGCTCAAAATTGAGATTGTTGTAGAAGATGACCAAGTTGACATGGTAGTAGATAAAGTTATTACTGCTGCCCGCACTGGCGAAATTGGCGATGGCAAGATTTTCGTATCTCCTGTAGAGCGAATTATCCGAATCCGTACTGGTGAAAAAGATTTAGAGGCTGTCTAAGTCTCATCACAAAGTTTAGAAAAAGATGCACATCACGCTAATTTTTCTAAGCCTAAAATCTAATCTTTACTACTTCCCGATCTTGTCGGTTAGGAAATAAAGCCCAAAAGAGTGAGGGGACGTTTAATGTCCCCTCACTCTTTTAGTATCTAAAATTGGCGATCGAGCCTGTTTAGGCATTATGTCTAGCAATGCAAAACCCAAATAAATAGAGGCGGCGCGAAGCGCCGCCTCTATTTATTTGGGTTTTGAGAAAGATTACCGCACTGGAGCGATAAAACACGATACATCAAAGCTCCTTTCATATATAGATAAGCTGTAGGCAGCAATATCGGGATATAAAACCTAAATATTGTGAGGCGGCGCTTCGCGCCGCCTCACAATATTTAGGTTTTGATTTGTCCTAATACAAATGACTATGGCTATAATTCAGTTTTTTAGGAGGCTCTCAAAATTGCTTCCAACATTTGAGCAATGATAGCGCCTAGAATTGCGACTGTGACATATTTACCAATCATGGGATTTTTGCCGAGTGAGTCATCTTTTTTACAGCCTGTCAAAAATAGAGACCATGCCTGAGTAGCATTTATAGGTTGAAATTTATTAAAACTAGAAGTAAATATTAAACGCATAGATTTAACCTAATTTGATTTGCTGGATAAAGATGCAATTCACAATGTGCTACTTATACGAGACTTTTATAAGTTGAACATAACATAGGCTTTTTAATAAAAATTAACAAACACCTAATTTCACAGCAAAAAATGTAGACACCGTGCTTTGCACCTTCTCAAAACCGAAAAAATTATTTAAAAGCTTTACTTTGCAAAACTTTTAAATAATTTCACTTTCTACATAAAGCCTTAATAAGCAGCCGTTAATTTTTGGTACCGCTTAACATTTTTCTGAGTTGCAGATTGCTACAGCCCCGCATACCATTCATAACCAAGATCCTCCCAATAGCCGCGCTTTTCACTTAACTCACTTTTAAACTCGATTCTTGTGACCCATTTGCTGAGCTTATAGCCAAGCTTGATCGGTGACGCAAGACGTAAAGGAGCGCCATAATCTGGCGTTAAAGGTAGTCCATTTTTTTGATATGCCATCAAAGTCTGTGGGTGCATGACTGAGTCAATATCCCAACTTTCGTAGTAACCATCAGCCGAATAGAAATATACGTATTTGACCTGAGAAGATGGCTGAGCGATCGCGATTAAATCTCGCAACCGCACACCGCCCCACTGAACGATTGCCGCCCAACCCTCAACACACACGTGGCGAACAACCATTGACGCAAAAGGTAGATTTTGCAAATCATTAATGCTGAGACTTGATGGTCTGCTTACTTCACCGTCAAGAATGAGGCGGTAAGAGGCAGGCTCAATTGCTGGTGTACCTCTAAAACTATTGACAATTAACTTATCTGGCTCGATCGCACTTATCGGAAACTCTGGTACTGGTTGCTGTGGCTGAAATATCAGGGACTCAACTTGCTGATTAAATGGTTCCGATAACCCACCAACTAGACCTTCTGCAAGGCTGCCGAAGCCAATCGTCAGTAAACCAGCCCCAGCTAAAGTCAAAAAGCGGCGGCGCGGGACAATATCATCATCAAACTTAATCTCAGGGTTTGATTGTTTTTGCTCTGGTTCCTGTGACATTTTTAGTTATCCGTCCAAAACATTGAATCAAGCAAGCGATCGCCGCCCACTTTGCGCCCCAATTGTGAATGAATACTACCTAAGATCAGTGTAATCGGCACTGCCATAAAGTGAGTGATTCTCAAAGCATCCCAGCCACCAAAACTATCGACAATCCAATAAAACTGAGCCGGCTTATACATCCCGACACCCGTAAATATAGATAACAACAAGATCGGAATCAGCAATGTATAAACCAAGCGATGCCAAGCATAGTTTTTGCGCTTGGTATTTTGACTAACTAGTAAGGCCTTAACATCTTTGTTGCTTACATAACGATGTCGCCAGCGCCGAGTCAGCAAAACGTATACACCGAACCACAATAAATTCAGAGCAAATATCCACATCATCGCAAAGTGCCAATGCCTCCCACCAGCTAACCAGCCCCCTAATCCTAAAATTGGTGGGATATGAATACCTGCACGACCTCCAAACACAGGATTAGCATTATAAATTTGTAAGCCACTAGTCATCATTAGAAACAAACTAATGAGGCTAACCCAATGAAAAACCTTAGTTGCCAGATTTTGGATCGGCTTTGAAGTTATCGATCTCATGGCTACTCTTAATAAACTTCCACATAAATTCTATAGCAATATAAAAACCTAAAAAGGGGAGAGGGCGCAAAGCGCCCTCTCCCCTTTTTAGGTTAAAGCATTAAGGTGGGGCATTTAGCCAGCACTATCCACTTTTTTATGAAGTTTAGAAACTACTAAGGCTTTTTGGTAGCATCAGGCTTAGCCATTGCATCTGCAGGCTTAGCATCTTTAGCAGCATCAGGCTTCATTGCGTCTGGCTTAGCCATTGCATCTGGCTTCATTGCATCCCCAGCCTTATCTTTAGCAGCATCGGGCTTAGCCATTGCATCTGGTTTAGCATCCTTAGCAGCGTCAGGCTTAGCCATTGCATCAGGCTTCATTGCATCACCAGCCTTATCTTTTTTTGCAGCATCAGGTTTAGCCATTGCATCAGGCTTAGCAGAAGGAGCAGAAGTTGCAGCAGGCGTTGCAGCAGGTGGGGTTGGGGTTTCAGAAGCACAAGAAGCTAGGCCAGCAGATAAACCAAGGCTTGCAACAATCAGGAGAGCTTTCAAGTTCATAGTTGTAATTTTTTGATGTTTAGTAATGGACTAACTAATTTTGAATGTAAGTAACTACATGCCATTTTTGTGGAGGAGCTTGCGTATAATTACTTACAGGATCATTCTATGTTAAATAATTGTTAATTAATAGCTTAATTTTTGTAAATTTGTAATCTGTATAGCCGACCAATGACTTAAATCATGCAGAAGCTTGATTTGATAAGGAAATGATCGAAAAAGTACTTATAAGAATTTTTGAACTAATTGCTCAGGGTCAGATCCTATCCATATCCGATCGCGATTGCCTAAGACGAGATTTATTAGATAGCTACGATCGCTTTCAGGTCTTAGGTTTTAAATGTCTCCGTAATTTAGATGCCGATGAAATTGACGTAATTGTTCAACAGCGATCGCAATTATTACGACGAGTTTACCCAGAAATTTCACAAAGTCTGAGCGTTCACAATATTCAGCTCGAGCCATCCGATGTAATATTTCCTCTTCTTTGGTACTATTGGCTCCCTCTAGCACAACGCCTCGCTAATCAGCAACAGCAAATGGGGCGCTCTTTGATCCAAGGCTTATTGGGTGGACAAGGCACAGGCAAAACAACTCTAGGTATAGTCTTAAGTGTTTTATTGCCGCATCTTGGCAAAACTTTTTTAAGGATTTCCCTTGACGATTTATATAAAACTCACGCCAATCGCCAAAAACTACGAGAGCGTCGTCCATACTTAATTTGGCGAGGTCCCCCTAGCACCCATGATATTAATTTGGGCATTCAGGTTTTGCAACAATTGCGCGATCGCCCAGATAGTCCACAACCGATCGCCATTCCCCGCTTTGATAAATCTCTACATAATGGCTCAGGCGATCGCACTGAACCCGAAATTTCCTATGGTGCAGATATTGTTTTATTTGAAGGTTGGTTTGTGGGAATGCATCCTTTACCAATTTCGGCATTTCGCAATTTTATCCCGCCAATTTTGTCAGAAGAAGATCGCGAATTTGCACTCGAATGTAACGCCTATCTCTATGACTATTTGCCAATGTGGGACTATCTTGACAGTTTAATTGTCCTTGTCCCTGAAGATTACAACTACAGTTTGCAATGGCGCATTGAAGCAGAACGCAAGCTATTTAATTCTAGAAAAACAGGTATGAGCGACGATGAAGTTACCCAATTTGTCAAATATTTTTGGAAAGCACTCCACCCCGAACTGTTCTTCCCCCGTATGATTGCCAGCGAGGATCGACTTTTGGGCGCTCCGATCGGTAAAAATTTAAGTAGCGATCGCTCACTAGTAAATTTAATTGTGGAAATTTCGCGATCGCACTTACCAGTAAGAATTTATGCCAAAAACTAAGAGCGCCGCAAAGCACCGCTCTTAGTTTTTGGGTTTTGTCGCAATCAATCGGAAGGAATAGTTTATTATGATGTTACAAATAAAATAACTAGATTGGTTTTACGCTTCTGAAGAAGGTATTTACTTACATTACCTAAGGTATTTGAGTAGTTACCTAAGTCAGGATCAATTATCATAAATTAAAATTAAGAATCGTTAAGATCTTACTCACTACATAGATTAAGGAACATTTGCAATGGGATTACCCTGGTATCGAGTGCATACAGTTCTCCTGAACGATCCAGGAAGACTGATTGCCACGCACCTGATGCACACTGCTCTCGTAGCAGGGTGGGCAGGCTCGATGGCACTTTATGAGCTAGCAATTTTTGACCCCAGTGACCCCGTCCTCAACCCCATGTGGCGGCAAGGCATGTTCGTAATGCCTTTTATGACCCGTCTTGGTATTACCAACTCTTGGAGTGGTTGGACTATTACTGGCGAGCAGGTTGCTGACCCAGGTTTTTGGTCTTTTGAAGGTGTTGCATTGGCACACATCGTCCTTTCTGGGTTACTCTTTCTTGCTGCAATCTGGCATTGGGTTAACTGGGATCTAGAACTATTCAGAGATCCTCGTACTGGTGAGCCTGCTCTAGACTTACCTAAGATGTTCGGCATTCACCTTTTCTTATCTGGTTTACTCTGCTTTGGTTTCGGTGCATTCCACCAAACAGGTCTTTTTGGTCCTGGTATGTGGATCTCTGATGCCTATGGCTTGTCTGGTCACGTTGGGCCAGTTGCTCCTGAATGGGGACCTAACGGATTTAACCCATTCAATGCAGGCGGTATTGCCGCTCACCACATTGCTGCGGGTATCGTTGGCATCGTGGCAGGTCTATTTCACCTGACTGTGCGTCCACCAGAGCGTTTGTACAAAGCGTTGCGGATGGGTAACATCGAAACCGTACTCTCTAGCAGTATTGCTGCGGTATTCTTTGCAGCTTTCGTTGTTGCTGGAACCATGTGGTACGGCTCGGCTGCAACCCCCATCGAATTATTTGGACCTACCCGCTATCAGTGGGATAGCAACGCATTCCAACAAGAAATTTCTCGCCGCGTGCAAACTGGCTTGAATGCTGGTTTGAGCGCTGATGAAGCTTGGTCGACAATTCCCGATAAACTCGCTTTCTATGACTACGTTGGTAATAGCCCCGCAAAAGGTGGCTTGTTCCGCGTTGGTCCGATGAACAATGGCGATGGTATTGCTCAAGGTTGGCAAGGACATCCAATTTTCAAAGATGGTGAAGGTCGTGAACTTAGCGTTCGTCGTCTGCCCAACTTCTTTGAAACTTTCCCTGTAGTTCTCCAAGACGAAGATGGCGTTGTTCGTGCTGACATTCCTTTCCGTCGTGCTGAATCCAAGTACAGTGTTGAGCAAACTGGTGTAACTGTCTCCTTCGTTGGTGGTCAGTTAAGTGGTAAAACCTTCACCGATGCGCCTTCTGTCAAGAAGTATGCTCGTCAAGCTCAGCTAGGCGAAATCTTTGAATTCGATCAAGAAAAGAATAACTCTGACGGTGTATTCCGTACTAGCCCTCGTGGTTGGTTTACCTTTGGACATGCTGTATTTGCACTGTTCTTCTTCTTTGGTCACATTTGGCATGGTGCTCGCACCTTGTTCCGCGATGTATTTGCTGGCGTTGATCCAGAACTCAGCGAAGAGCAAGTTGAATGGGGCGCATTCCAAAAAGTTGGCGACAAAACTACTCGCGCTGTTGAGGCATAGTATCTAATGGAAGCTCTCACTTATACCTTTATTTTCGCTTGTTTGATTGGTTTGTTCTTCTTTGCAATCTTCTTCCGCGAACCTCCTAAGGTTATCTCTAACTCTAAAGATAAGAAGTAAATAAAAAAGCCCGCTTAGGCGGGCTTTTTTATTTTGTGTAGCTATGACATCTATGTTAGACAAACCCCAAACCCAAAAGAGAGGTGAGGTGCGGAGCACCTCACCTCTCTTTTGGGTTTGATGTCTTAGCTAAAATGGCAATAGATATCAATATGGTCTATAACCATAAAGTGCTGTAAAACTGAAAATTATATATTATGACAAATAGTAATAAATTCAAACTTATAGTATTTTCCCAGCATGGTATGAGTGACGGCAATTATGCTATGGAGGTTCTAGCCAAAAAAGTTGCTCCCCAACAATCTAAAATCATTGCCCCTTATCTAGGCTCTTTACCATCCTTCATACCAGATAGATTTAGATTTTCTATTGAAACTCATTTTGCGATCGCACCGCTTATTCAAAAAGTAGCTAAATCTGCCGAGCAAACATTTCAGGATTATCCAGATATACCTGCTCGGATCATTGCTACATCACTCGGTGGAGTTATCTGGATAGAAGTATTATCTCGCCATCCCGAATGGTGGAATCGTATTGAATCTTTAATCCTTTTAGGCTCTCCCATTGGTGGTGCAGACCTTGCCAAAATCATTAGCTCTTGGGGATTTAGAATTGGCATGGCTAAGCATCTTAGCGAAGATAGACGATATTTAGCAGAAAAGATTGCGGCTGTAATTCCGACATTAGTTGTAGCAGGGCATATTATCGGCGGATGGGACTTAATGGTCACTGTTGAGTCCACTAAGATCGAACACGCTCATTTTGTTTGTTTGAATGGAGTGAATCACTCTGCCCTACGAACTCATCCTAGAGTGGTTCAGGAAATTCAAGGATTTTGGGCAAAGCCTAGAAACCCATTGCAACTATGAACTTTAGAACCGTGTAAACGCATTGCCCAAAAATGAGATCTAAAGAGAGACTTGGAATAAGGTAAATTGCTTATAGTTCTCAAAATTAATCTGTATGTCTTATTACATTTCACCACGCTTTTTGGATAAATTGGCTGTACATCTAGCTAAGAATTTCATGAAGTTGCCCAATGTGACTGTGCCGCTGATTTTGGGTATTCATGGAGGCAAAGGTGAAGGTAAGTCATTTCAATGTGAATTAGCTTTTGAGAAACTTGGTATTGAACCGATTAGAATGTCGGGTGGAGAGTTGGAAAGTCCCGATGCGGGAGATCCTGCACGATTGATTAGAATGCGCTATCGTGAGGCGGCGGAATTGGTGAAGGTGCGGGGCAAGATGTGCGCTCTCTTAATTAACGATCTCGATGCAGGGGCGGGACGGGTTGACACGACAACGCAATATACGGTGAATACACAGTTGGTGAATGCCACTCTGATGAATATTGCCGATAATCCAACGAATGTGCAGCTTCCAGGGAGCTACGACAGCAATCCGATCAGGCGCGTACCGATTATTGTGACGGGGAATGATTTTTCAACTTTGTATGCTCCGTTGGTACGTGATGGACGCATGGAGAAATTTTTCTGGATGCCCGATCGCAGCGATCGCATTGGTATTGTCAGTGGCATTTTTGCACCCGATAATATTCCGCAATGGGAAATTGAGCGGCTTGTGGATATGTATCCCGATCGCTCGATTGATTTCTTTGGCTCATTGCGATCGAGTTTGTATGACGAGCAGGTAAGGAAGTTTGTCTATGAGATCGGTCTAGAGCGTTTGTCTTTACGGTTAGTTAATAGCACTGAGGCTTTGCCAGAATTTCGTCCGCCTAGCTTTGATTTGAGAACTCTTAAAGAGGCAGGCGATCGCCTATTAGCCGAAGGCGATCGGGTCAGTCAGCGCAACCTCATCCAAGAATATATGCCTGTAGGAAATGGGGCTTATTAGTTTTTAATTTGCAAAATTGTCATGAAATTATCTATAGCAATCCTAAACAGTTTGAGAAAGTGCCCCCACTTCAGGGTAAACTTTCTCAAACTGTTTAATCTCATAAATGAAGTAGGATTGCTATAGATGCGCTAGATATAGATGTAAGTTATGTTAGGACAAACCCAAAACCCAAAAGAGAGTTGCGGCGCGTAGCACCGCAACTCTCTTTTGGGTTTTACGTCTTAACTAAAATAGCTATAGCTATATACGCCACAAACCTTACATTAATAAGGCTAAGATTTTGTAGTAAGGCTATGCAAAACCATCATTTTCAACCAACCGTAAAACGTAGTAAATTGAGATTGTGGTTAGGGCGATACTTCTACATTCTCAAGCGTCGATGGGATTGGCTGTTCTCTGGTATAAAATTTTCTACAGAAATTCTTCCCGATCGCTTGCCTATTCCAATCTTCACGCATCAGTCTATTCTGATGCGCCAATTAAAAGATGTGGATATGTGGCTACAATATAATAAAGTCAACAACTTACATCTAGCGATCGCGCGTATCAATGGTCTAGTGATTCAACCTGAAGAGGTCTTTTCTTTTTGGTATTTAGTTGGGAATCCAACCAAGAGAAGAGGCTTTAAGTTGGGAATGGTTTTAGATAATGGCAAAGTTAGTGCTGGATATGGCGGCGGACTTTGCCTACTGGCAAACTTAATTTATTGGATGACTTTACATTCCCCTTTATCGATCAAAGAAAGATGGAGACATAGCTATGATGTTTTTCCTGATGTGAATCGGACATTGCCGTTTGGAAGTGGAGCAACAGTGTCATACAACTACATCGATCTACAAATTGAGAACAAAACACCTCACAAGTATCAATTTTGTTTATGGCTAACTGATGAGCATTTATTTGGAGAGATTCGTTCTGATTTAGGAAGTCTCTATAAGTACGAAATTCTGGAAAGGAATCATCTAATAACTGGGCCGATCGCAGGACAATACATACGTCAGAATCAAATTTTTCGTAAAATATACGACTTCAATACAAACCAATTACTAGATGAAGAGTTTGTTACAGAGAACTGCGCTTTAATGATGTATTCTCCACTCTTGAGTGCTGGAAAATAAAGATTAATCTCAATATTACGATCGATATATAGCTGTTGCTAAGTGTATCAACACTTACAGCAATTACCGATCAAACGAACCATTAGATATTTTTGAAAGTGTTGCGAAGCAACACTTTCAAAAATATCTGGGTTTGGGTTTGAGCGCAAAGCGCTGTAAAATCCACAGGAGAGTAGCATCATTTAGCGCTACAACTCTCCTGTGGATTTTGATTTTGTCCTATCAAACCAAATCCTTATGATCAATTCGTATTCGCAAGTCTTGGTGCAGGATTACGGAAGAGATATTGAATCTCTTTTTGGCGATCGCTAGCTGATTCTGGCCCGTAGCCCCATAGACTTTTGTAATAGAAGAAAGAGATACCTAAGCCGCGCTCTTGAGCAGTGATAACTTGAGAATAGACTCTAGACATCGGTACATTACTGTTACGCAGTCCAGATAGAACTCCAATACCTGTAGAAATTTTATTTTGGACTTCCACAATTTCAGGACGACTAACTTGAGAGCGAAAATCATCTAAATCAGTGCGATATACCTGCACAATTAATTCATCGACAATATTTTGACGTACCCAGCCCAGCCAGTCCTGAAGTTGCTGCTTATAAGCAAACTCATAATAGTTAGGAGATACTGAGAAAATTGCGTTGGGTTTTCTTTGCTTTACAGCTTTGTTCAGTCTAGCCATAAATGCAGTAATCTTATTTGCTCGCCAACGCACCCAATCGGAATCGTTAGGATCGGCAGGAGCTTCTTCTTTCATTTCTTGGCGATAAAGATTGAGAGTGTAGCGATCGTAGCCAAAAGTCTTCGGCAAGCTAGTGTGATCGTCAAACTGAATACCATCAAGATCGTAATTGGAGACTGCTTCTAAAACTAATTCTGTTAGAAACTTTTGAACTTCGGGATGAAAAGGATTGAGCCAAGCAACTTCCCCTGCGGCTGTCACTGAGGTTTTATCGCCATCGCGTTCTTGCGTCAGCCAATCAGGATGCGTAACTGCTAGTTCCGATGTAGGAGGAGCCATAAATCCAAACTCAAACCAAGGCATCACTAATAAATTATTCTGATGTGCCTGCGCGATGATGTCAGCGACAATATCTTGACCTCGATCACCCCGATAGACAAAGGGCTGAATGCCAGCATCTTTAGCAACGGTGCTGGGATACATCACATAGCCCGAGTTCCAGACGACAGGATAAATTGTATTAAAGTTTAGTTGCTTGAGTTGTTGGAGAGCTTCCCCTAGCTGTTTGCGATCGCTAAACATCGTAAAGTCATTACTGGTTAACCATACGCCGCGAATCTCTTGACGCTTGTCTACGGGTTGGTTGATTGGCGGACTAGGTGGGATAACAGGTTGCTTTAACTGTGGGACTAGTAGTTTTATTTGTGGTTTTGTCTGCGCGATCGCCCGATCGTTTCCTAGCAATGCAGGAATCGCGTTATGTAAAATTAGCGTCGTGACAAAAGTTACGCTAAAAAGAAATGACAAAAACTGCTTGCGCGATCGCCACAATTGTCTAAAGTTATGACTAAGACTATATTTCTGCCAGCCTTTAGGCATGAAACTTTTGATAAGTTGCATGAGTCGCATAGGTTATAAATATTTGGGCTAAGTAAAAATACTGATCGCAATTCCAATTATAAATCTAGCTTTGTAAAAGCTTTATCAAGAAAGGCTTTTAAACAATCAGGCTTAGATTTTATGACGAGAATTGAGACAAAAAACTGAGATGTTAGTTTGAGTTTGCAACAAAACTTGGTATAAGAGCAAGCGTATTTTTGCCGAATTATCATATATTTTCATGTTTTCAGCTTATCGCATCAGGAGTGCGCTGTAATGCTCAAGCAAAACCATCGAGCATGGGTAGAAGTTAATTTGTCAGCAATCAAGCATAATGTGCATCAATTAAAGTCTTTGCTAACTGCGTCTACGGAGTTAATGGCGATAGTAAAGGCAGATGCTTATGGACATGGGGCGGTCGACGTCAGTCAAACGGCGATCGAGGCGGGGGCTGCATGGCTAGGGGTCGCCACAATTCCTGAAGGGATTCAGTTACGTAATGCAGGGATTACTGCCCCGATCGCCGTTTTAGGTTCGACGAATGGTGTCGATGAAATTAAAGCGATCGCTGAATATCGCCTACAACCAACAATTTGTAATCCGAAACAAGCGCTAATCTATCACGATGTTTTATCCGCAATTGGCGAACAGGTTCCCGTTCATCTGAAAATTGATACGGGGATGTCGCGACTGGGGGTGAATTGGCAAGAGGCGATCGCCTTTGTGCAGTTAGTGCAGCATTTGCCTAACCTAGAAATTATGAGCGTGTATTCGCACTTTGCCACCGCCGATGATAGCGATCGCACCTTCATGCAATTGCAATCCCAGAGATTTGAGCAAGTAATCGCGGCACTTAAGTCTGAAGGCATTTATCCGCCACGTATTCACATTTGTAATACAGCGGCAATGCTATGCGATCGCCAAATCCATTACGACATCGTGCGAACTGGTTTGGGCATTTACGGACTCTATCCTGCACCGCACCTGAAAAATATTGTCGATTTACGTCCTGCGCTCACCGTAAAAGCACGCATTACCCAAGTCAAGGAAATTAAAGCAGGGACAAGCGTTAGTTATGGGCGATCGTTCATCGCACCGCAGGATATGATCATGGCAACCGTAGCGATCGGTTATGCTGACGGCATTCCTCGCGGTTTATCGAATCGTATTCGTGTAGCGGTAAACGATCAAAAAGTTGCTCAGATTGGCACAATTACGATGGATCAATGTGCGATCGATGTTACCCATGTGCCTAACGTGCATGTTGGTGATGTGGTCACATTTTTAGGCGGCGATTCAGAAAATACGGCTGATGATTGGGCTAATTTATTAGGCACAATCTCATGGGAAATCCTCTGCGGATTTAAACACCGCTTGCCAAGGATTAATGTTGTTAATGTGATCGGCTATTGTCAAGAAAGTATCATTTAGAAATATGCAAGACTGAATGAGCCGTAGGAGTAGCAAAATTTGGGGCTAAGTGACCTAAACCTTCAAGGTGAGTATCGTAGCGATCGCTGTGATCTAGTTCAAGATTTCTACATTCCTTGTTTAGAGAATTCTATTCTCTATAGTCGTGCTGTGGGATTCTTTTCTAGCACCTCAATGGCGACAATGGCAAAAGGTCTGATGTCATTGCTTAGTTCTGGTGGCAAAATGCGGTTGATTGCTTCACCGTGTTTATCTGAGTCTGATGCCGAGGCGATCGCTTTAGGTCTGAAACAAAGAGAAGATGTAATTACTCAAAGTATCCTAAGAGAACTAAATCAAGAATTTGAAGAAGTTCTCCAAGATCGTCTGGCTTGCCTCGCATGGCTTGTAGGCAAAAACATATTAGAAATTAAGCTTGCAGTTTGTAAGGACATTCGTAATCATAGAGGGATCTATCATGAGAAGTTAGGGATTTTCTCCGATGAAGTTGGGAATCTTGTTGCCTTTACAGGTTCAGCCAATGAGAGTTCTAGTGCGTTGATTGATAATTTTGAATGTATTGATGTGTTTTGCTCTTGGGAAGCAGGTGTAAGAGAACGGACGCTCAGTAAGGCTGAAAACTTTCGACGGTTATGGGAAAATCAAACTCCACTGCTAGATATTCTTGATTTTCCTGAAGCGGCTAAGCGATCGCTATTGCGATTACGTCCTGACAAATTTCCTGTCGATGAAATTACAAAAAGAACTACTGTAATGTCTGAAGCAAGCAAAGAATATATTCCTATTGTCATTCAGCAAGATCGTGGTGTGCCAGTATTACCTTCTAATCTAGAACTACGGGAATATCAAAAACAGGCGATCGCTAATTGGTTTAAGAATAATGGGCGCGGCACGCTGAAAATGGCGACAGGTAGCGGTAAGACGATTACGGCACTGGCGATCGCTACTGAACTTTATCAAAAGATTGGTTTACAGGTTTTACTAATCGTTTGTCCCTATCGCCATTTGGTGATCCAATGGTCAAGGGAATGTCAAAAATTTGGAATGGAACCAATCCTTGCTTTTGAAAGTGTTCATAACTGGCAAGATCGCTTATCTACACAACTTTATAATGTGCGATCGGGCAATCAGAAATTTCTGACCATAATTACTACAAATGCGACGCTGATTGGTCAAGGGTTACAGTCGCAGTTGCGATATCTGCCTGAGCGAACTTTAATTGTTGGAGATGAGGCGCATAACTTAGGTGCAAAGCGTTTAGTGGAGAGTTTGCCGCGTAATTTGGGGCTAAGGCTAGCTTTATCAGCAACTCCAGAACGCTATTTTGATGAGGATGGAACAGAAGCAATATTTGAGTATTTTGGTGCAGTCATCCAGCCAGAATTTACGCTGGAGGATGCAATCAAAGCAGGGGCGCTCGTGCATTATCTCTACTATCCGATTTTGGTGGAACTGACGGCATCTGAGACTGAGAAATATGCTGACCTGACGAAAAAGATTGGTCGAGCGATCACATTTGATAGCGATCGCAATGATAACGAGATAGTAGCGGCTTTATTGATGCAACGGGCGAGGCTATTGGGGGCAGCGGCTAATAAGCTAGTCGCTTTACGAGAATTGATGCAGCCACGTCTGGATACAACACATACATTGATTTATTGTGGTGATGGCTCGGTCGAGGATGAGGTGACAACTGAGAGTAATCGCCAATTAGACGCGGTGGCGCAGTTGTTAGGCTCAGAATTGGGATATCGCGTTAACACCTATACAGCCGAAACATCGTTAGATGAGCGAGAAAATTTGAGGTTTTGGTTTGAAACTGGTGAATTACAGGGTCTGGTGGCGATTCGCTGTTTAGATGAAGGTGTCGATATTCCCGCAATTCAAACGGCAATTATGCTAGCGAGCAGTGGCAATCCGCGACAATTTATTCAGCGTCGGGGGAGGATTTTAAGGTCGCATCCTCAGAAAAAACGGGCAACTTTGTTTGACATGATTGTATTGCCGCCTGATCTGGGGCGTGAGACTTTAGATGTGGAACGCAATTTGCTGAGAAAAGAGTTACAACGATTTGTGGAATTTGCAAACTTGGCTGATAACGGCGGTGAAGCGAGATTAAAGTTAGTGGACTTGCAACAACGCTACGGGTTACTGGATTTATAGCTATATTCACCCCAGAGAGTGGGTTTTAAAGAAAAAGGTGAGGATCTGGCAGATCTAAGAGATATTTAAGATAAAATTAATAAATCTATGGGGTGATTGTCCATGAGCAAAGTACCAAGTCTAAGTAGTATCCATGAGCCAATTAAAAATGCTCCGCCTGAAGTTCAGCAAATTATTAGTCAAGTACTAAAAATAGAAAAGGATCGGCTCGACAAAAACGAATTGGGGCGGATCAACGAAGATATTCTCAAAATTGTTAAGGAAGCTGTGCAATGAAGCTAATCTCGATCAAGCTGTTTAATTTTCGCTGTTTTTATCAACAAACGCCTGAGATCGTATTGGCAAGACTGGACGATCGTAACATTACGATCATGCATGGCAACAATGGCACTGGTAAAACCTCGCTACTCAATGCTTTTACATGGGTGCTATACGAAAAGTTCACCTCAGCCTTTGGCGATCCAGAGCAGCTTGTCAACCGTCAGGCGATCGCTGAATCACAATTAAATCAACCTGTAGAATGCTGGGCAGAGGTTCTCTTTGAGCATGATGGTAAGCGCTATCGGGTGCGGCGGCTAACCCGTGCCTTTAAGCTTGCTAATAATGGCGAGAAAAATATTCAGTACAGCAAGAGCGAGTTGTTTTTGCAAGTGGCGGGTGATGATGGAAAATGGGCTACCCAAAATTATCCTGAAGCCGTAATTAATGGCATTTTACCTAAGAGTTTGCATCAGTACTTCTTTTTTGATGGTGAGCGGATCGAGCAAATTGTGCGATCGGATAACCGCAATGAGGTTGCGGAAGCGACCAAAAAACTTTTGGGGGTACAGGTTTTAGACAATGCAATTAAGCATCTTAAGGAAGCAAGAAAGTCCCTTGAGGATGAACTTAAAAACATTGGTGATGCTCAAACTAAAACCTTGATTTCTCAAAAGCAAAAAATAGAGAGTGATAGTACTGAATGTGAAGTAAGAATTAAAGAAATTGAACAGGAAGTTGAAGCTCAAAATCAACTAAAAGCGTCTTGTAATCAACGCTTGACGGAATTGGGTGGTATTGATGAAATCCAAAAGCGGCGTGAGACTCTTGAGTTGCAAGAGAAAGAAAACCGTAGTAACTTGCGGGGTGTAAAAAATGAACTTAAGGAGGCGATTTCTAAGCAGGGTTATAGTGTCTTCTTGCCTCAGGCGATCGCTGATTTTCGGGAACTGGTTGGTGGACTCCACGAACGCGGCGAACTGCCTGCGGATATCAAACAGACCTTTGTCCTAGATCTATTGGAACGCCGCAAATGCATTTGTGGTGCAGCATTGCATGATGGCTCTCCCAATTATGAGCAGGTTAGGTCTTGGCTAGAGAAAGCAGGTTTAGCGGATGTGGAAACTGCTACCTTAAAACTGGAAGGTTTTGTCGATGAGGAAGAGAAAAAGGCTACGGATTTTTGGCAAGACATTGATATAAAGCAATCTAATATCAATCATCTCAAGACGGCGATCTCTCGGCTGGAGCTAGAGTTGGAAGCAATTAGCGAACAGTTACGCAAGAGTCCCGTTGAGGATATTCGGCAAATGCAAACTCGCCTTGATGAGATTGATCGCAAGGTTGAGGATTTAAATCTAGAGAAAGGAAAGAAGCTTCAGAAATGGACTGATTATCAAGGGCAAATTGAAAATCTTCAGAAGCAAATTAAGAGCAGTAAGCAAAATGAAGGTAAGCAAAAGCTTGCTCAAAAGCGCATTGATGCTGCTCAACAGGCGATCGATCTCCTGATTGAGTTAAAGACTAATCGTAATGAGCTATTTCGCAAACAATTAGAAACTCGAATCGATGAAATCTTTAGTCAGATTTCATTCAAGGCGCAAACACCGAGACTAAGTGAAAAGTATGAGTTGAGCCTAGTAGAAACTGTAGCTGGACAAGAGGTTCAATCTGGGGCTTCGACGGGAGAGAATCAGATTCTCAGTTTGTCTTTTATTGGGAGCATCATCGATCGCGTGAGGGAATGGAGCAAGTCTGGTTTGGTGATGGGGCCAGATAGCAGTACTTTTCCGATGGTGATGGATTCGCCCTTTGGTAGTCTTGATGAAATTTACCGTCGGCAGGTGGCAAAGTTAATACCTCAACTAGCAAATCAGCTTGTAGTGATGGTTTCTAAAACCCAGTGGCGTGTTGAAGTTGCCGAAGAAATGACTCCTCGCGTGGGTAAAGAATATGTGTTTGTTTTTAATTCCAATAAACCTGACACGCAAACCGATGACATAGTTCTCTACGGCAAAAGCTATCCGTTAGTGCGAAAGAGTGCCTATGATTATGAATATACCGAAGTCTTGGAGGTGAATCATGGTTAATACAACTACGGCTCCGATTGTCAGCGATCGCTGGGTTAAGGCAACTTGGGATGAGTTTATTGCGCTTGCAGACGATCCTAAGTTAGAGAAGGGTAGATTTTATTATGACAATCATAAAATGAGGATTGAGATGTCACCAGTTGGACCAATTCACGCCCATGAAAATGCAATTGTTTCTAAGGTAATTGGACTATTTGCAGCACTTAAGAATATTTGTATCCATAAGTACATAAATTGTAGCTTTAGGAAAAAGGGTGAGAGTGAATGTCAGCCAGATATTGCATTTTATCTAGGGGATGATTTGAAGTTGCCGCCTCGAAACAATGCACCTGTGGATCTCAATAAGTTTGACCTGCCAACGCTGACTGTAGAAATCTCTTCGACAACTCTGCAAGATGATCTAGGGTATAAGCGCTTACTGTATGAACGTTTGGGTATTAAAGAATATTGGGTGGTGAATGCTCAAACTTCTGAGGTGTTTGCTTTTACGATCGCTGATGGACGTAGTGGCATAGTTGTGCGATCGCAGGTTCTCGAAGGTTTGGAAATTGCCACGGTACAAGAAGCGCTGAAACGTAGTCAAACTGAAGATGATGGCGCGATCGCTAGATGGCTATTGCAGACTTTTAACGGGTAAGGATATGGCGAAGATTCTGTAAGACGAGATCGCTTTTGGCTTTGCATACTCGTCATCAGTGCAATCAATTCTTACTGACGAATGAAATTTGCTGTAAAATAATATGCAAATTAGCTATCTAGTTACAGATGGAGTATAAGCTCCAAACTTTTTGAGACTATTAACCATGTCAAAAACTGCTGTTGAACTAACGCTCCATGAACGCAAGGCATATTTCCCAGCTAGAAATTTGGATAGCTTACAAGATGCGGCTAGATGGACAGAGGCATGGCAGGTTGTTCAAAAGATTGCAGTCTTATTGCGTGATCGCTACAGGACAAAGCAAATAATTGTTTTTGGTTCCCTAACAAATAAAGAACGTTTTACAAGGCACTCAGATATTGATTTGGCTATTAGTGGATTAACTTTTAAACAGTTTTATCAAGCTGTGGATGATATAGAACTTATTGCCCGTGATTTTAAGGTTGATCTAGTGAATCTCGATCGCTGTCGTCAAGCTATCGCAGAACGCATTAATAGAGAGGGTATAGTGATTTGAAAAGTTCTCTAATAGATATTGCTGAGCGAATTAGGAATGATTTGGTTGAAATAGAAATGCTTGTGGAAAGAGCAATCGCAGGTTGGCAAAAATTCTTACAAACTAATGATGAACTGTATCTTGATAGTGTTGCATTAAGTTTACATGGGTTTTATGGTGGACTAGAAAGACTTTTTGAAATTATTGCCACTCGTATTGATGGTGAAAGACCTGAAGGGAATGAATGGCATTACTCTTTGTTGATGCAAATGAGTAATGATTTATCGGATATTCGCCCTGCGGTAATTTCAGAAATTTGTAAAGAAATGCTCAATGGCTACCGTAAGTTTCGCCATGTTGTTCGTCATGTCTATGCTTTTGAGTTTGATTCCGAAATCATTGGAGATGGAGTAAAAGATTTGGTTAGGGCTTTTGAGCTATCAAGAAGAGAGTTAATTGGTTTTGCTGAGTTTTTAGAAGGGCAAAGTAACCTATGACTATCAACTTGATGGAAGTTTAGCAATCTCAAAAACTCTTTGAAGTCTGGAGGTATTTGGATCATAGCCATACATTACTTGACGTAGATATTCTAGGGCAATTAATCGCTCTTTTGGACTTTTTAGAAGCCAATATGCACGATCTTCGTTGTCCTCATCATTTAAGTTCGCAATGCTATGTGTAGATAGGTTAAATTTAAAATTTTCAGAGTTAGTGCTGCTCATTTAAATTGATTTAAAGAAATAATAAATTCAGGTAAAATATATAAAGATTATAACGCACTCTAAAAGATGCTTGCTTGTTGATGATGGCTGGATTAATGGCAACTGAAGTTAAAGGGTCAGTGGCTTGTGTGTAAGATGTTTTTAGATTGGGTATTGAGGAATAAGTAAGCATGGCTGATGCAAGGGTAAAGATCGCGAAGGATAAGGCGGAGTTGGGGGCAAATAATGAGCATTCGTAGAGTTTATATTGCTGAAGACAAAGCTGAATTAGTACGGTCTTTAAGATCTGCCGAAAACCCCACTGCGCCATTTCAGACCTATGCTGACGTGATGACTTTTGCGGCTGTGCTTGGAGCTAAACGAGGAAAAAAGATTCCTCTTGGCAAAACATCAAGAAAAGAACCCGATCCAATTCCTCAAGATCAGTTTTTAGCTAGAGGCTATGAACCTGTAATTAATTTAATTGCGATCGCCCATACCAAAGATCCCAAAAGTCTTGCTCTTGATGAAGAATCTGGAAATATCCGCGTTCAAATCTTTGAAGAGTATGCCAATGGAGGGCTTGAAGTTTTACAGAACACTTTACAAGGAAGTGTCGATTATACAGACGGGATTTTGTTGCTGCTACTAGATGAAAAAGATAGAGGAGATCAAGAAGATTTTGATTTGAGTAGATTTCTATGAGCAAAGATTTACTGTACTATTCCAAAAAGTTTGCAAAGTTGCGTGTAGATCGAGTGCGGGGAGTTGCACCACATAAGCCAATATTACTTTTATCTGCGATCGCGCTAATCCAACAGGGAATAATCAGACAAAATCGAATATTTTTATCACCCGAACTAATTGCAACATTTCTCAAATATTGGAGTTTTTTGGGTTCGGAATCGCATCGCTCAGATATTGCCCAGCCCTTCTTTCATCTTCAGGGAGATGGGTTTTGGTATCTAAAAGCAAGGGCTGGATTTGAACCTGTAATTAACTCCAAAGTGAAAATCAAAACCTTAAATGGGTTGAGAGATTCGGTGCAGTATGCTTACTTTGATGATGAGCTTTTTGAATTAATGCAGAATCTATCATCAAGAAATAGTTTGATTGATATTCTTGTAAATACTTGGTTTTCTGATAAATCGTCACAAATTGAACAACTTTTTCAAATCAATTCCTTTCAAGAATTTCAAGATCGCTTACGAGATAGAGGTGGGGCTGTCTATTCAGTTGATGAAGTAGAAGATGAATCTAAACTAATTGTGCGAGATGCAGCATTCCGTAGAATAGTTGTTTCTGCCTATGAATATCGATGTGCATTTTGTGAGTTACAGGTTCTCAATTCTCTAAATCAACATATTGTCGATGGAGCGCATATCAAGCCGTTCTCACAGTTTCGAGACGATCGCTTTGATAATGGGCTTTCCCTTTGCAAAAATCATCACTGGGCTTTTGATCGTGGTTGGTTTACCGTTGATGATGACTATAGAATTGTTGTCTCTAACGATCTTAGGGAAGAATCGCCACACGCGCAGACAATGCGAGATTTTCACGGTCAGAATATCGTTTTGCCAGTACAACAAAGCTATTTACCAAGAATCGAAGCTTTACGGTGGCATCGAGAAAATGTTTTTAATCAAGGCGATCAACTCTTTTTAGAGTACTAATCACTCATATACAGATTCTTAAATTCTTTTGCTGCGTTGGGATTAATTTTTTCTAGCGCTGCAACAATCCGTAAAACCGTTTCAGAGTTAGGATCTCTAACTTCATTGATCCAACGATAAATATTTGAACGACCAACGCCTAAAGCATTAGCCAGATTTGTTTGGCTAATACTATATTTTTCAAGAACTTGTCCGAGTGTTTTACCTGCTTTACCCATACCTTTGATCGTGTCAGAGGATGTTTAGCCTGTAAAGAAATGTGTCCAAATGGACTACAAGGATGTATAATTTTGTAGTCCATTTGGATTCGTGCGATCAATTTGTAGACCAGTTGGACTACACAACTTTTACTATTTAATTTCTAACGTCATGAGCTACCAAGAAATGCTTCACCCTTGGGCGATCGCTCGTCCTCTCCCCAATAATATTCAAAGCGTAATCGTAGGAAGATTTCGCCGTAGAGTAGACGCTGAAGAGCATTTAAGGTTTTTACGGCGGCGCATCCCTACGGTTAAGTTCTTTATTGTTTTTGATTGTCAAAACAAATAAAAATATGAGAATTAACGCCCGTCTTGAAATTGATTATCAAAAGCAATACAAAAAATCCTCTAGACCTCTACAACTTCTCAAACAAACAGGTCTAATTGGTTGCGCTGAAGCAGAATCTGACCTATCTGTTAACTACAAGCAATATCTCACCGAGTACCTAACAGAAAAATATAGTTGTCTTTAGAAATTGATTTTCATAATTTTTACACCTATCGCTGGAAAAATCGACATCCTTTCGAGAACTTGATGCAAATGAACTAGCGAATATAGCAAAAGTACTACCCTGCGGTTTATTCTTGATCACCTGTAGTCCATTTGGACTACAGCAGTAATAGGGATATCCCGAAAAACAAGGCAAATTTACAAACTATGACCGAACCACAACGCACTGCACCCCAATTAATCGAAGACATCAAAGCGCTGATAATTGAGATCCAGCAGTTGTATTGCCATGACGAAATCCCTTGGATTATTGGCTATTCAGGCGGCAAAGACTCCACCGCCACCCTCCAACTCGTTTGGCAAGCCCTCCAACAACTACCAAGCGATCGCCGCACCAAACAGATTTACGTGATCACCACCGACACCCGTGTTGAAAACCCCATCGTCGCCGCATGGGTGAAGCGATCGATCGCGAATATGCAAGCCGCCGCCACTGAGCAAGGCTTACCAATTTCTGCAAATTTACTAGTTCCTGATGTCAAAGATACTTTCTGGGTCAACCTGATCGGAAAAGGCTATCCCGCCCCCCGCAACGGTTTTAGATGGTGTACCGAACGTCTCAAAATCAAACCATCCAATCAATTTGTCCAAAATGTCGTCCGAGCCAAAGGTGAAGTAATCATCGTCCTTGGCACACGCAAAGCCGAAAGCTCTAGGCGATCGAGATCGATGAGCGATCACGAAATGGGCAGCATTGGCGATCGCATTGGCGACAGCAATCTCACCTCCCTGCTTTATAGCGGCAGCCTACCCAACTCATTGATCTATAGCCCAATCGCTGACTGGAGCAACAGCGAAGTATGGCTATACCTCATGCAATATCCCAACCCTTGGGGCAATAGCAATCAAGACCTCTTCACCATGTATCGCGGCGCAACCGCCGACAACGAATGTCCTCTCGTCATCGACAGCAATACGCCTAGCTGCGGTGACTCCCGCTTTGGTTGCTGGGTCTGCACCCTCGTCAACAAAGACAAATCTATGGAAGCGATGATCCTCAATGATGACGAAAAAGAATGGATGCAGCCCATGCTAGACCTACGCAATGCCCTCGATAGCCCCGATGACTGGGACAAACGCGATTTTCGCCGTATGAGTGGCAACGTACAGCTATTTACTCACAACAGCGACGGCAAACAAGAAGTCAAGCCGATCCCAGGTCCTTATACCAAAACATGGCGTGAAAATTGGCTGAGAGAATTACTCAAAGCACAAACTGAAGCACGTAAAAATGCACCTCCTGAGATGCAGGAAATTGAACTAATTACCCAAGCTGAACTCAGCGAAATTCGACGCATTTGGCGCGAAGACAAACACGAATTTGATGACGTACTGCCCCACATTTATCTCGATATAACAGGCGAAAAATTCCAAGATATTAACAATCCCAACAATCAAAGCCTGTTAGGAGCCGATGAATGGGAAATCCTCGCTCGGCTTTGCGGTGACAATGCCATGCACCTCGAACTCACCACCAAACTGCTCAGTGTTGAAAAGCAACATTATGGCAAAATGCGCCGTGTCGGTATCTACGAAGCCCTCGAAAAATGCTTTGAAACCAGTTCGCGTTCTCAAGAAGAAGCAATTCAAAACGCTCATCGGTTCAAAAACATAAAAGATGCCGCAGAGAAAGGAGATGCTGATAAAGTACGTCAACTTGCACTAGGGCAGCCAGCTAAACCTGACGACTCAGATGCTCCCCCAAAAGTGAATAGTTGGGCATCGATGAAATTTGGCTCCCCAGTTGCAGAGGTACAGTCTTGATTTTTCGCGAATTAACTCTGCAAAATTTCGGTGCTTATCAAGGAAAGCACACGATCGATCTTTCTGTCGATGTCAGTCAAGACCATCCACCAATTGTCCTGCTAGGTGGCTTAAATGGTGGTGGTAAAACTACCTTTATCGATGCCCTTCGCCTTGTCCTATATGGTGCAAAAGCTCAATGCTCGACAAGAGGAAACCTAAGCTATGGCGAATTTCTTTCTCAAAGCGTCAATCGTGAAGCCAAGATCGGTGAAGAAGCGGCGATCGAATTAGTCTTTGAGCAAGCTAGCTTCAATAAATCTGAGCTACGTCAAGCTCCCATTTCCGTCTCCCGTCGCTGGACACAGCAACCCAAAAATGGTCGCGATATTTTAGAAGTTCGTGTCAATGATTGGAATGATGAAATACTAACTAATACATGGGATGAATTTATCGAAGAGATAATGCCCATCGGTATTTCGGGCTTATTTCTATTTGATGGTGAACAAGTTAGAGAACTTGCGCTCCAAGACACTCCCACACAAGGAATCGTCGATGCTATTCGCACAATTCTTGGACTAGAGCTAGTCGATCGCTTAGAAATTGATTTAGAAGTCTTAGCCAGCAAAAAACGGCGTGAATCATCTGACACAGAAGCCTTTAACAAACTAGCGGAAATTGAAACTCTAATCACGCAGCAATTAGCTGAAATCGAATTAGAAAAAGAACGTAAAACTCAATTAGAAGCTGACTTAGAGCTAGCAAAAGTCACTTTAGCAGATGCTGAACGTGAATTTATGCGTAAAGGCGGAAAAGCGGCGGGAGACAAGCAAGAACTAGAGCAAAACTATCAAAGACTCAAAGAAGAAACTGATCAGCAAAGAAAAGCATTGCTAGATTTAGCAGAAACTTGTTTACCCTTGATGTTGATTAAATCACCTCTGTTAGAACAAGCACTCTCCCAAAGCCAAAAAGAACTACATCTGCAAAAAGCAAAAGCTGCCCTAGATCTGATCAAAGAACGAGATCGCAAGCTATCAGAATTTGTAGAGCAGAATTTTCCTAAAAAGTACAATCGCTTAGTCCAAGAATTTTTGGAAACCGAACTCGCTCAACTCGAAGATGAATCACAGCATGGAGAAATATGGCTTGGTAGCGATCTCGATCTAGTGAATGCACTCTCAACTCTTTTAGAGAATGATTTACCTGAAACCTTTGCTTTCGCTAGTACCACAGTGCAAAAATTAGCATCTTGCGATCGCGAAAGCACCCAAATCCAAAATGTGATTGCTTCGGCAGCAAGTCCAGAAATCTATCAACAACTCTTACAGAACAGAGAAGAAGCTGAATCAATCTGTGAATCTTTAGCAAATGAACTAGATGATGCCCAGCGTAACTTAGTACTGCTCGAACGCAAGTTAACCTCTAGTAAAAGAGAACTAGAAAACTATGGCACAACTATAGTTGCAAGAGGCAATTTAGAATTCTTCTTCCAGTCTGTTGGTAAGGTGCAATCAACAATGGATGCATTTAGAAAAGAACTCACCGCCCATAAAATTGCTCAACTAGAAAATAGCGTCACCGAATGTTTTCTTCATCTTTTACATAAATCCCGACTTGTACATCGCATCACGATCGCTCCCGATACCTTTCGCCTAGAGCTATACAACGCTGAAGGTAAATCTATCCGTAAACATCGTCTCTCCGCAGGTGAGAAACAAATGTTAGCGATCGCTTTCCTATGGGGATTAGCTCGTGTTTCAGGCTGTCAGTTACCCGTTGTCATTGACACGCCGCTTGGTCGTCTGGACTCATCCCATCGTTTAAATCTGCTTGATCGCTATTTCCCCAATGCCAGCCAACAAGTGATTTTGCTTTCAACTGATACCGAAATCGGCAAAGAAGAGGTAACCCGCCTCCGCCAAAATCAACTAATCGCCCACGAATATATCCTAGACTACGACGAATCAATTAATCGTACCTCTGTGCGATCGGGCTATTTCTGGTAATCAATCACCTATCACCAATTATCTAATCTATGGAACCCCCTGTTGACCGCATCCGAATCTCTCAAAATGCTAAAGAACAATTACTTAAACTTAAACGTGCTACTCATATTGAACATTGGAACGTTCTCTGTCGTTGGGCTTTATGTAAATCTCTAGCTGAGCCTACTCCCCCATCAATTATTAACATTCTCACTGACAGTAATGTAGAGATGACTTGGCAAGTCTTTGCTGGCAACTTATCAGACATTCTCATAGTTGCCCTAAAACAACGCTGTCACAACGATGGACTTGACACAGACAAAGAAACCCTTGCTGCACAGTTTCGTTTACACCTCAATCGTGGCATTGGCTACTTATCAGGCGATCCAAATATTAGGAAGATAGAAAACTTAATTCTTCTTGCTAGCCACGTTGAAGAGTAGCACTTTATCAGGCTGCAAAAAATTGATGCAATGTTAATAGTCATCGCAACCTACAACAAAGCTAGCTTTGTTGGTAGATTGTCAATACTAGAATTACACTTTTGCATATATTCTAGCCATGCAGCAAAAAACCACTGGCAGACAGCATCATAATTGGTCTTTAAATATTCTATCCATTCAGGATGTAATGAAATTGTTTCATCTTGATCGTCAATAGAATATAAAGGTTTTTTGTCTTGAAAGCGATCGCGAGATAATGCGGCAATATTTTGATTTGTCTCACCACTTTTGACTCCCTTGAGTTCCATTTCAAAAAATGGTCTAATCAGACGATAAGGAGCAAATTTTTTCAACTCTTTAGTCGTACTTAACATTTTAGAAGCGATCGCCTTTCGCAACTCTTCTCCTGACAGATTGCTCCCAACCTCAGCAAAAACATCAAATCTGCCAGCGATCATGTCCTTATTGCCAAACGATAACCGATGGGGATGATATGCTTGCCAAGCAATGACCAACATTTCAACCATAAGATCCTGTAGTGCAATAGGCGCATGATTAAAGTTTCTTTGCTTCAGAATATTCAACAACGCCAAGAAAAATAGATATTTGTAAGAGTTCGCCGTATGTGTAAATAGTTTTGAAAATGCTTCAATATTTAGCTGTTCTGACTTTGGTAATGCATTAGCTCCTTGACTCATTAACGATCTCCACTCAGTTTATTGTTCAAACACGTTGCAACAAGAATACATCGCACAGGTCAACAGCGGATCGCCATATCATTTATATCTTTCCTGAAAAGCCAACATCGCTTCTAATTGGGACTCCATCAGCAAACACTGTTCTAAATGAGCAATATCCAAATCAGGCAAACATCCACTTGCTTCAACCTGTACATATTCTCCATCCTGTAATCGATAAATCTTGATCTTGCCGTCTTGCCAAAACCAAACTTCAGGAATGGTTCTTAACTGGTACTTCCTTAGCTTTTTGACGCTGCCACTAGTCACCACAATCTCAATACATAAATCTGTAAGTTCAGGATTGTCACCAAATGCAAAAGATAAATCTGCTTGAAACTCTAACTTAGGCTCAATGGTTTGGGTATAAGCACCTGTACCAGTAAATCGAATCCGTTTAACTAAAAAATAGTAATTAAGCAACGCACCCAACAAGGTAGATACCATTTCATGCAGCAAACCAATGCCCACAATTTCTACTACTCCTTCACAATAATTTAATCTTACTCCGCCAATTTCTGCAAATGCAGATTGCAGAGCCTTGAATTGCTCCCATGTCACAGCCTGCTTGACTAGGTATTGATCAGCCGTTTTAGTTAAAGTTGGAGTCATGGCTTTACCTTGGCAATTACTTGGGTAATGAGGTGTTACTAGTATAATCTAAACATCCAATAAAGCTCTTGTCGCAATGATCACAGAGTATAGCCACAACCAACTCATTGCCCTCTGCCAACAAAGCAAAGTTGGCAAAAAGTTACCCACTGCTCTCTATGTTCATATATCAGCGATCGCTTCTTTATCTCCACAATTACAAGAATGCGATCGCCAAGCTAGATTACTACTTCCAGAAGAAAGCAAATTTACGCTCATCAAATTTAATTACGAACAACCCAAGATTTCCTATCTGTTTTATCCAGACTTTGATACCGATCCACATCCCGCATTACATCACAGCATTCAAGTTGACCTAAAAGCCCAAATAGTTCAGCAGCGAGACTATCACAACTCTCCTAATCCACCAATCCTCCATCGCAAAGAAACTTTTGTAAACTCTGACTATCCCCACTATCAACTATTTGCTCAATTAACCAAACAAGAAGAAGCGATCGGCTTATTTCATGAGACGCGCACCATCGGCACTCGTCAAGGATGGGAACAACGTTTAAAAGAATACAATGTCGAACTTGAAGATCATCAAGTCATCTTGCTCCCCTCGCCCTTTGGGAGAGGGACTGGGGGTGAGGGCAACATCAAGATTGATCGCCATAAAGCTGCTATCCATCGTCCAGACTTATCGAAACCTGTAAGACTCGCTCTAGAAGCAGGACTCTTTATAGAAGATTCAACCTTTTTTGACTATGGCTGTGGTCACGGTGAAGATATGCAACGGATCTGCGATCGCGAATTTACCAGCGCAGGATGGGACCCATACTATCGACCAACAAGCGATCGCATTACTGCTGATATAGTCAATCTTGGCTATGTTATCAACGTTATCGAATCTCAAATAGAACGGCGTGAAGCCTTAATTAAAGCATGGGAATTAGCCCAAAGATTGCTAATTGTATCGGCACAAGTGTTAATTGGAGATGTGGGAAGAGGGCAAATTGCCTACAGTGACGGTGTGGTGAGTAGTCGCAATACATTCCAGAAATACTACGAACAAGAAGAACTCAAACTCTACATCGATCAAGTATTAGGTGTTGATTCAGTCCCAGTTGCACTAGGTATCTATTTCGTATTTTGCGATGAAGTTCAAGCTCAAAACTTTAGAGCATCACGCTTTCGTTCAAGAGCGACAACACCCAGAATTAGACTCGTCTCCAAACGTTTTGAAGATTATCGCGAATTGCTCTCTCCTCTAATGGGATTTTTTACAGAACGTGGCAGATTACCTATTAGAGAAGAATTACAAGGCTTTGAAGTTTTAATAGCAGAGTTTGGAACTATACGCCGTGCCTTTAATCTTGTCATGCAGGCAACTAATCAAGATGAATGGGATGCGATCGCTGACAATCGCCGTCAAGATATTTTGGTATTTCTTGCCCTCAGTAATTTTGATAATCCATACAAACGACTCAAACCCAGTCAACTATCTAGCCAATATCAAAATGATATTAAATCCTTATTTGGTTCTTACCAAGCTGCTTGCACCACTGCTGACCTGATGCTATTTAATCTAGGGCGTGAAGGCTTTATCGCCACCTGTTGTCGAAATAGCAAAATTGGAAGACTAGATCACCATGCCCTCTATGTTCATATCTCTGCTTTAGACAATCTTGATACTATGCTGAGACTCTATGAAGGATGTGTGAGTCGGACAATAGGTAGAATGGATGGAGCCACACTGATCAAATTTCATCTCCACAAACCCAAAATCAGTTATCTATTCTACCCAGACTTTGATCGTGAGCCACATCCTAAGATGCAAGCCTCTATGCAAATTGATCTGAGAGATTTACATATTCGCTATCGTGATTATCAATCTTCAGATAATCCACCTGTACTGCATTGCAAGGATGCTTATGTTCTACCTGACTATCCTCAGTATGAGAAATTTGCCAAATTGACAAAACAAGAGGAAAGCTGGGGACTGTTAGATAACCTGCCAGACATCTCTCACTGGCAAAGCTGGCAAGAAAAATTAAAATTACATTGTGCGGAAATCCAAGGCAATCGGCTGGTCTGGCGCAAAAATGTTGATCCAGCGATCGTTAAGTCATTGAAAGCGAAAAGAAAAGATCAGCGTAAATTGCCATAACTTGAGTTTCAATATATTGCTGACACAGGTAAGATATTAGCAATAAGTACTGATTTGGGGCGCATATCCTGTCTATGACTGACAAAGAACAAATGAGCCTGTTCGATCTGACTCCATCGGAAGTTCCTTTAACTGAGCTTCCCAAGGCGGATGGTGTGGCTGAGGCTCCGCCAGCAAAAAATACTACCCGTTCTGCGAAAAATACTAGCCATGTACCTGCTGCTGCCGTGCCAGTAAGTGAGCAATTTGCCAGTCTAGACGCATTGCGCGAAGCTGCTTGTAATTGTCAGAAATGCCCTCTTGCCCCAACTCGTACTAATGTGGTGGTCGAAAGAGGCGATCGCAACGCCAAAATTCTGATCATTGGTGAAGCCCCTGGGGAACAGGAAGATCTATCAGGATTACCCTTTGTTGGTAAGTCTGGTCAGCTTTTAGACAAAATCTTAGAATCAGTGGGATTTGACACGACCAAAGATGTTTACATTTGCAATACGGTCAAATGCCGCCCCCCTAACAATCGTGTCCCCACCGAAGTAGAAACAACAACCTGTAAGCCTTACTTACTGGAGCAAATTCGTCTCGTCGATCCTAAAATTATTTTGTTGACAGGATCAACATCACTCAAGTCAATATTGGGTGAGAAATTAGGCATTACTAAGGTGCGAGGGCAATGGTATGAGTGGGAAGGTCGTTTAGTGATGCCGATATTCCACCCCTCTTATTTACTGCGAAATCAAAGTCGCGAACAGGGCAGTCCCAAGTGGCTAACATGGCAAGATGTTAAAGCTATCAAAGCAAAGTACCTAGAAATTATCGGTACTGATAGCGCAGTTGATGATGACGAGGAATTTTAGTGAGTAATTCAAGAAAAGATTTAGAGGCAATGGTGGATGTGGCGTTGTGGGAATGGTTATCTCCCCATGCGGCAAGGGCAAGAGTGATTTTGGTTGGGGCAAGGTTAGATCTTGTCGATGTGGGGATTGCGCTAACTGAGGACAATACGAAGTTAGTGCAGTCGTGGATCGAAGATGGTTGGTTGCGTCATCCAACCGCCGATGAGCTTAGCGCTTGGAATGCAAACAAAGAAAAAGAATTTACAAGTCTGGTTGTGCCTCCCTTTGTGCTTGCGCGAATTGATGCATAGAAAAAGCCCTGCAATGCGAAGGCTTTTTCTTACAAAAAAAGAGAGACCAGCTATTAACTGATCTCTCTTTTTTATTAACAGTAACCAAAAGAAAAAGCCTAGGTTACTTTCCCTGTTTCGTTCCTAGGCTTTTTCTTTTGTTCGCTCCTCACACCTCTATACTATACATGCCTCTTTCTAAAATGTCTACTAGTTTTTCGAGCAATATAGGGGTTTTTCGTAAGCCTTTTAGCTGATGTTTGCACTTTTATTTGCTGTTTATCGCGATCTCCACCCATTTAGAGGAGTCGTGTTGAGTTCCCCATCTGTGTCATGCAAAAAATATCTGTAGAAGTGAGTGGCGACGTGAAGCACCGTTACTCACTTCTACAGATATTTTGACCAGATATCAACAACCTCTTGAGAGCCATACCATTTACCCGATCGCGGCGAGTGATAAACACCATCGATCTCAATATTGGTAGCACCGTCTAAATATGCTGCCTCAATCGGAATAATGCCATCGCCCCACGCATCCCCCTGACCAGTAGTCAGCTCATAGCTGCTATAGGCTAGCCATTTTTTTGGTGTAGATTTTTTGCCCTGTACTGATTTCCCTGCGATGCAGATATATTCGATATCGTCATAAAAGGCATCGGGGTAATTGTCGTTGACAAACCCTAAATTTGGAAGTGACCAAGGTTCGAGGCTCCGTTGGGGTGTGCCTAGACAGATCAGTTTGGCAACTTTAGATCTGGCATCCCAAACTTTGTCGTAATAGGGACGATCGCCTAAATAAATTCGCGATAACCACCCCCCTGCGGAATGGGCAATGATATTTACTTTCGATGCGCCTGTTTTTTCTAGTTCCAGATTTACAGTTTGGTCAAGCTTTTCTAAAATTGGGGCAATAGAACGACCACCAAGGGTCGGAACCCAGTCCCACCATTTTAAAGGGACTACTGTTGCCGATAAGTTTTGATTTTTTAATTTTTGGGCGATCGGGATGTAATCGAATTCTCCCGCAAGATAACCAGCCAGAATAATATTTGGGGTATTCATATAGTCACCATAAAAGTAGAGATAACGCAAAGCGTTATCTCTACTTTAAGGCGCAAGGCACTAAATTTCGTCAGGGCGTTGGCTGAGACAACTGCCGCCGCGTGCAGCATTGCGAAAAGTTTGTACAGCTTCCACAGTATTAATATGACCACAGTATGGGCAGAAAACTTGTTCGCCAATTTGTGGCTCGATATCCGCACGGCTCCACCATTTACGACAGCGATCGCAATGAAAATGGTAGAGAAATTCTAAGGAAACTTTCATAGGCTCTGCCGTGCTTCTCGATAGGCGGCGTATACGCCTTTGACGTTGTACCAATTTAGGAAAATTCTAGCGATTTCTAGGGCTAATTGGGGCTTGCCTCGATCGATTAGCCATGTGAGTAATGGTCGTAGCGATCGCTCATTCAGCAAACCACCTAAAGACAATGTTCCCCATAAAAGTACATGCAGCCATGTCATCTGGATCATCAATTTGACTTCCCATGTCGGATGCTTTTGATAAAACACGACCCCCATCCGTCCTCGTTGAGCTTCAACATCGACAAGATGCGGCAATTGATCGATTGTAAAAGCAGGATGCCAGTGATAGCCAACAGCATCAGGACATTTGATCAGTTTTAATCCTAAATTTTTGAGCCGCACACCTAGCTCTAGATCTTCCCAGCCATATTGACGGAAACTAGTGTCAAACTTGCCTGCTTCGATCAGCCAATGCTTTGCGATCGCTACATTCCCCGTCGCAAAGAAGGCAGTCGAAATATCTTGAATTTTAATTTTTTCAGAGGTCGGATCGTCAAAGTTACTGGTATTAATTACTAGACCATAAGTAAAGGCGCGATCGCCACTTTTAAAAGCTTTTTCAAGAGCTTTGGCATGGGCTGACAAAAATATTGGTGTAACTACAAGATCGCTATCAATAAATACGATGGTTTCGCCCTGTGCTAAATCTATCCCTGTATTTCTAGCGATCGCCGCCCCTTCATGATTTTGGAGAACTAACCGTACATGAGGAAACTCATGGGAACGGGTATTCAAAAACTCGACTGTACCGTCAGTGGAGCCATCATCAACTACAACAATTTCATAGGGTTGAGTAAAGTCTTGTGCTTCCAAGGCTTTCAAGCACTTTTGCAAAATCGGTAACCGATTGTAAGTTGGGATAACAACTGACCACATATGTCTTTAATTTTTTATTATTGAGGTAGCACAAAGCACCACCTCAATTTTTTAATTGCGTGATTGTTGCCAAGATTGCCAGAGAGTTAAACCACCAACATAGCCATAGCTCACAGCGTAAAGAACCATAAACGGTAGAGCGACATATAGCCCTTTACTAAGAGCAATATAACTAGCGATCGCACTGTACAAACAGAGGCAAAGCTCTATTCCTGCTGTAGCATCTAAGGGGATTTTATAAGCCTTGTTGTCCCAGCGATCGCTCTTGTGTTTAATATCAAACTTAGGCGTACGGCGGAAGTTTGCACCCGTATTTGACAAACCAGCAAACACCGCACGGCTATTGCTCCATGAAATCCCAGTTCCGAGAATTGCTAACAGGAAAATGCGACCGAAGCGGCGATGCCAAGATTTGGGATATAAATCGCGCTGAGCATTAAAGTATAAAAAAGGAGGACCAAAGGTAGCTGGCAGCATAAAAATTGCCCAAACCCCCTCAAGTGAAACCCTCATGGACAAAGCGTAATCAGGCGTAAGCAGCATTAGAGGTATGGAGAGCAAAACCAAGAGCAGCATCAAAGGATGAGCAGAATATCCCGTCAAATGCATCGTGGCTTGAAACTTCACTGCAAAGCTAAGATCTGACTGCCAGATTTGGGCGGTCAACTTCTTAGCACATTGAATGCTACCTTTAGCCCAACGAAATTGCTGCAATTTGAAAGCTAGCATCGCAACAGGCAATTCAGCAGTTGCCACAATATTGTTGTCATAAACAACATTCCAGCCTTTAAGTTGAGCGCGATAGCTCAAGTCCATATCTTCAGCAAGCGTGTCTGCGTGCCAACCACCAGCATCAATAATTGCTTGGCGATTCCAAATTCCTGCGGTGCCGTTAAAGTTAAGAAAATATCCGTTATTGCAGCGTGCTTGTTGCTCGATCGCAAAATGCCCATCAATTCCAGTTGATTGCAACTTGGTGAGTAATGAATATTCAGAGTTAATATGTCCCCAACGAGTTTGTACGACTGCAACTTTAGCATCGGGGTTATTTACATAATGACGAATCGTATCTTTGAGCCAGTTTGATGAAGGGATAAAATCAGCATCAAAAATCGCAATGTAATTTCCTTGTACAAGAGGCATAGCATCTTGCAAGGCTCCTGCTTTAAACCCCGACCGATTGGTGCGGTGAATGTACTCAATCCAAAAGCCCTGATTTTGATACTGTTGAACAGTTTCACTTAAAATAGCCTGAGTATCATCAATAGAGTCATCCAGTACTTGAATTTGCATCCGATCGCGCGGATAGTCCAACTTACAAATAGCATCTACTAATCGGCGCGAAACATAGCGCTCATTAAAA
This sequence comes from Pseudanabaena frigida, assembly GCA_003242085.1. Taxonomy (GTDB): domain Bacteria; phylum Cyanobacteriota; class Cyanobacteriia; order Pseudanabaenales; family Pseudanabaenaceae; genus Pseudanabaena; species Pseudanabaena frigida. Next base: position 78,999 of record QBML01000006.1, on the reverse strand, counting down.
ATTGGTAGTTGTACCGTGACAACAGGTAAGTCTTCTGTAGCAACTGCATAATGTTCTGGCGGATCTACAGCCAAAACGTAGCCAGAAAAGTTACTAGCAAAGTTTTTGTCAAGGCGAAATTGATCGAAATTATCGAACTTGTTGACAGCAATCGCCCCTGAGCTTGACGATGGCGATGCTGAAGCCTGAGCTGTTTGATATTCTCTTGCAGGGTTGAACTGAGGAATAAGGATCTGTTTCCGCAGTGAGGATCTACGCTTATGGACAGCAGTGAGCCAATAAGCATTGAGCCCATAAAGTAGTAGCCACACTGCTGCCACAGTGTTAAGGACGGCTAGGATCGCTATTAGTATCAGAATGACTCTTGACTCCTTCTTACCACACGAAGCATCAATCTTAGAGATTGATTAGACAAATTAAAGTAGCGCACTAAGAAATATTACGATGCTTACTCTGTATTTGTAGAAAAATTTACGATTTATCGCTAAGTATTTATACACTTAACCCTGAGATATTAATAAATAGATTTTAAATACACCAAATATCTGCAGACGGAAATATCTCTATATCCATCTTAGAATCGACGTCTATAGCAGTCCGAAATCATTCGGGCGTAGTCGAAGAGTCGAAACCTCTCTCCTACATATCAGCTTGCATTTGTTGAAGTGCGATCGCCGCAGCTTCCTGCTGAGCAGCTTTGATACTTTTACCTTTCCCTTTGCCCCAGCAGCGATCGTCAAACCAGACTTCTACACAAAAAAGATTATTTTCAGTCGCGACATGGCGATATTCAGGTAGACGCTTCCATCGTCCTTGAATTAATTCCTGCAAGGCAACTTTGTAATTACCCAACGCAGGGATTGCTAGCAAAGATTCAGCAAAACTCTGCATCTTTGGATCGAGCCATTTGCGAATAAAGGCCAAGTCGCGAGTATTAATATACAAAGCTGCCATTAACGCTTCAAGAGCGTCAGCAAGAAGCGATCGCAGTGCTTGTGAGTCATTACGAGCCGCATTAGAGACTACTACATATTTTTGCAGCTCATAAATACCTGCGATTTCCGCCAGAGTTTTATCGCTAACCAGATGCGATCGCAAAGCAGCCAATTCCCCAACCGTGCGATCGCCATAATGCTCTTGCAAGAAAAGGCTCACCGAAAGTCGCAATACGCTATCACCCACAAACTCCAACTGATCGTTATTGTAAGTGGTAGAAAAACTAGGATGTACCAGAGATTGATCGATTAATAGCCAATCAAAGCCTTGAGGACTAACCCTTTCCAGTTTTGTTTGTTCTATTCCCATCCGATCTAATAAACGGGCTAATTCTCTCTGACGGCGCGGATCAATGGTAGATGACATGAGATTCTTTAATAATCAATCGCTAATCGAGCAAAAACTTTCGCCATCTGAATCCTCAACAGGATCGCTGATATATATCGCACTGCCGATCCTAGCTTCTTTACAGATACAATTACAGCAACTTCGTAAACATGATCGTAGTTCATTGTAACCATGACTAAAAGGTTTTTCTCAACACTGTGTTTAGCTTTGCTCGCGACAGTGACCACGATTTGGATTGTCGCTTGTCAGCCCAGCACAAGCTCTAGTACTAGTCCAGCAAATTCACCAGCAGCCTCAACATCAACAAGTTCAGGTAGTGGCGGTGTTAAGGATACTCTGCGTCTAGGTGCAGTATTGCCTATTACAGGCGATCTATCTTCCATTGGCGCACCCATGATTAAGTCGATTGACTTTTTAGTCGATACCGTTAACAAATGCGGTGGAGTACTTGGTAAGCCGATCGCCTACTTTAAAGAAGACGATCGCACCGATCCACCTGCTGGGGCAGAAGCCATGACCAAACTGGTAAAGGTAGACAATGTAGGCGGTGTAGTCGGCTCCTTTGCTAGCAGTGTTTCCACGGCAGCGCTTGCGATCGCAGTCCCTAACAAAGTCGTAATGATTTCTCCAGGTAGCACTAGCCCTGTTTTTACCGAACGCGCTAAAAAAGGTGAATTTCAAGGCTATTGGTATCGCACTGCTCCACCTGATACCTATCAAGCCCTTGCGCTTGCTAACCTTGCCTATAAAAAAGGTGCTCGCAAAGTTGCGACCCTAGTCATTAATAACGACTATGGCGTGGGTTTTGAGAAAGCTTTTGTAGAAGCTTTTGAAAAGCTCGGCGGTACAATTGTCAACAAAAGTAAGCCCACTCGCTACGATCCCAAAGCTACAACCTTTGAAGCAGAAGCAAAAGGTGCTTTTGGCAGCAAACCTGATGCAGTAGCAGCAATCCTTTATCCTGATTCTGGTGGCGCAGTCATTAAAGCCGCTTTTGAGCAAGGCTTAACCAAAGATGTCAAAATCTTGCTAACGGATGGGGTCAAGACTGAAGACTTTCCTAAGCTAATTGGTAATACACCAGAAGGTAAATTGATTTTGGCTGGGGCGATCGGTACTGTCCCTGGAGCGGATGGTAAATCTCTTGATGCATTTACTAAGAGTTTTAAAGAAAAGACAGGTCAAGATCTTGGCGCTTTTGTTCCCCATTCCTATGATGCAGCCGCTTTAGTCGCGATCGCCGCCGAAGCCGCCAAAGATGGAACTGGGGATGGCATTAAGAGCAAACTTCGCGAAGTTGCCAATGCCCCAGGCAAAGAAGTAAGCGACGTTTGCGAAGCTATCAAACTTGTTAAGGCAGGCACAGATATTGACTACCAAGGTGCAAGCGGTAACGTCGATCTTGATGAATATGGTGATGTTAAGGGTAGCTACGATGTTTGGGAAGTACAGCCCGACGGCAAAATTACTGTGATCGATCGCGTTTCACCTTAATTATCCTTAAATTATTTAGGGGGAGGTGCTTCACCTCCTCTAATTTAGCCAAAAACCTGCTAATCTTTGTTGTAAAAATTTAGGCATACATCATCAATATAGAGACGCGATATCTATGACGATCGAACTCAAGGCTGCTGCACCGCAAGAAGTTTCAATCTACATGCCCTATTACCGAGAGCCTAACAAGCGTCAAGCTCTACCCTACGCAATTTCTCTATATAAACAGGGTGAAATAACAGGCGAACGTCATATTGAGGGAAGTCCAGCCGTTTCATTTATGGCAGTATGGCGTGTTGCCAACTTACCGTCAGATCTCGCCCTATGTCGCGTGACATTTGAAGGCGATGCGGATATGAGTTATGAAATGACTCTAGAAAATTCTGAATTCGTCGGTTACCTCATAGAAGTTGTTTCTAGTATTCGAGACAAAGGTTACGTCGATTTCCCACAAAATTTTTATAGCAAGCTATTTAGACTCAAACTTGCTAGTGCTGAAGGCAATTAATTTTTTACCAATTTTTTGTCAGATGACGACCCTAAAAACATCAACTAATGTATAATCCTAAACTCAAATCTTGCAAAAAAAAACAAAGTCAGCTACAGTCCTGATGCTGCTTTTGATAAGGCAAAAGAATAGTCAATTTTAAGGGGACTACATTGTGACATATGCCGCCCAACGCCTCGAATACCCAGAGAGACAGCCAGAGCCTGCCGTTAAAAAAGTCGATCCGATGATCGTGAGAGCTGCGAAGCAAATTTATCGCTACTATGCTGATTCCTATGCGGCACAATTGCCACGCCCAATGGGAATTGCCATTAATCGAATAGATATGACTGGTAAGCTTATTTACTCCCAGTTAATCTTGCTGCCGCAGGAGAGTTTTGTGCCAATGGAATTAATCGAATTGTCTGATTATCATTGACAACAATAATATTTGACCTGTTAAAACCGATTTTCTATAAATATTGAAAAATTTCATTGCGAAGCAATTAGAATTTTGAATAATTAAATAGCTTGCTAATCACTAGCAGTTTTTTATTGGTCTTAGTCTTATTGGTCTTTATCAAAAGCTTTATATAGGTTATCAGCTATGACATATGCAACTTCTTCTGTATCAGTGACTGCATCAGTGCGTTTTCAAAGCAAGCTTAAGGAGACCAAAAACTTTGGTGATGCTTTAGTTGAAATTTTTTCAGACTTAGTACAATTAGAAATCGTCACTTGGGTTGCCCATGAAGGCGATACTACGCATAAGTCAGGTAATCGCCTAAAAACAACTATTAATCTGATCGATGGCGATATCGAAAATGAGCTAGGAGCAGATTTTTTGCAGGGTTCTCCCTATGCTGAGCTACGAGGGTTTCACGAATTACAGGTTGAGAAGGGTACTGAGACGATCGCCAATAATTTGAAAACATTGGTGGATATCGGTCAAAAGGTAACAGGCATGTTGAAAGGCGAAAGCGATCAGGAATCCGAGCATTCGACTAGCTTAAGTAGCAGCGATCGCCTACCAAGTTTCGTTTAGTTTTAAGACGATTTGCACTTAGGAAACTGTATGGCACTTAATGGGTCCACAAACAATAAAAAATCAGATTTGTCACCTGTTGCTAATAAACCAGTGCCGCAGAAAGAAGGCGAGAGTGTATCCCTTAATAACTTTCGTGAAACCCTTAAAGATGTACTAGAAGAAATTACTTCGCTAGAAGTTAATACTTTTATTGTCGGCAATATTCCGATGGCAAAGTTTGACGCGAAGGAGTTTTATCTGAATCTCATCGAAAGTACGATGACCAGAACAGAGGAGGGATTAAATGAGATCAAAGACTCTCTCCTCCAGCGTAGCGCTCAACTCAAACAAAAGGGTTTGTCACTTCCTCAGCAAACATCAACTCCTCTGCTTCCCAAGGAAGCAGCGATTATAGAGGATTATCGATCGGAACTAACTCGCTATAACCAAGATCTAGAAGCATATAAGGAGGCTGAACGAATTTTTAGTGTCCGTAAAGATTCGTTAGACCAATCCGAAAAACAGCAATTTGAGTTAGAACAGGCTTGTTACAGTCAACTATCTAAGCAGCTGTTAAAATTGGATCTCAAAAAAGATGCTGATGGTGAAGTGATTATTGATGGTCAGGCTATTCGCAATCTCAGAAAATTATGGGAATTCGAGCAATCAGTTTTAAATGGCGATCGCATTTATGCCCAGACTAAGTTTGCCCTTGATGGAGACTTAACAAATAGATTTATTGACGATCTATTTATGCCAAGTAAGAGCAAAATCGATCCCAAAATGGCGCAGCTCATTTTTGATTTGCATCGTCAAGGTGTTGAGAATGCCCAAAAACAATGGTCGGGATTGATTAATACTTGCGTAAACCTAGTAAAAGAATTGATACCATTCCGAGCAAAATAATTTTGGGAACCTTCCTCCTGTCCCATCACTATAAAAGTTTATAAAATACGGAGTTACGGTGGCTACGCCAGATTGGTTGGCTATTGTCGATGATCAAATTACTTTGCATCTTAGCCCAACAGCGTTGAAGCAGATTGAGCAAGATAGTGTTTTTTTTGCCGATCGCCAAGATAGTGATGACGATATTATTTACAAACTTAATAGTCAGGAATTATTGCAAGTATTAGCATCAAGTGTTGGGCTTACGACCTTAAGTCAAGGGGCAATTATAATTTGGACGTACTACACTGAGACTAATAAAAATGGCAATATTGGTAACTCACCAAATGTAAGGAAATCACCAATATTACGGACTCTGATTAATATTAATGGAAATTTGAGTCAAAAAGTTAGCCGAGACATCTTGAAGCATCCTCTCGGCGATCGCATTTTAAAAGCACATAGCTTTATTGTCGGGCAAATTTCACGACAGTTTACAACGGTAATTGCCGAACATATTGAGACAAAACTCCGTCCATTTACGATCGCTGTTATATCTATGGTGACGGTGTTTGCGTGGTGCGAACCGTTACGTAAGTTAGGAGAAAAATTGCACTTGCCAAATGCAGTAATTGGTAACTGCTGGAGCATTATTATTGCTGCGCCAATTACTGTTTTGGCAATTTGGTGGATTAACTCAAAGCTATCCTTTAAGCTGTCGTCCTTGCCGCTATTTCGAGGAAGTTTCGATCGAAAGTTTTTTCAAAAATTGGGCAAGGTTCTACTTACTTTTTTAGAAAGTCGTGGTTTAAGAATTGTGGCGATCGCCATTATTGTAGTTATGCTTTTAGGCTGGCTTGTGAGTAAAGTGGCAACTAATTTCGCTCATTTCCCCATTGACGGTCAGCTTAATCGCATCATTCGGACTTTGGAGTCCTATGCCGAGCCATATTTACCAATTGCGATTGTTAGTTTACGTAAATTGATTGTGAACAATCTGGGCAAAATATTTTTACGTAATTCTTTCTTTGTGAAATTGATTTTTGGGCGTTTCATTAGATGATGATAAAGAGTTGGCTAAGCAAACTTTTATAGCAAGACGATGAAACAAATTGAGATTTGGCGATCGCAGGCTGCCGCAACCCTTGCTTTTCTCGTTCCTAAAATTGCTGGAACTGCCCCCACAGAACGCGACGGACTAGTAGACGATCTAGTGCGAGCGCTGAATAATTTACCTGCTCGACCTGAAACCCGCCAGCCCTACGCAGGGATTTTTCCTGCCGCCGATCTACCGACTTGGCGCAATCGGGCTGCGGCAACGCTTAAAGCTTCAGTTCCTAGGATTCAGGATGTTGAAGGTAGTGTTTATGATGGGGCGATCGATGATTTGATTCGCTTTATCCGCAATCTGCCTGCTCGTCCCACAGGGCGATCACCCTATTCAGGACTTTTTCCCGCCGCCGATCTGGCTACATGGCGCAAGCAAGCCACGCAAACATTAGTTGCGGTGATCGCCAATATCACAGATCCGAAATACACCAATGCCGACGGCAAAATTGATGATTTGATTCGGGCTATGAGCGGGTTACCTCTGCGTCCCATCTTACGAAATCCCTATGAAGGTTTATATCAAGCACCTAATCTTGGACAATATCGTAAATTAGCGGCGCAGCGCCTACAGCAGTTAATTACCAATCTTAAAGACGATCTCAATCCTAAAGATGTACTGGTAGATAGTACGATCCGCATTTTAAATAATTTGCCACCACGCCGAGTCGATCAAGAGCCCTATGAGGGTTTATATCCCCGCACTGCCGAAGTTAGCACTTCTGGATTAATTACACAGGATCAACTGAGTGCGATCGCCCCCTATTCATCTACCTATCGCCTTACGCAATTGCTGCCCCACCTGAATACGACAATGCAGCGCTATGCGATCAATACGCCTCTGCGTAAAGCCCATTTCCTTGCCCAAGTGGGACATGAGAGCGATGGATTTAACACCAACGAAGAATATGCCTCAGGTGCTGACTATGAATGGCGAACGGATCTCGGCAATGTTCAAGTTGGCGATGGAGTGAGGTTTAAAGGTCGGGGCTTGATCCAAGTGACTGGACGCTCAAACTATGCCGCCTGTGGTCAAGCTTTAGGCGTGGACTTGATCGGCAATCCTCAGCGTCTCGCAGACTTCGATCTGGCTTGCCTTAGCGCAGGTTGGTATTGGGATACGCGATCGCTTAATAACTATGCCGATGATGACGATGTGTTAACCATCACGCGCATCATTAATGGTGGTCTAAATGGTCTAGCTGACCGCCAAGACTATCTCGCTAGAGCTAAGCAAGTTTTTGGAATTGGTTAATTGGTTTATCTATTATCAAAAAAACTAGAAAGCAAGGGGCTTAAGCCCCTTGTCTGTAATAAGTATGTTTAATGGCAATCTCGGCTTATGTGGCGCACATCGTACAGGCAAAACGACACTAGCAAATGCGATCGCCACCCGCCTCGATATGCCTTTTGTCCGCACTACGACCAGCCAAGTTTTTGAAAAGCTAGGCTTAGATCCTGCTGCGCCAATGGACTTTAAAACAAGGCTATTTGTTCAAAACCATGTTTTAGCTGCCGCCGAGCAAGTTTGGCAGTCGTCCCCAACACCCTTTGTTAGCGATCGCACCCCGATTGATATGATTGCCTACACTCTTGGCGATATCCAAGGCAAAACTGAAGTTGATTTTGATTTGCTCAGTCAATATATAGATCGCTGCTTCGATAGTACAAATCAATTTTTTCAAAATCTAGCGATCGTGCAACCAGGTATACCGCTTGTATATGAAGAGGGCAAGGCAGCCCTTAATGCTGCCTATATTGAGCATATTAATGTCCTAGTAATTGGACTATGTGGCGATCGCCGCCTCAAGGCTCATATATTTTGCAATGACCGATCGGCAATTCATCTAGAAGTGAGAATCCAAAATATTTTGGAACACTTCAGGGTAACAATCTAGCCGCAGGGATGGAAAAGGTGATGCAGAGCCACAAAAAAATTTTTTGCCCTCAGTGATATCATCCTGTTTTATTGTGGGTAAGTTATTTTCACAAGCGAACAGTTAACGTTCTTGACATACACGGGATAAAGAATTATGAAATCTGAATTCAAGACCAAGCTAATTCAACACATTCTCAACAAAAAAGATTCTGAAAAGGGCTTTACCCTGATCGAACTTCTCGTTGTTATCATCATTATCGGTATTCTTGCTGCGATCGCACTTCCTTCCTTCTTAAACCAAGCTAGCAAAGCTCGTCAATCTGAAGCCAAAACCTATACTGGCTCTTTGAACCGTTCTCAGCAATCCTACTACTTAGAGAAGCAAGAATTTTCTCCTAACTTATCTACACTTGCCGTAGGTATTGCCCAAACCACAGCAAACTATTCTTATGGTGTTTCAAGAACCGCAAGTAAGACAACTGGTACTGGTACCCAAGTTTCAGTTGGCAACTTTGGCGTTGCTAATGGTAGTGCTACTTCTGGTTCAGGTACTAACCCTGATACCGTAACACCTTCTGCTTCTTCTAACCTCAAAACCTACATCGGCGCAGTTAGCGTATCCACACCAACTGGTTCGACTGAAGCGACAACACTCGCAGGACTTTGCGAAGCTAATCTTGCTCCTGTTAATGGAGGATCTCAAGCCGCCGCAACCAACAATGCTTCAACATATATCACCCTAAGTACAGCTGCTGCGCCAGCTTGTATCACTGGTTCTGGTGGAACTTACTACGCTCCTATTCAGTAATCTCTTTTTTGGTACATTCTTTTACCCTTGCTTTAAATTAAAGCAAGGGTAATTTTATTTTAAAATACTATAATGACTAATTGGCAAGAGCTTCTACTTCACAATGATTATGCTCAGATTATTCAATTGAGCCAAGAATCGATTGATATAGATCCAAATCTAGGCATTAATTATTGCTATTTAGGTTTGGCTTATTTATTGCAAGATAAAATAGATGAGGCAAGAAAGATATGGTCTTTAGGATTAGAGAAGTCTACTTCTATAGATTTATATACTAAAGAACTCTACGAAATTTTAAGACAGGAATTCTTTCGTCAAGAAGCATTAAAAGAATACCAAATTGCTTGGGAAATTTGCCAAAACATACGTTTTATAGAGCCTAAAGACTTTGATAACTTGGTGCGAATCTGTGTTTTGTCTTTAAAGCTTAAAACTTTCATTGCAGAAACTCTACAAGACCTTGATTTTATAAATCTTATTCAATCTGGGGTAGATATTAATGATGATTCTTTATTAAATTTGATTGTCAATATTGCCTACGCTCCAATACCAAAAGAAGAATGTATTGAATTCATAGGCTTTTGTGCCCCGTATATTCAAGATACAGAAAATTGTATAAATCATTTACTTTATCTAGCGATAAAATTCAGATTGGATTTAGCTCTAAAATTTATTGATATTTGTCATAAAGTTTCTCCCAACAATATCAAAGTATTAGGCTGCCTCTCAAATCTTTATATCAATGATTACCAATATAGCAAGGCGATCGAAGTTACTCGTCAGCTTGTAAGAGACTTTTCAGGAAATACCTTAGATCGAATCGCTTCTAACTATCTGCTTTTAAGTGCGCTGATGAGTGCTGGAGGACAATGGCAAGAAGCAGAGGAACTATTTAAAAAACTTCAATCTTTGTTATCTCAGATTATTGAGCAAAATCCTGTAGATATTCCCAAGATGTACTTAAGTCAGATATCTATGACTTGCTTCTTTGCCCCTTACTTCCAAGATTCGCCCAAATTTAATCGCGATCTTCAAAATCAGATTATGAATCTGTTTCAATCTAATATCCAACATATTTACCCTGAGCTTGTTCAAAAATTTAAAAAGAATCGTCAGTTAAGAAAAGGAAATAAGCAAAATCGCAAAATCCGAATCGGTTACCTGACTACTAGCTTGAGACAGCATTCAGTTGGATGGCTTGCCCGTTCATTATTTCAACATTTCGATCGCGACTCCTTTGAGATTTATGGCTACTTCCCTGAATATAAATTAGGAGCGGATTTTTTAGAGGAATGGTATATCGGTCGGATGCATAAAGTTTATAGAGAGAGTGTTGAGTATTGGGGTGCTCATTTCGCAATTGCCGAACAAATCGATCGCGATGAAATTGATATCTTAGTCGATCCAGAAAGTATGACATCTGTGATTAATCTCGAAATTCTTTCACTTAAGCCAGCCCCTCTCCAGGTTACTTGGCTGGGTTGGGATGCTTCAGGTTTACCCGCAATTGACTACTACATAGCCGATTCTTATTCATTGCCTGACAATGCTCAAGACTATTATTCAGAAAAGATTTGGCGGTTGCCTCAAAGCTATATTGCTGTTGATGGATTTGAATCTACAATCGCCAATCTTAGCCGAAGAGAGCTAGGCATTCCTGCTGATGGCATCATATATTTTAGTTCTCAAAAAAGTTACAAACGCCATCCTGAAACTGTACAAGCGCAACTTCAAATTATTAAACAAGTTCCAAATAGTTACTTTCTAATCAAAGGTTTGTCGGATGAGGACTTAGTGCAGAACTTCTTCTATGAAATTGCCGATGCCGAAGGGGTTGAGCGAGATCGTCTGAAATTCTTGCCATATGCTAAATCTGAGGCTGAGCATCGAGCTAACTTAGCGATCGCAGATATAGTATTAGACACTTTCCCCTACAATGGCGCAACGACAACCATGGAAACTTTATGGATGGGTATCCCAATGGTTACATTAGTTGGGGAGCAGTTCTCTGCCCGCAACAGCTATACGATGATGAAGAACGCAGGTATAACTGAAGGAATTGCTTGGAATTTTCAAGAATATGTGGAATGGGGTGTCAGATTTGGTAATGATGCGAATTTGAGGCAGGAAGTTGCTTGGAAACTTCGCCAATCTCGCAAAGATTCACCACTTTGGGATGGCAGACAGTTTGCTAGGGAAATGGAAAAAGCCTATAGACAAATGTGGGAAATTTATAATGCATAAGGCTAACGCTATGGACAAAGCTTACGAACTTTTTAATCACGGTCAATACCCTGATGCCGCAACGCTTTACGAAGAAGCGATCGAGTTAGAGCCAGATGTCAAATCTCACTATTGGTACTTAGGTTTATGCTTACTGTTTCAAGGACAGTTAGAGGATGCTCAAATAACTTGGTGGATAACTATTGATGAGAGCGATTCTAGCAAGAATGAATTTGTAGAATTTCTCCGCAAAATTGCTACTGACATTGGGTTAAACCTCAATAGATTTGATATGGCGGCAAGTATTCTAGAAGCAGGTATTGGTCTAGAACTAGAAAACATCTATTTATTGACGGATCTAGCTCGCTTTTATGCATTAAGTATGCGTCATGCTGAATGTATCGAAGTAGCGAAGCAATATCGCGAACTAGCGCAAGACTTACCCAATCAGGTTTTCGCTAACCATTTAATTTTGCACTCTTTACTTAGTGGTGGTAATCAGTGGCAAGAGATTTTCGCACTTGCCGATAGTCAAATAGAGTTGTTGAGATTGCTGATCCAAGAAAATCTGACTAATCTAACTTCGGCTGAAAGAAATCGTCTATTCATAGCTACATTCTTTTTGCCTTATATCAAAGATGATCCTGCTAAAAATAGAACTTTACAAAATCAGTTAGCGAAAGTCTGTCAAAACAATTTACAAAGTTTGTCAACTTTCTTACCAACCGAATCCCCTAAAAACAATCCAGAAAAACGACCTCTCAAAATAGGCTATTTATCCCATTGTTTACGAAAACACTCGGTTGGTTGGCTATCAAGATGGATTTTCAAACATCACAATCGAGAACAATTTAATATTCACGCTTATTTTTTATTTGATAAGCCTGAGGGCACTGATTCTGTTAGAGAGTTTATTGCTGGTCATTGTGATAAATCCTATAAATTGGGGCATGATGCCACTGCGATCGCCAAGCAGATCCAAGAAGATCAGATCGATATCTTAGTCGATCTTGACAGCATCACTTTGGATATATCCTGTGAAGTTATGGCGCTCAAACCTGCACATGTGCAAGTAACTTGGCTGGGATTAGATGCTTCGGGCATACCTACGATCGATTATTTCATAGCCGATCCGTATGTACTGCCAGAAAATGCTCAAGATTATTATTCTGAGAGAATTTGGCGTTTGCCAAGTACTTATATCGCTGTTGATAGTTTTGAAGTCTTATTCCCCACTATACACCGCAGCCATTTGCATATTCCAACCGATGCTGTCGTTTACTTAAGTTCTCAAGCAGGATATAAGCGTCATCCTGACAATATCAAACTACAAATGCAGATTATTAAATCTGTCCCTAATAGCTATCTTTTAATCAAGGGCTTATCCGAACAAGAAGGAATTAGAAACTTTTTTACCGACATTGCTATATCGGAGGGGATAAACAGAGATCGCCTCATATTTTTACCTCAGGTAAATACTGAGGCTGAACATCGTGCCAATCTGGCGATCGCTGACATAATTTTAGATACTTATCCATACAACGGCGCAACGACAACAATGGAGGCGTTATGGATGTGTATTCCTCTAGTCACAAGAGTTGGAGAGCAATTTGCGGCTCGCAATAGCTATACGATGATGATCAATGCAGGCATTACAGAAGGAATTGCTTGGAGCGATCAAGAGTATATAGATTGGGGAATCCGACTAGGCAGAGATGAGTCTTTACGCAAACAAGTTTTTTGGAAGCTCAAAGAATCTCGCAAAACTGCTCCTTTATGGGATGCTGAGAAGTTTACTAGAGATATGGAATCCGCTTATCAACAAATGTGGGATATTTATGTAAAACCTAAATAAAGGAGGGGGGAGCTTTGCACCACCTTCCTTTATCTGGGTTTTATGTCCTAAGCTAACCTTGTATTGCTATATAGCTTTTAGTCTATCGAATTGTAAAGATTAAATTGACTAATAGAGATGCTCTAACTATCAGTGATATTACCATCTCTCATTGTGGGTAAATTATTACAACAGTGTAGTTAAGGTTCCTAGAACTAGGGGATAGACATTCATGAAATCTGAATTTAAGACCAAGCTAGTCCAACACATTATTGGCAAAAAAAGCTCTGAAGAGGGATTTACTCTAATCGAGCTTCTTGTCGTCATTATCATTATTGGCATTTTAGCCGCGATCGCGCTTCCTTCATTTCTAAACCAAGCTAGCAAAGCTCGTCAGTCTGAAGCCAAATCTTACACTGGGGCAATGAACCGCGCTCAGCAAGCTTATTACTTAGAAAAGCAAGAATTTGCTCCTAACCTAGTAACTCTCTCTTTTAATATCGCTCAAACAACAGCTAACTATGGCTATGGTATATCGCGAACCGCAAGTAAAACTACTGGTACGGGAACTCAAGTCTCAGTTGGCAACTTTGGAGTTGCCAATGCTACTGCGACGGGCGGCACAGGAACTAACCCTGATACTATAGTTGGCTCCACTTCTTCCAATCTCAAATCCTATATAGGAGCAGTTAGTGTGTCTCCTCCATCTGGTTCGATTGAAGCTTCAGCATTAGCATGTCTCTGTGAAGCTAACCTATCTGCTGTTAATGCAGGATCTATTGCCAATTCAACTAACAATGCTTCTACTTATGTCACTTTAAGCACTGCTGCATCTCCAGTTTGTAGGACAGGTGCTGGCGGAACTTACTATTCTCCAGTTCAGTAACCACTAACGAAAATTCAACTTTCACTTTATCAGGTTTGTATTTAAATTATGATGGGTCAATCCCAAATTATTTGAAAGAAACACAAAGGAGCTTAAGCCCATTTTACGGGCTTGAAGTTCTCATGATTCATTTAGAATCGCTATAATTTATAGAAAAATAGTTTTCGAGAGAAAAAACAATTGAAATTACACATTGGCGGCAAGGAAGCACATCCTGACTGGAAAATTTTGGATATTGAAAACCGTCCAGAAGTAGATTATGTTGGCGATGCTGGTGATTTAAGTCAGTTTGAAGATGAATCAATTGAAGCGATATATGCATGCCACGTCCTAGAGCATTTTTATCATTCTCTTCACAATGAAATGATATTTACATTAGCAGAATGGCATAGAGTTCTAAAAAAGGACGGACAACTAATGATTAGTGTCCCCGATCTGAAGATTTTAAGCTTGCTTTATTCTCATCCTCATACAGATGTTAAGACTAGATTGGAACTCATGCATATCATTTTTGGTGCACAGGTCAATCAGTACGATGTCCATAAGGTTGGCTTTGATATCGATATTATGTGCTTATATCTAACTGAAGTTGGGTTTAGAGGCTGCCAGAGAGTAACTGGATTTAATCTATTTAACGACTGTAGTAATTATCGTGTTTTAGATGTTCCAATTAGCCTCAATATGATTATAGACAAATAAAAATCCAAATAAAGAAAGGCGGCACGAAACGCCGCCTTTCTTTATTTGGATTTTTATTATCAAGCTTGACGTTCTATCATGACATAGTCAAGATTTTCTAGAGCCACTATTGTCTTTTGAACTAGTTGAAAAGCTTTCTCTACTTCTGTAGTCTGCAAAGTTACAGGATCTAAAGGTCTAGCCAACTTCCAACGTTCCACTAAAGACATCATACTTTGTGGCGCGTGAAATAGAGGTAATAAACAAATCGCGATCGAGCTATCAATACTAACAGTTTGCTTAGTTGTTGATAGATATGGGTTGAGATTAAACATCCTGCATTCATTAATGCATGATATTAGGTCTTCTCTAAGCTTAGCAGTCTTTAATTGAGGATGAAGGTGAACTATTGCATTTTGCCAATCTAGACTACTCCACTCAGTAAATGGCAAAAAGCTCTGAGGTCGTTGAGAATGTCCACACCAAAAGTCTAATAATCTATGAACTGGTTGTAGTAGTTCGTATATCCGTAAGCGTTCTTCTATCGATATGTCTGGTAAGCCCATCGCCAAAAAAACTGGTAAATTATTTGGTTCTTTGAATAGATCTCTAAAGTCCCATTCGCGCCAGTTTACCATGCTGATAAAATCTAAATTAGCCAGTCTCAAGGCGGCAAACATTTCAGGAATAGTGTAACCCTTATCTCCCTGAAACAAGTGGTTCATTAAGATTTCTGACTTGTTATCTTTGCTTGTATAGTTGGAGTCCCAAGTTTGAATTTTAAGCATGACATCATCTTTCAAGGCTTGCATTGTCTCAACAACAACTTCTATCTCTAGTTCTTCTGGATTATCTTCCATTAAACCCATCATTGTGAACATTTGTTGAGCGCGATAAATACTAGATCTCTGGAGCGAACTATGCAAGTTACTACGAATGATTCCATCAGGTTTCAATGCCGATCGCATTGATTTTAAAGCATCAGCAGGATCGGGAAAGAGATATAGTAACTCATCGCAATTTATATAATCAAATTGATAGTTCAATTTGGATAAATCTTCTACTGATAAGACATGAAATTCTACATTATCAAAATTGTGATATTTTAAGCGCTGTTCTGCTAGCTTAACTGACTCAGCAGATATATCTATCCCAACTATTTTTGCCCCTGGATTTGCCTCAGCTAAAACTAATGACTTATATCCAGATCCACATCCAGCGTCTAGAATTAATTTCCCATTGGTATCGACAATTTTTTGATCCCTTAAATAGAAAGAAGTTACTAAGTTATGAATATATAATTCATTAGGATTGTCTTTAGGAGATTTATCGAGTGGAACTCTAGGATATGGGGCGCTGTCAAATTGCTGGCGAATTTTATCAAATAGTTCGGATTTGATATCAGTCATAGAAATTATTACTGATGGTAGTTACGATAATTCGAATCAGTTTAACAAATGAAGTTGCATTGTAGCAAATCAGAAAATCGTAGAATCTTAATACAAAACAATACAAAAATCTTTTGGCGCTTGCTATGCGAAATTTCCGAAATCTCCTATTTGCAGCTCTTGGCGGTGTGCTGATGGGACTAACCCCAGATCCTTTTAGTCAATGGTGGCTAGCGTGGATCGCCTTAATTCCGCTCTGGATGCTTGCTCAGAAGCTAAAAGTTAAAGAGGCGATCGCAATGGGGGCGATGTGGGGATTTTGCTATCACGGCATGGCGCTGTTTTGGATTACAAGTGTGCATCCGATGACATGGATGGGTGTGCCTTGGTGGAATAGCTTTCTGATTGCCACACTTGTTTGGTTACTGATTACTGGATGGGGGGCAGTATTATCAGGCTTATGGGCGGGTGGCATGTCTTTACTAACTCAACGACTAAATGTGACTAGTCGGGTAATTATTGCCTGTGCAATGTTTAGTGGTCTAGAAATTGTCTGGAGTTGGGGACCACTCTACTGGACAGCGCTGGGCTATACCCAGAGTCCCCATGATTTATTATTGCTCCAAATCAGTCGTCTCTCTGGTCAGCAAACTATGACTGCGGCAATCGTTGCAGTCAATGGATTATTAGCCGAAACTCTATTGCAGAGAACTTGGCGCGATCGCATTCCACTATGGAATCAACATAAGCAAGGAATAACAGCACCTGTACTGATATTTACAAGACAATGGCGCTACGCGATCGCGGCATTTTTTCTGCTGATCGTAATGGCTGGTTATGGCGCATGGGAAATGCAAAGCGATCGCATGATGAGCACCAACGGAAAAGCAATTAAAGCAGGTATTATTCAAGGCAACTTTCCCAATGCACTAACCGTAAAACCAAGAGGGTGGGAAATTGCGGTTGATAACTACACTAAAGGCTATGAAAAACTAGCTCAGTCAGGAACAGAAATGATCGTTACGCCTGAAACTGCGATTTCTTTTCTCTATCCCGATTACGATCCTCGGCGCGAACCCTTCGATCGCATGGTTGAGAAATATCGCGTTCCAGTATGGCTAGGTGGTTTTGGCAAAACTCGTAATCCGAATACTGAAGACCCTAATAACTATACAAACAGCCTGTTTCTGATCGATGGTTCGAGTAAAATTCTTGGTCAATACGACAAAGTGCGGCTTGTACCTGTAGGTGAATATATTCCATTCAAAGCAATATTAGGAAGTCTGATTAAACGCTTATCACCACTTAGAGGTGAGGTAGAAGCAGGATCGAGCGAACAACTTGTTGATACTCCTTGGGGTCGTTTTATCGTTGGTATTTGTTATGAATCCGCTTACCCAGCAAATTTTCGCTTTCAAACCGCCGCAGGTGGTCAGTTAATTCTATCTGCTTCTAATAATGCTCATTTCGCCTCCTATATGTCAGCTCAACACCATGCCCAAGATGTGGCTAGAGCGATCGAAAGCGATCGCTGGGCAGTGAGA
Source organism: Pseudanabaena frigida (assembly GCA_003242085.1). Classification (GTDB taxonomy): domain Bacteria; phylum Cyanobacteriota; class Cyanobacteriia; order Pseudanabaenales; family Pseudanabaenaceae; genus Pseudanabaena; species Pseudanabaena frigida. The sequence goes on along the minus strand of QBML01000006.1, from coordinate 61,415 downwards.
GCAACTAATACAGGCTACTCTGGCTTTGTCGATCCCAATGGGCGGACGGTTTGGCTATCAGATGTGAATACCTATGAAACCCATGCAGAGACAGTTTATTTACGAACTACCAAAACTCTCTATGTACTATGGGGAGATTGGTTGACACCTTTGCTCTGTGTTGTGAGCATTGCCATTTACACTATAGCTATAGTCAAACAAAACCGATAAAAGAATTGTGGTGCGTAGCGCCGCAATTCTTTTATCGGTTTTACTTAAACCAATTCAAGAACGTTTAATAGCTGATCGACTACATGTTTCCAAGTAAAATTTTGATGCACAAAAGAAGCTCCATTGATTTTTGCAGAGTTTCTAAAACTATCTCGTTCTATAACTAAATGCATCAGAGAAACCAAGCTTTCTAAATTCGGCTCTAGACAAATTGCAGGATCGTCACCAGCAATTTCTATTATCTGACTATCAATATGTAAAGCAAAGTCTGAGTTAGTAAAATCGTCGGTTGCACCGCCTCTAGTACAAATCACAGGAAGACCACAAGCAGCGGCTTCCAATACAGGTAAGCAAAATCCTTCTGCTGAATAAGGTGCTATATAAGCATCTGCTATTTGATATAACTTAGCCACTTCATGAAAAGGCAATGAATCTCCAACATAGGTCAAGCGGCTAAAAGCTCGCGAAGCTTCTGCATCTGTCAGAAATCCCCTCGCCATATTTAGCCAATCTCTACTTTTATGAATATTATCTAGACCTTTGAGTATTAATCTAGCATCTGGATATTTTTCTAACACTCTAGCAAAAGATTTTAGGACTAAATCTGCACGTTTAGCACCATTCATCGCGCCAACACTCAAAAAGATAAAGCCATCTATTCCGAGTTGTTTGCGTAGTAATATCCTTTCTTCTTCTGATAGTGGTTTGTAAATAGTTGGATCGATTCCATGTGGAATGATAACAGTTCTATTTGGATCCGCACCACTACGTACGAGTCCACTCTTAGCCCAATTCGAGGGAGTGATCAACACAACTTCAGAATTGCTATGCGCTTCTGCAAGAGAACATTGCAACTGCAAATTATAGTTTGGAACATATCCTTTCTCAGAGGTCATGAAAACATATGTACGTTTTGAATTAGATAAATCCAGACGAAAAGGAAATTCTATTCGTAAAGTAACATCAGCAATCTGATTGGGATCTGGTGACTTAATTTCTGCTAATGCCCTACTATCTGCTGGGTTGAATAAATTGTTATAGTTAACCCAATCATCTTTATAGTGTGGAGAATCTAAATGAAAAAGTTGAATCTCCTGCCTCTTTAGGATTTCGAGACATTGAAATTGGTTGATAATGGAATAGGAGTGAGGTAAAAACCGCCATCCTTCGACAATCAATTGACTTGGCATAAGCTTGGTATGTATTGCAGAGGAGGAAACTCTAGGCGTAGCTAATTATAATCGATCGTCTCATTGATTCCTTACCAATCGCTACCTGCACCGCCACCATCGCTACTACCGCCTCCAAAATCACTACTAGAAGAAGAACTACTACCATAATCATAGGAATCATAGCTAGAGCTACTGGAACTATAATCGCTAGAACTGTAATAGTCTGTACCGCTGGAATAACTTACAGGTGTAGGGATAAATGGATAGACAGGTTCTTCATGAAAACAGTTTTGGCATTGGCGTATGCTAATCGCATCTTTTGAAGCTTTTTTAGGAAATTTCTTGGGTTTGCGAGATTGTTTCAGTTCTGCATCAATCAAAGTTGGGTAGTTACATTTCGGGCAAACGGCATCTTCATTTAAAATGATTGGCTGGCAATAAACATACTTACGATCGCGAGTTTGGGGATAGCAGCGATCGCAAGAATACATTTCATAGGTTGCATTCCCAAGCGAAACCGCCATTGACTCTGGCTTGGTCAAATATTGATTAGCTAGATCTGGAACCAATCGATGCGTGGAAGTTCGGCAGGCTTGGCAAAAATATTGCTGCTTTGCTAGCTTGTCATCAAGGGACATATCGTTAACTACGTACATCAGAATGGCTTGATAGCCAATCATCAGCATCAGACTCGTCAACGCAAATAAAAGGTGGCTGGGAATCGTCAGCAAAATTGAAGTGCTTAGCAATAGCCATCCCACTGCTAAAGCTGGGAAATGGATAACGATAACTAGCCCCAATTTTCCGATTACTGCCGCTCTAAATTGATTCCATTCATGGCGTTGAATGGGAGTTTGAAAAATTTGAGTTAATTGTGCTAGCCAATATTGTTCGATGCTAAACCAGAAGAGAATACTAGTTAATGCAATGATTAAACTCACCGATAATGTCGCTAAAAATTGATTAATCGGATTGACAAACAGACTGGTTAACATCTCCTGAGATAATAGCCAAGCATTAGTGCTAATAGCGATCGCAGATAGCCCAATCGCTGTTGTCCACATCGCACCACCTGCAATTTTATCCAGTTGGGGAATTTTCACTTGGAAAACTACAGAATTCTGCAAAGATTTATCTACTGTCGGTAATTTTTGACACCATGCTTTAATTCTAAGGGTAATCCACACCAGTCCACCAATAGCGATCGCTACACCCACTAGTCCAATACTGCTATAAATCGGTACAAATGGAAAAGGATAAAAATTAATTTTCTCTAAACGTCCCGCCATTTCCTCCACACCATTAATGATGCCGCGATCGTAGTTCTGACGCTTAAAATCTGGCTTGATCTGCTCTTCGATAATTTGTGCTACTTGGCGATCGCTAATATATGGTGAAACCCCTCGACCAGTCTCTATTTCAATCCTTCGCTCGTTTGCTGAGATCAGAAATAATACGCCATTATCAATACCGCGCTTGCCAATGCCCCAAGTATTAAATAATTCTGTTGCATAGGCTTTAACCGTTGCTGATGGCAAGGTATCTGGTACTGTCACTACCGCAATTTCTGAACTGTTGTTAGCCGCTAACTGCGAAATTCTTTGATTGAGTCGCGATTCAGTTTCTGCACTTAAAATATTCGCAACATCGCTAACCCAAGTTCCATTCAATCTTCTAGGATTGGGAATATCCCTAATAGGAATTGCGAATAGAGGATCTATGGGTAATAGGACTGCCCATAGCAAAAATATTAAACAGATAATTTTAGTTAAACTACCCTTCATAGGTTGTGATCTCCACTCCAGAAACGTTGTACTTGATTTTGTTAAATCCGCTTATATCAACTAAATCTTGCATCGTGGCACTCAGATATAATTTTCCGAATTCGCCTTTATCTTGAGCCATTTTGGAAGCCACATTTACGGGCATTCCCGCAATATCTTTAGTGCCAACTGACAGGTTAAAAATGAGAACTTCACCTCGATCGATGCCAATTCGACAGGTAATATCTTGCTTTGCTAACTCTTGACGAAAGGTTTGAGCAAAATTAACCGCAGCATCAGCTTCATCAAAAACATAAATGCCTAAGGAGCTAACCACCTTAATTTCCGCAGCATCTTTTGGATCTAATAACCGTAGTCCAACATCTTTCATTAGCGCTGAAAATGATAGCTGGTTAAACATGGAAACTTCATGGGTTTCTACTTCTTCACTTCTACTCTCAATTAGCACTACGACTTTGTGCTGAATATATTTATCCGTTAAATAGTGAGCAAAATCCTGATCTGTGAGTCTATCTTCATATTCTAATAAATCAGTATAAAAATCTTCAGAATAGGGAATTGGATAACGTTGATTAAGCGGCTGCAATCCTGACAAGCGATCGCCATCCAAAACTCGATAAATATTGCCAATCTCTGTATCTAAATCATCGCGCTTCTTCAGGATAAAGTTATGGTTTGCGGGTAAGCGATCGCATATTGCTTGACTGATTAAGATCTCCCCGCCACCTGTATGATTCTCCGCAATATCCTCGATATCATCCGCCTCTGCTCCATACAGACCCCCACTTATCGAATAGAAGCTGCCATAATGAGCACCAATGCCGATCTTAATCTGGCAACTTTGAGCGATCGCATCTTGGATGGTTAGCAATGTCGAAACAAGCTTTGTCGCATCAATGGAATCTGGATAGAACATCTGCGTATTATCTGCCGCCCAAATCCCTACGCTTTCACCCCCAATCGCTTTCCCATAACCATGTAAAATCTTTTTCGGCTGATTGATGATTGCCAGAATTTCTAGCAATCCTTTTTGCTGACAAAGCTTAGTTAACCCAACTGAGTCAGAAGATACGCTATATCCTCTTACTTTATGACTCTCAAGGAGTTTTAACGCATCATCATAGGTTTGGTCGCTGCTCAGCCATTGCTCAACCAATTTGAGCGGTAACGCACCAATAATGTCCTGAGTGACATCAAACAGGTTTGTAGAGTAACGTTTTTTGCTGAGCTTCTCTATCATTAGTCTTGGTCAGTTTTAGGTACATATCTATTAGAGCCGAGCTTTGCTCGGCTCTAATAGAATTTTAGATATTGATACTTTGAGGAATCCGTGATGGTTTCAAATAATTGTAATCTGCAACTCGTTTTTCGTTGCGAGACTTGATTTCTGACTCGATCGCTTTCAAATTATCTTGAAAATCCCGTAATGGCTTCTCAATGCGATCGTCAGTGAAATAACCATCACCATATTCTCCCAGCGTTGTGTAATAGACTGAGCCGAGAATATAGGTTAGTTTCAATTGTCCCTTAGCTTGCTCAATTGGCGGAAGGAGTGAAAAGAAATCGGCTTCGGTTGCACCTGTAGTCTGAGTTGGTGCAGGCGTATAACCCGCCAAGGGAATCGCAGGCGTATAAACAATCAAATCACCCTGTGGGAAGTTTACCGCCGCATGTTGAGCGCTACCTGTAAAGATCACCGCAGTCAAAGCATCAGCTAAATAGGATAAAGTCCGAATCTGCCCATTTTCACCGAAGCTAGTCGCCCGACCACCATCATTAGCGATGATTTCCTTTGCCCATGCTTGCAGTTCCGTATCTCTAATCACATCTTCATCATTGAAGTAATAGATTGATAGATAATTTTTCACCCAAGTAGCGATCGCTTCCCAAACTAATAAAGCATCATCACGATAGGGATAATCTGGCAATAAGTTGGGATCGTCAACGCCACGTTTTTTCAGGGCTTTAGGTAGCAGCGCATCTTCAAATTTATAGGTTTTGACCCCATGTACGGAAACAGCGCGAGCACTCTCAATCGTACCTGCTAGCAAACTATCAACACCGCCACCAGCGCTAACCAGTTTGGACTGTGCTGCGTCATTAATTGCCAAAGTCCCTTGAAAATGTGGCTTCAGCAAGATATACAAAGGATGATTGCTTGCAAGTTGGCGATTAGTAGCAATTACAAAGGGTTCGACAAATAAATGAGTTCTACCCAAATGACTAATCAGTTGATGGTGATTGGCATCGGCAATTTGAACAACAGTTTTAGCAATTAACCAGTTTGGTTCGTCACCGACTTGGTGCAAAAAGATGGGATGGGTATTGGGGTCTTGTCCTAGTTGAATGGCGATCGGAGTCAGGCTCTTTTCCCCTTGAGGAATGGCAAACAGCGCTAAAGGAGCATTGATATATTTCTGCTCTCCCGTGGGAAATGTGCCACCAACGATCGCCTCTAGTTCCGCATAATCGGCTAAATACAAACGACCTTCGGCTCCTGCTACAGCCAAAGAATCATTGGGTAGAACCTTCTGGAATTGCGCTTCAGTTAAAGGAAATCTTGCATCTAGGGCTGTAATTCGTTGAATCACTAAGGGATTAAACCCAGCAACTCGCAATCTGGCGAATTCTTTATTACTGGTATAGTTTTGACTGATCGAGGGAAGAGGAATAACCCAAAACAAATTGTTATACTCTTCAATATTCACCCCTTCTAATTCACTGGGTGGAGTTTCTAAAACCGTTGGCAAATCTTCCAATAGTTCCAATAGGGCAGATTCTGACTGAGCTACACTAGCTTCCAGCAAACGTTTTGAGAAGTCTTGTTGCTTAGCCTTAGAGGTTTGTTTCCCCGCTTCCAACAACAATGGATTCGCCCGCTCATTCAGCAAAACCTTGATTGCTGCCTTGCCAACTAGCAATCCCCAAGACAAAGAAAATCTCTCATTGGTGGGAACTGTTTCCACCAGTGGGAGCGAGTCAATGTAGGTGTAGTTATATTGATAGAGTTGCCTTGCATTATCTAGAAACGATTGACGCTGCTTTATTTCAGGATCGTTCTGGGGCAGTAGCGGATATTTGCTAGAAGGCGATCGCCTTGATATCCAATCAGCCAAGTCTTTCAACTTAGATGCGACGAAATTTAATGTTTTGGCAACACCACTCAAAAGCGAGAAGACCATGGATGCACCTCAAAATCTGTACATCCATATATAGCAATAAAAGAGATAGCTAGGACAAACTAAAACCCAAATAAATAGAGGTGGCGCTTCGCGCCACCTCTATTTATTTGGGTTTTATATCCTAAGCAAAGCTTTCATTTCTATATAAAACTAGTCTGGTTTAAATAAAGTAAAGTTTTTTAAAGGAAGGGGCAAAGTCCTCTCTTTTAAAAAACTTTACTTTACTAGCCCTGCTCTGAGCGCACGAACTGCTGCCTGTGTGCGATCGTCAGCGCATAGCTTGTTCAAAATATTCCGCACATGGGTTTTGACTGTCCCAACGGTGATGTAAAGACGCTCAGCAATCTCAGCATTACTATTGCCATTAACAATCTCAGACAAGACCTCCAACTCTCGTTCTGTGAGTGGTGTGGCTTCGAGGACTTGTTTGTAATCTGCTTCGGCGGCATCGATTTCCACCGTTGCCTCTCTACGGCGTACCTGTTGCAATACAATGCTAGCGATCGCAGGATCGATCCATGAGTTGCCTTCAGCAGTTAGTTTCAGAGCTTGAACGAGATTTTCTGAGCTAATATCTTTAATGCAGTAAGAATCTGCACCTGCGGCAAAAGCGGCTAATACTGTTTCTTGGCTATCAGTAAGGGTGAGGATTAAAACTTTGGTTGCTCTACCCGCATCGGATGCTGCCGCCTTAATTTGGCGTGTTACTTCCACGCCATCCATATCAGGTAAGCCCAAATCCACGATCGCTACATCAGGTTGTTGGCTATTTACCAGTGCTACACCTTCCGCACCCGTAGCTGCTTCACCAACAAAGACAAGCTCTCCTTGCTGTTGTAACGCAATTTTCATGCCCATGCGGGTTAGGTCATGGTCTTCAATCAGGACAACACGAATCGAACTCATAAGCACTTTTGCAGATTATGCATGGTCGGTATTGTTACCAGAATCTCACAGAAGGGGCAATAAAACCAGAATTATCGCAGGCATCGAATGGCATCGGTAATTCCTGTGGGAGCAACCATTAATTTTTACCAACAACAAACTCGGATTTGAGGGCTTGATCGTATTTTGCACCGCTTTTGGTGGTTTGGTTGATCTTAACTTCATAAATGGCGTTATTGTCGGCTCGTAGCCAAGGGGAGCAGTACCGCCCCACAGGTAAGGTGTAAGTATTACCGTTAACGATCGCCCCATCACTAGGCGCAAATTTTGGTGGGATTTTGAAGGTAACGCTGCGGCGTTTAACATAGTCGTTCGCGACTACACCAGTTGCCGATTGTTTGCTCAAACATTGCACCTCGATTTGCGCGTCTTTCAGTAATTCGCGAACATTGCCGCGATCGCTCAGAATTAACTGATTTTCAGTGCCGACACCTGAAATCTTTTGCAACTGAAAAGCACTGACGCGAGCAGGATCGAAGCCACCCGTAATCTTAACTACTTGGAGATTATTATCAGGGGTAACTTGATATTCCAAAGTTCCAGGGATCTGATATTGGATTTCGGCAGTTTCATTGCGAACGTTCACCGTAGCGCCTATCTCGACGCGATCGACTCCTAAGGCTTGAGGTGTTTCTTGGGCTGCCCAATCAAATCGATAGAATAGTCGCGCCGTATCTTTGAGATATGTATAAGTATCCGCAACATCAGAAGTCGATCGCAATAAGCGCGACAAGCCACTTCTCTCGACCCAAATATTTTTGATTAGTCCCACTTTTTTGCCGATCGCTGTGGCAATTGCTGCGCGATCGCTGGTAATTTCCGCAGGAATATCTAAACGTGGTACTAGCGTAACTTTTCCGTAGATACCTGTTGCGCCGTTGCGTCCGTTATCGCTGGTTTCCCCATCTTGCCCGCGTTGACAGGTGTAATAATCTATTCTGGTGACTCCTTTGTTAGTGCGCCGATAGAGCCAATCATCTTTACGATATTCGGAAACCTTGGAGTACGATCGCTCAAAATTAAGTTCAAATCCATCACTGGAACGTCCACAAAGTCGAGTCTCTCGGGAATCATGTTCCCATGAGGCTTTGGCATCGTTAAAGGGTCGGCGTTCAGTTTCTAACGTACAGTATTTAATACGCCAGTCGGTTTCTTGACATTCGCAACCCTTACCACCGATCTCACCACGCCCATTTCTGCCACCCTTGCCACCAGCATTACGGATTTCTAATTGCTGAAGTGCGGCAATATTGGTATAGAAAATAGTGGCATTACCTCCATTACCTCCACGTCCACCGTTACCTCCATCCCCACCGCGACCGCCAGATGCTCCAACCACTGAGTATTCTGGACGATAGGGCTGTTCGCAACTACTAGCCGATCGCCCTGTAGTTCCATCTTCACCATCTTCTCCAACTGTGCCAGAGAGATCATAGGTGACTGGTTTTCCCTCAACAATAATTTTGATGTCTTGACCATCTCTGCCGCTACGCCCAGTTCGACCGCGATCGCCATCTTGCCCTGTTTGTCCAAAGGTGGTTTGGGCGATCGCCTCTGAGTTAACTGAGGGGCTGACAACAAGAGCGATCGGAATAGCGATAGGTAATGCTTGGAGCAATAGTTTGAGCGATCGGGGCTTGAGCATATATAAATTCATTTGAGTCAATTTATTTCTGTTGACATTATCACTACTAACTAAGTTTCATGTAGAGCAGAATCACACTCTTTATACAATTGCTAATTTCTGGTTTTGAAGAAGTTTCATGTGTCTCTTTCTTTTCTCTAATTAGGTGTGAGATTCTACTTCGCTCAGCTATGTGACTATGTTGACCAAGTGAAGTGGAATGCTCTCATATATCATTTAGAAATGCTATGTCTAATCGTGCACTAAAAATATGTCCGCAAATCAGGGTCAACAGCTAGAAACTTATAGCAGCCAAAATCCTCAAGAAGTATTACTAGTAAAGTTAAAAATCGACGATGAACTAGATGAAGTAATGATTTTTAAAGGTTTTTCTAGTTCATTAATGCGATCAACAGCCTTCGATCCTGATGTACCCGTGATAAGCGATCGCGCCGAAATTTTGACCATCGATCGCCTTTCAGCACCTTATCAACCAAATCGCCCTAACTACATCCAACAAGAGATAACATGGGAAGAATTTCAAGATTATTTGTAAGGTTTTAGCATTGCAAACATATCGAACTTAATCACCTATGCTTGACGAGACTCGACAATCAATTTACTCAATGCAAGTGAGGATAGCCTCATTACTGCTTTATCAAAATGTATTAGAGCAAAACGCATGGGAAGCCTATGTAAAGCTATTGAAGAGCCTAGCCAACTATGCACTAGATGGGCATGAAAATAGTTCGCGCCGACTTAGTTACTTATTTGCCTATGGTAAATGGTTTAGGGAGATTGCTGCTACAGGCTATAACTGGAGGGATTATGTGATTTTACAGATCTTGACCTCAGACAATCCTTTTAGTCAGCAAGCTCAAACGATAAATCTCGATTTATTGCCTTCTTCCCTAATCATCGCCGCTAAACACGACCTACAAGTTTTAGAAGAGCTGAGTCTTTGGGGCGGAGATAAACTAATCGATCTCATTCAATCTTTTGGCGATCGCTCAGTCGCTTGGCAATTATCCGCCAGTAATATGTCGAAGCTTTCAGAAGCTAAGCGATCGCTGATTATTAAATTCCAAACAACCGATGACTGGACGCAACTCTTACCCGAATTAGCCGATTACTATAGGCATTCAGGCACGGGCATATTTACCGATTACGATGCATTCCGTTGGAGCAGAGGACATTTAGAGGGAATCGCTTACCCCGATCTCGTGCAATTGTCCGATCTAATTGGTTACGAATCACAGCGTCAAACTCTTTACAAAAATACTGAAGCTTTTTTGGCAGGTTATAACGCTCTACATGTATTGCTATATGGTAGTCGTGGTACGGGCAAATCTTCGATGGTTAAGTCATTGATGTATGCCTATCGCGATCGCGGCTTACGTCTAGTCGAAGTTGCCAAGCACGATCTTAAGGATTTGCCGATTATTGCCGATATTTTGCGAAAGGTTCCGCAGAAGTTCATTATTTTTGTGGATGACTTGTCATTTGAGGAAGAAAGCGAAGATTATAAAGCGCTCAAGGTCGTTTTAGAAGGAAACCTTTCCGCACAATCAAACAATTTATTGGTTTATGCAACTTCCAACCGCCGCCATCTACTGCGCGAATATTTTAGCGATCGCCCCAGCCTCAGAGATCTCAGCGATAGTAAAGAAGTCAATCCTTGGGACACGATGCAGGAAAAGTTATCTCTAAGCGATCGCTTTGGATTAACTCTGACATTCCTACAAGCCGATCAAGAAATCTACCTCAAAATTGTGCATCACCTCGCCAAGCGTGCTGGTATTGATTTGCTAGATGACGATCTCAATTTTCGAGCTTTGCAATGGGCAACACGTAATAATGGTCAATCAGGACGCACCGCCCACCAATTTATCGACTTTTTGCAAGCGGATTTAAAAGTTTAAAACGCAAAAAGATCGACATAGCTTCTTTTCAAGAGTGACAAAAAATAATTTGGGTTTATTTAAAACAAATTTAATAAATTTAACGCTTTGTGTAGTAACATAGATATTCGCAACGGGATGTAGCGCAGCTTGGTAGCGCGCCTGCTTTGGGAGCAGGATGCCGTAGGTTCGAATCCTATCATCCCGACTTAAAAAGAAAAAACTAAGAAGCGTCATCAATATGGCGCTTTTTTATTTGGTTGATAAAATCTGCAAATCCTGCGATCGCGTAAATTGTTTGCGCCAAGCAGTGATGCCACCTGTCAGAGTTAAAGCCTGATAGCCGCGATCTCGAAGATACTTATTTGCCGCGATCGATCGCATACCCGAAGTACAGTACAAAATGAGCGTTGGCTTAGTTTGATGTACTTTTTCGGAGCGTTCCAAAATATTCTGAACTTGTTGAATGCCAGTAGCTCCTTCAATTTCCACCAATGGCACAAGCTCACTATTGCCGATGCGATCCTCTTGATATTCCTCAGGCGATCGCACATCAATTAAAACTATAGATTTAAGTTTGCCACTCGCCAAAGCCTCTACCGAAATTTGTGGCGTACTAAAACTCTGTAAATAGACAGGCAAACTCATTTGATGCTGATAAGCAATGATACTCAAAGTTCCAGCACTAGCTATGAGCATGGCACTAACTAACGCTAAAGGAACCAGATATCTGCGCTTAGATACAAATTCTTTAACATTATTGATTGATAATTGCTCTACTTTTGAATCCATTAGTTTCTCTTATTTTTAAATAGATGATTAAATGGATAAATTAAATAATTAAAATAATTAGTCTTAGTATTTAATTCTGTTCCATATTGCTTGGGGAACTCACGATCGGGCATATGCCAAGTACCGAATATATAGTCAAGAATAGGTAACTGCACTGCCAGATTTTGAGCATATAGTTGAGGATGGCGATCGTGATGCCAATGATGGAATTCAGGTGTGGCAATAATCCATTTTAAAATTGGAAATCTGACGCTAATATTGGCATGAATAAAAAAGGCGATCGCGCTGGAGAAAATTGCATAAATTGCCAAAGCCTCAGTAGAAAATCCCAGCCAGTACAGTGGAATCATTTGACAAGCCTTCGTCAAAATCTGCTCGAATGGATGTACCCGTACAGTTGCCAGCCAGTCAATATGAGTAGAACTATGATGGATGGTATGAAACTGCCATAACCAAGGTACAGTATGCATTAGACGATGAATGATGTAAAAACTAAGATCGCCAATAAATATGGCAACGGTAACTTGTAAAACAAGGGATTGTTGACCGACAAAGCTAGATAGTATTGGTATGGATCTTTGACTGAGCAATGCAAATACGATCAATAATTTTGTTGTGCTATGACCAATAAAATAGCCTGAGAAATAATAACAAATATCTGTAAACCAACCTTCACGGAATAGTTTTTGTTGATGAACTGCTAATACTTTTTCAATCGGGACAAATATAAAGACTAGGATCGATATTCCTTTGATGACATCAGGTACTTCTGGCATTATTCAAATTAATAGTTTTACTTATATCTATTTATTCAAAGTTTATTCGCAGTCAATTTTTCAATTGATAGATTACTATCAGGAGCATCCGCGATAACTGCTTGTTCATCCCTAGAAAAACCTTTAGGAAACTTGCAATTTTTAAAGGTTGCACCATGCCAATCCACACCTCCTAAATTTGCCCCTAAAAAATCGCAATTCTCTAAAACCGCATTCACAAATCGAGCATTGGTTATATCTGCGCCGTTGAAAGAAGTCATTGCCGATAGCTTAACCTTAGCAAAGTGGAGATTAAATGCTCTAGTAGCCAAAATCGCTGGAATAATCGTCAAGATCGCAAACAAAATTGCGTAATGAATTTCTTGATATTCCAACCAACTACATCCCGCCGAAATTGCAGATGATATACCAACCGTCATCCAGATCGTTCCCACGGCGATCGAGCCTTTTTTATAGCCTAAATATATACCAAAGATAGCCAATCCAAAAGCTACTAACAGTAAACAAACCCCGACCACGCCAGCAGCTTGACTACTAATCATAGCGACAAATACCATCAAGCCAATTAGTGCCATATATCTTAAGAAGAGCCACCTTTTGGACATAGTTGCCATCGTTGCAAAAGCAAATATCCAAGTAAACGGATTAGTTAACCATCCATAGGGATCGATCGTTTGTCCAATACCACAGCCCAAAACCTCTTGATTCACCCACCATGTCATAAAGCCGACAGGGATACCTATGATGATGTGCAACACCATTTGTGTGATTTGCGATTGGAAGATTTTGTCATCTCGCCCGATCGCTGTTTCCGAGAAATCGGCATCAACCAGATTTGCACCGCAAAAATCACAACTCTTTAATCTTGAGCCAGTGAAATCTGCATAATTATCACCACCCAATCTAAATTCATTCTGAAATGAATGATTATCAAAGTCTTGATAGCGGTAATTTACATAATTAATCATTGGTAATTTCCCTTGTAAATTCTTATAAATTAGTTAACAAAAGCAGTACCTTCGGCGCAGGTGGGCTTGCCATTGTTGAGAAAAGGTTTAGGTAATTTAGTTTTTACTCCAGTTTTAGGTGACTCACAGAGAATTGTGAAAGTTGCCAGTTGTTGTTTGACCGATTGAGTTTTATTTACTGTTTGGATATCTTCTTGAGAGTGTTCGGGTAGTACAAACACTGCACCGACAAAACTTTTTGCCTTGTCATTCTTGGGAATAGCGTATTGATAAGATACAAAATTAAAACTTTGTACCTCATATTTATAGTTACTGGTTTCTTCTTGTATCCCAAGCTCTAGAACAGGAATTGATTTACCGAAAGTTCTATTTTCCGTCCAAAAGGCTTGCTGCCCGCGATTCATAGTCCCAACATATGTCTTTCCCTCTGAACTCCTAGCTTTATTAGCACAGCCACCAGTTAGCTCGTTGAGAAAAAAAGGTAAAAATAAACCGACTATGCCAAGTCCTAACAGACTATAGATAGACCAACGTAAAAGCGATCGCCTACCTTTTGGGGGCTTTTGTAGCGACGGATTATATTCTTCAGGCAAATTAGCAAGTAACTTAGTTGCATCATCCATCTCGTCGAGGCGTTCAGGAGCAGATGGTATTACAACTAAACGATTATCCAGACAATCATCTAGCTGTAATACTTCGGGTTGTTTTGGTTTAGATTGCCCAATCATTATGATTACCTCCTGCTAGTCAATCTATAAACCGATACTGCCCTATTTTTAAAGAAAAACAAGCGATCGCGATCGCTTGTTCTGATGAGCTATCCCTAAATTAATTACTAATACTTAATAAGTAAAAATACTTAGTTATCTGATACATATAGTAAGTAACAGTCTTTACTCTTTAAAGGCATTTTTTAAATGACTGGATTTAGTGCTGCTATATTGTTAACTAATATATTAATTTATTAGCAACTATCCCAAAAAAGGTAGAAGCAAGTCTTCTTAACACTTTTTTAAGATTTTTCGCTAAGTACATATACTTTGTAAAGCTAGCTCAAACCCTTACTTGTAAACGATTTTAGGTTTTTAACTATTTTGTAAGAACCCAAACGTAAAGATGTGTTAAGCTGATTTGAAATCCATATAAATACTCGTAGTTAAAGCAGGATTTAAGATTATGACCATTGCAATGGGTAGGTCGCAAGAAGTCGAAAGAGGATGGTTTGATATCCTCGATGACTGGCTAAAGCGCGACAGATTCGTATTTATTGGTTGGAGTGGCTTGTTGCTATTCCCCACCGCATTTTTATCAATTGGTGGCTGGTTTACAGGTATCACATTTGTATCTTCTTGGTATAGCCACGGTTTAGCATCTAGCTTCCTCGAAGGCTGCAACATCCTGACAGTAGCAGTATCTTCTCCTCCCCTCAGCGTTGGACATTCTCTACTACTATTGTGGGGGCCTGAAGCTCAAGGTGACTTTACTCGTTGGTGTCAGATCGGCGGTTTGTGGACATTCCTCGCACTACATGGCGCTTTTGCTCTGATTGGCTTTATGCTTCGTCAGTTTGAAATCGCTCGTCTAGTCGGTATTCGTCCTTATAATGCGATCGCTTTCTCTGGGCCTATCGCTGTATTCGTATCCGTTTTCTTAATGTACCCATTGGGTCAATCTGGTTGGTTCTTCGGCCCAACCTTTGGCGTAGCTGGCATTTTCCGCTTCATCTTGTTCCTACAAGGTTTCCACAACTGGACTCTAAACCCCTTCCACATGATGGGTGTAGCTGGTATCCTCGGTGGCGCATTGCTCTGTGCTATTCACGGTGCAACCGTTGAAAACACCTTGTTTGAAGATGGTGAAGGCTCAAGCTCTAACACATTTAAAGCTTTTAACCCAACCCAATCTGAAGAAACCTACTCCATGGTTACAGCTAATCGCTTTTGGAGCCAAATCTTCGGTATTGCATTCTCCAACAAGCGTTGGTTGCACTTCTTCATGTTGTTCGTACCTGTAACTGGACTATGGTTCAGCAGTGTTGGTATCGTCGGACTAGCATTGAATTTGCGTGCTTATGATTTCGTATCACAAGAAGTCCGCGCTGCAGAAGATCCTGAATTTGAAACTTTCTATACCAAGAACTTACTCTTGAACGAAGGTATTCGTGCTTGGATGGCTCCTCAAGACCAACCTGCCGAAAAATTCATTTTCCCTGAAGAAGTCTTACCTCGCGGTAACGCACTATAAGCTTGCAAATTTGAAAATTGCTTACAGATCGTTGTAAGCAATTTTTAGAACAATCACAAAATTTAGCTATCAGATATCAGTACGGTTCTACTAGTTTTTGGATTATGATGAGTTTCATCAAACTTCTAAAAGTTAGCAGCTAACAACCTGATAACTGATAGCTTAAAAATTATTTGCACTTTAAACTCATAAATTTTTTTTCTGGAGATAACCTCTCGTGACGACGACCATTAACTTAAACTCGCTAGGAGTGGGTGGGCGTACGCAAGATTCATCAGGATTTGCTTGGTGGTCTGGTAATGCTCGACTCATTAACCTTTCTGGCAAACTGCTGGGCGCTCACGTTGCTCATGCTGGTTTGATTGTATTCTGGGCTGGCGCGATGACTTTGTTTGAAGTCGCTCATTTTGTTCCCGAAAAACCAATGTACGAGCAGGGCTTCATCCTACTACCTCACCTCGCAACTCAAGGTTGGGGTGTTGGCGCTGGTGGAGAAGTTGTTGATGTATTCCCATACTTCGTAGTTGGCGTTTTGCACCTCATTTCTTCGGCTGTACTTGGCTTTGGTGGTATATACCATGCATTGCGCGGACCTGAAGTTTTAGAAAACTATTCTTCTTTCTTTGGTTACGACTGGAAAGACAAAAACCAAATGACTAACATCATCGGGTATCACCTGATTTTGTTGGGCTTTGGTGCACTCCTTCTCGTATTCAAGGCAATGTTCTTTGGCGGTCTCTATGATACATGGGCACCTGGTGGTGGCGATGTACGTGTAATCACCAACCCTACGATTAACCCTGTTGTCATCTTTGGCTATTTGCTAAACTCACCCTTTGGCGGCGAAGGCAACATCGTTGGTGTTGACAACCTCGAAGACGTAGTTGGCGGACATATTTGGATCGGTTTAATCTGCATTAGTGGTGGTATCTGGCATATTCTAACCAAACCCTTCGGCTGGGCAAGACGTGCTTTGGTCTGGTCTGGTGAAGCATATCTCTCCTACAGCCTTGGTGCTTTGAGCTTGATGGCTTTTATTGCTACTTGCTTCGTATGGTTTAACAATACTGTTTATCCTAGTGAGTTCTTTGGTCCTACTGGCGCTGAAGCTTCTCAGTCTCAAGCTTTCACATACCTCGTTCGCGACCAAAAGTTGGGTGCAAACATTGCAACTTCTCAAGGTCCAACTGGTCTAGGTAAGTACCTCATGCGTTCTCCTTCAGGAGAAATCATCTTTGGTGGTGAAACCATGCGTTTCTGGGATTTCCGTGGTCCTTGGTTAGAGCCTCTTCGTGGTCCTAGCGGATTAGATATCGACAAACTCAAGAATGACGTTCAGCCTTGGCAAGTACGTCGCGCTGCTGAGTACATGACTCACGCTCCTTTGGGTTCTTTGAACTCAGTTGGTGGTGTTATTACTGAAATCAACGCGGTAAACTTTGTATCTCCTCGTTCTTGGTTGTCTACCTCTCACTTCGTATTGTCCTTCATGTTCTTAGTTGGTCACCTATGGCACGCTGGTCGTGCTCGCGCGGCTGTTGCTGGCTTTGAAAAGGGTATTGACCGTGAGTCTGAAGCTGTACTCTCGATGCCTGCACTCGATAAGTAGTCAATTAAGAGGGCTAAGCACCTCTTAATAAAATAAAGGCAGTGTTAATTATAAACACTGCCTTTATTTTTGTTTTCGAAATAATTACTAGTTACTACCAGTAAATATGACATCAGGGAATTTACCTTGAGCTTCAGTCATAGGGCGGTTTTTGCCCTCTTGCTGCCAGTAATTAATTACTTCGGTTGCCTTATTTAAAATCTCAATCCGATCCTGATCGGCAATCCAAGGCTTGCTTTCCATTTCTGTTTTAAGTTGATCCCAAGCATCATCACGGGGCCAGAAGAAATACTTGGTGAGAGGGCTGAAACCTTTGCCAACGACTTGATCGACGGCAAGAGCTACGTTATTCTCTAACCATAAGATTTTTAGAATAAACTGGGACAATGCTACCTACCTCCAAGAAAAGTTAAATTACATATTAAAGTAGCGATCTTGCACTATAACATGATTGAAACCTCTAAAGTTGACTCAAAACTATTAAACAAAAGTATTTTTGTCTTTGATATTGATGGCGTGATTCGTGATGTATCGGGTTCCTATCGACGAGCATTAGCCGATACCGTTGAACATTTTACAAATACGGCTTATCGTCCTACCCCTGAAGAAATCGACGAGTTAAAAGCTGAAGGGATCTGGAATAATGACTGGGAAGCTTCACAGGAACTAATTAAGCGATATTTTCAAAGTCTAGGGAAAGAAATTCGAGCATCCTATGAGGAGATTGTTAATTTTTTTCAAAGTCGTTATCGGGGTAGTAATCCTGACTGGTCAGATGGCTATATTGCGACGGAGCCTCTGATTGCAACCACGAAATATTTTCAGGAGTTGTCGATCGCAGGCATTGGCTGGGGCTTTTTTAGTGGGGCGACGAGAGCTTCGGCTGGTTATGTACTAAAGCGGCTAAATATTAATGAGCCCGTGCTAATAGCGATGGAGGACGCTGCGGGTAAGCCCGATCCCACAGGGCTATTATTAGCGACGAAGCAAATCGAGCTTAAGCATGGTAATGCTGCAACGGCGATCGTGTATGTGGGGGATACGGTGGCAGATATGCTGACGGTAGTAAAGGCGCGAGACTTCGATCCTAGTTATCAATATATTGCTGTTGGCGTAATTCCTCCCCATGTCAGTGAAACTTTGCGCGATCGCTATACAGCTTTGCTCAAGGAAAATGGTGCCGATCTTGTTTTGAATAATGTTCTAGAGCTAACGCCACAGCTTAATCTATTGCAAAGTTCGATAAGTTAAATAAGCGCTAACATAGATTTGGCTTTACAAGCTATTACCTTGTTAAGAAAAAAATTTATGTCAGAGTCCCAGCAATATTATTTCGTGGCTGCTAGCCGTAAGTATTTGTGTGAAGACGAAGGAAAACCTTTGGGTGAGACGCTATCGGAGCGTCGGCGCAATTTTGAGGCTCGCAATATGGAAATTAATTTTTGGTTGATCGAGCAGCCTGCTTTTTTGGAAGCACCTGAGATGGCAAGCATTAAAAAGCAAATTCCCCAACCTGCGGCGGCGATCGTTACAACCGATCCAAATACAATGCGTTGGCTGAAGTTAAGACTTGAGTTCGTGGTGACAGGTGAATTTTCAGCGCCTAGTGCCTCTATTCCTCAGCCTTTAGCTTCTTTAGCGTTTGCATAGATAAAGTTGGCTTGGCCAACTTTATCTTTATGTAGAAGAAAAGCCGCCATAAGGCGGCTTTTCTATTAGGTTAATGTGCTAAGGTGTGACCTTAAATTTGCCGATCGAATTACCGATCGCTACAGATACTGTGTTTAGAACTTTTTGCCCTAATACTTTTTCTGAACTGCATTCTCCCTATGGGTATGCAAATTCTGGCTTTAAGGCGATCTGCTTAAATACTCAGAAATATAGCGATCAAAACTTATACAATTTGCCCGTTAAGACCACTCCAAAAACTTTAGAAACAAAAAAATTAGATTTTGGCATTGCTCTTATCCAAAGTTTTTCAGTTCAAAAAGCAGGCAATGCGTTTGTCGAATGTGAAGACATTTGGCATTATGCAGAGCGAAATCCGATGGTATCGATCGCCCTATCTGATGGGGCAACTGAGTCTTCCTTCTCGCGGGAATGGGCGCGGGAGTTAGTTAAAGCTTTTGTGGATCGCGATTTGCCTTGGCAAGAAGTCTATGCTTGTGCCGCAAATTGGCTATTGCCATTGCAAACGTCTTGGCAGCAATGGTTGACACACCAAAATTTGTCTTGGTTTGCCAAACGTAAGTCTGGAGAGGGAGCTTTTGCCACTTTTGTCAGTCTAGAAGTTTTTGCAGATTTAAGCTGGAAATCTCTTGCCGTGGGAGATTCTTGTTTATTTATGGTGCGCGATCGCTGTTTACAAACAAGCTTTCCTTTACAAAAAAGTCATGAATTTAACAATCGTCCAAGGCTGATTGGAACCAATGTTAAGGCAGCAAATATTAATATTTCGCAAATTCATGGGGATGCAAAACATTGCGATCGCTTTTATCTAGCTACCGATGCGATCGCCTGCTGGATTTTTAAGCAATTGGAAGTAAATCAAAATCCTTGGGTAAAATTGGATGAGCTTACTTCTCAGGAATTGTTTGCGGAATGGGTGACAGCATCACGAGAGCAGTATGAAATTGCCAATGATGATACAACGCTGCTATGCCTAGAAATTCAGGATGCCACCAAAATTCGTTGTGAGCCATGATAGATATCCAGACTTGGCCGTTAAATATTGATTTCACAATTGCGGTGCAAAATCCGCAACTGTGCTTTGCTGATTCTGAACTTAAACAAGCAAATACGGCTAAAAATTCGCGGGGAAGGGTTTTGCTATGGTCGGGAAACTTTGCTACTGTCTACAAACTAACCAATGGGAATCGCTCTTGGGCTGTACGCTGCTTTACACGCATACCGCAATCAGATGTTCAACAACGCTATAGATTAATTAGTGAATATTTAAGCCATCACAAAATACCTTATCTAGTTGATTTTGAATATCTAGCTCAAGGAATTTTGGTGAAAGGAGAATGGTATCCAGTCCTAAAAATGGATTGGGTAGAAGGATCGGAACTAGATAGATATATTGGCGAATACATTGATGATTCTCAGGTTTTGTTGCGTTTAGATCGGCAATTAAAGCAGCTGCAAAAAGATTTACAACAGGAGGGCATCGCTCATGGCGATCTACAGCATGGGAACATCATGGTAGACAATCAGGGCGAACTGAAACTGGTTGACTATGACGGTATGTATGTTCCAGCATTGCAAGGAGCTCCACCCCTTGAGGTAGGGCATCCCAACTATCAACCACCGATGCGATCGCCTAAGGACTTTGGCGATCGGCTGGATGAATTTTCCTTTGAGGTAATATCCTTATCGCTTCGGGCTCTAGCCAGTCAGCCTAATCTTTGGGAAACCTTCCATGAAGACAACAAAAATTTGATTTTTAGACAAAACGATTTCCAAGAACCTGAGTTATCACCTGTGTTTCAGTCGATCGCGAATATCCCTGATGATGAAACTCGCGAGCTATGCGATCGCTTGATCCGCCGCTGTCACGGTAAAGAACAGAACAAACAGCCTGAAGCAAAAAAACGCAACTCAAAATCTGGAATTACCACTCAGTCATTTTTATTATTTGGAATAGTTGTATTAGCTATTGTTAGTGGCATTGTTTGGTTGTTAAAAAAAAATCAATTACCGCCTCAACCTATAGTCACTAAAGCTTCTGAAACTACGACTGTAAGTACTCCAACACCAACCAATTCCCCATCTCCCAGTGTTTCACCAACTCCAAAATTAATCCCGACTACAGCCGCAAGCTTACTTACTAAATACGCTGAAGGTCAGCGAGATTTTCGCTATATTCAGTTGATAGGCTCTCCAGGCCAGCGTTTACAGGCGCAAGATTTTAAAAATATTAATCTGAGTGGCTCAGTTATAGAACGTATTGACTTAAGACAGATAGTTCTAAAAAACGCAAATTTAACTGGTGTAAAAATCGTTAAAGTCGATTTAAGAGGAGCAGATCTTACCAATGCCAACCTAACTGACGCAAATCTATCATTTTCTAATCTTTCGGAAGCAAATTTAACTCAGGCTAATTTATTGCGCGTTAACTTGTTTCAAGCAAAGCTAGTCTCAGCAATTTTGCAAAAAGTGGAATTAATGAAGAGCAATCTTAGCGAAGCTGATTTCACTTCAGCAAATCTAAACGGCGCAAACTTAGTTTTAGCGAACCTACGTAAAGCGAATCTAGGTAAAGCAAATCTCCGAGAAAGCAACTTAAGCGCGGCAAATCTTAGTGATGCCATTTTAGAAGGGGCAGATTTATCTTTAGCAGATTTGCGATCGGCTGAGATGCACTTAACCAATCTTTCAAACGTAAATCTAAGTACAGCAAACCTGACTGCCGCCAAGCTAATTTTGGTCGAGTTAGCAGGCACAAGCCTTAATGGTGCAAATTTTCGCAACACGATCGTCGAAAATATCGGCAGCATCGAGTCGGCAGATTTCACAAATGTTGTAAATCTTGCTCCTAATACTCGTAAATATTTTTGTTCCTTAGCCTCTGGCAGCACAACTGACGGTGGTAATTCTACAAAATCAACTCTCAATTGTGGTCTTTAAAATTGCGGCGATCTCTAAGTAACGTGAGTTCGGGATAAACTACAAAATTTTAAAAGCTAAAACAGTAAAAACCTCGCTTCGCGAGGTTTTTACTGTTTTAGCTCCTAGAGAGGGTTCGCGGCGCGAACCCTCTCTAGGAGCTAGTTTGAAATTAACCCGAACTGAGGTTAAGTAATTTTTGGGCAGATCAAAACTGAGAAAAAAGCCAGCCTTAGACTGGCTTTCAAAAGTCGTTTTCAACGCCGTAGGCACTAGAAATAACAAAATCAGTTTCACAATGAGAATTGCGGAAACACTCAAGATCGAATTTACGTTGACCCAGATAAAGAGTAAAATCGTTGTGATTGGCAAAAAATCGTCAAAACTAACACTCAAATGTCAACTCTTATCAATTAACTGCTAGTCTGAAAAGCGCGAAAAGAGTATTAACGCAATGATCGAAGAAGAAAACATATTAAGTTCTGACGACCTCATCGATGAAGATGATGAGGTTCTTGAGTCACGGTTACAACAACTTGCAACTGAAGACTTGAATCAAATCGCAAATCAAGAGGAGGCAAAAGCTAATGGTGCTCAGCCATCTGTCACCACAGATAGTCCTAAGCCCGAAACTAGTAAAGCCAATGCAGCCGCAGCCGCAACACTTGAAAAAATTAATGGTTTGATCGCTGAGTCAACAGCCCTCAAAGAGCAGTTAGATGATCGCAAGCAACAATACTTGCGTCTATATGCCGATTTCGAGAATTTTCGCAAGCGTACTGAGCGTGATAAGGAAGAGCAAGAAGGTACGATTACAGGCAAAATTCTCAAAAAAATATTGCCTGTAGTTGATGACTTTGAGCGCGCCCAGTTGCAGATTTCACCGAAGACAGATGGTGAAGCTTCAATTCACAAAAGTTATCAGTCAGTTTACAAACAATTACTGAAATGCCTGAAAGAAACTGGCGTAGCGAGGATGGAGTGTGTCGGTCAAGAATTTGATCCAAATTTCCATGAAGCAATTATGCAGGAACCTTCGACTGAATATGACGAAGGCATAATTACTGAAGAACTGCGCCCAGGCTACCTAGTTAGTGATGATCGCGTCTTACGTCATTCGCTGGTTAAGGTATCTTCAGGTAAAATTGATGGCGATAGTGCATCACCCGAAAATGTCCCTAGCGATGATTCTGGAGAATCTAGCTAATCTAAATCATTCAAGATGCGATCGCGATTGCATCTTGAAATGCATTCTTAGGGTACATTATTCTGAAAATCAGTAAGCTAAACTTTTAGAAAAGCTTTTAACGGAACTGGCGATTATGTCGAAAGTAATTGGAATCGACCTTGGTACGACAAATAGTTGTGTTTCGGTGCTAGAAGGTGGCAAGCCTGTTGTCATCTCTAGCGCGGAAGGGGGGCGTACTACGCCGAGTATTGTCGCTTTTGTCAAGGACAGTAGCGAGCGGATCGTTGGGCAAGTTGCTAAGCGTCAATCCGTTACTAACTCAGTTAATACTGTTTATAGTATTAAGCGCTTTATTGGTCGTAGCTGGTCAGAAACCGAAGCCGAGCGCCGCCGTGTTCCTTATACTGCGGTCAAAGGTAAAGACGAAACTGTCGATGTGCAAATCGGCGATAAGACTTACACACCCCAAGAAATTTCAGCAATGATCTTGCAAAAGCTTAAGCAAGATGCTGAAAACTATCTAGGCGAAGAAGTGACCCAAGCCGTCATTACTGTACCCGCTTATTTCACTGATACTCAGCGCCAAGCAACAAAAGACGCTGGGGCAATTTCAGGCATGGAAGTGTTACGGATTGTCAATGAGCCAACTGCTGCTGCTCTTGCCTATGGATTGGACAAGCAAGATCAAGATCAGATTGTTTTAGTATTTGACCTTGGCGGCGGTACGTTCGATGTATCCGTGCTGCAACTAGGCGATGGCATTTTTGAAGTTAAAGCTACGTCAGGGAATAATCACCTTGGTGGAGATGATTTTGACGCAATGATTGTAGACTGGCTAGTTGCTGACTTTAAACAAAAAGAAGGTATCGATTTATCAGCGGACAAAACTGCTTTACAACGCCTCAAGGAAGCTGCGGAAAAAGCCAAAATCGAACTATCTAGCGCTCCCTCAACTTTAATCAGCTTGCCCTTTATCGCCGCGGATGAGACAGGGCCAAAGACCATTGAGCTAGATTTTACCCGCGCCAAGTTTGATGAAATTACCGCACCTCTAGTAAAAGCAACTCTTGAGCCGACCGCCCAAGCATTAAAAGATGCAGGATTATTACCTAAAGAAATAAATCGCATTATTTTGGTTGGTGGTTCAACCCGTATTCCTTCAGTACAAGAAGCGATATCAAGATTCTTTGATGGCAAAAAACCCGATCAATCAGTTAACCCCGATGAAGCTGTAGCGATCGGTGCAGCCGTACAGGCAGGGATCTTAGGCGGTGAAGTCAAGGATCTGCTATTACTAGACGTAATTCCGCTTTCGATCGGACTCGAAACCCAAGGTGGCGTATTCACCAAAAACTTAGAACGTAATACCACGATCCCCACAAGTAAATCACAAATTTTCTCGACCGCCGTTGACAACCAATCTGCGGTTGAAATCCATGTTCTACAGGGCGAACGGGCGATGGCTAAGGATAACAAGAGCCTCGGCAAGTTCGAGTTAGAGGGCATTCGTCCTGCGCCGCGCGGTATTCCTCAGATCGAAGTCTCCTTTGATATTGATGCTAACGGTATTCTGAAGGTGTCCGCGCGAGATATTGATACGGGAGTAGAGCAGAGCATTAGTATTACTAATACAGGTGGCTTGAGTCCTAGTGAAATCGAGAGAATGCGGATGGAGGCTGAAGTTTACTCCGACGAAGACTCTGCACGTCGTGAACTTGCCAATATGCGAAATCAAGCATCCAATTTAATCCGCACCGTTGAAGAAATTCTTAGAGACAATGGGCCATCAGTCATCACTCAAAGTTTGCGTGAACCTACACTCAGAAATATGGAGGCACTTAAGAATTTATATGAATCTGAAGAAGCAACCTACGAAGATTTACAAATTGCGATTAAGCCTTTACAGCAGTCACTATTTGAGGTAACTCAAACGGTTGAAAAGTATTCTCAAGTTGAAAGGGTTAAGCAAAAATCGGGCGGCGATACGTTGGAATAACTAGTTTTAAAACTGATGAGCGCAGCTCAGTCGCACCCATCAGTTTTAAAACTAGTTTTCCCTGAAGCGCAAACCGCTGTATGATTACAGAGTTATAGTTGTATTCTTTGTTACAGTCATCATCTTATAGAAATTGATGACTATCTGTCCTGTGAACTGTGAGCCGCTATGTCACTGTTTGATTGGTTTGCTGAAACACGCTCCCGTGCAAGTGAAGCATATCACCGCAAAACTCCTACTCTAAATCAAGAATCTCAAGAACGGGAAATTCCTGATGGTTTGTGGCACAAATGTTCTAGTTGTGGTGCTTTGACGTATGTAAAGGACTTAAAGACTAATTTGATGGTTTGTCCTGAATGTGGTTACCATAATCAGGTTAATGCTTACGAGCGTATTGCTCAACTGATTGATTCAGGAACATGGCAAGAAATGGATGCGGATTTGACATCCTGCGACCCATTAGGTTTTAAAGATCGTAAGCCATATATTGATCGCATCAAAGAATACAAGCAAAAAACAGGCTTAAGTGATGGGGTAATTACTGGCACTGGCAAGATTGATGGTTGTGATGCTGCGCTTGCTGTAATGGATTTTCGTTTTATGGGTGGCAGTATGGGATCGGTAGTGGGTGAAAAAATCACCCGTATGCTCGAAACTGCTACCGCCAAACGTTTTCCTGCATTAATATTCTGTGCTTCTGGTGGGGCGCGGATGCAGGAGGGAATTTTGAGTTTAATGCAGATGGCTAAGACTTCGGCGGCATTGGAGCGCCATCGTCAGGCGAATTTACTCTATATCCCAGTTTTAACCAATCCTACAACGGGCGGCGTAACTGCAAGTTTTGCAATGCTTGGTGATCTGATTTTGGCTGAACCAAAAGCTTTGATTGGTTTTACTGGTAAGCGTGTCATCGAGCAAACCCTTAAGCAAAAAATTCCCGATGGTTTCCAATCGTCGGAATATTTACTCGATCATGGTTTTGTGGATGCGGTTGTACTAAGAACTAAGCTCAAGCAAAGTCTTGCCATGATTTTAAAAATGCACCAACCACAAGCTGATATTGCTAGCGATCGCCATCTTAATGGTGCTGTTAAATCGGGAATTGATATTGTGTCTGAGGCAAGCTTAGCCTCTGAGGTTTAATGAATGAGTGGCAGCAGATCGAACTCTTGTCGGATATCGAGAAGCGTTCGATCCAGTAAAGGATGAAATTCTAAAAAAGGCAATCGTTTATTGCGGTTATGAGTCTTAAACCAAATTGAAATTAATTCTGGAATAAGTGGAGGTAGAACTTTCAAAATACTGCCATACAGCCAAAGCACCCCATGTTCTTGAATCATGTCGTCATACATCACATCAACAGCAGGAGTTTTTCTCATCTCACGGAATTTTTGAAAAGTACATTCGCTTGTCCACCAAAATAAGGGCAAGATCTTTAGCTCATCATACATACCAGTGTCACAGCCATAAATGACATGACCGACATCATGGGCAAGCAAAATTTTGGCAAATTCAGGTGGCTGACTATCGGGAGGTGTGAGATGAAGGTTGATTGCGTAATATTCCTCCAAGCCTTCACGGAGAGTTTGGGTGCTATTTTTGTTTTTGTATTGAGGCGTTTTATTCATGGATTTTATTTACGATACGACATCGTTTCGTAAATAATAATAACACTTATGAATGATGGTAAAAAAAAATCACTAGGAAGACCTCGCAGTGATAAATCTCATCAGGCAATTCTGCAAGCAGCTTTAGAATTACTGGGTGAAGTAGGTTTCGATGGGATAAGTATTGAGGCGATCGCCTCCCGTGCAGTGGTTGGCAAAACAACTATTTATCGTCGATATAGTAGTAAAGCGGAGTTGATAGCGGATGCCATTGAGAGCATACGCGAAGAAGTATTAATTCCTGATACGGGCAATCTGACAAGTGATATTGATAAGCTCATTGAGAATGCTGCTCAAATTTCTCTAAATCCATTGGGAAGACAAACTGTTTCCATGATTATTAGTAGTGCATCCAGTAATTCAGAGTTTGCTCAGATTTATTGGAAAAAGTACTTACAACCGCGCCGAGAAGCTTTTGATATTGTCATCGAACGGGCAAAATCTAGAAATGAGGTTCCACAAGACTTAGATTCGGGATTGGTTTTCGATACGATGAGTGGAATTATGCTTTACGCTATGATCTTTCCGCCCACCACAGAATCTTGGGAAGCATATGTTCGCCGTGCCCTAAGATTGATTTTTTAGGTTCTTTATCAATGGACTTCACAAGATAAAAAATGACGAACTGATCTAATACTGGGATATATGGGGATCTCCTGAACTTGACAAGAAAAAGATTGCTGAATCCAAGTTAGCCTTACTGGCGCATCAGGATCGATCGCGAGATTCATTGCATAACGCGGCATATCGATCGCTAAATTAATTGCCTCCGATGCTGTACAAACATTCCACTGAACCAGATTATTGACAGCATGAATCAGAGGCAGTGTCGTACCTGAAAGCGTGCCATCAGGTAATCTCGCTGTACCATTTTGAATTGTAATCTGGCGATCGTCCCAAGGATAAGTGCCATCGGGTAAACCAAGGGGTGCAAGGGCATCACTAACCAGAAAAATCTGTTTTTTCATCCGATAGAGCAGTTTGATCATTTCGGGCGAGACATGAACACTATCAGCGATTAATCCGCACCAAACCCGATCGCTTAAAATCGCTTCTCCCAATAGCCCCACATCGCGATGATGCAAACTCGGCATGGCATTAAAGGCATGAGTGACCATCGTTGCCCCTTGAGCGATCGCTGTTCTCGTTTGTTCTGCATTTGCCGTAGAGTGACCTAGGCTGACGATAATATGGCGATCGCGTAAATACTGGATAGTTTCTCCTGAAGGATCGAGTTCAGGTGCGAGGGTGACAAGTTTAATAATGTCGGTGTATTCACCTAATACCTGCCGTAATGTATCGAGATTAAGCGGTAATAGATGTTGTTGCGGATGCGCGCCACGTTTGTCGGGATGCAGAAAGGGGCCTTCAAGATGGACACCTAAAATTTTGGCTTCGTAGGGATTAGGATTTTGCTTTTGCTCGGCGATCGCTTCAGCTAGGAAGAATAGCGATCGATGGAACTGTTCAATAGAGGCAGTAACGAGAGTAGGCAAAAATCCATCAAGCCCCTGTTGATAGAGAAATCGACAAATTTCTGGTAACTTAGCAGCGCGATCGCGATTTAAATCGTTAAAGGGAATTCCTAATGCTCCATTAATTTGGAGATCGATCGCTCCTTGGGTAGAACAGATAATTGAACGCAATGCTGACATGGCAGTTTCAAAGGAGAGGGTAGTTAGCAGCGATCATTCCTTGAGAAAGACAAATAAATTGTATAGATTTTGAAAATTTCTAGCTATGCTAACTTAATTATGTCTTTGCAGTGAATGCTTTGCGATCATAGTTGGAGAAGATTTACTTTGCAATTGTTGATGTAGAGATTTTAATACGATTTCGCATTGACTAAATTTTGGGTTTGGAGTTCATTATCAAAAACAATAAAGGGAATTTTGAGAGGGTTAATTTATGAGAAATTATATAGTTCTCTCAATATTTTCTCTTGTGCTATCGATTATTTTGACGGGACAAAACAATCCTCAAGGTAATATTGCTCCTAATGTCTCAATAATAAAAACTACTCCTGTGCAACAAGAGACAAAATCTGTCAATTGTTCTTCAATTCCGCTAGAAATAGAAAACACTCCGTCTTTTGAAGGCAAAACATTTGTGCAGAGAATTACAAGATCTGGAAATGTTATAGCTGAATACTCTTTTCTGGAAAGTAACTTCTTAGAATCGAAAACATCAGACCTTCAGAGAATAAATCAAAAAAAGTTTAAAATTTACCGCAACAATAAACTTTTATTTGCAAAGAAAATTTTTCATGATAACTTTGAATATTCTCATGATCTCGAATACATTGGTGCAGGGAAAGATACTTTATCGCTTTTTTTATACAGATATTTTGATGTTAGAGATATTGATAATGATGGGGAAGTAGAAGTTATTGCATCCGACGGTAAATCTAATCTAATCTATAAATACAATCAAGAATACAATTGTTATCAAGGAAAAATAGACGACAATTTTTTACTCTCGTCATCATTACTTTTATCTCCATTAGAGCGAATAGACTATGAATTCAAGCAAACCTCAAGTTTAGATAATATAAAAGCAGTAAATTCATTTAGATCTGGTGTTGATTTATCTAATAATTTTATTAGCAATATTAACTTACAGATTTTTAAAGATGATAGACTAATTTTGGATACACTAATAGATAATGACCATCGTTCTCATCGCATTTCAATTACTTTACAAATACAAGCTTTAGAGAAAGAAAGCATACCTGAGGTTATACTTCAATCATTTACGAGAGGCAACAAATGTTGCTCGATCTATTTAATTTATTATTACGATTCTGATAATGGAAAATTTATTTCTAATGAATCAGAATACTTTTTTCGTAGCAGACCTCACTTGAAAGATCTCGACAATAATGGAGACATTGAGTTTATTAGCGAGGATACAAGATTTAAGGGATCAGTTAAACCTTTGCGGATCTTCCACTTTCATAATGGAGAGTTTCTGGATGTGACGAGGCTATTCCAGTCAGAAATTAGAAAAGACATGGAAGGAATATCGAAAAATCTTAGTACTACACACGATCCTTATTTATTGAGAAGCACACTAGCCGCTTATTTGGCAGATAAATATATGTTGGATGAAGGTGATGACGGTTTGGAGCAAGTTAGAAAAATTTACCAAGAAAGCGATCGCGAAGAATTCTTTACTTCTTTGGAAAAGTTTCTATACAGTACGGGCTACTTAAAGTAGCCTTAGAGGATAATAGTAATGACTCCAGCAAATATCTCGTACTTGGAGCAACTAATTGGACAGGCGGTTACCTACAATGCAAAAAACAATTACTATTAACTTAACCCCCGAAGGAAATATACAAATCCCCTTAGAACTTCGTGAGCAGTTCTCCAGTGGTGACCAATATTTGGTTGTCACAACAGAAAATACAATTACCCTCAAAAAAGTACCAAAAATTAGCTGGGATGAATTAAGAAAAAGGAGAGCCGAAGTTGGAGAAGATCCTAATCCTCTTACAACCGAAGAAATTTGTGAAATTGTGAGAGAAGTACGCAAGAATACATCAAGATGAAAGTAGTTTTAGATACAAATATTTGGGTGTCAGCTATTATTTGGGGCGGCATTCCTGACGAAATCATCATATTGCAACAACGGAACTTATTAACTATTGGTATGTCTGAAAAATTATTAAATGAATTAGAAAGGACATTTAATAAGAAGAAAATTCAGCCAAAGTTAGAGGTTCTAAATTTAACGAGTTCTTCTGCAATAAGCCTTGTTAAGGAGTCAGTAGTTTTATATCCGATTGAAGAACTATTTGTTCCTGAACTACGAGATCCAGATGATAATATCGTTTTGGCTACAGCGATCGCTGCTAAAGCTAATGTGATTATTACTGGCGATCAAGATTTATTAGTTTTGGAAGAGTACCAAGAAATTAAAATAATGACTGCCAAAGATTTTTTACAGCAACATTTTGGTAACGAGGGAAATTGAATCTTGTTTGCGAAAGATTGATCGCACCAACTTTTAGGAAATTTGGGACGATCAACCTTTGGGTTTAGAAATTTTGCTTGCTAAGAATTGATAACTAGTTAATTATACGATCGCCTGATTAGCAACATTACTGTCAATCGCTTCTCCCAATGATTCTCTAAGAGAGCGAACAGTCGCAATCATCGAAACAACATCATTCAATTGGTTAACTGCGGAACCAACACCAACACCAGATGCGCCAGCAGCGATCGCCATTGGTGCAGTGATATTGCTCAAGCCAGAAGCACACATTACGGGGATAGAAACTGCGCGGCTGATGGCATGGGCAGCAGCAAGGGTAGGCGATGCCTTTTCGATCGCACCAAGGACACCTGCATGGATTGGAGCCGAGCTTGTACCACCTTCAGTTTGGATGATGTCCGCACCGATCGCTTCGAGTTTCTCAGCGAGGGTGACTTGCTCATCGAGTGGCAAGGTATGGGGAACGGTGACAGAAATTGCAGTGTGGGGCAGTAATGCTCTGGTTTCTGCGGTCAAAGCAATGATTTCATCGGCGGTAAATACACGACCTTGAGCATAGAAGCTATCGTAGTTACCGATTTCAACTAGATCTGCGCCATTAGCAACTGCTTCTGCCAATTTGTGTGCTTCAACTGCGGAAACACAAACAGGCAAGGAGCAATTAGCCTTAGTGATCGCAATGAGTTCAGCATCAGCCGCGATATCCACAAATGTTGCACCACCGCGATCGGCTGCTTGCACGACCATTTTCACGGAGTTGCGATCGAAGTTGTGAAGACCGCTAATAATCTTGAGAGCGTTGCGGCGGCTAAAGGCGGTTGCTAAAGTAAGGGGTAAACGAGACATAATCTTTGTCATCCTAATAGACTGAATATTTAGATGTAGGACTACTTTAACGCGATTTTGCGTAAAACCCAAAGAGTGTGAGCCAGCACGAAGCTACACCTCACAATCCTTGGATTTTATATTTCAATATCAAAGAAATATTTCTGAATTACCATACCTAGAGTGGCATCGCCCAAGGGCAATTGACCGTTAAGCATGTACTGATGATTCTGCCAGATAGTTTGCAACTCTTGCTCTTTGACCTCCATTTCATCAGCAGGCAACAATTGTAGATTCTCATCGTAGCGAATCATTTCTCTAGTACGATTTAAATTATCCGCAGAAAAGACTGAAGTTAGTTCCCAATCTTCCATTT
Organism: Pseudanabaena frigida; assembly: GCA_003242085.1. Lineage (GTDB taxonomy): Bacteria > Cyanobacteriota > Cyanobacteriia > Pseudanabaenales > Pseudanabaenaceae > Pseudanabaena > Pseudanabaena frigida. Next base: position 29,548 of record QBML01000006.1, on the reverse strand, counting down.
CGCCTTCTACACACATCCAAGTAGATTGGCAGCCATCGGAAAGCCAAGCCAGTTTCCGCAAAATCACACCATCTAGAGAATGCTCATAATCTAATTGATCGTTACTAGTATCGATCGCAATGAAAATCACCTCACCAAATTCTTCTGAAAGCGCTTGGGTGAGATATTCTTCTCCCTCAAATACTCCATCAATGTAGCTATCGCCAAAATCACAAATGAGCCAGCCTGAATTAGGAATCCGCTCAGTTTGTCCAAGTTTTTCTTGCACTTTAGCGATCGGCTGCTGGGTTTTCAGAAAGTAAGCATTATTAAAAAAACTCATATAAGTAACCCTAATCCAAAAAATTAAGATGTACCAACTTTAAACTAAACAATTTCCCTTTAAACTAATGCTTAACTAAAGTACTAATGTTTCTGCAATTTAATAAAGAACCAGATTTTTGGTGGCGCGGCAAAGCCGCGCCACCAAAAATCTGGTTCTTTACTTTACTGTACGTCCCTAATTGAATGAGATATTTCCGATACTATGGTTGGGGATCGCTATATTTATATTCAAACCCTGACATATCCAGATTTTGGAGTTTTTAGACTATAGAACTTGGGTTAGCATAATCGCGAAGCAATAGATACGCTGGATAAGCAAAATATGGCTAAGCTCAGAATTGGTATTAATGGATTTGGCAGAATTGGACGATTAGTGGTTCGCGTTGCTGCCAAGCACCCCGAAATCGAGATTGTCGGAATCAACGATCTAGTTCCTTCTGATAACCTCGCCTATCTGCTCAAACATGACTCTACGCACGGACTCTTTGATGGTGCGATCGCTGCTAAACCCGAAGGTATTGAAATCGATGGTAAGTTAGTCCCTTGTACTGCAATTCGCAATCCCTCGGAATTACCTTGGGGCGATCTAAAGGCTGATTATGTGGTGGAGTCCACTGGTTTATTTACTGATTATGCTGGAGCGATCGCACATATTAACGCGGGTGCAAAGCGAGTAATCATTTCCGCTCCCACAAAAGACCCAGATAAAGTTCCAACTCTATTAGTTGGAGTTAATCATACTAAGTTCAATCCTGAGACCGATCTAATTGTTTCTAATGCTAGCTGTACAACTAACTGTTTAGCACCGATCGCGAAGGTTCTCAATGATAACTTTGGGATTGCAGAAGGATTGATGACCACCGTTCACGCGATGACAGCCACGCAGCCAACTGTGGATGGCCCCAGCAAAAAGGATTGGCGTGGTGGACGTGGTGCTAGTCAAAATATTATTCCTTCTTCTACAGGTGCGGCAAAGGCTGTTGCTTTAGTTTTGCCTGAGCTAAAAGGGAAGCTGACAGGAATGGCTTTGCGCGTACCTACGCCTGATGTGTCAGTGGTGGATTTGACGTTTAAGACTGAAAAAGCTACCAGTTATAAAGAAATCTGTGCGGCGATGAAGTCTGCCTCAGAGGATTCTTTAAAGGACATTCTCGGCTATACCGATGAGGAAGTTGTTTCGACAGATTTTAAAGGAGATTCGCGATCGAGCATTTTTGATGCTGGTGCTGGCATTGAGCTAAATCCCAACTTCTTTAAGGTTGTCTCTTGGTATGACAATGAGTGGGGTTATTCCTGTCGTGTGGTTGATTTGATGATATCAATGGCACAGAAAGAAGGAATTCTCTAAACCCAAATAAAGAAAGGCGGCGCGAAGCACCGCCTTTCTTTATTTGGATTTTATGTCCTAGGCTAAACTTGCATTGCTACGCTATTCTTTTTTTGATATCATTCACCGAGCTACATCTGCGAAAAAAATGTCCCATGAGTGATATTGATACAGAACAATTGCTAATAGAAAGTGTCAAAGCCTATGCCAAGAAGTTTGAAACACTTAATTCTCGTGAGGAAGTCCTTGCGATCGCTAACTCGATTTTGACATTTCAACAGAAGCAAGGAACCATAGCAATTGCTCCTGAACAATTTGAAACTCTCAGTCAACAAGTTGCAGATCGATTTAAAGTAGAAGATGTTGCAACTTCTATTGTGGAATCAAGCACCGATGCACTAGTTCAAAATGTTAATCAATGGCGACAGACGCTAGAAAATCAAGTTCTTAATACTCTCAGTGCATACGTTCAGAAGTTTCAGCCAAATCAAAATCTGGATTTGCCAGAGACAATTTTGTCGATTATCCCTATGGTTGAGAATGCCCAACTACGTAAATCAGAAGTAAACTCACTAATTCAGCGTGTAAGCTCAAAGTTTGATTGGCAAAATGCTTTAACACAGGTTATTGGTTCTGATGCATCGGCGATCGCCCAGAACTTGGCTAAACTATTACAGTATAAGCATCTAGAAGACTTGCTCAAGGAGAATTTGTTTAGCGATCGCAACTTACTCAATCAACCGATTGAAAGTACAGCAGAATCTCTAGTGAACAATGAACTAGCAAAAATTCTTGGCGATCGAAAAGTCAAGTTTGACATTGATATCGACACTCAGCAACTCATCGTCAAACAGGTCACCTTCAAACTCAATATGATGCAGTCATCGGCAGCACCATCAAAAAGTAACGCAGAAATTGCCAAGCAATTGGATGATGAAACGAATAACTTCATGGCTTCACGCAAACCAAAACTAGACTTCGGCAATCTTTTTCAGCCTCCGAATTGATCGAGGACTAGGATGGGCGGCTCTTCTCGACGCCCATCCTAGCCTAACATTACCAAATCTTAGAATAACAGTTGCAACGCTTTGCGCCCAAACCCAAACCGAGAAGGATTTTAAGAGCGTTGCAAAGCAACGCTCTTAAAATCCTTCTCGGTTCATTTACTTAGTACTTGCTGTAAAGTTCTATTTTAAAATATAGGTTGTCATTTCACCTTTTCCTTTGATCGCGACACGATCGCGTACTTCAAACAGATAGCGATCGCACAAATATTGGTAGGTACTTTCAGAAACTTGGATGCAGCCTGCAATCCCATGCGATTCCATACGGCTGGCGGTATTGACGGTATCACCCCAAAGATCGTAAGTAAACTTCTTGATGCCAATCACCCCCGCAACTACTGGCCCTGAACTAATACCGATACGAATTTTGAGGTTTTGGTGGTACTCCTGATTGAAAAGAGCTAAATCATTTTGCATAGCGAGCGCCATTTCAATTGCGGCTTGGGCATGATCGACATGGGCAAAAGGCAACCCCGCCACTGCCATATAAGCATCGCCAATAGTCTTAATTTTTTCAAGTCCGTAACGTTCTGCGATGACATCAAATCGAGAAAAGATTTGATTGAGAAAGCCCACTACTTCTTCAGGCGGAATCTTGGCAGCAAGCAAAGTAAAGCCGACAATATCAGCGAATAGAACACTAACCTCTTGGAAATTATCAGCAATGAGATCGGATTCTAATTTCAAGCGATCGGCGATCGACTGAGGTAAAACGTTTAGGAGAAGTCTTTCAGAGCATTCTTTTTGTTCTTCTAGTTCCTTTCGCGCTACAAATTCACTTTGTTGCAAACGCTCGTACAAATAGACGGAAACATTACCCATGATACATATCCAATTGACAAAGAGAAAGATGATCGAAACTGGCATAATCAATTTCCCTGTGATTAGTTGCCGATCAACTGCGAATATATCGCTCAAACTGTAACCCATTAAAGTATTAATCAAAAAGTAATTACCAAGGGTACTCAGTTGGACAACTAAATGTAGATGCCAGCACACAGGTATAAGAGTTGCATGAGCAACAAATACCAATACCCAAGGCACGAAAAATGGCGCAGAAATTCCTACTGATGAAGCATTAAGCTGCATAGTAAAAGTTATGGAAATAGGAACGAGCAAAAAAAGTGGATAAATAAAAGGTGTTGCAAAGCGCGATCGCAATAGGAAGAAAGATCCAATCAGTAAAACTTCGATCGCCAAATCCAACACAATGGTGGTGTTGCTTTTGAGTGGAATATCTCCCTTATTCCCCAAAAGCTCAATCCATGTCATGAAACTTAAAATGCAGATTGACGCGATCGCTGTGACTATCTGTAATCTCTTTCGTATAAATTGCGATCGCCATCGTAAGTACTCAGCATTCATGGAATTTGCCTTAGATTTGCTTGCCAGAAGCTACTATAACCTGTCAGACTTTTCCATCGCTATCGCCATTTTGATTAAATCTAGAAAAAGACTAATATAAAAACATATAGCAATTACCGCTCAAACGAACCACAAGAAACATCTTGAAAGTACTGCTGCTTCACGGTAGCTTTCAAGATGTTTCTTAGTTTAGGGAGCGCAAAGCTCTATAAGATGACTACCTAGCCAAAACCAAGCAGAGTCTAGGAAATTTGTATAACCTGAAAGGACGATAGATAAAAAATTGATGGTTGCTAAAACTCAAACTAAACCTACCTAAATCGCAATTACTGATATGTTAATTGCGAAATTAGGATCGCCATCGAAAATGGAGTTAGCTGGGAAACTTATGAACGCTTACTTGCAGATATTGACAATCAACATTCAGCTTTATTCCATTAAGTTAATGGTGCTTTAGAGATTATGTGTCCTCTTTCGCCCCATGAAGATAGTAGTCGTTTTTTCGACAAGCTATAGACGCTCTTTGTTAGTGAATTAGATATTGATATGCGAAGCTTAGGATCGCCGCTAATGAAACTTCCTAAATTAAAAATTAGTAGGGAACCAGAGCACAACTGAGTTCGTTCTATTTAAAGAACTTTTGTTCGTTTACTTTGTTTCTGCGCGTACATCAGCCGATCGCCATCTTGCAAAAGATCTTCCACTGATTGATGCCGATTTGCATCAAACTCAATCATCCCGACACTACAAAGAATATCATAACCACGGTTTGCCTTTTGATTAAAGTCTGCTCTTATCCGATCGAGGCGCTGCAAAATCAATTTACTTTCCGCTCGATCGGCATTTGTCAATAGAACCACAAACTCATCGCCACCAAGCCTACCGATTACATCTGATTCCCGAAAAGATTCCTTCAAAATTTTACTGAAGCCAATCAAAGCGCGATCGCCTTCTGCATGTCCATAGCGATCGTTAATCTCTTTAAATCGATCTAGATCGAAAAAGAATAGAGAAGCGGGTTTATTCAGTCGCTTACATAGATTTAGAGCATGTAAAGCTAGAGCAATAAACCCACGTCGATTAGAGATCTGGGTTAACTCATCTATTGTTGCCAGTTGCACAGCTGCAAGCTCCTGTTCAGCCATACGAGCAAGGTCACGCAACAACTCTAGATCTTCATCATTAAGCGTCCGAGGATCTCGATCTAGCAAACATAGCGTACCAACTTTACTTCCATTAGGAATAACGAGTGGAACTCCAGCATAAAATCGGATATTTGGTTCGTCTATAACTAGAGGATTGTCATAAAACCTATCATCCAGTGTGGCATCAGGAATAATTAGAATGTCATCACCTAGGATGGCATGACCACAAAAGGATATGTCTCGTGATGTCTCAGACAGTTCAAGTCCTTGAGAAGACTTAAACCATTGGCGGTTCACATCGATTAAGCTGACCAAAGCGATCGGCACTCCAAATAGTCGCTTAGCTAATCTGGTTAAGCGATCGAACCGTTCCTCTGGATTTGTATCTAGAATATTTAGCGATCGCAAGGAGGCGACACGAACATCTTCATTTAATGGACAAGCTGGTACTTGCATAAATATTTCTTATTTAGTTATTTCTTATAAAAATTGGGATAGTGCTAAAGATGGCAGGATTTTAGAGTTCGGGTGGGGGCGCTTCGCTCCACCCATCCGAGCTTTTTGCTTACTACCAAAATTCAAAATAATAGCTTCAAAGATAACTCGTAAGAGGATAGAACGGCTAGAGCCTATGGAAATAATTCGATCGCAGTAAATTATAGTTCTCCAAATCACCCATCCCAATCTAATGCAAACTATATATAAATTTAGAAAACGTTGAAGGTATTAACTATCTGAGTTACTAACCAGTATTAGCCAGAAAAATTACGGGATTTAGGAATTATCCAAAAACTAATTGGAATAAAAAAGGAGAGGGGCACTCTGCACCCTTCTCCTTTTTTATTAAATTTTTTAATCGGTTAAATATCGCCTTTAATCACATATTAATATTACAATCAGATCGTATACATGAAACTTATTTAAGAATTAAAAGATATTATGCCGACACCCAGAAAAGGACGGTTTCTTAAAAGCTTTGGGCAATATCGCCAAATGTGGGGATTCACACTTCTAGAGATTTTAGTTGTTTTGATGGTGGTGGGAATACTATCAGCGATCGCCGCACCATCATGGTTAAGTTTTAGTGCCAATCAAAGTCTTAACTCAGCTCAGAGCCGAGCTTTTAGTGCTTTACGACTAGCACAAAGTAATGCCAAACGCACTCAACTGACTTGGCAAGCAAGTTTTAGAAATACTGACAATATCGCTCAATATTCGGTGCATAAAGCTCCTATCTTAGAAAGTACAGATCTTGCCTACTGGAATAATTTACCTTGGGAAAACTTCGATCGTGGCGTAAGAATTGTTGACAATAACGAAATTGAGCCGCGCACAACCTTCACAAAACTCTCATCAATTCCCGAACCAGATGTTTATCGCGTACAATTTGATGCAAAAGGTAACCCAAACGGTATCGGCGAGCTAGGTAGAATTACTTTTGCATCAAGAATTAGCGATCGCCGCAAATGTGTCATCGTTTCGACAATCCTTGGTTCAATGCGTTTTGTTGAAAATTTAGATTGTAATCAGTCTTAATACTTGAGCGATATCATCTCATCTAAATCAATTACAACAAATAGAGTAAGGGACTTGATATTAATTGAAGTACCTGTGGCTTCGACTACGCTCAGCCAACGTTAGCTGAGCGTAGTCGAAGCTCCTATATAACTTGGGGGCATTTTTTCTCAGCAACTGCCGAAAGGATTAGGTGGCAAAAATTCCTTGCTTTAGTTGTAAAAAATTTGTTGTAAAAAGCTTTTAAAAACAATTTTTTGTCTCGTCGTGAAGTCGCCGTGCTAACCTTGTAGCAAAATTTTCATCCTGCCGACCACTCAATACAAAATGGAAATAACATCCTTAGACACCAAAGATGTGAACCCACCATCAACCGACTCAAGCACAGATTCCAGTTTGGAGATGAGTCGGTTGAACGCAGTTAATGAAAATCTGACATTAAATCGAGATCAAGAGCCAGTCAGCGTCTTACCAGAAGGATTGCTAGGTCTAAAACTTTCACATACTAAGCAAAAAGGGGATTGCTTATATATCTACAGTCAAGATCGTGAGGCAGAATGTGCGATCAAAATTTTAGAGGCGATCGCCCCAAGTACGCAGAATCTTGAGAGTTCAATTTTATTTGCCGAAGGAATCTATCGTCTCAAATTGCATGGTAGTTCGTGGGCATTAGGTGTAGATTTACCGATCGCGCAGTCAGCATTCGTTGCTGCCGAAGTTATCGCTGACTTACTTAACAACTTTCGCCAAGATCCCAAACTTGCTCAATCAAAGTTGAAGTTGCTCTTGCAGAACAATTGCCTAAACTTACTATGTGAAACTCGTAGCGCGATCCTACAGGCAGAGATGGCATTACCAATGTTAAACACATTGCGATCGCTGCATTCAGCAGAATATTTTCAATCGGTCACGGTTTCGAGTCGAGTAATTGGTCAAAAGAAACCTAGTTGGTCATTTGAAATTGATTTGTTAGCGATCGGATTGCCAAGTTCCAATTCAGAACTATCTCCTCTCGAAGAACCACAAGATCTCAATAATGAAACCTTTGATCAAGAAGCGAATGAGCCTACATATTGGCAAAAACTAGGTGAATATGTTGGAACCTTCGGTCAAGCTCTTTTGCAGTTTAAATGGCTCGGACAAACTTCTCCAACTTATCCTAAAACGCTCTCTATGCCAGTTTGCATAGCAAGTTTAGCGATCGGCATTGGTACAACCATCGCGATCGATCGTTCGCTCAGTTATTACGCCCAGCCCAATGAACCCACCAAACTTGTAGTAGCCGATCCCAAAATTAATCTTCAAGAAATCTCTCCCGAAAAAGGGATTCCCAATAAACCTGCTTTGAATTTTAACATTGCCCTATTTAATGAGAAATTAGCACTTCTTGATTGGCAGATCGCCAACAAACAGCGATCGCCAGACGTACTGATTGTTGGCAGCTCTAGAGCTTTAAGAGGCATTGACCCCAACACATTAGAAAAAGCATTGATTGGTAAAGGCTACAAAGGCATCAGTGTTTTTAATCTTGGTATTGACGGAGCAACTGCTAAGGTTGTAAACCTTCAAATCACCCAAATCCTGTCACGCCCTCAACTACCACGCATGATTGTTTGGGCTGATGGATTGAGGGCTTTTAATAGCAGTCGCAGTGACATTACCTATGACGAAATCACTGCATCGACTGGCTATAAACAATTACAAGCAACCCTCAAAAATAACGATCTTAATAATCTCCTCTCGACTAACAATACAACTGATAGCAAACCATCAACCCCAATCACCCAAGCAGTAAACATACTTTTTGCCACTTCCACTAAGCGCCAAGAAGTACGCAATTCTGTAGTTAAGAGCTTCGATCGAAATACACATGTACTCAGCAATAGCGAATCCTTAATCGCCGCAACGATGCCAAATACAGTCACGGCTCTCGATAGCAAAGGGTTTGTTGCTTTTGATGTTACCTTCGACCCAAATACTTATTTCCAAAAATTTCCCCAAGTTCCTGGAGACTACGATCTCGACTATCGCAATTTTGATATCAGTGGCTCACAATTTGATGCCTTTGCCAATGTCATAGATTTTTGCCGTCGTAATAATATCGAACTTTTGGTCGTGAACATGCCATTACACACATCATATCTTGATGCGATTCGCAGTAGCTACGAGGCTACTTTCAATCAGCGTATGCAAGAACTATCGCTGCGTGAGGGTTTCACCTATCTCGATATCTCCCACGTAATTCAAAATCAGGCAGAGCTTTTTTCCGACCCAAGTCATTTGAATAAACAAGGGGCGATCGAGATCGCGAAATTATTAGCTCAAAGCCCCAAAATCCGTTGGCAATCTATTAAATTTTAAAAGTGCGATCGTGCAGCAATTCTCGTTATAAAACTGATTTGGTTGTCTTTATTACCTAACGTGAGTTCGGGTTAAGCTTACAAATTTTATAAGCCCAGAAGCAAAAGCATTGCTACGCAATGCTTTTGCTTCTGGGCTTTGAGAGAGGGTTTGCTACGCAAACCCTCTCTCAAAGCCCGTTTTAAATTATCCCGAACTCACATTACCTACGGCGCTAAAAACAACAAAATCGGTTTTTTGAAAGTCAACCGTAGGCTAGCTTTCAAAAAACTGACTTTTATAATGAGAATTGCTGGCGATCGCATAGGAATGCATCACACTCCTATACAATCGCTATAAAATTTTTTGTTTTGTAAAAACTGTCAAATAGTTATGCTATTTTTTCCCAATATAGTTATGCAAACAGCTATGATCGCCTTACTTAGGTAATGAACTCTTAGGAACTCTTGGGCTATGAATACATCAGATCAAGCGCCAACCACCGCAGCAAGCAGAAACAAAACTAAAGCTCTTGCCAAACGAGGAGGTCGAACCCCCTTCGAGAGCAAACTGATTCAAGCAGGACATGCCACTACCGACCAATTCGATCGCGCTGTCAAAGATAGCCAAGAACAAAATGTTCCATTTCTCAGTGCCCTAGAGCAAATACTGGGGCAACAACTCGCCCCAGACATTACCCGCTATTACAAACGCCAACAACTTTTTGAACTGCGCGTTCTCTATGGCATCGAACCCATAGATCCAGATGTTGAAGTTGATAAATTTGACATTGCCGCTCTTAGTGCTTTACTTGACTCCAACATCATCCCAATTGCAAGTTGTCGAGATTGCGAGATGCTACCTCTAGTCAAGACAGAAAACAGCATCACGCTTGCAGTAGTTTCACCCGACAGCTATAAAGTCCAAAATGAGATTGCACGGCTACTTAAAAACATTACAGTCGTCAAGCGAGTGATTGCCCGTGAGGACTTTCATCGTACCTTTGACAATATTGTCCAGTTTCAAATTAACAAGAGTTCCAAAGCTGAAGGAGCAATCAGCGACGAAGATCTCCAAGTCAAAGATGATGTCTTTGGCGAAGATATGGCTGATGCAGATCAAGGTGATGAACTCATGGTGGGTGGCGAGAATTCCGCCCCTATTATTAGCCTTGTCGATAAAATTCTGGTCAAAGCCCTTAAAGAAGGATGCTCAGATATTCACATCGAACCACAAGAAAAAGACTTATGCATCCGTCTTCGTAAAGATGGTGTATTGCGCGAATACTTCTTCCTGAGTGAGGGCAAACGCTTACCGCGTAACATCGTCAATGCCGTAATCTCGCGCTTTAAGATTATCTCAAACCTCAATATTGCCGAAAAGCGCGTTCCTCAAGACGGTAAGCTCAAACGCAACTTCCAAGGTCGGCGGGTAGATTTTCGCGTCAATACTTGCCCCACCCAAAATGGTGAAAAAGTAGTTTTGCGGATTCTGGATAACTCCAATACCCAACTTGGTCTCAACAAACTGATTAGCGATCCAGAAAGCTTGGAACTGATGCAAAGCTTTGCCAAACGACCCTATGGCTTAATTCTAGTTACAGGTCCTACAGGTTCAGGCAAAACTACCACCCTATACTCAACTCTTGCTGAATGTAATGATCCTGGTATCAACATCAGTACGGCGGAAGATCCCGTTGAATATAACTTACCAGGCCTAACTCAATGCCAAGTACTGCGGGAAAAAGGTATGACCTTTGCCAGTATTCTGCGTGCGTTCTTACGACAAGATCCTGACGTAATCCTTGTCGGCGAAACGCGAGATGCTGAAACTGCGAAAACAGCGATCGAGGCAGCGCTAACAGGTCACTTAGTTCTAACGACACTACACACCAACGACGCACCTAGCAGTATTGCCCGTCTCGAAGAAATGGGCGTAGAACCATTTATGGCAAGTACCGCCATCATTGGAGTCCTCGCTCAACGTCTACTCCGTCGAATCTGCGACAACTGCCGCATCCCCTACAACCCCAGCCAAGAAGAATTGGATCGCTTCGGGTTGCCCAGTAGCGACCTCGAAAGAACTTTCTATCGCGCTAACATCGTCAACCGCGAAGCCATGCTTCCCGGTCAACGCGTATGTCCAAAATGTAGCGGCTCGGGATACAAGGGCAGAGCTGGCGTATACGAGATCATGAAAATGACCGAGCGTCTCCAAAGCGCGATTAACAAAGGTGCAACCACCGAGGTAATCAAAGAGATCGCCGTGCAAGAGGGCATGAAAACCTTAATGGCATACGCCTTCGATCTCGTTAGAGAAGGTGCAACTACCCTCGACGAAGTGCTCCGAGTAGTCTACACCGACAAAGGACGAGAAGCCGAAGAACGCGCCCGACGCGGAAAAGGACTTGAATGTGACAACTGTGATGCTATGCTCACCCCCGAAACAGTTGAATGTCCATATTGCACCACGCCTAGAAGTTTTTAGGTTCTGGGAAATTGAGATAGGCGGCGCAAAGTGCCGCCTATTGCGATCGCTAGCTTGTTTCGATCGCTATTTAGGGAACTATGCATTTATTAGGATTTGATCAGGAGAATAGCCCGCTATGGTAATGGACTACATCATCGAAGATTTGATGGAGGAAGTCGTAGAACGTAAAGGTTCTGACCTTCATATTTCCGCAGGTCTTCCCCCTTACATCCGCATTAATGGTCACCTCACCCGCACCGATCGCGATCCTCTGACTCCTGAAGAATGTCAGCGTTTGATTTTTGCGATGCTCAACAATAACCAACGTAAAAACCTAGAGCAAAACTGGGAGCTAGATTGCTCCTATGGGGTAAAAGGTCTAGCTAGATTCCGAGTTAACGTTTATAAAGATCGAGGAACTTATGCAGCTTGCTTACGAGCGCTTTCTTCCAAAATTCCTGATATGGACGATCTGAATCTGCCACCAATTGTCCGAGAACTTAGCGAAAAGCCGCGTGGGCTGGTTCTAGTTACAGGCCCAACAGGTTCGGGAAAAACAACTACTTTGGCAGCGATGATCCAAACGATCAACAAAACCCGCGCTGAACATATTCTCACGGTTGAAGATCCCATTGAATTTGTTTATGAATCAGTCAAAAGTGTAATCCACCAGCGTCAAGTTGGAGAAGACACAAAAACCTTTGCTAATGCACTAAAAGCGGCTCTGCGCGAAGATCCTGACGTAATTCTCGTAGGTGAAATGCGCGACTTAGAAACAATTCAGTTAGCCGTATCCGCAGCCGAAACAGGTCACCTTGTATTTGGGACATTACATACCAGTTCCGCCTCCCAAACTGTAGATCGGATGGTGGATGTGTTCCCCCCAGAGCAACAAGGTCAAATTCGGGTGCAACTTTCTAACTCTCTCGTCGCAGTATTGAGCCAGACCTTGGTGCAACGCCATAATCCTCAACCAGGACAGTTTGGACGAGTGATGGCACAGGAAATCATGGTAGTAACGCCTGCGATATCTAACCTAATCCGTGAGGGTAAAACCGCGCAGATGTATGGCTTTATTCAAACTGGTGGTAAAGAATCTATGCAAACCCTTGAATCGGTTTTAGCAAAGTTATACATGGATGGCGATATTACTTTTGAAGCAGCAATGTCTAAGACTTCACGCCCTGAGGAATTATTGCGTGTAGTTGGACCAAATCCTGCGCCAGTGATGAAACGCAAAGCAACAGGAGACTTAAGATCTCCCGACATGGTACGTTCGCGATCGATCAGTGGATAGCCTTTGATTTTTTACCTGTAATTTTTTATAAAGAGGTGCAATGATGGCAAAGTTTCAAGGAAATTTAAAAGACCCGAAAGGCAAGGCTGTGCAGCAGACAATGGTCGCTGTATCACTCAAAGAAGCGCGTGAAACTTGGAAACAAAAAGGCTTTTATGTTCAGGATATCAAAGAGGTAAAGGGTGGTTTTGATTTCGCCGCCTTTACGATGAAAAAGGTGTCAGTCAAGGATTTAGCTTTGTTTTCACGACAACTAGCTACCTTGGTCAATGCGGGTGTATCGATGGTGCGAGGACTGGGGGTAATGTGCGATCAATGTGCCAATCCTAGGCTCAAAATTGCTCTTACTGAAGTTCTAGATGATGTACAGCAAGGTACTAACTTTTCCGATGCTCTGCGTAAGCACCCGAAAGTATTTGATAAGTTGTACTGCGCGATGGTACAGGCTGGTGAAACGGGTGGTGTGCTAGATGATGTTTTAGCTCGTCTTGCAACATTACTGGAAGACTCGGCACGCTTAACCAACCAGATCAAGTCAGCCATGACTTATCCAATCGTCGTTTCTTCGATCGCTGTGATTATTTTCTTAGCGATGTGTATTTTCATCATTCCCACCTTTGATGGCGTATTTAAGAGCTTAGGTGGTGAGTTGCCAGCTTTTACCCAAATATTGGTAAATATCAGTAACTTTTTAAAGAGCGAGAAAATATTAATTCTTCCGGCTCTGTTCTTTGGGATTGGATTTGCTTACAAACGTATTTATGCTACTCCTGCTGGCAAGCTATATTTTGATGGTGTGTTCTTGAAACTACCTTTGTTTGGCGATCTAGTAATTAAGACTGCGGTTGCTCGTTTTGCGCGGACTTTTGGCTCACTATCACGTGCGGGTGTACCAATTTTAGCTTCGCTCGAAATTACGGCAGAGACCGCAGGTAATCTGGTAATCACTAATGCGATCGACTCAGCTCGAAATGCTGTAAGAGAAGGTGGGCAAATCGCGCCTGCAATGGAAAAAACAGAAGTTTTTCCAGTCATGGCACTACAAATGGTCAGTATCGGTGAAGAAACTGGTGAAATCGATAAGATGTTGATGAAAGTCGCTGACTTCTATGAAAATGAAGTTGAGGAAGCGGTTAAGGCTTTAACAAGTTTGATGGAACCTCTGATGATCGTTGTACTCGGCGGTATGGTCGGTTCGATTATTGTCGGTATGTACTTACCGATCTTCTCGATTATGGACAAGATCAAGTAATCACAAATCTTTCTAAAAAAGAGGGGGCTTAGCGCCCCCTCTTTTTTGGTTTTAGTAACAGACTTAGCGCCCAGTCATTTGCTCCAGCTTTTCAGGGTATCTAGCCCCTTGCACCGCGATCTTTGAGGCGGCGGCATCGATGTCACGCAGATCGGCGGGCGTGAGTTCGACGGAGACTACGCCAATGTTTTCGTCCAAACGATGTAACTTCGTAGTCCCTGGAATCGGCACAATCCAAGACTTTTGAGCCAGCAGCCATGCGATCGCAATCTGAGCAGGTGTCGCCTGTTTCTGTTCTGCGATACTACCGAGCAAATCAATCAAGACTTGATTCGCCTTGAGAGCCTCTGGTGTGAAGCGCGGCAGGGTGCTGCGGAAGTCGGAACTGTCGAAGGTGGTTTTCTCATCCATCTTACCTGTGAGAAAGCCTTTACCTAGTGGGCTATAGGGAACAAAGCCGATGCCTAGTTCCTCAAGGGTCGGTATGACTTCTTTCTCAGGTGTTCTTGTCCACAAAGAGTATTCACTTTGGAGAGCAGTAACTGGCTGGACTGCATGTGCCCGACGGATCGTTTGCACTCCTGCTTCAGAGAGTCCAAAGTGCTTCACCTTACCTTCCTGAATCAGTTCCTTCACTGCTCCTGCCACATCTTCAATTGGTACGTTCGGATCGACTCGGTGCTGATAAAGCAGGTCGATCGCCTCAACCTTAAGTCGCTTGAGTGAACCTTCCACAGATTGTTTGATCTGTTTTGGTCGGCTATTCAGTCTGGGCGCACCATTTATCCCACGAGGATCGGAATTAGGACTCAGGTCGAATCCAAATTTGGTGGCAATGACCACTTGCCCACGGAATGGAGCGAGGGCTTCACCCACAAGTTCTTCGTTTGTGAATGGGCCATAGACCTCGGCGGTGTCAAAGAATGTAATACCGCGATCGACGGCAGCCCGAAGCAGAGCGGTCATCTCCTGTGTATCTTTGGGTGGACCATAGGAAAAGCTCATTCCCATACAGCCCAGACCGATCGCGGAGACTTCCAGATCGCTGTTTCCAAGTTTACGTTTTTGCATTTTTTGAACTCCTGTCTCTGAATTAAAGGTCAAAACTGTCTTAATCTCTCTTAAATAAAAATCCAGAATGCCTGTAAGAATTTGGAATCATTCTTTATTGCTTTAGATTCATTCTAGGTATCCTGAAGCTAAAGCAATAGAATGATCGTCTAAGATAGTTGTACGATCCTGCAAATCTTAAAAATGAATGCTGTCAGAACGGGAGCCAAGTCTGATATGAATTTAGTGAACGATCAACAGACAAAGCGTGAGACGGACAGAGCACAAGCCTATAGAGACGAACTGACGGAGCGGATTGCACAGGCTATTCATCATGATGGGAAGATTGAGACACTGAAAGGACTGCACTTCAACCGCGCCTCCTCACCTTCGGAATGCATTCACAGTGTCTCGATCCCTGCCTTTTGTGTAATTGCTCAAGGCAGCAAGGAAATTCTGCTAGGCAGCGATCGCTATCAGTACGACCCGATGCATTATCTGCTGGCGACAGTCGAACTGCCGATTGTCAGCGAGATTCTAGAAGCATCTAAGGCGAAACCTTACCTTAGTCTTCGCCTCGATCTCGACCCTGCCCTCGTTGGCTCAGTCATGGTAGAAGCAGGGCATCCCTCACCGCAAAGTCGTACTAATGTAAAAGCACTTGACGTAAGTCCATTAGATGTAAATCTTCTGGACGCTGTGGTACGACTGGTCAGACTGATAGATTCTCCTGCTGAAGCTCATATACTCGCACCCATGATCGCAAGGGAAATCATTTACCGACTCCTGATGGGAGATCAAGGTAGTCGCCTCTGTCATATTGCTGTTTTGGATGGCAATACCCACCAAATTGCTAGAGCCGTCGATCGCCTTCGTAAGGACTTTAATCAGCCACTACGGATTGAAAATATTGCACGAGAACTTGGCATGAGTGTTTCGAGCTTCCACCACCATTTTAAGTCTGTTACTGCCATGAGTCCTTTGCAGTTCCAGAAGCAACTGCGGCTTCAGGAAGCTCGCCGTTTGATGCTAGGAAAAAACCTTGATGCTACCAGTGCCGCCTACCGTGTGGGTTATGATGACTCCTCCCATTTCAACCGAGAATACAAACGGCTCTTTGGTACACCACCGATGCGCGATGTCGAGAGACTACGAGAATCTACCAGAGAGACTGTTGGTTCAATATAGCGATAAAATGCCGATCGCATCTTCCCAAGTACTTCCTGATGGCAACCAATAAATCGGTAAAGCTCCATTTCCCGAACCGCGAAACCATGTTCTCTGGCGTTTAGCAAATTGACAGGTGTGAATTACTGTAAGGGATTTGGCAGTGTCCAGATCGGTTTTATTATCTAAATAATCGGACATCTCACCATAACCCAAAGTTTTTAAAAGCGGTAAGTCCTTTCCATAACGCTTCTGCAAATCACGAATTTCATCCAGCCAACCATTCTCGATCATCTGCTCAGTGCGATCGCTAACTAACTTTCGATAAGTATCCAGATCATCGCAGTCCAAACCAATCTGCACAATTGGGTAGCTAGGAGGCTGCTCGTACTGCTGCGCTGAAAGCGATTGACCTGTTACATAAAAGACCTCTAGCGATCGCAAAGTTCTTAATCGATCGTTAGCATGAATTTTGGTAGCTCCCACAGGATCTACCTGCTGCAAAATCTGATAGCAATAATTCTGGCCTAGTTCCTCAAGTTGCGATCGCAATTCAGGCTGCGGCGCGACTCTAGGAATTTTTAGCCCTGCGGTAATTGCCTTAATATACAAACCTGAGCCACCAACTAAAATTGGGGTAATGCCTTCAGCATGAAATTTAGCGATTAAAGTTTGCGCCCGATCTTGATAATCCGCCAATGTCAAAGTTCGATCGGGCTCAATAATATCAATCAAGTAATGGGGTACGCCTTGACGTTCTTCCATCGTCGGTTTCGCCGTACCAATATCAAAATGACGATAAACTTGTCGCGAATCAGCGCTTAAAATTGGTGAATTTAGATGTTTCGCAAGGGCGATCGCCAGACTAGTTTTCCCCGTAGCAGTTGCCCCTAAAATCACAATTAAACCAATAGAATCCATTAGTATTTCAGCCTAAAATTAAAGCTCCAGCTAGCTACAAGATTAGTCTAAAGCCGTAACTCTAAATTACCTAACCTGTAAACTGGTATGTCATTGCAAATCCCCATGCGCTTTGAGAACGAACTTTTACTTTGGTTAGTAGAAAATGTTTATACAAAAGAAGAATGCGATCGCTTTATAGAGTTTATTGAAAGGTCATCCCCAAATCTGGCTACCAATAATCCGCTCTATCGAGATCAAGACCGTGTTATGAAGGACGACCCCGAAATCGCTGAGGAATTATTTCGCCGTCTATACCTTCATCTACCGAAACAAATTAATACACTTAAGTTAGTCGGTCTCAATGAACGCCTGAGAATGTATCGCTATCGAGTAGGACAGAAATTTGAGCCGCATATGGATCATTGGTATCGTCCGAGCGAGACTCAAATCACTTTGCTTACCGTTCTCATATATTTCAATGACGATTTTGAAGGCGGAGAAACACGATTTCAAGAGCAGATTGAACAAACTATCATCCCCAAATGTGGAATGGTTGCGATCTTTCAGCACAAAGTACGCCATGAAGGATGTCCTGTGCGC
Source organism: Pseudanabaena frigida (assembly GCA_003242085.1). Classification (GTDB taxonomy): domain Bacteria; phylum Cyanobacteriota; class Cyanobacteriia; order Pseudanabaenales; family Pseudanabaenaceae; genus Pseudanabaena; species Pseudanabaena frigida. Next base: position 11,730 of record QBML01000006.1, on the reverse strand, counting down.
CGAGGCATAAAATATGCGATGCGTTCAGATGTTATTTATGAGGCATGTGAACCTATTAGCAAAGTGGGCTAATCGCCTAAATCAGTCATGTATTGCTTGGTACAGCGCTTTGCGCTTTCTCAAAACCCAAGAAATTTTTTGAAAGTGTTGCTTCGCAACACTTTCAAAAAATTTCTTGGGCTACATGAAGCCTAAACAGGCTGTATAGCTCTAGCCAATTGTATTAGTACAAATCAAAACCCAAAAGATGAGATGCCGCGCTTCGCGCAGCATCTCATCTTTTGGGTTTACTTAAGTATTTTTAAATTAATATAACTTTATTAAAAAATCTAGATAGTAACAGGGCACAAAAGCTATCCAAAAAGTATTTTTACCTACAGTAATTAGCACTAAAAATATTATTAAGTCTTTAGTTGGTTATTATTTAATTCCTTTCCATATATGACTTTCAACTTTCTTAATCACCAATGAACACATGAATTTGTCACTTCTATAAAAGCGCATATTTTTAGTAGCAAATACTACAAATGTATGAGGACATAACTATCAATTAAAGCGATGATTAATGTATCGCATTCCTCAGAGAGAGGAGGGCAAAATGAAAACTAAATTAATCGCTGGTTTGATGGTTTTAGGTGGGGTTTTGTGGGCGTATCCTGTGGCAGCTTATAATCTTGGAGAAGTAAAACAACTACTTCAAACCAAGCAATGTGCGGGGTGCGATCTGACTAACGCAAATCTAGCAGGGGCAGATTTACGGGGAGCACATTTAATTGGCGCATCACTAATGGGAGCAAACTTGAGAGGTGCAAATCTCACAAGAGCAAACCTTGAAGGTGCAGACCTAACAGGCGCACAACTGGAGAATACTAATTTCACTAAAGCTTTTGCGCCCAATGCTATTTTCAATAGCACTAATTTAAAGAGTGCAAATTTCACTAACGCTTCGCTAGTTCATGCAAATTTACGCTGGGCAAATATTAACAATACCAATTTTAAGAATGCCCAAATAGTAGGCGCTGATTTCACTGGGACTAATTACAGTCTCGCTGAAGTCAAGTGAATTTGCGTAAATATCAAGTATCGCTACGCGATACTTGATATTTACGCAAATACCGATCAAACGAACCCAGAAAATTTTTAAAAGTGTTGCGAAGCAACACTTTTAAAAATTTTCTGGGTTTGGATTTGAGCGCAAAGCGTTGTTAATTGCCTAGTTGGCGGCGAAAGTCTCTAGGACTGAGGCGTAATGGATTTTGGGTGTCCCAAATTCCTAGCTCTTGCAATCTCGCCTTTGATTGAGCACGGCTAATTCTTGCATCGTATTTAGAATTAGGTGGATAGGGATCGGCGATCGCTAAACCCTCCGCCACTAAATATTGATTAACCAACAAATTATCTTTCCAAATATAAGCAAGCAGGCGATCAGAGTTATCCTTCTGCTTCACATCAAACTCTAGAATTACCTTCTGCTCTTTAATGAGATCGGACAGACGCTGACGGGCGCGATCGCCCCAAGGAGATTGTTCCTTAAGGGGCGCGCTTAGTCCTAGTAACCGTACTCTTTGCACGGTCATATTCGGATTATTTACAACTGAGGCTTCAACGGTCTGACCACTAACAACCCGATTAATAATCCACAGTTCGCCATTAACCCGATCGCTTGGCTGTGTAAAGGCGATCGCAATATTGGCGATTATCAAAAAAATTACCAAGATCCCAACAAATATCAACGGGCGCGCCGAAGATTTGGTTGCCAAATCTTTTTCTTTTTTTCCTGTTTTAGAATTCATAGATCGATGCATACCATTTTGGCAAATGCAGGCATTGTGGATATTGCTCAAAGATGCGTATGAATTCTCAACCCAGCAAGTAGACCTCTACTTTTTATCTGATTTAGTCATGATCGATAGGTAGGGCAAATTGAAACCAGTTGCGCTTACGCTTTGCAAAAAATCGTCCAAACTGTAACTGGTATACCTCATCTTCATCTTGGGTTTCTAGATCCAAATCTGAGAGCGCATAACCCGAACAAATTAGCGCGTAACCTTCTTCTTGCAAAGTCTTGGATAAACCAATTACTTCATGTTGATCGATTTTCCCAGACTTAACTCGCATCGCGCAAGCAGTACAAGCACCGTTCAGACAAGAAAACGGTAAATCAATTCCCTGTGATTCTAAGGATTCGAGAATATAGCGATCTCCTTTGATATCGGCTTCGTAAACCTTATCATTTTGGCGATCGTGAATGCGAATGTGATAGGACATATTTTTACACGCGAGTAGGAATCATGCCCGTCTGGCGAGCATAATCAAACAAACCACCAGCATCAATTACAGGACGTACATCACCAAGAGATTTCAGAACAAAGGTTTTGCCAGTGGTCTCATTAATAATGACATTATTATCAAAATCAATCGTCGCTTCTTCACCAGTCTTAAAGCAATCCACTAGGCGATCGACCGACTCCCAAGGATATAGCTCACCCGTTGCCGTACAGTTACGAAAGAAAATTCTGGCATAGGACTGAGCGACAACTGCATCTAGTCCCGCTGCACCAAGGGCAATTGGTGCATGTTCTCTTGAAGAGCCGCAACCAAAGTTTTCACCCGCCACAATAATTGAATAAATAGTCTTGCTTTCGCCTTCAGCAATAAAGCGATCGTAGCGATCGGGTAAGCCGATCATGGCATAGCTACCAAGCTTTTCGTATTCATCGGGCTTTGAAGGGACAAGCGTGAGATATTCCGCAGGAATAATCTGGTCAGTATCAATATTGTCATCTAAGACAAACACTTTGCCTTTAATCGTCTTACTCATAATCTTCGTTTCTAAACAATTCCATAAGAAAAATATCAAAAGTGCCATGTAAGCAATCTTTCATATTCTTTAGTCAAAATAAAACAGGGTCACAACCTTACGCTGTTCTTCAGCATCTTGGCAGGTCTGCAATAAAGTCTCACTACCATGAAACGCAAAGCAAATCAGTTGCTGACATTTAGAGATGATTTCTTGGTTACACAGAGTACTTGCCTCTGCCAAGGACAACGTGTCATTCTCGCTATGCTCGATCAAATGAATGACATTTTCTAGCTGCTCGCGAGATTCATAAGGCTGTCGATCTAAACTTTGAGGCAAAATTACAGTCAACAAATTGGGGTCAGCCCGCAAAGCTCCTCGGATTGCTGCAAAATTAGTACCTGTTGCACCAGAGGTAATAATACTGTTGCCAGATAGTGCTAAAGCATAGCTGAGCAGTTCGATCAGCAGTTGGTGAGTCAATGGCACATGGCGGGAACCTAAAAACGCGATCCGCTTTGAGCCTTGCTGCTGGATCGTCGCAAGCTCCTGCAAAAAGTCGTCTAGCTTGGGTAGATTAATTGACTGAGTCAAACAAATCCCTCTCGTTTACTACTTACTGAACGAACATTTACACAATATCACTTAGACCCTAGCGAAGCAAACTACAAGCTCAAAAGATAGCAATTCTCAAAACCAATTTTCGGGTTGGTAGCGCCGAAGACACTACCAACCCGAAAATTGGTTTTGAGAATTGCTGAACTTACGTATATGGACATAATTAAAACCCAAAAGCCTGTGGCGCACGCGCAGCGTGCGCCACAGGCTTTTGGGTTTTATATTTAATTGCGCCTAGCTACTTTGCATAATTTAATCAAGATTTTTAGCAGAATTGTCATATACTAGATAGGCTGTCAAGTTTTCAACAGTAACAAGGAAGGAGCTATGTCCCGTTATAGAGGTCCGCGCCTCAGAATCGTCAGAAGACTCGGAGAGCTTCCCGGTCTAAGTCGCAAACAACCTAAGCACGCTTATCCACCCGGAATGCATGGTCAAGATCGTAAAAAGCGCTCTGAATATGCGGTGCGTCTTGAAGAAAAGCAAAAATTACGCTTTAACTACGGTCTAACTGAAACTCAAATGCTGCGCTATGTGCGTCGAGCCAGACGAGTTAAAGGTTCTACAGGTTTAGTATTGCTACAATTGCTAGAAATGCGTCTAGACAATACAGTTTTCCGCATGGGATTTGCACCGACGATCCCTGCTGCACGTCAACTGGTAAATCACGGACATATCACCATTAATGGTAAGAGCGTGACTATTCCTAGTTATGGTTGCCGCCCTGGTGAAGTAATTAGCGTTAAAGATAACGAAAAATCGAAAAAGATCGTCGAGCGTAACCTCGAATTCCCCGGTCTATCTAACATTCCTAGCCATTTAGAATTTGACAAGGCAAAGATGACTGGTAAGGTGAATGGCGTTGTCGAACGCGAATGGGTTGCCTTGCAAGTGAACGAACTGCTGGTTATTGAGTACTACTCACGCCAAGCTTAAGGTTGAAGCTATCAGCTACGGGCATTCTTTGTTTTAGGCTTGTAGCTGAACGCCTTCCAACTGGGTAAACTCTATTAGGTTCAACTTCACTGCGAATTATGCAGTTAAATACTTCGGCTTCTGTGAATCTCGATTTACACGTTCCTAAAGACTTTGTTAGGGGTTGTCCCCGCAGTGTCCGAACTGATATCGACCATCTGCTCCTAGCGATCGAGGCGCTGGATTTAGAAGCAGTTGAGGTAATGCTTGTTTTAATCGAACAGCTAAACTTAGAAAAAACGATTCCTAGTCGTGTTGCTTTCTGGCGTCTGAGAAATACTAATCCCCTTCGACGCAACTATCAGCGTACAAGTCTAAGCTGGGATGAGCTAAAGGCTCTGGTAAAGATCGTGTGCACTTTAGCAAAACAGTTAGATACTGGCTTGCGCTTATTGATTAGTACCCATCAGCAGATCGTTGAGAATAAGATCGAGGCGTTAGGGTTACAGCAAAACCAAGCTTTTTTAGAAAATTATATCGATCGCTTCACATCGTTATACATCGGTCGGATGCGATCGCCGTCACCGCTCAGTAACACAGAAATTCGCGAGTTAGCGTTGCACTTATTAACGCGCCTATTGTTATGCAGTGGCGTAGCTGGTGAATTTCGTCTTTGGAATAGTCTGTTTGATGGAGCGATCGCCTAATGATTCAGCGTAGCTATAGTTTACCAAGCTGTACTTTACAGATTGAGGGTATTAGTACTGGTGGTGACGTTCTTTCAATTTTGTCCAGTTTTGGCTGTCGCTTTAATCATCACGCTGAACCAATTGTTGGCGGGCTAGAACTCCTCAACTCACTGGTAAAAGTCGTGGGTGCTTATGCTCAAGCTTTAAAAAGTAATACTGCTTTGATGATTCCTGAAAAACAGGTGCGTCTGGAGCCAGAGGGAAAACATATCCATGTGCTCTCAGTCCTACTTAATGAAGCTGATGCGAATAATCCCAAACAGCTCCAAATTAAATTAAATACGATTCAGCTTTTTGACCTGATGGAAAGCTTAGATCGGTTATGTTGCGATCCGACAACTTTACCTGATTTAAAGTTAGTAACGCAGATTGCTGACTATAGATCGCTGTCTCAGTTAAATAATCAGGCAGTTCCAGCGATCGCTGGAGTTGTGAGTTTGGCGATCGCTGCTACGGTTTTGTATTTTATTCCCATTCCAAAACCATCACCAAAACCATCTCAGCCTGTTCCAGTCCAAACAGTACCCAAACCCAAGGTATCAACTCCCCCTACAAGTCCCACTAGTTCCTCTAGTCCTGAAAGTTCAGCGACTCCTACTAGATCCGCTAGTCCCGAGAGTTCACCTAGTCCCACTAGATCCGCTAGTCCTGAGAGTTCACCGACTCCTAGCTCTACCCGAAACTAAAAACATTAAAGAGCCTTGCAATGCAAGGCTCTTTAATGTTTTAGAGCTTTCGTAACTTCCGATACACAGACATCTAGCAATCTACGGATCAATTGATAGGTAGAGTTTTTTAACTATCGTTAGTTATGCTAGGACAAAATCACAACCCCAAAGAGAGTTGCGGCGCAAAGCGTTGCAACTCTCTTTGGGGTTGTATGTCTTAGCTAAAGGACGACAGATTTATTGCAAGTGCTAAAACTCGATAAGTTCTTTGTATGTAAGCGTTAGGTTTGATGACTGAGTTACTCGATCCAACCAAACTTTTATTCGATTTACATCGGGGAACAGAAATTGCCGAAACTTTTTCTGGGTGCTTAGATCCAGAGGCGATCGCGCATCGAGTCACCGATGGTATTGTTGAGCGATTTGATTGTGCGTTTGCGCGGGTGTGGTTGCTAGAGCCAGAGCGTTCCTCGCTTAAGTTAGTAGCCTCGTCGGGGATGTATACGCGCATTGATGGCAGATTTGCCAGAGTGCCAATGGGTGCGTATAAGGTCGGAAAAATCGCCCAAAATCGAGTTTCGTTTTTAAGTAATAATCTGGCATCTGAGCCTTGGGTCGGCGATCGCAATTGGGCAATCACCAATAATATTCGCGGTTTTGCGGGCTATCCTTTGGAAATCAAAAGCAGGGTTGTCGGTGTTTTAGCAGCATTTAGTCATCATGAAATGCCACCTGAATTTCTAGAGTTCCTGCGGATACTCTGTACGATCGCGGCGATCGCTATTGATAGCGCCTTCAAACATCAACAAGAGAAGCAAACTTGGCAAAATTTGCATCAAAATCAGGCAGTCGAGCAAGCTTCTCTATCCGATCGCCTAGCCCATATTTTAAATTCCAATCGGTTGACTTTGGTGGGTACGGAGAGAAGTCTAAATCTGACGATTGAGTATGTATTTTTGAGGGCAGCAGAAATTCTCAATCAAATTGGGGGCGCTTATTGCCGCTTGATTTATAGCGATATGGCGATCTCTCTAGAGGCGATCGTCGCGAAAACCACTAACCAAATTCCTGATTCGCAAAACTGGCTGCGATCGCTATTTAGTGAATTATTTTTGATCGTTTCCAGTTTGGGTGGTGCGATCGATATTCATCCCACGGAGTTACAAATCGCGATCGCCATTCCCTTTGGGAAGAAAGCGAATCCTCTATCTGAACGTGAATTAGAGATGATGCAATTATTAACTCAAGGATTACGCGATCGGGATATTGCTCAACAGTTGATTATTAGCGAAAGCACAGTCAAGTTCCATATCAATAATATTCTGACTAAGCTTAAGGCAAGGACTCGTTTTCAGGCTCTGCATCTAGCAATGGTGAATGGATGGATTTAAAAATGTTCTCAAATTCTTGTTTCTTGCTAGAGATTAGAGAATGTAGGCGATCGCCTTTTTCCTATTAATTCCTATCCTCAAGCTCTAGTTGATGACCTTAAAGTGAAATTATTTTCCAGCGATCTCGTAGGAGAATGAAATAGCTTCATTCTTTAGTCCTCCAAACTGGTCAAAGATATCAGTTTTATTTATTCCTTTTTAATAGGATTTATATCCTTTTCAACACCAGGTGTGGGGAATTTGCATTTTACAGATATTTCCATACTGCCTTCTGCGGAGCCTTCAGTAAAAATGATGCCAGTTTTACCACCAAGTTTGATGCCGAATTTGAGGGTGATTTCTTCGACTTCGGCGGAACCGAGATGTTGAAATGCGCCGATCGCAAAATTGGCGTAGGTTTGAATTTTGGATTGAACTTCAGACATTTTGAGTAAGACTTCATCGGTTGCGCCTTTTTCTCCAGGGCGTTTACCTGTGTTGGTAGAGTTAGGAATTGCAGGAACAGTTGGAGCTTCAACAAAGATCTCAACGGTTTTACCATTTTCTTCGATTAAGAGTCGTTGGAGTTCAGACATTGTGACACCGTGTAATGTTGAAATTAAGAGAAAATAGCAGTTTTTAGGAAATAGACGTAATTATTATACTCAGCTAATCTTTGTAGATATAATTATTTAAGGTAGGCTAATTTTTCTTTCCATAGTTGTGATCGAATGACCAGATACGCACTTGTGATTGGCATCCAAAAATATGGTGGATCGGGGTTTGGTGATTTAGAGAAGCCAGTCGAAGACGCAGAGGCGATCGCGCAAATATTAGAAGCACATGGGGACTTTGTAGAGGTTACCCGTTTACCATCTCAGTGGAATGGCGAAAAACAATGCTATGAGATGGCAGAGGCTGATCTCAAAGGCGAGGATTTAGGAAAAGAAATTACTGATTTTTTTGAAAAGGTGGGGAGTAATGAGGCGCTAATCTATTTCAGTGGTCATGGCGCTCAAGTAACTAAGTTGGGGCAGAAGAAAGGCTATCTGATTACGTCGGATTGTACGTCTGAGAATGTTGCCTCGGCTGGAATTGCCTTAGAGGATTTGAATGGCTTAATTTTGAATGCAAATTTTAGCAGCTTGGTGGTTTTGCTTGATTGTTGCCATAGTGGAAGCTTGTTAGAAAAAAGTCAAATTTCTAGCGCTCTTGGTGCTTTTCGGTCTAGCGATCGCAACTACTTTTTAGCGACGGCTTGCCGCAGTCATGAGAAAGCCTATGAGGGTGAGGATTACAGTTTATTTACTGCTGCTGTGATTAAGGCTTTGAAATCGCCCAGTGCTAATGGTCGAGTGCGAACGCCGCAACTAAATAAGGTAATTGATGATGAGCTAGGAGGATCGGGACAAGAGCCTGTTGTTTTAAAGTCAGGTGGTGAGATTACGTTGGTAACTTATCCATCGACAGGGAAGATTGAGGCAGATTGCTCGGATAAATTACAAAATGCGATCGCGAAATTGCGTTCAGATTATGAGATTTTGGATGCTGCTTTTTTTGAGTTGATTGCGGCAAAGGTGGCTAATAATCAGGCTCGCACCCAGATTTTGAAGTTGCGGGCGGCAAATTGGTCGATGTTGTTTCAAAAAAATTATGTGGAACGTGACCAGCAGGGAGAAGCACTGGAGAAAGCGCTAAAACTCTCTGAGGATTATGGCATTTCATTGATGTTGATTCGGGGTGAACCAGGGGCGGGTAAGACGGCGTTATTACGCTGGTTAGCCCATGAGTTGTTTTGTCAAGGTAAGCGAGTATTTTATAAGAAGAGCCAAAACCAAGTGGGGTGGCTGGAGCAGTTGCGGGAGTTTTCTGAAGAGTCAGGCGGGAAGCATTTTTATGTAATTGCTGATGATTTGTTTCGCGATGACTCGTTTTTGGAGGAGTTGAAACAGAATGAGTTTTTATTTCCCTTAACTCTAATTGGAACAACTCGCCAGAATGAAGATCGTCACTACGAGTTGGAAGGATTGGAATATAAGACGGTTTGTTTAGATTTAGCAAAGCCTAGTGTGGTAGAAAAGGAGCGGATTTTGGCGTTGCCAGAGGTGCAGAGTCACTTGGCAGGAAAATCAATCGCAGAGCGTCAGCAACTAATTGACTCGCCAATTATGTTAGTTCTGATGTTGCAGTTGTCGGAAGGCAAGCCATTTGATGAGTTGCTAAGAGGTATTGTAAAAGATTTACCAAGTCAAGACAATAAGCCAATTTATCAGGCTTTTGGAGTTTTGTGTAGCTTTTTTCAGTTTGGGATTATCGTACCTTTCGAGATCTTACATCTCTGTTTGCCTAAGTCTGATTGGTCAGAAAAGATGATTTTGTCAGAATTAGAAGGGATTATTGATACAAGAACCTATAGCGGACATGATGGACTTACTACAGTACATGAACTAATTGCTAAAACTGTAATGGAATTGGAATATCGTCCAAAAGATTCAGGAAATCATCCCTACACATCCACTCGCAAACCTTTACTAGAGCGTTATCTAAAGGCGATCATTCCACACTTGGAGCCGATGAATACAACTCAGAAATGGTGGATAAATCATAGCTTTAGAAAGTTAGTTGAAAAGAATGCTGCACAAGAGCTAGTTCGCGAAATCATCCAAAATCATTCTCAATATATTAAGTTACTTCAACAGTGGAATACCATCAGTGAATGGGTTTTTTGGGCATCGATCTATGAGAAACTTGGTTGTCTTGAGCAACAGCAATTGTGTATTAATTCAATTCTACTGACACAACCTCAAAGCTCTTCAGACTGGATACATTGGTTGACTTTCATTCAAAGATTTGGGAGTCGGAAACAACAACAACAAGCGATTATCCAAACCCAATCTTGGCTTGATACCAATGCTGACAATGGGAAAGTTCGCACACAGTACTTGTCATTGGTGGCGCAACTAGGTAGTCAAGAACAACAACAGCAAGCGATTATCCAAACCCAATCTTGGCTTGATACCAATTTTGATAATGGGGAAGTTCGGACAAGGTACATGTCATTAGTAGCCCAACTAGGCAGCTTAGAACAACAACAGCAAGTGATTATCCAAACCCAGTCTTGGCTTGACAACCATACTAACGATTGGTATGTTCGCACAAAGTACTTAGCATTGGTGGTTCAACTAGGCAGTCGAGAACAACAACAACAAGCAATCATCCAAACTCAATCTTGGCTTACTTCCCATCTTGATGATACTCATGTTCGCCGACATTACTTGTCACTAGTTGCGCAACTAGGTAGTCGAGAACAACAACAACAAGCAATCATCCAAACTCAATCTTGGCTTGATGCTCATCCTGACAATGGGGAAGTTCGCACACAGTACTTGTCATTAGTGGCGCAATTAGACAGTCGAGAACAGCAACAAGTGCTCGTCCAAACCCAATCTTGGCTTGATACCCATCCTGATGATAGGGAAGTTCGCAGACAGTACTTGTCATTAGTGGCGCAACTAGGTAGTCGAGAACAACAACAAGCGATCATCCAAACCCAATCTTGGCTTGATATCCATCCTGATAATAGTGATGTTCGCACACAGTACTTGTCCTTGATTGGTAGAACTGATAAGAAGAGTATCGGTATCGATACTGACTCCCTTATACGCAATCAATGGCAATGGATAATGAGGCAAAACAAACTAGACTTGAGTCTATGGACTTGCTTCTTACCTGTTCTATATCATCATGTTTCTCCTAATCATGAGCTATACAATGCGGCAGTCAATATTGTTTTAAAAGACTATCCAGATAATCCACAAATTATTGGACAAGTTTTTGGCTATTTTCGTGACTATCTCGACTACACTACCTGTCGCTACTTAGCTACGGAAATAAGTGAAACTAGCCTACCTACAGACAAATGGCAAAACTGGCAAAACTACATCCATGCTGCCAATTTTTTTCGTGATTACAATGATTTTGATAAAGCTAAGACAATTTATAACCGCATTATTAGTGTAAAAAAGAAGAAAATCAAACGATTCCCAAATTTAGCAAAAGCAATTGATTTTGCTAATCTTAGTTATGCCAAATTACTATTATTAACCAACCCAACCCAACCTAACGAAGCTATCGAAAAGTTAAACTGCATTCTGCTACAAAATACTAAACATGGCTATGCCCATTTACTTATGGCGCAGTCCTATCAGGATAAAGGGATATCTTTCTACAGCGAAGCTATAAATCACTTTGAAAAAGCTATCCAATATGACATTAAAAAAAAGGGGGGCTTCTACTATCAATTTGGATGCTTTTATCGTCATGCAGTTGACAATATCCAACAAGCCAAAGAACACTTCGAGAAGTCCCTAAATCAAAAAATCAGCCTCCCCGCCTGCATCGAACTCGCCGAACTAGAAGCCGCAGAAGGCAACCTCGAACAAGCCAAAACCCTTTTAGAATCTGGACTTGCCATCATCCCCATCACCCGTCCAGAAAAAGAAGAACGAGAAAAACTAAGCGATCGGATTGCAGCCCTACAAACATTACTAAATCTGGTAGTGATCAAGAGGGAATGGTATAAAAAAGAAAGCAAGTGAACAGGAAAAAAC
>QBML01000067.1 GCA_003242085.1 Pseudanabaena frigida | reverse complement strand
GCAGTTTGTATCTCTTTTACTCTGCCTTTTTTCCTTTTTTAGTCTAAACTCCAATTCGTAACTTTACATAGAAATAAGCAAACAACCTCACCTAGCAGAGCGAAATTGCTTGTGAGCAAGAGAAAAAGGGGATTTGGTTTAGACAAGTCCCACAAAAAATTGGTTCGTTTTTTGTAGGAGCTTTCAAGAAATTAGCTTTGATTGCTAAAGGAGTTAACTGCCTTTTAGCGATCGCGCCGAGTGTTATTAGAAGAATTATTATTCCATTGATAATTGTTGGATTTGTAACTCGAATTCCGATCGGCGATGCGTTGTTCAACTTGTCTGCGATCGGCAACGCGTTCGCGTTCTCTTTGCTCGGCTAAACGTTATTGTTCTTGTCTCTCTGCTAGACGTTCGTGCTCTCTTTGTTCGGCAAGGCGGCGTTCCTGTAGTCTTTGCTCGGCAATACGATGCTCTTCTTGTCTCTGCTCAGCAAGACGACGCTCTTCTCTAAGCCTTATCTCCTCTCTATATCTCCACTCTGGAGTATTTGGCTGCACAATCACTCTGGGTTGCTCGATCAATACTGGAGGTTGATAGACTGGTACTGAGTTGCAAGATCCAACGCATACGCGGGTTCCTTGACTACCAGTTCTAAAGTCTATATCTGCGGAAGCAGCGCTCGGATGAAATGCGATCGCACCGATGGCAGTAGCACATAGCAATAAAATGGTTGAAGCTTTCATAACTTAATACCTAAAAGTAATTCTGTAACTGTTTAGACAAGCAACTTATAAAAAAGATTTAGAGTTGCATTCTTGTTGTCAAAGGAAGATGGCGTTAATAGAATCAAATCTTTGATAGGTTGCATTACTTCTGGCGCGTGCAACCTATCAAAGATTTGATTGGTAGTTATCCACGATTGTGTGCTGTTTTCATTTGTTGCAGTTGAGTACGTTGTTCGGGTGTCAAAACTGCAAGGGTTTGTTCCTTAGAACTCTTGTTGATATCACTGATTTGCTGTTTCTGATCGGCTGTGATGTTCAGTGATTTCCATACCCCTTTATAATTGCCAGATTGTTTTGTCATAGCAAGTTTAGAACGTTGCTCTTCAGTTAAAACCGACTGCACTCTCTGGGCTGTAGCTGCGCGGAGCATCTTCAATTGTTGCTTTTGGGCATCATTCAAATTCAGGTTTTTCCATCCACCTTCACGATGTTTCTGGGTATAGGTAGAATTGTCTTGGTTTGGACTTGATTGAGCAGAAGCAATGCTAGGAATGGCAATTCCTCCCAAGGTTGTAGATAACATCGCGATAGCAAAAATACGCTTGAGATTGTTAAACATAGCGGCTCTTCTTTCTTAGTTGATTGGGTTATTGCTTACATTGACTTAGACATTGGCTCTGATTATCGAGGTTCAATATTTTCTCCGATCTCATGCTTTCGGGTAGGGCTTTGCGCTTTACTCTCGCTATATAGCTGTCGCCAGTCTTGTCCCAAAATAAGAGATGCGGCGCTCCGCGCCGCATCTCTTATTTTCTAATACAATTGGCTATAGATATCGCTGTCATAAAAAAGCACCTCAACCGGTTGGCTGAGGTGCTTGCTAGGGAAAGGAGATATTTAACCTTTATGAGTTAGAGTCTTTAGAGAATTACTATTAATAGTAAAAAAACGAAGATTGCGGCGTAGGACTGGAAAATGAAACTGCCAATAGTAATCTCTGTCATTGCTTTACTCCAAATCTCTTAACTCTTGATGCTATTTAGTATCGAGTCTTTACCAAGTTAGTGCGGTGATGCAAAGCTCTACTAATAGGTGACTTGCTCACAGGTTTATAGCGATCGCGATCGCTCTAGTTATGGCGATCGCGATAGATCGCATTAGAAACTCGATTTTCTTCACGATTGAGCTGACGATAATCTTTAGTAGTTAGATGACCACCATCTCTTCTCAGATCGGCAAGGCGTTGATTATTGATGCTTGCTTCACGGCGTTCCAAATTTTTATATTCTCGATAATTGATCTGACCATCTCTAATCCCTTGTTGAATCCGATCTTGCTGGTTTTCCAAACGATTGTAAACTTCCCCCGCCGATGCGATTGATGGGTTGAAAGCGACTGTTCCGATTACGGTTGATGTAAGTAATACTAAAGCAGAAACCTTCATGATTGATAACCTGTTGGTAAATTACGCGGGTTTAGACACGCATTTAAAGACTATACTTCAAACTTGTTCTGTGATTTTTTAGATGTTTCTTTGCGATCGCAATCTCAGAGGGTTAAATCAAAAAGGCGATCTGCTTTTTAACTTAGAGAAGGGCGGCTAACTTCTCGTTATCAGAACCGAATCAATTTGTGATCGCCTCAAAAGTCTAAATGCGCCGTTAGTTTCAATCAGTATGAGGCTGTGCGATATGTCTTTGCACAAAAAAAGGCGATTGAGGAGATCGCCTTTTTGGAATGTGGTAAATCCATTGTGTGAGGATGTTTGCACTGTAACTAACAATTATCAAGAACTTAAAAAGTTTTTGCTTTTCACTATAGATTTACGAAACTGTGCCGCCATCAGACGTAGCGATCGCATAACTAAAAGCCTCATTAGGCAGAGTAATTTCATCGTTAGTAATAGGTTCTCTTCTGGCTAGCTACTGCTATAAAAGCTAAGCCCAGTAAGGGTTTTAAAAACACAAAATGGCGTAGCCATTTTGTGTTTTGGTGTAAGGCTAATTTCTGGATGCAACGATACGAATCGGTTTACCTAATCCTTGTATTATCTAACCTATGACAGATCCGCAAGAAATCCGCCCTATTGACATGAACAATCAAACCTCAAAAATTACCTATACCTTTACCGATGAAGCTCCAGCTCTAGCGACCTATTCCCTATTGCCCATTGTTCAAGCTTTTACTAAAGCCGCAGATATCGAGGTTGAACTCAAAGATATTTCTCTAGCAGGGCGGATTATTGCTAATTTCCCAGAATATTTAACCGAGTCCCAGCGTCAGCCCGATGCACTCGCCGAACTGGGCGACTTGGCAAAATCTCCTAGTGCTTATATCATCAAGCTCCCGAATATTAGTGCTTCCCTGCCACAGTTAACGGCGTCGATCGCCGAGTTACAAGCTAAGGGTTACAACATCCCCAACTATCCTGCCGATCCTCAAACTGACGAAGAGAAGTCGATTAAGGCTAAATACTCCAAGGTGTTGGGCAGTGCCGTTAATCCAGTTTTGCGTGAAGGAAATAGCGATCGCCGTGTCGCCGCCGCCGTCAAAGAATTTGCCCAAAAACATCCCCATTCCGTAGGGAAATGGACAAAGGATTCTAAATCCCATGTGGCACACATGACCGAAGGCGATTTCTATGGTAGCGAGAAATCGGTGGTACTTCCCAAAGCAGGCGCAGTCAAGATTGAATTGACTAAAGCCGATGGTTCCACTCAAGTTCTTAAGGAAAAAACTCCCGTACTAGAAGGCGAAGTAATTGATGCTTCGGTGATGAGTATCAAGGCTCTAAGGGAGTTTTATGCTCAGGAAATTGCGAAGGCGAAGGAAGAAGATATTTTGCTATCTCTTCATGTCAAGGCAACGATGATGAAGATCTCCGATCCGATTCTATTTGGTCATGCGGTGACGGTCTATTATCAAGATGTATTTGAGAAGTATGCGGATACCTTCGCAACATTGGGAATCAATCCTAACAATGGATTGGGCGATGTTTACGCCAAGATTCAAGCTTTACCCACCGAGCAAAAAGAAGCGATCGCCGCAGATTTGGAAGCGGTTTACGAAAAGCAACCACGTTTGGCTATGGTTAACTCCGATAAGGGGATTACCAATCTCCACGTTCCTAGCGATGTGATTATTGACGCATCGATGGCAGCGACCATTCGTACATCTGGAAAGATGTGGGGTGCAGATGGCAAGGCTTACGACACCAAGGCGATGATTCCCGATCGTTCCTATGCCACCATTTATCAAGCCTGTATCGAGTTTTGTCAGGAAAATGGAGCCTTTGATGTCACCACGATGGGTAATGTTGCCAACGTCGGATTAATGGCTCAGAAGGCTGAGGAATATGGCTCCCACGATAAAACTTTTGAAATCTCTGCGGATGGAGTAGTGCGCGTCAGCGATGAAACTGGGGCTGTCCTCATCGAGCATTCTGTCGCTAAGGGTGACATCTGGCGGATGTGTCAAACCAAGGACTTACCGATCCAAGATTGGGTCAAACTTGCCGTCAATCGAGCCAGAGCCACAGGCAATCCGACGATTTTTTGGCTAGATGAAAATCGCGCCCATGATGCGAATCTGATTACCAAGGTCAAGACCTATTTGCAAGACCATGACACCGCAGGGCTAGATATTCAGATTATGTCACCTGTGGCAGCGATGAAATTTACCTGCGAACAAATTAAAGTGGGTAAAAATGTGATTTCCGTAACTGGCAACGTCTTGCGGGATTATCTTACGGATTTATTCCCAATTCTCGAACTCGGCACTAGTGCCAAAATGCTTTCAATCGTGCCATTGCTCGCGGGTGGTGGACTGTTTGAAACGGGTGCGGGTGGCTCGGCTCCCAAGCACGTTCAGCAATTTCTGGAAGAAGGTCATTTGCGTTGGGACTCGCTCGGAGAATTTTTAGCGATCGCTGTTACCCTCGAAGACCTCGGACGCAAAACCAACAATGATAACGCGAAGATCTTGGCGGTCGCCCTAGACCAAGCCAATAGCCTCTATCTCAATAACGACAAATCGCCCTCCCGCAAGATCGGCGGCATTGATAATCGTGGCAGTCATTTCTATATCGCGCTTTACTGGGCGCAGGCTTTGGCGGAACAGAATCAGAACTTAGAGCTAAAGTCAAAATTTGCTCAGTTAGCGCAGATCTTGGCGGATAAAGAAAGCCAAATTATTCTGGAATTAGGCTCCGTTCAAGGTCAGTCTGTCGATATTGGCGGCTATTATTTCGCCGATCCCGATCAAGCCACTCAAGCGATGCGACCCAGCCAAACTCTAAATGAAGCGATTAGTTCGCTCCATTAACACCAAGTTCTATCTCCTAAATAGGAAGAAAGGCGAATAATCTAGCAAGGTTTTTAAAAGCTCAAAATGGCGTAGCCATTTTGAGCTTTACTTTCTACTCATCCGTAAAATTATTAGCACCTTTCAACTTTAGGTTGCTTAAAATCCATATTCTTCATTCCATAGCAAAGCAAGTCTTGCTTATGATAAGAAGATGAGTGGCGGCGCGAAGCGCCGCCACTCATCTTCTTGGGTTTTGATTTGTACTAGCTAACTCTTTCATGTTGTGATACAAAGTTTCACGAATCACTGTCATTCCCGATAATGGGTTTCAAGCACAGCAACAGTTTGAAGCATGGCTATCTTATATTTATCTTATATTAGACCTGTTGGGAAACAAAAGCAATGTTTAGAGCAGATTTTGCTCTTTCCA
>QBML01000066.1 GCA_003242085.1 Pseudanabaena frigida | reverse complement strand
TGCTTAAACTCGTTATCTTTTATTTACTCATTCATCTTTCATTTGTGCAACGCCAATTCGATCGAGTTTTACGCTTTCTTGGATTGGATACCATTCATCATCTTTGTCTACATCTTCATAGGCAAACATAGCTGCTAACCATGTTGGTAATGGCGAGTTTGGATGGTCTTGGCGAAACCATTGACTTAGCTTAGGAAAGGGAGAAGGCAAGAAATTATCACTCAGCCACACAGCCCCATTCATACTATGCAGATAAGTGTATAACACCACCTGATAGTCTCCAGAAGGCAGTGCGATCGCTTTAACGTCTGAGCTATCCTCTTCCTCCATCCAATCATGCAGACAATCAGGATCGAAAACACCCGCGATCAATACTCGATCGTTGGTGTTTTTTAATCGCCAACGCGCTCTTGCTATCCATTCTGAGGATTCGACGTTTGTAAGCGGTTCGTTCGCAACTATGCGAATCACACTATAGTCATTACCCTCTAAACTAAAGAGTGCAACCTCATTAGCCGTGACAAACTGTAGATCGCGTTCGCGATAGTCTTCCACAATCCGAGCAACTGCATTACCTGCAATAACACTCCAACTACCTGCATCATTGTAGAGATAAATATCTTGGCGCATAATTTATTGAGGGGGATGAAACTGTTAGCTGTTAATTCCAATCAAATTATCACTTCTCAATTTACTTAAAATGAATAAAAATAGTAACGAAAATTTAAACTTGCTGTGCGATCGCGATTCGCCTTTTGTGAAGAGATTAGAAACGGTTATTTAGGTTTGAATGTTACAAAGTGCGATCGCGCATTGGATCGCTCAATTCAAAGTTACCTATAATTTTTTGAATAAAGTACAATAATCATAGTGTTTCTTGAGAGGGCGCTATGACTAGAGTTTATTGCTGCATCCCGAAACCAAAACCGATGCTACTGCGATTGTTCTCAACTGCTGTTTCGGCTGGCTTTCCTTCACCAGCTGACGACTATCTAGAAGCCCATCTAGATCTCAATCGGTATTTAATTAATCGTCCAGAATCAACTTTCTTTATGCGGTTTGAAGGCGAACCAATGTTAGAGTGCGGTTTAAGAGAAGGCGATCTGATGATTGTCGATCGCTTTATCGCTCCAGAAGATAAAAAAATTGTAGTCGCATCAATCGATGGCGAACTAGTCGTGCGACGCTTGCGCATTAGAGGAAAACGCTTTCAGCTAGTGGCAGAAAACCCTGATATCAAAACCATTTCCATTAATAAGGATTCTGAATTTGAGATTTGGGGAGTGATTACCTTTACGATTCGCCATCACTTGTTTAGTAGTAATTTGCAATGTCACTAACGATCGCCTATCTAGTCCCTGAGGCGCTACAATCTTGGCAAATTTCACCAAGAACGCAAAGCGATCGCGGTTTCATGCAAGCTAACTTAGAACTTGAAAAAGTTAAATGGTTTCAGGAGCGATTGAAGAGATGGGCAGCAATTTACTTGCGCGACTTTCCGTGGCGGCGAACGTGCGAACCTTATTGTATTTTCGTTGTGGAGGTTCTGTTGCAAAAGACCGCAGCCGAAGCGGTTGCGCCAATATACGAATCATTCTTAGTTCGGTATCAGACTCTAGAGCATCTTGCAGTAGCTTCGCTTCACGAGTTAACTGAGTTACTTCAACCGTTGGGACTTTCTTTTAGATCGGATAGGCTGAGGAAATCGGCAAAAACAATCTTGGAAAAATATCATAGCAACATACCCAATACCGAAGCAGAATTACTTTTACTTTCGGGAGTCGGTAAATATACTGCTAGATCGATCCTCGCGAATGCTTTCGGACTATCGGCAGCAGTCCTCGATACAAACGTAGCAAGAATTATCGAACGGTTCTTTGGACTACAAGGGGAAAGGGTTAAGTCACGATGCAAAATTCTCTGGTCGGCTGCCGATGCGATCGCCCCAGATCGAAATGTAAGTAGGTGGAATTTAACTTTGCTCGACTTTGGAGCGATGGTCTGCAAGGATAGAAAACCTCATTGCGAAAAATGTCCTTTACAAGAATATTGCTGTTATTTCAGCCGCCTAACTGCATAGGGCATTGTGATGTTAACTACTGCATTTGTGAGATCGCGACGATCGCGAACATGGAATATAGCAATCCTATTTGGTGAAGAGATTAGAAACAGTTATTTAGTTTTGGTTGTTACAAAGTGCGATTGCAAGTTCTCAGATATCATCCGTTCTAGTGATAAATCAATATAAAAAAGCGATCGCACCAAAAGGAAACTTATTCTTAACTTCTTCTAACTAAAACTGAATTACCTTGAATTGTTGCGTCATAAGTTTTGAGTGAATTTCTCGCTGGCCCATTAATAACATTGCCATAGACATCAAACTTAGCACCATGACAAGGACAGTTATAACTCTGATTGTTATTATCCCAATTTGTCTTACAGCCTTGATGGGTACAGGTAGGATCGACAGCTATAAGGTTTTGAGGATTATCAGGAGAACGAACTAATGCAATAGAGCCTATTTCAGTGTCCCTAAGAATTTGTCCTGCATTGTCTAGATCGGTAACAGTACCGACTACTAGAAAACCATCGGATTGCGCTGAAGCAGCATCAGGTTTTAACAAAGAAGAACAAGCGGCGATCGCTACAGGCAGATAACTGGCTAGAGTGCCAACGCCAAACAACATCAAAAATTTACGACGCTCCACAGTTAAATCTCCTAAATGTTTACTTACAGCTAATCTGAGCCTTTTTGAATAAGGCAAAATTAATAATTACACCATTATTAAATTGATGAGTTAGCTTATATAAAGTATTAAGACAAATTTTTTCACTAAAAGGTTCATTCAAATTTAAACTCTTGGAAATTGGAGCATTCGCGTAACTTTTCTATCGATCTCCATCAAGCAGAAAATCAAACTAAAAGCGTGTTTCTATTTACATCTGTAACAATGGAAGCGGAAATCTTAGCAGGAATAAATACGGGCTTAGTAGCTCTAATAGCAGAAGAATAGCACATAGAAACGGTTGGAATCCGCGATCGCCTAATCCAAGAGTTAGCAGATTTGCAAGCAATCACCGAGTATTTGGAGAACTACATAAATGAATCTCAAGAAAACAACTTTTATCGGTATAACTTCGTTAGCCACATTATTCGGACTGACCTTTGCTGCGGTGCCAAAAACTACTGAGAATATTTTTTTATTGCAAGAAGCCGAGCGACAACTTGCGGCAATGCAAACTTCAACTTACCAACATATTACCGACGTAGATGAGGCTAGTGGACGCTATAACTATGACTGTTCGGGCTTTTTAGACTATTCACTCCAAAGAGTATTGCCAGAAGCCTATGCAGAATTACCCATCTCTAAATCAAAAGTTCACCGTCCCCTTGCCCAAGATTTTTACACATTATTTTCTAGTAAAACGCAAGAAACTAAGCATTGGGAAAGGATTCGTAAAGCTAGCGATCTGCGTAGTGGCGATATTGTTGCTTGGTTGCGTCCCCAAGACCTCGACAGTCACAATACTGGACACGTAATGCTCGTTCGAGCTAATCCCAGTCCCAACCCCGATCGCCCCAATGAAATCCTGATTCCAGTTATCGACTCGACTAGCGCACCCCACGCAAAAGATAGTCGCAGTCGGAGCAAAGGACAAACAGGGTTGGGAACTGGATCGATAGGCATAGTTCAAAATGATGAAGGCGATGCGATCGCCTATTACTGGCGGGGTGGATTATCGAAGCGCAAGGAGATAACCCCGATCGCCTTTGGTAGAGTTAAATGAATACCCCCGCCGCAAGCGGACGGGGTATCAAATTCTTTTTCACTAGAATTTACTCACACCGCAGAGCGGTGGGGCATTTACCCTCTTGGTTGAATAAAGAGTTAAATAAATAGAGGTATTGCTTTGCAATACCTCTATTTATTTAACTCTTCTGTCGCCACTACAGGTTTCCTACCGATCTTTTCCAAATTCATCAAAGCAACACCGATCGTTACCAGAAAGATCGCTTCCCAAGATGGTGTTTTATCATTGAGAATTAACACCGCTAAAATAGCCGTGACTGCAGGACCACTAGAACCAATAATTGCTGTAGAAGCTGCCCCAATTGATTTAATACCAAAAT
The DNA here is from genome assembly GCA_003242085.1 of Pseudanabaena frigida. Taxonomy (GTDB): domain Bacteria; phylum Cyanobacteriota; class Cyanobacteriia; order Pseudanabaenales; family Pseudanabaenaceae; genus Pseudanabaena; species Pseudanabaena frigida. The sequence continues at coordinate 2,036 of QBML01000066.1, read as the reverse complement.
TGTTAAATAGATAGCCCAACAAGGTTGCAAAACAGAGCAATAAACCCATGATAATCAACCCTTTACTCAAATTGATATGGATAAAAGCTACACACACAATCAGTAAAACGACAAATTCAACCGTAAAAATCAGTCCCGTAAATGTGGCAGGATTGATTTTTTTAAAGCAAGACTGAGCAATAATTCCTTCTAATGCAAAAACAATTCCAGCAAAGGCAGCCGCAATCACCCCCACTAGATCTCTACTAAATTTCGCCCCAGGAATAGTGCTGAATAATACCCATATACAGCCACCAATAATCAAACCTATAGCTACCCATTGTTTCCAAGAAGGACGATCGCCAAATAATTTCCATGCTAGCAAGGTCGTGATTACAGGATAAATAAAGAACACGGTTAGAGCCGTTGCTGGCCCAACAATCGAAACAGCCAAGTAAGTACCTGTTTGAGATAAAAACAGTAGCACTCCAGCCGCGATCACCTTAATCAGTAATCGAGGATTGTAACCTCTTAGAACCGAGATAGCCTGTTCTCCCGCTCCAGGTCTAAGCACAGGTAGCACGCTCCACAGTAGTGGAACGACAAAAGCAATTCTTATTAAAAGAACTAATAAAGGTACTTGCAGTGGATTCGTGGGATCTGCTGCAACATAGATATTAGAAGGGATTAGTCCACCGAGAATTTTTAGCGGATACTTTCCATTATATTGAACTATTCTAACTAAGACATTTTGGATTGACAAAAACAAGGTCGCTAAAAGCACCAAGATAAAACCACGCCACCATTGGTTGGGAGGAACAGCAGATGTTTCGGAAGTCGATATAGCCATAATTTTTATTTCAACCAGTTGTAGACAAGAAAGCTACGATACAAAAAAAGTAATTAAGGGGTGATTCGTAAAGCCAATGAAAGTACTAGATTTGCTTAAATTACATCACTTTGCCCAATTGGTGAATAGAACAGCCATATTACAGATTTTTTAAAAGTAAAATTAAGCACAAAGAAATCAAAGTTTAGTAACCCCTGTACCCAATCCTTCCACTACGATTGGAATTGCCAGCGCTTCTATATTGTTTGGTGTAAATCTACTATGCAAGAAGCGCCCAGCTAAATTGAATAAATCTCTGTAACAATAATCCTAAATCATTCGCAGTAAGGGTCAATTCATGAAATGTCCCTTATTTATAGTTGGTTTAATTGTTGGCTGGGTTAGGAGAGATTGGCGATCGCATTTTAAAGTAGGCTTCGAGAGCTTCAATATCGAGTTCTCCTACTAGCCGATCGCGTCCTTCTTTTAGCACTATAAAATTATCACCACCATCGGCTAGATAGCTGTTCACGGTGATGCGATAGTCGAGATCGGGGTCGAGCGCTATTCCTGCGATCGCGATATTACTGACTCTATTGCCCAAGGCAGCAGAATTGCTATAGCTGTAGGTAAATCCTTGAGAAACTTGGAGAATTCGATTTTGTCCAGAACGAGGATTATCAAAATGCTTCAATTGCAGGTTCATCGTGAAAAAGCGCGGATATCAGAGGACTGGCTCCTACCGTATCTCCTGCTGAGACTGTAACTGTATTTTGAGGTTTAACCTGAGGGTTCGTAACCCGCAGATTTTTAATGTGAGTAGCTAAATATTCAACACCACCCGCAGGAATGCGATCGCCAGTAGAAGGAGGAAAATTAAGATTACCTGCCTCTAGATTTCCATGAAAATCATTGATAGCCAAGATCTTAATATTTATCAAATCGGATTTTGACAGGGCAAAGGGAGCAAAATACAGAACTACAAGTAAAGAAATAACTGCAAGGAACAAAAATCTTTTCATCAAAAGTTTTCCCATAATGGCAATCTGTTGTAAATGTTTGCGCCTGTTCTGGTAGAAAATTAATAGACGTATATATTCTCCCCTATAACAATATGCGATCGCCTCAAAAGTAAGATTGACATGAACATAGGGATTTGTGTTAGATGAGCTAAATAGACTTGTCGGGAAACAAAAGCAAGTTATAGAGGCGACTTCACATTTATTTC
>QBML01000065.1 GCA_003242085.1 Pseudanabaena frigida | reverse complement strand
TAAAACCCAAATAAATAGAGGCGGCGCTTCGCGCCGCCTCTATTTATTTAGGTTTTATGTCCTAAGCAAAACTTGCATTGCTAACAGAGCTAATGAAAAGCCAAGCCCATTTTTTTGAAGTTTTATAGTTGGTGGTCGCCGCAGTAAGTCAGATTGGCATGTGAAGCGATGCTCTGTTACTGCTATTTTTATCTTAATGCTCTAGGTAGTTGGTAGATGGAAAAAGATAAAGATAAAGGCGGCAATCCTATCTTATATAAAATGTTTAAGTGGACTGTAGTTAGACCACTATTATATTTATTTTACCAAGAGCGCATTTATGGAACCGAAAATGTTCCTCTCACTGGCAATCTCATCGTAGTTAGTAACCATGCGAGTGACTTCGATCCGTTGATAGTCGGTAGTTGCATGGGTCGTCCTGTAGCATTTATGGCAAAAGAGGAGTTATTTGAAGTGCCTGTGCTCAAACAAGCAATTCAATCATTTGGGGCTTATCCTGTTAAGCGTGGGGCGGGCGATCGCGCAGCAATCAGATCGGCGATCGAGTCTATTAATAAAGGCTGGGCAACTGGTATTTTTTTACAAGGAACACGCACTATCGATGGTCGTGTTACTGAACCAAAACTAGGTGCGGCAATGATTGCAGCAAAGACGCAAGCTCCTTTTTTACCTGTTAGCGTGTGGGGAACGGACACAATTTTTCCAAAGGGGGCAAAATTTCCGAAATTGTTTCAGCCCGTAACAGTACGAATTGGCGAACTCATTCCAGCACCTGAGTCAAGCGATCGCCCTACGCTCGAAGCATACACACAAAAATGCGCGGATGCGATTAACGCACTCCACGCCTTAGGTCGATAGAAAAAAGCCTCGCAAAGCGAGGCTTTTTTCTAGTCTGGAGAATAGGCAAGTAATGTGCCATTTTGTCCAACCACAAAGCCGCGATCGCTTGAGAAAAAGTAAATTTTGTAAAGGTTAGCGCCTGCATTAGCTGCCGACTCATCACGCTTCCAAGTTTTACCGCCATCTTCGCTATGGAGCAATCTCGAGCTACCGCCAGAGATCCAGACATTATTTTCATCTTGGTAGGCAAGATCTAACAGCCCAAATCCACCACCTTCTTTAGGAGTTAGCTTCCTCTCCCATGTCTCAAATTCGCCAACTTCACTAAATTGGACTTGACCGCCACGATTTAGCATCCATAGGCGATTATCTGGGGTATAGCCCATATTTTGAACGCGGCGAGAACTATTACGGTTGTGCTGTATCCAAGTCACATCACCTGGTTGCCATGTAGAGTAAAAGTTGCCATTTGCCGAAATTGCAACGTAACGACCGTCTTTACTACGGTTGAGGTTACGGGCATTGCCGACTGCTTGCGTGACTAAAGCTCTCCAGTTTTGACCGGCATCCTGAGTGGCGTAGATAGCGCCCAGATCGGTGACCATTTCGGCTGAGTTTTTACCAGAAGCAACGATCGCAAAGGGATCTCCAGGCAGCTTGGAGCTAAGTCCGATGCGCGACCAAGACTTACCAGCATCAGTAGTATGCAGTAATAGAGCAGGCTGACCCGTAATCCAGCCTTCATCTCCAGAAAAACTAATTGAGGAGAAGCGATAAATGCCATCACCAAGATCGAGTTTGCGCTCTTCCCAAGTACTGCCACCATCAGTTGATTCGAGTAAGGTCGCATCTGTCCCAACTAGCCAGCCATGATTGGGTTCATCTTTGTCAAACCATAAATCAAGCGGCGTAATTGCTACGGGTAGCTCGACTTTGTGCCAGTTGCCATGATTTGCCATAGCATTAGGCATTCCCGTCCCAAATAACGCACCACATGCCAATAAGATACAAAGAGAGATGGCGGTAAGAAAGCGTTTTATGCTTTTATTCATAAAAGATTAGCGAAAAATTGCAAAAGATAAATGTAAATATATGAATTAATCCAGAGCGTAAAGGCTAATAAAGAAAATTACTGCCAGCGCCAAGGAACCGAATATTAGTAAGTTTTTTTGTCCTGGGGTAAGAACATTAACACCGAACCCATATCCTAAATTTTCGGTAAAGCCAGAAGGTTTGGCGGCAATACCGATATCGGAGAATGATTTTTTCTTAGTGTTACAGACAGGACAGCGCCAATCTTCAGGTATGCGCTCAAAAGCAGTACCACTAGGAATATTACGCTTAACATCTCCTACGGACGGTTCATATATATAGCCACATACACCGCATTCATGGCGATGTAGTTCTTCCTCAATTGTTGGAAGAATTACTTCTAAATTGGTTATTTCTGGGCTAATTTCTAGATCGGTGGTTTCCGTATTTATTAATTCGGGTTCCATAAGTTTGATCGCTGAAAAAAGCGATCGCTTGTTATTTCTGTTACAAATTATTACATCTTTTTGACAGGCTTGCCTAGTTGCAGGAAATCACTATGACGCAACTCAGTAGCTGGGCGAAATTAAATAGAAAATCCCAAAAACCTGTGGCGCAAGCTGAGGGTGCGCCACAGGTTTTGAAATAATCAAGCAAAATACATGAAATATAACTTGGGGAAATTTACTTTTTTCTAAGAGAAGTTGGTATTTCCCAACACATAGCCATTCAAGTTTTGCTTAGGACATAAAACGCAAATAGAGGTGGCGCAAAGCGCCACCTCTATTTGCGTTTTGATTTTTTTGTATTGCTATACAACGCTTTGAGCTCAAGCCCAAACCAAGAAAAATTTTGAAAGCATTGCAAAGTAACACTTTCAAAATTTTTCTTATGGTTCGTTAGATCGGTAATTGCTGTAATTAGCGAGGAGCGCCCAAGAAATCGAGCTTACCTAATTCAACACCATTGTGTCTGAGAATGTCATAGGCAGTCGTCACATGGAAATAGACATTTGGCAGAATAAAGAACAACAAATATGATTGTCCCGCAAAAGTCATCGTTTCCTTTCCAATAGGCAAAGTAATCACCTTCTCTTCAGAACCATCAATCTGTTCGGGAGTGAACGTCTCGATAAATGCAACCACATTCCGAAGGCGATCGCATAGTTCTGCAAACGTAGTTTCGTTATCTTCTAATGCAGGAGCCTCTACACCCGCTAATCTCGCAACACCACGTCTAGCAATATCCGAAGCAATATGCACTTGGCGACTGAGAGGCAGCATATCGGGATACAAACGGCTGGCAATTAGTACCGCAGGATCGATCTTTTTAGCCTCAGCATGGGCAGCCCCCTTTTCGAGAATTGCCACTAAATTATTCAGCGATCGTACTAGGGAAGGAATCGCGACCTGATACATCGAAATGGTCATTAAAACTTCTCCAGTTTCTTGATAAATCAATCTTTATAACCTGACAATCAATATAACCGATCGCGAACTTCATCCTGAATTAGCGGTATCCGATTGCCATAGTAATGCAAGTTTTACTTAGAACGTAAAATCCAAATAAATAGAGGTGGCGCTTCGCGCCGCCTCTATTTATTTGGGTTTTGATTTGTCCTAGCGATCTCTTAAAAATTGACGACGTAGCTTGCGATACTCAACCTGTAAAGCATCTGACTGTACGTTCAATTCTTCATTTAGGTCATAGGGGACGATCTGAGGTCGTTGAGATTCCACAATGTCTTTATCCTGATTAAAAATCTTTAAGACTCGCTTACGCGCATCGTCATCTGCCCAATTACCCGTAAAAAAGCTCCGTAGATTAATCCATTTACTGACCGTTGTCCGATCGTCAATCGGAACATGAGCATTGTAAACAATCAATCTGCCAAATACTAAATGCACTTCTAGGAAAGTAATGTTGGGCATAAAGAATGCAGTGCGAGTTTTGACAACCTGCGGTTGCTTCGATGCTAAAAAGCCCCAAAGACCTTTTGGTCGGGATGCATTGAGCATTACAGTTGCTCCTGCTCCATTTGGATAACTATCTACCGCAAATTCGGCTATTTGTGGCTGCTCTCTATTCCCAAATGCACCAGCGTGAACAAAAGGTACGTGAGCAATATCTAAGAGATTCTCGATTACACGGGTATAGTGGGTATTCCAGAGAAAATCTCCATGCAGAGATTTGAGATTAGAATCATCAAAATAAGGCAAGTCAGGAATGGGAATACGCTCTACTTCAGGGATATCTCCCATAAATATCCATACCCATCCATACTTTTCCCGAACATCATAGGTTGTTAACTTAGCTCTACTGGGAATAGGGATATCCGTCGCATTGGCAGGAATATTAGTGCAGGTTCCATCCGCTTGATATGACCAACCATGATAAGGACAAACAATACATTCACCTTCTACCCATCCGCCAGATAATGCAGTACCTCGATGTACGCATAGATCCTGCATAGCCACTACTTGCTGCGTATGCGTGCGATAGATCGCGATATCTTGATTTAGAACCTTTAGGCGCTTAGGTGTAGATGTAATCGCGTCAGAGAACTCGACAGCGTACCAAAAATTTTTCAGCATAGATTCATCTTAGCGATTCATCATGCCAAGCGTTGATACCGCATCCCAGGATATGGCGCGATCGCCCCCACTAGTTCTAAATGAGTTAAAGCTCCTAACACCTCCCCAGAAGAGGCTTTAACCTGTTCCACAATCCAATCTAAGCCAACAGGATCGCCAAAGCCGATCGCTTGGAGAACATTTTGTTGTAATAGTGGCAGCTCGGCAATAGCGATCGCGGGTGCAGATCGATCTAAGTTTGGCAACATGCCCAATGCTTCCAACAACTCATCTACACCCAAAATCGCTTGAGCGCCCTTACCTAATAATTTCAAGCAACCCTTTGCTTCGTTCACTTCTAGGGAGTTAGGCAGTGCATAGACATCGCGTCCATATTCATTGGCTTGATAGGCAGTGATTAGGGCTCCCGATCGCTCTGGAGCTTCGATTACCAAAGTCACGCGACTGAGTCCCGCAATAATTCGGTTACGCGCAGGAAAATGTTTTTTATCTGGCGGCGTACCCTGCGGATATTCGCTTACAACTAGCCCCGAAGAAACAATCTGATCGTAGAGGGACTTATGTTTAGGTGGATAAATGCGATCGACTCCTGTCCCCACTACGGCAACGGTTTGACCGTCAACTTCTAAACAGGCTCTATGTGCTTCGCCATCAATACCTTCAGCCATACCCGAAATAATTGTGAATCCCCGACTAGCCAAGGCTGATACAAGTTTCTTAGTCCATCGCCTTCCGTAGGGTGTTGAGTTGCGCGTACCGACGATCGCGACCGTATTCCGTTCATTCCAATTGGTGAGATGACCTTGATAGTACAAAATTGGAGGTGGGTCGGGAATTTCCCAAAGTAGCTGCGGATATTCACGATCGCTAGGTGTCCAAAAATTGAGATTGTTACGCTCATGCACCTCCAGTAGTGACAATGGTTCGACTTCACTCTGAGCTTTGCGAATGGTTTCGAGTGTTTGTCCGCCAATACCCTCAACCGATTGCAAATCGCTCGGTAAAGCCTGCCAAGCTTCTGACATTGAGCCAAAAGCTTGATATATCCGTTTGATTAGAACAGGCCCAATGCCACGCACTTGCGACCATGCTAACCAGTAGGCTGTTTCTGTGCTTGGGCTAAAACTCATAGCGGCTATAGGTTCTATTGAATTAAATGATTAATGCCATGTTCTAGACGAGCGCTAACTGTGTCTACATCACACTCACTATCGACAGTCAGCAATTTCTTTTTATAGCCATAGTATTCTAATAAAGGCATGGTCAAATCGAGAAACTGCTCAATCCGTTTCTGAATTACTTCAATTGTGTCATCGGAACCACCACGCGATCGAGATCGCTGCATTAATGTCTCTTCAGAAGCTTGCAGATAAATGGCATGGTCAAGCGGACAGCCCAACTCATCTAGCAAAAAGTCTAGCTCTTCCGCCTGAAAAGCAGTGCGAGGATAGCCTTCTAGAATCCATCCTCTCTGAGTATCTTCCATCTCTAACCGCAATCGCATCAGTGCAATCATCAGCAGATCGGGCACAAATTCACCAGAATCGACAAAGCTTTTTACCTCTAAGCCTAACTCAGTTTCTGTCGCCATCTCTAATCGCAAAATTTCGCTAGTTGAGATTACGGGAATATTTAGTAAAGACTGAAGACGCAAAGCTTGAGTAGTGCGTCCCGAACCTGAAGCCCCTAGTAGAACAAGTCTTACCATAGGTCTAGGCCATTATATTTTTAAAGAAAGCGATCGCATCTTTAAGAGAAGCCACAAATATATCCACTTCGGCTTTGGTGTTATAGAAGTAGACACTAGCTCTAGCAGTGCCGCTCACTCCTAAAAAGCGATGTAATGGCTGGGTACAGTGATGTCCTGAACGAATCGCAATTCCATCTTGATCGAGCATTGCGGATAAGTCATTAGCATGAATTCCATGGGCAATGGTAAAGGCAGCTAAACCCGCACGATGATGGCGAGGGCCATACACCTTAATGTCGGGAATCTCGTCGAGATAATCCATCAAATACTCAATTAATTCCTGTTCATACGCATGGATTTTCTCCATCCCGATCGCGGTGAGATAATCCACCGCCGCACCGAGGGCGATCGCTTCTCCAATGGCAGGAGTTCCCGCTTCAAACTTATGGGGCAACCCTGCGTAAGTAGAGCGATCGAGAAACACATCAGCAATCATTTCCCCACCACCCATAAATGGCGGCATTTCCAGTAATATGTCACGCTTACCATAGAGAAAGCCGATACCTGTTGGCGCGCACATTTTATGTCCCGAAGCCACTAGCCAATCACAATCTAGTTTCTGCACATCAATAGGCATATGCGGTACACTCTGACAAGCATCTAGTAATACCTTCGCGCCTTGAGCGTGAGCTAATGGAATAATTTCTTCTACTGGATTGACACAACCGAGGGTATTAGAAACATGAACAATTGATACCAGTTTAGTTTTAGGATTGAGCAAAGACTTAAACTGCTCAACGCTTAGCTCACCTGTCTCAGTTGGTTCGAGAAACTTTAGAACTGCACCTGTCCTCTGAGCAATCAACTGCCAAGGCACGATATTGCTGTGATGCTCCATTACCGAGAGAATCACTTCATCGCCTTCCTTGAGATTTGCCCATCCCCAAGTATAGGCAACTAGATTAATTGCTTCGCTGGCATTACGGGTATAAATAATTTCCTGTGATGATTTTGCATTAATAAATTTGGCAATTTTTTCCCGCGCTCCTTCGTAGGCATCAGTTGCCCTAGCGCTAAGGGTATGTGCGCCGCGATGCACATTGGCATTATCGTGCTCGTAATAGTATTTCCATGCGTCGATCACTGCTTTGGGCTTCTGCGAACTAGCGGCATTATCAAAGTAAATGAGGGGCTTGCCGTTGACCTCTTGATTCAATATCTCAAAATCTGCTCTGACCCGATCTGCCAAAGTCTTTTCGTAGGTTAATGTCATGACGCTTGCGTCGTTTAGTACCGTAACTGCTATCTGCATCTTAACAGTTAGCGTTTGTAACGGTGAAAACATATGCAAATTTGGTTGGTCGCGCGATCGCTCTATCAGTATGTAAATTCATACGATCCTATAAGACGAGACATAATCTTAGAAGCAAGTTTATCAAAACAAGAAGTACGTCTCTTTTACTACGTCTAATGCCTTGTAAATCCTAAGCACTATATCAATCCTAAATGAGATGTGAGAGACTTCGGCTTCACTTAGCCAAAGATTATTACTGCTGGCTGAGCGAAGCGATGTACTGAGCTTGCCGAAGTGTCGAAGCTAAAGATTCTCACCAATGATTGAGGACTGCTATATCTTCTGGAAAAAACGAGACTGAGTAACGTTTTTTCTAAAATTAATATGATATTGTCTGAATGTCGAAAAGTTTGATCCAGTCCCTCGACCTTTACCAAACTAAAAACTATGACATTAGGAAATTTGCGGCATAATCTTGAATTTCTCTCGACCCTTAAAGGGGTTATGATTTTATTACGAGATCCCACCCAAACTGAATCTGTCTATGATGTAGAAGACGGATTGCGCCATACAAAGGCTACAGAATTAGCAGTAGCTTTTGTCAAGTCTAAACCTGGGGTAGCAGAACTCTTTCAAGAGCGTTATTTAGCGCCATCAATTAATCTGGATGCCTTGCTCCAACTACCGCACGAATCCCTCGGATATGCCTATGCTACATACATCAAAGAATCTGGATTCGATCCCAACTTCTATCGACCAGTTAAAGTTGAAGATGATGTTAGCTATTTTTTATTGCGAATGCGTCAAACTCATGACATCTGGCATATTGTGGCGGGATTTAGTACGGATGTATTTGGAGAGTTAGGATTAAAAGCCTTTGAGCTAGCGCAAACTCACCGCACCATGTCAGCCGTTTTGATTGCAGGAGGATTAATCAGTACATTATTCAAGCATCCTGAAGAATTGGATAACCTACTCGAGCAAATCGCGATCGGCTACAGACTGGGAGTAAAATCACAACCTTTCTTTGCCAAAAAATGGGAAGAAAATTGGGAAAGACCTCTATTAGATTGGCAACAGGAATTAGGAATAGAACCAATTAAAAATTATATTCCATAGAGATTTTTCTCTATCTCCTTAAAGAACTTGTAAATCGATAGTAAGCAGCTATAAGCATTCTGTAGCTTGTACACTATAATCGCAACTATTAAATTAGCTAAGGGTAAAAAACTATGCGGCAAACTGGACTTGGGAAAGACACACCAGCTTGGATTTTGCAAGTTTGGGCAGCTTTCATTATCTCTACAGCAGGAACTGGTGCTGGTATCTTCTTTTTAGAGGGAAATACTTGGCAAAAGGCTTTCGTAGGTATGGGATATGTTTTCTCCATCTCATCTACTTTTACGCTAGCAAAGACAATTCGTGATAACCAAGAAAAGTAATTTTGCAAGATTTATATCTATATTTAGAGAATAGATGGAATTATTTGCGCTTATAGATATTTTCTTCCTCATTCAGTCCCGATAATCGCTTGAGAGAAATACTAAGTTAGACTTTCAAGCAAATATCAGTTATGTCAAGAGTTGCGGCGCTACGCGCCGCAACTC
>QBML01000064.1 GCA_003242085.1 Pseudanabaena frigida | reverse complement strand
ATAAAAATATTTTGCAAACTTTATTTTTTACACCTAATTCCCAAATATTTTTTTATAAACTAAAGGTATCAAATATTAAATATTCAAGATATTTTGATTAGGGTATATATTATCTAATCCTATCTTTTGGAACATTATTAACAAACTTTGATTTCATAGTAAATTTGTTTGCCATCCTTCTATGGAATGAAAAGTTGAAGTAAACAATTTTTACGTTTGTCGATCACAAAATCCTCTATAGCAATGCAAGTTTTGCTTAGACCCCAAATAATTAGAGGCGACGCAAAGCGCCGCCTCTAATTATTTGGGTTTTGATTTGTCCTAAACATCATTTCAGGGGAGAAAATATAGTCCTCATTTGCTAGGTTTTCAGAAATTCTCAAAGCCTTTAGCGATCGCTACAGCCTGTTTAGACTTTTTGTAATATGAGGAATTTTGGGAAAGTGTTGCTTTGCAACACTTTCCCAAAATTCCTTGGGTTTTCAGAACGCGCAAGGCGCTGTATGTCGAAAGCTTGCTCAAGAGCATGTAATTTCGGGGGCATTTTCAGTCAAGATATTAAGCTGTGGTTGCCAATCAAAAGGTTTGTCTAGAAATAAGATGAGTACCAATCCCTCTTCAGAAATTTATGATGCGATCGTGGTCGGCTCTGGAGCCAACGGTGGCGTAGCTGCTAAGGAATTGAGCGAACGCGGTCTAAAAGTTCTCGTCTTAGAAGCAGGTCGTACTCCTGATGCCAAAGCTGATATGGGGCATCAGGTTAGGGATATGGCAAAGCGATTTTATAACCTCGCAATATCTAAACATCAGTCCTATCAGTCGATGCATCCTGGTTATTGGAAAGCAAACCCAGATCTGTTCATCGATGAAAAGGATAATCCCTACACCACACCAGAAGACCAGCCATTTTTCTGGATTCGGGGTCGTCAGGTGGGGGGTAAAAGCTTAACTTGGGGCGGAATCACACTGCGACTATCGGACTATGAATTTAAGGCGGCAAGTCGTGACGGGCATGAACAAGACTGGCCGATCGCCTATGAAGATCTTGCACCTTACTACAGTAAACTGGAGCGTTTTTTTCAGGTGCGGGGTAGTCAAGAGGGTTTGGCGCAACTGCCCGATGGCGAATATCAACCGACCTTGCCCTTAACCCCTGCCGAGTTACATCTGAAACAAGTTGTGGAAACAAATTGGTCAGATCGTTGCTTAATTCCTTCACGGGGTTTTGGTCTGCATCGTCCTACCCCAGAACAGCCTTGGCCCATGTATTCCAGCCTCGGATCTTCGCTCAAAGCGGCGATCGCTACGGGTAATGTGACCTTGCGATCGGATGCGGTAGTGAGTCATGTGATCTTCGATCCTGATACGCGCAAAGCTCGTGGCGTGGCATATCGCGATCGCCATAGCAAAACCACCCATGAAGTGTTCGCTCGTACTGTCGTTCTCTGCGCTTCTACGATTGAATCTGTACGTATCCTCTTGCATTCCACTGAGAAATATCAGCCTGCGGGCTTAACCAATCCATCAGGACTGCTAGGACGATATTTGATGGATCACGTATCCACATCAACCTTCTTTTTCTTGCCAAATATCAAGCAACCAAAGACCTTCGATCTTTCAGGATGCGATAGTTTTTTCATTCCTTGCTTCTGTAACTTAGAATCACAGCAAGAGAAGTTTTTGCGCGGCTATGGTATCTGGGGAGGCGTGCAGCGCTTTGATTTACCAAGTATTGTTCGTAAAGTGGGATCTGGTTCGATTGGGTTTCTGATCGCTCATGGCGAAGTATTACCTCGCTACAATAACCAAATTCAATTAAGTAATGATGTAGTTGATGCATGGGGAATTCCCGTTCCGCATATCGATTGTGCTTGGTCTGAGAACGAACATCTGATGCTAGATCACATGCACAGACAAATTGATGAAATCATCAAACTTGCGGGTGGCAAGAATATGAAGTTAACCGATATATTCCACGTGCCTATCTTCGCTGAATTTGTCAGTCGGATGGAAGAGACTATGGCTTTCTCGGCTCCTCCTGGGTATTACATCCATGAAGTCGGCGGCGCAAGGATGGGAACTTCTCCCACAAACTCAGTGGTAAATGCCAATAATCAAATATGGGAATCCCCTAATCTATTTGTGACCGATGGAGCTTGTTGGGCATCATCTGGTTGGCAAAGTCCTACTCTAACGGAAATGGCGATTACAGCGCGAGCAAGTGAATTTATTGCTGAAGAGATGCGTAAGGGTGTTTTTTAAACAAGATTTCTCGCAGCAACACCAAGGCTACAAGTCCTGATATGATCGACAGGCAGAATAACCGTTAACAGGTTAACGAAATTCTAGCGAATATCCCTAGCGAACATCTCGGAAATATGCGTCTATCTCAAATGCTCTGGGTCACTCTGCGCGAAGATCCCGCCGAAGCAGAACTCACAAGTCACAAACTACTACTCCGTGCTGGTTACATCAGGCGCGTCGGTGCTGGTCTGTATGTTTACCTGCCGCTGATGTGGCGAGTTCTGCAAAAGATTTCGGCGATTGTGCGTGAAGAGATGAACGATACAGGGGCGCAAGAATGCCTATTAACGCAACTGCAACCTGCGGAACTATGGCAAGAATCGGGACGCTGGGATACCTATACCAAAGCTGAAGGGATCATGTTTGCCCTCACCGATCGCGCCAATCGTGAAGTCGGTCTTGGCCCCACCCATGAAGAAATTATTACGGCGATCGCCAGAGATACGATCCGCTCCTATCGTCAATTGCCACAGCATTTGTATCAAATCCAAACTAAGTTCCGCGATGAGATTCGTCCTCGCTTTGGCTTGATGCGCGGTCGCGAGTTCATCATGAAAGATGGCTATTCATTCCATAGCACTGAAGAAAGCCTCAAAGAGACCTACTACGACATGGATCGTGCCTATCGGAAGATGTTCGATCGCTGCGGTCTGAAATTCAGGGCAGTAGAAGCTGATTCAGGTGCGATCGGTGGTTCGGGTTCGCAGGAGTTTATGGTGCTAGCGGAAGCTGGTGAAGATGATATTCTCTTTACTGAAGATAGTAGCTATGCCGCCAATGTCGAGAAGGCAGTATCTTTACCACCCGATGCTGTGGTTTCATCTTTTGACAAGTTTGAGAAAGTCCATACCCCCAAAAAGGGAACTATCGAAACTGTATGCAAGCTACTGAAATGCGACCCCACTCAGGTTGTTAAGCAGGTTCTCTATCAAGTCGTTTATGACAATGGCACAACGGTTTTAGTATTGGTTAGCATTCGAGGCGATCGCGATGTTAATGAAGTAAAGCTACAAAACGAACTGACGAAACAAGCAAGTAACTATGGCGGAAAAGCAGTTATCAATCTCCAAGTTGCCGATCCTGAATCTCAACAAAAATGGGCACATTCCAAGATTCCTGTAGGATTTATTGCTCCCGATCTTGATGATTCCTATATTGACAATGTAAAAGGTTTTGCACCGAAGTTTCTCCGCCTAGCCGATCGCACAGTTGCAGAGTTAGAGAACTTCGTCACGGGTGCAAATGAAGCTGATTATCACGTTGTTGGTGCAAATTGGGGTAAGGATTTCCCATTACCCACAGTTGTAAATCTTGATAAAGCAAAAGCAAGCGATCGCGCCGTTCACGATCCTTCGCAAATCTTGCAAACGGCTAGAGGCATCGAGGTTGGTCATATCTTCCAATTGGGAACCAAATACTCACAAGCGATGAAGGCGACCTTCACCAATGAGCAAGGCGAAGAACTGCCTTTAGTGATGGGTTGCTACGGATTAGGTGTGTCACGCCTTGCCCAAGCTGCCGTTGAACAGTCCTACGATAAAGATGGCATCATCTGGAATAAGGCGATCGCCCCTTACCATGTGATTGTCACCGTACCGAATGTGGGTGATACTAAGCAAATGGAAGTTGGTGAAAAGCTTTATACCGAACTTAATGCCGCCAAGATTGAAGTATTACTTGATGATCGTGATGAACGGGCTGGCGTGAAGTTTAAGGATGCCGACCTTGTTGGAATTCCCTATCGTGTGGTTACGGGTAAGGCGATCGCTGATGGCAAGGTGGAAATTGTTAATCGCGCCACTAAGGTCGCAACATTGGTAGAAATTGAGTCAGTAGTCGAATACTTGCAAAACGAACTCAAGTAAAAGAAAGCGGCGCAATGCGCCGCTTTCTTTTATTCATTATCATAATCAGGGTATTGCTCAGGCGCTTTACCCTTTTGATCGATCGCCTTCGGCTTTTTGAGTTTAGGATCGGGTTCATCAATACTTTCTAAGACCACATTAAACTCCCACCAATCGCCAAAATCAAACACATAGGTAATGCGATCGCCGATATTAATTTGCCAATCTCTCAGCAAAACTTTATCCGTAAAGATCGTATCTTCTTCATATTGAGTATATGGATGATAAATGCTCCGTTGGAAGCCTTGACGATCTTTGTAAATGAATTGATGGAGATGATCGTTGGCAAAATCAAAGGCTTTGAGAATTGCAGAACTGAAATCATAGAGCGTGAAATTAGAAGGAATCGCAATTTTACGCCACACTGTCTCTGTAGAGATGCGATTGTTAGGCTTGAGAGTCTGGACTTTAATCGATACTTTAAATGTGAAGATTCCATCTTGGGCTTCAGGCTCAGGCATCTGTAAATTTTTCTCCCATTTGGGAAATAGATCCAGCGCTTGAAATTCTTCTTGCAAGATTTCCGTTGGCGTTGATTTCTGGACGATGATATCTAGTTTGGGCTTTGGGGCTTGCTTTTCTATAAATAGATTTGAGAAATCTTCCTCTGATTCATTAAAGAGTCCTTTTTTCCAATTAGTTGTATCCAACAACTCCATGATTGCTCTTCCTAATGGCAAAGCTTTCACTTTAATTATTCGCCACCCTTTACCTGCTAAAGGTTCTGCATCCTCTAACTGCACAAATCCAAACAAATTTAACAAGGCAAGATTGTGTAGCTTCACGCGATTCAGCCACTCGTTATTCCTAGAACCATCCGTAAAATCCAAGTCCTCTTTAACTAACTGTCTCCAGCCATTAAACACAAAAAGCCATTCTGGAAGAGCACGTCCGCTATTATCCATAATATCTTCGCTGGCATAATAAATCCATGTAGCAAGAAGATTGAAATACTTTTCGGTGTCGTTTAGCTCTCGCCATGACTTGAGAACTAGAGGATCAACGCGCAATATGTTCTTCTTTTTGTCTAATTGCACCTGTGCGATCGCTGATGCCCTCAAAAGCAAATAAAGTCCATGAATATGGGGATAGGATTTTTGGCTAGGACGCTGAAAATCGATTTTAGTTGGATGACTGAGGCGACTATTAAGATCGGCAAGATGTTTGGGCGCAATCGCATGTTGATTAGCACTTACTTCGACCTTATGAATCTGTAAAAACTCAATAAATATCTCAAAATCCTGTACGAGTGAACTTGGTTGATTAGCAGCAAAAGATTGCTGAATCAATAACTGTTTTGAGAAATCAGATAAAGGTTCTCTTTCTTGGGGATTATCAATTGGGAAGAGGCTCAGCAAATTAAGCATATTACTCTATCCTTATAAAAAATAAAAACAGATATCGCGGATATTAAACACTCTAATCAGAAAGCTCTAGTGAGTCAATTGATGATAACTCTTTTGGCTCTTTGTCAGAAGCTAGAAGATACTTTTGAATCTGCTCGCCAATATTTTCATTTCCTGAAGTCTTGGATATAAAAGATGTTGCACCGACAAACCTTGCTCTGATGCGATCGACAATTGTGTCATTACCAGTCAGAATCAGTATTGGTGTATCTTTAAACTCTGGCATTCTGCGAATTTGAGTGCAGAGTTCATAACCACCAACGATCGGCATCACTAGGTCTAAGAGAATCAATTCTGGCTTGTGCTCGGCCAGTAATGGCAAAACCTTAATAGAATCTCGAATCCCTAAAAAACCAAATCCAAATCCTGTCACTATCTGTTCAATAGTCGCACATACTTGATTACTGTCATCCACACAGGCAATCAGAGGTCGTGATATTATCTCTATCTTTTTCTGCTTACTCTCTGGTAATTGAGTAGCCTCAGATCTGACCGATTCATGTAAGCTAATGGATGATGGCACAGGAGATTGGATATCCGCAACTTCTACCAACCCAATCATGCCGCGATAGTAGTATGCCATTAATGACTGGACAAGAGTCAGCAAGTCTTTTTTCATCCATGCCGATAACTCGCGTAGCGATCGCCTACCGTCAAGGATTGTGATTAAAGTTTTATAGGTAAGTTCTGAAGCCTCTTCTTTAAGCTGCTCGGGACGCTTAATCCAAGGAGCAAGATTGGGAGAAAAATCAGCGATTCCCTCCTTCCGCCATAATAACCATTCTTGATGAGCGCGATTGATGGCATTCTCTGCATGGATTAGAGAAATGACGGGTGTAATTTCATCTTCAAAATCACAATAATAGGTGATACGGTCGTTAGCCGCGCATTGGATAATATCGAACAATACTTCTTGGACAAAGCTCTCAATAATTGGAGAGATTTGCTCGCGAGTTAAGACCAACCTCCTCATTAATATCACTAGCACGTGATAGTCCCATAGCCTTATCTCGTCGGCACTGCGAAGCGAGATTTTATTAAAGTCTATCTGTACCCTGTATTGTCCCATCAGCCTACGCCAACGTCGGTGATTGTGTGAGCCCCCCGAAGCCCAAACAAGTCTGCCATGGCAGTAGTAAATAGTCCATTTGTATTCTTTGATACTATGAAGTTCCAGCTTGCCAGTAAATTGCTTGCGACCATAGCCGCGCAATTGCTCTATTAGGCTATAAACAGCTAGGTTGTCTGTATCCATGCATCATCCATACGTCATAGAAATTAAGTTTTTTCGGTAATGCCACCCTTAGTTAAGAACATATAGGCTTACGCACAGTACACTCTCACTAATTTAAGATTACCAATTTTTTCTAGTGTAAAATAGCAGAAACTATGATTTTAAAGATGAAATTAGGCTACCACTAAAAATTTAGTTTTCGACAAAAAGCTTGCTCAATTCGATCGATATTAAAGAATATATAGCAATTGTCATAGCACTTAGAACAAAATAACAAACTAAAAATTACAGGTAGTAATTCGCCCTATTTATCTGTTTTTAATATCGTCGGTACACGATTCTGTAGTATCTTGATTGAGATTTGGCGCTCTTCATATATTGATGTCTTGCAACTTTTAGGTTTATTCCATACCCATGTCGAAGTCATCTCGAAATAACAAATCCGCACAGAAAAAGCAATCAGCGATGCTGGTGTATATAGGTATTGGTGCTGCTATCGTCGCCGCAGGAGCAGGGGGAGCCTATTTCTATTTTGCTCAGCGATCGCAGGCAACTAAAGGGATTTTGGGTGCTGCGGCAGCGATCCCCCAAGAGGCACAGGTAGTGATGGCGTTTAATACTAAATCTGAACCTTGGAATAAATTGGCGCAGTTTGGGACACCTGCCTCACAAAAGTTAATTGGTGACGGTATTACGAAATCACCGCTAAATTCGTTGTTAGTGCAGAGTAAGACTGAGTATGGTCGCGATGTGCAGCCTTGGCTCGAGGGTTACATCATCACAGCGCTTGTACCCAATGCCGCCCAACCTCAAGCACCTGCGGCAACATTGGTAATTGCCCCTACCCGCGATCGCGGTAAGTCCGATGCATTTTTAGTGAAATACCGCGAAGCCTTGACACAGCAAGGGGCAAGATTTACGCCTAAGCAGTATAAAGATGTGACCTATTACGAATCGCCTTCGCGCGATCCGAATAATAGCGTCGTAACCGCAGATATTGGCGGTCAGTATGTGGCGATCGCGACGAGTTCGACCCTGATTCAACAGACAATTGATACTTATAAAGGCAGCAATCCTTCGCTTGCTAAAAAAACTATATTTGCCAAGATCTATGGCGCTGCTTCTCAAACCAAAATTGCCGATCCATTGTTGCAGGTATATCTTGATGGAGAGGTGGCGCTAGAGTTTATTGGCTCTCAAGCGAAGCTTAATCTCAACGAAGCAGCGATCGCGCAATCGCGACGCGAACTCGACGCAATGACTCTAACTGGTGGTACGCAAAAGGAAGGGTTGCGCTTTGAGATTAATACTTATCTGAAAAACGATAACTCTAATCCATTGGTAAATAATGAAGCAAAAGTTCTCAATCTATTGCCGCAAGAAACTTTCTTATTAGTTTCGGGCGTAAATCTCTATCAGTCTTGGCAATCCTTGGTGGCACAAACTAAGGGAAATGCTAGTTCCGCGCAACTGATCGATCAGATTCGTAAAGGCGTAAAAGATAGTACAAAACTCGATCTAGATCGAGATATCCTCAAATGGATGAATGGTGAATTTGCGATCGCCGCAATTCCTAACAATCAAGGGATTTTGGCTAATCCTGGGTTTGGCTTTGTGGCGATCGCCCAAGCAAGCGATCAAGAAGCAGCTAAAAGCGCTCTCGATAAAATCGATAAAGCTGCTCAATCGACATCAGGCGGACTATTGCCCAAAGGAGTCGAGCTTAAGCCCAAACAAATTGGCGATAAATCATTGATTACTTGGGCGATCGGTAATACTACCGTGGCAACTCGCGGCACTTTAGATAACAACTTTGTTTTCTGGTCGATGGGCGATCTCGCTGATACTTTTGTTCCCAAACCCGCCAACACATTACCTGAAAGTAGCCCCTTTAAAATTTTGACGACTGGAATTCCTAAGGCTAATGGCGGCTATTTCTATCTAAATATGACAACGGCGCTCACCCTTGCCGATCGCCTATTACCTCCTGAAGTTAAATCTAACCCTAGCTTTACAGAAATTCGTTCAGTTCTTGATGCTATTAATGGCATTGCAGTGACATCAACTAATATTGATACCAAAACTACGCGCTTAGATTTTCTGTTTACGCTCAAACCAACACCTGGAAATTAGATATAGCGATTGTCATTTTGCCTACGGCAAAATGACAACTCAAAACCATTACTAGAATTGATTTTTTGTTTTCAAATGAGTGCTTACACATTTGAAAACCGCTATATAACTCCAAGCAAAAATTGCCACTACGATTCCTTGGGATTGGATAGCTGAGATTGCTATATTTAGCGAGCCTAAATTATAAGAGGGCTTCGACTTCGCTCAGCCAAAGTAGACCGTTGGCTGAGCGAAGTCGAAGCCCTGAATCTCACGAATGGTTTAGGATTGCTATATTAGCTATGCAAGTAAAATATAAAAATCACTTAGTACCTTTAACAAAAAATGGTTACAGCAGCACCCAACACTCAATCTGATACTAGCGCCCGTGATTTGTTTCAGGCGGCTTATGAAAATCGTTATACATGGGATAGTAGTTTTCCAGGCTTGACCGCAAATGTATCTGTAGCGATCGATAGCGTTGCTCGCACAGGCAAAGCCCGCATTAATCCAGATTTATCAGTTGAAGTCAGTATGGATGAGCCGCAACCGATCGATCGCACCACCCGCACTCCTAGTGGTGAAGAGAAGACTGTCTCGGTTGATGAAGGTCAAGAATGGCTATATAACCAACTGCGAGATGTGGTCACTCACCGTAAGCGCAAAACCTTTGAAGAAGCTCATGGTAAATCCTCGTTTAACCTCGGTGCTGCCGATGAGTCTGGAGCTATCGAAATTCTAGTGACGGGCGACTCGATGGGTTCAAATTACAAAGTACGCGGCAACGAAATTTCGATGGTCAGTCGCGTGATGGGACGCATTGGTTTTACGATCAATCACCTCGGTCATTTGGACACAGGCGAAGGTTATATCTCTTCACTCTATACTGCGGTTTTTCGCAATCCGATGAATGATGAAATCGTTCGTCAAGCTCGGTTTGAAGACATCTACGAGAAGCTCGGTAATTACTATGTGATGACCAAGCAAATCGTGCAGTCTAACGAGCAAGGTCAAACCAAAAACTACGAAATCATCTTTAGCGATATTCAGCTATTAGGCTAGAGTTTTCTCTTTTGAAAACCCTCCAAAGCCCAAAAGAGAATTGCGTCACGGTGCGCCGCAATTCTCTCTAAAATACTTAACTATGCAGAACAAAGGGGCTTATGCTTCTTTGTTCTGCATAATCAGAACGACGAGCTGTATTTATGAAAGCAGATCTAGAGCGATTATTAATTTCCGAAGCTGAACTTTTGGAATTAACTGGTTTCAGTCGCCAGCAGCTTTTGGCATCACCTGACTTAACAAAAAAACAAATCACTATGCAACGGGCGATCGCATTGGGAATTATGGCGATCAACTTTATTTCGTTTGCCAGTATTTTTTTACCGCCATTAAGGATTGCGGGAATTATCTTTTTGATTAGTTTGATATTGGGGGCTTTGAGTTTAGCAATTGAATTTGTCGAAGTAACTGTACTTTTCTGTTGTGTTGCTTTAGGCTCAGTTATTTATTCACTTTATATTTTGACAGGAGCACCATTAGGCATAATTGTGCTATCTCTCGGATTTGCAATCGTTAGCGGAGTTTTGGCTTTATTACTCACTAAATTAATTATTCAACAATGGCAAAAGTCAAAAAATTATCATCGACAAAAAGGTGTTCCGCCAATTATTTTACGCCTGTTTGCTGAGGTTGATAAGTGCAATAAAACTATCTGCGATATTGATGTATTCGATCGCTTAAAAGATGCTGGCAATCCGATTAAATTAGAGTCTAGAGAATCCGCGATCGCTGCCTTACGAATGCCCCGTAATGACATTGTTAGAGCGCTTAAAACTGAGAGGATCTTGCGAGAACATCCCGATTTTCACCCCGATCGCTTTGATATTGATTTGAATGCTTTTGCAGCAATTCAGATGTGCGATCGTGCTAAGGAATATGGACGCATTTTTGATACGACTTTGCAAATTGCGATCGAAGTTAAGAAAGCTATGTCTGAATTACAAGAATTTACTTCAGATTAGAATCTAAATATAATCGCAAAGCCCAAAAAGAGAGCGCTTTTACTTCGCAATATCGCTCTCTTTTTGGGCTTTAATTTGTCTTAATATAAGTGTTATAGTAATCCAAATTTTGCTTAGGATATAAAACCCAAATAAATAGAGGCGGCGCTTTGCGCCGCCTCTATTTATTTGGGTTTTGATTTG
>QBML01000063.1 GCA_003242085.1 Pseudanabaena frigida | reverse complement strand
CTCTATACTATTTAAATATCAATTAAGGTGGAGTTGCGAAATGCCTTTACTTTAGATGCCAACATTCGCGGGCAATTTCCCAATCTTCTTGGGTATGAATTACTAAAACTCTTACCAACGAATCAGGTGTAGCAATATCTACATCCATCAATCTCCGATCGTTCTCAACTAAATCCAGTTTCAGCCCTAAAAACTCAAATCCCGCACAAGCCGCCTCCCTAACTGAAGGAGCATTTTCGCCAACGCCTGCGGTAAATACTAGAGCATCTAATCCGCCAAGACTTGCTAGCATCGAGCCAATATGCGATCGCAAGCTATGCACATACACATCAAAGGCTAGTTGCGCTTGCTGATTGCCCTCAGCGATCGCCTCAAGGATCGGACGTAAATCTGCCGAAATCCCTGAAACACCTAATAAACCTGATTCACGATTTAGGATGCGATTAAGTTTTTCCACATCCATATCAGGCTGGCGTAATAAATGAATGAGAATACCTGCATCAATGGAACCAGAACGACTTCCCATCACTAAACCTTCAAGAGGAGTAAATCCCATTGTCGTATCAATACTCTGTCCATTCTTAATTGCGGCAAGAGAACATCCATTTCCTAAATGACAAGTAATCAACCGTAAATCTTCCACTTTACGGTTCAGAATTTGTGCGGCGCGATCGCGGCAATACTGATGACTGATGCCATGAAAGCCATAGCGACGAATTCCTTGCTCGGTATATTTTGTAGGGATTGCGTAGGTATAAGCATCTGGTGAGAGTTGAGCGTGAAAAGCGGTGTCAAATACAGCAACTTGGAGAGTATTCCCAAATAGTTGTTCCGCAGCCTCGATTCCTTCCAAATTGGCTGGATTATGCACTGGTGCAAATATGGCTAATTTGGCGATTGCCTCTTTCACTTCGGTATTAACGATAGTACTTTGGCGATATGCTTCGCCGCCATGCACGACCCGATGCCCGATGATATCTACTTCTGATGGACTGTCGAGCACAGGAGCTTCTCCACTCCACAGAGTTTCAAGCATATGCGCGATAATTTCTGGGCGAGAAGTGGCGGAGATTTCTTCTTCGAGAATTTTGCCATGCTGCGGTTTAACCTTGATTTCGGCAAAACCATCGTGGTGCGTCCAGTCGATGCTAGCTTCCCAGATTGGTTTGGGTGGAGTATCGGGTAGCGTATCTCCTAAATCGTACAAACAACTTTTTTGACTACTCGATCCTGCATTCAGAACTAATATCTTCATTGTTTTTTACGTTCCTGCTAACGATCTCAGATCGGCATCCATAAAACTGCGATCGCCTAAAACCTTGAGCATTGGTCCCAGTGTGCCAAACTGAACAATGCTGAGCGAGGCGGCTGGTACATCGATGCGATCGCGATATCTACCCAAATCGATTCCTAATAGATTACAAAGAATCACCCGAATCGTTGCCTTATGAGAAACTACTAACACATTTCCCGATGGATATGTTTCTTGGATTTCGGCAACTACCAATGAAGCTCGACTCGCAAGCTGTACTGCGGTTTCGCCACCTGTGGGGGGATTCCATGCAGGTTCACTTAACCAACGCAGATAATCATCTTTGTAATTCTCTTTGACAAATTCGTTAGTTTGCCCTTCCCATTTGCCATAACGCAATTCTCGCAAGCCATCGCGAAACTGCATTTCCATGTTGCTCGCTTCACATAATGGTGTAGCTGTAGCGATCGTGCGTTTCATTGGACTCACAAATACTGCATCCCAAGCGATCGCGCTATGAGCTCCCGCAAATGCCTCTGCCATTTGTGTTCCTTCAGCAGTCAAATCAGGATCGATATCGCCACAATAGCTACCAGTACGACTATAGGTAGTTTCACCATGACGGAGTAGATATAATTTTAAGCTCATGATTTTCTCTAAAGATAGCGATTTGTACTCTAACTAAAACTAAACAATCTAAAAAGAGCCTTGCTTTGCAAGGCTCTTTTTAGATTGTTTAATGCGGATAACGCCAGTTTACGATTTCAGGTTTATCAATGCCATGCTCGTAAGCATATTGACGGCATTCAATTTGCTGATTGCGTAGGGCTTCCTTCGCGTGAGCGCCAATATTATGGAGTTTAGGAACACGATCGATCACATCGATCGCTAGACTAAAGCGATCGACTTGGTTATTAATCGCTAGTTCCAAAGGTGTGTTGATATTGCCCTTCTCCTTATAGCCACGTACATGGAGATTCCTGTGATTGTTGCGGCGGTAGGCAAGACGGTGAATCAACCAAGGATAGCCGTGGAAGTTGAAAATAATCGGCTTATCAGTAGTGAAGAGCGAATCAAAATCGCGATCGCTTAAACCATGAGGATGTTCAGTATCGGGTTGTAACTTAAACAAATCCACCACATTAATAAAGCGAATCTTCAACTCTGGGAAATGCTCCCATAATAGGATAGTAGCAGCTAAAGCTTCGAGGGTGAGAATGTCACCGCAACCGACCATCACCACATCAGGTTCTACACCCTGATCGTTACTTGCCCAATCCCAAATGCCTAAGCCTTTAGTACAATGCTTGATCGCCGTTTCCATATCCATAAACTGCAAATGCATCTGCTTGTCACAGACGATCACATTTACATAGTCGGTACTTCGCAAACAGTGATCGGAAACTGAAAGTAGGCTATTGACATCAGGTGGTAGATAAATGCGCGTCACCGATGCACTCTTGTTGACAACCACATCTAAGAATCCTGGATCTTGATGGGTAAAGCCATTGTGATCTTGCCGCCACACCGTTGATGTGATCAAGAGATTGAGCGAAGCGATCGGCGATCGCCAAGGAATCCTTTGACTAATTTCCAGCCATTTACAATGCTGATTGATCATCGAATCAATCACATGGACAAAGGACTCATAGGTAGAGAAGAATCCATGTCTTCCAGTCAGCAAATAGCCCTCTAGCCAACCCTCTAAAGTATGTTCGCTGAGAATTTCCATGACGCGACCATCGGTAGCTAGTTCACCACCATCTGCATCTTCAGGTAGATATTCGGCAATCCAGAATTTTTTGCTAACTTCGTAAATTGCTTGCAGCTTATTAGATGTATTCTCATCAGGGCCAAAAACACGGAAATTCTCCATGTTTTGACGCATGACATCGCGGAGGAATACTCCCAAAGGTTTGGTATTTTCTGCTTCAGTTTGACCTGCCTTCAAGATTTTGACACCATACTCACGGAAGTCGGGCATCCTCAAAGCTTTACGAACAAGCCCCCCATTCGCGATCGGGTTAGCGCTCATGCGGCGATCGCCTTTTGGCGCAAGCTCCTTTAATTCGGGCAACAACTTACCTGAAGCATCAAACAATTCTTCAGGCTGATAACTTCGCATCCAATTTTCTAACATTTTGAGATGTTCGGGATTGCTATGTATGCCTGAAAGTGGAACTTGGTGCGCTCTCCAAAATCCTTCGACTTTATGCCCATCAACTTCCTTTGGTCCTGTCCAACCTTTGGGAGTTCGCAACACGATCATGGGGAACTTCGTGCGTTTGGGGATATCTGTGCTACGGGATTCCTGTTGAATCGCTCTAATCTCGTTAATACAATGCTCAAGAGTTGCGGCGATCGCTTGATGCATCGATTCAGGATCGGAGCCTTCCACAAAATAGGGCTGATATCCATAGCCAATGAAAAGACTTTCTAGTTCTTCATGGCTGATCCGTGATAGCACTGTCGGATTATTAATCTTATATCCGTTCAAATGCAGAATCGGCAGTACAGCACCATCACGGATGGGATTGATAAACTTGTTAGAATGCCAAGCCGTAGCAAGTGGTCCTGTCTCTGACTCGCCATCGCCGACTATCACCACGGAGATTAAGTCAGGATTATCAAAGACACTGCCATAGGCATGGGAAACACTATAGCCCAGTTCACCACCTTCATGAATCGATCCAGGGGTTTCTGGTGTGCAGTGGCTACCAATTCCACCTGGAAAAGAAAATTGCTTGAAGAAATGCTTCATGCCCTCTTCATTTTCACTGATAGCAGAATAGATCTCAGAATAGGTTCCTTCAAGATATACAGGTCCAAGAATTCCTGGAGCGCCATGTCCAGGCCCTGCCAAAAAGATGGTATTGAGATCGTATTTCTGAATCAAGCGATTCAAATGCGTGTAGACAAAGCTCATGCCAGGACTTGATCCCCAATGACCAAGCAAGCGATTTTTAACATGCTCTGACTTTAAAGGTTCGCGCAAAAGTGGGTTATCGCGTAGATAAATCATCCCGATCGCTAAATAATTGCAAGCCCGCCAGTAGGCATCGATTTTACGGAGTTCGTCCGCACTGAGAGGGCTTCCTGCCACTGTGGAGCGTGCAGTTCCGTAGCAACTAATTGACTTGTTTAATAAGTCTGACTCGGCTAATTTGAGAGGAGTGGTTACCATAAAAATTACGATTTGTTCCTGTCGTTAATTTAAGCTTTTGATTGCCCAACACAAACTTTACATGAAATTTCTATTGACTTGGGTTATGCATATATTTACTTTAGATAAAGAACTGATAACTAATTCTGCCATCTTCATCGACATTAAAATTTGCATTTAATTCAGTGGCTTTTTTGTCTAAATATTGCTTGGACTCTTCTAGAGATAACTTAGTGGTGATCGCAAAATTAATTGCTGTAACCTCACCCTTGTTAGCTTGGATAAGTTGCAAGAAAGTAGTTTCCAGTTCACGATTATTCTCCTTTCCTAATTCCTCTTGCTTCTTTTTGAGTCTCCAGATAATCCAAGCACCACCAGCAAAGGGTGGAACCCCAAGGATAATCCCCCCAAGGGCGGCGCTCTTATCTTTTTCAGTAGGATTTTTAGTGGTGACGGATGCAACGGTAACCGTGAGAAAGACAAATCCAATGGAGAAAAGAAGTCCAGCAAATACTTTTTGCATAGATCAAAACCACAAAGCATGATTGCACCAATATACCAGTGCGAAATCGAGAGGCTATAAAGATATGGGAAGATTTAAACTTGCGATCGCATTAATAGCTGATGTTACGTGGAACGACTTCCTGTGATGTCTATGGTTTGGGGCTGGCACGGGGGCGCAGCCCCTACAAGATTTTAAATTATACAAGGTAGGGGCAATCCCCCCGTGGTTGCCATGTCCCGCTAGCAGCAGGAGATTCATCATCTGGGTTCCACGTAACATCAGTTAATAGGATGAGTAGGATACAATGCTGACTCGGTATAAGCTTGGATCATCAATTGCTTGAGGTCAGCAATCAATGGATAGCGAGGATTTGCACCAGTACATTGATCGTCAAAGGCGCGATCCGCCATTTCCTCTACATGCGCCATGAAAAATTCTTCGCCAGTACCCTGCTCTAAGAGAGCATCTTTAATCGTGGTAGGAATATCCACCTGACGTTTGAGATCTTCTATGGCGGCAATCAATAATTCAACCTTCTCATCATCATTATCGCCACCCAAATTTAGGTAATTAGCAATCTGGGCATAGCGCCATTTACTATTGGGATACTTGTTCTGAGAGAAAATCGCTTGCTTAAAGGGAACATCGGTCGCATTGTATCGAATCACATGGGAAATCATCAGCGCGTTGGCTAAACCGTGAGCAATATGGCAAGTGCCGCCTAATTGGTGGGCGATCGAGTGACATACTCCTAAAAAGGCATTGGCAAAAGCCATCCCTGCGATCGTGGCGGCATAATGCACTTTTTCCCGCGCTTTAGGATCTTTGGCTCCATTTTTGTAAGCACTAGGCAAATATTTAAACAACAAACGAATCGCTTCGAGGGCTAAGCCATTGGTATATTCCGAAGCCAGTACGGAAACGTAAGACTCGATCGCATGGGTGATGGCATCAATACCACCATAGACAGTTAAGCGTTTGGGAATGTTCATCGTCAGTTCGGGATCGACGATCGCCATATTTGGGGTCAGTGCATAATCGGCAAGGGGATATTTGATGCCAGATTTCTCATCGGTGACGACCGCAAAAGGAGTAACTTCTGAACCAGTTCCCGATGTGGTGGGGATCGCTACCATCATTGCTTTTGCGCCCAAAGGTGGTAACTCGTAAACCCGCTTGCGAATATCCATAAATCGCATCGCCAAGCCTTCAAATTCAATATCGGGATGTTCGTACAACAGCCACATGATTTTGGCGGCATCCATTGGCGAACCGCCACCAAAGGCAATAATTACATCAGGATGGAAGCTGTTACAGATCGCCAAACCTTTACGGACAGTGGCAAGGGAAGGATCGGGTTCGACATCATAAAAGGTATAGTGGGCGATGCCGATTTCTTCTAAACTATCGGTGACTTCTTTGGTTAAGCCTAATTCAAACAAAGGGCGATCGGTGACGATCAATGCGCGTTTTCTGCCCATGAGATCCCGCAAAGCGACAGGCAAGCAGCCAGCTTTAAAGTAAATTTTTGGTGGGATGCGAAACCAGAGCATATTCTCACGGCGTTCGGCGGCGGTTTTGATATTCAATAAATGATGTGGAGTCACATTTGCGGAAACCGAGTTACCACCCCAGCTACCGCAACCAAGGGTCAGCGATGGATCGAGACGGAAGTTATAGAGATCGCCGATCGCCCCTTGTGAAGATGGCGTATTAATCAATACCCGCGAAGTTTCTAGCTTGTTCTCAAAATAGCGAATATGCTCTTGATTATTGGCGGCTGTGTACAGTACTGAAGTATGTCCATGTCCACCAAATAAGACTAGCTCTTCGGCTTTATCGACAGCATCATGGAAATCTTTAGTGCGATACATCGCTAAAATTGGCGAAAGCTTCTCAAAGGCAAAGGGTTCATCCTTAGAAATCGCTTCTACTTCACCAATCAACACCCTTGTATTCTCAGGAATCTTAAAACCTGCAATCTCAGCGATTTTGAGTACGGACTGTCCGACGATCGCGGCATTCAAATGTCCATCTTTTAAAATGACTTGCCGAATTTGATCCCGTTCCGCTTCGTTGAGAAAATGTGCACCGCGCTTGATAAATTCCTCTCGCACAGTCTCATAAATTGCATCAACTACCACCACCGACTGCTCAGAAGCGCAGATCGTGCCATTGTCAAAGGTTTTACTGAGAATGATCGAACTTACTGCCATCTGAATATGCGCGGTTTCATCGATAATCGCGGGCGTATTCCCAGCGCCAACGCCGATGGAAGGATGTCCTGAAGAATAGGCTGCTTTGACCATCCCAGGCCCCCCAGTTGCCAAAATCAACTTGATATTCGGATTTTGCATCAATGCTTGAGAAAGTGGCACGGTCGGCTCATCAATCCAGCCGATAATATTGGGAGGCGCACCCGCAGCGACGGCTGCATCAAGGACGATCTTTGCCGCCGCGATCGTACATTCCTTAGCATGAGGATGGGGTGAGAAGATGATGCCATTACGAGTTTTCAGCGCAATCAAAGACTTAAAGATGGTCGTTGATGTGGGATTGGTTACAGGTACGATCCCCGCCAAAAGTCCCACAGGTTCAGCAATGCGTTCGTAGCCAAAATGCTTGTCCGATTCAATCACACCACAGGTTTTATCATTCTTATACTTGTTGTAAATCATTTCCGAAGCAAAGTGATTCTTAATCGCCTTATCTTCGATTACACCCATCCCCGATTCTTTTACCGCAGCCTTAGCCAGAGGAATCCTCGCTGCATTCGCCGCTAGCGCCGCCTGTTTGAAAATGCGATCGACCTGCTCTTGGGTAAAAGTCGCAAATTCTGCTTGGGCAGCTTTCACCCTTTGAATCAACAATTCCAATTCTTCAACATTCGTAACTTTCATATTCAACTCTCTCGATATTGTTTGCTGTGAATCTATATTTTTAGACATTCATTTTCTGCGCCAGATGCTTATGGGGAATATCTTGCATCCATTGGAAAGAAACTACGTTAATCAAAAGCCCGATCGCGATTAGAATCACCATGAGCGCGATTTGATACCAAGCGATCGGTTGTACTACCAGATCGGCAACCAGATGCGAGAAATTCAACATCGTGTAAAGCAGGGTAACGCCAAAGTGAATGGTGCGATATCGTCTTGTGTTGTTCATCACAGTCCCGACAATTGCCGCCATTGGCAAAGTGAAAAAGACTAGCATCAACCACATAATCGGAGCGATATCCGCCATGCTCTGTGAATGCGTTGCGACGACATCAAGTCCGTGAAACAAGGGCATCAATCCTAATTGAGTATGGAAGAGCAATCCCAGTAGAAAGACAATCCAAAGAGAAACAATCTTTTCCTGATATCTGTGTGACATAATCTCTTACCTCCTAGCAATTTGGATTAATGGGAGAAAACTATCAAAATCAAATTCCGATCGCTCCAAGCGCATTGATCCCGCGATCGCGAAATATATCAACCGTTTGCTTTACCAGTTCAGGGGATGCTGGGGGAATATCCTTGAGGTCGTAGGGTAGTCCCAACTGCTCCCATTTGTATTCGCCCATCTTATGAAAAGGTAAAACTTCTAATCTCTCCACATTTTTAAGTGTGGCAACAAAATCGGCTAGTTGATTAATATTCGTCAAGTTATCGGTGAGATGGGGAACGAGAACAAACCGAATCCATGCGGGTTTATGGATATCACTAAGATATTTTGCGATCGCTAACGTTGGTTCGATCGAAACATTGGTAACTTTGTAATAAAGTTCAGGAATATAAGACTTTATATCTAGAAGAACCAAGTCAGTTTCCTCAAGAACTGGTTTTGCTACCTCGATCGCGCAATAGCCCGATGTATCCAGAGCTGTATGCAACCCTAGTTGATGGCAACGCTTGAATATCTCTCTGGTAAATTCAGGTTGCATTAAGGGTTCACCACCACTTACGGTTACGCCTCCTTTGCGGATGTAGGATTTGCATTTGGTAATTTCATCAATTAGATAATCGACGGTGACTTCCTTTCCATCATGAGAACTACGACAATCAGGATTGTGACAATAGAGACAGCGAAGGGGACAACCTTGAGTGAAGACGATAAATCTGATTCCAGGCCCGTCAACTGTCCCAAAGGTTTCGATTGAATGAATGCGTCCAATACCAGACATGATATCTCCTCTTTATTTTAAAAAGTGCCGCTTAGCGGCACTTTTTAAAAACTATACCCGTTCATGGAACGTGCGCTTAATTACATCCATCTGCTGCTCGCGGGTGAGCTTAATGAAGTTCACTGCATAGCCCGAAACTCGAATCGTAAGCTGTGGATAGTTTTCAGGATGTTCCATCGCATCAAGTAGGGTACTGCGATCGATCGCGTTGACATTAATGTGATGTCCGCCATCGTGGAAATAGCCATCTAGCAACCCCACTAGATTATTGGTGCGATCGCTTTCCTGTCTACCCAGTGCCATTGGCACAATCGAGAAAGTATTAGAAATCCCATCCTGACAGTCGCTGTAGGGCAACTTCGATACCGATGAGAGCGAAGCGATCGCGCCACAATGATCGCGTCCATGCATCGGATTAGCTCCAGGGGCAAAGGGTTCACCAGCTCTACGTCCATCGGGAGTGTTACCTGTTTTTTTGCCATAGACGACATTGGAAGTGATCGTCAGTACCGACTGGGTAGGAACCGCATGGCGATAGGTGGGATGCTTGCGAATTTCGTTCATGAACCTTGCTACAAGGTTGATCGCAATATTATCTACAAGATCGTCGTTATTGCCATATTTAGGATATTCGCCTTCAGTTTCATAATCTACCGCCAAGCCCTGCTCGTTGCGAATTACTTTCACCTTGGCATGTTTAATTGCCGAAAGCGAATCGGTAACTACCGATAAACCAGCGATCCCACAAGCCATCGTCCGATAGACATCGCGATCGTGTAATGCCATTTCGATGCGCTCGTAGCAATACTTGTCATGCATATAGTGAATGACATTCAGCGTGTTGATGTATGCCTTGGCGAGCCATGACATCATTTGCTGCAAGCGATCGTTGACTTCTTGATAATCCAGATACTCACTGGTAATCGGTGCAAAGTTGGGAGCAACTTGCTCTCCAGACTTCTCATCCTTACCGCCATTAATCGCATAGAGCAGCGTCTTCGCTAAGTTCACCCGCGCACCAAAGAACTGCATCTGTTTACCAATTCGCATCACCGATACACAACAGGCGATCGCATAGTCATCGCCATAGGTGGGACGCATCAGATCATCGTTTTCATACTGAATGGAACTAGTGTCGCTAGAAATCTTGGCACAGAACTGTTTGAAGTTTTCAGGCAGATGTTCTGACCATAAAACTGTGAGATTAGGTTCTGGGGCAGTTCCTAGATTGACAAGGGTATGCAAAAATCGATAACTGTTTTTGGTAACTAAAGTCCGACCATCCGCACTCATACCGCCGATTGCTTCAGTAACCCATGTGGGATCGCCTGAGAATAGATCATTGTAGTCAGGAGTCCTCAAGAACCGCACCATTCGCAACTTCATCACGAAATGATCGATTAGTTCTTGTAATTCAATTTCTGTCGTTAGACCATTGTGTAAATCGCGCTCGAAATAAACATCTAAAAATGTCGATACGCGACCGAGGGACATCGCTGCCCCATTTTGTTCTTTGACTGCGCCGAGATAGCCAAAATACAACCATTGCACCGCTTCGTTGGCGGTCATTGCAGGACGACCAATATCAAAGCCATACTTCGCCGCCATTTCCTTGAGCTCAAATAGCGATCGCATCTGTTCCGATAGCTCCTCCCTTAGACGAATGGTTTCTTCGTCCATCACATCGACATCAAGAGATTCTTTCTGCGTCTTCTTGTCATCAATTAGGCGATCGACCCCATATAGGGCAACACGGCGATAGTCACCAATGATCCGTCCACGTCCGTAGGCATCGGGTAAACCAGTGATAATACCCGATTTTCTCGCTTTCCGCATTTCACTGGTATAGACATCAAACACGCCATCGTTATGGGTTTTACGATATTTAGTAAAAACTTCTTCAGTCTGGGGATCGAGTTCATAGCCATAGGCTGCTAACCCAGCTCTAACCACGCGAATACCGCCATAGGGCATGATCGCCCGTTTCAAAGGCTTGTCTGTTTGTAAACCAACAATTTGCTCTAATTCGCGATCGATGTATCCCGCATCATGGGACGTAATCGATGTCGGGATCTTTGTGTCTACATCCAATATTCCCTTTTGGTGTTCGAGTTTCATTAATTCTAAAACTTCATGCCAAAGCTGCTGAGTTCTAGCTGTCGGTGTAGCCAAAAACTCAGCATTTCCTTCATAGAGATTGTAATTCTTTTGGATAAAGTCTCTAACGTTAACTTCCCTTGTCCAATTGCCTTCTGTAAAGCCTTGCCATTCGACATACATAGCTTTAGCCTCCAATTAATTAGTAGCGATTACTATTAATATATCTATCGCTATTTCTATTATAGGTTTAGCAAAAATTCCTGCCAAAATAGCAGCAATTTCATTACAAAAGTTAATTGCGTTATCAATTCATAATTATTAAAAACAATATTATTGAAAAACAGATTATCTAACAATACTTAAACAATCTCAATATTGTTTAAGTTACTATTATTTAGCCAACTTATTTTAATAATGTAACAGTCCAAAATTACTGCTGATATTCAATAGGTGCTTCGACTTTATTTAGCCCACTTAAACTGACACTAAACAAAGCCAACGTCTTTCACAAACTAATTTAGACTTAATATAT
>QBML01000062.1 GCA_003242085.1 Pseudanabaena frigida | reverse complement strand
TGTATGCCATTTTTCTCCCTCTCTTTTCCTCTACTCCTTATTTGAATTTACTATAAATCAAAACCCCAATAAATAGAGGCGGCGCGATGTGCTGCCTCTATTTTTGTAATAACACTTTTAATAAAAATATTGGTCTTTACTTCAGTGCTTTGCACTGAAAGTAAATTAAGATTTAGTTTTTAATTGGTTGTTCGCGATACCACCAAGATAATATTTGCACCCAGTTCCAGCCATTTTGTGCCATTTGCTGAGTCATTTCCTGATCGAGGTGTTGACCGTCGGAGACAGGCATGTATCCGCCACCCCAACTGATCCAGTTACGGGGTAGGCGCGCGCGATAATAGCCTTTAAAGCCAGGTTTGAGCATATAGCCTGCGGTCGAAGCAACTGCCTGATCGCTACGACTGTGTATTAGGGCGATCGCCTGACCTGTTTGCTGATCGTAGCGATAAAAACCTTTGTACACCTGATCGCGGGTATCACTCACTAAATCATAGGGAGCTTCACCCCATTTGCGTTGACGTTGGGTATTAACTGCATAACTACGGGCTGCTACAGCTTGCGCCATGAGTGCATCCATATGCCAACTAGCTGGCATTTCGCTAGGAACTACGCTGCGAAGATATTCTTCAAGCGATAAGACATTAACAGCGATCGCTTTGTTATTCCAAGCAAGTAGCTCAATTTCGCCAGGATAAAGATTGCTGCCGACTTGCACCAATCCATTATTGCTAGGTGTAATTCGATATGCTGAGGTTAGGGGTAATGTGTACCACTTACCTACATCAAGGCGACGGCTTGGCTGTCCTGAAGTTTGGAGAGTAGCTGGCTGTGTAACGGCGACAGACATCTTTGAGCCACTCTCTTCTTTAACCAAAACCCTTAAGAGGTTGGCAGCAGCAGCTTGAGATACTCCTGCAACAAGTACCAACATTAAGGACAAGATTAGCGTATACATCCCTTTGGAGAAGTGTTTCATCATTTAGTTAGTCACTCACACCTATGAGTAAAGAATGTAAAAAATTTGAGCTGTTGTGGTTTCGTACCGAATAACCAGATAGTTTAGCAAAACAATTTGATTTTGATAAACAATATTTCTTCATACTTATAAAGCTTTTTACATGAATTTTACCGAAGTGGACTGTAAATTAAGTTTTTAAATCCTGACTTTGTAAGTTTTAGACACTAATTTGTAAGTTTTAGGCGATCGATGCAAAACAAAGACATGGAGCAGTAAAAGTAGCAACCGTACGACCTTTTCTCTATCGGCTCTAAATGTTACATAATAGAGAGAAGGAAGAGTAAGCGTGCGATTGCGGAATTTGGTTCAAAACCAGTTTTGAGGAAAGTCCGGGCTTCCATGAAGATCAGACTGCTGGATAACCCCCAGTGCGAGCGATCGCGAGGATAGTGCCACAGAAAAATACCGCCTATTTAGCTAACGCTAGATCTGGTAAGGGTGCAAAGGTGCGTTAAGAGCGTACCAGCAGAGTCGTGAGGCTCTGGCTCGGTAAACCCCAGTTGGAAGCAAGGCGAGAGGGGGCAAGTGTTGCGATCTTCAATCGATCTTGCCCCCGTTGCTTGATGTGGATGTTTAGTGAAAGCTAGACAATCGCAATTAAGTGTGTGCCGCATGAGGTATTTGGTAACAAGTATCCCAGATAGATAATCGCTAAGGTAGTTGATAAAACTCCTGAAACAGAACCCGGCTTATGTCTTGCTCTTTCTATTAAAACTCTTTGAATATTGGGATGTAAGGCGTGGTGCTGAATGTCCTAATCTCTAAACAAAAAATATTTCTTAAGTTTTGTTGCATAGTCAATCAAGAAAACAAAAAGCAGATTTTTAGCTTTTTTGATTGAAATCTGGTAAATCTAGATCTTGTATGCGATCAATTTAATTGCAACTTTGAATTTCAAAACTATTTGTATTTGTTCTGACGAACCTTTTTAACTAGAGTAATTAAACTATGGGAATTGCTCCCACCCATGCATCATCGCTCCCTGAAATGACCTATCGCACATCTCGAAAGTGGTCAATTAAAGCGGTTATAGGAATTACGTTTGTCTGCCTCATTTCAACACTGAGTGTTCGTTTTTACTCCGAGCCACGCTTAACTATTGGCACTTTTGTTGACCAAGACTTGCGATCGCCTAAAACAATAGTTGCTACAGATATTGAAGCAACGAGGCAAGCACAGGAGCTTGCTAAGCAGCAGGTTGTGCCAATTTATCGTATTAACCCTGAAGTTGATGCTAACGCCCTCAAGCACCTAGAGGAGCTTTTGCGTGTAGGTGATGATTTGAGGATATCCTCTGGCAATTTGCCTTACGTCGATCGCAAAATCCTCAGTGATGAAGTGCAACGATATTTAAGGCGAATTTCCGACCTTGAATGGGAGCAGCTACAAGACAAAGCAAATAAGTTCATAAGTAATGCCAATAGTCAGGCTGCTACCGTATCAAATTTGCTGAACAAAGACAAAGAAATTTCATCTACAGCTTTATCAGAGCTTACTTTATACAAAATTAGCGCTATTCCTCAGGACTATCAAAAGTTAATCGATAAGATCACCGAGATACGTAAAGCTTATTCAACGACACAGGAAAAAGCCGCAAAAGGTCCCGCAATGTTTCGCGATCGCCTTTTAGAAATGACTAATGAAGAATGGGAAGCTAACAAAAGACTAATTCGGATGACATTGTCAGATATTCAAGCGTCAGGAATTGTGGTCGGTTTGCCAGACTCTATGTTGCAAAATCGGCTTGCTAACCTTAAAAATTTGCCAACTAACGAAGAGCATCGAGCGATGGCGATCGCGTTGCTTAGTACGACAGTTAAACCAAATATGACTATCGACTACGTAGGTACTACCGATAGAGCCATTAAAGCGTCCGAATCAGTTCAAACTCAAAGAATTTCCGTCAAGGCTGGCGATGTAATTGTTAAAGGTGGTGAAAAAATCACCGAGCGGCAGTTCGTTATTTTAGATGAACTGAAAATGACGCAGAGACAAGTCAATATCAAAGGCTTGATGTTAATGGTTGGTGCTACCGCGATCGCCTTTGGGATATTTGGCTATGCTAATCGCCGATGGCAATATCTACTTAAAGTAAAGCTACATCCTAAAGATCTTTTAACAATTGGCATCATTTGTACGGGTAATGCCCTTGCCACGGTCTTAATTGCTCCAAACATGATCGTATTTCTGCCATTGGCAAGTATGGGTTTAGTCATCGGCAGTTTTTATAGTTCCCGTCTGGCGCTTCTAATTACCTGTTTAAGTTCTGCCTTATTCGCAATTGCTATAAGTGCCGATCTACTCGCTCTTGCCCCTGTTTTAATTGGTGCAATTGTCGCAGCCGCAATTACTAACCGTCCCCTTACGCGATCGCACCTTGCCGCAGCAGGTTTGCTAGTAGCGCTTTTACAAGCAGTTGTATATATCGCGATCGCCGTCATTGGAGGCTCAACACCACCAGTACTAATCTTAATTACCGCACTTCAGTACGCATCGGGCGGACTAATTTCAGCGATCGTTGCCCTTGGTGCAATCCCTTACCTCGAACATATTTCTTATGCATTAACGCCATTCCGTCTCGCAGAGTTAGCAAACCTCGATCGCCCTCTTCTGCGTCGTCTAGTTACCGAGACTCCTGGAACTTTTCAACATACTATGTTTGTGGCAAACCTTGCTGAGGCTGCTGCCCGCGAGATTGGAGCTGATACAACTCTAGTCAGAACGGGAACGCTCTATCACGACATCGGTAAAACACTACGACCCGAGTATTTTATTGAGAATCAGATGGGGCAGCCTAATCCCCACGATATTCTCAACGATCCTTGGCATAGTGCCCAAATTGTCAAAGAGCATGTTTCAGGTGGGATTAAGTTAGCCCAAAAGTATCATCTTCCTGAAATGCTGCAAGCGTTTATTCCCGAACATCAGGGAACGATCTCCATTTCCTATTTTTACTGTCAAGCCCAAAAGCGCTCAGATCATGTAGCTGAAGCAGATTTTCGTTATGCGGGACCAATTCCCCAATCGCGGGAAACAGGTGTAGTCATGTTAGCCGATGCCTGTGAAGCTGCCCTGCGATCGCTTGGCACAGAAACAACTCTCGAAGCTGGTAAAAGCTTATTAATGAGAATTTTTCAAGCTCGATGGGATGATGGTCAACTCAAAGATTGCTCTTTAACTTGGGAAGATCTAGATCGTATTGCTCCAGTATTTCTCAAAGTCTGGAAAGAGAGAAATCACGGACGGATTAAGTATCCACATCTAGCTGAGAAGCTAGACCCTTCAGGCTCGGCTTTGCCCGAGCATCTCTGTACAAGCAATCCAGTCGAAATATTACAAGAACAGTCTGCAACACCAAAAAAGATCGCATTGAAATAATTACTTTCAAGTAACGTTCTCAATCAAAAAGATGCTCTACTTATATAACAATCCTAAATGATAGGTTAGAGGCTTCTGCTACGCTCGGCTAACGTAGAGTATCAGCTGAGCATAGTCGGATCTAATGAATGACTTAAAGCTACGATGTCTATTTGTATTAAAGGCAAAACAAGTTCTTTTAAAAAAAATTCGACAACACTTTATCCAGAATCACCTGATAACTGATGTTACGTGGAAGGAATTTCTGCAATGTCAGAGATTTAGGGCTTGTCCTGTTGCGTTGCCTCTACAAAAAAATACATAGGGACGGGTTTTGCGGATAGATTCTACATTCAGCACAAAATCATTACCTAAACCCGCCTCTACAAAATCTAAATTTTTGGGTAGGGGCAAGCCCCTCGTGGTTAACCTTCTAAGTTAACAGCAAGAGATTTATCATCTACATTCCACGTAATATCAACTGATAATTCAAAACCTAATAACATTTCTAGTTAGCTTTAATTAGTCACGACGGATTATTTGCATAGCAAAACATCGATCGGAGCTACTTTTAAATTGTCTTGCAAATTATGTCCACACTTGCAAAGTACTTTATTTGTGTTGAAAGGAGCAGTGAATGTGCGGAATTGCAGGAGTCTTAACCACTTCATTTCAAAGTTCGATTGAGCAATATATGCAAATAATGCAAAATGCTCTTAAGCACCGTGGGCTGGACGATCGAGGCACTTATTTATCTGAAGATCGAACTACAGCTTTAGTCCATACACGCCTTTCAATTATCGATCTTAGTGCAAATGGACATCAACCGATGCACATTGATAATCAACGTTATTGGATTACATTTAATGGAGAAATTTATAACTTCAGAGAATTAAGAAATCAGTTAAAAAATGAAGGAGAAACATTCTTTTCCCATACAGATACTGAAGTTATTTTAAAACTTTACGCAAAACATGGTGAAAAATGTCTTAGCTTATTGCGCGGAATGTTTGCTTTTGCGATTTGGGACGATCGCGAAAAAGTATGTTTTATTGCTCGCGATCCACTAGGCATTAAACCCCTTTATTATTGGCATCAAGGCTCAACCTTAATTTTCGGATCGGAACTACGCACAATTTTAGCAACAGATATTATTTCTAAAAAATTAAGTCCGATTGGTTTGTACACATATTTGACTAGTGGCTCTATATCAGAACCTCGGACGATAATTGATGGTGTTAAATGTCTAGAAGCTGGCAATAGCTTGACTTGGCAATCTGGTCGTCTCAAACAAAAAAAGTACTGGCAAATTAGTTTTGATTCGCCTGCACTTAATTGCTCCAATAATCTATCGATCGTTATGGATGAAGCGATCAATAAAACGCGATCGGCTTTATTTGATTCTATTAAATATCATTTAATTAGTGATGTTCCTGTTGGTATTTTCTTAAGTGGAGGAATTGATTCAACAGCAATTGTGACAATTGCGAAACAAATACAAGTAAATAAACTAAGTACATACTCAATTGTATTTAACGAAGAGAAATGGAATGAAGGTCCTATGGCTCGTCGGGTAGCTAATGATTTTGGAACATCACATACAGAATATTTACTTACCGCCGAACTCGGTAAAAGTTTGCTACCAGACTATTGGAAATCACTCGACCAGCCAACTATCGATGGATTAAACACTTTCTGCGTATCGCAAATCGCCCATCAAAATGGCATAAAAGTTGCATTGTCTGGACTAGGAAGTGATGAATTATTTGGAGGCTATAGTACATTTCAACAAGTCCCAAGAATGTTATACCAAAGGCAAAATGCAGCTTTTTTAAATGCGATCGTAGGGTGCGTTGGCAATGGTTTAGAAAGATTCACTAAATCACCAAAATATCGACGACTTGGTGCATTTCTGACCAAAGAGAACTCGATCGCAAATGCCTATAGCTTAATGCGTGGAGTTTTTTCTGATTGGGAAGCTTATCAACTGGTTCAATTTTATTTAGGTAGTGATATTCGGAATCAGTTAAAAGATGAGATCGTAAATTTATTGGCTCTAGGAAATAATCAAGCACTAAAATTTCCCACTCTCGAAGATGAAGTTTCCTATCTAGAACTAAGTCGATATATGAGAAATCAACTGCTGCGAGATAGTGACGTGATGAGTATGAAATGGGGATTAGAACTGCGCGTACCATTTGTCGATAGTCATCTATTATCAGAGATTGGTCAGATTCCTGCTTCAATCCGCTTACAAAGAAGTAAAAGGCTATTAACCCAATCCATTCCAGAGATACCAAGCTATATTACCAATCAAAAAAAACGCGGATTTACATTCCCCTTTGAACAATGGATTAACAATGAGTGGCGTGACTACACGATGGATATAAAAGTCCCAAGTATTATTCCCTTACCCTACAAACAATGGTATCGTCGCTGGAGCTTAGTGGTTCTTGAGAATTGGTGGCAAAATATTTAATCATGAAAGTTCTCCATATAATTCCTTCCGTTGCTGCGGTACGAGGTGGACCAAGCCAAGCAGTAATCGAAATGGTGCGAGCCTTGCGATCGCAAGGTGTTGATGCCGAAATAGCAACAACCAATGATAATGGCAAAAATCTACTAGATGTACCTCTATACGAGCTCACAGATCGACTAACTGAATATATCGATGTGCCGATCCGCTTTTTCCCTAGATTCTCACCCAATATAAACCCCGTTCGCGAGTTTGCCTTCTCAGGAGCATTAACAGTTTGGTTATGGCAACATATTGCCGAATACGATCTAGTGCATGTCCATGCGATTTTTTCCTATGTTTCGACGATCGCGATGGCGATCTCTCGGATCAAAAATATTCCCTATATCAATCGCCCCTTAGGACAACTATGCGAATGGTCATTACAGCAAAGTCCGCTTCGCAAACAAATATATCTCAATGCGATCGAACGCTCTAACTTATTGCATAGCAAATCACTCCATTTCACTGCCCAACAAGAAAAAGAAGAATTCCATCAATTAGGATTAAATATTCCCAATTTCATCTTGCCTCATGGAGTTCATATTTCCACGCCCATTCCTAATGCTCAAGGCAAAGTACGCGAAATCATCCAAATCCCCGATCGCTGTCCCATCATTCTCTTTATGTCGCGCATCCACGCCAAGAAAGGCTTAGAATATCTCATTCCCGCCCTCGGTAAATTAAGAGAATATAATTTTGCTTTCATAATCGCAGGTAGTGGTGAATCAGATTATGTCAACGAAATTGAAGAGTTATTAAAAACTCATGGGATCGACGATCGCACTCACTTAATTGGCTTTGTCAAAGGCGAAACTAAAAATCTCTATCTCCAAGGTGTCGATCTTTTTGCGCTCACTTCGCATTCCGAAAACTTTGGCATTGCCGCGATCGAGGCTCTGGCATCTGGTACACCCATCTTTATTACCGATGGTGTAGCGATCGCTCCAATGGTACAAGAACAAGCGATCGGCTATGTCACAAAATTAGATATTGAGGCGATCGCAACCACATTGCAAGAATTTTTCGATTATCCCCAAATTGCTAAACAAAAAGGCGATCGGGCTACCCAGCATATTGCAGAGCATTATACTTGGGCTAAAATAGCCTGTAATCTGATAGCAATCTATGCCAATCTTTTAGAAACATAACCAATGTTTTATAGCAATTTGCAAATGAGTACGTACTCATTACAGTAATTCATGTTAGAAACAAATTCCAATTACGAATATAGATATGCAGATAATAATGCTGGACATCACCATCATTATCTGTTTCCATCTTTGCTAAAACTATTAAGTAGTGTCAGGCAAAATGATGGCAAGAAAATACGGGTTTTAGATATTGGATGTGGCAATGGAAGTTTGAGTTCTCTAATAGCAAAACAAGGTTATGAAGTCGTAGGGATAGACGATTCGGGATCGGGTATTGCTGCTGCCAACAAAAGTTATCCAGCATGTAAATTTATACAAGCTAACGTGTATGACATTCCCTACGAAGACTTAGGAGGAGATTTTGATATTGTCATTTCCGCAGAAGTAATCGAGCATTTATTGTATCCAAGGGAATTAATTAGATCTGCTAAGAAATGTCTAAAACCTAACGGTTCGTTAATTTTAACAACCCCATATCACGGATATATTAAAAATTTAATTCTTGCTTTAACAGGTAAGATGGAAGACCATTTCACTGTTTTGTGGGATGGCGGACATATTAAATTTTTCTCCGTAAAGACTTTAACAACATTGCTCGCTGAAGAAGAATTTACTAATTTTCAGTTTGAATTTGCTGGTAGATTTCCTTATTTATGGAAGTCCATGTTAGTTATAGCAACTTTCTAGAAATTTTATGATTAACAACTATCTAAACAAAATTACTCCATTAATTCTTACTTATAACGAAGCTCCAAATATTGGACGAACATTAGAACGTTTAAATTGGGCAGAGAGAATTGTGGTGATTGATAGTTATAGCGATGATACAACTCTAGAAATCTTAAATCAGTATCGTCAGGTAGAAGTTTATCAACGTAAGTTTGATAATCATACAATTCAATGGAACTATGGATTAGCGCAAATAAATTCTGAATGGGTACTTTCTCTCGACGCAGACTACGTCTTGTCTGAGGAAATGATTAGTGAACTTCTATCAATGTTTAAAACTGAAAAATCCGAACTACTGGATGGATATTTTGCTCAATTTCGATACTGTGTATCTGGAAAACCTTTAAGGGCAACGCTGTTACCACCTCGTCAAGTTCTATTTAAGAAAGATAAAGCTATTTATATCGACGATGGACATACTCAATTACTGCAAGTAAAAGGTAAATCAGGAACTCTCAAGGCTTCAATTAATCATGACGATCGCAAGTCATTAAGTCGCTGGCTATGGGCACAAGACCGTTATATGAAGATCGAGTCTCAAAAATTGTTAAGTACCCCAGCGTCACAGCTCAGCTTTGGCGATCGCCTTCGCAAACAAAAAGTATTTGCCCCGATTGTAGTTTTGCTTTATTGCTTAATTCTTAAGGGTGGAATTTTAGACGGATGGGCAGGATGGTATTATGCTTGGCAAAGAATGCTAGCTGAGATTTTATTAGCAATTCGTTTGATTGAGCTAGAACAAAACCCATAAATAAAAAGAGAGGGCGCGAAGCCCTCTCTTTTTATTTATGGGTTTTTAAATTTTTGGGCGGTTGTAGTAGTGGGCATTAAGCCATCACTACTTGGTGAGGCAATTTCAGACGGATCGAGCAGTTTAATCGTCATTTGATTATTCTTGATCCAGCCTTGCTTTCTCAGAAGAAGCTCTTGAGCCTTACCAGAGTTTAAAGTTTGAGGCAATTGTTCGCGGAGCCCATTTACTCGTTGCTCGACCGAGTTTACCTCTGTTGTAATCTCGTCAAGGCGATCTTTTTGCGATGATTGATAGGGGAGTAGCTTGGTGATTGCGGCGATCGCTGCAACACATAACGCAACATTGACAGCGATAACAACAATTGCTTCGGTTGCTTTAGCGCGGTAATATTTCTGTTTTTTGCGCTGTACATTATCAGCTACAGCCTGACTGTAAGTGTTTGTAGCATTAGGAACAGGGCTAGCAATTGCAGATATAGAAGACAAATTGCCACCAAGGCTTGAATGGTTACTTTGCGGATTCATGTTCACAACAACCTTTCGCCCGTACTGAGCCTGCGATTGCCGCATAGCTTGTTTTTGTACTTCTGGCGAAAACCTCGGATATGAGTCTCGTTTAGCAACCATTCGCAACCTCTAGGCTATAAAAATATAGATAATGACTAGGAATTAGAGAGCGCGGAACCTAGTAAAGCTGCCAATACTGCTGGGAACAGAGCAACTAATAATGCGGTGAAAACTTGACCGTCTGAAAGATTCA
This sequence comes from Pseudanabaena frigida, assembly GCA_003242085.1. Lineage (GTDB taxonomy): Bacteria > Cyanobacteriota > Cyanobacteriia > Pseudanabaenales > Pseudanabaenaceae > Pseudanabaena > Pseudanabaena frigida. The sequence goes on along the minus strand of QBML01000062.1, from coordinate 2,055 downwards.
TACAATATCTCCTAAATATAGTTTATATAAGTGATTATTTCGATCTTAACAATACACTGTCATATCAAAAAATAAAACCCAAAAAATTAGAGAAATGGGCAAAGTACGTATTTCTAATTTTGATGCTCCAAGATGAATTGCTGAATTCGATCGCATGTCTCTGGACGAATCTCATGGGACATTTCATACTCCTCGTATTCGATGGTTACTCCCAAGCGATTAAATATTTCTTTCGTATTTCGGGCTACCCCAATCGGGACAACTGGATCTTGCGTACCGTGAGCGATCAAAATTGGTGGCAGTGATTCACCAGCAATTTCTTGTAATTCCTCTTCAGTAATATGTAAATATCCACTCAGGGAAATTAAACCTGCTAGCGGAAATACCAAACCAACATCCAATGTCATCGCGCCACCTTGAGAAAAACCTAGCAAAAAAGTTTTCTCCAGAGGAATCCCCGTTAGAGCAGGTAAATCTTCAAGAAATTGACTAAGTAATTCACAACTTTTGGCAAGGCTTTCAGTATCTAAACTTTGCAAGTCATACCACATCTTGCCATTTGGCATTGGATGGTTGAAAGGGGCTTCAGGGAAAATCCATTGATAATTGCGAAGTCCGATAAGCGGCGCAAGCGATACTAAATCATCACAAGTTGCACCCCAACCATGCAGTGCGACGATCGCACCAAGAGCTTCAGGGTTGGGCAGTTGAGCGGGAAGCGATCGGTAATTTAATGTCATGAACAAAATTATATAGCAACCACTATTACTGCAATGGAGAAGAGGCAGTACTTTGCGCCGCCTCTTCTCCATTGCTATACAATGAAAACGCATAGGATATGCATCTTTAAAAACAAAATATTACAAATTTCCTAAAAATTGCTGGAGAAATACCTGAATGCAACTCGTCGCGCTTCAGAACTTACTTGATAACTCATCATTTGCCATACTCTTTGCGACTATGCTCGTTTTCTGGGTGCATGTCGCATTCCCAAACTTGCCGTATTTACGATCGCTAGGAAATGCAGGTATGGCGATCGCTAATCTCTGTATTGCTGCATTATTGGGAGCGCGTTGGATTGATGCAGGCTATTTCCCTCTAAGCAATCTTTACGAATCTCTCTTTTTCTTGGCATGGGGCATTACTACTATGCATTTGGTAGTCGATCGCATTGGTAGCAAGAGTGCCAATGATAACGCCAAGCGTCTGATCGGTGCATTCACTTCCCCCCTTGCAATGGGGATTACCGCCTTTGCAGCTTTAGCACTACCCGTGGGAATGCAAGTATCTGAACCACTTGTCCCTGCACTCAAATCCAATTGGCTAATGATGCACGTTACGGTGATGCTACTTAGCTATGCCGCTTTGATGACGGGTAGTATTTTGGCGATCGCCTTTTTGATCGTTACTCGCGGTCAAGACGTAGTGTTGCAAGGAAGCTCCTTTGGCACAAACCTCCGTAGTGTTGCCGATGCCAGCAATGTCACCAATAAATCCAGCTCTTCTGAACCTTTTGCTGCTTTTGCGATTGAAAGCATGGGTAATATTTTACAGACAGCTAATCTGCAAACATCTAATGCGACGTTGTTGACAGAAAATGCGATCGCCTCCCAGACTAAGCCCCTATCCTTGCGTCGTCTCACCCTCGGCGAAACTTTGGACAACCTCAGCTATCGGGCGATCGGGCTAGGATTTCCCTTACTCACGATTGGCATTATCGCTGGAGGCGTATGGGCAAACGAAGCGTGGGGTTCTTATTGGAGTTGGGACCCTAAAGAAACATGGTCTTTGATTACATGGCTGGTATTTGCTGCTTATTTGCACACTCGAATTACTAAGGGTTGGCAAGGACGCAAACCTGCGATTTTAGCTAGCTTTGGCTTACTAGTAGTTTGGACTTGCTATCTAGGTGTAAATCTCCTCGGCAAAGGCTTACATAGTTACGGCTGGTTCCTGTAAGGTAAAAAGCCGTAACTATGTAAAGCTTTTTACCTTATATAGCAATCTTAAATAGTTTATAGAAGGCTTCTACTCCGCTCAGCCAACGATGTACGC
>QBML01000061.1 GCA_003242085.1 Pseudanabaena frigida | reverse complement strand
AAACCTAAATAAATAGAGGCGGCGCGAAGCGCCGCCTCTATTTATTTGGGTTTTAGTTTGTCCTAGCTATCTCTTTTATTGCTATAGCATCGCTAAAATCTCTAAATCATTTTTGATAATGATAATTGCTGACATAATTGAATCTAACTTGTGGATTTATCGGAAGAGCAGAGTTTCTCACCATCCCTCCTAATAAATCAATGATTTTCTTGCTGAAGTAGTTTCCAAAATTTTATGAGTACAGGTCGGTTAATCATCCAGTTAGGCATTGCCGCCTATATCTTATTTACCCTATTGCCCGATAGCAGCACGCAAATGGTAGCTTTTCCTTGGGTATTGTTGTGGCAATTCGGATTACTATGCTTTGCGATCGCGGGGTTACTTAACCTATGGCGACGCGAAAAACCATTTTATTTATTGGGTAATGGCTTGGACTGGGCGATCGGTGCTGGATTAGTGACATTGTGCTTATCAACCATGTTTTCTCAGTTTCCTAATCAGTCGATGTGGTATAGCCTGACAGCATTTGGCTACTTCATAGCGTTGTATGTAACTAATAATTTTTTGCATAACACCGAGCTCCCGCCGAGGGTAGAGGCACAGTCTGCTCGGAAATCGGCAATTTTGCCAATTTTAAGATTTCAGGGTTTATTAGGAATTGCTGTAATTATTGAAAGTTTAGTGCTGTGGACGACCCAAACATGGCTACCGCAATTAGCACAATTTGCCAAACTCAATCAATGGGGGCTAAATCTTACTTACGATTTTTCGGATTTGCAGTCGCGCAACTGGGCTCCGATGGGACACCAGAACTATATTGCGGGTTTTTTGACGATCGTTTTACCTATTTTTTGTAGCCTCGCGATCGCTGATAAGGGAATCTGGCGATCGCTATGGCTAACGGCAATGGGACTAGGGCTAATTGATTTATATACAACCAGTTCGCGGGGTGGATTTTTAGGACTAGGTGCAATTGTCTTATATGCAATTATTGTGGCTTTATTTCAGAAGGGTAGCCGTGGGTTGGTGATTTTGGTTGGCAGTGGTGCGATCGCTTTATTTGGCTTGCTCATCGCCACAAACAATCGCTTGCGATCGCTTGTGGCTGGACTAATCTCTAGTTTGAGCAATCCTACTCAAGGTTCGGGAGAATTGCTATTTAGAACGATCGCCGCAGATGTTGGCTGGCGCATTGGTCTAGAGCATTGGCTGTTTGGTGCGGGTGCAGGCTCCGCAGTCATGCTCTATCAGCAATATCGTCCGCAATGGGCGGGACGCGAAGCCGAACTTTTGTTTCAGTTGCATAGTACGCCCGTGCATCTTTGGGCGGAACTTGGCATCGGCGCAGTCATTACCTTTGTATTTCTATTAGTGGCGATTGCTAGTCTGTGCATCAAATTACATAAATCTCCCAGTTGGCTGGCTCATCCTCAAGATCGAATAATCACCTATGGACTATTCGGTAGTTTGCTAGGCTATGGGATGCTGGCAATTACTGACTATCAGCTTGACGTACCTGCGATCGTTGGCAGTTTGGTAATCGTGTTTGCCTGTCTAGCTTATTTGGGACAAAAACATACAAATGAATGGATTACTCTCGGCTATTACAAACAACCGCGTTTTTGGTTGGCGATGCTATTCACGATTTATCTTGGGGCGGCGATCGCGTGGTTAGTGCCAGTGAATACTGCTTGGCAAGCATCAAGTGTGGGCTTTATCTATTTATCTAGAGCAAAATCAGATTTGGCAGCCGCAAAACCAGAGTATTTACCTGAAGCGATCGCCACAATTGATAAATTCCAAGATCGTCTCAAATTTGCTAATCAACTTGCTCCTTGGGAACCATACTATCCATATCAATTAGGCTGGAATTTAGCCGATCTTGCTGTTAGTTATCCCAATTTACCGCAATCGCAGGCATGGCAAGAAGAAGGGCTGAAATGGATTAAAACTGCGATCGTCATTAATCCTAATAATGAAGCTGGCTACAATGCGGCTGCATGGCTGAGTCTGCAACAAGGTTCTCAAAGTTCAGCACAAGAAGCAGAAACATATTTTCGACGGGGTTTAGAACTAGTTCCGCTCAAGCGATCGCTATCCTTTGGTTTAGGAGTGAGTCTATTGCGCCAAGGTAAAACCACGGAAGCGATCGCTGCTATGACCGCAGAAGTAATTAACGATCCGATTTTTATTACCAGTCCCATTTGGCTCGATCCTGCATTTCAATCCCTTTATCCCCGAGTAGTTGCTAATCTCGATCGCTTCTACAGTGGTAACCCCAACAAAGCACTAAACCTGGCATCGCTGAGATGGTGGATTGGTAAGCCAAATGCAATTGCAGAACTTAAGCAAACGGCAAATCCATCGGCAATGTTGCTAGCTAATGCGATTAACAATGACACCAACGCTCTGCAATCGGTTAAACAGAATCCGCAAACTCCCCTAGAGATGGCGATCTCAGCTTGGCTAAATCCTAACTTACGCGAAAAGCTACTCGAACGTGCTTATGTTTTCGCTACCAATAGTTTGCCCGATCTGCGGTCTGCTGCCATAGTTAGCGCCATGCGCGATCGCATGAATCAATCCAATAATTTTGATGATTGGGTTCGCCAACCTTTGCCTGCTAATAGTCCTCTAGTAATCAACTATCGTCGAGCCAGACTGGGCTTTAGTATCGTCAGCCGTCACTTGGATGGGGTCGTGCCACTCGACTTCTTTAATGTCCGCGATCGGGCAGAGATATCACTCTTTCTCAAAAACTTATTCTCTTAAAACTAAATTAGGATAAGTGGCGCGAAGCGCCACCTATCCTAATTTAGAACTATCGACTTCGACTAGATTTTCTCAGCGATATATTTGGCAATTCTGACAGATGCACCAGATCTTCCCATCCGTTCCTCCCCATTGCGACAGACTTCTTGAAAATAATCAGGATCTTGCAAAATTTTATCGAGCACATCGGCAACCTGAGCGGGTTTATCCACTAAATTGATCGAGCATCCCAGTAAATCCGCTTGCTCTTCGGCAAATAGGCGCGTAAATTGGGGGCCATTTCCCGCGATCGTAATTACAGGTTTGCCCAATCCCACTATTTGTTCGGTAGCTGTTCCTGCCATTGCCAAACCTAAATGGCATTGATGCAAACAATCACCAAAGCCTTCTTTTAAGAGGATTAGTCGCGCATTTTGGACTTTGAAAGTAGTTTCATCGAGACGGAGCCAACCCTTTTGGACTATGCTTTGTCCGATGATTTCTAAATCTAAATCTGGGGCGATCGCTACTAAAAAATGTACATCATGGGGAATCGTGCGAGAGACAACTTGAGCGCATAGCATCAAGGTCATCCAATTTTCATAGGCTTCTGGCGCTCGCGAACCAGGTAAAATCGCCACTGCCCAATCATTTTCACCAATACCAAAATCAAGCCCTTTGGGTTCGAGTCCATCCATCATCGAGTTGCCCAGATAAATCGCAGGCAGTTTAAAATCTCGATTTAAAATTTCCGCAGTCAAAAGATCGCGGACGAATACTGCTTTGCAGCGATCGCTATTCATCAGGCTGCGTTCCCAAGGGAAAAAGATCGACCCCCCGAACGGCTTTTTGACATGGGGTAGCGCACTTTTGCGATCGCGCCAATAATATTCTGACTTTGCCGTTGCCACAAAGACAAAATCACAACCGAAAAATTTTGATGGTAACCATGCAAACAGTAAGGGCACGATATCACCCACAGCCAAAATCAACCTTTTACCGCGTCTACGATCGCGCGACCAATTCCAAACAAAGCCTAGTTGTTTGCGAGTTAGCCCCACTAACCCACTTTTGACATCCCGCGAAAGCTGCCGGCTGTCCATCCGTACAAATCCCCCTGATGGCATTGCCTGTGTGAACTGAGAGACAACCTTGATATTTGCTTTTGTATAGGCATGTCCCACGCCCACAAGGGGCAAGGCGATCGCTGAAAATCCTAATTTTTCTAGTTCAATGCAGATACGGGCAGCGATGATGTCTTCACCATGTCCGTTACTGATACATAAAATTTCCACGTGTTACCAAAAAACTCTAATTTGCAATTCTGAGTATTAGTTTTCTACGCTGCAAGAGCAGAAAATTAAATACTGGGCTAATGTAACTTTAGTAGAAACCGCGCCATTATGCTTACTCATTAGAATAAAGCAAAACCCAGAAGAGAGTTGCGGCGCGAAGCGCCGCAACTCTCTTCTGGGTTTTATGTCTTAATTTATGCGGCTATGGCTATAGCAATACAAACTTTGCTTAGGATATAAAAACCAAAATAAAAAATGCGGCACTTCGTGCTGCGTTTTTTATTTTGGTTTTTGATGTGCCTTAATGTATGTGGCTATAGCTATATCATCGGGTCATTATGCTAAGACAAAAAGTCAGCTTTTATCTTGACGATCTTGCCACACCGATTGGTAAGTCAATTAATATCGCGATCGCTGTTCTGGTTCTTGCCTCTGCCGCTAGTTTTGTCGCGCAAACCTATGAGCTATCGGATGTCGTCCGCCAAAGACTAACTTTGCTGGATAACATCCTCCTCGATATATTTGTAGCCGAATATTTTTTACGTCTATGGTGTGCTGAACAAAAATTCAAACATCTAATTAGTCTCTATGCAATCATCGATCTCTTGGCGATTTTGCCTTTCTTTCTAGGGGCGATCGATGTTGCCTTTATCCGTTTATTACGGTGGTTTCGGATTTTGCGCTTGATTAGGCTAGTGGAGTCTCGATCTCTATTTGTCAATAAGACCGAAGATATCGCCATTTTATTTAGGATTCTATTTACTTTATTTGCGATCGTCTTTGTATTTTCGGGTTTGGTTTATCAAATCGAACATCCGAGTAATCCTAAGTTTCACAACTTCCTTGATGCCTTCTATTTCTCTATTTTTACGATGACTACTGTAGGCTACAGCGATGTCATGCCCAAATCTGATGCTGGCAAACTGACTACAGTGTTAATGGTTCTTACGGGTATTGCCCTTATTCCCGTACAGTTAGGCGAGTTGTTCAAGAGATTGATTAAGTCAGCGAATCAAAGCGATCGCCCAAATGACAAGATAAAGGATGTTGTCTGTTCTAGCTGTGGGTGGTCATTGCATGATGCAGATGCTCAGTTTTGTAAGATGTGCGGGACGAAGATTTAGTTTGCTATAATGGAATATTAAAGAATAGCTATAAGCTCAATTCCAAGTTCCACGATCGCTCCTGCCAACAGTATTGCTAGACAAGTACTATGCGTAAGACCAAACTTAATTTTTTAGTTTCTACAATACTTACCTTTTCGATGGTTCAGGCAGTCGATCTGGGCTTTAGTGATCGCAAGCTAAATACTTTTCTTCAGCCAGATCGGCAAGCCTACGCCAAAAGTAGTGCTGGTCGCAGTGGTGGTGGCTCTTTTACTAAATCGGCTCCTTCTAGTTCTAGTAGTTCTAGCTCCTCTAAACCATCCTCATCTTCTTCAAGTTCCACAAGTACTTCTAAGCCATCATCTTCAACACCAAGTCAATCTTCCGATCCTGACTCTTTTAATTCCAGTCAGCCATCACGCGGTAACACCATTATTGCTCCTGTAATTATCAATAATGATTCATCCCGCCCCAATTACAACACGCCATCTAATTCTTTTCAATCAACAACTTCGAGTAATTCCAGTTCGAGCGGCGTACCTTGGTTTGTTTGGTTAATTATTTGGGTAATTATCTTTTTAATCGTCTACTTTATCATTCGTGCTATCTTCTTCCGCCCTAAAAAGGGAATTACTAATGATTTAGGGAATAATACATTTACGATTAGCAAACTCCAAGTTGCGCTTTTGGCGCAGGCTCGTGAAGTCCAATCGAGATTAACTGAGTTGAGCCTTGAGGTCGATACGGATACCCAAGAGGGGCTAATGACTTTAATGCAAGAGTCAGCACTCGCTTTAATTCGCACCCCAGAAAATTGGATGTATGTTTCAACTAGTTCTCAATCCGTGCATAGCAATAAAGCTGAGGAGCTTTTTAACAAGCTTTCCCTCGAAGAACGTAGTAAATTTAGCGAAGAAACTTTAGTCAATGTAAGTGGCAGATCTATAAAACAAAAATCGGCGATCGCTTCACCTGACAAAGACCCTTCAGCATATATTGTTGTCACTTTGCTGGTTGGCACTGAGCATGACAAGCCTCTATTTGGCGAAATTAGGAACACACAAGAGTTACAAAAAGCTTTAGAAGCGATCGCTTCTATCCCCTCCAGTTATTTGTTGGCATTTGAATTACTATGGACTCCTCAAGCTGATTCCGATAGCCTCTCCTATGATGAGCTGTTGACAGAGTACAGCAATATGATTCAGATTTGAATAATTTCGATTTGCTCTTTCTTACCGATATTTTTGCTTGTCCAATTGTGACAGTTGAGTAGTTTTTTAAAGTTATTTGATGGGCGCTATTTCCTAGAGTTGTTATAAGATATTTAAATATGCGCTGTTAACTTACCGTTTTAGGAGGATTCAGTCATGACTGTTGCAATTCCCTTGCTGACACTTGCGGAATATCTTACTTACGATGATGGGACAGATACACGCTATGTGTTGGTGAATGGAGAGTTAGTGGCTATAGCGCAACCTACGGGAATTCATGGCGGCATGAGTGAATTTGTCAATGATTCTTTCCGTTTCGAGATTCAACGCTTGCAGTTGCCATTAATTTCTAAGCAGGATTTGATTGCGGTACAAACGGGGCAAGTAAGAGGGAAAATCACTTGTCGAGTCCCTGATGTAGTAGTGATTACATCGGAACAGTGGCAGGAGATGCGATTTCGGGAAGCGGTATTAACGGATTCTGTTCCCTTATTAGTTGTAGAAATCGTTAGTGATAGTACGCGTAATATTGACTATCGCAAGAAGCGAGCAGAATATAACGCGATTGAGATTCCTGAATATTGGATTATTGATTTTAGCGATCGCAAGGTGACAGTTTTATTACTCGAAGATGGGCTATACGAGGAAATAGTTTATCGAGGCGATGAGTTGATTAAATCCTTGCTATTTCCTGAACTGAAGTTAACACCATCACAAATTTTTAATGTTTAGCAAAATATTCACATGAACAAAAGTTACTTGGTCAGTGATCGCTAATCCGAATCTAATGTCAAAATTAGAGTTAATCTGCTAATTCCACTGGGCTATCCCTTAAATCATTTGGTTAGCAGTTTTTTGCTAGATCGAGCATCTGTTAATATACCAATACTAGATAGTTAGATCGCACATAGGGTTTCTTTCATAAAAGTTATGACTAACCAGCCTAAGCAAGCTATAACAAGACTTAAACCTGAGGTGTCAAAGAAAGAATCTCTTCCAATGTATTTACTTTCTATGGAAGTAGAAAATCTGTTTTGCTTCAAGGAACGACAAAAACTCAATCTATCTAATAAGAATTGTCATCCTGCACAGTGGACAGTTATTTTAGGAAATAATGGTGTTGGGAAAACAACTCTTCTACGCTGCTTAGCTGGCATGGAAATGAGACCAGATAAATTATTAAGTTCATCAACTATACTGGAACGTCAAGATGAATCAATTGAAGGTAAATATTTCTCCCCTATTATTTGGGATGCTTATAACTTTGAAGATGTATGGAAAGAATTAGAAATACTCTTACTCTCTAGCACTAATGTCCCTAAAGTTTATATTAGCTTAGCTAGCAATATCACTCTTACTTCTTTGAAGACACCTGAACATTCAGAAATACAGAATGATTATGTGTCAGTCGGAGTAGGTTCTTATTGCGAGAAATCTAGAGGAGAATTAAAAGGGACTATTTGCTATGGATATGGAGCAACTCGGAGAATGGGGGGGAATTCTCTAAGTGATAGTAATGCCTCTAACCATTCAGCTAGTCTTTTTTCAGATGATGCTTTACTTATTAATGCAGAAGAATGGTTGTTACAAACTGATTATGCGGTTAAATCATCTACAGGGAAAACCCGTACTCGTCTAAAAAAGGAATTTAAACAAATTGTCGAAATCCTGAAACAAATTTTGCCAGATGTAGAGGATATTCGTATTTACCTAGATGAGTATTTAGCACGTCCAACAGCAGAATTTTTAACACCTTTTGGATGGGTTCGATTATCTAGTCTAGGTTTGGGATATCGCACTACGATCGCTTGGATGGTCGATTTAGCAGTGAGATTATTTAAACGTTATCCTGATAGCGAAGATCCGCTTGCTGAGCCAGCAATTGTTTTAGTCGATGAGATTGACTTGCATATGCATCCACAGTGGCAAAGGACAATTATGGAATTTCTGACAAAGAGATTTCCCAATACACAATTTATTGTTACCGCCCATAGTCCTCTAGTGGTGCAAGCTGCTCAAGATGCAAATATTGTTTTGTTAAGGCGAGAAGGCGATCGCGTAGTAATTGATAACAATCCTGAGATTATTGACAATTGGCGCGTCGATCAAGTTCTAACCAGTGTTTTTGAAATCCCCTCAGCACGACCTCCTCAAATTGAGAAATTTTTAGCTGAAAGACAGGAGATTCTCTCGAAACCAAAAATCTCAAAAGCTGATAAAGCAAAACTGAAAGAATTAGAAGAAAAAATTGGCGCTTTGCCTACTGCCGAAAACCCAGACGATATCAAAGCGATGGACATCATTCGTCGTGCTGCTAAATTATTAGAAAAACCTGTGACGGAGGCAGTTGAGTGATTCGGATTCACAAACCCAAAACGTCGCCAGAAAAACTCGCTATAGATGGTAAACAAAAACGGCGATCGCATTGCGCCTCATATTCTCGTAATCCATCCGCCTACGAAACGGGGACAAAGAAATTTGAATTTGATAGAAATATCTATTCCCATAAAACTGTCAAGCAAGCACTAATTCAAGCACAACACCAAAAATGCTGTTTTTGCGAACGCTTAATCGGTACTGATGGCGATGTCGAACATTTTCGTCCGAAGCAAGCCTACAAACAAGCAACTGGCGAAGCCCTAAAATATCCAGCTTACTACTGGCTGGCTTACGAATGGGAAAATCTCTATCTTGCCTGTACTGGTTGCAACCAAAGACATAAGCAAAATCTATTCCCTTTACAAAATCCACCTCAAAGAGCCACTAACCATAAGCAAAACATTGAGCAAGAGCAACCATTATTTATTAACTTTGGGACAGAAAACCCTGAAGAATTTATCGGATTTCGAGGTGTGATTGCTTATGCGATTGAAGGAAATCAAAGAGGACAGATTACGATTGATTCTCTAAAACTTAATGATCGAGCGCTGCCAGAAGCAAGACTCGAAAAGCTGCAACCATTACGGGGATTAAATCAAGTTTTGTTGTTAGCTATGCAAAGACCGAATGACCAAGAATTTCAAGAATTAGCAAAGGATGCAAAAGATATTCTAGAAAACGCCATTTTAGATAGTGCCGAATTTGCGGCAGTTGTTCGCTGTGCGATCAATTCAAAATTTCAGTATGTAATTGGATAGGTTGATCGCCTCATCCATCAAACATTGCGTTAAAGTTAAACTTAATGCACAAAGCCCGATCGCCGATATCAACATGAATATTACAGTCAAGCTTCGCCGCCAAACATCGCGCACTAGCGAACCCACCTATCAAACCTTTCAAATCGAAGCCGATCCAACTCGCACAACAGTATTAGATGCATTAATCAAAATTCAGAGCGAACAAGATGGCTCCATCGGCTTTCGACGCAACTGTCGCAATGCTATTTGTGGATCTTGCTCGATGCGAATTAATGGGCGATCGGGCTTAGCTTGTCAGAAACATATAAGCGAAGTGATGGGAGAGCAGGATACCGAACTGGTAATCGAACCAATGCAAAATCTACCTGTGATTAAAGACTTAATCGTAGACATGACCAAATTTTGGGATAACCTCGCAAAAGTCGATCCCTATGTCTCCACTGCATCACGGCAAATTAGTAAAACCGAATTTCTGCAAACCCCAGCCCAACGCGCCAAACTCCAATCCGCCGCAAACTGTATTCTCTGTGGTTCCTGCTATTCCGAATGTAATGCTGCTGCTGTAAGCGATCGCTTTGTCGGCCCCCATGCATTAGCGAAAGCATATCGAGTCATGGCAGACAATCGCGACGATCGCACCGAGGAACGAGTAGAAAAATATAACGAATCAGGATTTGTCTGGGACTGCACGCGCTGCTATAACTGCAACGAAGTCTGTCCAGTAGAAGTGCAACCCCTAGATCGGATTTCCCAAATCAAACATGAAATTCTTGCCAATACCGATCTACCAGAATCCACTGCGCAGCGTCATCGTCATACTATGGTGGAACTAGTCAAAGAAGACGGCTGGATCGATGAGAGTAAATTTGGGGTGCGGGTTGTTGGCGATAACTTCCGAGATCTTAAAGGATTACTGAGCATTTTTCCTCTCGGTATTCGCATGATTTTGAGCGGTAAAATGCCCTACCCTTGGCAATTCCAAAAATCGGAAGGTGCAAAAGAAGCTAAAGCTTTGATTGAGGCGATCGCATCAGCAAAAACAGAAAGTAAGTAAAAGATGGTTCGTATAGCGAATTATCTTTTACAGACACTATGGTACTCAAAAATGAAAAGTACAGTAAAAGTAAATTTGCCAGATCTGACGCTAGAGGATTTTTTGCAGATGCCTGAAACGAAACCTGCTAGCGAATATATTGACAATCAAGTTATCCAAAAGCCAATGCCACAGGGAAAACATAGTACATTGCAGGGAGAACTTGTCCTGACGATTAATGGGATATTAAAACCTAATCGCATTGGTCGTGCCTATCCAGAACTAAGTTGTACTTTTGGCGGACGCTCGACGGTGCCTGATATTACAGTGTTTAAGTGGGAGCGAATTCCCCGTGAGGCAAATGGTGAAGTTTCGAATGCTTTTGCGATCGCGCCAGATTGGACAATCGAAATTCTCTCACCCGATCAAAGCCAAACTAAAGTAACCAAAAACATTCTACATTGCCTAAAACAGGTCACCCAAATGAGTTGGCTGATCGATCCAGAGGAAAAAACCGTATTTGTCTATCAACAAAAACAGGAAATTGAAGTATTTGACGACCCAGAAGCAGTTCTTCCTGTCCCATCTTTTGCCAATGGTTTACAACTTACAGTAAAAGATTTGTTTGCATGGCTATTAGAATAAATCAGATTTAGTTCACACCCTAAAAAATACCTGCGGATTCGTAGAGGCGGCGGATGAGCGCGAGGATTTTGCGATCGTACAGAGGATCGATCGCCCAGCGTCCAGTAAGTTGACTCAAAACTGGAGCAATACCTCTTGCGACTAAATGGAATCTCGGTGCAACTACTGGCTGAAATAGTGGCGCGGTACTAGCATAAGCTTTGAGATGTTGAATATGCGCTCTTACCCCTGTACGCTGATCGTCAAAAATTGCACCTGATGCATTATTAGCAGAATTAGCGATCGCATCTCCTAGACTAGCAAAGTTATTTTGTTCGGGGGCAACGCCTCTACCAAAGCGTAGAAAGCCAGTTTCAACACACATTTGACAAAAAGCAATATCGTGATTTATGCCTTCAACCTCTGCTTCCTCACGATACAGGCGAGGTAAGTCGCCATAATTAGTGAGAGCTGATTCGTTATTATTTTTTAGAAACATCAACAACTGCACTTCCGATGCGTTACCAACTCCCATGATTCGATCGATTTGACCCGTAAAAACTTTAAAGATAGTTTTGAGGTAGAGCGTGCGGGTGTTACTGTCCCAAACGACAGAAATATTGAGATCGCGTAAGGCGATCGCCTGAACATAAACTATATTTTGATAGCGCAGGCGACAAGAAATCGGAATCTGGTTGAGATCGAAGGCGAGGCGATCGACCAAATCTGCGGGTACAAAAACATTGCCTGAAACGAGAATTCCTTTTTCTTCGTAAATCTGGGCGTTGAGATTGATAGTAATTTCTGGATAAGTAACGGGTTTTATCTTTTGCGCTCGATTAGACGGTGTGTATATAGGAATAGTTGTCGCATTTTCATTTATCCATGCTTGCAAACCATCAGCAATTCCGATCGCATAGTCACGTCGTCTCGTTTGCATTAGCAATCGATCCTGTGAATTGTTGACAAAGACTAATTCCAACAAAATAGAAGGAATGGCAATTTGGCGGCAAAAACTCAAGTTGCCAATACTAGCAATCGCATCTGCCTTCGCACCTCGATTGGTTATTTCTGGCAATCGCTTCGTCAAAGCATTCGTCAAAATCTCTGCCTGACGCTTCCGAATCGCATTATTCGTAATATAGTAAGCGGTTGTGCCTCTTAATTCTGGAGTATTAACAATATCGAGATGTATTGCCAAAGCTACATCTTGGCTAGTCGATCTTCCATTAATCCAAGCGATTGTTTCAGCTAGGTTCAAATCATCGCTTGGGGCGATAACCGTAATCCCTCGCGATCGCAATTCGGCAATTACCAAATCTCTTGTTGCCACTAATTCAGCAGTTTCTACAGTTCCACCCGCCATCTCACTGAGATCGCGAAAAGAACCCTCAAAACCACCGTGACCTGCGGAAATAAATATTTTGCCCATATCCCTATTTGCCAGTCAATTTCAGCAAGCAAAAAAGTCTTCGTAAGTCTATCAGCTTTTGTCCTGTTTGACTGTTTATTCTTAAAAGTAGAAGTATAGCTATAGTCAAGTAAGTTAAGACATAAAACCCAGAAGTGAGTTGCGGCGCTTCGCGCCGCAACTCACTTCTGGGTTTTGCTTTTGTCCTAACATAACTGGCTACTGCTATATCACCTTACTTTCATCTTGTTTTTTGATTTTTAGTCACAAGAGGGATATAGCTTTACATCCAAATAAATAAAGGCAGCGCTTCGCGCCGCCTTTATTTATTTGGGGTTTATGATGACAGCTATAGCTATAGCCAAATAAGTTAAGACATAAAACCCAGAAGAGAGTTGCGGCGCG
>QBML01000060.1 GCA_003242085.1 Pseudanabaena frigida | reverse complement strand
AAATGTAGTTATCTACAAAAAATAGGCGGTAATAGTTAAGGTTTATACTACAAAATAAAAACCAAAGACGAGAGGGGCGCTTTGCGCCCCTCTCTTCTTTGGGTTTTATTTTTTCTTTTTACCTTTGGTTATTGCAAACATTTGTGACTGGGCAATCTCTGCATCCAAAATCGTTTGTCCTGTTGCTGCTAAAAATACATCGTCGAGACTGGGGCGAGACTGCGAAACACTAAAAACATCAATATCAACCGCCGCTAACATATTTTGAATTTCACTAATAGCATTGACGTTTGGTGTAACAAATAAATTAACAGCATTACCCTGTGCAGCGTTAATGGTAATACTTTGAACGATAGGCAACTGTTGCAAAATCCTTTGAGCCTTCTCCGCTTCATGCCGTTCCGCAAACTCGCGAATCCTAATTGTGATGCGATCGCCACCAACTTTAGTTTTTAGTTCATCAGTTGTGCCTTCAGCAATAATTTTGCCTTTATCAATAATCGCTACGCGATCGGCTAAAGCATCAATTTCTTCAAGATAGTGACTACTAATTAATATCGTCACGCCCGATGCTCTCAACTTTCGCAAAAACTCCCAAATTGCAATGCGGCTTTGAATATCTAAGCCCACAGTTGGCTCATCAAGAATTAATACAGAGGGCTGATGCAATAAACCAGCAGCCAAATCCAAACGTTTTTTTAGACCACCAGAATACGTCCCTGTAAGCTTATCCGCATACGCCTCAAGCTGAAGTAAATCTAATACACTCTCGATGCGATCGCTTATTTGCTTTGACGGGATGTGATATAAGGCTGCTTGAAACTGTAATAATTCACGCCCCGTTAGCACCTTATCGAGTGCTACTTCTTGAGCTACATAACCTAGGCGATCGCGGATAGCTCTTGGCTCTGTTGCCCCAGCAACTTCAACTAGCCCCGAATCAGGAGTAGTCAAAGTACAAATACAACGCATTGTCGTAGTTTTACCTGCCCCATTCGGTCCCAGTAGACCATAGATTTGTCCTTGTATAACATTTAGAGAAATTCCATCTACGGCAACAGTTTCGCCATAAGTTTTCTTGAGATTTTCGATTCGTACTGCCGATTGCATGAAGGTATCTAAATATTACGTTCTGTTAAATTACCATTTTAACCGTGACGCTCTGCAAACTGCAATAAATTGCAGCTCGATCTCAAATCATCCATAAACCATCTAAAACCCATAAGAGAGTTGCAGCGAGAATCGTCATAAATCTCTTATGGACTCTCTTATGGTTTATAGGTCTTAACTTCTTTGGCTATAGCGATCCAAATCCGTAAATCCAAAGCGATCGCACTGCACTCTCTTAGGTTTAAATCTTAAAAAGAATGCAAAGCTAAAAAAGTAGGAGAAATACTTTGTAATCAATGAAAAATGCCTTGTAATCATCGAAAATCTAGACAATTTACAATCGCCTGCTTATTAGGCATTTTTCATCGATTTAGGTTGAGTAATTATGTCGAAATATATTATTAAGTTAACTTTGTTTTCATTCTTGAAAGTGTTATCAAATAAAACTCTATTCTTTAGAACACAAGGGGGGAGCAGAAAAGTCTACAGCGAATTGAAGATATTCCAAGTAGGTATATTTACTAATTTATTTTGAGGGGTATGAGAGCTTATGTTAACAATGAATCGCACCTTAGATGAGAAGGTTAGCAAAGTCGATCGCGTTTATCTTACTGATAGCGATCTATTCAATTTAGAGCGATTTGCGAATGGTTTTTCATTGCGTGCCAAGACTTACAATCTATTGCGTGACAAGGCAGATGAGATTACTGTGAAGACTCTTAAGCTCTTGGCGAAGCAATATCCCGAGCTAGTACAAAAACAACTGCAGCGTTGCAAATACGACATGGCTAATGTCATGCGTTATACATCTCTATCTATATTGCGTGATGATGAGCTTTTCTTCCGTGAA
Source organism: Pseudanabaena frigida (assembly GCA_003242085.1). Lineage (GTDB taxonomy): Bacteria > Cyanobacteriota > Cyanobacteriia > Pseudanabaenales > Pseudanabaenaceae > Pseudanabaena > Pseudanabaena frigida. The sequence goes on along the minus strand of QBML01000060.1, from coordinate 12,523 downwards.
ACCTTGATGGATTGGTTGGCAAATATCATTAATTCCTATCAAGTTGCTAAGGAATGTTCTACCGCATATCGTCTAATGCAAACTGTCATTGATGAAGTTTTACCCACCGAATGTGCGGCAATGGTAAAGCCTTATTCAGAACTAGCTATCTCCACATTGCTTAATGCTTAATTGGTTGTACGGGCTATAGAGGTCTGACTCCGAGACTCTAAGTTGTTATCGACAACAAGATTGATAGATGTTTAAAAGTTTTTAAGAGAGTTTTTGGAGAGGTTGTTATGGATAATACTTATGGTCCTATTACCATCGATCGCAAGTCCACGGAGACAGAGCGTCAGGCAGCTCTACGTCAAATTTACATTCAAGTATTAGAGCGTCAACCTTACGAGTTTGAGCGCAAAGAAATTATCAAGCTTGAGAAAGACTTTCTTAAGGGAAAGCTGGGAGTGCGTCACTTCATTGGCGAACTGGTCATGTCACCTCTTTATCTCAAGAGTTTCTATGAAGGCTGCTCAAATCTCAAGTTTGTAGAATGGAGCTTTAAACATCTACTTGGTAGAGCGTTGAGAGATAATGATGAAGTTGCTAGATACATGAATTTGTTGATGATGGAAGGTGTATCTGCCTTTGTTCATGAAATTCTTGGTTCTGAGGAATATCGCAAAGCCTTTGGCTGCTTCACAATTCCCTATGCGCGTGATGTCAAGTTTTACGACTCACCACGTAACTATCTCCAAACCAATCTCCTGCAACACGAACATGTCGGTCAGCGCGGTAAAGTTATACCGACAATGTACTGGCAGCAGTTGGGTATGGACTGTGAGTTGGGAACCTGTGTGATGCCCGATGAGATGCTCAAAGCCTATGATGCAGTCAATCATTCTGTCCATTCTGCACGCGATCGCCAAAATGCCCTTGCTCAAATTTACGCTCAAGTACTGGAGCGACAACCCTATGCATCTGAGCGAAAAGAAATCGCTAATCTAGAGCAAGAATTTCTCTCTGGTAAGCTTGATGTCCGTCATTTCTTAGGTGAGTTAGTCGCAAGTGAGTTGTATCTCAACAGTTTTTATCGCGATAGCTCCAACCTTAAATTCATGGAAATGAGCTTTAAGCATCTTCTCGGTAGGACTCTTCATGATAAGGAAGAAATTAGCGTCTATACAGATGAGCTAACAAAGCATGGCGTGAGCGCATTCTTTCATAAGATCTTTGATTCTGACGAATACCGCAAAGCTTTTGGATGCCATACAGTTCCCTATGCGCGTGATGTCAAATTCCATGATTCTCCTCGCAATTATCTGCAAAGTGATTTGGTACAACACGAGCATGTAGGTCAGCATGGAAAAGCCGTGCCAACGCTCTATTGGCAAGAGTTAGGCATGGATTGTGAAACTGGTACTTGTGTGATGCCTGATGCTAAATCTGGAAATCATAAGGATCAACAATCTGTTGCTAATCAACCTAAAGTAAAAGAGCCAATTTCTCGATCGCTAAATGAAGAAATTGAAGAGCTTTTGCAAATGTTGCAAAACAGTGATGCCAGACAAGTCTTGCAAAGTATGAATGAAAATCAGCGATCGCTGCTTCGCAATTTAGCTAAATAAAAACAAGAAGGGGCACGAAGTACCCCTTCTTGCTTTTATTTAGCAATGCAAGAGATAGCAAATTAAAACCCAAATAAATGAAGGCGGCGCAAAGCGCCGCCTTCATTTATTTGGGTTTTATGTCCTAAGCAAACCTTGGATTGCTATATATTTAGGATTGGTGTCACTTCGTGCTGCCAATCCTAAATCTTGAGATTGATAACCTATGGAACGAGTCTTACAGGAAATTGGGAGATCGCCTTTAATTATTGCTGAGATTGCCATTGGCTTTATTCTGTTTTGGATTGGGCAGTTTGTTTATCAAAAGATATTTCGGCGCAAGATTGAACTCAACATCGAGCTATTTGTGCGTGACAATTCGGCTGTAGCAGTAGCCCTTGTTGGTTACTATCTAGGCATTGCGATCGCTCTTAAAAGTGCGCTTACCAAAACAACTTTAGGCTGGGAAAATACTTTAGTAAATCTGTCTCTGTATGGCTTGTTCGTAATTGGCTTGATGTTAGTTGGCGCGCTCGTCTGCGATCGCTTGATTTTACAACGGTGTGATAGTGCTAGAGAGATTCGCGAAGAACGTAACTTTGGTGCGGCTGCACTTGAATCGGGCTGTCATATTGCCAATGGCATTATCATCAGTTCAGCAATGGGAGGGGATTCGGGAACTTGGTTGGTAGGTTTGGTGAGTTATGCGATCGGTTTAGCGACATTGGTAATTGCGAGTTTTTGCTATTCGGCGATCGCGGGTTATGACGTATTTAAGGCAATTCAAGAACATAATAATCCTGCGGCAGGAATCGCCTTTGCGGGGTTATTAGTGGCGATCGGTAATGTCGTTCATTTTGCTTTTTTACCAGAGTTTGAAAATTGGTCAATTAGCTTTGTTTTGTATACCCTAGCTATTCCCTTTGGACTTTTGATGTTAATCGTAATTCGCTGGGTTGCCGATCTAATTCTTGTGCCTGGGGTTAAGATTTCCGATGAAATTGTACGTCAGGAAGTTCCGAATCTTGGTGCAGGATTGATTGAAGCATTTGCTTATATTGCAGGCTCTTTGCTGATTGCTTGGAGTGTTTAAGTAGCTGAGCGCAATTAAATATAAAACCCTAAAACCTGTGGCGCACGCGCAGCGCGTGCGCCACAGGTTTTAGGGTTTTAATTATGCCCAAGTTTCGCTGTGCGAACCCTCTATAAGTCTTATGTAATCACCGTTGGGCGATCGCGTCCTGTTAAAGTCTTAATCTGCGCGATTTGGTCGGCAATTTCAATTAACTCCTTGAGAGCTTCTTGAGTGTCAAGAGAATGCTTAGCGATGTTTGGCTCATAGCTTTCGACATAGAGGCGTAGGGTTGCGCCTTGAGTGCCAGTACCCGATAGACGGAAGACAATCCGCGAATCATCAGTAAAGCCAATGCGAATGCCTTGATTATTGCTGACACTTCCATCAACGGGATCGGTATAACTGAAGTCATCACAGAATGCAACTTCGTAGGAGCCGAATTTTTGACCTTTGAGAGTTTCTCCTTTTTTGCGAAGGTTCTCAACTAAGATATTAGCGCGATCGCTATCGACTCCTTCATAATCATGGCGGGAATAGAAGTTACGTCCGTAGAGTTGCCAGTGTTCTTTGACGATGGTTTCCACTGATTCTTGACGAGCTGCCAGAACATTTAACCAAAATAGAACTGCCCAGAGTCCATCTTTTTCGCGAACATGATTGGAACCCGTACCGAAGCTCTCTTCACCGCAAAGAGTTGCTTTACCCGCATCTAGCAAGTTACCGAAAAATTTCCAGCCCGTTGGAGTTTCATAGCTTTCGATGCCGAGCCTTGCTGCCACGCGATCGGGAGCTTGACTGGTGGGCATGGAACGGGCAATTCCAGAAAGCCCGCCTTTGTAAGCGGGGACAAGATGAGCATTAGCCGCCAGAATCGCTAAGCTGTCACTAGGAGTCACGAAGAATTTGCGTCCTAAAATCATGTTGCGATCGCCATCGCCATCGGAAGCCGCACCGAAGTCAGGAGCATCTTCACCAAAAAGAACTTCGACTAGATCGTGGGCATAGACAAGGTTGGGGTCGGGATGTCCACCGCCAAAGTCTTCGAGAGGAATACAACTTTGTAAAGCGCTAGCGGGTGCGCCTAAGCGATTGACCAGAATCTCTTGAGCATAGGGGCCAGTAACGGCGTGCATTCCATCGAAGCACATCCGAAAACCTGTGGAAGCGAGGAGAACTTTGATGCGATCGAAGTCAAATAGTTCGCCCATCAGATCGACATAGTCGGCAACGGAGTCGATCACTTCGACGGTGGTGTTGCCTAGTTGAGTTGAACCTATGCGATCGAGATCGAGGTCGCTGGCTTCGAGAGTTTTGTATTCGGTAATGCTCTTGGTGATGTTGTAGATCGCATCGGTGATTTTTTCGGGAGCGGGGCCACCATTGCCTGTGTTGTATTTGATGCCAAAGTCGTCATCTGGGCCTGCGGGGTTATGGCTAGCGGAGAGGATAATGCCACCAAAGGCTTTGTACTTGCGAATGATGCATGAGGCAGCAGGTGTCGATAAGATCCCGCCTCTTCCAACCAAGATTTTGCCAAAGCCATTGGCGGCGGCCATTTTCAGGATTACTTGGATCGCGTGACGGTTGTAATAGCGTCCATCGCCACCGACGACAAGGGTTTGTCCTGCAAATCCTTCGAGGCTATCAAAGATTGATTGAACAAAATTTTCAAGATAGTTTGGTGTTTGAAAAACGGTAACTTTTTTTCTAAGACCAGAAGTACCAGGCTTCTGATCGGAAAAGGGGGATGTGGAAACAACTTTTATGCTCATTAATCTTGCAAGCTACAAATGCTCTAAAACTTCTGAAATACCTATACCTTTAGGCTTGCTTTAATTTTACGAGGCATTGGCTAGCTAGGCACAGAAAAACTAAAATCAACAATTGTCTTAGTTCTTAATCTTTTGTGACTTTTAATACAGAAAAATATACACCGATTGGTTTTGTAGCAACATATACTATGTAATATAATCCAATTGAAAAATTATAGTGGCATCAGAGCGTGTCATCGAGACTATGAGTAATGTTATGCACCAAGTTAAAGATTCTTCGTTATCATTAGGCAGTTCAACAGTTTCTGTTAGTTACAAGAAACATTTTGACAGTATGTGGGATTCGCTGGAGCGTCGGATCGAGGTTGCTCACGCTAACCAAAACGCAGAGCTTTTGGCAATGCTGGAACTAGAAAGAAGTGCGATCGCCCCCTATCAAGCGGCGACACCAATGGATGCTCCTGTTACCCATGATGCGTCACTGTGGCAAGGACTATGGAATTTTCTAGTACCAAAAGCCGAAATTAAGGTTAAGCAAGTTTGCGATCGCGCTGGCAATCAGTGGTGGTATGCCTACAATCCCATCACGGGTCAGTCTGTCTACGCTGACAATGATAATGAGATGCGTCTGTGGATCGAGCAACAAGCGCTATAAATTTTTTAGCGGTATTGTTTAAAGAACTATAGTTCCGTTGCTATATGGGCATAGCATTTCCGCAGGAATTTATAAAATCATAAATTCCTGCGGAAATGCTATGCCCATATAGCAACGGAACTCTGTAATGGAATATAGATACCTAATTTAAATACAAAGTGGTTAGTGTAAAACTCTAGCGATCGCTTCTACTTCTCGAACATTGCTAAATTCATGCTGTAAGTGCTGCAATAATCTTTCGTCTTTGGAATAGATACGCCAAACGGAACTATCAATCAGTTCTAAAACGATTTCGCAAGGTGCATCAAGATCTATGTCTGGTTTGAGAGAGGGGATTTTAGATACTTCTTGACAACCAACGATGACGGTATTGATTACTTGATCGAATTTTCTGACTAATAGAACTAGCATCTGCCAACTCAAGATTAATCCTTGGGGTAGGGCTTTGATGTTCTCTTCTAAATCGAGGATGCCTCTTTCCCAAATCGTGCTGATGTCGCCGATCGCTTCGAGATCTAAAATTGACCAGACAAGTTGTTGTTTGTCCTGTGCAATCAGGTTTAATAGGTCAATCAATTCAATGGTTGATGTGCCTTGGATATCCTGATATTTGATTTCAATTACATTAGACATTTTTATTCTTCACCACTCAATAGCCGATCCTTTATGTGGAGGGAAATTGCATCTTTAATGTTTTCTAAAATTTCTTCGTAGGTATCACCTTGTGTGTAGCAACCCTGAAGAGAAGGACAAGAGGCAAAGTATCCATCCTCATCTTTTTCTATGATTACGGGTAAAGTAAATTTGTTCATATACCTAAGTCTTTACTGTAAGTTGATTATAGCTAGTCTCGTAGTAATGGGGTAAACAAGTAAGCTTTTTCCTTTTGCCTTTCTACTTTTTACTTGGCAAAAGCATCGTTGATTCGATTTCTTCGCGGACTTGTTTGCTGACGTAGCTGCGGTTCATGCACTCGACGAGGAGGAGATTGGCTGCGTAATATTGATTAAGAAGTTCTGCTTGCTTTTTAGTAAATTGCCAATCGTGACCGATACTGTGGCGATCAATACATATTTGACACAATTCTTTACTCCATTCCTCTCCATGATTTACCCACCATTGATAAAACTCTTGTTCGTCGCTAGGTAACTTAGACTTGAGCGCTTGTAGTACTTGTCGCAATATATCGTCACTAGGATCGCGGTCGAGGGCGAAGTCTCGGGTGTGGTCTCGGGGGCGGTCGAGGGCGAGGTCTCGGGTATGATCGAGGGCGCGACCGAGGTCGAGGTCGAGATAGAGGGGGCGGTCAAGGGGGCGGTCGAGGTCGATGACCAGTTCACGGGCGATAGCAAGGTCGCGGGCAAGGACAATGGCGAGGTCGCGGGTACGGGCGATGGCGCGACTGAGGTTGAGGGCGCGGGCTTCAACGTAAAGGTAAAAAGCTCTAACTGCCACAGTTTTATAACTAAATTCCACAGAATTTATCTTTTGATTTGACCATTCTAGAAGCGATTGCAACTTCTCATCATGGGCAAACATCCTATCAATGCGATCCTTCATCATCTTCAAAAAATCATCCGATCTCCTCAACATTTCCACCGTCAGATAAAATACCTCCGTCCATCTGGGATTAGAAATATTCTCTATCAATCTTTCAAAATATCTTTCCCGTTCAATTTCTCGCGCTGCAAAATATTCCTGAAAAGTCAAATGGGAAAAAGAATAAATATTTCTTGCCCTCTCTACTAACAACCCATGTGATGCTCGATCGCCTTTAGCACAACCTCACTATCTAGCCGCAAAGCATCAGGATCGGCGGAAGTTTCAGGGAGATTGCAGATATAGTCCTTAATCTGACGTTGCAAATCCTCTTGCCGAAAGAAATATTCACCCTTCACAAAGGTGTTAAAGGCAATCTGTCCCAGCATATCCTCCTTATTTTGCGGCGAAAGATGCTGATAAATTATCTCCCGTTCAATATTGCGCTTCGCATCCCACTTTTTCATCAATACTTCCAGACCTTCCTTGTACAGTTCTGATCGCTTCGGCGGGAAGTCATTACGCTCTCCAAATACCAAACATAAGAGCGTCAGTAACAAAGGACTTTTTGCCAATTCCTTAACAGGCTTATTCCCCTTTAACCTCTCTAACAATCGTTCTACCTTTGACTCATCCCTCTCCCGAAACCAATTATTCACAAAGGTTTCAATCTGCCCGTCATCAAAATCTGCAACTTCAACTTCTGTAAATTTCTCAAACTGATATTCTCGCGCTGCAATCCGACAGGTGATCGCAAAGCGATTTTTTAGCCAATCCCTCGAAAATTGATCGATATCCTGTTTAACGCGCCGATCATCCTCCTTCTTCACCTCATCCAAGCCATCTAACAGGATCAACGCTCTCCCTTCTTTGAGCAAGCGCTTCACCTCATCCCCTACCACCTCTCGCTTTTGAAACTCCGTCAAAATATAATTCTCTAGCGATGGCTGTCCCCTCTCCTCCGCATAAGCCTTCAGTGTCACAAAAATCGGCACAAGTTCCCCATGAAACCTACCCGCAAGACAAGACATCGCCAAATATTTCATAAATGTGGTTTTCCCTGCCCCCGGTTTACCCAACACCACCAGCTTTTGAAATTCTTCTACCGCTTCAAATCCCATCACCCGTTCTTTTATTGTCCCCACTAAAAAATGCTCAAAATGCTCACGGGTGTTAAACTCCATCACTTCGTCATAGCCAATCCGTTGCCGCCCAATCACATCCTTAATGATATTCACATCGGTATAAATCCGATCCAGATCCACAGGTTGCGACATGTCCAAAACGCGCATTGTCCCACAGCGTTCCCGAATATCCTCCGCGCATCCATCCCGCGCCAGTTTCACCAAGTCCTCAATACTCACCTTTGGCTTATCTTTTGATTTAGTGGAGCTATCCAAATTACCAACTATCTGATTGATCGTTACGGTAATATCACCTCCAGCAGTCAGCCGATCGGCTCCAACCTGTTTATTAGTTGTTACCTCATCCTTTACCTCTACTGTCTTTAAAGATTGTTCAGCTTCTTCATGCCGTATTTCTTTCCAATCAAGGCAAAGAAAATCACAAAGTCGATCAAAATTTTCCTTGTCGATCGCCTCTCCCCTAAATAAAACCGTAATCGTTGATCGCGAAATCCCCAGAGCCTCCGCAAGGGCTTTTTGCGTGAAACCACCCTGTTTCATCGCCGATTTAATCTGTTTGATACCCGCCTCAGAAGCCTGTAGCGATCTTGACATTGCTAAACCTCAAACATCTAAAAACTATTTTGACATTTTTTCAAAGTCACGCAAAATCTGGGTTCGACTTCGCTCACCCAACGAATTAATCGAGGATTGAACCAATCGATCGAGGACTGAGCGAAGTCGAAGCCCGTCAACGTAGCAACAAACTCACGCAAGTAACGCAAATCATGCAAAGTCAGTCAAGCAGCCATATTTCATGGTGTTGGCATAGTTTATTTCGGAGAAAACATTATGTCATCCTCAAATCAAGCCCAAGCTCAAAAGCAAGTTACAACTCAAGCGATCGCCCAATTCGATAATGCACCAGCCAAACAAAATGCGATCGAATCCACACCCTCAGTAACTCCCATTGACTCACCCAATAATCTTCCCGCGATCGCCAACAATCCCACTGTTGCCGTAATTCTTGCTTTCGCCGTGTTAGTTCGCGCCATTCTAGGCTCATCTTCAAGTAAAAGATAGCTATATAGAAAGCACTCTGAGAGTGCTTTCTATATATAATTGCAGCCCTAAAAAATAGCTTGCCAAATCTAGTCGCAATAACTGAATTAATTCTTAACTGTTCAAAACCTAATAGCTGCTTATACTAAACTTCAAGTAAAAATGTCACGAAAAAAATATTTTACTGTTCACTCTTCCACAGTGTTCTCAAGTCGATGTGTTTAGTTTGTCGCCTGAGTATTCCTACTAGCTGAGAGAAACCAAAATGACCACTACAAGAGCCTTTCCAAGCATTCAGAATCATCTTCCTATTGTGGGAGATATGAACCTCAAGACTCCATTAGCCTACAAAGCCACGCGATTCATGGCTGGAGCTTTTAATGTAACGCAAATGGCACTTGCCGAAGCCTACATCAACGGGCTAGAAATTCCAGACGACATCTTGCGATCGCTCTTTAACGCATCTATGCCAGTTCTGTTCAAACATTGCCCTAGCCTACTAGCTCCCTACGAATGGGTACTGCAAGAATCCGATCGCCTAGCCGAGTCTTCGCGAGAACTAATGAAGATTCAGTACGACTTACCCCAAGCTATGCTGAATCAGATGTTGGGCGATTGGAAAGTCATCTATCCCAAATACAGCACTGGATTTTGGGAGAATGGAGCCGTCGATCTCGAAGAATCGCAAATGCACATGCTCGATCAGGTGATTGAACGTCTAGAGATTGTCGATGGCGATAATATTTTGGATTTTGGCTGTGGTTGGGGTTGCGTAGCCAACTACATCATGTCTAAGTTCCCTAATGTGCGATTTACAGGATTGAATTTAAGTCATCAACAATGCGAGTACATGCGCCACAAAATGCAAGACCCAGAGAGCTATTTGAGTTCAGGTCGATTTACTCTGCATGAAGGAGATTTGAACGAAGCCCAGTTTGATGAGAAATTCGACAAAATCCTCTCAATTGGAGTTTTTTGTCATGTTGGGAATCTGACTAATGCGTTTCAGAAGTTATCATCTTTTCTCAAACATGATGGCAAGACATTTATCCATATCTTTACAGCCCGCATCCCAAACAACATGTCATCGGGCTTCACCCACAAATATATTTTCCCTCACGGTCGCTACTGGAATTACGATGCAATCCCCAATCATAACCGCGATCTTAAAACCATTAATCGGTGGTACATGAATGGCAAGAACTACCACAAAACCTTTGCGGCATGGCTACAGAGATTTGATGATTCGCAAGAGATGGTCAAGTCTCTAGACTATGGCATGGACTACGCCAAGTTCCGCCGCATCTGGCGCTTCTATCTCATGTATCTCGGAACCGCGATCGGCAGTTGCGATGGCGAATATAACGGCAACGGTCAGTATCTAATGGTTCACGCCTAATAGATAGGGCTTCGACTCCGCTCAGCCAGCGTGTTCTGGCTAGTTAAATGGGGCTTCGGCTTCGCTCAGCCAGTGTGCACTGTTGGCTGAGCGGAGCCGAAGCCTCTTGCCGCCCGATCGCATACTTGCATCTACTTATTCGCGGCGTAAGGGAATTTGCCCCTTCTTGAGAATATCGATCACCGCAGTATGGCGTTTGAGATCGGCTTGGACTTGTTCGTAAACTTGGCGATCGCCACCTTTAAGCCCAATCACACCATACAAACGCACATTACCCACCCTGCCTTTAAGCGCGTGTTCGCCAAAGTCCACAACATCGATCTCATCTTTGACGATTTCGTAAAGAGCGCCAGTAATCACAATATCCGTACCAAGTTCCTTAGTCATGCCTTCGACACGACTGGCTACGTTAACCGTATCGCCAATTACAGCGTACTCAAGGCGACGCGAGGAACCAATATTGCCAACTGTGACTTCTCCATAGTTAATGCCAATGCCATTAGAAAACGGAATTTTATTCTCAGACTTCCATACTTCACGAAGTTCCATCAGAGCCGATCGCATATTTAGAGCAGCATGGATCGCATTCATCGCATCGGCTTTCTCGCCCCGCGAAACAGGCGAACCAAACTCCGCCATAATTGCATCACCGATAAATTTATCGATAGTTCCTTGATATTCTAAAATCGCATCCACCATACCGCCAAGATAGGTATTTAACTGGTGAATTAGTAATTTGGCAGGTAACCGACTAGAGAGAGTCGTAAATCCGCGAATATCCGAGAAGAGAACGGCTGCCTTGATCGTGCGACCTTCTAATAAGTCACGAAAATTTTCGGGCTGATTGACAATTTCTTCGACAATCGGCGCAGCAACATAACGCTCTAGGGTGCGGCGGAGTAGAAGTTTATCAATCTGAGCCGCGATCGAACCCGTAGTTAAAAGGGCGATACCATTCAATCCGATCGCGATCGCAGGAATCGCTACTGGCAAAATTATACTGCCATAGGTAAAACTCAGATAACCAATGCCAAACCAAGCGATCGCAATACCGAAAGCCATTAAAATTTGAATGTTGGGACTTTTGAACAGACAGAGAATACCGCCTGAAATACCCACCAGTAAAAATATAAAGATCCCTTGCTGAGTAGAATTTGCCAGCAATTCCACCATGCTTTTGCCTTGCATGAGCGTGGCGATCGCATTGGCGTGAATTTCAATCCCAGCCATTCTCCCCATCGCTGAGTTTTGGATATCTTGCTTTGAAGCAGCTGTAGCGCCGATTAAAACAATCTTATCTTTAAAGAATTTCCCACCCTGAAGCTGTTCGCTATTCCAATTCTCAGGATCGACAACATAATAAAATGGAATCTGCTGTTGAGCATTTGCCCATGTATCCGATCCACCAAAAAAATAAATTCCATCGCCTTTAGCTTTGGGATAATTAACTTTCGCAACATTCAGAATAGAAGCAGCAAATGTGGGAACAATGGGCAACCCACTATCTGTTGGGAGCTGTACTCCTAAACGGTGAATATTGCCCGTAACTTCAGGTCTGAAATTAATCAGTCCCAATGTATTTGGTTTCAATTTGAAAACAGATTCAGGTGAAGCAAGCTGCATAATATTCGCTTCGCCGATTTGCGTAAATTCATAGCTAGCGGCAAATACTGCCCGATCGCCATATTTAGCGATCGCTTGTTGAAACTTGTCATCATCGGCAGCCCCATGATCCCCAGAAGTGACAAACAAAATATCGAACGCAACTACTTTTGCACCAGCTTTGACCAATTTTTCTAATACTTGGGCATATACGACCCTTTTCCAAGTAGTCGTCCGAAAAGGTTCTAAAAAGGGGCGCGTTTTCGGATCGTAAAACTCACCTTGCCGCAGAGACAGATCGTCGATCGCCAAAATCACAATATCTTTGGGAGGAGCGATCGTGCCACGCCAACTAAAAAAAGCAGATTGGGTCTGGCGTTCGAGGTTTTGCACTTCATTTAATTGAAACCCTGTAGCACTCGCGCTTAGAGCTGCGATCGCGCCCACCAATGCATAGCCAATAAATTTGGGGCTAGATAATGCTTTGAATTTCTGCTTGAAGTTGGCTAGCATGATAATTTCTCCCAGAGAATTAATATTAAGAATCGCAAGTTGAATAACTTGGACTATTCCAAAACCAGATTTAGGATTGATGGCAAAGCCCATAGCCCTAAATTTGGGTTTAATTTAATTTATATTCCTAACTTGCAAATTTTAAAGCTAGATTTGTATTAGTTCAAAAGTTTTTCGTTTAGGAGGGGCGGCGCTT
>QBML01000005.1:172260-358007 GCA_003242085.1 Pseudanabaena frigida | reverse complement strand
CATTTATGCAAGTCTTTTGCGACCGTTAAGTTCTTCTTTGAGTTTATTACTCATCGTCAAATCTTTAGTTTCCCAAAACTTTTTACCTATGGACTTTTCTCACAACTCATTTAGGATTGCTATAGCAATACTAGACTTGATCGGAAATAAAGAGAGAGGTGCTTATAAAAAAGGTCAAATTCTTGAGGAGTTGTGTGAGATAAAAGTATCATGCACGGTTTTGAAGACGAACAGTTCTCGTGAGAGAATCGCTTAGTCAACACTACTTGATCTCCTTATTCATTAGCCTGATCTAGAAATTTATCCTATCGTTAATCTAGCCCACGATCGCAGCATAGGAAATGATAATCACATTGAGAACGATAAACGAGATCGTAAACAACCGAAATAAAAAATAGCGATCGAACCACTTTGCTTGTTTTCCTTGTCCGACTTCGCTAGTTAATTGCGAAAATATCGTGGCAAGAGATGCTGTAAAAATGTAGACGATCGCGATTATATGGATTTGATCGACTAGGGTCAGGCTTTCAGTGCGTCCTAAAACCGACTCTGGTGCTCGCATATTGACTAAAGCTGAGAATAAACAACCTATCAATAAACTAGTGCGGGGACCTGTAAAACCGTCGGAACCAGTTTGATAGAAAAACGAGAGCATGGCAACGGCGAAGGCGACATAAACCCCTGTAGTCAGTTTAAAAAAGCTGACATACTTGACACGCTGAATGGCGATCGCCACGGTCAATCGCGAATAAACGCCTTGTTGGGAAATAAGTTCTGGATCGCCAAAGGTGGTCTGGTAAGCGGATTTTTCTTCTTGAAAGCTAAAGTCGGTAATCTTCCATCCTCCTAACTTTAGGGTGCTGGGATAACCAGAGTTTTTGAGATCGGGGGTATAGATAAATTCGGAAGCATCTAGAGAGTTTTCTTCTAAGGAAATCTTTAAAATATGGCGATCGAATGGATAGTTCTGGACATCCCAATTCTGATATAAGACAGCACTAATGTCACGTTGAGACCAATAGACATTTTCTTTTGTGGAAAAGAATTCCGAAAGATTTTTTTTGTCAATCGTGCTGTTAGAAAGCTCCTCAGATTCCAGAGAATTAATGATCTGTATACTCTCTAAAGGCTTGAGAGATTTAGTTGGACAAACACTCCATACTCGAAAATTTGTGGCGAAGGATTTATCTGTAAACTTAAAGTCGCGTAAAGATGTAATGTAAATTCCGACTCGACAAGTCTGGGGAGTCTTCACAGGTTCCGCAAAAGCAGATGGAACTTGGAGCAGTAGCCATGAGCTAAAGCAGAGAAGAACGATAACGATAAATTTACAAGCTTTGGAGCGCAAAATCATGACATGGCTAAATGAGGGGCGGAGATGACAAGGGCTTAAGCCCCATTGGTATTGATTTGTCTAGTCTTTGCTAGCCAACAATGACGGCGTAGGCGATCGCAATTACATTAAACATTACAAATGAGCATGTAAACAGTTTAAAGAAAAATTGGCGGTCGAGCCACATCGCTTGCTTGTTTTTACCATTTTCCACAGTTAGTCGTGAATAGACCGACACAATGCCCGAAAATAGAATATAAAGAATAGTGGCTATGTGAATCAGATCGACGAGGGTTAAATCATCGGTACGACCTAATACTGATTCTTGCGATCGCATATTCAGCAATGTCGCAAACAAGGCACCAATATTGATCGCCAATCGAGAACCTGCTAAAGATGTCTGATTAGAATCATAAAAGAAAGACAGCATGGCAACAGCAAAGGCAATATATACACCAATCGTGAGTTTCAAAAAACTGAAGATTTTAACTCGCTTGATATCAATGGATACCACCATGCGCGTAAAACTATTTGGCGGTGAGTCTTTGTCGGGATTGCCAAAGGTGGTTGCATAGGGAAACTTCTGCTCGGCAACCTTGAAACTGGTAATCTGCCATCCATCCAAATCTATATTGGGTTGGTATCCTGAGTTCTTAAAGTCAGTTGTGTAAACAAACTCGGAAGAGCTTTTAGTTGTTTCTTCAAAGGCGATCATTAATGTATGGCGATCGAAGGGAAAGTTACTCACATTTAAGCTCTGAGACAAAATTGCGCGAATCTTCCGACCCGACCAATAAACATTTTCTTTTGGATAAAATAATTTTGATAAATCCTTCCGCTCTAAAGTTAGATCGTAGGTTGATTTAAAATTTTTATAGTCTTGTATATTGAGAACCTTGATACTTTTTAAAGGCTGTAACTCCTTAGTTGGACAAACGCTCCATATATAAAAATCTGTACTAAATTTTTTATCTGCTACATTCAAGTTACGCAGCGCCGCAACATAAACACCAACGCTACAGGTTTGCGGTGGAGTAGTTTCGGCTAAAACCTCGGTTGAGTCCACAAATGACCACACCATGAAAATTATTGATAGACTGAGCAACATTCTTAGCAACAGTCTAAAGTGATTTGAGAAGAACTTCTGTAACATTACAGTTCAACCCACACGCTGGATTAAACTTTGCGCGATCGCATCAGGCGACAGAATTTCCATAGCTGCATTTAACTGAGCGGCGGCTTTCGGCATCCCGTAAACAATACAGCTTTTTTCATCCTGCGCGATCGTATGCCATCCCCGCGATCGCAAAACCTTGAGTCCTTCTGCTCCATCTTGTCCCATCCCTGTTAGCAATACTGCAATTTCTTTCTGATTCCAATGCTGTGACAAACTCTTAAAAAAGACATCCACTGATGGACGATAGGGATAGTCAATTGGTTCTTTAATGTAATGCAATGTCAAATCTGCACGCAGACTCAGGTGATCGTTTGTTCCCGCTACATGGACGATTCCTTTTTCTAAGCGATCGCCTGTCTTGGCTAAGCGCACTGTGAGAGGAGTTTGTTGATTTAGCCAATCGACTAGCCCTGCTGAAAATTGCATATCCACATGTTGGACGATCGCGATCGCTGCGCCAAAATTTGCTGGTAATCGAGAGAGGATTGTTGCGAGAGCTTTAGGTCCACCTGTTGAGGAACCAATCGCGATTAGAGAAGGAAATTTTAGAGATGGTGTGGTGAATGTAGTAAATTTTGAAGTTTGTAGTCTAGAATTTAGAGTTGAAGTTTGAGGCTTAGAAGTTAATGTTGAATTTGTGGACGATCTGCCTATGAGCTTGCTCAAGGTCACGATTTTTGCCAATAATGGTTGAGCGGAATCGGGAATTCCTTGAATTCCTAAAATCGGTGTATCCACCGCATCACGAGCGCCATACCCCATCGCTTCAAAAACTTTTCCAGCGTTCTTGCCCACGCTTGCAGTCACGATCAAGATCATGCAGGGAGACTGTTTCATGATTTGACGGGTTGCCTCAACACCATCCATAATTGGCATAAATAAGTCCATCAAAATTAAGTCGGGCTTATCCTTGGCACAACAAGCCACAGCCTCAGCACCATCCCTTGCAACCCATACAACTTGATAACTTGAAACGTTTAAAAGCACTCGTTTGAGCGCTTCTACTGCCATAGCTGTATCGTTGACGATCGCAATTCTCATTTTCAGTCTGGGATTTTGGCTAAATTATGGCTAGGTATACTTTAGACTACATTTTGCAGGTGCGATCGCGAAATCCTAGCTATCTACCAATCAGATCAACGATTGCATTTACCAGAGTGTCATCGTGAAAACTGCTTTTAGTGAGATAGTAATTTGCACCAGCTTCCATGCCCTGAATGCGATCGTCTTCGCGATCGCGATAGGACACAATAATTACAGGGAGAGTATGTAATTTCGGATGATCTTTGATTTGTTTGACCAGTTCAATTCCATTCATGCGTGGCATATCAATATCGCTGACCACTAAATCATAGGGATTGGTGCGAATTGCTGTCCAAGCATCCATGCCATTTACGGCGACATCGACATCATAGCCGCGATTTTGTAAGAGTTTACGGGTCATTTCACGCACGGTAATAGAATCATCGACTACCAAAATTCGTTTGCGATCGCTACCTTTTACTTTTTTGGCTTTGTTTATATCCACAGGGCTTAATTGACCACTACTAAGAGCGTTGTCAATGGAGCGTACTAAATCCGAAACATCGACAATCAGGACAGGTGAGCCATCATCCATTAGAGCCGAGGCACTGATATCGCGAACTTTGCCTAAACGCGGATCGAGGGGACGGACTACGAGATCGCGCTCTCCGAGAAATTGGTCTACTAGTAACCCATAGGCATTGGCTTGATCGCTAATTACGACTACACAAAATGCATCGGAATCAGGCAAAGTTTCGGGCAGATCGAGAATGTGATGGGCAGCGATCAAGCCAATATTTTGACCATCCTTCGTGAAATACTGGCGACCTTCGACAATATAGATATCAGATTTTTCGAGCTTGACGATGCGATCAACCCTTGCAAGCGGGAAGGCGTAGGGTTCATCGGATATTTTTACAATTAATGTTCTAACTACCGAGAGCGTGAGTGGAAGCTGAAAGTTGAAACTGGTTCCATTTTTAAATTGAGATATAGCCCGAATTGTGCCGCCGACTTCCTGTACCATGCTTTTGGCAATATCTAGCCCTACGCCTCTTCCTGAGATTTCCGTTACCTGCTCGGCGGTTGAAAATCCTGCTAGAAATAGAAATTCCATAATTTCGGCTTCTGTGAGTTGTACTGCCGTTTCGGGTGAAGCTAAATTGAGATCGATAACTTTTTGACGAATACGCTCAGGATCAATCCCTCGCCCATCATCAGCAACTGTAATCGCCAACATACCGCCGCGATGAAATGCTTCTAAACGCACAGTGCCTTCAATCGGTTTACCTGATGCTTCGCGCTCTGCTGGTGATTCAATGCCATGATCGATCGCATTACGAATCATATGTGTAAGCGGCGCTTCGAGCTTTTTGAGAATATCGCGATCGACTAAGGTCGATTGACCGACAATCTGGATCTTGACTTGCTTATTTAATTGTCGAGATAGGTCGCGCACCATACGTGGAAAGCCCTGCACTCCATCCACAAAGGGACGCATATGGGAAGCGATTACTTCTCGATAGAGGCGATCGCTTAAATTGGTAGTTCGCCGAGCATAAAGTTCTAGTTCGCTGAGGCGATCGGTGAGGATTTCGCGACATTCTTGGGCTTTGCGCCGCGCTGTATCGACAATTTGTTGATTTTCAGAACTAATTGGTGTATTTGCGATCGCCGTATGAACTGTTTCCAGAAGTCGAGCTAGTTCTGATTGACGGGATTTAAGTAACGTAAAGGAATCGGCAAAGGGTTGCAACCAATTTGCTTCCACCAATGATTCACCCGCTAATCCCATAATCCGATTCAAATTTTCGGCGGTGACTCGCACCACGCGATCGCTAGGAATGGTAGTCGCTTCAAAAGTAACATTCTCTTGCCGTAGTCCTTTTCCTGTCTCTAAGCTTTGATCGACATTGACTAAGGATGACGGATGGAGCGTATCAAAATCAGTCGGCAAGAGGGCGACGATCGCGGCACAACAAGTCTCAAACTGTCCCACGCGCTCGGATAACCATGCAATTAAATCTATTTCGGCAATTTGGGCGATCGCTTGCAATAGGTCAACACCTTGTAATAAGACATCAATCTCGTCTGAACCGAGAGTAATAATCTGATTCTGTGCGGCAACAAAGCAATCTTCCATATGATGTGCCAACTGAATCAGTTTTTCAAGAGAAACAATTCTTGCCGCCCCCTTAATCGAATGCGCCGCTCGCATTAACGCTTCTAAGACCTCCTCTGATTGAGGATTGGTTTCCAAAATCAATAGTCCCTGAGTCAGGATTGCCACCTGTGTCTCAGCTTCTTGCCGAAATAGCTCTAGCATCGAATCTTCGCTCATGATTAAAAAACCTTGTGACTTAGGGTATAAAACAATTGTTCGGAATCCAAAAAGTTAATCTTCTTACCTTGCCAAGTAACGACTCCTTTGGTATAAGCTTCCGATGCTTTGGAAATGACTACAGGCGCATCTTTAAATTCATTGAGATGGAATCGATAAGTTCCATACACCTCATCGACAGGAAAGACCCACTTGTTCTCATTCTTGCCAGCGACAATCATCCTCTGAGGATTGATGGTATTCGTGAAATCTGCTGGTTCAGTGATCGCCTCTAGACCGAGTAAATCTCTGAGCGAAATACAGAGTAATGTTTCACCCCGAATATTGATTAATCCTAGAAATACTGAGTTACGGCGGTGTGGGACAGTGTGAATGGGATAGGGCGTAGTTACTTCTTGGAGAATGTTAACGGGCAAGGCTAAGCGCTCATTACCAAGTCGAAAGATAATCACAGAGAGGGTGTCGGTGGCACGAACTAGGGTTCCTTCACCTGCTCCTGCTTGATTAGTGGAAGCTTCTGATAAAATATCAGTCCATTCCTTGAGATATTCAGGAGGTGCATTACGCTCTAATAGGCTACGTCCTGCTGCCGAGTATACTTTGCAGTTGCGACAATGAATGACTGTCTTTAACTCGCCACAGGTGCGATCACCCATTACACCAATTTGATTCCAGCAATCATTGAGAGTCGGTTGGTCAAATTCGGAATCATCGGGTATGGGTACTATATTCAAATAACTTTCCATTGGTTAATATCCTCCATTTTCAAGAAATAACTTTAAATCGCGCAATTTCTGTCTTTAAAGTGTGACTCGCTTCGTCAAGCTGTTCTAAAGCATGATTAGTCTCACGCAATGAACCTGCGGTCTGCTGCGAGGCTTGACTGAGATGTTCCATTGCTTCACTGATTTGTTGCGCTCCTTGCGATTGTTCATCTACGCTCTGACTGACCTGCTCAAAGCGCGGAGTCAATCCCTGTACTTGCTGAATCACTTCCGCAACCTGTTCGCTGATGCGATCGACATCCTCAACGCTATGCACTACAGATTCCGTAAATTTATTCATTTCGGTTACACCAATGGAAACTGCCGATTGCATTTCCTTTATCATCTGCTCAATTTCTAGGGTTGCCACAGCAGTGCGATCGGCTAAGCGACGAATTTCCCTTGCGACAACGGAGAAACCCGCACCATATTCTCCTGCTCTCTCAGCTTCTAGCGCCGCGTTGAGGGAAAGCAAATTAGTTTGATCGGCGACAATCATGATCGTGGTGACGACTCGACTGATATTATTAGCACGGGCGTTCATCACTTCTAGTTTGGAAGAAATAATTTGCGTACCTTCCAACAACTGTCCCATCAACGCATTGATGTGGTGCAGATTGTCTTTACTATTTGCTGCTGCGATCGTGGTCTGTTCCGCCGCCGTTGACACCTGTTCCATCGTTTTCACCAATTGCTTTGATGTCGCGGCAATTTGGTGCGCCGTAGCCGATACTTCACTGGTAGAAGCAACCTGTTCGGCAACTGTAGCTTCTAAATCTCTTCCCGAAGCGGTAATACGCTCAGTGGAACTGGTGATTTGATTGCCAGACTTTTGAATGCGATTAACTAGGGCATTCAGGTCTTTATTCATCGTGTAAAAGACGTTCTGTAACTGACCGACTTCATCTTCCTGTTCGGCAAGGGAAATCTCGCTCGTCAAATCCCCTGCGGAAATTTTGTGCGCGATGTCAACTACTCCTGCAATCTTCGCACCCAAGGGTTTAGCGATCGTGTTGCTAAAGAAGATGCCAAATAAAATGGCAGTTCCAGGTCCAATCAGGATCGCGACAAAAGCCCAAAATCCGACTTGAGAGACATCTTGTGCCGATACACTTTCAGTTTCAGAAGCCGAATCTTGATTAATTTTTAACAGTGCTAATAGTAGATCGGTGGCAGAGGTGAAGGGTTGACGGTTGATCTCAACTTGCTTTCCTAGATCGTTAAGTGTAGAACCGCCTGTAATTCCCCCATTCTCAAATCTGATATTAATTCTCAAAAACTCTTCATGAGCTTTCTTCCAAGCCTCCCACTTCTCCAGAAAATCTTTATAGGCTTTCTGTTCTGTATCCGACTTAGTAGTGGCTTCATATTGATAAAATCCCTCTTGAATTTGTTTCCAAGCATTATCCATGCGAGTAATCTCTGACTGTCGTCGTTCTTTACTGAGATTGATATCTAGTAAACCGCGCTCCGATGATTCAATCTGGGTTTTCCCTTCATTGATTTTCCATAGACTGGCGATGCTAGGGAGATTGTTTTTGGCTAAAGTATTGATATGTTTACTTAAACGAGAACTACCGCTTAACCCAACCAAGGCAACAATTAGCACCAAAACGCCCATAAAGAAGAAGGCAAAGAGAAGACGGGCTTGCATCGATTGATTTTTGAACATCTTAGGTTCCTCCTCCTACACCAGAATTGGGAAGCCGTGATGCGATCGCGGAAATTCTCTGCCGAATGATATTGGCTCCTGTTGTATCTCCCTGACTTTCCTTTAACAAAGTAAGGTGAATTAAGGCCTCATAGGAATTTGGCTCTAGGTAAATAGCGCGTTGAAAGCATTGCTCTGCTTTTTGTGATGTTTGAGAATTTTGGCGATCGGCTTGGTATAGCTCGCCTAAAAGTACATAAGCATCGGCACTGGTGGGATATTTTTCTAGATAGTTCTTACAAAGTGTGGTTGCATCGATTAGTTTTCCTTCATTTGCTAGTTTTCTCACTGCTGGTAAGTCGAGAGATGGGCTTGATTGAGCGCTTGCAATTGTAGATAAATGCGTTTTGGGAATTGTTTGCACATTTGGTGTGGTGGGAATTTGAGGAGGATTATTGAAATTAAGAGATGGTTTGCTAGGGACTGGAGGGAGTTCCGACTTGCGATAGGCAAAGGTGAAGGGCTGACGAATGGAACTGTACTGCTCTGGGACGATTTTTCCAGTTTCCGAACCGCCCACAAATAATATTCCGCCTGTGACCAGTAAGCGATCGATTGCCGCTAATACCAGAGTGCAAGCTTCGGGTTTGAGATAGATCAACAGGTTACGACAAAAAATGATGTCATATTGCTTTTGATTAGCTGCTAATGAATTCATCACATTGCCTTGCTGAAAATTGACCAGATCGCGAACTGACTGAGATAGTTCGTAACCCCGATCGCTACCCAAATCATTTTTTTGAAAGTAATGCGATCGCTCCTGCCATGCATCACCACGAAAGGAGTTTTTGGTATAAATACCGCGCCGCGCCTTGGTAAGCGATCGCTGACTAATATCGATCGCATCAATCGCAAATTGTTTGGGTTGTAAACCTGCTTCGAGCAGAGAAATGGCGATCGAGTAAGGTTCTTCACCAGTTGAGGATGGGACGCTCAGGATTTGCAAAAGATTGCGGTTTGGTTTGAGTCGCCATTCTGTATTGACGTAGGTTTTGAGATAATCAAAGGGCTTGCCATCGCGAAAAAACCAAGTTTCTGGCACGATGATTAGTTCGATCAATTCTTCTAATTCGATCGCCGAAGTTTGTAACCGCGCCCAATAGCGATCGATGTCAGGCAAATTACAGGCGACTCGCCGAGTCTCCACCGCCCTAGTAATTTGGCTAGGACTGACCACATCGGGATCTAAACCGATAGTTTGGCTCAATAATGTTGTGATTTTAACTAATCCCATCTCTAATCCTAATCTAGCCGACTAAGCAGTTTTGAACTGAGCAATTTCTAATCGTAACCCATTCGCCGCTTCGTCTAGACGCTCGACAGCGCTGTTTGTCTCTCGCAAAGAATCCACAGTCTGCTGCGATGCTTCACTGAGTTGTCCCATCGCTTCACTAATCTGTTGCGCTCCCTGCGACTGCTCCTCAATGCTCTGGCTGACTCGTTCAAAGCGTGGAGTCAATCCTTGCACTTGCTCAATCACTTGAGCAACCTGACCGCTAATCTTGCTAACATCAGCAACACTATCAACTACAGATTTACTAAACTTGTCCATTTCCATTACACCAGTCGAAACTGCTGACTGCATCTCTTTGATCATCTGCGCGATTTCCAGCGTTGCCACGGCGGTTTGATCAGCTAAACGGCGAATTTCACGGGCAACCACTGCAAAACCTGCGCCATATTCTCCCGCTTTCTCGGCTTCGATCGCCGCATTTAAGGACAACAGATTAGTCTGGTCAGCGACCTTGTTAATCGTTGTCACTACACTATTGATATTATTCGCTTTTTCATTCATCACCCCAAGTCTAGTCGCAATGGAAGTGGTTGCATCGACAAGTTGACGCATTACCGATTCCATTCGATTCAGGTCAGTTTGACTAGCACCCGCTGCCGTTGCGGTTGATTGCGACATCATTGCTACTTGTTCCATTAAACGCACCAACTCTTTGGATGTGGCAGCAATCTGCTGTGAAGTGGCACTGACTTCATTAGTGGAGGCTAATTGTTCGACAACCGTGGCTTCCAACTCCTTACCTGCGGCGGCAATTTGTGTTGAAGAAGTACTAATCTGAATTCCCGATTTTTGCATCTGGAGAATCAACGCATTTAGCTTTTTGGACATATGATGAAAGGCTGACATCAATTTGCCAACTTCGCTACCATCGTTATTTAGCTCAATTGATTGCTGTAAATCACCTTCGGCAATTCGTTCTGCGGCTTGAACTACTCTCGGCAATTCGCGGCGGATCGGCACGGCAAGGGCAGCTACCCACAAAGCACTCAACAAGGTTCCCACCATTGCAAGCAATGTTCCTAACACGATTACCAAAGTCGCAAACTGCTTAGCGCTATCGGCTTCCTGTAAATTACTATTCAGTCGCCCTAGTAGAATAGTCCGTATATTAACGTAAGCTCCATCAAGTTTGGCAACTCTAGGAATTAAAATTGCTTGCTTTGCCTCGTTGATCTTATCTGCATCAACTAATGGAAAAACAGTTTCAGAAACACGTTCATAATCATCACCAATCTCAATCAGATTGTTGATCGCTTCTTTTGTCTTAGGATCAACAACCTTTTCTAAGTCCTGTTTCTGACGCAGCATGTCTGTCTTCCCTGCATCATAAGTCCCGCGATAGTAGGCATCTTTGGGATAGAGTGCATATCCGCGAATACTGGCAATCATGCGCGTAACATCATAGGCATAGGCATTCACTTGCCTAACGTTCTCAGCGACTTCCTTTGAGTCTATCTGCAATTTGACTAAGCGATCGACACTGGAAAACAGCATGGAGCCTAGAACAATTAGGAATACGATCGGAAGCGAAAAGCCCACGATGATGCGGGTAGTGATGTTGTTCAGCATTGTAGGTTGGGTGGTGAGAAATTAACATGACAAGAGATTAACCCAAGCGATCGCCATAACTAATTGCAAATAATTGCAAAAGTGGCAAGAGTAATGACCACGATCAAAGGATAGATAATGTATGAACCGAGCTTTGTCATAAATGACACTGGCTGTTTTAAATAATAAAATCTGCTGTGCCTAGAGTGACAAGGTGTTTGCAAGGGCAGGATTGGTATATACCATCCGAAAATAATAATGGCGATCAATCGAGAATTAGCTTTTTAGATTAGAACAGAAACCTCAAAACGATTGACAAAAAGCCTAACTAGAATGTCATGCATGGAATTTATCAGTGCTTTTTGGATTAAGTTCTCTCGCCCATTAGCAAATAATCATGTCGCTCATCACTGAAAAGCTTCTCAAGCTGCACACATTGAATAATTCTTTTCTCATCAACAATCGTGCCGCTTAAATAGGGTGCTTCCTCAACCCGAATACTGGACTCACGAATATCTGAATTTGCAATACTTAATGTCTCCGTCACCCGCTCCGCCATTAGTCCTAAATATTGCAGCGATTGATTTTGCTGTGGATATTTGACGATAATGATTCGCGTACTGAGGTGAGGGCGACTGGGGCTTCCTTGGATCAAATGGCAGAGATCGATCACTGGCAGGATTACGCCTCGATAGTTAAATAGCCCAGCCACATAGTCGGGTACATGATGGACTTTTCTAAAACTAACTCGTGGAATCACCTCAACAATATAAGAACTGTCGATCGCATAGAGGTCTTTGCCAGCGTAGAAAAGTAGAATTAGCACTTTTAATACACTTATAATTTAAGTAATTTAAGATTTCGATTGTTGAGCACTGGCTCTTGCCAACAAAACACCAATTTTGATGCCAATCATACCAGCGATCGCACTACCAGCCCAATAAATTAACATCGTGGTGATATTGGTTTGCGATCGATCAAAAAAGTGTTTATTACGTATTTTGAGTAATCTGTCCTTGCTCCGCAATGAACTTTCAATTTCTTAATCCACTTTTTCGAGTGCTTATAACAAAAAACAACTTCTTTCCTCAAACCTTTATCAAAAGCGGATTTCAAGTTGTTCAGAAACCCTTAACCCGCTTTTCGTTCCAATGCTACTTACCCCCGTATCAGAAAGCTAGTTTTTTGCCACAAATCCTGAGTACAGAATAGCAAGAAACAAGAAACCTATTCCTCCCATAAAAATGGAGATTATCCATACCCCTAGATTTTCCCACAGAAAAAAGCCCTGCTCAAGACACAAGGGCGTGTCATCAATTAGGTAAACTAGAGGAAGGAAAAAGTAACAAACAAAAAGCAAAACGAGATGACAGTCCGCCGATATGCCCTGAGAGATGAGCAGTGGGAAAGGATCAAAAACTTATTGCCAGGCAGAGAAGGAACCGTCGGAGTCACGGCAAAAGACAACCGATTGTTTGTTGAGGCAGTGTTATATCGCTACCGAGCAGGAATACCTTGGCGAGATTTGCCAGAGAGATTTGGGGATTATCGAGTAGTACATACAAGGTTTAGCCGATGGTCAAAAACAGGTGTATGGAAAAGAGTATTCCAAGATTTAGCCAATGAAGCAGACAATGAATACGCGATGATTGATTCAACAATAGTCCGCGCCCATCAGCACAGTGCTGGTGCAAAAGGGGGGATGCAAAAAGCGAAGCAATTGGTCGCAGCAAAGGAGGTTTAAGCACCAAGATTCACACCCTAGTTGATGCCTTAGGAAATCCAATAGACTTTCACTTAAGTCAGGGTCAAGCTTGTGACTTGGATGGGTCTGATGTGCTCATTGATAACTTGGTTGCTGATACTCTGCTTGCCGACAAGGGCTATGATGCTGATGAACGGGTAATTGAGAGACTAGAGAAACAGGGTAAAACGCCTGTGATTCCGCCCAAGCGTAATCGTACAACTCAACGGGAATATGACAAGCATCTGTACAAAGCTCGACATTTGATTGAAAACTTTTTCGCTAAAATTAAGCAGTTTCGAGCAATTGCTACCCGTTACGATAAACGTGCAACGAATTTTCTCGGTGCTATTTATCTCACTGCTTCCGTTATCTGGCTTAATTGATGACATGCCCTAGGTTGAATTTGGCAAAATCTATGTTTGAACTAATGGGATGCTTAATATGAGCTATATCCACGATACGCCTACACTAAAAGCTTCTCAGCAAGGACTAGAAATTGTTGAGCGATTTCTTAAGCTAAAAGGTTGGACTAAAACCAGTACTAGTCGTTGGTGGATTGAGGCTAATTCTTCAAGAATGACTTTGAAACGTTTTTGGCATCCCGACAAATATCAGATCAGTCGCCAGACTTTTATTGATATTTGTCGAGCGGTCGGCATTCAAGATTGGCAATCGATTGTTGATATACCGATTGCTGATGACATTCAACCCAATATCGATCTAGGATTATCACCTACCGAAATCTTAGAATACCAAGATTGGGGAGAAGCTCCAGATGTTGAAAATTTCTTTGGGAGAGAAGTAGAGCGAAATCAACTAGAAGAATGGATCGTTGTTGAGCAGTCTAAGTTAGTGATGCTCTTAGGTATGGGAGGGATTGGCAAAACAACTTTAACAGTTGCACTATCTGACCAATTGCAGAATAAATTTGATCGCTTTATTTGGCGATCGCTGCGGGATGCACCACCTTTAGAAGAGATTTTGTCCGAACTTATTCCTTTTTTGTCTCAACCCGAACAAATTGAAGTATCTGATGATATCGATCGCCAATTAAAGCAAATCATGCAAGCCCTAAGTCAACATCGATGTTTGCTCGTACTCGATAACATTGAATCAATTCTCGATAATGACACGGGGCATTATTGGGATGGTTATGCAAACTATGGCAATCTATTCAGGCGAATTGCCGAAGAACGCCATCAAAGCTGCCTGATCTTGACAAGCCGAGAACAGATACCAGAATTTTCGAGACTTAGCGGTAAAAAGGTGCGATCGCTATCTGTAAAGGGACTATCTTCAGAGGCAGGGCGAGAACTTCTCTTTAAAGTTGGTGATATTGCTACTTCTGAGGTGGAGCTACAAGCGATTTTAGAACATTATGCTGGAAATCCATTGGCTCTTAAAATGGTAGCTGCATCCGTGCGAGATTTACTTGGAAGTGACATATCCGAATTTCTTAAACTTTTACAGCAAGGTAATTTCATCTTCAGAGATATTGAAGATCTCTTGCAACGCCAATTCGATCGCCTGTCTGACCTAGAAAAAGAAGTCATGTATGGTTTAGCGATCGCAAGGGAACCGATTTCGATGATTGAATTACAAGCAGATTTACTATCGATTCGCTCAAAGCAAAATCTCGTTAGTACATTAGCCAGTCTCAGACAGCGATCTCTTATCGAAATCATTACTGACGATAACCTCAAAGCATTTACACTCCAACCAGTGATTATGGAGTATGTCAGCAATCGGGCGATCGCTAAAGTTTGTGAGGAAATTGCAACGGATAAACTCGACCTGCTCAAACGTCATGCGCTGGTAAAAGTGCAAGCTCAGGATTACATCAGACAAGCACAAATTCGGGTGATTTTAGAACTAGTAATCGAGAACCTATTAAGCGTTTATGAAACTGTAGATCATGCAAAAATAATTCTTCTAAACAGAATCTCCGCATTACAGAGCAGATCGACCTTTGAGACTGGTTATGCTGGTGGAAACCTGTTGAATATGCTTTGTCAACTCCCCATCAATCTAACTGGCTGTGACTTTGCTAATTTGACTTTATGGCAAGCCGATCTGCGTAACATTGAGCTACAGAGAGTTAACTTTAGGGGAGCGAATCTAGCAAAATCAGCATTTACTGAAACCTTTGGCAGTATTACCAGTGTCGCGTTTCACCCAGAAGGCGATCGCATTGCTGCTAGTGACAGTAAAGGATGGATTTATATTTGGCGAGTTAGCGATGGCAAGCAGTTATTAGCTTTTGAGGCTTATCAAGATTGGTGTATGTTTGTCGCATTTAGTCCAGATGGGAAGACTCTCGCTAGTGATTCTCTCAATCAAACTGCAAAACTTTGGGATGCCCATACAGGACAATATTTGAAAACTTTGCAAGAAAATACAGCAGGGGTTTCTACTAGTGCTTTCAGTCCTGACGGGCGCTTGTTTGCCTGCGGTAGTGGCGATCGCACCGTCAAAGTCACCGATCTAGAAACAGGTGAATGTTTGGTTCTTCAAGGACATGAAAATATTGTGCGATTTGTTGCCTTTAGTCCTAATGGTCAACTGTTAGCAAGTTGTAGTTCCGATCGCACGATTAAGATTTGGGATATTGCTAGTGGTAATTGCCTGCAAAATTTGTCAGACAATAATGGAATTCTTACCATTGCATTTAGCCCAGATAGTCGGCTCATTGCCAGTACGGGTGACGATCCCACCGTTAAGCTTTGGCAGATTGACAATGGGCAATGCATAAAAGCTCTGCATGGGCATCAAGATCGCAATTGGTGGCTCGCTTTCAGTCCTGACGGTGCAACTCTTGCTAGTGGCGGCGATGACAAAACTATTAAGCACTGGGATGTGAGTACTGGTCAATGCTTGAGAACATTGCAAGAACATCAAGGCTCAATTTGGTCGCTTGCCTTTAGTCCCAACGGTCAATTTCTCGTGACAGGGAGCGAAGATCGCACCCTCAAAATTTGGGAAGCAGCTACGGGCTATTGTCTCAGACGATTGCATGGCTATCACTGTGGAATGATTCCCTTTGCTTTTGATGCTAGTGGCGATCGCCTATTTACTCACGGAGACGATCAAAAAGTCAGGATTTGGGACATTAATTCAGGGCAATGTCTTAAAACTTTGTCCAAGCAGACTAAAGGCTTTTGGCAAGTTTCCCTAAATGAAAATCAAAAAATGATTGCCACCGCAGAACTAGACTATAGCGTGGGGATTTTAAATTTAGAGAATGGCGAAGTGATCAGAAAAATGGCTGGAGGTCACACTGCTTGGGTAAGGATGGTTTCCTTTAGCCCCGATGGACATTTTTTAGCAAGCGGTAGCGAAGACCAAACCGTAAGATTATGGGATGTGTTAACGGGAAAATGCTTGCAAACTTTGCGTGGACATACTGGCCCGATTCAATGCGTTACCTTTAATCGATCTGGTCAACTAGCTAGTGGTGGTTGGGACGGAACGGTTAGATTGTGGAATATTCTTACCTACGAGTGTCAGCTAGTCATCCAAGCCCATAACCATCGCATTCTATCTCTAGCCTTTAATGCCGATGGCAATTTGCTGGCAAGCAGCAGTCAAGATCGGACGATCGCTTTATGGGATACGGTTACAGGTAAATGTATGCGAAAGTTAGAATTAGATTCTAGTAATATTTTTGCGATCGCCTTTAGTCCTGATGGTCAGATCCTTTCTGCTTGTGTGGATACAGTGATTCGATTATGGAAAGTCTCGACTGGTGAAAATCTGGCAACTTTAACAGGACATATTGGTCAAATTGGTTCGATAGTTTTTAGCCCTAACGGAGTTCTCGCCAGTGGCAGCAGTGATGGCTCTACGAAACTTTGGAACCTTGAGAATTATCAATGTGTTAAAACATTGCAACTATCTAGACCATACGAGGACATGAATATTCAATCTGTTAGAGGTCTATCTGAAGCACAGAAGATTTCATTAAGATCTTTGGGCGCTATAGAAATGTAAGAGATATTAGGATTAGGTGGGCAAGTAAATCATTCTATATTTTTCTTAATTTAAGGTCTAATTGTTTCAATTCTGGCGGATAGACCTTGCTGGGCGAGACGTGAGACTTGTACCTCTGCAATGCGGCGATCGCTATAGGCTCCAATCTGCACAACTAGATATCCATTCAGACGAGAAGCAAAAGAATTTGGTACGATCTGACGTACTTGAGCGACAGCATTGGGAGAAGAAACGGGAACTACTACCCGATAGCGAGGCTGAACTTGCGGAGTTAGGCTGGTATTAGAGAGAGGAGCAATTTGGATCGGTTGATTGACTGGCTCTCCACTGGGCGGATACGATCGCACGGGAGGCAAATTAGTTGAGATTTCTGTATTCGTAGGTATTGGAGAACTTAAACCTTTAGGAGTAATCCTAACGATTACGGAAGTAACAGGCTCGTACCAAAAGGGATTGTTGGCTTGACTTCCTTGGTTAAAATTATTGCTCAGACTATCGCTTTGAGTTGAAGGTGTAGATCTAATCAATGCTGGAGGATTATTAAGATTGGGCGTAAGGTTCATGGGCTGACTGGCGGCAATCGTTTGTTCGAGTTGTTGGTTGATATTGGCAAAGCGATCGCTCTTTGGTAGAGAGCTACTCGGTAAAGTGCTCTTTGGCAAAGTACTATTCGGCGATGTAGTTGGCACTTTATTGCTTGATACAGCAACATTTGCGGTCGCTGTATTTACAGAAAGACTATTGGCAAATAGATTGGATGGCTGACGCACATTCGACAATTGCAAATTTCCTTTCACTCTTTTAATGTCTAATTGATTGCCGATTGCGGCAACCGCATTACGGCTTACATTTTGCAAATCGAATGTACCATTTCCCTGAAAAGTGTTGTTACCATCATCGTTAGGTTTTCCCAAATCTGGCATTGCTGTATCAGAAATCGTTAAGCCATAAGCACGATTATTGACGATCGCATTGCCACGCAAAACGGGTTTAGCATTGGCTTGGATTAAGATTCCATTTTGATTTTGCGTAAAAGTATTTTCAGTAATTTGAGGTGCAGCATCTTGACGAACGCTCATCCCAAAAGTGGTTTGCTGAAATAGATTGCCACGAACATCTGGACTAGCATCACCCTCGATCGCTAAGCCACTCGTACCATTCCGAAAGAATTGATTTGATGAGACGATCGCCGTTGATTTACCTGTAATTAATGCGCCATCCTGCTGATTATCTAAAAAAGTACTATTAGCGATCGCAGGGCTAGCATTCTCAATCCAAAGTCCGTAACCTCTAGGATTGGGATTGCTGACAGTCACGCCCCGCAGTTCTGAATTATCGGCAAGAGCGATCGCCACATTTTGCGTAAATCTGGAACTACTTAACAGCGTTCCCCCACCTGAAATTACGATATCCCTGCCCTTATTCGCTTCATTGCCCCGCAAAGTTACATTTGCACGCAAACGGATGGGAAACTGCTCGCCAGTGATACTGCTATAGGTGGCGTTTGCCAACTGAATAATCGTAGCTTGTCCAGACTGAGCGCGACTAATCGCATAGGTAATCGTCTTGAAAGGAGCAATATTAGTACCTCGATCGGGGCGATCGCTGCCTGTTTGCGGATTGACGTAGAGAATATTTGGGGTGACTGATTGCGATTGGGCGCTAACTGGTGTGGCGATCGCTAAGCATGGAGACAAGATTATCAAAGGAAGCAAATAATTAAAGCTCTGAAAAACACAGCCTTGGAATGTCTTACGGATGCTCATTTTCATGTACGGATTGCTTCCCTTAAATTTGCTGAAGTTGCTGAACCGGATAGTCGGCGAGACGACTTAAAATATTAAATTTAGATTAAATTTACAACCCAATTCTTAAGAATCATAAACTATCCTAAGTTCAAAATTATGGCAAGAGATCCGATTATTTTTGGCAAATAAGTTATTAAAATTAAATGTAGAATGGGCTAGCGATCGCATAACCCATCATTTTCACCTAGTTGATGCGTTACGTTGCACTAACGCATCCTACATTTAATTAAGCCTTCTTCCTACTACGTTGGCTGAGCGAAGTCGAAGCTAACCTTTGACTCCAATACTTGCCTCAGTGGGAATGATGTAGCGTTGTAGAAATACAAACACAATAAATACTGGCAACATCGAAATTGTCGAACCTGCGGCAATTAAGCGCCAATCTTCGGAAAAGGCACTTGCAAGGCTAGCAATTCCCCTCGGTAGGGTATAAAGTTCGGCTTTGTCAACGATCGCCAACGGCCAGAGGAAATCTCCCCACATCGCCACAAATGTAAATACCGCCAGCGTTGTTAGCGCGGGTCTTGCGGCAGGAAGCATGATATGCCACCAAATCCCTAAACTAGAACAACCGTCCATCCTTGCTGCCTCTTCCATTTCTTTAGGAACGCTTTGAAAGGCTTGGCGTAGTAAAAATATGCCAAAGGCAGAAATTACATAGGGGAAAATCAAACCAGCATAGGTGTTTTTGAGATTTAGATGCACCGCCAGAATATAAAGGGGAATCATCGTAATTTGAAAGGGAATCATCGTCGTGCCCACGATCGCCCAAAAAATCGAATCGCGCCCTTTGAAATTGAGTCTGGCGAGGGGAAAGGCAGCAAGAGAGCAGAACAGGAGATTTAAGATAACCGTAATGCCAGAGACAAAAAAACTATTCCAGAGATAAAGATCGAAACGCGAGTTTTTCCAGACTTTGATGAAATTATCAAAGGTGGGTTGAGCTGGCAATAACTGCGGCACAGATTGAAAAATATTTTCCGTTGGCGATTTAAAAGCGGTACTCACCAACCAGAGCAAAGGAAATACCGTTAAAGTAGCGATCGCAATTAGTAGGATAAATAGCGGCACATTTTTGAAGATACTTGGCAATAACTGCTGATTCTTTTTTTTCATGATTATTTACCCAAGCAATTGTAAATCTTTAAAAATGTCAAACAAAATCTTTTTGCGGATGGGGATCATCTCAAATTTAGGGTCTTGATTTTCAAAGTTCAAAGCATAGAAATAAACATCATTATCTCTTTCTATATAGCCAACATACCAGCCGATGTTTTTGACTCCATCAACATCCCGCCCCCAGCCAGTCTTGCCTCTAAGTGTATAAGTATCTTGGCGCTCAATTATCATGATGTCTTTAACTGTTTTCATCACAGCAGGAGAGAAAGGCAACTCCTCCTTATAAAGCCTAACCAAAAACTTAATTTGCTCCTCAGGTGAAATTCTTAGTTTGCCTCTTAACCAAAAAGAATCAATCTTGTCCGCAATATCTTGGTTTCCATAACCAGCAGCTTGAATGTACTTAGTCATGTTTTCTTTGCCAGCCCGTCTTGCTAGCTCTTGATAAAACCAAACCACCGATCGCGTGAATGCAGTTCGCATCGTTTGATCTTGGTTCCATACAGGAAAAGACTGATTGCTAACTCCATTCCAAGGAATTACGGTGTTTTCATCAGCGATCGCCTTAGTCTCTAAAGAAACCAGCGAATTAAAAATCTTAAATGTCGAAGCAGGAATAAATCGCTTTTGGCAACGGCTAGAGTTATAGCGAATGTAGCGATCGCGTTTCAAGTCATACAAAACAAAGCAACCCTCAGATTTTGCTTCTTGAAAGTTTTTGGCAAGATTGCGAGAAAATTGGGATTGAAATATAGGAGTTGAATTCGACGAGGTATTTTGCGATAAAACTTGCGAAAATACTGGCGGTGCTATTACTAGTGAGACACCCAACAATAATGAGAAATTTTTAATCATAAACTAAGCTTTAGTAATATTATCCCAATCAACGATTTGACGTTTTTGATAAATCCGTGCGTTACGTTGCAATAACGCATCCTACATTTAATTGAGCCTTCCTATTTAGAGGCTCTAGGAAATTGCTTTTACAGGATTGGTAAATTTAAAAGTTAGGATGGAAATAATAAAAATAATTAGAAATAAAAATACACCAATCGCCGAAGCATATCCCATTTCTAAACTTGTAAAACCCTTGTCATACAAATAATAAACTACGGTTTTTGTACTATTGGCGGGACCACCTTGGGACATAATGTAAACTTCTTCAAAGACTTTCATCGCCCCAATTGAAGAAATTACTGCAACTAGAATAATATAGGGACGCATTAACGGAATTGTAATATCAAAATGTTTTTGCCAACCATCAGATCCATCGATCGCTGCGGCTTCATATAGATCCGCAGGAATTGCCTGTAAACCTGCTAGATAAATTACCATGTAATAACCAACACCTCGCCAAATTACCACGGCAACAATCGCAAAAATAGCAGTTTTGGGATCGGTTAACCAAGGGATTTTAATGTCTTGAAATGAAATAGTTGATAGAAAATAATTTAAGATGCCGTTTTGAGCATAAACCCATTTCCAAGCAATCCCAGCAACAACGACAGATACAATTACAGGGAAATAGTAAATGGCTCGAAAAAACTTAATACTGCGTAATTTTTGATTGACTAAGATTGCTAAAGCTAGTGGCAAAATCACGAGACTAGGAACCGCAAATATCAAATAGACTAAGGTATTACTTAACGTTTTCCAAAAGGTTCGATCGTTCCAAAGATTCAGATAGTTTTTCCAACCAATAAAAGTAGGACTACCGACAAAATCATAGTTTGTGAAACTCAGATAAATTGCTTGTAATACTGGCAAAAATGAT
Source organism: Pseudanabaena frigida (assembly GCA_003242085.1). Classification (GTDB taxonomy): domain Bacteria; phylum Cyanobacteriota; class Cyanobacteriia; order Pseudanabaenales; family Pseudanabaenaceae; genus Pseudanabaena; species Pseudanabaena frigida. Next base: position 336,378 of record QBML01000005.1, on the reverse strand, counting down.
GTCAAACCAAGGAAGGCGATCGCTGGTAATAGAAATAAGTATGGAGTCCAAGAAAATTTCCCACCTAAGTTTTGCTTTTTCAGCTTTGCAATAGGCTTCATAGTAAATCTCAAAAATTAGCGATCGTAAATATCGCCTTTCATCGTACCAAAATGTTTGCCTAAGCAGCAGTTCTAAGTCATTACAGCGCTTTGCACGTTCTCGAAACCCAAGGGATTTTTTGAAAGTGTTGCTTCGCAACACTTTCAAAAAATCCCTTGTAATACATACATATGCCTATTTAGGTTGTATCGCTAATTTGAGCGATGCTTAACACTTTGTAATGAATTTGTAATAGCATAGGCATTGACACGATCGCCAAGAGATACTTGTTGCAATCAGTGCTTATCAAAACGCGATCGGCAATGCTTTAACAATTTGTTTGCCATATCTACAATCTTAAATTCATGTTGGAACCTTCGCTCGCTATGACAACCCCAAATTCTTCGATCGCCGCAACATCTACAGAGACAGAAGAATTAAGGGTTCCAGTCTTCTCGATCGACGAATCAAATCAAGATTATATTGGGGAATGCCTTAATGATGATGTTTTTGCGCCAACGGATAGTTTTGTCAGCCGTCACATTGGCGCGAGTTCTACAGAAATTCAGCAGATGCTCGCGGCGATCGGTTGTGATTCACTGGAGGAAATGATCGAAAAGACTGTGCCTGATTCGATTCGGATTAAGCAGCCATTGCAATTGGGGGAAGCACGTGGGGAATATGAACTACTACAAGAATTAAAGGCGATCGCCTCAAAAAATCAAGTTTGGCGTTCCTATATTGGCACGGGTTATTACAACTGCATCACGCCACCAATTATTCAGCGCAATATTCTCGAAAATCCAGGCTGGTATACACAGTACACCCCCTATCAAGCAGAAATTGCTCAAGGTCGATTGGAAGCATTACTCAACTTCCAAACCATGATTATCGATTTAACGGGTTTAGAAATTGCCAATGCTTCTCTATTAGACGAAGGTAGTGCCGCCGCTGAAGCGATGACAATGGCAGCAGGGCTAGCCAAGAATAAAGGTAATAAATTTTTTGTATCATCAGACTGTCATCCACAAACGATCGCTGTCGTCAAAACTCGCGCGATTCCTTTGGGAATTGAAGTAGTAATTGCCACGCATGACGAATTTATATTTGACAAAAATTACTTCGGCGCACTGTTGCAATATCCCGCTAGTGACGGTGCGATTTATGACTATAGCGAATGTATTTCCCAAATTCACGATCGCGGCGGACTAGCGATTGTTGCGGCGGATTTACTGGCACTGACATTGATTAAATCTCCTGCGGAACTTGGCGCAGATATTGCGATCGGGAGTGCTCAGAGATTTGGAGTTCCCTTTGGTTATGGGGGGCCACATGCAGCATATATGGCAACCAAAGAAGCCTACAAGCGCCAAATGCCAGGACGTTTAGTCGGTGTTTCTAAGGATGTGCATGGTCGTCCTGCGCTGCGTTTATCCCTACAAACTCGCGAGCAGCATATTCGCCGTGATAAAGCTACCAGTAACATTTGTACTGCTCAAGTTCTACTAGCGATCATGGCAAGTATGTATGCGGTGTATCACGGTGCGGCAGGACTAAAGCGGATCGCTCAGCGCGTCAATCTATTGACCCGCACTCTCGCCAAATCTTTAGAGAATTTAGGACATACAATTTCTCATCAAGCTTTCTTTGATACGATTCACGTTCAGCTCAAGGGGATTTCAATTGATGAAGTTAGATCTAGAGCCGCAGCAAAGCAGATTAATTTGCGTTATCTTGCCGATGGTACGATCGCCATCAGTCTTGATGAAACTGTCTCTAAGCAAGACTTACTAGATCTAATTGCAATATTTTCTGAGGATCAATTACGAATTACGAATTACGAATTACGAGTTCCTGAGGATAAATTACGAATTACGAATTACGAATTACGAGTTCCTGAAAATCAATTCGTAATCCCTAATTCCCTAATTCGTAATTCTCCCTATCTCACTCACCCCGTTTTTAATTCCTACCATTCTGAATCAGAACTGCTGCGTTATATCCATCGCTTACAGTCGAAGGATTTATCGCTTACTACATCGATGATTCCCCTTGGTTCTTGCACGATGAAGTTAAATGCTACTTCCGAAATGCTGCCTGTGACATGGGCAGCATTTGGAAACATTCATCCCTTTGCACCATTGGAGCAAACCACAGGTTATCAAATTCTCTTTGGGCAATTGGAAACTTGGCTAGCCGAAATTACAGGCTTTGCGGGTGTGTCGCTACAGCCCAATGCTGGCTCTCAGGGGGAGTATGCAGGACTATTAACCATTCGCGAATATCATCAACATCGCGGTCAAACCAATCGCCATATTTGTTTAATTCCCACCTCGGCACATGGCACAAATCCCGCTAGTGCAGTCATGGCTGGGATGAAAGTCGTAACTGTGAATTGTGACAATGATGGCAATATTGATGTGAATGACCTCAAGCTCAAAGCTGAGAAACATCAATATGAACTTGCCGCGCTCATGGTCACCTATCCCTCCACGCATGGCGTATTTGAAGAATCAATTCGGGATATTTGCGATACCATTCACTATTACGGTGGACAGGTGTACATGGATGGCGCGAACATGAACGCCCAAGTCGGTCTCTGTCGTCCAGGGGATATCGGTGCAGATGTATGCCATTTGAATTTGCACAAGACCTTCTGTATTCCTCACGGTGGCGGCGGGCCTGGGATGGGACCGATCTGTGTTGCACCGCAGCTAGTTCCATTTTTACCTAAACATCCATTTACTGGAGATCTTGAGCAAAGTACAATTTCGGCAGCTCCTTGGGGTAGTGCAAGTATCTTGACGATTTCATGGGTTTATATTGCACTTATGGGAGCGAAGGGATTGAAACTGGCTACGGAAGTCGCGATCTTGAATGCGAACTATATGGCGCAGCGACTCGCACCACATTATCCAATTCTCTATACTGGCAAAAATGGCTTAGTCGCTCACGAATGTATTATCGATTTACATCATTGCAAAGCGATCGCGGGTATTGAGGTTGATGATATTGCTAAGCGCTTGATGGATTATGGGTTTCACGCACCGACTGTTTCTTGGCCAGTAGCAGGGACAATGATGATCGAGCCAACTGAGAGCGAATCTAAGGCAGAACTCGATCGCTACTGTGATGCGATGATTGCCATTAAGCAAGAGATCGACGCGATCGCTGCTGGCACAATGGATAAGCTCGACAATCCGCTTAAAAATGCACCCCATACTGCTGAAGCTCTATTAGCTGATGATTGGCATCATGCTTATACCCGCACTCAAGCGGCTTATCCTGCGCCTTGGCTGAAAGAGCATAAGTTCTGGACTAGCGTTGGTCGCATCGATAATGCCTATGGCGATCGCAACTTCGTCTGTTCTTGTTTACCGATCGCCGCCTACGAATCATAAAAAGCAGATAAAGGCGATCGCTAAGTAAAGTCTATAAAGCAATGCGATCGCATCTTTGCCAGAAAGCCATTTAAGCTGTGACATATTCGGGTTGGAGTTAAAAGGTGACAAAAATTGATGGATTAGGAACTAAACCAAAATCTTCGGAGTTTTCTCCTTCCAATCGCAAATCGATTGGGAAGTCTTTGTTTTTCATATTTAAATATCACTCCTAATCTTTGCTAATGTCTGCTTGAGACACTCTAGCTCAAAAGCACATATGGCATAAACTTCGTCATGATCGATATCAAAATAAGCATGTGCCAAAATATTTCTGATCCCTTTAACTTCACTCCAGTTAACATCAGGATACTTATCAAATGTAGCGTTACCAATAATTTTGTCAATTTTGCGAATATTTTCACTAATAGCAATCAACATCATACTGATACCATCTAAGCGATCGAGTCCATCATCATCACGAATCAAATCATCTGGCTCATTAATTCCATTAAAACGCCTCTCAATTCTTCTAATTGCCTCATCAATTTCTAAAAATAGTTTTAAAAGATCTACTCGCTCACGCATAAATAGCCTCTCTATCGATTTGTGATTTTAGATAAGGATTCATGCTTGTACGATAGCGAATAACATCAACTTCTTTGTTAAATAATTTTTCTAATTCCTGTTTAAGCCCTACTCGTTTTAACATGTTCGGTTCCATTTCTACCACAATGTCAATATCGCTTTCTTCAGTCGCTTCGTTTCTTGCCACTGAGCCAAAGACACCGATCTTAGTGACTTTATAGCGATCGCGTAATTCTAATTTCAAACCGCGCAACTCATTTAATATATAGTCTCGATCTAGCGAATTTGTAATCATTGATTTACATTGCTCCCTAATCCTTTGGTAATCCTAAATCTGGCAAGCTTTTCACAATTTTAACTGTTTCTAAGCTCACGGTGATGACTTGCTTAATCAATCTCACGATGTATTCTTCGTCATCAAGGCGATTGGGATCGTTGGCGATACCGCTTCGTTTGTCGGTGCTGACTTGGTATTGATCGATGATCCAGTCTAGGGCGGAACGGTTGCCTAGTTTATATTCAAAGGTTTCTGGGGGAATACCTGTGAGGGTGAGGAAGTCGTTATATTTGATTTGGGTTTTGTCTTTGCTGAGGCGCATTTTTTCGACTCGCCAATCAATTGGGAGATCTTTGTTTTCGATATGTTTGAGGCGATATTCGGGTTGTTGTTCGTAGTTGATATGGATTTCGGTGAGGCGTTTTCCTGCGATCGCAAAACCCTGAAACTCTGGTGCGAAGGGGATGCGAGGTAGTTCGCGTTTGAGGTTGGCGGCGTAGCGTTGACGATAGTGGGGATGATGGAGTAGGGCGTAGGTGTAATGGAAGATGTCCCATTTGGTAATTTTGGGATCTTGATAATGGGTTTGAAATTGTTCTAATGCATAATCGGTAATATTTTCTTTGCGATTATTTCCATCTTTGTCGTAGATGTAAAATGGAAATAATTGAGCTTTTTCAAAAGCAAAATCCATTGAAATAGTACATCTGGTTGCAAAGGCTCCAAATGCTTGCCTGTTACCAACTCCTGCAAGACAGAATGCTTGATTCTCATTTTCAGTTTCAGGTGTTGGGAATATTAAATGTTGCTGATATCTTCGTTGGTTGAGTAAATGATCAAAGTAAAGAGCTTTTTTAATAAATGGGCGATAAATTGAATTACGAACCTTAGAGATATCAAAGCTAATTATTTCTCTTTGCTGTAATGCTGCCTTAAGTCTATCTGTCCATTTAACAAATGTTGGATCTACATTTATAAAACGATCAATATCAACTTGTGAAGTTTGTTGAGAATATCGACTGACTTCAATATTGTAATTCTCAATTAATCGTTTTACTTTATTTTGTAGATCATGTTCATCAAAAGAAAATACCCATTCATCTCTATTGGATGCAATGCCAAGACTGAATAGCTGAAATATGGCTTTTGCATCTTGTCCTTTTTCTTTCTTTTCTTCCTTCGAGCCTATTGGGATAAAAGAAGAAAAATCACTCTCCAAATCTTCAGTTAGCCAAGTATATTTGCTATCAGGTTCAATTTCTTGCCAATCAACATCCTGAATACTTTCAAACTTTTCTAAGCTACTTAGCTTTTGTTCCTGGCGCCAAAACTCATCCATCCGCGCATAATAAATCTTAGCCTTTCTCATAGATTTTCTGGTTTCAATCCTGTTTTCTTAGCTATACGGGCAAGCATTTTCGCCCCTATTTCATCGCTATCTCGAAAAGCAAAAACATAATCTTCCCAGCCGTCACGTTCTAAAATCTTGTGCGATCCAGTTTGACGCTTTACATTCCATCCAATCTTTTCCAATGCAGCTAATACTTTTCTTGCTTTTGTAGATGACCATTGACTCATGATGATAAATTCCTACGCTGCCACAAAGTCAAAACTAGTCAACCCCAAAGCCATTTCTCCATGCTCCAATTTGTCAGCTATAACCCGTAATGCTAAGGCTTGAACATGAGCGATCGCCTGTTGTTGACTATTACCATATACCAAAGCGCCCGAAATTTCGAGAATCTCAGCAATCCAGCGACCATCATCTTCTTGTTCTGTTTCAATGGTGAAATGATTAGAAATATGTTTTGTCATGTTGGTTTCCTTAAAAGTTAAGTGATTAGAGCTTTGAGAAAGTAAATTTTTCTTTCTGCAAAAACTCATTCATTGCTTCCTCAACAGGCTATTGAACAAGTTCTTTAAGCCCTTGCGCTTCTAAGCTCACTCTAAATTTCGTAGCCGCATACTGTAAAACCTCTTGGATATTTTCTGCTTCTAGATCAGGTAATGCCTGTAAAATTTCTTGATCTCGCATTCCATCCGCAAACATATCAAAGACAGTTGTAACGGGTATTCTCAAGGAGCGAATACATAGCACGCCACCCATTTTTTGAGGATTAGTTGTAATTCTTGCAAATTGCATACTTGAATAAGCCTCTAACGCTTTCTTACAAAAATATTAACACTTACCCCAACTTGAATGCCAAAAACATTATGAGTTGTTCCCGATAATTTAGGATTTTTGCGAATATTACCGCCCAAGTCAAATACATATATTTGATCAAAATCTTTTTCTAGGTACTGACGCATTCCATCAAACGCAATTTGGTCTAGAAAACTGTTATTTGTCACAAGAGCAACAATACCCTCTTCTCCTATTCTATCTGAAGCCCACCGAATTGCTTTCACATAAGGGTCTGACAATTTGTTTTTTAAAGTCGCCTTTGAAGCTTTGGCATAGGTAGCCGCTACGCGATCGTCAATCCCAGTCTTATTTTTAGTCGTGTACTTGCGATTCTTATTGTTGTCATTCTCATTCAACTGTCCCACATTATACGGAGGATTCCCAATCACCACAAATAAATCTGACTCCCTTTGTCTTTCCACTCGTTTCATATTTTCAGGTGTAAACAAACCCAACTGCTCAATACGCTGATCCTCAAACGTATCCACCAAACAAATCCCCTCAAACGCCTCATATTTCCCAGTCTGCTCAAAATACTCATGCTCAATATTCATCGAAGCAATGTAATAGGGCAGCAACATCACCTCATTGCAATGCAACTCATGCTCATACTTGTGAGGCAAAGCCGACTTCTGGATTTCCGCAATCTCGCGCATCACCCGCATGATGAAATTTCCCGTACCCACAAACGGATCGAGAATATGCACACCCTTATCCACTAGAGACTTGCCAAACTCCCGTTGCAAAATCTCCTCCACACTCTTCACCATGAAATTCACAATCGGCTGCGGCGTGTACACAATTCCATGCGTATCCGCCACCTTTGTCGAAAAGCCCTGAAAGAACTTTTCATAGACCGTATTCAGAAAATCCTGCTTTTGCGAAAAATCATCAATCGTCGCCGCAGTCTCCTCGATCGCCCCATAAAACCGATCCAAACTACTCAAAAAATGAGCACGGCTGAAATGCTTAGAGGTCAACGCATTGATTACCTTCTCAATCTCAACCGCAATAATATTTCTCTGAGCAAAATCGGGATTATTGAACACACTCCGAAAAATCCGTTCCGTTAACAAATGCTGAATCAACATCTCCTCAACCGCCGACTCCGCCAGATTGGGATTAATCGACTGCCGACAAAGCTGCATAAATGCCGCAAACGCATCGATAAACTTTTTGTTAGTCTTCTCCTGTGTGCGGATTAGATCCAATAAAGCTGTAGCATGATCCTTTACGCGATCTCCAAATTCTTCAGCCGCCTTTTCCCATTGCGCGATCGCTGGCGCACGATATTCAAAAAACTGGCGCACCACATCCACCAATTCCTGCTCCTTGGTAATGTCCACATCCATTACCAACTTGCCATCCTGATAAAGAATGGCGCGATCGGGCTGCTGAAAAATAATATTGTCTTTGGGATAGCCCACCGCAAATTTTTTCTGAACTTCCTTCTTCAGATCGTCCTTGCTATCCTTCGCTTCCCAATAAGCACGCGGCAAATGATAAATATCTACTAATGCCCCATCAATGCGAATTGGCTGTTTTTGCGATCGCTTAATCGCAAATTGCAGTTGCTAAAGTCCAGTCAAACTGTCGCCCACAGGACTCTAGCAACTGCTGAAAAGCCGATAACACAGCCCCTTCATGTACTATTCCTAACTTGCCATAGCGATCTAAAGCTTCATAGTAATTCTTGATCGGCTTGTGCGATGGCTTGAGGCTGAGACTGGGCATATTAAGGCTGCATGAAATTTTTGAGTAATAACAATACTATAGCAATGCAAGAGATATTGCTGAAACTAAGAGCCTACTTTGATAAGCGATCGCGATAGTAAAACATCGCCATCATCTATTTAAGAATTACGACTTTACCGCGATCGCTAGCCTCTCTAAACTCCTCACCAAAATCACAACTAGCCAACTCACCTAACTGAATATTGTGCTCAAAATTGGGAAGTGACGGATTGATTTCTAGCGATCGCAAACATAGCGAGAGCCGAGTGATTTCGACCGATTCCTCAGTTACATCACATCCATAGAGATTGTGCTGCAAAATATGCGCGATTATTTCCGATGGAGTCCTGTGCGCGATCGCTTCTGCATTAGGTGAGAACTTAGTTAATAGATAATGAATGCGTTCATGCTCCGCAATCAAGAACTCTAAGGCAGTAGCAAGAAAAACACCCGCACCACACTTAGGATGCACAATTTTGATTTGGAGCAAACTTTCTTGATACTCTTTGCAATATACCAAGGTATCTTGAGAAAACTGGCGATCGCGATCGGGATGGTGATTCGCTAGGGATAAATGCTGTTGTAACAACCGAATCACCGACTCACTATGTAAAATTGCTTTGCAAGGTAATTTAGGAGTGCGGCGCTTGCTGAGATTGCTCAGATCTTTACGATATTGCGATAACTCCTTAATCGATTCATCAAACAGACAGGTGAGAATATGGCGCGTGATATCCTCGCGAAAGTCAAAACGGGCAATTTCTTTAATCTGACGGCACAATTCTTCACCAACAAACAAGGCACTATCTAAAATGCGATCGTTCTCAAACAGACTAAATGGATAAGCATTAATCGGAATATGATAGCGAGGATTTCCATTTTGAATCCAGCGAAAGATTGCTTTGTAGTTTTCCCAAATTGGTTGCTCGATATAGGGATTAACAAATTCATAAGCATCTTTAATTAGATTTTCTGGCAGTAGATGGCGATCTTCACAATAAGCAACAAACAAGATACGGTTTAACAGTTTTTGAGCTTGATAAATTGCGAGATTGATAGCCTCCTCGACATTAATTTGCGGATGCGTATCGAGATTTGGAGAGTTTGGCATTTGTGCCAGTAGCAGCAACCGATAGCGAAAATCCTTGATTAGTTGACTGCGAATTTTGTAATAGTGGCTATAAAAGTTTTTGAGAACTTCAGATTCGAGTTGATGGGATTCTTCTAGTAATTGAGTCGTGCGCGATCGCTCTTCACTCTTCGCAATTCCGCGTAACAGAGTTCGCCGTGATAATAAAAAATAAAAAGCTTTGAGCTGTTCTAAATCCGCTAAAGACTCCCAAGAAAATCTTTGACAAAACAAACTCGATACATCGCGATGATAAAGACAGATTTCCCGATAGTCTAGTACGATCAGCCACTCAGTCGTTTCATGCTGTGGCTCTGGCTTGACGATCGCCCCCTCTTCCGCCGTATTAACCCTGATTTCTGCGATCGCATTTGTCGAAGTTTCTGTAAAAAAGCCTAACGTGGGATTTGGATGTAGTTCTAATTCCCATGCCCCACCATTAGTCTCGAAGGGCGATCGGTATCCTAAAATATCGACAAAAATATCGTGTAAAAACTGCGCCTCAGCCATCAGATTAAATGGCTCGCCGTCATTGGCAAAACAGAGCCACTTATGAATTATTTGATATCGATCGATTAAATCTCTTGGAAAGCCAAAAGAACTAACTCGTCTGGCGAGTGGCTTAGGATGGAATAGAGAATAATAAGGCGATCGCTGATTCATTCATCTTTGACGACATTTTGAGATAACTGCCTTTCTGCCTCAACCTCTGCTAGTAAACTTTCGCGCTCTTCGGGTGACATTTCTTCGAGCTGCTTGGACAAAACTGCCTTTTTGTAATCATCAAGCTGCTGGTTGTACGTCATCGTTTGGGTAACGGCTCTAAATATATAAGTCGAAATCCAAGCCAGCAATACACCTACTAAAACTACTTGACTCCAAACACCAGCATTAGTTGCATCGAAGCCATAGGCACGAAAAGCAAAAAATGCAATTCCACCAAATACAAAGAACGCAATCACAATTGCTAAGGCATCAATGCGGCGCATAGTTTTAATCTCTAAAATATTTCTTGTTTTAATGTGCGCTAAGCACACATTAAAACTCCCTCGTCGATAGCTTTAAATTTGTCTTGCTTCGGGACGAAAGTTAAAGAAAGGTGAGAGTAAAAGTAAGCCTGGGAAAAAGAAAAATGCTAAGAAGCAGAGAAATACTCTCTCAATAGAGCCAGTTTTGTACCAACGTGCCTTGAAATAAAACAGCACTATTAAGGGGATCACTAATAAGTAAGTACCAGCGATCGCGGCATAAACAATTGCAGCAAGGATTGGGGGAGAAAGAAGCAACGACATATTTCTAAACAGGGTTGTGTAGATGTATCTATCCAACGATTGTAACAGTAACAGCAATTTTCATTATGTCAATACCGCAAATATCAGCTACAGCAATGCAAGGCTTCGGCTTCGCAGCGAAGCCAAAGCCCTGTCTATACATATATAACAATGTAAGTTTTGCTTAGAGCATAAAACCCAAAAGATGAGTGGCGGCGCTTCGCGCCGCCACTCATCTTTTGGGTTTTAATTTGTCCTAGATATCTCTTGCGTAGCTATATAAAGAATACAAAAATCATTTAGTAGCGCCGCAATTAAGGCGTAGATACTTATGCGAATTTTTTGTTTGATTTTAGTTTGTTAGGGTGCTAACATAAGAAACGCTGAAAAATTTACCCGAATACATTCCTAAGACTGTGGCACCTCAACAACAAAAGATTCGGATTCGTCTCAAAGCTTTCGATCATCGCCTGCTAGATTCATCCTGCGAAAAAATCGTCGAAACTGCTAATCGTACAAACGCTGCTGCCGTTGGCCCTATTCCTCTGCCAACTCGTCGTCGTATCTATTGCGTTCTCAGATCGCCCCACGTAGATAAAGACTCTCGCGAACATTTTGAAACTCGTACTCACAGTCGCATTATCGACATTTATCAACCATCTGCTAAAACCATCGATGCTCTCATGAAGCTCGATCTTGCTGCTGGTGTAGATATTGAAGTAAAGCTCTAAAGTGCAAAATTTCTCAGAAAAGCCCAGAATTATGAAAGCGGCTAAACATTGCTTCCATAACTCTGGGCTTTTGACATAAGTAGCTAAACGTAATGAATTACAAACCCAAACCTGTAGGGTTGCGACCCTACAGGTTTGGGTAATTTATTTTGATTACCTCCAAATTAGCCCAATTAGAGGAAGCGCAAATCGCCTTCTTTAATCATTAAATTTTTAAGTATATATAAAAACCAGACAGTAGATGGAGAGCGAATCAGCACCTCTGCTCTCTGGTTTTAATTTGGTTTAAACTAATTGAGAAGTGTAGCAGCTTCAAAATCTAGCTCTGAGGAATCAAGATGCTGAAAAAGCTAAAAATTAAATACTTTCTTGCCTTTGCATTAGCGGCGATCGCCGCAGTCATGTCTATTACGCTCGGATATGGTTGGATGCCTGCGGAATATCAAAGTCAGGCGCAAGCTCAAAATAAACCTGCGGAAACATCTATTAAAACCATTAGCTTGCAGAATGCTGGCTTACAACTGCAAGAGGTTGCTCAAGGCGTTTATGCTCTGATTGCTAGTACTGATGTCCCGCCTGTAAGTAATGCCATAGCAATTTGTAATGGTGGTATCGTGATTGGCAGCGATGGCGTGTTGGTAATCGATCCATTCCAAACACCTGAACTCGCCGAACTGATGATCTCGATGGTGAAATCGCTAACAGACAAACCCATTAAATATGTTTTGAATACTCACTACCACGCCGATCATACTGGCGGTAACGTGACTTTTATCAAGCGCGAGATTCCCGTAATGGGTCGCGGTGTAATTCGCGAATATATTCAGAGCGGTAAAAACAAAACTGGCGGGATCGAACCTCCTAATGTCATCATCAACAGCCAAACCGATCTATGGTTAGGCGATCGCCAAGTCAGAATTGAACGGGTAGACGGACATTCGGCTGGAACCGATCTAGTTGCCTATATACCTGATGCAAAGATCCTGTTCACAGGTGACATGGTTTTTAACAAGCGTATTCCTTATACTGGTGATAGCGATATTCGGCAATGGCAAGGTAGTTTATATCGTTTGATTGCCACTTTCCCTGACGCTAAGGTTGTACCTGGTCATGGTGATGTTACTGATGTGACAGGCTTACAAGCGCAACAAGCTTATTTTAGTGGTCTAGAGCGTTTGGCTTTGGAATGGAAAGGTCAAATTTTAACCAAAGAGCAGGTTCTTGAGAAGTTTGCTAAAGTTCCCGATCTGTACAAAGACTACAAATTCAAAGGGCTATATTCAATTAATTTAGAATCAGCTTACGAGCAGTTTACTCGTAGCGCGACAATTCCTTTAATTCCTTAGAACAAGCTATAGATAAGGCGTACTAAGTACGCCTTATCTGTTTAAGTCCCTTTATTCTCCTGTGGCAGTTATGGTTATGCGTCCTTTCAAATTACCTTTCAAGTTGCCCTTGCTAATTTGTTTGAGTTTACTATCGGCGATCGCTGCGGTGATGTTTGGGGTCTCTAAGGCAGATGCTTTGCAAGTAATGCTCAAGCCAAATACACCTATGCTGGGCGATACAGTATCAGTATGGATTGCGACGAACCAAACTACAGGCGCAGCACCAACAGTATCAGTCGATCGCAAGCAGTTTCCTGCTTTTGCAATGTCACCTAATCGCTGGCGCGCCTTTATTCCTACGACTCCACTTGATAAGGCAGAACTGAAACAGGTAGTTGTCACAGGCGATGGGTTACAGCAAACTTTGGCGATGCAATTAGGCGATCGCGAATTCCCGACTCAAAGTATTTGGCTAAATGATTCGGGTGGAGGCTCGGAGCCAACAGATTATGAATGGGACAAGGTTTCAGCTTTTAAAAAAATAGTCAGCCCTCAAAAGTTTTGGAGTGGAGCTTTTTTAAGACCTAATGATGGAGAGATCACGACGGGCTTTGGAGTTCGCCGCTATTACAATGGTGAATTCGCCAATGACTATTACCATCGTGGGGTGGACTATGCAGGAGGCACGGGTTCACCTGTGATTGCACCAGCATCTGGTTACATACGCCTAGTGGGTACAGTCGCTCAGGGCTTTCTGCTGCACGGCAATACAATTGGTTTGGATCACGGTCAAGGCGTAGAAAGCATCTTCTTACATCTCAGTAAGATCTATGTCAAAGAAGGTGACTTTGTGAAAGCTGGTCAAGTGATTGGGGCAGTTGGTGCTACAGGAGCTGTAACGGGGCCGCATTTACATTGGGGACTTTATGTAAATGGTGAAGCGATCGATCCCGTAGCATGGCGATATGAAGGAGTCGAATAACAAACTTGCTATAGCAACGTAAGTTTTGCTTAGGACATAACAAAGGCGGCGCGAAGCGCCGCCTTTCTTTATTTGGGTTTTAATTCTTGCATTGCTATAGGTTTGTTAAGTAAGACCAAACCAGCCAAGATAAGTGGAGAGGATAGAATTACCAAGAAATAGGCAAATTGCACCGCCTAAAGCTAAAAAAGGACCAAAGGGAATTGGTTGTTGTTTGTCTATTCCCTTACTAAGCAAAGCGATCGCACCCACCAAAGTCCCGATCGCGGAAGCTATTAAAATCGTCAGTAAAATATTTTGCCAGCCCAGCCACATGCCGAGCATTGCGGCTAATTTGGGATCGCCGCCGCCCATTGCTTCTTTTTGCAGAAAGACTCTGCCCGCAATTCGCATAATATCTAACAACCAAATGCCTAAAACGGCTCCGCCGATCCCGAAGATTACATGCCCCGCCAAGCTGGTGCGATCGCCACTTTTAATAAAAACTAAACTTGCCTGATAGATCAGACCTAGCACCAAACCAGACTGAGTTAAAGCATTAGGTAATGTCATCGTATCAATATCAATTAAGGCTAGCGCTAATAGCCAACTTAGAAATGCGGCGTAGAAACATAGCATCGGAATTGATATTGAAGTCCCGAAATATGCCGCCAAGCACCAAAATAGAAATCCAGTAGCCGCCTCGATCGCAGGATAACGCCACGATACGGGCGAATGACAATAACGACATTTACCTCCGATCAGAAACCAACCAATCACAGGGATATTGTCTCGCGGAGCGAGTTGGCGGAGACAATGAGGGCAGCGCGATGGTGGATAGAGGATTGATAATCCCGCAGGAACGCGATAGATAACCACGTTTAGGAAACTACCAACACAAGCTCCGAGGACGATCGCTAGGCATTGTAAAGTTAAAGACTCGATTAATAGCAAAACATTGGGGGGGTGAATCATTATAAAAATAACAGTCGGCGCTGAGCGCCGACTGTTATTTTTGCTTTTTAATTTATTGTGGCAAACAAATTGTGCGCGTCACCGAACAGTTTCTGCCACCATAGTCGCGACAACCTTTGAGAGCAGTTCTTTCAGCTTGATATTCATCAGTAGACCAAGCAGTTCCCGCTGCACCGTTGGTACTTTCTGCGATCGACATACAAGCATCGCGTGCCCAGACCATCACTTCACAGTCTCCAGCCCCAGAAATACTTTCGCATTCATTGACGGCTCGATTTTCGGCAGCCGCGCGAGTACGATAATTCCAAGAGTAGCCTTTGTCTTGAGTTGAAGGTGAGCGTGAAATTGCCCCGTAGCTTTGGGCAGACGATTCTAATGCCCCCACAGAGATTGTTGGAATCGCAACGGCTGCTGCGATCGCTAAAGACTTCCAGAAGTTTTTGTACATAAATAGTCCTCCCTTTTGCATCAGTGAAACCTAATGCTTTCTATAGTAATACGCAAATTTAAAGTAAGTCTGATTCATTTGCAAAGAGTTAACAACAACATTCGCCATCCTATAGCTGCGCCGAAGATTTAAAAGCCAAAGAAGGATTGCGGCGCTTCGTGCCGCAATCCTTCTTTGGCTTTTGCTTTTGTCCTAAGCAAACATGTCACTCAGCAAAGCTTTTGTTGTCTTAAGCCTTAACAGCATAAAGCACTGTAAAATAAGCTTTCGTAGTCTTAAATCCAAACAGGAGCGGTGGCACTTTGTGTCATATCTCCTGTTTGAGTTTTAGTGATAGTTATACTTGCTGATATTGATTGCAGGAGTTAAGAATTGCTGACAAGTACAAAAAATCCATTAGTCAAACAACTTCGATCGCTTGGGGAAAGTGCTAAAGATCGCAGAGAACAAGGTTTGTTTTTAGTGGAAGGTACTCATGCATTGACCGAAGCGATCGCTACAGCTTATCCGCTCTCAATTGTCTGCTGCACTGAGAAATGGATTGCCGCTAATCCAGATTTGTTCGCGCAAATTGAAGCATCTATTGATGAAATTGAAAGAGTAGAAGTCGTATCTGAAGAAGTGCTTCAGGCAATCGCCACTACTAAAAATCCTGATGGCGCGATTGCTGCTGCCTTATTACCATCGCGTGAAGTTGCGAATATTAGTACCTTAGGTTTGGTCTTAGAAACAATTCAAGATCCAGGTAATATCGGGGCGATCGTGAGATCGGCTGTTGCCGTGGGGATTGACGGCATGTTAGTTAGTAGCGATAGCGTGGATTTGACAAATCCTAAAATTATTCGCGCTACTGCGGGTCAATGGTTTCGCTGCTCTATGCAAACATCGAGCGATCTTGTAGACGACATTCGTAAATTGCAGTCACTGGGTATAAAAGCGATCGCGACCTTAGCGAATGCTCGGAAAACTTATTGGGATTATGACTTTACACAACCAACTTTAATTTTATTGGGAAATGAAGGTAGTGGACTATCTGAAGAGTTAATTGAATTAGCCGATGAATCTATATCCATTCCTCAAAGCGATCGGGTCGAGTCATTAAATGTTGCTACTTGCGCGGCATTACTGCTTTATGAAGCAAAACGCCAACGTTCTCTAAAGAGGTAGACAAGGGCTTTAGGTAACCAGCTCATGAGTATCTAAATAGTCTTGAATCCAATCACTACCTAATTTCATCAGATGGTCTAAATTAAAATCCCATAAAATGACGCAACCATTGATACTCCCTGAAGCAAGCGTATCTCCACTCGGGCTAAAACAAACGCTTTTCACTCCAGATTGATTTCCTTGCAGAGACAGAAGTTCTTTGCCGTCTAAACTCCATATTTTTACCGTGCGATCGCTGCTGCCTGATGCTAATGAATTGCCATCAGGACTAAAACACACACTTCTTACTTCCGCATTATGTTCGTTGAGGGTTCTTAACAGTTTGCCTTCAAGATTCCATAATTTAATACTGCCATCCTTACTACTGCTAGCAACAATTTGATTGTTTGGACTAAAGCACACGCTATAGACTTCACCAGTATGTCCAACTAAAGTATGTAGTAAAGTTCCATCCCAGTGCCATATCTTAACAGTTTTATCTTGGCTTGCTGTCGCAATCATATTTCCATCTGGACTGAAACAGACGTGATAAACGGCATTAGCATGACCGCTTAAAGTATGTACCCACTCACCCTCTTTACTCCATAGCTTGACAGTACCATCACCACTTGCCGAGGCAAATAATTCTCCATCACCACGATAGGCAACACTATAAATAGGCATATCATGCTCGTTATATATAGTTTTGAGCAGGAGACCTTTAGCATTCCAAATTTTGATAGCGCGATCGCTGCTGACTGATAGTAGAAATCGATTGTCCGGACTAAAGCAAGTACTATTAACGCTTTCTTTATGTCCTTCTAGAGAAGTAATAAGATGCGAATTAGCAAGCCAAACCTTGACTGAGCCATCACTACTTGCCGAGGCGATAAAACGAGAATCAGAACTAAAGGTAATACAATTCACTTCGTCCGAATGACCAATTAGCTGGGGGAGAGAATTCCCTTTGGTACGCCAAAACTTTATATTAGTATCTTGACTACCTGTGATCATCTTATCTCCATTGGCATTGAAACTGAAGCTATGAACTCCTCCTTTATGTCCATATAGAGTTTTGAGTAAATTGCCTTTAAGATCCCAAACTTTAAGTGTGCGATCGCTGCCGATCGAAACAAGAGATTTACCATTAGGATGAAAACGCACTCCCAAGACTTTGTCAGTATGTCCTTCAAGAACTGCAAGTAGGTTCCCTTCCATATTCCAAAGTTTGATATCTCGACCGCGACTAGCCGAAGCAATAATCCGACCTGATGGCGAAATATCAACATCTTCAATAAAGCTATCATGGGCTTTAATAGTTCTGATTAGAGTTCCATCTATGTTCCAAACGATTAGCGAGCGATCGGCGCTACCTGTAACAATGCGTTCGCCATCAGGACTAAAACAAAGACAAGTTATCCATTTATGATGACCACCAGTAAACGTATTAAACGGAGCCCCATCATCGCGCCATAGCCGAATCTTCGCATCTTCACCACAAGATGCAAAGATTGCTGAAGTAGGACTAAATTTAACGTCTAAAACAGGGGCTTGGTGATCTTTAATGATTTGGATTGATTGCCCTACATATAATTTTTTCCATCGATCCATCTTCCATCGCCTGATCGTTCCATCACGGCTAGCAGAAACTAGGAATTGACCAGTACGACTAAAACTAAGGCTGGTAATCCAATTAGTATGCCCAACAAGGGTTTGTTGTAAGTTCCCTTTTTCATCCCAAATTTTAATTGTGCGATCGCTGCTACCCGATGCAATTAATTGATCGTTAGGCTGCACGGCAATGCAGGTGACTATATCTATATGACCTGAAAGATGATTATATTCTTGGACACTGTAAACAGCTTGGTGTAAAGCAGTAACTCCATGCATTCTTAGACTAGCTTTCTCTGCTGAGAGGGCTTCTAATTCTTGCAACTGTTTGCCGGCCTCCATTGCCTCCATTAGTGCTTCAAATTGCTGATTGAGAATAAATGTTGCCTTTGCAGAAGCACTTTTGAGAACAACTTCAGCTTCCATTAAGCTTGCTTGGGTTTTTCGTTGCATCTCTACTAATCTGATCTTAGCTTCTTGCTCGGCTACTAAGGTTTGTTCTAGCCGCTGTTTAGCCGCCGATAAAATCTGATTAGCTTCAGCTTGGGCGATTAGAGCAACTTCTACTTCTTTCTTTTCAAGCTCTTGGCTAGCAGAAAAGAATTGATAGTCATAGTTGCTCAGATTCTTATCTGCTGACCACGCTAATGCATCCTGTAGCGCTTGCCCGCGAAGTAACCGAGACTCATCTTGGTAATTAGAATCCATCCAAGCCTTAAAGGCTTCACCATAGGGTCGTAAATTGGCTAAGGCTTGGTTAACCCAGTTTTGATTAAATATTGCTGCATAGATAGGGTTATATACGCACAGTTTCCCTTCCCGCTTGACGACTAATCCCGTAATCCGCAGCTCAGTTTGTTCGGGACTATCGTCAGCAATAATTCCACCTTCGAGTTTTCGCAAAGATGGTTCCGAAACTAAAATTTGTTGATATAAGCCGAGCAATTTACCTTGACGGTTTTCACTGCTCCAGAGAATCCGATCGCGAATTGTTTTAAAATGTTCTGGCTGATCGTGTATTTCCCAGTTTGAAACTAGTTGCGATCGCACCAAATTATTAACCCATACTAGTTCTTGATTTAGAGGGATTGGTTGAGTTGAATTAAGGATCAGTTGACAAATTTTTTGGGTGAGAAATGGTTGTCCTCCCGTATATGCAAGTATAGCTTTGAGAACAGCAACAGGATTTTGTGACCTTGTCAATAATCCACGCATCAACGGCCTAGCTTCCCGAATTTGAAAGCCTCTTAGCTCGATCGCCCGTCCGATATTAAAAGGAGTTCGTTGCTTATCACGGATCAGATCGGCGGGAGTAGCGACCCCAAAGAGAGCAAAAGTTAGACGCTTATAAGCAATGCGATCGGCACGGCGATTAAATGATTCGCGAATTAATGCAAAGAAATCATCGACTGGAAAATTCAAACTAAGGATGCTATCAATTTCGTCTACAAAAAGAATGATTGGCGAAGAAATTTTTTTAAGTAAACCTTCATCAAGAAACTTCCCAAAACGTTGGACAGGTGAAAGTAATCTGTTCCGCTCCCACCAATCCTCTAAATCAAAGGCATCGTATAAATCAAGGCTGCTAATAATACTATCAATAAGTCCTGCATACCATTGTTCAGGGTTAATGTCAGATGTCCCGATCGCTGTAATATCGATCGCTGCACAGGTAAAATTCTCTTCCTGCAGGCGTTTCATTGTGCGAACCCGCAAGCTCGATTTTCCCATTTGTCGTGAATTGAGGACATAACAAAACTCTCCTGCTTTCAGGTTCTCATAAAGATCGCTATCAGCCTGTCTTTCCACATAGGTGGGGGCATCTACAGATAGACTGCCACCCACTTGATATAGATAAGTTTTTTTACTGTCTGAGATCGTCATTTGACTCTAACGCGTTCTTGCTATTGCATATGATGAGTAGTTCTTGATTCCATCGATCGTATGCTCTAAATACGTTGTCGAAAATATTGATTGTAAAGACTGCACATAGGCATTACTAGATTTCCTTGAAACTTCACTAGACCAATGCTTCTTAGCTTAAATGCGATTTGACTTTCTAACTGTAATGGGCTATCGCTACCAACCAAATTGCGGAAAGCTTCCATCATTTCCGCATCTTCTCTTAAGTTACCTAATTGACGACGGAGATGATCACCAAAAATCCCTTCTTCAGTCGGGGCTAATTGTAATAACTTTTCCCAATCTATGCGACCTTTAGCAATTTGATAGAGAGCTTGTCTCACTAGGTATGGATGTCCACCTGTAAGCTCAATCAATTGATCGATCTGTGGAGCCGCCCAATTGAGTTGATGGCGATTTACCAGATCTGTAATTTGAGAGTGATTTAACTCTGGTAATTCGATGGGTAGCCCGACATTAAATGGAGACTGATTGATATTTAAAGGAATATAGACTTCTTTTGAATGCACGATTACTAGTCTCAGCTTTTTCCAAATCTCTTCATTCTTGGCTTTTTCATGCCAAGCACGCAGCAAACCAAAAAAGTCGGTAGCAATTTTTGGATATTGGAAAATCAAATCTACTTCATCTAATCCTAAAACTAAGGGAGCATTTACTTCCATCAGTAAATAGCGCTGAAAATACTTTGTACATTTGTTTTTACTACCTAAGACTCCTTGCCAATATTGCTCTAAATTATCATCAAGATCGAGTTCAGCAGCGATACTGGCACAAAACCATTGGAGAAACAAATCTAGGTCGCCAAATACATCACTATCTGCTTGTTGAAAATATAGATGAACAACTTGGTGTCCTTTGTATTTGGCAAAGGCAAGAGTTCTGGATAACAAAGATGACTTGCCCATTTGTCTTGGAGCTTTAATCCGAATCAATGCGCCAGGACGGAGTACTGTTTCACAACTGTCTCTTTCGATTGGAGGTCGCTGGATATAAAAGCGAGAACCTAATTCTATCTGACCTTCAGGTTCTTCTAGTTGTAGGGCTTGCGGCGGCATCTGGGTCGATCGAGCCGTTGATTGTGTCGAAGTTGGTTGTGGAGTTATTGACGATTGCGTTGCTGTGGAGATGGTTGCTGTAGAGATCGTTGTTACAGCGTTAGAATTTTTGAGAAGCCGCTCTAGAGCGTACAAAGCTTCCGTTGCATCTTTGTAGCGTTGGCGATAGTCATAGCGCACCATCTTGTCAATAATTGCAGCAAGCCCTAAATTAAGTTTGATATTAACTTTCGCGCCTGCTAGAGCGCAGGTGTATTCATTAGTTTGCACATCCTTAGGCAATTCTTTATACGAAAGTCCCGTAAAGGCCTGTAAGCACATCAGACCTAATGCATAGACATCACTACAAAATTTAGGCTGTCCAGCTAATTGCTCGCTCGGCATATACACTAGCGAACCGACAACGACGCTTCGAGTTTCATTGCCTTCTTCTCGCAAACGACCAATAGAATCTGGGCCTAAAGCCTTAACAGCTCCAAAGTCAATTAAAACAATCTTGCGATCGCGAAGACGGCGGATCAAGTTAGCAGGCTTGATATCTCGATGAATTACCTGTGAACTATGTACAAAAGCTAATACTCGCAAAATATCTCGCAACGCAGAAAGTACTTGTGATTGGCTCCATTTACGACCAGGTCCAATTTCGCGATCTAATGTATGTCCTTCGATAAACTCCTGCACGAGATAAAATTCGCCATTTTGCTCAAAATGGGCAAAAAGCCTGGGAATTTGATCGTGGCTGCCCAAATCATGTAATGTTTTTGCCTCGCTATCAAATAGTCGTTTGGCGATCGCTAATTCTTGTGGGTTATTGAATTGAGGTTTGAGTTGTTTAACCACACAGGCAGGTGTATTCGGCAATTGCAAATCTTTTGCTAAAAATGTATAGCCAAAACCACCACCACCAAGCGGTTTCACGATTTGATATCGTCCTGCAAGAATTGACTCATTGCTGGTCATGGTGTTTGGGCAACCCTTAAACTTAACGTAATACAATTCAATGATACATCGATCGCTAATTCATGAAAGTTTCTTTAAATCTAAAAAAAAGTTATAGACAATAAAATTTTTTACACAAGAATTTATCTTATTTCTATAACTATTAAGAATGCGCTGCGAGAGTATGAGTAAAATCTAATTTTTTCACTGAGTATAGCGATTTTCATTTTGCCTAAGGCAAAATGAAAATCGCTACGATCCTACTAGAATTGGCTTTGGATCGCTACAAAAGATTTATATTCTCTTGGATTGATGTTGCCGAAGCGTGGAGCACAGCTAGTTCATCGGATGTAAGCTGAAGTTCGATTATTTTTTCAACACCTTGTCTTCCTAATTGTACGGGCACACCCATAAATATATCTTTCAATCCATATTCACCTGTGAGATATGCAGCCGCAGGAAAGAGTCGATGCCGATCGCTAAGAACCGCTTCAACCATACTATAGGCGGCGGCGGATGGCGCAAAATATGCGCTTCCATTTTGCATTAACTTAACAATTTCTGCACCACCATTACGAGTTCTTTCGACAATGCGATCGATCGCGTCCTTATTGATTAGTTCAGTAATTGGCACGCTATTCACCGTTGAAAGTCGTGGCAAGGGAACCATCAAATCGCCATGTCCACCTAAAACCATGGCATTAATATCCGCACTCGAAATCCCCAATTCCATCGCAATAAAAGTTTGAAATCTAGCAGCATCTAATACTCCCGCCATTCCGACTACTTGATGAGTCGGAAATCCACTTACTTGCCATGCTAAATAGGTCATCACATCTAAAGGATTAGTGACGACAATCAAAATTGCATTAGGCGATTGGGCGATCGCCTTTGACACGACATCCTTCACTATTGATGCATTAATCCTTAGTAAATCATTACGACTCATCCCTTCTTTGCGAGGTAAACCTGCGGTCAGGACTATCACATCTGAGTTTTTGGTGTCGGCATAATCATTTGTCCCGACAATTTGGCGATCTACCTTGGCGATCGCACTGGCTTGCATCAGATCGAGTGCGATGCCTTGCGGTTTTCCTTGCACGATGTCGCACAGAACAACATTAGCCAAATTACTCTCAGCAATCCGATGTGCTAATGTTCCTCCAACATTACCAGCACCAATAATCGTGACTTGGGGCGATCGGGAAGCTTGGACTAGCGTTGGCATAATCATAGAAAATTATTCTCTTACTCTTATGTGTTGGTTGAAATATTCTCTAATGAAAAATTTCAAGGAATACGACACCACTATCGAGAACCATAGAATTCACTGTAGTGATAGAGCAGTGCTTCTGCCCTTCCTTGTTGTGTTTTCAGATTATATGATTCCAAATAAGCATTAGTTAGCTCTGGACTTCTTCCATCTATATAAAGGCTTACCGAATAAACGCCATTCTTCCAAAGTGATGGCTCACTCTGCGGTTTATCCTGTGCAGTTAGACGTAGTATCGAACCTGTTTTCTTATTTTTCTGAATCCAGTACTTTTGAAATTCATTTCTCCGATCGCGACAAACCATTACTAAAAAATGTGTACTTTCAGCAAAGTCTTGGAGATAGGATTGCGGAGGGCATGACTCAAATAAACTTTGAGCAGGCAAATCTTGAATGGGTTTGCGAATTGTCACTTTTCCAGTTTGGGGTAATAGAGTCGCAAAATCATAGTCACGCTTGACAATAAAATCGGCGATCGCTTGAGATTGATAGCAAGCGACAATCAAAGTCCCAAAAATGATATTAAAGAAGTTTTTTGTTTTCATATTTCTCGGATATCTTTGATGGATAGTGAAACAAATCCCCCACTTAAAACTTGATTGTGCGACGATGCGCGGCAACTGACTCCACCAAACCAATCGCCATAAAATTGGCAATTAATGACGATCGCCCATAACTGAGCCAAGGTAATGGGATGCCTGTAACAGGAGCAACGTTAATATTCATCCCAATATTGACAAAGGTTTGAAATAGTACGAATGAAAACACACCGATCGCCAATAGCGAACCGAAGTTATCCCTCGCATTTACCGCAATCACCAGTAAACGCCAGCAAATACCAACAAACAGTAACAACACGCACATACAGCCGATAAATCCGAACTCCTCGCCGATTGCCGAGAAGATGAAGTCGGTATGCTGTTCGGGAATAAAATTTAATTGTGTTTGAGTACCCTTCAACCACCCCTGTCCGAAGAGTTTTCCAGCACCGATCGCAATTTTTGATTGAATTACGTGATAGCCAGCCCCGAGAGGATCTTGATTGGGATCGATAAACAATAGCAGGCGTTTTTTTTGGTAATCATGCAGGACATTCCACAATAAAACCCCTGCCTGACCTGAAACTAAATTGACTACCACAGCGATTACAGTGCTAACAATCCGAAACCAAGGGAGCGAGACCCATGCGGCTACACCCATGAGGATTACCCAGATAATCCAAGCGGGTAGATAAAGCGAAAATAGTACCGCAGATACAATTGGCGAAAATATCAGTAACAGCCATCCCAAGCTTGCCCCTGCCCAATAAAGCATCCCAATCGTAATTGCTGCAAATATAAGTGCTGTACCTAGGTTTGGCTGCAAAAAGATTAAGATCCAAGGCGGTACAGTCACCCAAGCAACTTTAAAAGCATCAATTGGACTTTGAACTGGGCGATCGTGCATGACTGCCGCTAAGGAAATAATAATGCCCACCTTGGCAAATTCTGAAGGCTGAATGTTAAATCCACCAATCGTAATCCAGCGCTCTGCACCCAAAGCTGTAGTACCGATCGCCAACACTAAAATCAAAGAAATATTAGTAATTGCATAGGTAATCCAATGCAGCCTTAGTAAGCGATCGTAAGGAAAACGGGCGATCGCGAACATCGCAATCAAACCAACTAAACCCGTCACCCAATGCTGCCACCATTCGGTGCGCCTAGCACTAAAGTCTGAACTAAAGATGGCAATACCACCTAAAATCGTTAATAAAATTGGGAATACCAAAAGTAACGCATCAGCATCGCGCCACTCGCGTTTGACATTTTCCCAACTTGGTAGTTCAAACCCTTTTACGATCATAAATTTCTTACTAAATCTCTACTACTATAACAATCGCCAACATAAAATCCCCTCGCGATCGGCGGAGCAAAGCATCACCACTCATTGATTTTTGGTTAGCCAAACAAACAAGTCTCTAACGCTAAGTTGGATGTCACTAGCAAACGCTGGCGTGGGAAGTATAGAATCTGGATCGTCAAATACTTCTATTTCTTGCTTAGGACGATAAATAAATACTGTTCTCTCACGGGGATAAACTAACCATCCCATTTGAGTTCCGTATTTCAAACAATGCAAAATATTTTTAGTAACTTTAGTTTGACTTTGATCGGGCGATAAAATTTCAATTGTCCAATCTGGGGCAATTGAGAAAGTATTAGCTACCTCACCATCCTCATCGCTAGGAATCCGATCCCACGTAAAAATAGCGATATCTGGTACGGTCGATCTGCCGCCAAAAGTACACCTTAATTCAGGGAAAGCCCAAGCAATTCGGCTTGGTTTTAGTATGCCATTTATTTTTGATACAAGCTCACCTTGCAATATGCTGTGTTTACCTTGAGGCATAGGCTTTTGCAGAATTTGACCATCAATATATTCGTAAGCAGGCTTAGTCTCTGGTTGTAGAAGAAACTGAGCTAAGGTAATAGGGCTACTCGCTGTCTGTACCATTGGTGAGTACCGTTTTTTACTATTTTTGTAAAACCAATATTCCCATCATGCCATTGGCGATCGTATAGTGGGTTGCCTGAGTAAAACCTGCGGCTTTGGAGAGTTTTACCTGCTCGGAGCCAATCGGAAATCTTGCTAAGCTCGGTGCAATATAGGCATATTCATCTGTCATCGCAAAACGATCTGCCAAGGGGACAACCACCCGATCTAAATAGAAATTCTGAAAACCTTGCATTAGGCGATCGCTGGGACGATGGAAATCTAAAATCGCGGCGCTAGCGCCATCTTTTAAAACGCGGTGAATTTCTGACAAACATTGGGGAATATTGGCGACATTTCTCAATCCGTAAGATAGGGTTGCTCCGTCAAAGGTATTGTCTGTAAAGGGGAGATACAATACATTTCCCTGTTGCCATGTGATGCTTTTTTGGATGCTCGGCAAATATTTTTTTGCTTTTTCGGCGGCGATCGCCAATAGCTCTTTAGAAAAATCAACACCGATCGCCTGACCATCTGGGGCAACTTGCTTTGCTAGCAAAGCAGTCATATCACCAGAGCCACAACAAAGATCGAGCCACTTTTCACCTTGTTTTGGGTTACACCACCGCAGCGCCATTTTTTTCCAGATCCGATGTTGACCTAAACTCAGCAGATCGTTAAAGCGATCGTAAACAGGGGCAATGCGATCGAAAATCTGTTGAACATCAGTTTCCGAAGGTTGAGGCATGGTTTTACCTAAAATTTATAGCAATCATCATAAATTTTAAAGCTTAGAGACACAGAATCATTCTCAAGCCTTCTGCCGTGTTTCTAGGCTTTAAATTGCGATAAAATAGAATGCAGGAGCTATTTCACGTTTGTTTGCGTCAAGTATATTTAGGCAAACTTAGTTAACGTTGAGGAGCGAAAATTATGAAACTTCCTGTTTTAAGCAAAGGTACTTGGGCTGGACTAGTTGTAGCAGCAATTGTGGGCGGCTCTGCTTCAGCAGTACTGCTCAATAGTAATTTTAATCAGCCTAATAGTCAGCCAATTACACAACCATCAGTCTCAACATCCGTTAATCAAATTAGTCAATCACCTCCCGCAACAAGAGCTGTTGATGGACAGCTTGCGGTTTATTGGATTGAGGCTAATAAAAATAAATTGTTAGCAGTGCCGATCGCGATCAAAGCTAAAAGTAACGACGAAGCGATCGCCTCAGTTCTAAATACTTTGATTGCAGAGAAGCCCCCTGAGACAACTCTTTACAGTGCAATTCCCGCTAACACTAAAGTTTTGAGCGCAACGACAAAGAACAAAGAAATTCGGATTAATTTGTCCAAAGACTTCACCCAAGGTGGAGGCTCGGCTTCAATGCAAGGACGGATTATTCAGGTTTTATATACTGCAACTAGTTTAGAACTTGATGCTAAGGTGTACTTGTCTGTTGAAGGCAAAGCTTTAAAATATATTGGCGGTGAAGGTTTAGAAGTACCTCAACCGATGACACGTAAAGATTTTGCGCTAGAGTTTTAAAACTAGTAGCAATCTTGTGGTCATTACAAAGTGCCGACTGCAAGATTGCTAATTAAAAAGCGTAGCACCTCAAAAATAATTTTTAGTTAATTATGCCGCCGATCAATTTGCCTGATATTGACACTCTTAGCCTCGTTGAGCAAGTCTCGCAAATGTTGGTCGTACGTACCTGTGGAATGTTGTATGACCACCAGATTCAATATCCACAATGGGAATTACCAAATGCAACCCTAAAAACTCTCATCGAAGAATATGGAGTCGGAGGCGTAATTTTACTCGGTGGTAGTGCTCCTGAAATTGCTTTAAAAACTCAACAAATGCAGTCTTGGGCAAAAGTACCGTTACTGATTGCGGCAGATATTGAAGAAGGTGTAGGACAAAGGTTTAGCGGTGCAACATGGTTCCCACCACCGATGGCATTGCAAAGTGTTGCCATGAAGTACGCAGAAGACATGGGTAAAATTACGGCTGAGGAAGCTGTAGCAATCGGCATTAATTGGTTGCTTGCACCGATTGTCGATGTAAATAATAATCCCGACAATCCCGTAATCAATGTGCGGGCTTTTGGGATTACAGTTGGCGAGGTGATGGGGGCGACGCGAGGATTTATTTCTGGTGCTAAGCAATATCCTGTGCTGACAACAGCCAAACATTTCCCAGGACATGGTGATACATCAGTTGATTCGCATTTGCAAACGCCGACACTTCCCCACGATCGTCAAAGATTTGACAATGTTGAGTTCCCGCCGTTTATCAATGCGATCGCGGCAGGTGTCGATGCAGTCATGACTGCCCATATCTTTGTACCTGAGCTAGATCCTAAGAATATTGCTACTTTGTCACATCACGTTCTCACAGATATTCTCCGCAACGAATTAGGCTTTGATGGGTTGATCACTACCGATGCATTGATCATGTCGGGTGTTGCAAAGTTAAATAGCCCAGAAAAGATCGCCGTACAAGCAGTAAAAGCTGGCGCAGATATTTTGTTGATGCCCATTGATGCGATCGCCACAATTAAGGCAATTTGCGATGCTGTGGAATCTGGCGAAATTAGTCGCGATCGCATTCGTGCATCGGTACAAAGAATTTGGAAAGCAAAACAAAAAGTCAGCGCTAATCCTACCGATCTCAGTAAACTTGGTAATCCTGAGAATCTAAAAATTGCTAAAGAGATTGCAGCTAACTCCATTAGTGTTTATTCCTCACTCTCTCATTTGCAATCTAAAGGAGCGAGACAAGGTGGTTCAACGACCTTAAATTCAAAGCCAAAATTAGATACAAATTATCTAAATTTAATCGTTGTTGAAGATCTGCTTACCTGTGAAGAGTTTCTCAACTCGCGATCGCCAACAGCACTACTACCCAAAAATCATGGTTATCAGCGAATTGTGTCGGATGGTGCGATTTTAGGAAATCTTCAATGCGAAACTTTTTCTCATATATTTATCCAAGTCTTTAGTCGTGGCAATCCATTTCGTGGCAATACCAATCTCCATGAAAAGACTCAAGATTTGGTCAAAAAACTATTGATAGAAGATAAATTAGAGGCAGTAGTTGTTTATGGTAGCCCATATTTCTTAGATATTCTATTACCGCTTTTGCCATCCGATATGCCTTGGGGTTTTGCTTACAGTCAACAATCAGAAGCGCAAGCAGCAGTTTTACAGCAATTAGGTTTTAAATGAAGCCGAATATAGCAAATTTATTTCGAGATAATTTGTTCCGTTTTATCTTGATTGCAGTGATGGTGTCATCCACAATATTGGCTTGCGATCTTCTATCTAAGAACGATCTATCATCACCAAACAAATCACTAATTGAGAGTACTCCACTTCCCGTTGTTCCAATTGTCGATCCTAAAACCATTGAGCCAGAGCGCACTCCTGATGCGCCTTACCTACAAACACCGAATGAGGTTGTACTCAAAATGCTAGAGATGGCAATGGTGCAGGAAACTGATATTGTTTACGATCTTGGTAGTGGTGATGGTCGAATTGCGATCGCTGCTGCCCAGAAGTTTGACGCAAAATCAATTGGCATAGAGATCGATCCTGAATTAATTAGAGAGTCAGACAAAGAATTAAAATCTGCGATCACGGAAGCCCCAAAAATTCGCGATCGGATTAAATTTATTAAACAAGATTTCTTTAAAACTGATTTACGTGATGCTTCCGTAATTACGCTATACCTTTTACCGCAAGCAAATCTAAGGGTTCGCTCAGAAATCTTACCCAAATTAAAGTCTGGAACGAGGATCGTGTCTTATGAATACGATTTAGGAGATTTACCTCCAACTCGAACAGAAAAACTTAAAATTGGCAATCGCGAACACGTGATTTACTTATGGATTTTAAATTAGTTCTATAGCAACCCTATAACAATGAAAGGGTTGCTTAGGACATAAAACCCAAAATACAAGTGGCGGCGCTTCGCGCCGCCACTTGTATTTTGGGTTTTGATTTGTCCTAGCTATATTCGTGAGATTCATGGCTTTGACACTTCAGCAAGATCAGAGCTTCGACTTCACTCAGCCAAAGTAACCCCGTTAGCTGAGCGAAGTCGAAGCCGCAGATACTTTAATTAATAACAATGCAAGCTTTGCTGAGGACATAAAACCCAAACAAATAGAGGCGGCGCGAAGCGCCGCCTCTATTTGTTTGGGTTTTGATTTTTCCTAGATATCTCTTTCATCGCTATAGCAATTCCCTTAGCATTTTCTATAAAACATAATTTCTGAAAAAAGTCACTCAAATTGCACTACGATATCGCTAGTTTAAGGTTTATGTTCATCTTCTAGCTATTTCACTGACTCAATGCAACGTTTTTTCAGTTTGTCAAATCGAGCGCCCATTTCTATTCAACTTGTTCCTAATAATTTTCGAGACGCGCTAATCAAAACTATCACTACAGCGATCGCGCTATTTGCAATCCCTCTGTTTGCGGTTCTTCCGACCCAAGCTAATGAAGATCGTCTATGTCCAGCCCACTTACAACAAGAGGTCGAAAAAGTTGCTAAGTCACCCAAATTGAAATCATCGCGAATAGGTGTTTTTATCCAAACCAACGAACCCCAACCCCAGATATTAGGTAATCTCGATGGCGATCGCTACTTTATCCCTTCCTCAAATACCAAGCTATTTACAACAGCGACTGCTTTAAAAATATTAGGTGCGGATTATCGCTTTGCTACAAGGTTGATGTCCAGCAATCTACCTAATACTGAGGGAGAAATTGAAAATGGGCTGTGGTTAGTAGCGTCTGGCGATCCAAGTTTTCGTTCGGCAACTGGCTTAAAATCACTAGTAAAACAACTTAAAAACAAAGGTGTAAAACGCATTAACGGGGGCATTTGGACGCTGACTTCGCGTAAAGGAGCGGAAATTGCTGGCAGTTGGGAATGGCAGGATTTACAAGAATACTATGCGGCGATCGCTTCTCCATTCACGATTGATGAAAATGCCTTGAACTGGAGCATCCGTCCCTCCCAAATTGGCAAGCCAGCGATATTTGAATGGGAGAATTCTGCATTAGCTAAAGATTGGCGGGTAGAGAACCAGTCAATTACGGTGAGCAAGGGCTCTAGCTATGACTTGCAGGTCGTACGACCCTATGGACAGAAAGTCCTAATCGTCAGTAAGCAAGTTCCCGAGAACATAGAGCCAGAAATTGGTGGCGTTGCTATTCCCGATCCTGAAGCTAATTTTTTAGATTTATTACGGCAAGAACTAACTGCTCAAGGAATTGACATCACCCCAGTTTCAAGTACTTCCAAAAAGCTGCCACCGACTCAAGACTTAGCGATCGCCTTATCGCCTCCTCTATCTGAATTGATTGCTACGACTAACAAGACTAGTAATAATCTCTATGCTGAGTTACTGCTTAGGGCTTTAGGCGATCGGTTTAACGAAGTTATGCCTGATGACAACGTCAGTGCAGGTATGCTCGCTATTAACAAATATTTACAATCTGTAAATATTCCAGCTACTAGTGTGTCACTTGTCGATGGTTCTGGACTGTCACGCCAAAATCTAACTACCCCTAAGGCGATCGTGCAGCTTTTACAAATAGTTGCAAATAATCTGGATTTTCGTAAATCTTTGCCGATTTCAGGGATCGATGGCACGTTGACTAATCGTTTAAAAAATACTTCTGCCCAAGGCTTGATTCAAGCTAAAACTGGTACATTAACAGGTGAGATAGCTTTATCGGGATATGTCAGTCCTAAAAACTACAGCGAAGTTATTTTCAGTATTATGATTAATAACAGTAATCTGCCGACCAGAGAGTTACAGCAATATGTTGATGAGATTGCTCTACTATTAACTCACCTTGAAAATTGTCAATGAAAAGTTGGTCTGTTTTCCAAAGAAAAATATTTCTAGCTTCTATTGCGATTTTAGCGATCGGAGTAGTTTTTATTTTAACGACAATCTCCTGGTCTACTAATACAAATTCCTTGAATGAAAATTTTTCTTTGTGTTCAGCTATGCCAGAAACACCCGATAGCACTAATAGATTAGAGTTTCATCCAATTAAAATTGTGGTTGAGCCTTGGAGAGGAGAGCATAATGTTTACGGCATCTTTGCTATACCTTTGCAATACAAAGATATCTCCTATCGTTCAAAAATGCTCGTAAAAGGTACAGATAATGCTTGGGATGCAACTCCCACAGACGGTGTTAAGTATGGTTTAACAACTCCAGAAGGTTACTTTTTGCTAGTTAGTTTCTTTCGTACTCGACTTACTCTGTGGTATTTGGTAACAGGAAGATTCAAGGAACTCCAACAGCCTTGCAATTGGAAACTCTATCTTTTTCCTATCAAAACTTAAATAGGAGGCTGCGTATAGTGAATCTAGCAATTTGTGTGGCTTAACCTGACTTTACTCCGCTTTACCGACAATTGCGATAAAGGGTACGATGAGGAAGATTTTTTTACTGCTTGTCTGACATGACATAGGAAAGCTAAAGCATGGGAAATTTTGGCAGTTGGCTAATTAAGCTAGGGAAAAGTTGTCTACTTATCGGTCAAATCATTACCCATATTTTGATCTATCGGCGATTTCATTGGCGGAATACAGTCGAACAGATGTCAATGGTTGGCACTGAGTCGCTACTCATCACTTTAATTACTGCGGCTTTTGTTGGCGCAGTATTTACGATTCAAGTTGCTAGAGAATTCATTAACTTTGGCGCACAACAAGCGATTGGCGGAATTTTAGCGATCGCCTTAGCTCGTGAGTTGATTCCAGTCCTGACAGCAGTAATCATTGCAGGGCGTGTGGGTTCGGCATTTGCCGCAGAGATCGGCACAATGCAAGTAACTGAGCAAATCGATGCGCTCTATATGCTCAAAACAAATCCCGTTGATTATCTGGCTACACCAAGGGCGATCGCCTGCTTGCTAATGTTGCCAATCCTCACAATTTTAGGGTTTTTAACAGGTATGGCTGGAGGCTTATTTTTGTCTCAAGCCATGTATGCAATCCCTCACAGCATGTTTCTCAATTCTGTGCAGAACTTGCTCAAACCTTGGGATTTAGTTGCAGCATTAATAAAATCCAGCATCTTTGGTGTGTTGATAGCGGCGATCGGCACAACATGGGGCTTAACTACCACAGGTGGCGCAAAGGGTGTGGGGGAGTCCACTACTACAGCAGTTGTTACCGCATTACTCGCGATCTTTATCAGCAACTTCTTTTTGTCATGGGTCTTCTTTCAAGGTATTGGTTCGAGCATAACTGGCTCATAGTAGGCGACTCTAGCAAATTTAGGACGCAAAGCGCTCTAACTGAACACTCAATAAATAATGAACTTTAGCTTTATTATCCCCAACTTAATCATTTTTTGCGGCTGGATATTTTCAGTTTGTTTTCATGAATGGTCACATTCAGTCGTTGCTTATTTGGGAGGAGATATTTCTGTAAAACAAAAAGGATATTTATCATTTAATCCCCTTACTTATATCCATCCAGTTACTAGCATACTATTACCGCTTATATTGCTCGCAATTGGCGGAATACCTTTAACTGGCGGCGCAGTGTATATCGATCACGAAAGCATTCCTAGTCGATGGATGCGATCAGCAGTTTCTTTAGCTGGTCCGAGTTCCAATATTATCGCGGCTGTTTTGTTTGCCACAATTTATCGTTATCTGCCATTAACCCCTGTAGCTCTAAATGCGCTAGGTTTTTTAATTTTTTTACAGTTTTATGCTGCCATCCTAAATCTATTACCTATCCCATCCCTAGATGGATTTGGCATTATTGAACCTTGGCTTGCACCATCTCAGAGAACATACATAAGAAGCATTGGTTTTAACTTTGGTTTTATATTGTTGCTGGGTCTATTAATACTTGTTCCCAATTTTAGCAAGGGTATTGTTGATGCATCTTTAAAAGGAGTTATGGCATTTGGAGTCCCAT
This sequence comes from Pseudanabaena frigida, assembly GCA_003242085.1. Taxonomy (GTDB): domain Bacteria; phylum Cyanobacteriota; class Cyanobacteriia; order Pseudanabaenales; family Pseudanabaenaceae; genus Pseudanabaena; species Pseudanabaena frigida. Next base: position 302,902 of record QBML01000005.1, on the reverse strand, counting down.
TGCGTGCAGTTGGATATGGAGCGGAGATATTTTCAGGAAGTACTAGCAAAGCCATTTTTGGCATATTGACATTGATAATGTTGGTGGGATTTTACTTTCATCAATATATTTGCAATGCCCATTTGCGATATTTTCAGAATGGCTACAAATTTTTCACAGCAGGTGAATTCCATAAAGCTCTGAAAGCCTACAAACATGTTGTTGAACAACGACCACAGTTTTATGAAGGCTGGAAGCAAATGGGGCTTGTTTTGTATTTACTTGGTAAATATGAACAAAGCATAGCTGCTATCGAGAAAGCAATCAAACTTGACCGAAGTGACTGGTCGCTATATCTCTTTAACGGAAACAGTTACGCAAAGTTAGGAAAATTTGCCAAGTCTGCTAATGATTTCTCTACAGCCCTTAAATTATCACCGAACAAATATGCTGTATACAATGATCGCGGTCTTGCTCTCGCAGAACAGGGTAATTACGAACAAGCAATCTCAGATCTCAGTACAGGTATCCAACTGGCAACAGACAATCCTATTATTCTTGCTTTTTCTTATAACAATAGAGGATATGCATTTTACCTTCAGGGTGACTTTGAATCGGCTCTAATTGACATCAATAGGTCATTAAGCATAGCTTCTAACAATTACTATGCGTACTACAATCGCGGACTGGTTTACTTGGCGAAAGAGTTAAATTCTGCGGCAAAAGAGGATTTAGTTCGATTCGTTGAATTATGTCAAACCCCTCAAAATAAGCATTCATTCCAAGTTCAAGAGTTACTCGAGAAAGCTAACTTACAGCTACAAAAACTTGCATAGTTCTTGCGACAATTTAAAAATTAATTCTGACCTCATGAATCAGTAGATTGATTCTACTTGTTAAGTATAATTAGCGCTCATTCTGGTTTATTTAAGTTAATTCTGACACAAAAAAAGCGGTGCTTTGCACCACTTTTTTTGTGTCAGAAATTTTTAATGCTTATGCATCAACAGCAGCAGCAGCAACACGAGCGGCGGCGGCTTCATCGGGATGAATGCCTAAACGAGTTAGATTAAAACGTCCGCGATTATCAACTTCGCGGATTTTAATCAAGACTTCATCGCCAACGGCAACTTCATCTTCTACTTTGCCAACACGACCCTCAGCAAGTTGTGAAATATGTACCATGCCCTCTTTGCCTGGTAAGAACTCCACAAATGCACCAATCGGGATGATGCGTGTCACACGACCTAAATAAACATCACCTGCGCCAACGCGGCGAGTCATGTTTTCGATGATGCGCTTAGCTTTGAGAGCACCTTCGCCACTCATCGAAGAAATCATCACCGTGCCATCATCCTCAATGTCGATCTTGGCTCCAGTCTCTTCAGTGATCCCCTTGATGTTTTTACCACCAGGTCCAATAATCATCCCGATTTGTTCAGGATCGATGCGAATTGTCAGCAAGCGTGGTGCATTGGGCGATAGTTGCTGTCTTGGCTCAGAGAGCAATTCCAACATTTTGCCCATGATATGCGAGCGTCCAGTTTTGGCTTGCATCACCGCAGCACGCACTGTATCCATGGAGATACTGGTGATCTTCATATCCATTTGCAGCGCCGTGATACCCGTGTCTGTACCTGCAACCTTGAAGTCCATGTCACCAAGGAAATCTTCGATGCCTTGAATATCAGTAAGAATGCGAACTTCATCGCCTTCTTTGATCAAGCCCATTGCTACACCGCTAACGGGCTTGGTAATGGGTACACCTGCATCCATAAGCGCAAGTGTGGAGCCACAGACCGAACCCATAGAGGTCGAACCATTTGAGGACAAGACTTCCGATACTACGCGGAGAACATAGGGGAATTCAGCTTTAGATGGTAGGACTGGCAAAAGGGCACGTTCGGCTAAAGCTCCGTGACCAATTTCACGCCGACCAGCCGATCGCATTGGTCTAGCTTCACCAACGGAGTAAGGTGGGAAGTTGTAGTGGTGCATATAACGCTTTTTCGCGTCAGGATGCAGGTCGTCCATTTCCTGTGCATCACCAGGCGTACCAAGGGTGGCGATCGATAGTACTTGAGTCAAGCCCCGATTAAATAAGCCACTACCATGCACGCGAGGAATTACGCCTACTTCTGTCCAGATTGGGCGCACTTCATCGAGTTTACGTCCATCAATCCGCACACTCTGCTCGATCACTTGTAAGCGCATTAGCTTTTTAGTGAGATCTTTATAAGTGGCACTGATTACCTTTTTATCAGCTCCCAGCTTCACAGGATCTTCGTCAGGCAAAGCGGCGATCGCGGCTAAAAGCTCAGCTTTAATCGCATCAAGCGCCGCATCTCGTACATTACGATCCTTTTCGCAACTAGCAACCACTTGAGCAACTTTATCTTTTACTGTATTGGCAATAAAGTTTTCCAAAGTGAGATCGGTTTCAGGCGTGATGATTTCAGGTAGTGCAATTCCTAACTCTTGAAGCAACTCAAGTTGCGCTTTGATCAGTTCTAAAACTGCTTCATAACCAAAATCGATCGCTTCGATCATGTCAGCTTCAGGTAACTGATTAGCTCCAGCTTCAACCATGATGATCCCTTCCGCCGTGCCAGCAACTACGAGATCGAGATCACCTGCTTCAACTTCGGCATAGGTAGGATTGATGATAAATTCATCACCAACCAAGCCAACGCGCACGCCTGCCATTGGCCCCATAAATGGTAAACCTGCGATTAGCGCAGCGATCGATGCACCTGTTACTGCCAATACATCAGGTGGAGCTTTCTCATCAATTGCCATGGTCGTGGCGACAATCTGCACATCATCGCGCAACCAATTGGGGAAAAGAGGGCGCATTGGGCGATCGATCAGGCGGCAAGTGAGAGTTGCCTTTTCGGGAGGTCTACCTTCACGACGCAAAAAGCCACCAGGGATACGCCCTGCGGCATACAGTCGCTCTTCATAATCAACAAGTAGGGGTACAAAATCTACGCCGTCACGAGCAGGACCTCTGGTCGCTGTTACTAATATTGCCGTTTCACCGCACTGGACTAATACTGAGCCGCCAGCTTGAGGTGCAAACGTGCCAATTCTTAATTTAATTTCCCTGCCATAAAAAGGGATGATTTTTGTTACGGCATCCATCTATAATCTTCTTCCGTTTTGACTTTTTTTTCGTTATATATCTCGCAATGTTAGCACTGATGTAGTGTTGTCTGCTGTTTAAAAGCTAGAAAGTACGCAGGGACGCTGAGTTCTGTCTCCTACTTGACCACAATACATAGTAAAAAACATAGTAAAAAATAAGAGACGACGCAAAGCACCGTCTCTTATTTCAACTTTATTGACGTTGTTTAGTTTGCAACTGAATCAGTAAACGTTTAATCAACATAATTACTGTTCGCTTTATAGAACTTAACAATGAGGCAATCCCACCAAAACTGCCCATCATTTTCCAAATAAATACAACCCAGTACCAGCCTTTAACGATTTCTCCCCAAAGCGTTATCTTTTCTTCTTGTTGAGATTCTATTTCTGGAGATGGATTGACAGAAGCTTTTGTAGTTGAGCTGTTTAAGTTTACTTCTTGAGACATAACTTTTAATATCACTTGTTTTGATGAGCGATAAAGCCAGAAAGTAGATAAGCAAATCATTGTACTTTCTAGTTTGCAATTTATTCTAAACATTATGGCGATCGCTTTAGTAAAGCTTAATCGGTATGATTCAAATAGCAAGATGCCGACATGTTAAAAATTAAAAAATTAAATATTTTCAGACTCGATTGATTACTAAAATGAACTAAGAAGAATAAAAATTTCTTAAATCCAAAGTCTGATATCCGAATTGCAGTGTTAGATAGGAATTATGTTTAAAACTGTTTTATTTCCTTTAAACAGAAGCCAAGAAACCCGCCAAGCTGTAGCTGTAGCGATCGATCTTGTTCAAAAGTATCAAGCAGAGTTATATGTACTATCAGTCACCGAACATGATGCTACAGACAGCGATCGCGAGTCATCCCAAGAGCTAATCAAAGAAGTGCAGTCTTATTTTAATGAGGTTGGTATTTCCATCAAGACTAAAATTGCTGAAGGAAAAGCTGCCTTTGTGATTTGTGATTTTGCCGATGAAATTAATGCAGACTTAATCGTGATGGGTTCGAGGGGAATGAGCCTTACAGAAGAACATCCTGATGGTAGTAGTGTCAGCCAAAAAGTGATTAATCTTTCACCTTGCCCAGTTTTAGTCGTACCGTAAAACTCAAAAAGTGAGAGTTGGCGCAAAGCGCCAACTCTCACTTTAAAAATATGCTAAAAAGCAGATATAACTCATGAATTGCCTCTATGCTTGGCGGCTAACAATCTGATGGATTGCTAAAGCTGTCCAGTCTATATCGGCTGAGGTTGTCGATCTGCCAAGTGTCAAGCGGATACTATTTCTAGCCTCTGTTTCTGAATATCCCATTTCTAGCAAAATTGAACTTGGCTCGATCGCACCGCTACTACATGCAGAGCCAGAACTGATCGCGATTCCAGCAAAATTCAATTCGCGCACTAAGTGACGACCATCGATATATTGGTGATAAAAGCTGAGATGGTTGGGTAATCGATCTGCTCCCATCATTCCTGTGGGAACAAGATCGGGAATATCACTTAGTAATGCATATAGGCGATCGCGCAATTTGCTGAGACGTTCTGATTCTGAAGATAACTCTTTCTCAGCAAGTTCGGCAGCTAGCCCTAGACCTGCGATCGCCGCAACAGCCTGAGTTCCCGAACGATAACCGCGCTCTTGTCCTCCACCTTGGATGAGAGAAATAAGCGATCGCTTCTTGGTAGTAACAGGATTGATGTAGAGCGCTCCGATTCCCTGCGTTCCATAGAACTTATGGGCAGAAATTGAAAGCAAATCAATCGGTAAGGTCTGCACATCAATTTTCAGTTTGCCGATCGCCTGTACGGCATCAGTATGTAGGAGTACATCAGCATTACGACATATCTGCCCGAGCTTCTCAACAGGCTGAATCGTGCCAACTTCGTTTTGGGCGGTAATAATTGATACGAGTACTGTGTTAGGTCGTAGTGATTGTTCTAAATCCTTTGGAGATACTCGACCTTGGCGATCGACAGGCAGGCGAGTAATTTCCCAACCGCGTTGCTCTAAAAACTGGGCTGGTAAGCGCACGGCTGAATGCTCAACCGATGAGATAATCATGTGTTGCGGGGTTTGATATTGCCGCGCAATTCCCATCAACACCATATTGTCTGACTCCGTACCACCTGAAGTAAAAATAATTCCTTCAGGATCGGCATTAATCAAACTGGCTACTTGCAGGCGTGCTCGTTCGATCGCCATAGTTGAGCGTTCGCCCCACCAATGCAAGCTAGAGGGGTTTCCCCATTGCGATCGCATTACTTCCGTCATCAGGTCGATGACTTCTGGTCGTGCAGGGGTAGTAGCTCCATGATCTAGGTATATTTGCATAAATTAATTTTAACCATTTGTTGAGTGCGCTTCGTACACTTAACAAAAAACCAGTTTTGGATTTGGCTACACCGCAGTTGCAGCCAAATCGTTAAGCAAGAGAAAACAACGTAAACGCATTATTGGTCGTTTGTTCTGCTAAGGCAGACAACTGTACATCGCGTAACTTAGCAACGCTTTCGGCTACATGTAATACATAGGCAGGTTCATTGCGTTTACCTCGCTTCGGCACTGGTGCAAGGAATGGGCAATCAGTCTCAACTAAGAGGCGATCGCTTGGCACGATCTTTGCCGATTCATGCAGATCGTGAGCGTTTTTAAAAGTAACCACACCGCTAAAACTGATGTACATCCCTAAGTCCACAAACCATTGTGTTTCTTCAGGACTCCCTGCCCAACAATGCATTACGCCACGAATTGGCTCAGAAGGAGCTTCAGCATTGAGTTCCTGCAAAACTTCGCGAGTTGCTTCCGCAGCTTCGCGAGAGTGAATAATTACTGGCAAATTCAGCGATCGCGCGGTTCTCAGTTGGGATTTAAAAGCTTCAATTTGAGCGGTCTTGCTATCTGACTTAAAAAAATCTAATCCCGTCTCACCGATCGCCACCACACGCCGATCGCTCTTAGCCAAAGTCTTAATGCGATCGCCAATTTCTGGATTCCAACCCATTGTATTGAGGTTTTTATCTAATGGATGTAAACCAACCGCAAAACTTACTTCAGGAAAGCGATCGGCAATCATTTGAATTTGCTCAAACTCGTCAGGACTCACACAAGAATGTACGAGCCTTGTCACACCATTGTGTAACCAGCGATCGCGCACAGCATCAAGATCGGTCTGAAAATCTTTGAAGTTAATGTGCACATGTGTATCAACTAGCTGCATAGAAAAAACCTAGAAATTAAAATCACATCAAAAATTAGAATCAATAAAAAAGCGGGAAGATTCAACACATACCAGTAAAGTAGTATCAATCTTCTCGCTAGAACAATCTAATTAAATAACCTCTTGGTTTTAATTCCTAAAATTTGTATTAAAAACTAATTTTCAGGTTTATAACTTAGAGTTTATTTAAATTTGACTGCAAAAAACTTAGTTATTCTTCGCTATCTTCATCTCGATCGCTAGTCAACTGAATCAGATGGATATGCTTATAACCGAGTTTAATTTCAAACTCATCCCCTTCGTTTAACCCCATCGATCTTGTATAGGTAGAGCCGATAACGATTTGACCATTTTTATGAACGCTAACTCGAAACGTAGGTTCGCGTCCACGACCATCTTTATTCTGTTCGGGATTAATTGCAAATCCTCTAGCAGCAAGCACTGCTTCATAAAATTCTGTCAAATTAACACGATCTACGCCATCTTTCCCCCGTGTGAAATACCCACATTTTTTTGCTTGTTCGCGCTTAGGTAAATTGTTAAGCTCTTTTGCTTTTTGAAGAAGAGCCTTTCCTGTTAAAGGAGCAGTTACAGTGTCTGTCATAGGATTATCAGAAATTTCAAGGTTTCAGAGTTAAAAATATCTCTCTAGTAGCTAGGAGAAATTTTATAATGAATGGGAATTTAACCCATATAGAACTACGTATTTATTGTCGTACATTTTTAAACATATTGGAAAAATATTCGGGTAAAATCGGAAATATTTTGAAAATTACCTCTGTATTTTGAAAACAAACTAAAGCTGAATTACAGAAACATATCAAATATATGGAAACATGAAAGAAATTTTTCTGTTGTTCGACATATCAGTAAGGTTTGCTATTACAAGAAAAATCGCATAGATGCTTTTTAAATAACTACTACTTGATAATCGCTAATACTTTTTATCAGAGCCTATGTATATTTTGTCTTGAATACAGTATATCTTTGTATATTCAGATCGAGTCTCTACTTAGAAACCATCAATTAGCTACAAGATTAGCAAGATCTGGTTGAATCTGTCTCAACTCTTAAAAACTCACAAATGAACACTAAATTACTATATTTGCTTTAAAAATAATTGATAAAATGTTGTTTTTAATTCTTTGCTTACTTAAAGCCAACTTTTTATTACCAAAATTTCGCACTAATTAAATATATATTTCTTCACCCATATAGGTGATTTGGACATGCTGAACCTAGACAAGCTGAAACTAACAAAATGTAAAATATGCATCAAATGTTTCTATCTAAAACGATCTTTACATTTATGGTGAATATTTAGAATAAATGATGATTTGTACGGGCTGTTCTAAGGTTAGAAAAAAATCACAGCATTTTTAATGCGTGAAGTTTAGTTAAACACTTGGCTTATGCTAAGTTGTTACCCCAAACACCGAAAGCATTTTCTATATTTTGATGGAGTAAGTTTATGAGCGCACAGAATCGCATCCCCGTAGGTATTATTGGCGCTTCGGGTTACGGGGGCATCCAATTGGTCAGATTGCTACTAGAGCATCCATTGGTGAATATTACCTATATGGGTGGGAGCGGTTCTGTTGGTCAAAATTTTGCGGATCTTTATCCACATATTGCCCATGTGGTAAATTTACCGATTGAGAATCTCGAACCTGAAGCGATCGCCGATCGCTGCAAAATTGTCTTTTTATCATTGCCCAATGGTTTAGCCAGCAAAATTGCACCACGTCTATTAGCTAAGGGCTGTAAAGTCCTCGATTTATCTGCAGATTATCGCTTTACGGATCTGCAAGTTTACGAATCATGGTACAAAGAGGCACGGACTGATGGTGAAGTTAATTCTAAAGCTGTCTACGGGTTACCCGAAATTTATCGCGATCGCATCGCTACTGCCGACTTAGTTGGATGTGCGGGTTGCTATCCTACCGCTAGTTTATTAGCCATCCAACCTTTACTAAAGCAAGGTCTAGTCGATCCTAGTACGATTATTATCGATGCTAAGTCAGGGACATCAGGAGGTGGTCGCCAGCCAAAGACTAACCTATTGTTGGCTGAGGCTGATGGCTCTCTCGGAGCCTATGGTATCGCTAGTCATCGCCACACGCCAGAAATCGAGCAGATTTGTAGTGATATGGCAGGTCAAGAGGTATTAGTACAGTTCACGCCACACCTGATTCCGATGATTCGCGGTATTCTTTCGACGGTATACGCTAAGTTACGCGATCCAGGTTTAGTTAAGGAAGATGTCCTAACAATTTATAAGTCTTTTTATCGCAATTCAGAATGGGTACAGGTTCTACCAAAGAATATTTTCCCTCAAACTAAATGGGCTTTAGGCACAAATCTCTGTTATCTCGGTGTAGAGGTCGATGAGCGCACTGGTAGAGTTATTGTAGTTTCCGCGATCGATAATCTAATGAAAGGTCAAGCCGCCCAAGCTGTGCAATGTATGAATATCATGATGGGCTGGGAAGAGTCATTAGCCTTACCAAAGCTAACTTTCTATCCTTAAACTATTACCAAAGGTAGAAAGTTAGCAAAGCTCATTTTCTACCTTTAAATATTATGAGGTTTATCAGTTTTGCCCACTTCCGAACAAGGCATCATGTGCGTCATGTTATGTCAATCTTTAACAAACACTTTTACTCCCATCTTCCTAGTAAGTCTAGATGAACGCACAAGCAACGTATTCATACTCGCTGGCGATAATATAGAGATAGAGGTTTACCGTAATGGTCTTTGGAGGTTTTTGTGATTAAGCTCGATTTCAACACAATGACTAAGAAAGAGTTACGCGCTTATGTTATTGCTCATCCCAGTGATAAAGACGCATTTCGGATATTTGTCGATCTCTTTACAGTAAATACATCTTCAGAAACCTTTGCTATGCCTCAGTCAGTAAAAGATATCCAAGAAATTGAGAGTTTAATTCAGCAAAAACTGGAGCAGCCTTCTTAAGAGGGTATTCAGTTCTATCAATGGCTATAGATGACAGAAACGATCAACAGTTTAGGTGAGCAGGGATTGCTGAAAATTTTTCGGCAATATTGTAGTGAGGTGGTGGGGGATGATGCGGCGGCTATGGGAGCAACCTTGCCCGATCGCCAGATGGTAGTCACCACAGATATGTTGGTCGATGAAGTGCATTTTAGCGATCGCACGACTAGTGCCGAAGATGTAGGATGGCGCGCGGCGGCTGTAAATTTGTCAGATTTGGCGGCGATGGGTGCTCAGCCTTGGGGATTAGTAATGTCAGTGGGATTGCCACCTGATACACAAGTTGCTTGGATTGAAGGTGTATATCGTGGCTTTAGTGAATGTTTGCAAACCTATGGCACAGAATTAGTGGGTGGTGATACGGTGCGATCGCCTGTGAGAACTTTGTCGGTGACAGCTTTTGGACAAGTCCCCAAGAATCAAATTATCCAAAGACATACGGCGCGAGTTGGTGATGCGATCGTGATGACGGGTTTGCATGGACTTTCCAAAGCTGGTTTAGAACTTCTATTTAAAGAAGAGTTAAAAGAGAAGTTATTAGCTCCGCTTAAGATCGGCAATCGCATTTTGGCTGGAAACGATTTAGTGCAAGCAATTTGCCGCTATCATCAACGACCAACTCCCCGTTTTGATGCGATCGCAATTGTGCACAAAATTCTCAAACAACAAAATCATTTAGGTGATTTCCCTATTTCAGGAATGGATAGTAGTGATGGATTAGCGGATGCGATCGCCCAAATTTGTCGCGCAAGTGAAGTCGGGGCAAAAATCTATTGGCGATCTCTCCCAATCTGTAGAGCCGTGAGAACCTTGGCTGGAGATCGTGCATTAGATTGGGTACTGTATGGCGGGGAAGATTTTGAACTAGTTTTATGTATGCCTTTTGAATTAGCAGAACAATTTGTCAATCAGTTATCTGGTGCCGTAATTATCGGTGAGATTGTTGAGGGCGATCGAATTGATGGTCTGGAAATGCGATCGGCTTTTCAACATTTCAATGTCTGATTACGAAGTTGTAATTAAAAAGGTTGAGCCAATTACGGTTGCTTCAATTCGCGAAATTTTGCCTAATTATTTTGCGATTGGTAAACTCTTTCAAGAGTTATATCAATATCTCGCACAGCAAGGGATTACTAAGTTTGAGTATGATACTGGTATCTGGCATGATTATGGCTACAAGGAGAGCGATGTTGATGGGGAGGCAGTTTTAGCTGTGAATCCTTCAGTAAAAGGGAACGATCGCATTAAAGTTTACGAGCTTCAGGGCTATGATGCGATCGCTAGTACGATCCATCATGGTAGCTACAACAGCTTTCCGAAGGTTTATCAACACTTGTTAACTTGGATTGGAAATAACGGTTATCGCTGCATTGGCGCAAACCGTGAGTTCTATATTCAAGGTGGAGACGAGCTAGATAATGAGTCTTACATTACTGAGATTCAGTTCCCAGTCGAGAAGGTTTAAGTTTTGAGAGTTTTTGGCAAAGCATTCTCCGATCTAATCAGGGCTATATTTAGAAATTCTTACCATAAGGTACTCTGAGTTCAAACCCAAACCAAGAAAAATTTTGAAAGCATTGCTTTGCAATGCTTTCAAAATTTTTCTTGGTTTGTTCGATTGGTAATTGCTATAGCTATACTCATTGAAATAGCGCTACCTTTAACAGGAGGCTAGGATTCCGCGTAACATAAGCTATAAATATATAGGTATGTTACGGATAAAAAATTAAATGGAATCTCTTGAATCCATTCTCTCCGATCTTCATGGCAAATATAAGGATCCGCAATCAGGTAAGCAGCATATTACTCAACAGGAGATTGCGAATTTACTAAGTCAATCTATTAATCAGCCTGCGCCAATTGCCACATCTCTGGATCGATTACTAAATGATTTACGCGACAATTCGCTAAACTATTCACCTTCGCAGATAACTCCAGAAGTTATCACCAATCAGGCTTTGCCAGCAATTGACCGCGATTTACAGCAGGTTGCCGATCGCCAAAAAGCTAAAGAGGATCGGATAATCGCTCAAAAAGCGACTGAATGGCTCAAACACCTCGATCCTCTTTGTAGTGAAGGTTTATGGTTTGAGGAATTTGCTAAAAACTATTCCTCTAGGCTAGAAGCTGCGATCGCTTTACTTCAATCCCAATAAGACTTGCAAACCAAGACTTTTTCAAAATTCGTACATTACTCGATCGACCAATTTTATGAATGTCTACCGTTTAGCTGTTTTGAGTGACAATTATGTTTTTGTCCTACACGATCCCGAGCAAAATATTGCGGCAGTAGTCGATCCCGCGATCGCTGAGCCAGTCTTAGCAAAATTAGAAGAACTAGGCGCACCTTTAGTTGCCATTTTTAATACGCATCATCATGGCGATCATGTTGGTGGAAACTCAGCACTCATCAAAAAATTTCCCGAAGCAATTGTTTATGGTGGCGAAAAAGATCGCGATCGCATTCCACATCAACAGGTATTTTTAAAGGGTGGCGATCGCGTTAAATTTGGCGATCGAGAAGCCCAAGTATTTTTTGTGCCAGGACATACTTATGCCCATATAGCTTATTATTTCCCTCCAGTTGGCAATCGAGGCGGTGAACTATTCTGTGGTGATACTTTGTTTGCAGGTGGCTGCGGCAGATTATTTGAAGGCACTCCTGCTCAAATGCTTGCCTCACTGGATCAATTGCGCCAACTACCTGACGATACTCGCGTATGGTGCGCCCATGAGTATACTCTGGGCAATCTTAAATTTGCACTGACTGTTGATGCGGATAATCTAGATTTGCAAGAACGGATGACAACCGCAACAGCAATGCGCCAAAGAGGTGAGGCAACCGTGCCAACGACGATTGGACTAGAAAAGCGTACTAATCCATTTATGCGATGGGATTTTCCTGCACTTCAGCGATCGGCTGGTATTGAGATTCCCGATCGCGTGTTTGCTAAAATTCGCGGGCAAAAAGATAATTTCGCTGGCTAAAGACTGTAAAGACGTCTTTAGCTAATAAAAAAGCTCCTCATACAGAGGAGCTTTTTTACTTTCAACTGGGGTGCAAGGATTCGAACCTCGGAATGTCTGGACCAAAACCAGATGCCTTACCACTTGGCGACACCCCAACATTTTGGCGCGTTGTTCAAATCTCTTTGATTGCGCGGTAATTACTATAGCAAAGGTATATAGGGTTTTGTCAACCTATTTAGCAAAAAATCAACCAATTAGTTATAGATTCGGTATAAGCCCTAGTTGTCTAAAAGCACAGAATCCTTAGATAGAGCAATTTGAATCTTACAGAAACCCTCAATGTGACTACAAAAATCCTGAATGTATTTTTCAGCCCATGCTTGACCGCTACTCAATGGTGTATCAAAACCATTAGAAAAAACATGCACGATCGGATCTCCTGCATCAGGTAACACTAATACCCAATCGCGATCGCTATAAAAAACCTTGACCCCATCAATAAGTTCAATTCTTTCACATCCATAGGATTCAACTAAATGGCGCATAAGCGTACCTTTGACACTCCAAGGACAGCGCACTATTTGTTTGCGAAAATGGCAACGGGGCATATGCAACCGAACCTGTGAAAGCGATCGCTTTTGCAGCGTAATCCATTCCATAATTTTGGCAATGCCAAACATAGCATCAAAACCTGGATGAAGTTGTGGAAAAATAAAGCCCATGTCAGCCGAACCACCTAAGACAACATCTTTGGTGCTATGACAAGTAGCCATCAGTGCTGTCGGGTTAGATCGGGTGCGTATAACCTTACCATTATGTTTTTCGGCAATCAGTTCTACCATACCTGAAGCAGAAACGGGAACGACCACTGTTCCGCCATGTTGAGACATCAACGCCATTTCCACCATTAAACCAGTTAGGATTTCATCTCGAATTGGCTTTCCTAATTCATCGATTAAGATAAATTTTTCACCATTAGCAAAAACCTGTACCCCAAAGTTTGCATGAACGGCTTTGACGACATCAGTTAGTTGTGTCAACATTTTTTCGCGATCGGATGGTGCTGGAGCCACCTCATTGAGGCTAGCATTGAGAACAACAACATCAGTACTAAATTTACCTAAAATCCTAGGCAAAACTGCGCCCGAAACAGCGTAAACATAATCAATGACAATCTTTTTGCAATCACTGAAACGAATTGATTCAACATCAATATTTTTGGCAAAGCCACTGTTGTAATAATCCAATACGCGAGTCGGGTAGCTGATTTCACCGATTTCTTCAATTCTGGCACGACGAAAATCTTCTTTAAAAAATGTTCCTTCAATCTTCTTTTCTGTCGATTTATTGATATTGATTCCGTCAGCATCAAGAAACTCGATCATCACGCAATCATTGCGTTCAGGATGCACTCTTACATGAATACCACCAACAACTCCCAGACTGGGCGCAATAAATCTCGCAATCGGGATTGCCGTAGCTTCAAGGTTTTCGACATTGATTCCAACCGACATTAATCCTGAAATTAGCGATCGCGTCAACATACGGCAGATCGTACGTTGATCCCGCGATACCATCACATGAGAGTTAGGACGCAGAGTTGCCCCATAGGCAGCTCCTAGTTTCACCGCAAATTCGGGAGTAATGTCAATGTTGGCTAAGCCCGACACACTATGATGCCCAAATAAATTGCGCGATGCCATTGCCCCCCAGATCAAATTAGTGGTCAAGGTCGCGCCAGCTTCAACATGCTTGCTCGGCCAAATCCGCACATTTGGAAAAACCCGTGATTCTTCACCTATTGAAGAATTGGAGCCAATCACGGCTCCTTCCATAACGTGGGCGCGACGACTAATGCGAACATTGCGAGCAATCGTGCAAGCCCAAAGATGACACTCTTCGCCAATCATGGCACTATTACCAATAATTGGGCGCTGAAGATCGCAATCAGAACCAACAGTAACGCGATCGCCAATGACCGTACCTGCGGAAATTTTAGTGCGATCGCCGATCGAGCAATTACTGCCAATCAATACAGGTGGCTCGATCTGAACCGTTGGTGAAATGACTGTATGACTGCCAATCCATAAGCCTGTCCGCAATTGCACGTAGTCTAAATCTAAGTGAACTCTTCCGCGAATCGCATCATACTGAGCTTGTCGATATGCTTCCAAAGAGCCAATATCGCACCAATAACCATTCGCAATATAGCCGTACATCGGTACATTTTTAGCGAGTAGTAGCGGGAAAAGATCGGTTGAAAAATCACTTGGCTCGTTAATGGGCAAAAAATCTAGAATTTGTGGTTCGAGAATATAAATACCCGTATTCACCGTATCCGAAAAAACTTCGCTCGTAGATGGCTTTTCTAAAAATCTTTGGATGCGATCTTGCTCATCGGTAATAACTACACCGAAAGCCATAGGATCGCTAACTCGGCGTAAGATCAGGGTCGCTTGCGATTTTTTGGCTCGATGAAACTTGATTGCCGCAGTTAGATCAAAGTCAGTAATACTGTCGCCACTAATGACAATAAAAGTATTGTCTAAAAGACTCTCAACATTTTTGACGCAGCCTGCTGTACCGAGAGGGCGATCTTCCTCGACCACGTACATCATATTTACGCCAAAGTCTGAACCATCGCCAAAATGTTCGCGAATCACATCTGGCAAATAGTGTAATGTGGCGATCACTTCGCGAATGTCATGCCGCTTCAGCAAATTGAGAATATGTTCGGTAATTGGACGATTTAGCACCGATACCATCGGTTTTGGCAAATCGCAAGTTAGTGGACGCAATCTTGTACCCGATCCGCCTGCCATCAATACCGCTCGCATAGATCCTCCGAACGTCAATACGTAATAGGATTAGGCTCTAGTATCGTTCAAATTTGCGATAAAGCAATGAAAATTAACCTTAATCCTGAAAAAGACCCTGCATCAAAAATTATTGTAGCGCTTGATTTTCCGACAGCGATCGCTGCTATAAATTTATGCGATCGCTTACCCGAAGTCAGTTTCTGGAAAGTTGGCTTAGAGCTATTTATCGCTGATGGCAGTACGGTTTTACGAGAGCTAAAAGCCCGTAACAAAAAGATTTTTCTCGATCTAAAGCTTCACGATATTCCCAATACAGTTGCCTCGGCTTGTCGAATTGCAACTAAATATGGTGCAGATTTCCTAACAATTCACGCATCTGGTGGAAAAGCGATGATGCAAGCTGCACAAGCCGAAGTTCGAGGATCGACAACGCAGCTTTTGGCGATCTCTTTATTAACGAGTATTTCTGCTCAAGAATTAGCCTCCGATCTCAAAGTATCAGTTGAAGTGCCTGAATACGTTGCAGAGATGGTAGTTCTAGCTCAAAAGAGTGGGTTAACAGGCGCAGTCTGTTCGCCCCATGAGGTGGCAAACTTGCGATCGCTACTTGGGGATGACTTTTGCTTTGTTACTCCTGGAGTACGCCCCACAGGTGCAGCGCTCGGCGATCAAAGCCGAGTAATGACTCCTAAACAGGCGATCGCCGCAGGTGCTAACTATTTGGTAATTGGTAGACCGATTACGGCAGCGATCGATCCTGTTTCTGCATGGAAGCAAATTTGTCAAGATTGTTAAACTTGAAAGAGAAGCAGTGCATCAAGTATCCCGTCTTTATTTTGAGATTGGTATCCGTAATTATTTGTAACTAGCAGCAAATATGGTAAAAACTAATCTGATTTACTTAAGACAGCTCTTAATAAATCCTCTTCAATTCAAGTCGGCTACACAAATCATGAAAAAATTACACTCGTTTATCCTTACCACTTTTGCCTTGCTTGCTTCAGGCTTAGTCTGGAATTCTATGCCGTCATTTGCTGAATCTAGCACGAACATGCGCCCTAAGGGTATTGTCAAAGCTGAAGGCGAGCTCTCATCAGATAAACTAGCAAAATTGAATTTAAGTGCCGATCAGAAGCTTAAATTCCGTAACATTACAATTGATACTTTCAAGAAAATTTCTCCAATCCTCACTGCCGATCAAAGGAAAAAACTTGAAGAGGGCGTAAAAGCCAGACAGGGAATCAATTCAATTCTCAAATCCTTAAATCTTACAGTTAATCAAAGCACCAAGATTCGTCCAATCATTATCGATTATAAAAATCAGTTGTTAGCAGTTTTGACTCCTGAGCAAAAGAAAAAACTTCAATCCTAGTCTCACCATCTAGAAACAGAAAAGACTCGTAAAACGAGTCTTTTCTGTTTCTAGATGGCATATTGTTTAAGCTCTTCTATGGTGACTATTTTTAACGCCGCCTCATGAGTTGCCGCAAGATCGACAAGTGGCGCAACTCCTGCATCTAAAGCTTCCTTCCATCGCGACGCACATAAACACCAGCGATCACCTGCTTTTAGTCCAGGGAAATTAAACATTGGTACTGGTGTTCCTAAGTCATTACCTTGAGACTTAGTGTAGGCGAGGAATTCATCGGTAACCTCTGCACAAATAACATGCACGCCAATATCGCGATCGCCTGTTTGGCAGAAACCATCGCGATAAAATCCAGTTATTGGCGACGAACAACATAGTTCTAAATTTTCGCCTAAAACATTTTTGATTACAGCCATAATTTTTAAGATGTGTGGGCGGTAGCAACTTGCTTCGCTACTTGTAAAATATTTTGATACTCAGCTTCAGAAACTAGATCGAGGTTGGTTTCTACACGATCTAAAAATACTTTGCCTTCTAAATGATCGTACTCATGTTGGAAGATCCTCGCCACAAAATCAGTTAGTTTTGCCTTCTGCTGCTCGCCTTGGCGATCTATATACTCAACTTCAATTTCGCGGTAGCGTGGCACGAGTCCGCGAATCATGGGCACGGAAAGACAACCTTCCCATCCTTTTTCAGTTTCAACTGAATGCGAAATAATCTTAGGATTGATCAATGCAGTCGGCTCCATCTGCGGCGCGTGTGGATAGCGATCGTTAGGGTGCGAAGCCACGATCACGAGTTGGAGCGATCGCCCGATTTGAGGAGCGGCTAAACCTACGCCTCTACTTTCTTTGAGAGTGACTAGCATCTCATCGATCAATTGCTGAATTTCCCGATCGCTCACGTCAGTGATTGGTTTGGCAGTCTCTCGTAACATAGGATTGCCAAGCTGATAAACAGGCAATTTTTGACTTTGGGGTTTAAATATTTGTGTAGATATTTGGTTAAAAATTGTGGCAAGCGATCGGGCAACCATAGTCTAATTACCTACAAGTGATTTTCAGAGCAGAACGAAATTTAGTTTTGCGTAGTCCTAGTCTAAACAAAATTAAATTTCAATCGGGTTTTAAAGGATTGGCTTCGTAGGCAAGAATATCGATCAAGGCATCAGCTTCGGCAACTGCTAGACGTGCTTTTTGGTACTCATCTTCAAATTTGGCATTAGCTGCCGTCAGTCCCTGCATGATCAAAATCGCAAAATACTCGCGTTTAGTCATTCCCTCGACTAAGCTATCGGTATCTCGGTTATAACCTACGGGAAATGCGCTATCACTGCGTCTGGTGGACATATATTGTCTTCCTAACAAAATATCAAGGCATATTTTAGCACCAACAACTGCAAACCAAGAAAGTAGATGAAGCGCTTCGCGCTTCATCTACTTTCTTGGTTTGCACTCAAATCCAAAGCAATAAAAATTTTGAAAGCTTTGCTTCGCAAAGCTTTCAAAATTTTTATTGTGGTTCGTTCGTTCGGTAATTGCTGTAATTACCATGCCACTAGTTCGGGAAACTTGCGAGCTAGCTCCGCAATTGCAGGGCAGATCGCGGCATTTTCGGTGCGATTCTCTAATGTATTCCAACTAAATGGCGCAGATTGGGCGGCGGATAGCCATAATAATCTCTTGGCTCGGGTCATACCCACATAAAGGAGTCGAAACTCTTCAGCTTGTTTGAGATAGTTGCATAGTTTCCATGCTTCTTCAGCATTAGGAATGCGATCGCTATGCACGATCGCGGAAATTTGTGCTCTTGCTACTTCAGGCAAACCAAAATCCCCTAGAAATTTGACAGATTCAGGAATATAAGCTTCACCAGGACAAATGCGCTTATGCAGAAAAGGCATAAATACCACATCCCAGTCGAGTCCTTTAGCTTTATGCAGACTGATAATCGTTAGTTGACCGCCCGTCATATAACGTCCTTCAAGGTTTTCATCCTCAACCGCTTCAAAATTTTCGGACTCGACAATTGCTTTGAGCGCATCGATCGCCGATTGCATGGAATAATTGCCAACAAGTTCTTGGTTTAAGCGATCGCACAATTTATCTGCTGTGGCTAATAGTCCTGCTTCTTCGTCATAGAGTGCAAAGGCAATAAATGGAATGAGATTGTATAGAGGAAGTTCTATTTTAGCGCGGAGAAATCCGATGCATTTGGATTGAGTTTCTAAAGCTATTTGAGATAGAGAAGCATCGAGCAATGTGGGATAGAGAAACCTCTCAGGGTTGCTGGCGAGAGCATTGAGATCTTGCTGTGACGAAATTTTTTGACGATCTTTGAGAACTTCGAGTGCAGATTTAAGATTGTCTGGAGAATGGGGGCGCTCCATAAATTGCAAAATCGCCAACATATCGATCGGTACTCGAGATCGGCGATCGCTTTGCTCAACATCATAGATTTTAATGTCATGTTCTTTCGTCAGCCAAGCCAACGACTCTGCTACAAATCTACCTTGATTGTGCTGACGCACCAAAATCGCCATACTGAGCTTTGGATCTCGATCGTGCAATTGTTTGATGCGATTTCCGATCGCGTCAATTTCATAGTCGATATCATCTACAGTATTTGGCAAATAGATTTCTACACCCTTGCCAATCGGCTCAGGGTTTGCATTCTTCTGCGGATCGTCTAAATCGACAGGATGGATTTTTTGCGGACGAAAAGGCTTCTCAATCTTGGCATATTCTGAATGATTTACCCAATGCAATACATAATTCGCAGCGCGCATCACATTTGCAGTACTACGTCCTGCGCGATCGAGAGTTGAAAGTCGGGATGCGTTGTTGCAGCGATCACAAAATTCATTAAAAAAGCGCGGATCGGCAGGTGTAAAAGTTGAGTTAATCGCTTGATTAGGATCGCCAACTCGCATCAGGTTTTTGTCCTCACTGCTAGTAAGAGCCAGAATCTCTAGCAACTTAGTCTGCAAAGGTGAGGAATCCTGCGCTTCGTCCTCAAACACGGCAAAAATTCGCTCTTGCCAATATTTCCTCACACCAACATTTCCCAACACTCGCAATGCCCCCAGAATCATATCGTCATAATCGATCGCCCCTTCCTGTCGCAGCAACCGCTCATAGGTTTCATAGAGTCCAGCCGCGATCGCTAAAATGTCGCCGCCATCGGTTGCATCAGCTTTTCGCAAATCGTGAGGACTCAATCCTGAACTTTTAGCAGTGGCGATCGCCTCTCTCGCCAAGCTAGGCAATACATCAGTTCTTAATACTGTCTGTCGCCGCAATCGCTCTGTATCTTCTCCATCAAAACTTCTCCCTTCAAGTAGAAGATCGTATAGTTTAGGACTTTCCTTGACCCAGAGATTTGTGGCATTGCGAATCAAACGTTGTTTTTGCGATTCGGAAATAATCTTTGTTTCTCCTGCACCAAATCCTGACAGCTCGCGATGAGTACTCGCAATGTTATAGGCCAGACTATGCAAAGTACTGACAGTGAAAGAACTCTGCGGCAAACGCAGATTTTTTAAATGTTCGGATACTTTTTTGCGAATGTTGCTTACCGCCGATCGCGTAAAGGTGACGATTACCAACTGCTTTTGGCGATGCAGTTCAAATTTAGCGATCGCGATCGCCGCCGCCACTGCCATTCCTGTCGATTTTCCTGCCCCCGGGACTGCCGACACCGCTAACTCGCCACCTTGCCAATCAGCCATCGTTTGCTGCCCCTCACGAAGGGTGTTACGTAATTCATTGAGAGCGTCAGGCGTAACCATAGCGACTAGGGCAAATGTACATCACGCATTTTAACGTAAACCCCAATAAATAAAAGGCGGCGCAGAGCGCCGCCTTTTATTTATTGGGGTTTGGCATCTATAAGATTGCTATGATGATTTATAAGTAAATAAAAAATCAAAAGGTTTATGTCATCAGCGCTCAGTGTAGAAAAATTAGTCTCCGATGCTAAAGATACCGCTAGCAAATTAGGAATTAAAAAATTTGATATTTACGGCGCGATCGTCGATGAAACTAGCGCTGAAGTCGATAGTGGCGCACCCAAACAAGTATCCGCATCCAATCGCGCCAGCATCACCGTACGCGTCTGGAATGATGAGGGGACGGTCGGCGTTACTTCCACCACAAATATCGATCGCGTTGGCTTAGAACTTGCGCTCCAAAGTGCCCATGAGGCCAGCTTTTTTGGTGCTAAAGAAAATATTCCTGATTTTAGTCCTGAAGCGATCGCCGATATTCCAGAGCGCGAATCTCAGACTGCACCACCAACAGCGATCGAGAAACTAGTCGAAACTCTTTTAGGCGCAGAAAAAGAACTACTGTCAGCACATCCTGCGATCGCGGGTGTTCCCTATAACGGACTGTCTCAACGCGATATCAATCGTTTCTATCTCAATAGTGCTGGTGCGATGCGGAACGAAAGTAGTTCCTATAGTTCCATTTATCTTTATACCAAAACCGAGGAGGAAGACAGAAAGCCACGCAGTGGTGGAGCCTATCGCGTTAGTCGGAATTTTGAAGGTTTAGATGTGAGTGGTTGTGTTAAGGAAACTGCCGAAAAAACAATTAGCCATTTGAACTACGACAAAATTAAGTCTGGCAAGTACTTAGTCGTATTTTCGCCCGAAGCTTTTTTGAGTTTGATTAGTGCATTCTCTAGCTTGTTTAATGCCCAGAGTATCCTCGACAAAAACAGTCTTTCTACTCCTGAATCCATCGGCACAGCGATCGCCTCACCATTATTAAATGTGAGCGATGATGAGCTACATGTAGGAAATGTAGGCGCATCGACATTTGATGGCGAAGGAACTCCCACTCGCCGCGTTCCGTTAATTACTAATGGTGTTTTGACTAGTTTCCTGCATAGTTCTGTAACCGCAAAGCGCTTAAATGCAAAGCCTACGGGCAATGGTAGTGTTGGCGCAAAGGTTTCCGTAAGCCCCAATTTCTTTCATATCGAACGCAGCGATGCTGCCAATGCATCCAATGAAAAAGTTTGCGATCTTGCCACTGCTGAAAATGTAATTTTGATTGATGATTTACAAGCGCTTCATGCTGGCGTGCAAGCATCTCAAGGTTCCTTCTCCCTACCTTTTGATGGTTGGCTGGTGAATAAAGGCGATCGCATTAGTATCGAGTCAGCAACGGTAGCAGGAGATATTTTGGAATTGCTTAAGGAGATCGTTTATGTTGAGCCAGAAGCAAAAGTTACCCCGTCAGGAGTCGCACCACAAGTATGGGTAGAAGGTCTATCGATTACAGGCGAAGCTTAGAAATAGCTGCGGCATCTCTCAGCCAACGTTGATATTTATAGGCTGAGCAATGCCGCACTTTTATGTCTTTGCATTGTATAAGTTAACATTTGTCATTTGAGCGCCCTCAAATAGAGCCTCTTGCAAATTTGCCCAACTCAGATTTGCGCCACGCAAGTCAGCACCCCGCAGATCGGCTTTGCGTAAATCTGCACCCTTAAGATTTGTATGGCGCAAAGTTGCCCGATGTAAATCTGCACCGTTCAAATTGGCATAGCTCAGATCTGCCCCAGTCAGGTTAGCTCGGCATAGTTTCGCGCTAGTCAGATTAGCCTTGCTCATCAAAGCATGACTAAAATCTAGCTTATGCAAGTCAATAGAAGTTAAATCGACTCCGACAAGTACTTCATTAACAAACACCTTTCGCCCCGTTCGATATAGTTGTAAAAATTCCTTAGCATCCATTGATTGCTTAGCCTAGGCAAAAGTCTACGAGAAAGTTTAGCTTTAGTGAAAGCGATGTACGCTTCGACAAACTCTAATATAACGATTTTATAACCATAAAACAAAAGCCAAAATGATCAGGAGGCGCAAAGCACCTCTTGATCACCCTGTTTTTTATATAGTGGTAGTCAATTATTTAGGACAAAGCCAAAAGAGGGTTGCGGCGCTTCGCGCCGCAACCCTCTTTTGGCTTTAGCTATATTTGCAATTATTTCAATTTTTAGCAAAAGCGCTAAATTAGCCTTCAAAAGAGTCAAGATCTAGTGCCGCCGAACCGCCCCTTTCGAGTTCGATCAACATTTGTCCTAATTGTCGCCAAACAAGAAGTGCAATGCCGACAGTCAGAGGAATGGCGACGATATAGCCAAATACAGTCGGAAATCCAAATATCTCAAGTCCTGTGGACATAAACACCGCAATGCTGATCGTCATGCCCAGATAAGGGACTTTTATGCTAGAACTTTTAAGCTCTAGCATGACGCGGGAGGACTTACTCGTTGACCACATATTGACAAGATTGCGTAGAGTTACTTCAAACGATCTGCCACAGGCAAGCCCAGCGATGAGGGAAATAGCAAACAAAAAATATGGAGGATCGGACGGAAAGTAATAGTTCACTGGTGTATAAACTTTTGACGTATGTTTTTTTTATCTCTTGTCTAAGGATATGGCAAGGCGCACGCTCTATAAAGCCTCTTTTTATTTTTTCATCGCTGATACGTCAAAAATTGGTGATGCGCGAGGAAGCTCCGCATCACCAATTTTTGACTGGGAAGGGAGTAGTTGTGCAAAATTAAACCAATCCCAGAGCAGCCAGTTGCGCTTGAGCCTTTTGCAAAGATTCGTGCCATTCGCGATCGCTAATGCTATCCGCGACAATCCCCGCGCCGACTTGCCCCCAAATATGATCGCCAGTTTTGAGTAAAGTCCGAATCAAAATATTCAGATCCATATTTCCACGCTTGTCGATATAGCCGCAGGAGCCATAAAACAAGCTACGACGTTGAGGTTCGAGCTTTTCGACAATCTCCATACAGCGCACTTTGGGACAGCCTGTGATTGTTCCTCCAGGAAATGTAGAGCGAATCAAATCGACCAAGGTGCGATCGCTCCGCAACGTACCAACAACATTACTAACTAGGTGCATCACATGGCTATATCGCTCGATCGCCAGCAGTTCATCGACCTTAACACTACCCCATTCACAAACTCGCCCTAAATCATTACGTTCGAGATCGACAAGCATAATATGCTCGGCTTGTTCTTTATTACAGGCAAGTAATTCGCGTTCAAATTCGCGATCTTGTGGCTCAGTTTTACCGCGTGGTCGCGTACCAGCGATCGGACGAGTTTCGATATGGCGATCGCGCAAGCTCACCAGCCGTTCAGGCGACACACTAATTACTTCCCCCCAACTAGTACGCCAATAACTAGCGAATGGGGACGGATTAATCTTTTGTAAATATCGATATAGTTGCCAGCCATCCGTCTGCCACGGATAGCTATATCGCATCGAGAGATTTGCTTGAAAAATATCACCAGCGTGAATATGTTGCTTTGCTTTCTCCACCATCGCTTCATAGCCAATCTGTTCTGGTGAATAGGTGACGGACAAGCATTGTGTTCCCGCCGAAGGCGGGAACACAATGCTTGTAGAAATTCTATTGCTTAAGCGATCGCTTAGTTCTTTTAGCTCTAGGCGATCGCTTGCAGCTAACCAAACATCTTGAGTCTGATGATCGATGACCGCAAAGCTTGACGGCTCATACCAAAAGGCAATTGGGAATGGCAAAGTATCAGGTTTGGTATAGGGCAAACGCTCAATTTCCCAAGCAAGGTCATAACCGAGCCAACCTAAATAACCGCCAGTGAAAGGCAAATGCTCTGGCAAATCTGAACTAGAATTTTGAGCGGTTTGCATTCGCGATCGCAATCGATCGAGGCATGGCAAAATCTCACCAAGATTGGGAGTCCAAATCTGACGTGGTTTTCCTGCGGCGATCGAATAACGCGCTAATTTTGAAGGAACCCTAGCAGGGCTTTCGAGTAAAACCGTAATTGGTTCACTAGCATAGAGTGCTTCCCACAGATCTGCCCCCGTCATTGCCGTAGGTAGCGATCGCTGCAACCATAACCAATCGGTCATAGAGAGATTTACTAATTCAGTACGATTTTATTATAGAGAGACGGCGCTTCGCGCCACCCCTCTATTTTTAATGGCATACTGAGAGACGGAATAAATATGAGCAAAAACACAATCATAAATCTATGAATCGCACCTTATTTATTGGGATTCTCGTCGTAATTGGACTGATGGTGTTGGCGAGTTCGCTACCGAATAAGTTCTATGGTGCAAACGATCGCAAGTTCATCATCATCACTATCGTTACCTGTATTGTTTCCGCGATCGGACTAGCCGTATTTTTTAGTGTTCCATTTTTAACTGCAAAATACTAAAAATCTCACAAGTTAAGATTTTTAGTATTTTGCCATAGTTGGCTCAATTGCATAGGCATAGGCATCAATCCCGCCGCCAATATTTTTAACATTGGTAAAGCCCTGATTAACTAGCCATTGGCACATTTGCGCCGATCGCATACCGTGATGGCACAAAACTAATGTTTCAGCATGGGGATCGAATTTCTCCTTAAAATCCTCAGCCCATAGTTCGTATTCACTAAGGGGCAAGATCTCAAAGCCATCAATCGCCGCAATTTCAACTTCATCACGTTCGCGAACATCAATCAGTTGCAGATCTTGGCGATCTCCAGCCAAACGTTCGGCTAGTTCTTGGACAGTAATTTGTATGATAGACATACGAGCAAAATATCTCTTAGGTGTGAGTTAAAAACCTAGCATAAGTCCTGCTTTTAGCTCAAACTTAGATATCGCAGTTTCCCCATTACTAACGAATCTGTCTAGACTAATGAGCCAGCCCATCGAAGAATTGTTACAAGACCTCAAGAGCGAAGATGAAGATGTTCGCGATCGCGCTACGCAGGGTCTTTGGGAAATGTGGTTTATGCAAAAGGGGATACAGGGTTTGCAGGTCTTGCGACAGAGTCAAATGATGGCAGATAGTGGCAATGTGAGACAGGCAGAGCTAATGTTGACACAATTGATTCATTCACAGCCAGATTTTGTGGAAGCGTGGAATCGGCGTGCGGTTTTGTTTTATATGCAAGGTGACTACAAGCGTTCGATCAAAGATTGCCAAAAGGCGATTGCTCTCAATCCTTATCATTTTGGAGCAGTGCATGGCTTGGGCTTATGCTATGCCGCGATCGGTAACTATCACGAAGCGATCGCCACTTTTCGCAGAGCATTAGAAATTCAACCCTATTCGCTAACCAACCAAAAGCTGATCCTCGAATGTACTGCCATGCTTAACTAACTATCGATTTTTAGAACAATAGCTAATGCTTTACTGATTGTCTCCATATTTTCTTCTGATAATATGCCAATTTGCTTAACGAGTCTTTCCTATGAAACTGAGCGCACCTGAAATGTATCTGCTGCCGATCGCTTGCTTAGTCCATTTTCTTTGTTTGGCTCGATCTGTACCATCCATGCAACTCTTCCGAATACTTCCTGCCATCCTGTAATAGGTACGACAACCTTTAGCCGTAAAACTCCCATTTCATCATTGCTAACAATTATTGCAGGACGAACTTTACCAATTTCATCTCCAACACTAGGATCAGCGCTATATAACCAGATTTGACCTCTACGCATAGTCTTCGTATTGATAAAAATCTTCCTGACAAATATCATCGCTAAACGCTGTAAGACTATTCCCTTCTGTATAGTAAGAGCGCATCAGAGCTGCTGAATCCTTCAAGCTTAATTGCTGAATTTGTTGATTAGTAGTCGTTTTTGTCATCTCTTCACGAATAAGACTCAATGCAAATTCTATAACCTCCAATCGTTCTACAGGTTGCATCAATCTAATTGCTTCTAAAATTTGAAATTTCACCATATATTTATATTTTTTAATATGTATTATTCCAAAGCGGAGTGCGGCGGACAAAGGCAAGAAGACAAACACCAATAGCAACACTCAGCCATCCACAAATGAGCGTTATTAAAGGAAGTATCTGATTGAATACGATCGGAAATCCAACTTTGGCTGTGGCTTGAGTAGACAGGAAAGAGACAACTAGTAAGATAGCCGTGCCGATTTCCCAAGACTGCAAATAATTTTTTAGATGATTTTGGCGATCGCTTTGAAGACTATTTGGCGCAACTAGTTGTAAGGAAAGCCTCGCGATCGCAGGACTCACAACACAGACACCGAAACATGAGATCGCACTTTCCGCAGATAGTTTTGCTGGCAAAGGAAAGAGACATAAAACCAACACACCAACAGCGACAAAAGCCGTACCCGCTAAAATCCCTGCACCTTGTGGCAATAAAACATTAGCGAGCCCCAGACTATCGCGTTCAGTTTCTTGCTTAGCGAGATGAAATTCTTCACGTATTGTTTGGGCAAATCGATCGTTTTGGTTTGCTGGTTCACCCTCTTTAATGGCATCTTTAGTTTGACCTGCGAGCGTCATAGCCAATGGCATCGTAATTTCTCTGCTACTTCCCGATAACTGCATCCAACTAAGTTCGCCATTCGCTTCTTGTAATTTGACAATTGACAAGCTTGTAAATGGTCGTAAATCGATTTCGTATTCCGCAGATATTCCCCATAAACCACTAAATCTGAGGTTCAAGATTTTTTCAGGCGATCGTAACTGTGCTTGCCACGTAAAAAATCCCGTAAGTCCAGTAACTGTAAAAGCGATCGCTGCAATCGCCCTAATAGCACTGGGAAAGTCAAGCATTGTCCAGAAGAAAAAGCCCAACACGATCATCACAAGGCTGTTGAATTGTCGCGGTTGTTGCCCTAGAGAAGATGGACTAACCAACACCGTGCGATCGGAATAGGTAACCACATTTAAAACATCTGCATTTAAAAAGTCCAAACTGGCGGATTCTAAAGATTGTTTAGTCCTGTTTGTAGGTTTAGGTTTAGACGATCTCAAAGCCAAAGATATTGATATACCAGTAAATATTGCCGCAGGTAATATCCACCAAATTGCAACAAAAACTTTAGACAGAGGCTCTGAAAATTTAATAAGCCCGCCAATTAAAACCAACCAATACGATCCAATTCCAATCAGTTGTAATTGCGAAAACGAATACTCAGAGTTCTGGCGACATACTTCAACAACCTTTCTAGCGGTAAATATTCCCAATAAAATACCCACAAGTATTAAAAAACCTGCGATCGATAACAAGTTTAGATCGCCTGTTTGCAATAGCTGAGCGATCGCCACCATCAGCATTAAGAAACCAGCAAAGCCAAAATTTACCGAGATCGGATAGGTCGCTTGCCGCCATCCCCACCCGACTTTACCCGATATCAATTGTCGCTGTGAGTGGGGAGGCGAAACTTGCATAGGCAATTATTTTTGAGTTAGTTAATTGAGAATGCTAGAGAGAAATTTAGACAGCAGCGATCGCTTCATGACGTGCAAAAATCATTCGCCCTGCCGAAGTCTGCAAAGCACTAGTGACAATCACGATCACTTGTTTACCAAGATATTCACGACCTTCTTCAATGACTACCATTGTGCCATCTTCGAGATAGCCTATGCCTTGAGATGCTTCTTTTCCTTCTTTCAAAACTTTAAGTTCTAACGAATCCCCAGGTAGATAGGAAGGTCGCAAAGCTTGAGCAAGATCGTTAATATTGAGAACTTCAACTTGCTGCAAGTTAGCAACTTTGTTGAGATTATAGTCATTGGTAATCAGCGTGCAGCTTAGCTCTTGAGCAAGACGTACTAATTTGGCATCAACTGTATGTAATTCTTCATAATCTGCAGAGTGAATTGTGATGCGATCACCAAACTGATCGCGCATGTTATTGAGAATATCCAGTCCCCTTCTACCTCGAACTCGTTTTTGGTCATTAGAACTATCAGCGATCGTCTGCAATTCTTGGATCACAAAATGGGGGATTAGTAACTGACCCTCTAAAAATCCAGTCTCCATCAAAGTTTGGATACGACCATCAATCACCGTGCTTGTATCTAAAATCTTGGCACTGGCTGTCCGCAGTGTTCCATCGGCGAGGAGACTGCTCTCGACGTTATTAGGATTGATCAACCGCAGTAGAGCACGACCATGCGTATCTGAGAGTGTCATCCCCGAATAAGCAAAAATAATGCTTACCAAAATAGCCGTGAGTGGCTTAATAAAATCAAAGTCATTGGGAATTGGTATTAAAAATAGTGGCGCTAGCATCAGATTAGCAACCAATAGACCAAATACAAGCCCAACAGCCCGACCTAAAATAGTTTCAAGCGGCATTGCTCTAACGTTTGTTTCAATGCGCCGATAGGTATTCTGGACAATTAGCCCTGCGACTAATCCCACAAATGAGCCGACACCGAGCGTCACCCAGCGAAAACTTTGCACGTTGAGCTGGGCAATTGTATCTGATGGCAGGAAATCAATGCCATGAAAGCCAGTGCCTGCACCTGCCAGAATGAATGTAAAGATAATAATAGCGTCAATCATAGGGCGGAACTCCGCTTAGACGAATACAACTCATTCTACACAACTCTAACCAAGCATTGTCTATTTTGGAGCTTTTGGACAGCCTTCGCTGGATTTTTGACCATCAGGCATGATTGCGCCGCATAGATTAGTTTCTGTCATATATACACCAGTCAAGTCCGCACCTGAAAGATCGGCTCCACGTAGATCGGCTTTATCAAGAATCGCGCCAATTAGGTTAGCTTCTCGCAGATCGGCAAGTTTTAAATCGGCAGAAAATAGATTAGCATTACGTAAATTTGCTCCTCTCAAGTTAGCAAAACTTAATTTTGCCCGTGAAAGATCGCATCCCGAACACTCTTTCGTTTGCAAAACTTGACGAATTTGATTGGGATCGGCAACAGCTAATTCTGTAAAGCTAATTGAGGCGATCGCGCCTACTAATCCCAAAATCGCAAACAAAGACTTGATTATAGTTTTCACTTTTCATCTCCATAATGCAGTAATGCAAGTTTAGCTTAGGACATAAAACCCAAACCAAGAAAGGCGGCGCTAAGCGCCGCCTTTCTTGGTTTGGGTTTTGAATCGAGTTTACGTCACTTTGCGATAAAGAAAAAATTCAGAAAATTTTGGGCTGCGCTCTACACCGTAGCCCAAAATTTTGCGATCGCGATCACAAGTGCTGATATCTGATGTCACTGGCAATCACAGAAAAAAGCGTGATGATATTTGTGTTGGGTAAATCGATCGTAGATAAGAATCACCCAGTCGATTGAGTTGATAGCAGGAAGTAGCGATCGCTACCTTCAGAAGAAAATTAAATCATTGAAATTTAGTTTTCGGTTTTCGATTTTCGATTTTATTGAAAACAGTTAGAGAAAGCAGCACAGAGGCAGTCATGAAAAATACATTAGTCGCCACATTATTAGCCATTTCGGGTTTCGCCATTTCAGGTTTTGCGATCGCCTCGCCAGTTAATGCTCAAACAGCGATCGTCGCTGCTTTATATCAAAATCCCTCTGCTCCTCAAACTGAAGTACGTTACGAAAGTGCAGATCCTAGCCGCAATCAAATCATCCTTGCCGTTAACACTACTCCTGAAGTGATGGCAATTACGGAGAACTTGATTACTGGTTATAGCTACGATCGCATCGTAACGGTGAATCGTTCTGAAAATCTAGCCTGTCTGGTTAGTGGCAAAGGTTCAGCCGATGGTGCGGTAATGTGTGGATTAATCGACCACGAATAGAAAAAGGGATGCTTTGCGTCCCTTTTTCTATAGCGGCGCAAGAGATATCTAGGACAAATCAAAACCCAAAAGATGAGTGGCGGCGCTTCGCGCCGCCACTCATCTTTTGGGTTTTATTTCCTAAGCAAAACTTACATTGCCATATAACAAATAGCTAGAGGCAAAACTTGCATTGCTATATTTAGGCAATATTGGCATTATTTTTAATTTCGTTGAGCTTTTGCAATCCAAACTGAGCGCGTTTAATTTGCTTCTCACATAGCTCTTCAATCTCTGTACGCACAATTTCAATCCCATTTTGCGTATCCGTCGCTCGATCGAAAAATACGATGCTATCCACTTGTTTCATACCAATTAAGCGAAACAGCATATCGATGACGTTATATTCACCGCATTCAAGATTTTCATCATTTAACTTCAAACGATCGATATTTGCAGGTGTGCGATCGCAATAGGCATAAATCGTCGTCTTCTCGACTTCGGGACTATCATGATTGCTGAGCGGCGTAAGTAACCACCCACCCTCAATATCTTGAATTACAAAATAAATTGTATGTCTTAGGTTTTGAGCGATCGCCTTTAGTACCGAAGCAATTAGACTCACTGCGCTTGCCGTCTCTTCATCAGGTGTACTTTGGACTAATAAAGCTACTTGGCGATCCAGGATTTGGTCTTTAGTTAGCATTGATATTTAGTTAGCTTTGATATTTAGTAGGAATTGATCTTTAGTTGGAATTATTAGCAGATCGTTTGAGCGTAGGTTTAATATTCAAAGTTTGTAATGCTTCTAAAGTCTCAAATATTGCCTCACGAGTGGTTGATTCTATCTCGCGATTTAGCAAAAGATGGCAATAATCAGCGATCGCCTGTTCTTGGGCAGCAGGCAATCGATTGTCATGGACATATTGAGTAATCTGCTTAATCGCAATTAGCCTTGCTAGATCGTCGTTTACCGTAAGTTGAGCAATTAGATGATCGAAATTATCTTGTTGGCGTTGTAGCCATTGATGAAAAGATTGACGCACTAACAGTGCGAGGATACCCAGAGTTGCGATTAGTTGCAAAATATTAGCTGAGGCAAGCCAGTGATTTTCTTGATTTGACCATACAGCAAAGATTGTATAGGTCAGAAAAACTGTTACAGAACCGCTAGCTACAGATAGGGGTAGATGCCGATAAGGACTTTGAAAAAACTTTTGAACTCGCCACAAGATCTGATTCCAGTTCCAGTCTTGAGTGACGTAGATTGCGAGCATTGCAAATATCCCAGCACTTATTGCCGCGATTAATTGCCAATTCCAGATCAGCAACAACACCAAAAAGATTGACAACAAAGCCCATACTGGCAATCCTTGTTCGCGCACTAGCCCACGCAAAAGCGATCGCATTACATATTGATATGACTGCTGCGATCTTTTTTGCGCTTGAGATGAAGCCTTTGTCTCTGGCTCTTGATAGTGAAAATTGTCGATCACTTTATATCACTAGGGACGCTAATAGCTACTTTACAGAATTTTAACCCCAAAAGTAGGTGGGAAAATGAACACTCTCATCTACTTTTTAGCGAGGTTGCTTTTTATACATATTTTGCAGGCTGAGTAGACCCACTCCACCTGTGACTAGAAACACTCCAAACAACTGAATCGCATCTAACTTGTTACCCAAAATTGTAAAAGCCAAAAATGTTGTAAACACTGGTCCACTGGCGCTCACAATCGAGGCTTGAGCCGCACCCATCATCTTTGTACCAAAACTGGTCAGTAAGTAACCGCCTAAAGTAGTTAGTGCAATCAAGAAGCACATAAAAACAAGAGAGCTGTTTAGAGAAATTGATGACAAGGTAAAAGGTAGAGTACCAATACAAAGTAACAAGATAATTGCAAAGTTAATTGATGTAAACGACACAGGATTTAGCTGTTTAAAGCAAGCTTGTGAAGTAATGATATAGCCCGCAAAAGATATACCTGAAAGCATTGCGGCAATTACACCCCAAGTATCAGGCTTAGTAACACCAAAGATGTTGTATGTCAGCATGATGCCGACATAGATTACAGCAATCACAAACCAACGCTCATTGCTAGGGCGATCGCCAAATAGTAACCAAGCCATCAAAACCGTAACAGTGGGAAAGATAAAGAATAAGGTTACTGCTAATCCCGGATTCAAAATACCTAAAGCCACGTATATAAAGGCGAAAGAGGCAAACTGCAATAAAGCACTAAAGGTAACACGCCAAAATAGCAATCTACGATTAGGTACGAGCAGTTGCTGAAAGTCGCGTAATACATCTACCCGAAACACAAACCTCGCCACCTCGCCACGAACCACATAATTGGAGTAGCAAACAGCATTCTCAGCAGTAGCAGCATGAAAGAGTTAGGGACACTGGCTTGAATCAACCCACCAAACTGAAAAATCCCAAAAATACTGGACTTAGAAAAAATCACCCGTACTAAAATATTTTGCAATGACAGAACAACTGAAGCACCTAAAACCAAAATAAACCCAAACCACCAATCATTAAGACGTTTAGTTGGCTGAACTATGGTTGCCGATGGCTCTGAAGGTTCAAATGGTTCTGTGGGATCGCCAGCATAGGGACGTGTGTCATTGGGGTCATACTGTCTAAACTGACCGCTATTAAATGTTGGAATCTGGATTTGGCTGTAATTGCCATTACCATTAGGTCTAACGGGTGCAGTGCTATTGCCATTAGTACCGATCGCCCCTGTAAAGCCTGATGTCCCCGTAAAATTTGATGTTGTTGGTGATGTTGGTAAATTTCCCCCTGTATTCCCTCCTACATAGCGATCGCTCGAAGATCGCCGCAGATATTCGTCAATTTTTTCGACAAGAGCTGACAGCATTAACTCGCCCTGCTGTCTTTGGGTGTACATCCGTTGCATTTGGTCGTTGAGATCGCGCTGATAAGTATCAACATCTCGCTGCAAAGACTGAAATGTTGCCCTGATTGCACCATCAAGATTGAGCATCAATTGCTCAAAATTCTCAGAGTGATCGTTTAAAACCTGAGAATTAGTCACAATCACATCATTTTTGAGATGAAATGTAATTGCCTGAGCAAGTTGCTCGATCCACTGCTGTCTCTGGATTTCTTGTTGATTCATCCCCTGCTGCGCGACGGTTAGCACCTCTAGCTCTTTACGCTGAGATTGAAGACGCTGAATATCGTCTGTTAGGGCATTTTTTTGGGCTTGTAAAATTAAGATTTCGCGGCTGAGCTTGCCCAAAATATTTGCCCGCAAATCGGACAAGTCCTTGGTGACTCCCGCGAGGGTCTGCTCGTAATTACTATTACTACGAATATTATTGCTCTCCATTGAAGAAATCACCTCGTAACAATGCCATCTGGAATAATGCTAGGGACTAAGTTTGGCACTAATTTAATTGCTTGCGTCTAGTTTGCGAACTTTATAACACTAATTTGAGCATCTGACATATTTTGTTTTTTTTAGTAAAGCCCAAAAACAAATAGGTGAGTAAATTGCCCTCTTGAATTTTTGGACTCACAGGGCGATCGCTATATCAAATCAAGCATCGGCTTTAGCAAGTTGCATCATATCTAGCCATTCAATCAAACTAGCAAGCTGTTTGTCGTGGGAAAGTGTGCCTAAGCCTCTGACGGTCACATTACCTTGACTATAAACAAAACGCGATTGTAAATGACTCGGTAAATGCTGGTGTAATAATTTCCATGCTGGTTCTTCCATCTTAGACTCTAAAACAACATGTTGTTTGCCTTCTGGCTTAATCCGTGAGAACCCAATACGTTTGGCGATGAGCTTTAGCTCCATTACTTTGATGAGTTGCATGGCAGGAGCAGGAACATTACCATAGCAATCGCTCCAATCTTCAATAATTTGGGTAAGTTCACGGCGCGAATTTACGGAAGCAACGGCACGGTACGCACTCATCTTACGATCGCCATCGGGAATATATTCCGCAGGGATAAAAGCGGTAATCGGTAGATCGATTTGCGTGTCATCAACTTCAGGTATTTCCGAGCCACGTATTTCCGCGATCGCTTCTTGCAGCATCTCCATATATAGATCGAAGCCAATCGTGTTGATCTGACCAGATTGCTCTGCGCCGAGAAGATTTCCCACGCCGCGAATTTCCATATCGCGCATCGCCAATTGATAGCCCGAACCAAGGTGCGTAAATTCTTGAATAGCTTTGAGACGTTTACGGGCAACATCGGTTAGTTCGCCTTTGGCTTGGTAAAACAGCCAGGCATGGGCTTGAATACCTGCCCGCCCAACTCGACCGCGCAATTGGTAAAGCTGCGCTAGTCCAAATCTTTGGGCATCTTCGATGATGATCGTGTTCACACGGGGAATATCTAGTCCTGATTCAATAATTGTCGTACAGATCATCATGTCTGCTTCGCCACTATTGAAACTCAACATCGTCGCTTCGAGTTCCGATTCGGGCATCTGTCCGTGAGCGATCGCCATTCTTACAGATGGCAGCATTTCATGAACTTTTGCAGAAACTTCTTCGATATCATCGATACGAGACACTACATAAAAAATTTGCCCACCGCGATCGAGTTCCTGACGAATTGCCGATCGCACCAATTCAGCGTTATAGCGCGATAGATGCGTCATGATCGCTCGCCGTGATGGTGGTGGCGTAGTAATCAAGCTCATCTCGCGAACCCCCGACATCGCCATATATAGAGTACGGGGAATTGGCGTTGCCGATAAAGTCAGCACATCAACTTCCGTTTTCATGGTTTTAATTTTCTCTTTTTGCGCCACCCCAAAGCGTTGTTCTTCATCGATTACCAATAGCCCTAAATCCTTAAATTCCACATCCTTAGCTAAAAGTTGGTGTGTACCAACGACAATATCCAGTTCGCCAGTCTTCAGCTTTTTGATAATTTCCTTTTTCTCAGCAGTAGTTTTAAAGCGATTGAGGAGCGCAATATTGACAGGATAAGCGGCATAGCGCTCTTGGAGACTGTGATAATGCTGCTGTGCCAGAATTGTTGTCGGTACGAGTAAAGCTGCCTGCTTACCTGTGGTCACCGCCTTGAAAATTGTGCGAATGGCTACTTCCGTTTTACCAAAACCGACATCACCACAAACGAGGCGATCCATCGGGCGACAGCTTTCCATATCTTGCTTGACATCCTGTGTTGCCTTAAGTTGGTCTGGCGTAGCTTGATAGGGGAATGAGTCTTCCATTTCCAATTGCCAAGGATTATCAGGAGGGAAGGCATAGCCAACCTGTTGAGCGCGTTTGGCATAGAGTTCCAACAAATCAAAGGCAATTTTTTTAATCGCTTTCTTGGCTTTGGCTGTAGCGCTCGTCCAAGCCTTCCCTGTCATTTTATGCAGTTCAGGTTTGCCTTCATTCATGCCACGATAGCGTGAAAGAATTGACATCTGATCGACGACAACACGCAACAGTCCATCGGCATATTTGAGAACTAGATATTCGCGAGTTTCGTTATTTAATGTCAACTTCTCTAATTTAATGAATTGACCTACACCATGATTTTTGTGGACGACGTAATCACCTGCGGAGAGTTTATTTAAGTCAACTTGTTTGGAAGTTGCTCTTCGCCTTTTGCGAACATAATTAGGAGTGCCGAGAGCATGTTGTCCAAAAAATTCGCGATCGCTAATTATGGCAATCCGATAAGTTGGCAACACAAAACCTTGGATTTCAGCAATACCTGAGTATTTTAAGGCGACAGCTATGCGTAGGTTATGGGTTTTATCGATCGCAGGATAATCGCGAACGTTAGGGATAAATTGAGCTTGACAATCATGCTCTTGTAGCAGGGCAACCGTGCGTGAAGGCTGAGCAGAGATGAGAACGATTTTATATTTTTGCTCTCGATATTCACGAATAGTTTGGGCAATCTTACCAAACTGATGCGGAATTGCAGGTATGGAACGGCTGGACATGTTAACGCCAAGATTTTCTTCAGCAAGTTCAAATAGATCGAGGCGATCGAATTTTTCTATTTGTGCTAAACATTCCGCAAAAGAGCGATGCAGTCTTGGTCGTGACTGGAGCTGAGAATAGATTTCTACTGCTGATTCATACCAGCGATCGCAATGGGCGCGACACTGCTCGACCTCATCAATTACAACTAAACAGTTTTCCGAACTAGGTAGATAGTCTAATAGAGAAGCTGTTGAATGAGGATGAACTGCAAATCCTTGAGAACTAAATTCTTCTAGGGAATCCTCCAGATTTCGATCTGGTGCTGTCCATCCTCCTAATATATGACCGTAGCCGATCGGAGTAAGTAGGGCTGAAGAGATGCTGTCGAGCGGTCTCTGGGTAACAGGATCGAATTCGCGAATACGTTCGATCTCATCGCCAAACCAATCAATCCGCACTGGCATTTCACTAGAAACTGGAAAGATATCGATGATATCGCCACGCCGTCCCCATTGCCCTTCTGTCTCAACCGTTGATGTGTTTTCATAACCCATTTCAGTTAAGCGTTCAGCAAGATCCCGCAGTTTAATCTCTGTGCCAACTTCTAAAGATAAGCAATATTCTTTAAATTCTTCAGGACTAGGCAAATGCTGCTGAAGGGCGCGATCAGTTGCCACGATCGCTACTTTTTTCTTCTCCCCTTCTCGTTCACCCCAATTCACCAAATCCGCGAGAACCTGCATCTGTCCCCAAATAATCTCCGATTCAGGCTGATAAGGCTCGTAAGGCAGAGCATCCGATGTGGGATAAAAGTGGACAGTCTGCCAACCCATCATTTCTAGTTGCACCGACCAACGTCCTGCCTCCTCAATTGTGGCGGCAATGACTAGCATCAGCCGTTCTTGCTTCTGGCTTAAGGTCGAGCTAACGATTCCTTTGCCCACTCGTGATAAGCCCGAAAGTGTCAGTTGATGAGATCGTCCCAATTTGCTCTCTAG
This sequence comes from Pseudanabaena frigida, assembly GCA_003242085.1. Classification (GTDB taxonomy): domain Bacteria; phylum Cyanobacteriota; class Cyanobacteriia; order Pseudanabaenales; family Pseudanabaenaceae; genus Pseudanabaena; species Pseudanabaena frigida. The sequence goes on along the minus strand of QBML01000005.1, from coordinate 265,869 downwards.
TTCATCGGTGAGAGGCGATCGGATTAATGAACGAATTACAGAGGAGAAGGGCATAGTCGATAGGATGAAATTAGATCTAGCTGATATCCTATACGCTAACAAAACCTGATGCGAATTTGGCGATCACTATTATCCAATACCATTTATTGGCTTACTAAAATTACTAGGTTGTTAATGAGCGCTTTGGTTTTGAAGCCTTGGGCATTTGGGATTGCTTTGCAGAAATTTTTTGTAGTTTTTGAACTTGTTTTAGGGTTAGCCCAGTAAATTGGGTCACTAAATCTAGAGAAACGTTAGACCTCAACATATTTAGGGCTATTTGACGGATAGTTTCAGCCTTGCCTTCAGCCTTGCCCTCTAGTAGTATGTCTTGATAAATCACCGATTCTTTCATGATTTCGCTCCTTAGTAATCTTTGGATGATTTCTTTGGTTAGGGCTATACCAGATATTATAGCTGTCGATGCAGCTACGTTACTTTGTATCTGCTTATCGGCAATATTTTCAATTTGCCTTGCAACTTGTCTTAAGGTTTCTTCGGGGTTGCTAGTCTGGGATAAGGTGGCAAAGGGTAATAGTCCTTGATATTGCTGCAATATTTCTGTTGGTTGTTCCCATAGTCTGATGACATTAAAATTGTGGATTAGTTCTCTTAGCTCAAATTTTGTTTCATATACCAAGGGTGATTGGCTGGGGGTAAGGTAGATAACTAGTGAAGCTTTATCATCTCAAGAAAAGAGATCGCCAACAGATGATTTTACTTCTACAATCTTTGAGCAGTTTAGTCTTGCCTATCCTACTAGCTCGATCGCCTAATTAATACAGATGCTGTCACTGACTCGCCTAATTTTTCCTCATTCAATTATAGAAATAACCTTGTTGGCAAGATTAGCATTTAAAACTGCTGTTGCAGCTACGATCGCTTTCGTCTTTGCTCAACTGTTGCATTTGGAATATCCCTTCTATGCGGTGATTGCAGCGATTATTGTCATGAGTTCTACTTCGGGCAGCACTCTCAAATTAGGCATTCAGCGCATCATCGGCACTGTTATTGGGGTATTTATCGGAGTTCTATTTACGATTTTGTTTGGGGCAAATCCTTACTCCTTAGGAGGAAGCATTTTTGTAGCTATTTTTTTCTGTTCGTACTACAAACTAAACGAAGCCGCAAAATTATCTGCCTATGTATCAGCAATCGTACTTTTAAATCACGGCCAATCTCCTTGGCTTTACGCAGCAGAGAGATTCTCAGAAACCTTGATAGGTATTGGTGTAGCTCTATTGGTGAATCAATGGCTCATGCCTTCCCATGCAGCACAGGAATTAAGACGCTGTCTTGCTCGAACGTTGATCCAAATCGAACAATTTTATCAGATGGTTATGCAATGCTATCTAACAGGAAATTACGATCGCACCGTTGTCGATGAACATAAGATCAAAACGATCGACTCGCTCCTAAAAGCCCGTGAGTTGTGGCAAGAAGTAAAGCAAGGACAACAAGAGGAACTCTTACATATCGACCCAGCTTGGCAGTTTCTGGTGCGGAGAATTTGGGAGCATGTTCTCGCGATGGAACATACTGTCATAGTCCGCCAACCTCATTCCATCTGGGAAAGCTTGACATCACCTATAAACCAATTAGCTCAAGAGACTTCGGGTGCATTAAAGGAACTATCCCAAGCTGTGAAGGATCAAAAAACTTACGTATCGTTGTTGGCATTGGAAAATGCTCTAACAGAAGCAACCAATCATTTACATCAGCTACAGGAAATCAAAGAGATGGATACTCCCACTGATGAGCTTTTACGTTTTTTTACCTTCTTTTACACAATTGAAGAAGTTGGTAGGAAGTTACAGAGAATGGCTGATACTTTGTAATGCTTAGATTTCGGGACTGAAGTTGCGATCGCGAAAAAGCGAATGGGCAAATAAGGCGGCTTGGGTGCGATCGCGTAAATTTAAGCGACTGAGAATATTAGTGACATAATTTTTAACAGTATTTTCAGAAAGGAATAATACTTCCGCAATTTCGCGATTGTTAGAACCAGCCGCAATTAATTTGAGTACTTCTAATTCTCTGGGAGTGAGTTGTGCTAATTCTGATGGAGGTGAAATAGTCGGAACGGATGCTGAAGTAGAAGCGATCGCTTTTTCAAACAAGCCAGGACCTAACTGGGTATGTCCCTTAATGACGGCACGAATTGCCATAGCTAGTTCATCAGGTTCGGTATCCTTGAGTAAATAACCTTTTGCGCCCAGTCGCATGGCTTTAGAGACATACTCATCATCATCGAAGGTAGTTAGAATCAGGATTTTGAGATCGGGATATAACTGGGCGATCGCACCTGTTGCCGCCACGCCATCCACGATTGGCATTCGGATATCCATCAGCACAATATCGGGTTGCAATAGAGGAATCTGGTCGATCGCTCTTTGACCATTTTCAGCTTCACCAATGACCCGCATATCAGGATTAGACTCAAGCATAGTCTTCAGTCCTTGGCGAATTATATACTGATCGTCTACCAATAAAATTTGAATCATAGGATTGTCTGATAGGAATTGAGATGATATTTTGCATCATTGAAGTTATCAATTGGAAGCGAAATAACTAGACGGCTACCTTGACCTAGTTGACTATCAAGTACAAATTGACCGCAAAGCGCCGATGTTCTTTCTTTCATGCCTTGCAAACCAAATCCAGTGGTATTTTGAGTTGGATCAAATCCCTTGCCATTATCTTCAATCATAAGACGAACGAATCCTAATTCCTGTAGTAATTCAATATTTACGATTTTGGCTTGGGCGTGCTTATAGATGTTAGTTAGCGATTCCTGAATAATGCGATAGAGAGTGGTATTAACTTCTGAAGGTAAGGATTGTTGTACGTGAATATTAGTCGATACTTCAATTCCTGTATTTTGCTTAAAGTCTTGTAATAGATTACCAATAGCCGATTCAAGCAGTTGTCCTTGTAATGGATTTGAGCGTAGTACTGCAACTGATTTTCGCACTTCTAATAATGCTTCCGCTCCTAGTTGCTTAGCTTGTTTGATTGCGATTAAAGCCTGTTCGTTTTGAGTTTGCCAAAAAATGAGCGCGTTATTAATTTGAATTGTTTGAGCAGTTAAAGTATGCCCTAGTCCATCATGAATTTCGCGGGCAATCCGATTTCGTTCTTGAAGAGTAGCTTGATCCTCTATCCGAAGCGAATATTGATGCAATTGATGATGGGTCATTTCTAATTCTTGATATACTTTCTCCAATTTTTCGCGACTCTGCCGTTCGGAAAGTAAAGCATTAATTAGCATCAAGGCAAATATGAGCGTTAAACTGAATAACAAAATATTGCTAATGCGCCAGTCCCATACAAGTTCCACAACTCGCGGCCTTTCAGTATCAATGGGTTTGGCTAGGACTAGGAGACTATAGGATAGAAGTGATAAAGATAGAACTACGAATTGTCCAGAGCGTTTAAAGATCTGGCAGCTTCGGATGAGCATAATTAGATACAACAGAAAAACAGGGCGAGTGGCTAAAATCCCCTGTGTCGCTGGTATTAGAATCAATCCGAATTCTAGTGCTGTATACAGTATTTTTTTTCTAAAACTCCCCATCGGTAACCGCAAACCCATCACACCTAAAGCAAGAATTGGCAAAACTTGCAACAACAGTAGCCAAGACCAATTAAATGGCAATAGAGTTTCCATGCATAGGGCTGTGGTCAATAGCAGCCAATCTATTTGTAGCAAAAGACGAAATGATGGATAGGGGGATGGGTTCATATTCATGATTTAGCTCTTACTTTGTATACCAAATCTGCTGCTGGTTTTACTAGAGAAATTAAGCCTGATTTTTCACTCCGCAATAGGAAAAAAGTCACTAATGCTTTGTTACTTTTTGACTGGTGAGGTCGTTACTCTGGGGTCATGCGTAAATTTCCTTAAACCGATAGGATTGTTGTCATCAAAAGAACCCTTAAATTCCTACAAAATCAAGGCTTAGGGGAATTGTACCGCTCCTAAGCCTTTTCTAATTTGACTTTGCATTATTTCAAAGATCATCAATACAATTCGATAAGTTCAAAATGAAATCAACTGCGATCGCTACCACAATTATATCTACTCTCCTGCTTGGAAGTATCCTTACAGCTTGCAATCAGGCTAGTTCTCCAGACAGTTCGCAAACTAGTCCTTCTCCAATTGCATCTACCATATCTCAAGCAAATTCTTCTCCTGCAACGACTCCTTCAGATACACCTCAGGCAAATAGTTCCACTACACCAGAACGAGAGCAAAGGCGTGAAGCAAGACGCAAACAGATTGAGACCGTCCTGACACCTGACCAAGTACAGCAGCTACAAGCAAAGCTCAAACAGGGTGAGAAGCTTCGCAAGGCAATTGATAGTCTCAATCTGACGGCTGACCAGAAAAATAAAATTCAGATCGTTATGGAAAAGTCCTACGAGCAAACACCTAATCCTTCAAACGATAAATCTCCCCAGTAATTTCAGTTATCCCCAGTAATTACCATGAATGAACAGCAATTAGAGATTCCATTAAATTATGAGGAAAGTCTTAACCATTCTTCCCATGGATTTCCTGACGATATTGATGACAATCGCAATTCCTCAAAAACGCAGCCTAGAAGTTTGAGTAAAAAGCGAATTGGTCTAGCGATCGCAGGTCTATTATTGCTGGGAACTATTGGTTTCTTTAGCTTTAGGGCGTTGACAGCGACGAAACAGGACAATTCTGGGAAGAAGACTGATAAGCAGGGGCAAGTTGTGCCTGTAGCAGTTGCCGTAGCTGCTCAAAAGACAGTACCAATTCAATTACAGGCGATCGGTAACGTTCAGGCTAGCTCAACGGTTGCCGTGACACCGCAAGCGTCAGGAAAGATTACAGGTGTTCATTTCAAGAAAGGTCAGGAGGTTCATAAGGGCGATCTTCTATTTACAATTGATGACCGATCGCAAATTGCTTCAATTCAACAGGCGCAAGGGGTAGTCTCGAGGGATCTCGCCCAAGTGCAACAGGCAAGAGCAAACTTAGCGCGAGATATTGGCTTAGTACGCTCAGCGGAAGCAAACTTAGCGAAAGATGAGGCACAGGCGCAATTTGCGAAATCCCAAAGCGATCGCTATAACAATCTCTATAAAGAGGGGGCGATCAGTCAAGATCAAGCGCAGCAATACAACACGAATAATCGCGTATCGGACGCAACTTTACAAAGCGATCGCGAAGCAATTCAGAATGCTCTTGCGGTAGTTGAGGGTGATAAAGCAGCGATCACTAATGCGGAAGCGGTAGTTGCCACTGATGATGGTGCTTACCAAAATGTACAGGTACAAGCTTCCTATACGGAAATTTATGCGCCGATTGATGGACGTGCTGGCAATATTCTCGTTACGGAAGGTAATGTCGTACAGGCTAATAGTGCGAATCCGCTAGTCACAATTACTCAAGTTAATCCGATTCAAGTTGCATTCGCGATTCCTGAAGTGAATCTGCCCGAAATCCAAAAACGAATGAAGAATGGCAAGCTCAATGTTAGTGTCACCTTTGCGGGTAACAATACGCCGATTGCAGGAGTCTTAACCTTTATTAACAATACGGTTGATAATACGACAGGCACAATTCAACTGATTGGCGACTTCAATAATGCGGGCGGACAGTTATTTCCTGGGCAATTTGTAAATACGACGTTGACTCTCAATGAAGAACCGAATGCGATCGTCGTTCCTGCACAAGCGGTACAGAATGGAGCCAACGGACAGTTCGTATTTGTGGTTAATGATGACGATCAAGATAATTCGACTGTTACCAATGTACCTGTAGTTGCGAGTAGCACTATTGATGGTCTAGATGTGATTCAGAAAGGACTCAAATCAGGCGATCGCGTTGTTATCGATGGTCAGGCAAACTTGGTCAATGGTAGCAAGATCAAGGTTAAGGTGGCTGATAGTAGTACTGATTCTAGCGGTGCTAAGGCTAAGACGAGTGATGATCCTACTAAGCCAGCCAGCGATCGCAAGAAATCAGGAAAAGGTCGCCGCTCTGGTTCTACAGATGGTTCTGCTACTAGCTCTCCTAATAGCTTACCCAAGCCTGACAAAACTCCACCAGCAAAATCAGAGGGAGCCAATTAATGAATCTCTCAGAAATTTTCATTCGTCGCCCTATCATGACGACCTTGGTAATGGCGGGAATTCTCATTTTTGGATGGATGAGCTATCAGGCTTTACCAATTAGCGATTTGCCAAGCGTTGACTATCCCACGATTCAGGTGACAGCCTCAAGACCTGGGGCGAGTCCTGAAACTATGGCAGATTCGGTAACACGTCCGTTAGAAAAGCAATTTTCGACGATCGCGGGACTGGACTCGCTCAATTCGACAACGACCTTAGGGAAAACGCAAATTGCGCTGCAATTTAGTCTGAGCCGCAGTATTGACGATGCTGCTCAAGATGTACAGGCGGCGATCGCGGCTTCTTCTGGACAAGTTGCTAACGATTTGCCCAATCCTCCCACCTTTAGCAAAGTTAACCCTGCCGATCAGCCAATTCTCTATCTTTATCTCTATTCGCCGACATTGCCGCTCTCGCAAGTGGATAGTTACGCGGAGACTTATCTTGCTCAAAAACTTTCGACAATTTCGGGAGTAGCACAGGTAAGCGTTTACGGTTCCCAAAAGTATGCCGCAAGGATTCAACTCGATCCGCAAAAGCTGGCTAGTCAAGAGATTGGCATCGATCAAGTGCAAACAGCGATCCAGCAAGGTAACGTCAACTTACCGACGGGTAGTCTGTCGGGAGAGCATAAAAACTTTACCGTCCAGACCAACGGACAACTTCAGGATGCCGCCGCCTATCGCAAATTGATTGTTGCCTATAAGAATGGCGCACCAATTTATCTAGAGCAGCTAGGAAGAGTAATCGACAGTGTGGAGAATGACAAGGTCGCAAGCTGGTATAACAATACTCGCGCCATTATTCTCACGATTCAGCGCCAACCAGGGACGAATACTGTAGCAGTTGTCGATACGATTCAGAAATTGCTGCCAAAATTGAGGGAACAGGTTCCCAATTCCGTGCAGATTGGCGTGCTGTACGATGCCTCCCAATCCATTCGTGATTCCGTTGATGATGTGCGGTTTACCTTAGTCTTAACGATCGCTTTAGTCGTTCTTGTGATCTTCATATTTCTGCGAAACCTTTCAGCGACGATCATTCCTAGTTTAGCTCTGCCCGTATCGCTGATTGGCACATTCGCAATCATGAACCAGTTAGCTTTTTCGCTGGACAACCTGTCGCTGATGGCGCTCACCCTATCGGTGGGCTTTGTCGTTGATGATGCGATCGTGATGCTAGAAAATATCGTGCGACATATGGAAATGGGTGAACGTCCGATGCAGGCGGCTCTCAATGGTTCTAGGGAAATCGGATTTACGATTCTATCGATGACGCTCTCATTGGTGGCGGTATTCATTCCCATGCTATTTATGAGCGAACTATTAGGACGCTTATTCCATGAATTTGCCGTGACGATCTCTGTTTCGATTCTCGTTTCAGGTTTTGTTTCGCTGAGCCTGACTCCGATGTTGTGCAGTCGCTTTCTGCGTCCTGTCCATCACGCTAGCCAAAGTCGCTTTTACCGCGCAACGGAAGCTATATTCGATCGCTTTCTCGGTCTATACGATCGCACTCTCAAAACCGTGATGAAATACCATCGCACGACGATGATTTTGTCGTTTGTGTTGCTATTTGCCACGATTGGACTATTTGTTGCTGTTCCCAAAGGATTTATTCCCAGTGAAGATAAGGGGCAGATTGTTGGCACAACTCAAGGCGCTCAAGATACATCCTTTGAAGCATTAGTCACGCACCAACAAGCCGTCGCTGAACTGATTGCTCAAGATCCTAATGTGGAAGCGGTAAACTCAAATATTGGTGCGAGTGCTGGTGGCGGTGGCGCAACAACGGCAAGTAATTCGGGTAGTTTATTTATCCGCTTGAAACCGCGATCGCAAAGGCAAGCTAGTGCCGATGAAGTTATTCAAGAATTGCGAACGAAACTTGCTGATGTCACAGGCATTCAAGTATTTCTGCAAAATCCTCCTGCGATTCCTATTGGTACGCAACAAACTACAGGACTCTATCAATTAGAGCTGCAAAATACGGATCTACAGCCATTGCAAGAGTATGTACCCAAACTGGTAGAGAAGATGAAAGCTTTGCCTTTATTACAAGATGTGAATAGTGATTTGCAGATGACTTCTCAAGTCAAACTGAACATCGATCGCAATAAAGCGTCAACGCATGGAATTACGGCTCAACAAATCGAGAATGCGCTCAGAAGTGCCTATGGAGCCTATCAAGTATCCACAATTTACGGCGCGACTAACGAGTATCAAGTCATTCTCGAATTAGAGCCACAATATCAGCAGGATGTGAAGGCGCTACTGTCGCTCTATATCACCTCTACCTCTGGGCAAGTCGTTCCTCTCAAGACCTTCGCCACTGTATCTCAAGATACTGCCCCATTAATGGTCAATCATTCAGGAAGAATGAATGCGGCGACGATTTCTTATAACCTCGCTCCTGAAGTTTCTTTAGGCACTGCCAATCAACAAATCGAACAATTAATTAAAGATACGATTCCTGAAAATATTGCTACTAGCTTTACGGGAGCCAGTCAGGTATTCCAGAGTTCGTTACCGAGCTTAATATTTTTACTAGCGATCGCTATTCTCGTAATTTACTTGATTCTCGGAATTCTCTATGAGGATTTCATTCACCCAATCACGATCCTATCTGGCTTACCCTCCGCAGGTTTTGGGGCTTTGCTAACCCTGATCATCTTCCATGTGGAACTCAATGTTTATTCCTTTATCGGCATTATTCTACTCGTGGGTATCGTCAAGAAGAACGGAATTATGATGGTGGACTTTGCGATCGAGATCCAGCGTACTGAATCGTTAAAGCCTGCGACTGCAATCTATCAAGCCTGTTTAGTACGGTTCCGTCCGATCATGATGACCACGATGGCAGCATTAATGGGAACGATTCCGATCGCGATCGGCTTTGGTGCAGGTTCAGAATCACGCCGACCTTTAGGCATTGCCGTAGTGGGTGGATTAATCTTTTCACAAATCCTGACGCTGTATTTAACGCCCGTTTTCTATATCTATATGGAAGCATGGCGGAAAAAGCTTGGCGGATTTAATTTGCGGTATTTTTTCTTTGAGCGAGCATAAGAATATAGGATTCAACTAACTAAAAAATGATATAAAGTTACAAGAGAAAAACACTATTTTTTATAATTTAAAAGTTATGACTCAACAGATATATTGTGATGAATCAGGGTTTACTGGGAATAATATGTCAGATATTGACAGCCCATTTTTTACTTACGCATCAGTAGCAATAAATCATTGTGAAGCAGAACAATTTGTTAAATATTTGATAGGTAAATATAAGATACAAGGCAATGAGTTGAAATTTGAAAATCTAAAAAAACATAACAAAGGCAAAAAAGTAATCTCCGAAGTTCTTGCTAAATATAGTAATTGTACAAAATTAGTTGTACACAACAAGAAGTTTAGCATTGCGTGCAGATTTTTTGAATACATATTTGAGCCAGTATTAGCTGATAAAAGCTCACTTTTTTACGCTCTCGAATTTCATAAGTTTGTTAGCAATTTTATCTATTTACATTTACAAGTAAAGCCTGAAAGTGCGGAAGCTTTACTTGCTACATTTGAGAAGGGAATGCGGAGCAAGAATGTTGAAGAATTACAAGATTTATTTTTATCTTCTAGTACATCTGAAACCGAGGAAAAATTTTTACAGCTATTAAGGATTTTCTGCGTTTATCATAAGGATATTATTTCAGACGAAATAGAATCTCTTAATGGAACTAAAACAGGGAAATGGATCTTAGATTTAACATTTACATCTTTAGGTGTCCTATTAAGTAGTTGGGGACAAAACTTTCAAGAACTAGATGTCTTTTGCGACCAATCAAAACCACTTCAAGAACAGTCTGATTTTTTTAATGCTATGATTGGCAACTCTAATCAGCTATTTGGTGATTTTTTAGGCAAAAAGGATTCACTTGGCTTTAATCTTAAAAATGCCATTAACTTTGTTGATTCTAAAACCTATTATGGTATCCAAATTGCTGATGTCTTTGCTGGTGCTTCAGCTTTTGTTGCTAAAAGCTATCTAAACGAAAGAGAATTAGGAATACCAGTAGATATCCCTGCTGACTGGATTGATAATATCGATAATTCTCTAGGTGACTATTGTATTTACCCTGATATTGATTATCTGGAGCTTAGTAATAATTCTAATAAACTGAACTGGATATTGTTCAATGAGATTATTGATCGCCCAGCTAATCAGCAACCCATTTTGGAGGGGATTGAGGATTTCGTTAGAGATGTTTATGCATCACTTCAATATGCTTCATTTGTGGAAGTAAATTCCCCTGATGATCCTTATTAAGGAGGGCATTATATTACTAAAAGATGATTTCGAGAAAATAATTAAGTAAAACACAAATAGAAACTTAATCTCTTCCACTTCTACAACATGTAATGCCATAATATGAACCTTTCTAAATTATTTATTACTCGCCCTGTCATGACGACCCTCGTGATGATTGGGATTCTCATCTTTGGAGTTATGAGCTATTTTCAGCTACCGATTAGCGCTCTGCCCAATGTGGAATATCCCTTCATCAGCGTTTCGGCAAGTCTCCCTGGGGGAACACCTGAAACGATGGCATCGGCGGTTGCTGCACCCCTCGAACGTCAGTTTACGGAAATTGCGGGACTGAACTCCTTTAACTCCACCAGTTCCACAGGTAGCACCAGTATTTCTCTCCAATTTGACTTTAGCCGCAATGTCGCTTCGGCAGCTAAGGATGTGCAAGCAGCCATCTCGGCGGCGGCGGGACAACTGCCTGCGGATATGCCCAAACCTCCGACTTATCGCAAAGTCAATCCATCGGTTTCTCCAATTCTCTATCTCTATCTCTATTCAGAAACCCTACCGATTTCCGAGGTCGATGAAAATGCAGAAATAGCGATCGCGCAGCCAATTTCCGCGATCAATGGTGTAGCTCAAGTACAGGTCTATGGACAAAAGCAATATGCAGTGCGCGTTCAACTCGATCCGCGATTAGTTGCAGCTAGAGGGATTGGATTCGATCAAATTAAAACCATAATTCAGCAAGGCAATGTCACCCTGCCTACAGGTACATTGTCAGGTAAAGATAAAAGCTATCTCATTCAAGCAAACGGACAACTCAATAATGCCAATGATTTTCGAGAACTAATTGTCAGTTATCAAAATGGTTCTCCCGTGAGGCTAAAAGACCTAGGCGATGTGATTGATAGCATCCAAAACAATAAAGTCTCGAATTTATTTAGCGATCGCAAAGTCTCCAATCAGCCATCGATCGTTCTTGCCGTGCAGCCGCAACCGGGGGCAAACACTGTCAAGATTGTTGATGCGGTCAAGGCGATGCTCCCGACCTTACAAGCCCAAATCCCAACATCGATTGAAATGGGAGTTCTATACGATCGCTCCCTATCGATTCGTGCTTCGATTCAAGATGTGCAATTCACCTTAGTTCTTTCCATTGCCCTTGTGATCTTGGTGATCTTTCTCTTTTTGCGAGATCTCCCCGCCACGATGATTCCCAGTATGGCTTTGCCAATCGCTATTATTGGTACTTTTGCCGTCATGTATTTACTGGGGTATTCCCTCGATAACCTGTCACTGATGGCATTGACGCTTTCCGTTGGTTTTGTCGTGGATGATGCGATCGTCGTACTGGAAAATATCGTGCGTCATCGCGAAATGGGTGAGCCACCAATGGCAGCAGCATTAAAGGGTTCGCAGGAGGTCAGCTTTACGATTTTGTCGATGACTCTTTCGCTTGTTGCTGTATTTATCCCAATTATCTTTATGGGCGGATTGATCGGCAAACTATTCCATGAATTTGCGATCGTGATTAGCGTTGCCATTCTTGTATCTGGATTTGTTTCCCTCAGTCTGACACCGATGCTCTGTAGTCGCTTTTTAAAATCGCCGCATCATCAGCAAAATCGGTTCGCGAACCTGTTAGAAAGCGGCTTTAACTATCTACTCAAAGGTTATAAATGGACACTTAAACCAGTTTTAAAACATCGTCGCACCACGATGATTAGTTCGGTGCTCTTGCTGTTCCTCACCTTCTATATGTTTACGCTCGTTCCCAAAGGGTTAATTCCGACTGAGGATACAGGGCAATTAATGGCAAGCACGAAAGCCGCGCAGGATATTTCCTTTGACGATATGTTAAAGCATCAACAGGAAGTTGTAGATATCATTCGTCAAGATCCAAATATTGCAGCGCTAAACTCCACAGTTGGTGCATCAGGTCCTAACGCTTCCGTTAATAGTGGTCGTATTACCATTCAGCTTAAGCCCCGCGATCAGAGACAACTCAGCGCCGATGAGATTATTCAAAAACTGACACCTCAGTTACGCCGACTCACAGGTATCCAAACATTTTTGCGATCGCCTGCGGCAATTCCCATCGGCGGACAGCAGACTAACTCCACCTATCAATTCACGCTTCAGAGTTTGAATTTACAGGATCTCCGTGATTCTATTCCCAAATTATTAGCAAAGGTGAAAGATATCCCCGGACTAAGGGGTGTTGATAGCGATCTGCAATTGAGAACCCCTCAAATCGAAGTACAGGTCGATCATGATAAAGCTGCATTGCTAGGAATTACGGCTGCTCAAATCGAAAAAACTCTTGGTAATGCCTATGGCTCTAGCCAAGTTTCTACGATGTTTACACCCGACAATCAGTTCTACGTGATTTTAGAACTAAAGCCTGAATTTCAGCGCGATCCCACTGCCCTAGCGATGATTTATGTGCGGGGTAAAAATGGTAATGAAACTCCCTTAAGCGCGATCGCCTCAATTAAACAAGGTGTAGGTCCCTTGACCGTCAATCATCTAGCCCAATTACCTTCAGCAACTATTTCCTTTGATACGCAGTTGGGTACATCCCTAAGTGATGCGACGGAGTCGATTAAGCAAGTTGCAAAGGAAGTTTTACCAGATACTGTCACCGCTAGTTTTCAAGGTTCGGCTCAAGTATTTAGCAATTCCTTTAACGATTTAGGTTGGTTGCTCTTGGTATCGATTGTGGTAATTTATCTGATCTTAGGCATCCTCTATGAAGATTTTATTCATCCAATTACAATTCTGTCGGGACTTCCTTCCGCAGGTTTCGGTGCATTGCTGACGCTCTGGGTATTTCAAGTGGAGTTAAATCTCTATTCCTTTATCGGAATCATTCTATTAGTGGGTATTGTCAAAAAGAATGGGATTATGCTCGTTGATTTTGCGATCGAAGCACAGAGGCGCGAGAATAAAAGTCCTCTCGATGCAATTTATGCTGCCTGTATCGTCCGCTTTCGCCCGATCATGATGACCACTATGGCAGCCCTCATCGGCACATTACCGATCGCCTTAGGTAGTGGCGTTGGCTCTGAAGCACGTCGTCCCCTAGGTATTGCGATCGTGGGAGGACTAGTGTTCTCACAGATTTTAACCCTATACCTAACTCCAGTGTTTTATACTTACATGGAAGCATGGCGCAAAAATTTAGGTCAGCCAAAGCCTAACCTCCGTCAAATTTTTGGCAGCATAACCAAGATGTTATAGCTACCATCTCTCCTTTTTGGGGTGAAAGCGCAAAGCGCTTTCACCCCAAACCAAGAAAAATCTTGAAAGCGTTGCAAAGCAACACTTTCAAGATTTTTCTTGCGACTCGTTTGATCCAGAAGAAAGGTATTGCAAAGCAATACCTTTCTTCTTTGAGCTAATTAGGAAATGGCGATCGCTAAGCTTGAAAACTCACGGTAAAATAACAAAATCGACTAAAACCCGCAACAGAGAACGATCTAGTAATCTTAATAAATATCAATTTTTATAACATTTATGTCACAGCCCACGATTGAATCAATTTTGAAAGAAAAGCGCTTGTTTGAACCATCTACCGAGTTCTCACAATCCGCCCATATTAAGAGCCTTGAAGAATATCAACAAATTTACGATCGCGCCGCAGCCGATCCTAGTGCTTTTTGGGCAGACCTAGCCAACAAAGAATTACATTGGTTTGAGAAATGGCATACCGTTCTCGATTGGCAGCCGCCATCGGTGAAATGGTTTGATGGGGGTAAAATTAACATTTCTTATAACTGCCTCGATCGCCACTTGACGACATGGCGCAAAAACAAGGCAGCCTTAATTTGGGAAGGCGAAAATGGTGATTCGCGGACATTGACCTATGCTCAACTACATCGCGAAGTTTGCCAGTTTGCCAATGCTCTCAAACAATTAGGAGTTCAAAAAGGCGATCGCGTTGGTATTTACATGCCAATGATTCCAGAGGCAGCGATCGCCATGCTTGCCTGTGCCAGAATTGGCGCAGTACATGGTGTCGTATTTGGAGGATTTAGTGCTGAAGCCCTGCGCGATCGTCTTGTCGATGCCGAAGCAAAACTAGTAATTACCGCTGATGGCGGATGGCGCAAAGATGCGATCGTGCCATTGAAAGACCAAGTGGATAAAGCGCTAGAGAATGGAGCCGCACCTTCCGTAACTGATGTACTCGTAGTCAAGCGCACAGGTCAAACTACCCACATGACCGCAGGTCGCGATCATTGGTGGCATGATTTACAGCAAGGGGTTTCGGCGAAATGTGAAGCAGAACCAATGGAAAGCGAAGATATGCTTTTCGTTCTCTATACTTCGGGAAGTACTGGCAAACCGAAGGGAGTTGTGCATACCACGGCAGGCTATAACCTCTACAGTCACATGACTACTAAATGGATTTTCGACCTCAAAGATACCGATGTGTATTGGTGTACTGCTGATGTCGGCTGGATTACAGGACATAGTTATATTGTCTATGGTCCCCTCTCTAATGGTGCAACTACGCTGATGTATGAAGGAGCGCCTAGAGCTTCCAATCTCGGATGTTTCTGGGATGTAATTGAGAAGTATCAGGTGACAGTTTTCTATACTGCTCCCACTGCGATTCGTTCCTTTATTAAAATGGGCGAACATCATCCTAATACTCGCGATCTTACTTCGCTACGTTTATTGGGAACTGTCGGTGAGCCAATTAATCCTGAAGCTTGGATGTGGTATCACCGCGTCATTGGTGGTAGCCGTTGTCCAATTGTCGATACATGGTGGCAAACGGAAACAGGCGGAATCATGATTACAGCTTTACCAGGTGCGATTCCTACAAAACCAGGATCGGCAACGCTTCCATTCCCAGGGATTATTCCTGACATTGTCGATCTTGATGGTAATCCTGCGGAACCCAATGAAGGTGGCTACTTGGTGGTGCGTCATCCTTGGCCGGGAATGATGCGTACTGTCTACGGCGATCCCGATCGCTTCCGCAAGAGCTACTGGGAACATATTCCGCCCCAAGATGGCAAATATGTCTATTTTGCTGGAGATGGCGCTCGCAAAGATGAGGATGGTTACTATTGGGTGATGGGACGTGTCGATGATGTAATTAACGTTGCTGGTCATCGTCTTGGCACAATGGAAATCGAATCAGCACTGGTTTCCCATCCTGCGGTAGCAGAAGCTGCTGTGGTTGGTAAACCTGACGATCTTAAGGGTGAGGATATCTTTGCCTTTGTGATTCTCGAAGGCGATCGCCAGCCTAGTGAAGAACTAGCCAAGGAATTGAAAAAGCACGTTGTCGCTGAAATTGGGGCGATCGCTCGTCCTAATGAGATTCGCTTTGCTGAGGCCTTACCCAAAACGCGATCGGGCAAAATCATGCGCCGCCTATTGCGATCGCTTGCTTCTGGTCAAGAAATCACCAGCGATACTTCTACCCTAGAAGATCGTTCGATTCTCGATAAGTTAAGAGAAGGAGCTTAAAACGCCCTCGTCCCTCTTCCAGTGGGAGAGGGACTAATCAAGAAAGAAGCTTAGCTAACTGCAACTTGAAATGGAGCAACTCGCCAGAGTTGCTCTAGTTTAGCGGCTGGCATCGTTAAATAGAGGATATCACCTGCACTGAGAGAGGCTTCCAGTAAATTCCATCCGTGAATGGTTTGACAGGCGGTTTCAATGTAAAGAGGAACAAAATCCGCAGTCCTTGATGCCTCCTGAACTGGCTTTCCGCAAAACGGATGATTGGGTGTAATCATGGTTGCGATCGCCACCCAGAGACTGTCAGCGACAATGCCATTACCGAGAATACGCCCACCGAGCGCGGAAGAAGCAAAGGCGGGGGCAGCAATTTCAGGTGGACTAAGCACAGCTTCAAAATCAAATACTTCCTGTGCCATACCTGCGTAATATGGATCGTCGTAACGCACCACAACTCGACAGCGCGGCGCAATTCCCTTAGCATTAAGAGCGATTTCTAGATTGGCAGTATCATTACTCGTAACCGCAAGTAAGCTTTCAGCTTTATCGAGATTGGCGGCTTTGAGTGTAGTTGGCAAGCTTGCATCACCATGAATAACAGGGATATTTAGCGATCGCACTGTATCTAAAAAACGATTATTCTGATCGCGTTCAATAACGAGAACTTCGTAACCATAGTTCACTAATTGCAGAGCAGTTTGCACGCCGACACTTCCCAAACCACAAATCACAATATGATTGCGTTGTGGAACTCTGGCAGCATCCCAGAAGTTCCTTAGACGCGAACCCAAAATAAAGTCATTTAAAATCGCATAAAAAATACCGATCACCGCAGTTCCAATCAACATCATAACGATCGTAAACATTTTGATACTATCATTGGCATGTTCGACAACTTGCTCATTTCCACCCGCCCCTGTAATCATACCAACTGAGAAATAGAGCGCATCTACCAAGGAGATATTCATTTGAAAGCTGGTATACACTACCGTCGCCGAAAAAATTGTTAATAGTAGGGCGATCGCTGTGAATAAAACTGCTTTCCCATGCTCGTGAAAGTGGCGTAAGCCCATGAACACCTTTGATATTTTTTGCAATATTGGACGCGATGCAGTTCTTACACTTGGCTGTGTACCAAGTAATAGGCGATCGCCAAACTGTAAAGTCCGCCCATTCAGAACAGCACTTACCAGATCGACTTTGCTCTCATCATGGGGAAGATAGTAAATCAACATGCGCGTGCGATCTTCCCAAAATTCCGCTAGAGGTTTACCAATCCAAGGATGGCGATCGTCAATATATTCCTCGTGAATCGGCCAAGTTTGGTTAAATAGTCGCAATTGTCCGATCGCTTGACTTCCCATCGCACTAAAAGCAAATACAGGTGCAGCTAACGCTGCCACACTCATGGTCAAATGATTGGGCAAGGTCAAATCCAAGCGCACGCCTAAACTTGAGTTAAACAAACGATTAATGATCCTCACTTGAGGATTGAGAACCCGCGCTTGCATCAAAATCGTGAGATTACGAGCTTCATCGGCTCCCGCCAAAATTAATGTCTGAGCATCTCTAATTCCTGCTGCTAGCAAAGTCTCTGCCGCTGCCAAATCGCCAATAACAATTTCCGTATCATTTTGATGAATAGGTCGATCGTGGATACCAATGACAAAACAACCTTGCTGTTTTAGCAGGCTTAAAATTTTATAACCCGTTCTATCTAGACCACAGACGATAATGCGGGGTTTCATTGTTTCTACGCGATGGCGATCGCTACCCATAGACTATTGAAAGTATTGTGAGCTAATAATGATGTCTCGACTGTAGCTGATGACACGAATCCATGACAAACCCCAAAAAGACACGACAAAAAGTGGCGATGGCTCTTTTTGCCGTTTGTCATGGCGATATATAGCAATCTAAGTTTTGCTTAGGACATATAGCTCTTTGCGCTTAAACCCAACACAAGAAAAATTTTGAAAGCCTTGCAAAGCAACGCTTTCAAAATTTTTCTTGTAGTTCGTTTGATCGGTAATTTCTGTAAAACCCAAATAAATAGAGGCGGCGCGAAGCGCTGCCTCTATTTATTTGGGTTTTGAATTGTCAAAGGTTGATGCTTTTCTGAAAATGATGATCGTTCTGTCACTATTGCGGGCGATCGCTTCAGGAATATTACCGTGAACAATCTGTTGCAAAGCTCCTTCATGGCTTGCTCCCAGCATAATTACATCACTTCTCTGTTGATTGGCAAGATCGACGATCGCATCAGCAACCAATTTAGAGCAAATTGGGATCGTCCCAACGGAAAATCGAATAGATTTATACAAGAAATCTGCATACTTTTCTAATAGGCTAGATTCGTAATCTTTATCAGCAGGAGAGAAGACCTGACAGAGATAGATTTCAGGATAGGGAGAAAGAGCAATTAAGGCAGGAAGAAGCATCAACATACTTTCAGTGTTTATCCCGCCAGAGATCGGAATCAACCAGCGATCGAAGGAAATATTTGGTTTTTTAAATTCTTGTTTAAATGGATTAAACTTCTGCAAGCGATCGCTAAATTTAACCAGCATCACATCACAATCCGCTTGTCGAACCACCGTATCAACCGTATCCCCCCAAATACGCTCAGGCGAAGCGACATTACCATTCCCATGCCAGCCAATTAATAGCAGATCGTTATGACGATTACCTGCTACTTCTATAATCGCCTGACCAACGTCATGGGCAACGCGCACCTGCGTATGCAAAGAAACTCGTTTACTTACAGCAGCATTGGTTGCCACTTGAAATAATTCTAAAGTAGGGGCTAAATCTACTGAGGTCTCAGATAAAGATAGATGTTGGGATAAAGAGATAATATGCAGACATTCTAGTTCATAGTTTCGCGCCTTGGCGATCGCTAAACCAATGGCAATTAAATAAGGAGCAGTTTGGGGATTGCTAATCGGAAGAAGAATTCGTCCTTTACCTGTCGCTGTGCCACGTTGCTGATAGACAAGATATGATGGCTTATTGATTTGAGAACTGACCCCGCATAAGCGTTTTGCCTGTGCTCGCAAAATATCGCTACGGGTAATAATCCCCACCAGTTTGTGGCGATCGATTACGGGTAGTCGAGAGAGTTTGTAATAGGAAAGTAGATAGAGAACTTGAGAAAGACTTTCTTCAGGACTTACTGTAATTGGCTTTGGGGTCATAATCTTTTCTATTGATGTATCACCAGAAAGCTTTCTTTCCTGAACTTTAACTAAATCCATTTGCGTAATAATCCCGACTAAATGATTATCAGCAACGACAGGAAATCCTCGATGTCGCGATCGCGCAAACGATTGCATCGCTTCATTAACACTCAGATACTCAGGAAGTGTTTCCACCTGCCTCTGCATAACATCCGCAGCCCTCAGTCCATCCCACAAGCCTTCTGTCACTACTTCCGTTTGGAGATAAATTCCCTTCAGTTCTAATAAATGGGTATATAAAGACCCAGGGGAATACTTCTCCGCACTGAGATAAGCAACAACACTAGTAATCATCAATGGCAGAATAATATTGAAATCCATCGTAATCTCAAAAACAATCACAAAGGCAGTAATCGGTACTTTTGCCACCGCACCAAAAAAAGCTCCCATTCCTGAAAGTGCATAAGTTGCCAAAGTTCCTATTCCCAATAATGCATGTTCCAAATTCCCCACTAGCGAACCTAGCGCTGCTCCTAAAATCAAGCTAGGCACAAATAGTCCCCCAGGAGTCTCAGCACTACAGGCAATCAGTGTGAGAACAAATCTTACTGCAAAAGCTCCTGCGGTAATTTGCCAATCGGATTGTCCCATTGCTAAAAACAACTGCAATCCCGAACTATCGCGAAAGTCTATCGGGAGAATCGCGATCGCCATTCCCGATACACAACCTGCGATCGCAATCCGCCATGATAATCCCATCCTGAAGGTTTGACGATTCCATCGTGTAACGGTAATAACGCTTTTGTTAAATAAGGCAGCAAACAATCCCACCAAAATCCCTAACAACAGTAAAAACGGAATTTCTTGGGCAGAAAATTGGACTTTGGGAATAACTTGGCTTATTCCTTGACCTGTCAAGATCCGTGAAACCACACCGCCAATAAATGAGGCAAGAATAGCCGTTCCCAGTGTCAAACTAGAAACATCGTGTAGCAGTTCTTCGATCACAAATAACACGCCTGCGATCGGCGCATTAAATCCTGCGGCAAGTCCTGCGGCGGCTCCTGCGGCAATCAGTTGACGCTGATATTCAGGCGAATTAGGAATCCACTGGCTAAACTGACCTGCGATCGCAGCACCGATCTGTACCGTTGGCCCCTGACGACCAAGTGCTAGTCCTGAGCCTAACGCTACGATCGTACTAGCCAATTTGACTACGGCAACACGCAAATTAAGGGCGATCGGGACATAACCCAAGGCAGCTTTGACTTGAGGAATCCCACTACCTGCCGCCTCGGTCGCAAACTTCTCAATCAAAAATCCCGATAAAAATCCCCCGATCAAACCAATTACAGGCAATGCGAACCATGCTGGTAATTCATGAGCAATATGGACACGCCACCCTCCTAACCATCCAATGCCCAGTTTTAGTAGGACTGCTGCTAAGCCTGCGACTAAACCAATTAAACAAGCCTCTAAAATGGCTAGCCGTTTCGGGTTTAACCATTTGTATAACAAAGGTATTCCTGAAGCCATAAAAGTTACTGAGTCTTGGTGTAAAACCCATTACATCGAATACTCAAGCAGTTTACAGCGCTTTGCGCTCAAACCCAAACCAAAAAAGTTGGAAGCATTGCAAGGCAACGTTTTCAATTTTTTTCTTGTGGTTCTTTCGATCGATAATTGCTGTAACTGACATACCCCTATCTATTCTAGTTATTTATACTCACATCTTGAATAAATTTTTGGATTTCATCCCTAAATTGTGGAGTTTCAAGCATTTCTGAAATATTGCTATGCCCAAAGCCATCAATTAGAAGTAGTTGTTTAGGATTAGGCGCTGCATCATAAAGCTTCTGGCTCATAATAGCTGGGTTAAATGTATCAGAAGTACCATGAATGAAAATGACTGGAGTTTTTAAAGATCTAACTTTTCTAATAGATTCGAACTTTTGGTTCAGAATTAGCTCAATTGGAAATATTCTATAGCCTAAATGAAGTATCTCATCTTGCATAGAGGAAAAGGAACTAACTACTATCAGTCCTGCTATATTTTGCTCTTTTAGTGCTAAATCGATTGCTACTGCTCCGCCCAAAGATACACCAAACAAGTAAATGTTATTTAGAGGAATGCTCTTCTGTTCTCTCAAATATTTTAAAGCCATCTGAGCATCAGTATACATACTTGTCTCAGATGGAAAGGATCCTACACTCTGACCATAACCTCTATAGTCAAACAAAAAGATCGAAAATCCTAGTTTTTTAAGTTGAGCAATGTCCCGAAGATAGATAAGATCGCTGATATTGCCACCAGCACCATGAAGATAGAGAATCACACTTTTATCTAAATTCTCTTTTTCTGAAGGGATAAACCATCCATGCAATTTATTTTGAGTTTTAAAATTTTCATCAATTGGAATCCAAACTTCTTCGTACTCTAGATTAAATATTGATGGGGTTACTTCAGAAAAGCTGTGGGTTGGAGTAAATATCATTTGCCTCTGACGAATCAGTACAAATGTACAAACAGCTATATAAACTACGAGTAGTACACTAACAATAAATATCCATATTGTGAAAAGATTGAATTTTTCCATAAGTCCTGAGATTTAATCGATCTGCGTTAACTCCACGACATGTCCATCTGGATCTGAGACTACTGCACGTCTTCCCCAAGGAGAGTTTTTAGGCGGGGAAATAATTGAAGCGCCATGTTTTTGAAGTTCGCCGACAACTACATCTAAAGAGGTCACTTGAAATCCTATCCGAGTCGCAGATGCTGATGCCGATCCAGTGATAAATGGATAAATCTCGAAGATGATACCATCTAAATTGCTAGTAAAATGCTCTAAACCATTACCATGTTGGTGTTTGATGAGAGACAAACCAATTTGTTGATAGAAAACGGCAGATTCATCAATATTACTTGAGCGAATGACAATAAGATTCAGTAGAACTTTACTCATGGTTCCTATCGATTTCTGGACATGGTTTCGTTGTGATACAAAACTCGCATAATTTCCACAACAGAATACCTCGAACAATGTAGCAATCCTAAAGAGACTTCAACACTTTAACAATCTATATGTATAAAGCCATCAATAACAATTGTTGGCTGAGCGAAGTCGAAGCCCAAGCTTCTCGCGCATAGTTTAGGACTGATGTAAAATTCCCTTTGTGTTAACGTGTTGCGAGTCAGATGACTACGCATATTCATCAACAATGTTATAAATCGCCTGTGCTAAAGCTGGATCGAATGTCAATTGGAGGATACCAGTTTCTGGATTTTTCATAATTACATCTTCCAAACCTTGTGGCTTAAAACGAAACATGGTCGTCTCAGTATTGATATCAACTTTAAAGTTGTCACCATCTACCCGAATGGAGACAATATCATCTAGAGAAATTTGATATGTAAATTTTAGAAGATACTTAAGCCGACTTGATGTATTAATGATTTCAATAATTTTGTCTCTATCAGAGAAAGAAATGTCCGCCATATTAATAGTTGCAGTGAAAGCTGTTTAACTACCTAGTAATACTTTAAGTCAAACTCTTAAACAATCAGTATTGCATTTTCGTCACTTAGCTACATCCAATTTTACGACAGCTGTATAGCAGTCCTAAAATATTTGTGAGAATCTTGAGCTTCAGCTTTGCTTAGGTAACGATAATAATCTTTGGCTGAGCAAAGCAATGTACTGAGCTTGTCAAAGTATCGAATCCGCTCGCATCTCATCTAGGATTGCTATAGTTTATTCCCAAATACCCTGTGTTTACTGGTCTGGAGATAAATTATAAAATTTTGATTTTAAATTTACACATTTCGCGCTAGAATAACAAAGCCTTTTGGGGGTGTGGCGGAATGGTAGACGCTACGGACTTAAAATCCGTTGATCGTAAGGTCGTAAGGGTTCAAGTCCCTTCACCCCCATTTTCAAATCAATCAGGGAAAGGTGCTTTGCGCCATTCTCTGATTTCTTATTTTTTGCATCAACAGATTAGATTACATTAGCTAATGAAATTTGGAGTCTTATAGCTTTTGCTAGGCATGTTAGGACATATAAATTCCAAAAGAAAAACCAAAAGAGAGTTGCCGATCTCTGTGCCACAACTCTCTTTTGGTTTTTTTAATACACTTGGCGACAGCCTACTTTGATGTATCGCTACAATAACAATAAAGCCACATAGAAATATAAATAACAAGTCATAATCTAAACAAATTTATGTCTATTCAAATTTATGGAATCCCCAATTGTGGTACTTGTAAAAAAGCGATCGCATGGTTAGATAAACTAGGAATTGATTACGAATTCATCAATACCAAAGATTTTCCTCCTGCTAGAACCACGATCGCTGAGTGGGTAAATGCTTTAGGAGAAAGATCGATGCGAAACACCTCAGGACAGTCATATCGATCGCTTGGCGCTGAAAAAGAGATATGGTCGCATATTCAGTGGATCGAAGCTTATGCAAAAGACTCAATGCTGCTAAAACGACCTTTGTTTGTAAAAGACGGAAAAGCGATCGCTGTAGGATTCAGAAATCCTGACGATATCAAACAAAAATTAATTTAAGTGTGAGACCATCCAAAACACTCTTTCACTCTAAAGAGTGATAGTAAGCCCCGAGTTATATGACTTAATATCATGGTCTGATAGTTAATGATTAAAGAAGCGATCTTGAATCTATCTACAAAATTGTATTTCTAAAGGTACGAAAACATGAGCCAAAGATTAAAGCGTTGGGAATCTCCGCGCAAAGAGGGTAGAAACAACAAAGGTAAAGGCGGTTCAGCCCGACAACGCCAAAAGAAAAAACAGTTTCAAATGCTTCGCCAAAAATTAAAAGCCCAAACAAAAAGAGATGCCGCTAGCGGCATCTCTTTTTGTTTGGGCTTTTTACTTGTAAGTAGCAACTGGAACTTGCTGAGCAAAGTCCGAATCACCAACTTCATGAAAGTCAGTCTCGCCAAAAATTGCAGTCTCAAACTTGTAGTGTTTAAACTCTAAAACATTACCTGAAGGATCTGCTAAAAAGAAGGTGCGATGCTCTAACGGTGTGTCTACAAAGCGAACCTTTGGCTTTTGATAAAACTTAAGTCGCTTATCATGGACTTTTTCCAAAAGAGCCATCCAATTGTTTTCAGAATAGAAAACTAGTCCAAAATGGCGAGGATAAATGCCACGTTGCTCTTCAAGTGTTTCGTGAGCTACGTGTGCTACTAACTGATGACCGTACAAACTCATGATCATTGAGTCTTTTGACTCGCGCCCTGCTAGGCAACCTAACCCATCAATATAAAAAGCTTTGGTGCTTGGAATATCATTTACTGGAAATGCGAGATGAAAGAGGATCTTGGTCATGGTGCAATATTTTCTAGCATAAGTTTGGAGCGCTTGAGCTTATCAGGAACTTCTATAGGATATTTTCCTGTAAAACAAGCTGTGCAAAAATGCGTGGTATCAATTTGTGTCGCCGTTAACATTGCTGCGTGACTGAGATACGCAAGCGTGTCAACCTCAATCTGTTTGGCGATCGCCTCTACAGATTTCTGAGCGGCGATTAAATGATCTTGCGAGTCCGTATCAATACCATAAAAACAAGGATGAGTTACAGGTGGCGAAGAAATACGCATATGTACCTCAGTTGCACCAGCCTCACGCAATGCTCTTACTATTTTACGACTCGTAGTTCCCCTTACGATCGAATCATCGATCACAATTACTCGTTTTCCTAACAACACATCCTTGAGTGGATTCAGTTTCATTCTGATGCCAGACTCGCGCATTGTCTGAGTCGGCTGAATAAAAGTCCGTCCCACATAACGGTTTTTAATCAAACCTTCAGCATAGGGAATCCCTGACTCCCGCGAGAACCCAATCGCAGCAGGGATCCCAGAGTCAGGCACCCCAATGACAATATCCGCATCAACTGAGCTTTCTTTAGCTAATTGAGCGCCAATTCGCATTCTATAAGTGTAAAGACTTTCCCCATGCATGACGCTATCAGGTCTGGCAAAGTAGATCATCTCAAACACGCAAAGCTTTGGCTTGGACTCTCCCCACTGCAAAGATTGAATTCCATTCTCCATTGTGATGATTACGAGTTCGCCAGGCAAAACCTCACGCACGTAGTCAGCACCGATAATATCTAAGCCGCAGGTCTCTGATGATAAAACATAGGAACCATCGTTAGTTTTACCAATTACTAGAGGACGCACGCCATAAGCATCACGGGCACCAGCGATCGCATTGGGCATTGCCATCACTAGACTAAAAGCACCATGACATCGATGTAAAGCTGCCACGATCGCCTCTTGCCAATCTTTACCTTCTTCTACTGCCTCTCCAACAGCAAAAGCGATTCCTTCAGAATCCGTAGTCGATTCAAGAGCATGACCTTGAGCCGATAATTCACCGCGTAACTCAGTGGCATTTACCAAGTTGCCATTGTGTGCTAGCGAAAAATCTCCCAATCTGGTACTCACCACAATTGGCTGAGCATTGCAAACCTTACTCGAACCTGTAGTCGAATAGCGATTATGCCCGATCGCTAGAGATCCTTTCATCTCTGCCAAAATAGTTTCATTAAAGATTTGGGCTACTAAACCCATCGCCTTGTGCGTGTGAGTAGTGCCGCGATCGTCATAGACCGTAATACCTGCGGATTCTTGACCGCGGTGTTGTAGAGCATATAGTCCAAAATATACGAGCTTAGCAACGTCCCCCTCTGATGCCATTACTCCAAAAACACCACAAGCCTCCTGTGGTTTATCAGTCTCGATATCACGATCGACATCTAGATCGTTGAGCTCGTCATGATTAGAAAATTTACTAGGCATCTCATCAGCAAAAACAGAATGGTCAGAATAGTCTGGCAACATAGCAGTTATACGCAATACATTAGGTTGGGTAGAAGAGAAAAGCCCATTGTTAGATCGTACCAGTGTTAAGCATTTCTTAACCAAAATCAACAAACGAATTGGTTCTCTGATGCCTCTAATCAGCATCAGCTAAAGTCGCTTAATCCCCCCTTTAACTTAGTAAATTACTACGAAGTAAGCTCTCAAAATTTCGAGCGGTTTTGATTTGTCTTACGTAGATATAACCTACAGCGCTTTACGCTCAAACTCAAATCAAGAAAGATTTTGCAAGCATGGCAAAGCAACGCTTGCAAAATCTTTCTTGTGGTTGCTTGGTAATTGCTGTAAGAACAGAGTAGCAATCAATACTTTATGCCATCACTCTATTCTTAGATACAGCGATCGCCTCAATACTCAGCAAAATTAGAGGCTCAAGCATAATATATAGCTGTAGCCACTCGCGTTAGGAAAAAATCAAAGCCCAAGAAGAGAATGGCAGCGCTAAGCGCCGCCATTCTCTTCTTGGGCTTTATGTACTAATACACTTGGCGGCAGCTATAGCAACGAAAGTTTAGCTTGCAAATAAATAAAAGCGGTGCTTCGCACCGCCTTTATTTAGGTTTTGATTTTGTCCTAGCTATCTCTTGCATGGCTATAGTTGCTTTTTATTGCTCGTTCTTGAGCTTTACGGCATAGGTTTTATGACTCATTTTTGTATCAAATCAAACTTAAGGGATTGCACCGTAGTAATCTTAAAACCATAAGAAACGCTCTATGTATTTACCTTAAAAATCTAAGTAAGGAGTCATGCAATTATGAATACTAGTGGGAATGAGCAGTTAGACATACTTTTGCAAAAAGACTATGAAGTCAATGTCGAGAAGTATTTCCGAAAAGGGTGGCAGATCCTCCAGCCAAGTTTTGGGCCGATGATTGGATTTTTCGTAGTAATCGCTTTAATTAACGCAGTCTTATCTTTCATACCAGCCGTAGGCGGATCGGTCGCAGCCTTAGTCGCTACGCCTTTAGCTGCTGGTTATACATTTGTAGTCTTGGCAGTTCTACGGGGACAATCATTTACTTTTACCGATTTTTTCAAAGGTCTAACCAACAAGTACTTTTTGCAGCTATTTCTAATCTCATTGGTTGGTGGCGTATTGTGTGCTCTGGGATATCTGCTTTTATTGCTTCCAGGTATCTATTTATCGGTTTCTTATATATTCGCAATTCAGTTTGCGGTTGATTGGGATTTAGAATTTTTCCCTGCTTTAGAAACAAGTCGTAAACTCGTATCAAAACAGTGGCTCCAAGTATTTGTACTTCTCCTAGCTCTCTTAGCTCTGAATTTTGTAGGCGCACTCTTGCTAGGCATCGGTGTTTTAGTTACTGCTCCACTGAGTCTTTGCATAATTGTTTCCGCCTATGACGATATCGCTGGCAATAGAGCTAATGGCTCAACCAGAGAAGCTTAATTTTTGATTAACCTATAAAAAGAGAGGAGGTGCAAAGCACCTCCTCTCTTTTTATGATGTTTAAATCTTAAAAAGACTTATGAAAAGTTAATAATACTCATTTAGTGTTCTTATAGGTTTGGTGACAGTCTGCCCTGTAAACTTAATTACGAGGTTGTGTAGCAAAGCACAACTAAACTTAATTTTGTTTTCTGCTTCTGGAAAGTTTCTGGAACATAACAAAAGTTTAATAGTTATAAAATTTAGATAAGTAAGGATTCCTACGCATGGATAATACAATCAGCCTTGAGATTATTGAGGTCGTTGAACAGGCTGCGATCGCATCTTCTAAGTTCATGGGCTTAGGCAAAAAAGACGAGGCTGACGAAGCCGCCGTTGAAGCAATGCGCGAACGTATGAATAAAATTCATATGCGCGGACGAATTGTTATTGGTGAAGGTGAGCGTGACGAAGCTCCCATGTTATACATCGGCGAAGAAGTTGGTATTTGTACGCAGTCTAATGCAGCTGAGTTCTGCACCATCGAAGAATTACAAGAAATTGACATCGCTGTCGATCCTTGCGAAGGAACCAACCTAGTTGCTTATGGTCAAAATGGCTCAATGGCAGTTTTGGCAATTTCTGAGCGTGGCGGTTTGTTTCGCGCTCCCGACTTTTATATGGACAAATTAGCTGCGCCTCCTGCGGCAAAGGGTCATGTAGATATCCGCAAAACACCTACCGAAAACCTGAAAATTTTGTCCGAATGTCTTAACCGTGCGATCGATGAATTGGTCGTAGTAGTTATGGATCGTCCTCGTCACAAAGGCTTGATCTCAGAAATCAGAGCTGCTGGCGCTCGCGTACGTTTGATCAGTGATGGCGACGTATCCGCAGCAATTTGTTGTGGTTTTGCAGGTACAAACATCCATGCTTTGATGGGTATTGGGGCTGCTCCTGAAGGTGTTATCTCCGCAGCCGCAATGCGCTGCTTGGGTGGACATTTCCAAGGCCGTTTAGTGTATGACCCAGCTGAAGTTAATACTCCTGAAAGCGCTAAGTGGACTCGTGAAGGTAACTTGGCACGTCTTAAGGAAATGGGTATCGAAGATGGCGATAAAGTCTATGATGCTAGTGACTTGGCTTGTGGCAAAAATGTATTGTTCGCTGGCTGTGGTATTACTCCAGGAACCTTAATGGAAGGTGTACGCTTCTTTGGTGGCGGTTGCCGTACTCAGTCTTTGGTCATCTCGACTCAATCAAAGACTGCTCGTTTCGTGGACACCATTCACTTGACAAGTGATAGCCCTAAGACAATTAATTTACGTTAATAAAACGATAATGCTAAGAATGGCAGGATTTTAGAGCTAGGACAGGCGGCGCTTAGCTGCCCGTCTTAGATTCTTCATTATTACCGATTAAATAAAGTCCGCTAAAGGTGGACTTGCTTTAACTTTGAAGCAAGGGGCTTGAGCCCCTTGTTTTTTGTGCGTACATTACAGAACGTTAAGGAGTAATAAGTACCTACTACAGTAGTAGCTATCACCTGATAAGCTCATCCAATAAGATAATAATTTCTAGTCCAAATAAGAAACGCATTTACGATATGAATATTGCAGTTGTTGGCTTGAGTCACAAAACGGCGACTGTGGAAGTAAGGGAAAAGTTGAGCATTCCCGAAGATCGCATGGAAGCTGCGATCGCTCAACTGATGAGCTATCCGAATATCGAAGAAGCTGCAATTTTAAGCACTTGTAACCGCTTAGAATTATACGTAGTTACTAGCGAAGCCGAAGGTGGCATTCGCGAAATTATGCAGTTTCTCGCGGAATTTAGCCAACTACCTCTACAGTTCCTCCGTCGCTATCTGTTTATTCTGCTCCGTCAAGATGCCGTGACTCACCTGATGCGGGTTGCTTCAGGCTTAGACAGTCTCGTGCTTGGCGAAGGACAAATTCTGGCTCAGGTCAAAAATACCCATCGTCTCGCCCAGCAACACAATGGCGCAGGTCGGATTCTCAACCAACTTTTTAAGCAAGCTCTCTCAGCAGGTAAGCGAGTTCGTACTGAAACTGAAATCGGGACTGGCGCAGTGTCGATCAGTTCAGCAGCAGTAGAGCTAGCTCAAATCAAACTAAAAAACTTATCGGATAAACACACGACGATCGTTGGTGCTGGCAAAATGTCCAGACTACTGGTGAAGCATTTGATTTCTAAAGGGGCGCAAAAAATTGCGATTGTTAATCGATCGCGCGATCGCGCTGCTGCCATGCTCAAGGAATTTGAAACTAGCGATGCCCAGTTTGATATTCGTCCTCTCGAACAAATGCTCGACTGTGTGTCAATTTCCGATCTTGTATTTACCAGTACTGCTTCAACAGAAGTGATTCTTAGCCGCAAAAATTTGGAAGCGATCGCTTTAAATCATACTGGCTTGACCCTTGTTGATATTTCCGTACCGCGCAATATCAGTTCTGATGTGAATGAGTTGCCGAATACCAGAGCTTTCAACGTTGACGATTTGCAGGCGGTGGTTGCGGAGAATCAAGAAAGCCGTCGCCAAATGGCAATGCAAGCGGAGATTTTGCTAGAAGGTTGTGTGGCTGAGTTTGATAGCTGGTGGCGATCGCTAGAAACTGTCCCCACAATCAGCAAGCTGCGTCAAAAGATGGAAATCATCCGCGAGCAAGAGATGGAGAAAGCATTATCTCGCCTTGGTAATGACTTCGCAGACAAACATCAGGATGTAATCGAGAGCATGACTCGCGGCATCATTAATAAGATCTTGCACGATCCAATGGTACAGTTACGCGCTCAACAAGACATCGAGACGCGCCGCCGTGCAATGCAAATGTTACAAGTCCTATTTGACCTAGATTCTCCCTCTAGTCAACTTAAGGAAGGTTAAAAAAAGCCGCCTTAGGGCGGCTTTTTTATTTCCAAAATTTAGAATTCGTACTTTAGTTTCGATTAATCGGGCGAGGAGAGAAATAGGAAAGTAAAAGAAAATTGAGTAGGATACTATAGCTGTCGCTAGTCTTGTTAGAACATAAAACCTAAAAGATGAGAGGCGGCACTTCGCGCCGCCTCTCATCTTTTAGGTTGGCTATGGCTATACATTGAAAGTATGTTATGTCTTAGATTGACCTTAGTTAATGAGCTTATCGAAGTATCAAGGCATAGCAGTGTTTTTAATTTCCTCGTCAACTTACTTTCAGGGCAGTTGCTTATATCTATCGACTAACTACAACAATTACCGAGAACACAAAGTGCTATAAGTCTACTTTAGGTTTGCCGTTCAAAGGTTTGCCTGCTCTGCTTTCCGATATCTTTTAATTCGTCGAACTCTCGTTAAGTCAAATCCTTCCACGAATCATTTAGGATTGATATAGTAATAATTTACATAGAGATCGGATATCTCAAAATTTAGGTGTAAGTGCCTAAGTCAATAGTATAGCCAAGCAGAGGGGCGACTAAATCATGATGGTAAATATCCCTGAATATCGAGTTATTGAAAAACTGTATGAAAGTTCAAACTCGCAAGTTTATCGAGGCATTCGTCAGCAAGACAACTTACCTGTAATCCTTAAATTCCTAAATTCGGAATTTCCTACATCCGAAATAATAGGTCGATATAAGTTAGAGTACGAAATTACCAAAAGTCTTGCGTCAAATCTTATTGTTAATGCCTATGATTTGACCCCACATCAGAATAGCTTTGCAATTATATTAGAAGACTTTGGTGGAGCTTCTCTAGCCAGTATTATAGCGATGAGAAAGCTAAGTTTAATGGAAGCTCTAACCTTAGCATCTCAGATTAGTGAAAGCGTAGGTCAAATCCATGCAGCTAATATTATTCACAAAGATATTAATCCATCAAATATAGTTTTTAATCCCGAAACTACTCAATTAAAAACAATCGATTTTGGAATTGCTTCTACTTTGCGGAGAGAAACATTAGTATTCAGCCATAAGGAAGTAATCGAAGGAACTTTAGCTTACATATCGCCCGAGCAAACGGGGCGGATGAATCGATCGCTAGATTACCGCACGGATATTTATTCGATGGGAGTAACTTTTTATCAACTATTAACTCAACGCTTACCATTTGAATCTAACGATCCTCTGGAGCTAATTCATCATCATTTAGCTCTAGAACCGATCGCCCCGCATTTAATTAATCCCGAAATTCCACCAATCCTGTCACAGATAGTACTGAAATTATTAGCCAAGACTGCTGAAGAGAGATATCAGAGTGCGTGGGGAATCAAAGCAGATCTGGATTATTGTCTAAATCAGTTGCAACTAAGTGGCAGAATAGAACCTTTTGCATTAGCACAACAGGATATCGCCGATAAATTTTTGATTTCCGAAAAGCTATATGGCAGAACGAAAGAAATTGAGGGTTTACTAGCAGCATTCTCTAGGGTTGCCGCAATTAATGAGGATAGCGATCGCGTTGAGATGATTTTAGTATCTGGCTATTCTGGGATTGGTAAATCACGATTAGTGCAAGAGATCCACAAATCAATTGCCAAAAGCCGAGGCTACTTTATATCTGGTAAATTCGACCAATATCAACGAAATATTCCTTATTTAGCAATCATTCAAGCTTTTCAGGGATTGATCAAGCAATTACTTACTGAGAGTGAAAATAGTTTAGATAAATGGCGATCGCAACTGATCGCAGCATTGGGAGCAAACAGTCACATCATTACGCAAGTAATTCCATCACTGGCAATGATTATTGGCAAACAAACTGATAAACCTGCAATATCAACAAATATACTCGCTAGTGAAGCCCAGAATCGATTTAATCGCGTTTTTCAGAACTTTATTCGTGTTTTTGCTCAGCCAGAGCATCCACTGACGATCTTTTTAGACGATTTGCAATGGGCAGACCGTGCTTCTTTAAGACTGCTAGAAATATTAGCAACCACAATCACCAAACAATCTTTACTTTTAATCGGAGCCTATCGAGATAATGAGGTAAATACCGTTCATCCGATGATGCAAATGGTTGATAATATTCAGCAGTTAAATGGAGGAGAGATTGATAAATTTTCCTTGTCAGTACTGAATCTCACAGATATCAATCAACTAATTGCTGATACTCTCCATTGCTCCGAGACAGATTCTCGATCTCTAGCGCAACTAGTGCAACAAAAGACAGGAGGCAATCCCTTCTTTATCAATGAATTTCTAAAGTCTCTTTATGACGAGAAATTAATTAGATTTGATTATCAATTGTGCCAGTGGCAATGGTCTATTGCCCAGATTCAAGAACGAGGAATAACGGATAACGTTGTGAGCTTGATGACTGGGAAAATCCAAAAACTTAGCGATCGCGCCCAGCATTTATTACAAATTGCAGCTTGTATTGGCAATCAGTTCGATCTCGATACACTCTCTCTAGGAGCAGAGTTATCCCACGTCCAGACTGTTCGTGCTCTCAAAGATGCGATCGCCGAAGGATTGATATTGCCACTTAGTAATGCCCATCAGTCGATTCATTATGCCATTGAGCTAACTAATAAGCACTGTGCGATCGCCTATAAATTTGTGCACGATCGGATTCAGCAAGCTGCATACTCACTGATTCCTGATGCTAATCAAGCCGAAATCCACCAAAAAATCGGACAGCAGCTCCTCAAAAACACTTCACCTTCGGAACTTGAATCAAAAATTTTTGATATTGTCAATCAACTCAATCTCGGCTTAGATCTAATTTCAAGTCAGACAGAGCGCGAACAACTTGCTCAACTCAACCTTTTAGCCAGCCAGAAAGCCAAAGCTTCAACTGCTTATGGTGCCGCGCTAAACTATGCAAAAACTGGAGTGCAGTTACTCACCGAATTAAGCTGGCAGAATCAATACGAGCTATCGCTAGACCTATATCAGTTAGCCGTAGAGGCGGCCTTTTTAAATGGTGATTTTGAGCGAATGGAAGATTGGGCAACAGTTATTTTCGACCGCGCCAAAACTTTATTAGATAAGATCGGAGTCTACGAAGTTCAGATTCAAGCATTTGTTGCCAAAAACCAGAGATTAGAAGCGATTAGAATTGGCGTTGATACTTTAAAACTATTAGAGATTGAATTACCGACGCAACCTTCTCAAACAGATGTGGGATTGGCTCTACAAAATTTTCAAGAAATCCTTACACTGCATCGTATTGAAGATTTATTAGAACTGCCATTGATGACAGAACCCATCCCATTGGCAGCAGTTAGCATCCTTTTAAGTATCGCTGCGGCTGCATATGTGGCTTCTCCAGAGCTATATATTTTGGTTGTATTGCAATTAGTCAAGTTATCGATCGCTAAAGGGAATGCACAGGGATCGACCTATGGATATGCATCTTGTGGATTGATTCTCTGCGGACTGATGAATCAAATGGAGCTTGGGTTTCAATTTGGTCAACTAGCTTTAGGATTGTTAGAACGTCTTGAGGCTCAAGATTTAAGAGCAAAAACACTGGTCATTGTTAATGTATTTGTCAATCACTGGAAATATCATCTACAAGAGACTGTGCAGCCTCTATTAAATTCTTATACAGTCGGGATTGAAATAGGTGATTACGAATTTGCCGCCTATGGTTTATGCCTACACTGCCATCATCTTTACTTTATGGGCAAAGAATTAGGAGGTCTCGTACTGGAAATATCAAACTATGGAACCCTGATTAGACAGATAAAGCAACAAACAACCCTAGATTGGCTCTTAATATATCACCAAGGCATCTTAAATCTTCTAGGGAATTCCCAAGATCCATGTCAGTTAATAGGTGAAATCTACAACGTAGATACTATGCAGCCAATCCATATACAAACTGGAGATCGTAGCTCGCTACACATGTTACATCTCAATCAACTAATTCTTTGCTATCTATTTGAGAACTATAACCAAGCAATCGATAATGCTTCCCAAGTGAGTCTCTATCAGGATGCGGCTATTGGTCTAACATCCTATGTAGTCTTCTATTTTTACGACACTCTTACGAGATTAGCCAGCTATGGCGATCTGGCGATCGCGGACCGCGAACAGACTACGATCGAAATAAACACTAATCAGGAAAAGATCAGACTCTGGGCAGATCGTGCACCGATGAACTATTTACATAAATGGCATCTAATTGAAGCCGAGCGCTATCGGGTATTAGGACAAATATTAGAAGCAATGGAAGCCTATGACTTAGCGATCGCAGGAGCCAAACAGAATGGCTATATCCAAGAAGAAGCATTAGCTAATGAGCTAGCTGCAAAGTTTTATTTAGCTCAAAATCGAGTTGCGATCGCGAAAGTCTATATGCAAGAAGCGAGATATTGCTATTTACAATGGGGAGCATCAGCAAAAGTTCAGCAGCTTGAAAATAAATATGCCGAAATTTTAACAACAGCTTCAGTCAATAAAAGTTCGCGTAAATCTATCTCTACGCAATCATCTTCAAATAAGTTAGAATCCCTCGATCTAGATGCCGTGTTGCGAGCTTCTCAAGCCATTAATAATGAAATCCATCTCGATCGACTTTTATCTGCTTTAATGAATATTTTGATTGAGAATGCTGGAGCGCAGACTGGTTATTTACTATTACCAAATGACTTATCAAGTCACGTATTAAGTCATAGTGAATGGCGTATTGAAGCAATTAAGATGATTAACGATGAGAATGTTTCGGTCATGCAGTCGATTCCCATCGATCTAACTTCTACAGGTAGCTACTTCTCGCCAATTTCTCTAGTTCCCATTTCATTAATTAATTATGTAATCCGTACCCAAGAGAGAATTGTTCTCAATAATGCAACTCAAGTTGGTGATTTCCAAAACGATCCTTGGATCGTACAACACCAATTGAAATCAGTCCTATGTATGCCTTTGCTAAATCAGGGGAACCTGACAGCGATCGTAATTCTAGAGAATAATCTCATCACTGATGCATTTACACCTGAGCGCTTAGAGATTCTGAATTTACTGTCAACTCAAGCTGCGATTTCGATCGTTAAATCCAGATTATTAAAGCAGCAAGCTGAGTTAAATCAGTCCTTACAAGCAGAAATTTACGATCGCCAACTAGCCGAAAAAGAACGCGATCGCTTGATCGCAATCATTCAAGCCTCAACCGATATTATCGGTATGTCTTCTCCAGATTGGAAAGTACTTTGGAATAATGCTCAGGCGAATAAAATCCAAGGATTAGCACCCGATGCAGATGTTTCCAAGTTAAACATTCCAACTTATCACCCCGAATGGGCTTTAGAAATTATTAGAAATCAAGGTATTCCCGCTGCACTCCAACATGGCACATGGATAGGAGAAACAGCTCTATTAACCCATGAGGGAATAGAGATCCCAGTTTCGCAAATGATTATCGCGCATAAATCACCCAATGGAGAGTTGGAATATATTTCTACGATCATGCGCGACATTAGCGAGGCAAAAGAACGGGAAGCGGCACTGATGCGATCGGAAATGACGTTGCAAAATTTAGTTGCTGGCACTGCGGCAGTCACAGGCGATGACTTTTTCCCTGCCTTGGTGCGGCATATCGCCGAAGCACTGCATGTCAAGTATGCACTAGTCACAGAGCTATTTGAAGAACAACTCCATCCTTTGGCATTTTGGGCGCATGGTGCAATAAAACCACATGCCAAATACTTTCCCGCTCGTACACCTTGCGAGCGAGCATTGCAAGATGGAGAATTTATTTGCGATCGCTTGGTGCAGCAGATGTTTCCTGAAGATATCGATTTGGTCAATATGCAAGCAGATGGGTATTTGGGGATTGCTCTTCAAGATGCTGATGGAAATTCGATTGGGAATCTTTGTATCCTTGATGTCAATCCGCTCCAAGATATTCAACGTGCGCGTAATCTACTAAAAGTATTTGCAGCGAGAGCATCAGCAGAATTGCAACGCAAAGCCGCTAATGAGGCATTAAATCAACTCAATCAATCGCTGGAAAATCGGGTAATTCAACGTACGGCTCAGCTAGAATCCGCTAATAAAGAATTAGAATCTTTCTCCTATTCTGTTTCCCATGACCTGCGTGCACCGCTGCGGGCAATCGATGGATTTTCCCGTATTTTGCAAGAAGACTATAGCGATCGCTTAAATTCTGAAGGCAGTAGATTTCTCAAAATTGTGCGCGACAATGCTAAACGCATGGGCGAATTGATTGACGATCTCTTGAATTTATCGCGCTTAAACCGTAAAGAAATAACTCGTCGTTCTATTTCGGTAAATCAACTTATCCAAAAGTTATTAAGCAATTTAGAATCAGAGATCGGAGATCGCCAAATCGACTTCATAGTAGCTGATTTGCCCGATTGTCAGGCTGATATTTCTTTGTTAACCCAAGTTTGGCTCAACCTATTATCAAATGCGATCAAATACACAAGTAAAATTACAAACGCTCGCATTGAAATTGGCTATCAAGTAGTTGATGACGAAACCCAATACTTTATCCGCGACAATGGAGCTGGGTTTGACATGCAATATGCCGACAAATTGTTTGGCGTATTTCAAAGAATGCACCTAGAACACGAGTTTGAAGGTACTGGCATTGGACTAGCGATTGTGCAAAGAATCATTCAACGTCACGGCGGGCGTATTTGGGCTGAGGCAGCAGTTAATCAAGGCGCGACTTTTTACTTCACGATTCCTGACTAAGTTGTAGATAAAAATGAACTTAACAAAAAGTTTGAAATCAAGGATGTCTCTCAGTCGCCAAGCGATCGCCTTAATTATCCTTATAATCGCAGGATTTCTTGGCAACTATTGTCGCTGGACATTATTTTTTGACATTGATTTTATATTTGGTTCGATCGCGGTTTGGATTGTTGTTTGTCTCTATGGGGTTAGATGGGGAACCTTAGCAGGATTTATTGCGGGATATTGTACTTATGTAATTTGGCATCATCCCTATACCACCGTAACCTTTACCGCCGAAGCCTTATTTGTCGGATGGTTATTTCACAATCGACAGCAAAATAATATTGTTTTGCTAGATGCTCTTTTTTGGCTGGTAATGGGAATGCCGTTGGTCTGGCTATTTTACGGGGTCTTTTTAAAGATCGATCAAACCCAAGTTTTGATTATTTTAATGAAGCAACCTGTCAATGGGATTTTTAATGCCCTCATGGCAAGTTTAATGCTTACTCACTTGCCAATTCATCATTGGGTAAAACGATCTGCCGCTATCAACACCTTATCATTACAACAAACTCTTTTTAATTTATTAGTTTTATTTGTCTCAATCCCAACACTTTTGTTAATTGTCTTTTCAAGCAATCAGGTCGTTGATGACATCAAAAATACAGTTCGCTTAGATCTAAATGATGCATCGCGTTATTTAACTGTCGAAGTACAAGGCTGGTATGAAAGACGGTTAGTGGCGGCAAACGGACTTGCCGAATTAGCATCAACTGCACCAATACAGGACAATTTAATTCGTCAAAGAGCTGCATTTACGCGACTTAACTTTCCTGATTTCAAACATATTTATATTTTAGATGAGACAGGAACTACTGCTTTTGATTTTAACAGTGATAATACGATAGTTGAAAGCGCTTTTAATCAAAATGACTATTTCGAGCAGCTTAAGAAATCTCCTCAGCCTATTCTCTCGCCTGTAAAGTTTCAGCCTGATAAATCTAAATTCCCAATCGCTCTATTAGGTGTGCCAATCAAACATGATGGTAAATTCGTCGGTGCAGTTTTAAGCGAGATAGATTTAAGCAAACTGACAAATTTATTTCAGTCTAGTTTGAGTGAAGAAAACCTAGAAATTTTGCTGCTAGATCAACAGCAAACCGTTGCTTCTAGCACCGAACCAGCATTAATTGGCATTCCAAAATTTGACTGGCGTAAGGATGGCAAAATCAGTCAAATTGACGAAAAATCTTACCATTTACTTCCTGTTAAAATTAGCTATCTAGTGATGGTTCAGTGGCAAAAATCTCAGTTTATAAAAGAGTTTAAATTAAATACAAATTTTCCTTGGACAATGATCGTACAGATAGCCGCAACTCCTTATGTCCAACAAATTGAACGTATTCACACCCGCAACATGGCGGTACTGCTACTGGTGTCGGCATTAGCACTAATTTCGGCAACCCTTGTCAGTCGTCAAATAGCAAAACCGTTACTCCAGTTAGCCGAAATCACCACCAACTTGCCAAATAAGCTCCTAGATCAAGAACCAATCTATTGGCTGAGAAGCTCAGTTACGGAGTTAGTAATATTAATCAAGAATTTCCGATCCATGTCTTCTAGTTTGCAGCAGAAATTCCGAGAAATCAATCAAGCAAATGAACTTTTGGAATTACGAGTTCAAGAACGAACTCAAGCTCTACGCGAACAAAATCAACGTACAGAAATTTTTGCAGAAGTCACATTAAACATCCGTCAATCGATTGAACTCAAAGAAATTCTGCACAGAACAGTTATCGAAATCCAGAAAATTCTCCACACCGATCGCGTATTTATTTACCAATTTAATCCTGATTTAACAGGTGATATTGTTGAGGAATCTGTGGTTTCCTCCTATCCAGCTTTAATCGGTTTTAAAATATTCGATCCTTGCTTTCCAGCTTGTATAGATGATTATATTCAAGGGCATACCAGTATTATTAATGACATCGATAACTGCGAGCTTAAACCTTGCTATCTTGATTTTCTTAAACAATTTGATGTCAAAGCAAACATCATTGTGCCAATTTTGCAAGCCGATCGGCTTTGGGGATTATTAGTTGTCCATCAATGCGATCGCCCACGTCATTGGTTACCATTTGAAATCAAATTTTTATTGCAATTAGCAAACCAATTGAGTATAGCTATATTTCAAAGTGAACTTGTCATTAACCTCCGCCAAAACGAACAATCTTTACAGTATCTCAACGAACAACTGGAAAATCTTGTGTCGCAACGCACCGCAGAGCTAGAAGCGGCGAATAAAGAGCTAGAATCTTTCTCCTATTCTATTTCCCATGACTTACGCGCTCCGTTAAGAGCGATCAATGGATTTTCAAAAATATTACAAGAAGACTATGCCGATCGCTTAGACAGCGAAGGTAATCGCTATCTCAAAATTGTGCGTGATAATGCGAAACGCATGGGTGAGTTGATTGACGATCTCTTAAACTTGTCACGACTGAATCGTAAAGAACTTTCACGGCAAAGGCTCTCTATGAACAATCTGATTCACAAAATCCTAACTGACTTTTCATCAGCAATAGAATTGCAGCAAATTGAGTTACTCGTTGACGATTTGCCAGACTGTGAAGCTGATATTTCTTTGTTAACCCAAGTTTGGGTCAATCTGTTATCAAATGCAATCAAATACACGAGTAAAACTGAAAAAGCACGAATTGAAATTGGTTATCAAGTAATTGATGCCAAAGGAGTATACTTTATCCGCGATAATGGGGCTGGGTTTGACATGCAATATGCCGACAAATTGTTTGGTGTGTTTCAAAGAATGCATCTCGAAAATGAGTTTGAAGGTACTGGCATTGGACTAGCGATCGTCCAACGTATTATTCAACGGCATGGAGGAAGCATTTGGGCAGACGCAGCTATTAATCAAGGAGCGACTTTTTACTTTATGATTCCTGATCAATAATTTGTGTATAAACTAATCGAGGGACAAGCATCTAACAAATCTTAAAAACCTGTATGAGACAAATCACCTAATGACCGACTTAATCTCTGAGCAAACTGTTTTTATATTGCTAGTGGAAGACAATCCTGCTGATGCTGAGCTTGCGATTCGAGCCTTACGTCGAGGTAGAATTACTAATGATATTCAGTTATTAACGGATGGTGCAGAAGCACTTGATTTTATCTTTTGTCGGGGGATCTATGACCATCGTCAAATCACAAATCATCCCAAAGTAATTTTGTTGGATTTAAAGTTACCTAAGGTTAGTGGGTTAGAAGTTTTACGACAACTGAAATCCGATCCGCGCACTCAAATGATTCCCATTGTAGTAATGACTTCTTCTGCTCAAGATAGTGATGTCATCGAAAGTTACAAATTGGGGGTGAATAGTTACATTGTTAAGCCTGTTGATTTTGAACAATTTAACAAAGCTGTTGAACAGTTAGGCTTTTATTGGGTTTTGATTAATCGATCGCCAGTTTCTTAAATCAAATCAGAAAATAGTATAGATTTCTATTTCCTGACTATGCTATTTCCTGATATGGGCTTTATAACCAATTCCCAATTAGGGTGAATGACGACCAAAAATAAGGATGCTTGAGATCGACACCATTGGCGTTAATTTGAAATGGAATATTTGGGAATCCTTTAATCCCAACAATTTGATTGTTGGTAATGGTGACTTCACCACGCAAAAATGCTAGTTGGGCTTCTTGAAGGGCGATCGCTTTGCTGGGTGCAGTTGGTAATGATCGATAAAAACGAATCATCAGCGGTGCAGTTCCTGCATCGCTAACTGCCCATAGGGATGCTAAAACACTCTTAGCACCTGAATCTACAACTAAACCCGCCAAGCCCAGATTTTGTCCGACTGCGGTTTCACAAGCACTAAGAGTGAGCAGATCGGGAACCAGATTCATTTTGGAGATTTGATCCATTTGGAGGCGATCGCCCCAAAATTGAATGAATGATTTTTCAGGCGACTGACTGAGAAACTTAGCGTGGGTAGCGAGATGAATAATCCCAAATTTTTGGCTGCTCGTTTGCGATCGCAAATTATCTTTGGTAAAAGCACTATTAAGAAAATTCTTGCCAGTCAGCACTTTGGAAGAAATTGTTTCAATCTCCACTTTAGTTGCGGGCAGTGGCGACAAGCCTTCGACTGCTTCTGATAAACCCATTGCTAGGATTTGAGGAGTCAAAGTACGATCGGGACGGTTTGGTTCGGTTAGTTGCCAAGAGGCGATCGAGGTAACTGCATATTTCTCAATCAGATAACGTTTGCCATCATGAAAAGCCGCAGGTGGGACAACACGCAAATTCCCATTCATCACAAATACGATTGTCTTGACTTGTGCTTTCTCTAGTTCGGGTTCCATTGGACGCACGACCCAATCATAAAGCTGCTGAGACTGGGGCAAAAAATCATAGGAACTGGAATCTTGTAAATTATTGCGAAAGTCCATAATGACCCGATCTACTTGCTCGGTAGTCACGTTATAGGCAACTTTCCGCACGGGCACGCCATTAGTTTGAGAACTTTGAGCAAAAGGTATGCCAACTTTTTCCTGTAATGACTTGGTGCCAATCCGAGTACGTCCAAACAAGCCAGCAGGTTTGTTGAAGCTAAGTGGTGGTACCGCAATCAGTTCTAGACCACCTTTAGAAGTCGTGGCATAAATTAGCGCGGTCGGGCTACCTGTAAGCTTGGAGATACGCTGTACCTCAGAGGCATAACAGTCATTGCTATCGGGCTGGAGCGATCGCAGTCGCTTGTGCAAATAGGCTTCCAGTTCGGCACTATATCCTTTTTCTAGAGCATTACAAGCGGCAGGCAATCGATCTTGAGCGGCATATTGCCTTGCTAACAGAAAATACAATCGACCGATTTGACCGCGAATTTCGGCAATATCAGGCGATAAATCGACCTGTTGTGGTGATGTAGTATTGCTGGAACGACTTAATGAATTGATCAAATTTAAAATGATAAATGGGTCGAATCCATTACCAGAAGAAGATGAACGATTAGGATCTTGTGAAGGATATGTAGATCTCTGCGATCGCGCGGGTTGAGCGACAGTCAGCGAAAGCATTGTCAATGTGAAAGAAAGAAACCATAAAAGAGAATGTCGCATCTGGGTTTCTCCTAAATTTTGTTGGTTCTATTGTAAAGCGATCTCCTTTTGCGTGTCGTGAGGACTAAACCTAAAAATTTCCAAAAAGCCCTGAAAAACAAAGCTTTTTGGAAATTTTTCAATCATATTCAGACTGCAAAGCGTTATAAAACTTATGTAAGGGGTCTGCAATTTAGATTTTTGATGGCACGTCGAAAAAATCTGGTTCTTTATTTTAATACGCATCCCCAAAAGTCATTTTAATGCCACCAGCAGGAGCTAGGGTAACACCTCGACGTTGAGGCTTGACAGGATGGCGATCGCACAGTGCTAACTCGTAACGAGAAAGAATCGTTGCAAGAACAATCTTCATCTCAAATTGCGCCAAAGCTTCACCAACACAGCGACGCGCACCGCCGCCAAAGGGCATAAACTCATAGGGAGAAAATTGGCGTTCGAGAAAGCGTTCTGGCCTAAACTGCTCGGCATCAGGATATAAATCCTCACGATGATGGAGCAGGTAAATACAACCCGACAAAATTGTATTTGGTTCTAACTTATATCCCAATAATTCCGTAGATTCTGTGACAACTCTTGGGAAAGTCAACATTCCTACAGGATGAATCCGCAAAGTTTCATTGCAAACCGCTGTCAAATATGGCAATTTAAAAATACTCATCCAATCCGTAGGATCGCTCACGCTCTTTAACTCTTGCAACAGTTTTTCTTTGACAGATGGTAGCCGATAAATCCAATATAAAGCCCAAGACATAGCTGTGGCTGTCGTCTCATGCCCAGCAAATAGAAGTGCTAGTAGTTCGTCGCGCAATTCTCCATCGGTCATGCCCTTCCCTTCTTCGTCACTGGAAGATAGCAGCATCGATAGAATATCGGTACGACTTGGATCATTATTAGCCCGACGTTCGGCTATTTCTAGATAGATTAATTTGTCAATTTGTTCTCTTTGGCGTACAAAGTTTCCCCAAGGACTCCAAGCACCTAAATCTTTTTGGAGAGATGGAAAAAATAGAAGCCCAGAAGTTAACGGTGAAGTAAACAGTTCTGTCATCTTGGTCATGAGCTTTTTAAGCTGCTGACTGCGATCGCCCGAATACAAACCAAATACTGCTTCCAAAATGATTTGCAGAGAGATCTCCTGCATAGCATCACGGGCTAGAAATGGGCGATTTAAGGCTTTATTGGCAGCTAAGCGATCGAATACTTTTGTGGTTAAGTCATAGACTAACTGCCCGTAATTTTGCATCCTTGAGCCGTGGAAAGCTGGCATGACCAATTGTCTGCGTTTTTTATGGGGATCTCCATCCAACATAATTACTGAAGAATTGCCTAATATCGGTCTTAAAATACCATTCAATTCACCAGGGGCACTAAATTGTTTGCGATCGCCGATCAAAATCTGTTGGATCGCTTGGGGTTCGTTTACAAAAACAATCGCATTACCAAAGCCAATAATTTGAGCTGTAAAAATATCTGGATATTTTTGCACTGCGGCTTCCATGTAACCAACAGGGTTGACGACCCACTGAACTTGCTGCACAAAAGGAATTGTATCGATTGGATTAATTAATTTGAGCATATGTCAGTGTTAATTTCGGTTTTTATTTTTTTTGGTAGCGCTAAAGATGGCAGAACTTTAGTACCAGTATAGACGGAGCAAAGCTCCGCCTATACTAACCTCTAGATCACTATCTACAAATCTTCCTTATAGTTCACCGCACAATTAACAAAAGATTGTATAGTAATACCCCAAATAGAAGGAGGCGGCGCAAAGCACCGCCTCCTTCTATTTGGGGTATTGCTATGGGCTCAAATATCCTTTGGTAAGAGTTGCAGTAATGATTCAGGAAGGAAGCGATGTAACCATAATTCCCAAGTTGTGTAATTTTTTTGGTATTGTATCCCAGCAAAAATTATTAAAACACCGACAAAAGAAAGCGCGATTGGAAACATTAGCGAATTGCTAAATACTGTATACGCAAGATGTCCCACATAACCGATAACTCCCATAGCACCGAAGATAACAAATACACGTCTCCTCAGCACAACAGAAAGTAGAATCAAAAATAGATTGATTAGGAAGTAGAGGAAGCGCTCCCATTCGCCACCAGAATTCATCAGCGTTAAACCTCCCCAAAAAGCCATTAGTCCAGACAAGTAAAGCCAAAAGGCAAAGTCACCCTGACTGCGGCGGATGCGCCGATCGATGAAAAAAGC
The DNA here is from genome assembly GCA_003242085.1 of Pseudanabaena frigida. Taxonomy (GTDB): domain Bacteria; phylum Cyanobacteriota; class Cyanobacteriia; order Pseudanabaenales; family Pseudanabaenaceae; genus Pseudanabaena; species Pseudanabaena frigida. The sequence goes on along the minus strand of QBML01000005.1, from coordinate 221,386 downwards.
AATGACGATAGTGGCAATGCCAAACCAGAAAGAAACCAGACAGCGCTCATTCCAAGCATATTCATTTTTACCGAAAATCAACGGTGTCAAATCCATCGACATGTACCATAGTGAGTACGCGATCGGCATTGTTAGGAATGGAAAGCGAATCCACCAAAGTGCTAGCAGACCAGAGACAATTGTGCCCAACTCCATATAAAACCAACTGGCTTTTACCCACACATGGTAGTTGCGATAGCTACCAGGATCTCCATATGGCCAGATGCCTGTCATGCGCTGAAAGCCATAAATTGCCAGTGGAACCATGCACACGGCAATAGTTGTGAGCAAACCTCCAGGAACTTTTAGACCGCGATCGAACCACAAATGTCGTCCAGTCATGGCAAAAATTAGTATATAGATACAAGCTATGGCAAAAATACCTTTTCCACCTAGGGATTCCCAAGCAAGGGTCAGAAAGAAAACCATCCCAAAAATGACGATTAGTGCGCCAAAGTAGTAAGCTACATTCGCAAAATTAAATTTGGGAACATGCTGTTTCCTTAGCAGCCAAGCCTGCCAGAGATGCTCAGCTACATTTGCATCGATCAAATCTTCGGCAACTGCCCAATCCAGATCCTCTTTGTCAATTTGCATGGGTATGTTCCTTCAATAATGCTTATGAATAATGTCAATCTATGGATTTGTCGAGATTTCAGTTTTTAATGATATAAAACCGCTTGAAAACTTTTTTACGTGCTCTGCATATCAGTCATTGCAGAGTAATGTAAATAGGTGATTAGAGAGAATTTGCGATCGCTCGTAAAAGTGTAATTGTTTCCAATCTTATCTCACTAGTTAAGGGTTTCTCTGCGGCGCTAGTTTTGACTATTACCACTTGATGCTTCGGATTAATGTAGAGAAACTGTCCGCGATGACCTAATGCGACGAAATCTCCATCGGTATCAGGTGGAATCCACCATTGGTATTGATAGCCAAAACCTCCATACTCTTTGATATCAGTGACACCAGCTTGCAAATCTGGGCGATCGGGGATAGTAGATTCTTTGACCCAACTTTGAGGAATGATTTGCTTGCCATTAAATTTGCCTTCATGAAGGTAAAGTAGTCCAAATTTGGCAAAGTCCCGTAGAGTCGCATTAAGCCCACAAAAAGTAACTTCAGTACCATACAGATCGGTCAACCAAGATGCATCAGATTCAGATCCGAGAGGTTGCCATAGCTTTTCTTGAAAGTAATCAGCAACATTCCTTCCTGTGGCACGCCTGAGTAATAATCCCAATACGTGGGAGTCTAAACTCATATAGTGAAATTCTTTGCCAGAGGCTTTTTCTGATGGAAAATCAAATATAGTTCGATCCATCGGACGGGCATAGAGAAACAACTTAGGCAGGAGTTCATTAATATCAGATTTCGGATTGGAATAACCTTCATCAAAGCGAACACCTGAAGACATTTGCAGAATATGCTTGATGGGAACGTTGTTATAGCCAGAATTAACTAGTTCAGGAACGTACTTAGTAATCGGATCGTTGATGCTATTGATTTTGCCTTCAGCGATCGCAATACCGACTAGTGCTGATATAAATGATTTTGCCATCGACCAAGAGGTATTCCGAGCGCTTACCGAGTTACCTCGAAAATATCGCTCATAGACGATCGCATCATTTTTAACGACTAAAATGCCAGTGGTGAAAGTGCGATCGAGCAGATCGGGCATTGTGTAGTTTTTGCCGCTGAATTTGTAGGAAACATTTAATTCGCGAATGTTCTCTTGTAGCTTGTAAGGATTAGTAGATTTTGCGATCGGTCTACTAGGAAAGATGCTTTCCATCGAACGGAAGTTCTCAGCTATTTTCCCTGACTGAAATAAAGTCTGTTTAGGATAGAGATAAATTCTCCACCAACTAAAACCTGACACTGCTAGCAGAAAAATTACTAGACTAGAAACTATTTGCCATTTTTGTATTTGCATTTCGTCAATACTTTTGGAGTTTCTCAATATCTCATCTTTTAATCAATTACCAATGCCAGCGCAGCGCATTGGCTAAGTCAGCGATTGAGTAGGAATATGCAGGTACGTCAGGAGTGGAATTGGCTTGGCGATCGCTAAAGTTTTGTGCCATGACGACTACTGGTAAAGCTAACGATAGCGAAATGATGATTGCTTTTACTTGAAAGCTCTTGAGCCAAAAATTCTTGTTCATGTCTAACTCCGATTAGCTATGTATAACGCTTGTCTAATAGGATGCCTGAGTTAATTTGGGCAAAAGACTCACTTTTAGGATCGGTAGAAGGATCGCTAATAGGATCGGCATTTTGCGATCGCTATTGCCGCGATCTGTAAAATAGGGCTAGCACTCTTTGCTAGCCCTTCAAAACTATGGCGAGAAAATATGGCAAAAGCGTCTAAACGAGGACAGCAAATACTCAAGGACAAATTACGTCAGCTTGGACTGTCCCAGACTGCTAGCCAAGTCCTAGAAAGGGCTGGATCGATTGGCGTGGCTAAGCGTTTTTTTCAGGGGGATGATATTCGCCAAGAGACCTTCACGCAGATCTGTGAATTTTTGGGTGTAGATTGGCAAGAGGCGATCGCAAGGACTCCACAAGTCGATTTAAAGGAGGCGCAGCAGGTTGGTAACTTCTATGGGCGCACTGCCGAACTGCAACAGTTAGAGCAATGGGTAATTAGCGATCGCTATCAAATTGTCACCATTTTGGGCATGGGTGGCATGGGCAAAACTTCGTTAGCGTCGCAACTAGCTCATCAATTAAAAGAAGAATTTGAATTTACGATCTGGCGATCGCTCCGCAATGCCCCATCCTTTGAGAGTATCCTCACCGATATTTTGCAGTTTCTCTCCCATCCACAACCGCTTGAACTACCAGATAATTTACCCGCACAGCTTGACCTCCTGATGCGCTATCTAGATGCGCGGCGATGTTTGCTGGTGATTGATAATTGGGAATCGATTCTGAGCGATCGCTATTACTATCGATCTGGTTGTGAAGGCTATGGCGATTTGATTAGATATATCGGCGAACGTAGCCATCAAAGCTGTTTGGTGATGACCAGCCGCGAAGCACCACCCGAATTATCGAGATTGATGGGAGACAAAGTGCGATCGCTACATTTATCGGGCTTATCACAGCAGGACGGCTTGCAGATATTTGCGCGAGAATCGATTGCGGCAAACGATGCGGAATGGCAGGAAATCATCACCCACTATGCGGGCAATCCCCTCGCTCTAAAAATTGTCGCCGCAGGGATTCGCGATTTATTGGGGGGTGATGTTGCTCAAATGCTAGCCTTGATGAGGGAAGGTGGGCTTACCTTTGGCGATATTCAGGATTTGCTGCATCGGCAATTTTTGAGGCTATCGGAAGCGGAGCAGGAGGTGATGTATTGGCTAGCGATCGCCCGCGAACCAATTTCGATTCTCAGTCTCAAGGAGAGCTTACTATCGCGAGAATCCAAGCAAAGACTAATCGCAACTCTGGAATTGTTGAAAAAGCGATCGCTAATCGAAGTTATAGCTAAGCGATCGCTCATGGAAGTTACGACGACTGGATTTACCCTTCAGCCTGTGGTGATGGAATATGTCAATTATCAATTCATCGAAAAGATTTGTCAGGAGATTAACTGCACCGAACAGAAACTGAATTTGCTCCATAGTCATGCTCTCATCGAAGCCACCGCCAAAGATTACATTCATGATGTTCAAACTCGCTTTATCCTCCAATCTGTTGCGGATAAGGTGGGCTATCAAGCGATCGCGGCAGCTTTAACGAGACTAAAGGCAGAAATTCCACCGAAGCAAGGTTATGCAGGCGGTAACTTGCTGAACCTCCTCTGCTATCTACATATCGATCTGACTGGTTACGATTTCTCTAATTTATCGATTTGGCAAGCTGATCTTAGAGAAGTGGAACTGCATCGAGTAAACTTCTCTAACTGCGATCTGGCTAAATCCGCTTTTCGAGTCACCTTTAGCAGTGTGATGGCGACTGCCTTTAGTCCCGATGGCAAGATTTTAGCCACCAGCGATGTCAGGGGTTGGATTTATTTTTGGCTGGTGGCTGATGGCTGTCAACTCTTCAAAACTGAAGCCCATAGCGAATTTATATTTGCGCTTGCCTTCAGTCATGATGGTCAGATGATGGCTAGTGGTAGCCTCGATCGCACGATTAAGCTATGGAATGTGCAGACAGGAGAATGTCTCCTTGCGATGGAAGCCCATGCCCTTGGGGTTGCGAGTATCGCCTTTAGTCCTGACGATCGCTTGATTGCAAGTTGTGGTGGCGATCGCACCGTCAAGTTAACTGAAGTCAAGACGGGCAAATGCTTGATGACTTTAGAAGGACATGAGCAGATCGTGCGATCGGTTGCCTTTAGCCCTGATGGTCAAATGGTTTCCAGTTGCAGTTTGGATCACACCATTAAGCTATGGAACGTGCAAACGGGTGCATGTCTACGAACAATTGTCGATTCTAGTGCGGTCTATTCCCTAGCCTTTGCGCCCCCTGCTCATAGTTCAGAAGGACTGCTTGCTAGTGCTGGCGAAGATGGTCTGATCAAGATTTGGGATGCTAGTACTGGGCAAATTGTGAGTGCGATCGCAGGACATCAGAAACAGATTTGGGCGATCGCTTTCAGTGCTGACGGTGAGATGTTAGCGAGTGCGGGTGACGATGAAACGGTGAAGCTGTGGTCAGTAAGTACGGGTGAAGTAATTAGAACTCTGTATGGTCACAAAAATCGCATTTGGTCGGTTGCCTTTAGTCCCGATGCTAAGGTGTTAGTGAGTGGTAGTGAAGATCGGATTGTGAAGTTATGGGATGTGGAAACTGGTCAATGTATTAGAACGATTCAGGGATATCACAAAGCCACGAAGCCTGTTGTTTTTAGTCATGATGGTGATCTTCTCTTCTCCTTTAGTTATGAAGAGCAGAGCGTTAGGGTTTGGGATATCCAAAATGCAAAATGTTTAAGAAACTTCGATCTCGGTACATCGGGAGTGATGCAAGTTGCCTTTAGCCCTGACCAGCAAACCTTTGCCTGTGGTAACTATGACCATACGATCAAGATTTTTGATACTAAAAATGGAACCTGTTCGCAAATCCTCCAAGGACATTCGACTTGGGTGAGATTTGTGATTTTCTCTCCTAATGGCGAGATGTTGATTTCAGGAAGTGGCGATCGCACGATTAAGATCTGGCATCTGCAAACGGGAGAATGCTTACATACTTTGTGCGGTCATACGAGTCCAATCCAAGCTCTAGCAATCGATGCCAATGGTGAAACCTTTGCTAGTGGCAGTTGGGATGGCACGATTAAAGTTTGGGATCTGCGATCGCCTGAATGTCTAATCACGTTAGCAGGACATAGCGATCGCATCGAAAGTTTAGCTTTTAGTCAAGAGGGAATGTTAATCAGTGGCAGTGTAGATCGCACCATCAAGTTCTGGAATCTAGCAACGGGGATTTGTACGGGAACTCTGCAATGCCAATTTCCCATCTGGACAATTGCTTTAAGTTCAACTTCTCCGATTCTCGCATTTTGTGGATATGCCTCAGGGGTAAAGCTTTGGTGTTTGCAAACTCATCAATATTTAAACAATTTGGAAGGAGATTCGTGCCTTGGTTATATGGGTGATGTTATTTTTAGTGCCGACGGACAGTTTTTAGCCATTGGCGGCGAAGATGGGACTAATCGGCTTTGGTATGTGCAAACTGGAAAGAGCTTTAAGTTATTGAAAATTCCTAAGCCCTACGAAGAGATGAATATTAATGGAGTCAGGGGACTAACTGATGCTCAAAAGTCCACACTGAAGGCACTAGGAGCAGTTGAGGAAGTTTAAATCATCATCAAATTAGACATTCGTTGAGATATTTAGGCACGCAATTTCATGTTTTGAGGTGTTAGGGAATCTGTGAGATCGATCGCTTGTTCGTAGCGAGTAATCAGTTTCTGGATGATTTCTATATTTCGATGGATTGTACCTGTTTCATCTCCTTGGAGGTCAGGATAGGTGCTTTTAAGATTGGGAATGGTGGAACTGAGGATGTTGTGACTGCCGACATAGGCGAATTGGCGATCGCAGACAAAGTATTTGCTATGTCCGCCTGTGAGTTTGAGGTGGAGGCGATCGCTGTAGCATTTTTGCAGTTGGAAGAGTTTGGACATGGCGCTATAGCGATATTGTCCTTCGGTGGCGAAAGTGAGATTGCCGTGACGGTCTTTTTTGATGATCGTGCCGATGTCATATTGGTAGCCCCAACCGAGGTCGATTTGTACGCCTTGGTCGAGGGCATAGTTGAGCCGTAGCATCAGGTCGTTGTCGATCGCGCGATCGCTTGCCCAAGGACATTTGATCACGACTCGTTCTTTGGCTTCTTCGAGTGCTTTGAAGAGATGGAACCTTCCGCCAGTTCTCTCAAAGACAATTTCGGTTTCGGGTTGAGTTTGCAGCAATCCCAATTGTTCGAGAAATTTTTGTGGTGGAAGGTTGTATTTGTCGATCATGGTTTGGGCTTGTTTGAGCAGTTGGGAGATGGCTCTGAGGTCTTTGGAGTTTTGCATGGGTTTATTTTCTGGCTTTGCGTTTGCTGTCGAAGTTCCAATAGGTGGTGAGGATTTGCAGGGTTTGCAGGTCTGGTAAACAGATGACTTGCAAGCCTCTGAGGGTATCGGTGAATTTGGCGTAGGGACTGGTTTTGAGTTGGCGATCGCTTAATGTGTAGACGATCGCGCCATGCCGATCACTGCGTTGTTGTCCGTAGGCGATCGCAACGCGGATCATGTCGTTGCTGATGGCGCGTTGTTGTTGGCGGCGTTGGAGGTGGTTGTGGTCTTTGGGGTTGCAGATGGGGGTAATTGCGATCGCTTGATCGAGGAGTTCGTCGGTTGCGGCGATTTGTTGGATTTGTTTGTGGGTGTTCATGACTAAGCTAAATTCGATGTGCTTAACTTAGCGTTTGTAATTGTGGAAGTGAAGGACATTTGAGGGAAGATAATATCTGTCTTAAATGTCGTTATCTGTCCCTACTCAATCATTTACTTTATGGAGTCACAACCCAAGAAAATTCGTGAATATACAAAGTCTGATGGCTCGCGTCCTTTTACTCAATGGCTTGATAGCTTACGCGATCGGGTAGCACAGGATAAAATAGCAGCTAGACTTAAAAGAGTAACGCTGGGAAATTTAGGTAATTACAGATCTGTTGGTGAGGGTGTATGCGAACTCAAGATCGATTATGGTGCGGGTTATCGGGTTTATTTTGGGCAAGTTGGCTCTGTGGTGGTGCTGTTGCTGTGTGGTGGTGATAAGAGTACGCAGGATCGAGATATTAAGTTAGCTAAGGAGTATTGGAGAGATTATGCAAAGCGTGAAGGTTCCGACTAGTAGAGATTATCAAGAGTATTTAGTTAATTCGCTCAAAGAGCCTGAAAGGGCGGCTGGCTATATTGCGGCAATTTTGGAGGAATCCGATCCTGAGCCTGAGTTGTTAGCTTCGGCACTTGATGATCTGGCGATCGCGTTGGGTGGTGAAGGTGATCGCGAATGGGTAAAAGATTTTCGTGCAAGTGATAAAAGTCAAGCGGTGTATGAGTTGGCGACGTGGTTGGATAGTTTGGGGCTAAAACTGTCGGTAACGGTTAAACCTTAGATATTGCTTATTTGTCCTTAACTGTCGTTATTCGTCCTTCCATGTTTAAGTCACTTGTGACAAGCTTTGATTATTGATTTAGTTTGTTAATTTCTACTGTAACTATGGGACAAGAACGTGATCGAGGCAAATGTTTTACAGCGGAAGGTATTGCTCTTATAGAAGAAGCAATGCAAGCTAAAGGTTGGGATAGAGAAGATTTAGCAGGTAACGCGGAATTTCAAGATAAAAAGACGATTGATCGAGCATTGCAAGGCATTGCTATAGATCAAAAATCTATTAAGAAAATTGCTAATGCTTTAGGACTTAATTTTAACGATCTGATTGACTTACCAGCAAAGAAAGTCTCAACACACAGTAAATCCTCTTTGGATAGAAATCTAATGGGATGGCAAAAAATCTGTGGGGAAATGTTGGCTAAACAGAAAGAGGCTAGACAATTGCGGAAAGAGGCGACTTCTATTGGTGCGGAGGTGAATGTTTATGTGCCACTCGATCTTTTAGAACACAAAGAACAGACTCGTAGTAAGCAAGACAAATCAGATTCAGATCAGCGCAATCAATATCAAGAACCAAAGGTAGTAAAAACTTTCGAGCATGATGATTTTTTACTATCGCTAGTTGATCGGCAGAGTAAAAATAAGCATATTGCCATCGTGGGTGAGGCGGGGGCTGGTAAAACTACGTTGTTAGCAAGAATTGCTGATGAGTTGGATAAAAAGCAGAAGTTACAAATTTTTGTGAGTTTGGCTGATCTGCAAGGGAGATCGCTAGAAGATCATATCTATGGGAAATGGCTATCTGAGGCGCTAGGTGTGCAAAAAGATTCCATAAATGCAGAGCAAAAGAACGATTTATTTCAACAGTTTCAATCTGGTGAGATTTGGTTGCTGTTGGATGGTTTGGATGAAATGAGGGCTAAGTCTTCTGCGGATGCGTTAGAGAAGATTAATCGCGAAATTAGAGAGGTGATTGGTCAATCGCGAGTGGTGTTAACTTCTCGGTTAAATGTTTGGGATACTTATCTGAACAGGTTGTCAGGTTTTGATACGTTCAGAATGGGAGATTTCTCGCCTGAGCAAGTGGATAAATTTATCGGTGATTGGTTTGTTGAGGCTGGAAAGCCTGAAAGTGCGCCAATTTTGCAAGCTAAGCTCAAGGAACCTAATCGCGATCGCATTCGGGATATGGTAAGGCATCCTTTGCGGTTGGCTTTGTTGTGTCAGGCTTTTGATCGCGATCTGAATACGGAACTTCCTGAAACGAAAGCGGGATTATATGATCTATTTGTTCTTTATTTTTATGAATGGAAGCCTAATAATGTTGATGAGGATTTAACTCAGGATACATTACGAGAAGAATTACATCTCGCGTTAGGGAAATTAGCGATCGCTGGTATTGATGGTGATGCAGGTTTTCGGCTGTCGCGTAGTTTGGCTATTAAGGAGATGGGCGATCGCTTGTTTGAGTTAGCTATAAGGCTAAATTGGTTAATTCCAATCGAACGTGATGAAAATGATCGACAAGTTTACTCTTTCTTTCATACAACTTTTCAAGAGTATTTTGCAGCATTAGCGATCCCTAGTTGGAGGTTCTTTTTACATCATGATATATACAATTTAGAGAATGGTATATATCGAGTTTTTAAACCTGAATGGATTGAAATAATAATTTTATGGATAGGGAACCAACTCCAATTAGGTCATACAGATATAGTGTTAGAATTTATATATTCCTTATCTGATTTTAATGATTTGATGGGGCTAGAGAGTCCTTATAGCTATCAAGCTCATTTTATAGCTACTATCTGCGTAGGAGAAATTAGATCAGATAAAATCTCAGAAAATATTATTAACAAAACTATAAATATTTGGATTACTAATATCTCTCAAGAAATAAACCAATCAGCTTTAAAGAGCTTAAAATTTATAAATTTTTCTTTGATTGAATCAATTTTTAATGATCTTATTAAAGTTAGTGAATCAAATAAAAATATAGCTCAACTAGCAGTTTCTCTAGGTGAAGTATATCCTAATTCTTTAGTTGTTAAGTCATGCCTTAAAAAAGTAATTAGTGAATATGCCATTGCAGAAAATCATATTGAATTATGGGTCTGCATCAATGATTTAATAAAAATATCTGGAATAGAAGGTTTTATTGAAATTGAGTCTATATTTTTTAATGTCCTAGAAAAAATTAGATTAAATGATTTTAATGAAGATTACTTCTTTATTGTTTTTTTTAGCCTTAAAAGTATTGCAAAAACAAATAAATATCATACTGTAGTAAAAAAAATATTGTTTGAAATTATTTTAAAAACCGACTCAGCCAGTTCAATCGGTGGAAGAATAAACCATGAACAAGCATTATACGCTTTAGCCGAAGTAGATCCAGAATTAAGTAGAAAAGTAACTAATGTATGGCTTGCAAAAAGTGAAGATGAATCCTCTCTTTTTGCTAATGTGAAACTGCTTCTAAAAGCTTCTGAACCTTCCTTGGAACCATTTATTGTCATTTATAGATTGTTGGACTCAGATGATATTGAAATATTAAGAAATTGCATTGAATATATAGAAAGCATGGGAAGTAAAAAGCAGAATGAGATTGTTAACTCTGGTATTTTAGAAAAGCTAATTGAGATGTCGTTATCTTTAATTAGTAATGGAGATCCAGAATTAATTTGTCGTCATATAGCTAAAGCATTGGGCAATATTGGTATAGCTAGTCAACAAGTGATAGAGACACTTGAAAATATTGTGGAATCTATGTATCCCAAAAGAATGGACTATGGAAGTATTCAAGCTGCTATAAGTTTACATAAGCTTGGATGTAATATTTCCAAATACGAAACATTTTTCATGAATAAACTTATTACTTATAATGAACCAGAAACAGCCAAAGTTATTAAAACTATTAACCACAATAATATGTTAGCTACTCAGATACTTATTGGAGATATACTTACTAGGTCAGGGGAGAGTTGGGATTCTTACGAATGTTTGATAGATACAATCCCTAACTCTAGTATTAAAGTTTTATCTTTGATAGTTTCTTTCTTAAAAAATAATTATCAAAATGCACTTAATAATGTAAAAAAATATGGTTATGATTCTATTGAAGTTATTGAAGAAAATTATCATCAATTAATTTGGCTTTGCTCCAAAAATATGAGTTATCCAGACTTTTATAAAGCATGGCATTCTCAGATCATATATACACATCTCGAAATTGCAGAGACTAACCCTTCAAACAACACAAACAAAATTCAAATCTTAGAAAGTCAATTTATAGATTGTGAAGTAATCCAAAAAGAACTCGATCGCAAGGCTAACCATCCCGAAATACGCTGTTTAGTTGTCGATGTTCGCCATCTCGAACAAGAAAGCGATCCTAATGTAATTGCGAAAAAATTAACCAACAAAATTTTTAACTCTATCGGTCGTAGGATTCCAGTAGTTCAAGATGTCTCTTGTTTAGAGCGTGAATTACTTAATCTAAAGTTCGATCTTGGTGTCGAGAAATTAGCGATCGCCCTTTATGGCAAAAGTCCTAATGAGGCGATCCATCAACTCTGCCAAAGCCTAACAGATTCAATCCCAATACGCCCATTCACAGGAGAAAAAAGCACCCAAGAACTCATCTTTAAAATCAATGCTTGGCTATCTGAAATGTAAGACAGGAGAAATAAAATGAACACTAAAGAAGCGATCGCCCATGAAATCGAACAAGTACCTGAACCATTATTAGAACAAGTACTAGAATTTTTACTATCCCTCAAATCTCAATACCAACAAGAAAAACTAGAAATTACCATGATGAGCGAATCATCCCTAGCTAAAGACTGGCTTAGCCCAGAGGAAGACGAAGCATGGCAAGATTTGTGAAAGGAGATATTGTTATTGTCCCTTTCCCATTCTCTGATCTATCTCAAAACAAACGCCGCCCAGCCTTAGTAATCGCAACCTTACGCGGTGACGATCTCATCTTGTGTCAGATTACCAGCCAAAATCTTACCGATGCCTATGCCGTAGCCATCAACAACAACGACTTTGAGACAGGAAGCTTAAACAAACCCAGCAATATTAGACCAAATCGCATATTTACCGCCGATCAGTCGATTATTTTATCCATTGCGGGACATCTCAAATCCATCAAGACAAATCAAGCGATCGCTAAAGTTATCGAGATAATCAGTCAATAGGAGAAAACCTATGGCAGAAGTAAAAGTCTACTACGACAAGCTAGGAAACACTCTCACCGTCTGGTTTGGCGATCCTAACCAAGAATATATCTGTGAAGAAACAGGTGATGAAGTAATCCTGATGAAAAATAAATCTGGTGTAGTAATTGGTTTTGAGAAACTTAATTACAGCCTTCAAGAATCATCTAATCTCAGATTTTCGTTTGAGACATTAGCAGCTTAAATCACACAATGACCACATCATAAATCCTACCAATCACCACATTATCCAAAAATCTTCCCCTTGACGGCGTAAGCGAGATCGAACTATAAAAAGACCTATGAAGATATTGCTAGTAGAAGATGATGATGTATTAATAGCTGTCTTGACCAAGAGCCTGACAGAGCATCACTATATTGTCGATGTGGTTAAAGATGGCGAAATGGGGTGGAGTTATGGTTCAGCCTTTGAATATGACCTCATCGTACTAGATATCGTTTTGCCCAAATTAGATGGAATAAGCCTCTGTCAGCGCTTTCGGTCTGAAGGATATACCACGCCAATTCTATTACTTACCTCACAAAATGCCAGTACAGCCAAAGTAAGTGGGTTAGACGCAGGCGCAGATGACTATGTAGTCAAGCCCTTTGATGTACCCGAACTAATTGCAAGGATTCGGGCATTATTGAGACGCAGCAATGCGAGTTCATTTCCTTTGCTAGTTTGGGGAGATTTGCTGCTAAACCCCAGTACCTGTGAAGTTTCTTACAACAATCAACCCCTGACACTCACAAATAAAGAATATGAGTTGTTAGAACTTTTGTTACGGGATAGTCAACATTTACTTAGTGCCGATGAGATCCTCGATCGCCTATGGTCTTCAGATGAATTTCCGTCAGAAGCAACTGTGCGATCGCATATTCGCAGATTGCGCCACAAATTAGTAGCCGCAGGTGCTCCATCAGATTTTATTGCTACAGTGCACGGGCGCGGCTATTACCTAAAAGCACCAGATGTCGTAATCCCGAAGCAAGACGCCGTGATGCCACAGCAAATTGCAACTTCTCCATCTAATTTGCCTAAATTAAATTCTTACAAAAATCAACAAGAACAGTATTTAGAATTCTTAAATGAGCTTTGGATAACCACCAAGCCTAAAAGTCTCGAACAATTGCAAATATTATTTCAAGCGATCGAGAAATTAGCATCTGGCTCACTCGATCCGCAGTTTCAGTTACTAGCTTATCAAACAGCTCACAAATTGGCTGGAACTCTAGGAACGATGGGATTAGCGATCGCGATGCAACTGGCACGGCAATTGGAAAACTTGCTCAAAAGTCAACAATTACTCAAAAAAGCACAATTAGAAATACTAGAAGCTTTAGTAGTTGACTTAGAGAAATCAATTCAAAATACTGATTTGCTCCAAAGCTCTCCTATGGGGGCAATTTCCTCAATATCATCGGCATCATCCTCAATATTTGAACTAGATCAAACACAAGTAGCACCAAAAGTGATGATCGTCGATGATGATGTCGATTGTTTGCGATCGCTGCCGAAGCTTCTCAAACCTTGGGGCTTTAAAGTGACAACTCTAGACGATCCGCAGGAATTTTGGACGGTTTTGCAAGCGGTATTGCCTGATGTACTGGTTTTAGATATAAATATGCCGCAACTAAATGGATTTGAACTTTGTCAAGCTCTCAGAAGTAATCTCGATTGGCAGCGCTTACCAGTTCTATTTCTAAGTGTGATGACGGATGCTAATACTCAAAATTTGGCGTTTGGAGTTGGGGCTGATGACTATTTATGTAAACCAGTTGTGGGCATAGATCTAGCTAATCGGATTAATAATCGACTACAACGAGTTAGAGCTTACCAATACAAGTAAAAGGTGCGCTTCGCGCACCTTTTACTTGTTATAACTACAGTCACTTGTCTTAAAGATTGACGGCACTTCGCGCCGCCAATCAATTCTTGGGTTTTATATCCTAGTACACTTGGCGGCAGCTATAAATTGCACGTATTTTGCACAATAAATCAGTCATGGTCAAACAATAAATACTTTTTTAAAATTCACATACATTGAGATAAAATCGCATGACTCAAGCCACACAAGCGTCGCTGCGAGAGCAACAATATCCCTTAATTCACAACTTAGCCAACTGTATCGAATCGGTATGGCGAGAAAACCTAGATTTGTCTCCTTATCAAGTTCCAGAGGATCTAGGCTATGTGGAAGGGGCTTTAGAAGGCGAGCGTCTCGTCATTGAAAATCATTGCTACAGCACACCCCAATTTCGGAAGCTTCATTTAGAGCTAGCCAGAGTTGGAAGTGGGTTAGATATTTTGCACTGCGTCATGTTTCCTAATCCTGAATATGGCATTCCTATTTTTGGAGCCGACTTAGTTGGTGGAAGAGGAAGTATTAGTGCGGCGATCGCCGATCTATCTCCTGTGCATCCCGAACGCGCTTTACCTCGTAGTTATCACAATGCTTTGTCAAATTTGCCTGCGATGCATTTTGAGCAGACTCGTGAGTTGCCGCAATGGGGCGATATCTTTTCAGATTTTTGTTTGTTTGTGCGTCCAATGGGCGATCGCGAAGAGGCTAACTTCTTGCAAAGAGTACGCGAGTATTTGACTTTGCATTGTCAGCTAGCGGTTGCGACTGAGCCGTTAACGACTTCCTTAGAAATCGATCAAATTTTGGCTGGTCAGCGCTATTACTGCGAGAAGCAACAGCAAAATGATAAAACTCGTCGTGTTCTCGAAAAGTCCTTTGGCACAGAATGGACTGAGCGGTATATGACCACCATGCTGTTTGATTTCGCCGTATAAATCGGGAGATTAGCGGTCAATTATTTTGTAGAGAAGCCAAGAACTCAAGTTCTTGGCTAAAAGCTTAACTCCACTGAAGTGGACTACAAAATAGATTTAATTAACCCGTTTCAACGGGTTTGAGCTTTTAGCCCGCACTTGAGTGCAGGGCTACTGTGTAATCCATCTATTTTTAAAGCAGAGATTAAGATCCCCGACTTTTTCTTTGCAATTACAGCTCACTTTTGCAAGTCACACAAAAAGTCGGGGATCTAGGCGCTTTTATAGTTTTCTTCTGCCGATTTAATTGTTCTTTCGTCGATCTGTGTGTTGACATCACCCTTTTACCTAGTTACTTAGCCTAAAATATTAAGCATTCTTTTCTCAATGAAAAAGGGTGTGTAGCACATGGCAAATAAGGGCTTTGGCGGCGCTAAATCTGAATCGAGTCAAAGTGCTAAGCAATTTATACTTGCATTCAAAAAATATTGGCAAGCTAATCCAGATCTTAAAAAGGCTCACCAGTTTTTCTCATCCCATTTGTCAGATCTAAATGAGTCCTTATTAAAGTCTTTACCATCAATATTTCGAGATCTTACAAAAAATAAAACTTCTCAAGAACAATATCCAATAGCCGCATTATTTGGAAACTTTGGTACAGTAATTCGAGATTTTCCTTTGGGTGATCGCGCTCTCAATCTAGAGTTAAGCATCACCTCATTACAGCTAATTCTTAAAGTTTTTACTCAAAACTTTTTTCCCGAAGAATGGGCAACGACTCAAAACAATGTGGGTAATGCCTATGGCGATCTCATTAGAGATGAACGTGCAGATAATATTGAACAGGCGATCGCTTCCTATGAACTCGCTCTACAGGTTAGAACCCGTGATGCTCTTCCCGAAAAGTGGGCAGAGACTCAAAACAACTTAGGTCTAGCTTATTGGAATCGCATCAGAGGCGAACGTGCGGATAATATCGAACAAGCGATCTCCTCCTTTGAGTTAGCTTTACAGGTTAGAACCCGTGATGCTTTTCCTGAAAAGTGGGCAGATACTCTAAACAACTTAGCTGCTGCCTACTGTTATCGCATCAGAGGCGAACGTGCGGATAATATTGAACAGGCGATCTCCTCCTTTGAGTTAGCTTTACAGGTTAGAACCCGTGATGTTTTTCCTGAAGATTGGGCAGATACTCAAAACAACTTAGCAGCGGCTTATTGGAATCGTATCAGTGGGGAACGTGCGGATAATATTGAACAGGCGATCACTTGCTATGAATTAGCTTTACAGGTTAGAACCCGTGATGCTTTTCCTGAAAAGTGGGCAGGTATTCAAAACAACTTAGCAGCGGCTTATTGGAATCGCATCAGAGGCAAACGCGCAGATAATAATGAACAGGCGATCGCTTGCTATGAATTAGCTTTACAGGTTAGAACCCGTGATGCTTTTCCTGAAGATTGGGCAGATACTCAAAACAATTTAGGTATTGCTTATTGTGATCGCATCAGAGGCGAACGTGCAGATAATATTGAAAAGGCGATATCTTGCTATGAATTAGCTTTACAGGTTAAAACCCGTGATACTTTTCCTGAAAAGTGGGCAATGACTCAAAACAATTTAGCGGCGGCTTCTTGGAATCGCATCAGGGGTGAACGTGCAGATAATATTGAACAGGCAATTATTTATTTGGAATTAGCTTTACAGGTCTATACCCGTGATGGTTTTCCTGAAATGTGGGCAAACACGCAAAAAAGTTTAGGTACTGCCTATAGAGATCGTATTCAAGGCAATAGCACTGATAATCTCGAACAAGCAATTTATTTCTACAATCAAGCCGCTCAAATTTTCACTCGTGAGTCATATCCTGAAAATTGGTCAACCAATCAGGCAGACCTAGCAGAAGCATTGTTAAAACGTGCCGAGTTAACGAATAGCTGCGCAGACTTAGATACCGCCATTGAGTTACTTCAATCATCTCTAGAATTGGCTGTCGTTGGCAGTCCTGACTACATTGATACAAACTATCGCCTAGGCAATGCCCTCTCCCGTCGCTATGAACACACCAAAAATGTAGATGAACTAGAAAAAGCAATGCAAGCCTATAAGATTGCACTAGACGCAATCAGCCCCGAACATTACGATAGACAGAAAATTTGGCAAGCCCTACCATCCATCCGAGCCATTTTAGGTAGCCGTCTCGTGCGCGATGGACAATGGCAAGAAGGACTGCAACTACTACTCAATAGCCTCAACCAACTTGGCACAGATGGCGATCATCTTGCCCATGCTAACGCACTCTATCAAACAGGACGCGCCTATGAAGTCATGGCAGACCTAGACAAAGCCCGAACCTATTACCGCGATGCACTCCGCCTATACGAACACCTCAAAGATCAACTTGGCACAACCCAAAGTCGCGCAGGACTAGGCAGCGTCCTCGTATCCCAAGGCTATCTCGAAAAAGGGCTTAATGAACTAGAGAAAGCCCGTGATGGTTATCTGCTTTTACAAAAAGACGATCAAGTAACCGAACTTGATAATATCTATCAAGCTGCCAAACGCGCCCTAGAACGCTCAAATAATGAGGTAAATGTATGACCAATGCCGACGATCTGTTTGACCAAGCCTCTAACAACATTGAGCGACTAGGGCTAAGGGAAATTCCATTTACGGAAAGTCCTATTGACTTACAAAGCGAAACATTACAGCGTATTTTCACTGGAAGAGAAGACAAACTACTCCAAACTTTTAATTTGTTTAAAAGTCGCGATCGCCGCCGCATCCTCGTCTATGGACGTATCGGCATCGGCAAAAGTGCATTCTTACTAGAAGTACTATCTGTATTACGTCGCAAAAAGAAGCAGATGTTAACAACCTACATCTCTTTACCCGCCAATTTAGATCTTGCCACCACCGCCTTAATTGCCCTAGCTAGAGACATGCCTAATGATGAATGGGCGCAACAACAGCTTTATCAAATGGGCATTCCCACAGCCATGATTTTGAAAGAGAGAAATTCAGAAGTCACGGCAAATATGGTCTTTGGTGGCAAATTAGGCGAAAAAGATTTACCCGTTACCAAACCACAATATCCCACCGTCAGTTTAGAAACTTTGCTTGAGCGATCGCAGCAAAAATATCCTGAAGGAGTTCTGATTGCGATCGATGATTTAGACAAACAAGATCCAAGCACAGTCAGAAAACTGATGCATGATGCTCAAGGAATGCTCAAAGGTAGAGCATGGTTTATGCTGACAGGGCATCCTATGGGCATGACAGGCGACCTGCTCACCAGTGAGCGTGGCTTGTTCGATCTCCAACTCAAACTCGAAGAGCTAGATCAACCCACCACTTACAAAATGTTGATCAACTATCTCAATAGCGCCCGAATCAATAATGACTGTAAAGATCCTAACGATCCTCGTGCTGTTTTACCGTTTCTACCTAAAACAGCCAAAAAGTTTTGTGAGGCATCGTTCGGTAAACCTCGCCTATTCAATCGCTTAGGCAGCATCGTTCTCTCTACCGCCGCAGATCTGCACGCAGAAACAATTACCCAAGAAGTCCTAGAAAAAGGGCTAAAAGCTGCTGCCCATTCTTTGCCTCTACAGGCAGCGCTAACATTTCAAGAAGAGCGAGTCCGCGCTTTATTACTAGCACGCGGCGGTCTTTCTGATGAAACAGTCCTAATGGAAGATCTCCAACAGTTAGGAGTCCGTACCTTTAGCGAACTTCTCCCCATATTAGAAAGACTAGAAGAAGCCGATCTCGCCCATCAACTAAATCAGGATGACACCAAAGCATTTGCACCCATCCCGTTACCTGCCGCAGATGAAGAGTTGTCCCTAAACGAGCCTAAGCAATAGGTATTTATTACTATATAAACCAAATAATTGTTAAGCATACTGTAACGTAATTCTCTTAACAATCATTTACGTGATTCTTCAACTACTACAAGCCTTAAAGAAGGGAACTATACCCTAAGCCATTTTTATCTTTATTATTACTTGCAGCTATAGAGGAAAACGGCTCGAAAATCTGATTTGTTATTAAACTTTATGTTAAGAAATAAGACTGAATGCAACGTTCACTTAATATTTAGAGCTTAAACAGGATTTCCTAGAATACCCTCACGGTAAAGGTTTGATATCATCCTTATCTTTTTTTATTTAACTTAATTATTCTCAGCTCATCGACTGCACAAAATCTGCACAAATTAGTTGTTTTAATCAACTTAATCCAAAAGCCGCCAAGCCAAAGACTTATACAGTTTAGGTTTAGTTCCCTTAAGTAAATTGAATAGATTGGTTATCGTTTATTTAATTCAGCTTAAGAATCTATTTGTATTTAGATATATTTTGAAACTTAATATCTAATCAAAATAGTGCGGCTTGGAATCATTCTCAATTTATATATCAAAAAATAGGAGATTCATTAAATGGCTCTTGATGTTTTTACTAAAGTAGTTGCTCAGGCAGATACTCGCGGTGCTTATGTAACCGATTCTCAAATTGATGCATTGAAGCAAGTAGTTGCAGATGGGACAAAGCGTTTGGATGTTGTTAATCGCATCACATCCAGCTCTTCAGCGATCGTAACTGATGCAGCTCGCTCTTTGTTTGACGATCAACCTCAATTGATTGCTCCTGGTGGAAATGCTTATACCCACCGTCGTATCGCTGCATGTATTCGCGATATGGACATCATCCTTCGCTATGTAACCTACGCCATCTTCTCTGGCGATGCTAGCATTTTGGAAGATCGTTGCCTTAACGGTTTGCGTGAAACCTACAGCGCATTGGGCGTACCTGGTGGATCAGTTGCAGTTGGCATCGAAAAGATGAAGAATGCAGCGATCGCAATTGCTAACGATCCTAATGGCGTTACTCGTGGCGATTGTAGCTCTCTTATCGCAGAACTATCTAGCTACTTCGATAAAGCAGCAGCATCAGTAGGCTAAGTTCTTCGATCAGCCTATTAAATTGACTCTTAGAACTCAGTTTTTGAAGCTGAACAACAACTTTAATCTATTCTTTCTCTTTGCATAAATTTTTCTCATAATTTTTTGCACTATTTTCTTTTCTTTTTGTTCCATCCAAGTCTTACATAATTTTTTAGAGGTACATTGAGCATGAAAACTCCTTTAACTGAAGCAGTTAATACAGCAGATTCCCAAGGTCGTTACCTTGGAGTTCCTGAAATGCAAGCCGCTTTTGGTCGTTTGCGTACAGCAACTGCAAGCCTCGATGCTGCTAAAGCTATCAGTGCTAAAGCTTCTAGCTTGGCTGAAGGCGCAGCAAATGCTGTTTACCAAAAATATCCCTACACCACCCAACAACAAGGCAGCAACTTCGCTTCTACTCCTCGTGGTAAAGCAAAGTGCGTTCGTGACATCGGCTACTACGTCCGTTTGATCACCTATAGCTTGATTGCTGGAAGCACAGGTCCTCTAGATGATTATCTCATCAGCGGCTTGACCGAAATCAATCGTCAATTTGACCTTGCTCCTAGCTGGTATGTAGAAGCTTTGAAGTTTGTTAAAGCTAACCACGGCTTGAGCGGCGACGCAGCTTTGGAAGCTAACTCCTACATCGACTATGCAATCAATGCCCTAAGCTAATCGGTTTTCTTCTAGTTCATAACTACAGAATAAAGAAAACCCCGAAGACGGTAAGTGCGCCCTGCGGGGAGTGCTTACCGTCTTCTGCGTTGTTGGGATTAGTGCTAAGTTGCACTAATCCAAGCTATAAAAATTTTTAAAAGATTATAAAAAACTATATCTAAGGAGCTTTTAGATATGACAAGTTCTATGGCTGCTACCCGTTTGGGAATTGAGCCTTTTGTTAATGCTTCTCCTGTAGAGTTGAGATCGAATTGGACTGGAGCGGATGTCATAGCAGTAATTGCTGCTGCTAATCGCCAAGTTTTTGGTAATTCCCATCTAATGGCATCAGAACGTTTAGTTGGTGCTGAGTCTTTGCTTGCTAGTGGCAATATCTCGGTACGCGATTTTGTCCGTGCCTTAGCTCAGTCAGAATTGTATCGGACAAAGTTCTTTTCATCTATTCCAAACACTCGTTTTATTGAATTGAACTTTAAACATCTTTTGGGACGCGCTCCCAATGATGAAGCGGAGATCTCAGAGCATTTAAATCGCTATGTTGAAGAAGGATATGAAGCAGAAATCAATTCATACATTGATTCAGCTGAATATCAAGATAATTTTGGCGATTCGATTGTTCCTTATTTCCGTGGGTTCTCATACCAAAGCGGTCAAAGAACCGTAGGGTTTACTCGCATGTTTCAGCTGTATCGTGGATTTGCCAACAGCGATAACACTCAAGGCAAAAACAAATCCACTTGGCTGGCTGACGATCTAGCACGTAATAGTGCTACTCCCATTCGCACCGCTACCTTTGGACAAGGTTTGGCTGGCAACTCTGGTGACGATCGCGGACAACTCTATCGAGTACGCGCAATTCAAGCCGATCGCGGACGGACTACTCAAATTCGTCGCAGTGTAAGTGAGTACTTGGTTTCCTACGACCAACTTTCGGCTACTCTTCAGAGACTAAGTCAACGTGGTAGCCGTATTACGCAAGTTTCTCTTGCTTAATGCGATCGCCCAAACCTATATTAAGGGTATGGCAGAGCCATACCCTTAATATAAGTCATATAAGTTTGGGTTTTACTTCAATTTGCCTAACATAAAAGGAGAATAAACTATAGTGATTACAAATGCTGCTTCCCGTTTGGGAACATCTGCTTATGCTAATGACAGCATCAAAGAACTGCGTCCAAATTGGACTCCAGAAGATGCCAAAGTTGTGATTAACGCTGTTTATCGCCATGTATTGGGAAATGATTACCTCATGGAAGCAGAGCGCTTGACCGCTCTTGAGTCCTTGCTCACTAATGGTCAAATCACAGTTCGTGATTTCGTCCGTTCTGTTGCGAAATCAGAGTTGTACAAAACTAAGTTTCTCTATCCAAACTTTCATACTCGCGTGATCGAGCTAAATTTCAAACATCTATTGGGACGCGCTCCCTATGATGAGGCTGAAGTCGTTGAGCATCTCGATCGCTATCAAAATGAAGGTTTTGATGCAGATATTGACTCTTATATCGATTCGGCTGAGTACGAAGCAAACTTTGGTGATGCAACTGCTCCTTACTATCGTGGCTTTGATACCAAAACTGGCGATAGAACTGTGGGCTTTACAAGAATGTTCCGCCTCTATCGTGGATATGCCAATAGCGATCGCTCTCAAATCGAAGGTAACAATTCGAGATTAGCGTCTGAACTTGCTCAAAATAGCGCTTCAGCGATCGTTGGTGCTTCTGGCGGTAACGAAGGTTGGGCATATCGTCCTGCTAAAGGTTCGATGACTCCTCGTGCTTTTGGCCGCTCTTCTGTCGGTTCAACCGATCGTCTTTATAGAGTCGAAGTTTCTTCGATTTCTCTACCAAGATATCCTCAAGTGCGCCGTAGCAATAGAGAGTACATTGTCTCCTATGAGGATCTTTCGAACACCTTACAACGCATTAGTAAAATGGGTGGCAAGGTTGCCAGTATCACGATCGCTTAAGGGCTGTCTATAGAAACTTACAGCAGTTGTCGATCGAAAGAATCACAAGCAATTTTTTAAAACCGTTGCTTTGCCATAGTTTTAAAAAATTGCTCGGTTCGAGTTTAAACCTAAAGCGTTGTTATATGTATATCCAATAGATAGACATATTAATCAATTTCAACAATCTATATTATTGAAGACTTGTTTTTATGATACCTCCAACTTCATCTTCAGATACTCGCTTCTTCATTTATGAAGTTTCAGGACTAAATCGCTATCAGCAACCTGACAATAGTAATTATGCGATCCGTCCTAGTGATAACGTTTTCGTGCAAGTCCCATACAATCGCATGAATGAAAAAATGCGTACTATCAGTCGCCTCGGCGGAACAATTGTCAGTATCCGTCCACTCAACGAACATTTGTCTGAAGGCGAATAAATTACAGCAAATAGCTGCAATTCGAGAGAAGTACGCATAGCTTCGCTAAATTTAAGATTATAAAAAGAGATAAAGAGCGTTGCTCTTTATCTCTTTTTATTTTTATTCTTCTATAGTAATTACCGAGCAAACCTAAACCAATAAAAATTTTGAAAGTATTGCAAAGCAACGCTTTCAAAATTTTTATTGGTTTAGGTTTGAGCACAAAGCGCTATAAAAGCCTGTGATGGGCATGTAGTATAGACAAGGACTATATGCCAATTCCTAAGCGCATGAATCGTAATTTTTGGATTATCGCCCTCATTTCTTTCATCAACTCTCTTAGTTTTACGATTCTGATTCCTGTTTTGTATCTCTACGGCAGACAATTCAAGTTAGATGATTTTCAGACCAGCTTACTATTTGCGATTTATTCGATCGCCCAATTTTTTGCCACTCCAATCATTGGTAAACTTAGCGATCGCTTTGGACGCAAACCATTATTGATTATTAGCTTAGCGGGGACAGTATTGGCAAATCTGATGGCAGGGACAGCCGCCAGTGCTGCAGTTTTATTTTTTGCAAGATTTTTAGACGGAATTACGGGAGGGAATGCCTCTGTTGCCCAAGCTGTCATTTCTGACGTGACCACGCCAGAAACCCGTGCTAAAGCTTTTGGAATCAATGGGGCTGCTTTTGGGCTAGGTTTTATTCTTGGTCCTGCAATTAGTTTACTCGCTCAAAAAGCCGCGCTCAATACGCCTCTGGGAAAGTCCTTTGGCGCGTCTTTTTTGGTATCGGGAACGATCGCGGCGATCGCTTTAGGTCTTACCATTTTCTTTTTACCTGAAACCCTCAAAACCAAAGCTCAAAAAGCTCAAAATATCTTCGATCTCGGTTTGGAGAAACTGATCGAAGGCTTATTTATGCCTAAGATTGGCATCTTATTAGTTGTTAATTTCCTCACAGGATTAACATTCACCCTCTTCACGTTTGCCTTCCAACCTTACTTTATTGTAGTTCTCAAACAAAATAGTGATGCCCTAACTCTTATGTTCTTTTTGTTTGGTGTGTTAGGTGTAATCATGCAAACACTTGGCATTGCCCAACTGACAAAACACTTTCAAATAGCTCAAATCCTCTTTTTAGGACTGTTTATCCGTAGTCTTTCTTTTGTGTTAATGCCAATTTGGGAAGATATATACTACTTTGTTGCCGTTTGCATTTTATTCTCGTTGCTCAACTCAGTCGTACAGCCAATGATTAGTGCTCTCATATCTCTTAATGCTAATCCTGAAGAGCAAGGCACAGTTTTAGGTTTAAACTCTTCCTACCTAAGTGTATCCAACGCCTTTGGCCCCGTCATTGCTGGCTTAGTTGTCAATCAAAACAATCCACATTCCTATGGTTATCCACTTTATTTAGCAGGTATTTGCACATTTCTAGTCCTAATTTGGGCATATGTAAAACGCCAAAGCTATGCAGTCAAAACGGTGAGGTGAACCCCACTCAAAAAGTTCGGTTCTCCTGCTACTCATAGGTTTGAGCTTATTCCATAATAAACATGTGAACGAAAGAGAAGTACGAAATATCAACTAAATTCTAAATCTACTTCTTAATGTTCATTTTCATTAATTCTCATTGTTGTTTAGAAATAGTTCAAGGTGATATTTATGCTAGTACGTTTTCAACCCTTTCAAGAGGTAGAAGAAGTCCGTCGTCAATTCGATCGCTTGTTCCGTGACTTTGCAACCTTAGATCGAGAAACGGCAAAGGGCGGATGGGTTCCTGCCAGCGAACTGCGAGACGATGGAGATCGTTTGACCCTAAGGCTCTCGATTCCAGATATCGAAGCTAAGGATCTTGACATTCAAGTAACTAAGGATTCTCTAACGATCGCTGGTGAACGTCATATTGAGCGGAAGGAAGAATCTGAAAAAGGTTACTACTGGAGTGAAATCAGCTATGGTAAATTCCGTCGTGTGTTTGCTCTACCTGTAGCGATCGAAAATGAGCAAGTAAAGGCAGATTATACCAACGGCATTCTCACATTGACCCTACCAAAAGCTAATGAAGTCAAAGCTTTCAAGGTCAATGTTACCAACGAGTTACCTGCTTCGTAATTAAAAAAGGTGTGCCATGCACACCTTTTTTAATTCATTAGCCCAAAGTACTGTCAAAATGTAATATAGCGGCTCTTAAGTTAGTTCACACTAACTTAAGAGCCGCTATAGCCTGTTTAGTTTTTATATACTACGAGAAATTTTTGAAAGTGTTGCTAAGCAACACTTTCAAAAATTTCTTGGGTTTTGAGAAAGCGCAAAGCGCTGTACAACTTTATATTGAGGTTTTAGAAGTTTTGATTACAACTACACCGTCAAGCTTTATCGCCTCTGATTTCCCTGCAATTTGTGGAAATGAAGACGTAATTCAACGCGCTGTCCGAGATGACGCTCCCATATTCTTAAATAATAATTTGCGTCTTGAAAATATTACAGCCGCCTTTGCTTGTGCTTTGCATATGCACCAGCCAACGATTCCCGCAGGAGCAAATGGAGCTTTAATTTGTAACCTTCAGCATATGTTTGAGCATCAAGGTGAAGGCGATAACCATAACGCTTCTGTATTTGCTTGGTGCTATAGCCGTATGGGAGATTTTATCCCTCAATTAGTAGCTCAAGGGAGCAATCCTCGGATTATGCTGGACTATTCTGGAAACTTGCTCTGGGGTTTCCAGCAGATGCAGCGACATGACATTTTGGATAACCTCAAGCGGATAACTTGCGATCGCCAATATCAGCCCTATGTAGAATGGCTCGGTACAATGTGGAGCCATGCTGTAATTCCATCCACGCCGATTCCCGATATCAAATTACATATTCAAGCATGGCAAAGTCATTTTGCTTCTATTTTTGGAATTGAAGCTCTGAAACGGGTTAAGGGATTTTCGCCACCTGAAATGCATCTTCCCAATCATCCCGATACTCTCTATGAGTATATTAAAGCACTCAAGGAATGTGGCTATCGTTGGCTGATGGTACAAGAACATTCTGTAGAATGTCTCGATGGCTCAGGACTGTCTCAAGATCGAAAATATATACCAAATCGCTTAGTAGCGATGAACTCTAATGGCGAATCTATAAGTATTACTGCCCTCGTAAAAACCCAAGGTTCAGACACGAAACTAGTCGCTCAAATGCAACCTTATCATGAGGCAAAAGGACGATCTAGACAGATGTTAGGGAATGTTTCCATCCCTTCTCTAGTTTCACAGATCGCCGATGGTGAGAATGGTGGTGTGATAATGAATGAATTCCCCCGCGACTATCCATTGGTATGGGATCGACTCAAAAATAATGGTCGCAGTAGTTCGGGTGTTGTTGGTTTAAATGGAACCGAATATTTGGAAATGCTCGAAGCGGCAGGTGTTAGTCCACTCGATTACCCCACTATTCAAGCAGTGCAACAGCATAAGGTCTGGAATAAGTGCGATCGCCAAAATCTTAATACCGCTGACGTAGAACAGGCAATTACCGATCTAAAAGCAAGTGACCATCAATTTCATATGGATGGTGCTTCATGGACAAATAGCATGAGTTGGGTAAATGGCTATGAGAATGTATTGGAACCAATGAATAAACTCAGTGCTAAGTTCCATGCGAAGTTCGATCCACTCGTAGCTGAAGATCCCACAATTACAAAGCGATCGGATTATCAACAAGCTTTGCTTTATAACCTCTTAGTTCAAACTAGTTGCTTCCGTTATTGGGGGCAGGGCACATGGACAGACTATGCCCGTGAACTCTATCGACGCGGAGAAGCTTTGTAACGAAAAGGGCGGAGTTTATAGTTCCGCCCTTTTCGTTACAAGTTGTAGAGTACAAATCGCTATACAATTCTGAAGTCACTCAAATTTTACGAATATCGAGATAATGACTTTGCAATGGTTCGATCTTGCGTTTAAGCTTAAAGGTTCCGTCGCACCGCTTATTATGCCAAGGGTTCTGATTTTTGCAGGGTTTGCCTTTGGAGTTTCTTTATTTCATCATTACGAACCACAGATATCTCTCAAAGTTTTAGGCGATCTGACCAATAATGTCGTCTTTAATTTAGTTTTAGGTTTGCTTTTAGTATTTCGGACAAATACAGCCTATGATCGCTATTGGGAGGGACGCAAGGCATGGGGAACTTTAGTAGTAAATATTCGCAATTTATCAAGATTAATGCAGGTAGCGATCGCCGCCTCTGAAGGTGAAGAACAGCAGCAAAAAGAACAATCGATTAAGTTTTTAACTGCTTTTGCGATCGCCACAAAACGACATCTTCGCAATGAAGCGATCGAGCAGGATCTTGACACAATTCTCACGGAAGAAGACATAATTAAATTACGGAATGCGAAACATGCTCACCTAGAACTAACTCTTTGGTTGGGCAAATACGTACACACACAAGTTCAGAATAATCGCATTGATACCAATTATTTTGTGGCTATGAATAACCATATCAATGCTTTGGTTGAAGGGCTAAATAGTTGCGAACGCATTCTCAAAACCCCATTACCGATCGCATATTGCGTCTATCTAAAACGATTAATATTAATTTACTGTATCGGTTTACCATTCCATCTTGTGATTGAGATTGATTGGCTGACGGCGATCGCTGTGGGATTAGTTAGCTTTATTCTTTTAGGAGTGGAACAGATTGGCAACGAGATCGAGAATCCATTTGGTCGAGATCTCAACGATTTACCAATTGATGCAATTTGTGAAAGTGTAACTGATAATGTCGAACAAGTAATCGCTTACCATTGTTAGAAAGAAAGTGCGTTAAACGCACTTTCTTTATTAGTTTTGACGATTAATTTGGGCGATCGCTAATCTTGCTAGAACTCGCAAAACTTCTTGTTCGTTATTAAGCAGTTCTTGTAAGGGTTCTATAACACTAGAGTTACCAGTCTTACCAAGAGAATTAATCGCAGCCTTACGGACATCTAAATCTGAGTCTTGAAGAGCCAAAATTAAATGTGGAGTAGCCGCAGGGTAATCTACCTGCCCCAAGGCTGCCGCCGCCTCAGTACGGATAATTGCTTCAGGATCGGTTAACGCAGACACCAAGATACTACATGACTTTTCATCAGATTGCTCTTGTGCGACATGACCAAGTGCACCAATTACCGCGCAACGAACATCAAGAGATTCGGAATTTAAAGCTTGATACAGATATTCCGATGCTTCAGATCCGATAAACGCTAGAGCCCATGCCGCATGACCTTTAGTATCTTGAGGGCGATCAGGTGACGCCAAAATCTCCAGTAGTGCCGTAACAGAAGCTTCACCAGTTCTTGCCAATGCTCCTGCCGAAGAACTTCTCACAACCGTATCTGGATCGTTTAAGAACGAGTCTATCAAGGTAGGGACAGCCTTGGGATCGGCGATGATCGTCAGAGTCTTGGCGGCAGCTCTACGCACGACTACATCCCGATCGTTACTCAAAGCTTCCATTAAAAATGTTGTAGCAGGTTCTCCTATTTCGCCAAGAGTCTCTGCAAATCTGAGTCTAACTAAACCACGAGGATCTCCTAGTCCTTCCACTAGTTTAATCATCAGTTGGCGATCGTTATGATCGAAGGTACCGAGGGAAATTTGATCGTTAACTCTTTGAATTAGGAGATCGTTTGCTGATTGAATTTCGAGAACTAGATTATCCATTGTTGAAGGTATATATCGAATTGATGAAAACTGGTTCCGTAGCTACAAAAACTTTTCTCAAGCTTTACTTTGTTGCTGACGCAGTGACTGAAGAGTGGCATCAATTTTGGCTAAGTTTGGCTCTAAATTAGCTAAAGCTTGGCTTTTCATGATTTTAGCTCGCTGTGCCATAGCAAGAGTATCACTTACAATCCTTTCTCGATATTCCTCTAAATCAGAGATCATTTCTGCCAATTCTTCTGGTTTTGCTTCCGCGATCGAGGTTAACTCTGGAATATCAAACATATCAGTCATAATGTCTAAAAAATAAAAATGATAATTAAAATATTGACTTAATTTTCTCAGATCTAGGGACAAATGTCGCAGCCCACCCCAGCGATCGCATTAAATGTAGCAATGCAAATTTAGCTTAAGACATAAAACCCAAATAAAGAAAGGCGACGCGAAACGCCACCTTTCTTTATTTGGGTTTTGAATCGCTATTTCCCAGTAGGTTGATTAATTCGATTAATAGCATCCAAGATCTTGCTATCTGAAACAATCTGGCGGCGTTGCTCTAATTTAAAGGTCTCAACGCGATCGCCCATAGTTTTATCCGCTGAGATCCCAACATCTTCCGAAGCCTGCCAATTGAACAGCCGATCTAATCCCTCCAACGGGGCAAAGGAGAGATTATTTTCCGTAAACCGAAACAACTGCATACTACCGCCACCAATAGCTGGTGCGTTAGTTTGTCGCATATCCAATAGCATTTGCTGAGCGGGTGACAAGTTATTAGACTGACCGTTACCAATTGTCACTTGGGCGTTTAGACTACCTATATTTAAGGAAAACATGCTGCCCGCAATCGCAAAGAAACCCAAAATTTTAAATGAAGCCATTTAGAATCCCCTAAAACTTTACATGGTGAACAGCAACATGAAGTTTCTAGCCAACTCTCTTAAACATAACATTAACGATTAGTAATTACCGCCAAATGTCAGAAAGTTAACATAGAAAAAAGTTAAAGAAAACATCCTGCAATCTCTTTGCTATTAGGCTTTTTCAAGAAAAGCTATTGACAGCACTTTGTGTTGAAACTAGAACTTAAGAAAATTTTTTCAAAGCATTGCAAAGCAATATTTTCAAAAAATTCCTATGGCTCGTTTGTTCATTAATTGCTGTAAATATAGCGATCGCAGGCAATATGGGAGCTTAATAGGAGTTTTGACGCAACTCAGCGCTCATTGGTTCACTTTAGTTGAGAAAAATCGCAGCCTTTTGCTCCTCATTGACAACAATTACCGAGCAAACAAACCATAAGAGAAAGCTTAAAAGCATTGTTTTACAATACTTTTAAGCTTTCTCTTGGTTTGGGTTTGAGCGCAAAGCGCTGTAAGATTGCTGTAGGTTAGAGCTTTCAATGCCTGCGTGTTGAAAGCTCTACAATTGGTTTTGATTGTTATAGTATCGATATACTTCGATTATTTGATAGTTTTAAGCAATCGGGTTCAACAATTGGCAAGTAGATTTTAGTAATGACACCATGCTAGAGACGTTAAGTGAAGCAGAGCAACCAAATGATTTGTCAGGTGGACAAGCAATTGAGCAAATAGGTAAGTCAGCGATCGCCATTGCAGATAGCGACGATGAGCCAATTGTTGATGAGGCAATTGAGGATGTCGAGATGTCTTTGTTCGATCATCTTGAAGAACTGCGATCGCGAATTTTTTATGCCCTGATAGCAGTTTTTGCTGGCGTAATCGTCTGCTTTGCTTTTGTTAACAAAATTGTGGCTCTACTGGAAA
This sequence comes from Pseudanabaena frigida, assembly GCA_003242085.1. Lineage (GTDB taxonomy): Bacteria > Cyanobacteriota > Cyanobacteriia > Pseudanabaenales > Pseudanabaenaceae > Pseudanabaena > Pseudanabaena frigida. Next base: position 191,226 of record QBML01000005.1, on the reverse strand, counting down.
TTCCTGCCCAAGGGGTCAAATTTTTACAGCTTGCCCCAGGTGAATATTTCTTTGTATCGATCAAGGTAGCTGGTTATAGCGGCTTATTAGTCGCAAGTCCTGCGATTTTATATCAGATCGTCCGCTTCATTTTGCCAGGACTCACTCGAAAAGAAAAACGGGCGATCGCCCCAATCGTATTTGGCTCAAGTATTTTATTTGTCCTAGGAATTGTTTTTGCTTACGAGTTGTTAATCCCTGCTGCACTCAATTTCTTCATTAGCTATGGTGGCGATGTAGTCGAACAGTTTTGGTCAATCGATCGCTATTTTGAGTTTGTACTGTTGCTGCTATTTAGTACTGGTTTGGCGTTTCAAATTCCCGTTATTCAAGCTTTGTTAGCGATGACGGGCATTGTTAACTCTGCCCGAATGCTAGCAGGTTGGCGATACGTTGTTCTTGGTGCAGTTATCCTCGGTGCAGTGCTTACTCCTTCAACCGATCCGATGACTCAGAGTTTACTGGCTGGAGCAGTTGGTCTTTTGTACTTTGGTGGCATTTTCTTAGTCAAGGCTATGGGTAAATAGAGAACTATTGTGCGTGGACGGCTTCGCCGCCTACACACAAGCGTACTTTTATCGAAATCAAAAATTTTAAAGATGGAAAATCAAAGCATTTTGATATATGACACAACCCTTCGCGACGGTACGCAACGCGAAGGGTTATCTGTATCAGTGGAAGATAAAGTGCAAATTGCCAATCGTCTCGATCTCCTAGGAGTTAAATTTATTGAAGGTGGCTGGGCAGGAGCGAATCCTAAGGATGGCGAATTTTTTCGACGGATGCAAGAACAACCTCTTAGTAATGCAGAATTAGTGGTTTTTTGTTCGACTAGACGCGCGGGTATTAAAGCCAAGGAAGATCCGATGCTCGTCCCAATTATCGCTGCCGCCACTAAGTGGATTACAATTTTTGGTAAATCTTGGGATCTTCATGTCATTGAAGGATTACGAACTACGCTTACCGAAAATCTCAATATGATCGGTGATACGATCGCCTATCTTAAAAGTTGCGATCGGAGGATTATTTATGATGCCGAACATTGGTTTGATGGTTATAAGAATAATCCCGAATATGCCCTACAGACTTTAAAAGCTGCCTTTAATGCAGGAGCTGAATGGTTTGTCCTCTGCGACACTAACGGCGGAACATTGCCCGATGAAGTTGCCAAAACTACTCAAGTTGTTTATGAATCACTACGCCTATGGGGTGATGGAAACTCGCCGCAGATTGGAATTCATACCCATAATGACGCTGGATTGGCTGTAGCCAATGCGCTCTCGGCCGTACAGCATGGCGTGAAGATGGTGCAAGGTACGATTAATGGTTATGGAGAGCGCTGTGGTAATGCCAATCTCTGTACGGTCATTCCAAATTTGCAACTAAAAATGGACTATGACTGTATCGAGCCTGAGAAATTATTCCAACTTACCGAAGTTTCTCGTCAAGTTAGTGAAATCGTAAATCTCGCACCCGATGACCATGCACCTTTTGTTGGTGCTTCCGCCTTCGCGCATAAAGGCGGTATCCATGTTAGTGCCGTCCAGCGTAACCCATTGACATACGAACATATCGCTCCAGAGAGTATCGGTAACAACCGCCGCATCGTCATCTCCGAGCAAGCAGGTATCAGTAATGTAATCTCTAAAGTCGAAACCTTTGGAATTTGCCTCCGTAAAGAAGATCCTGCCTGTCGGCAAATCTTGCAAATGACGAAAGACCTAGAACAAATCGGCTATCAATTTGAATCTGCGGAGGCAAGTTTTGAATTGCTAGTTCGTGAGGCATTAGGCGATCGCCCCAAGTTTTTCACAATTAGCAATTTCCACGTTTATTGCTCCACTACAGCTAATCGTCTGGATGGAGCGGTTAATTCCCAAGCAACTGTAAAAGTAGTCGTAAATGGAGAAGAACATCTCACAGCTGCTGAAGGCAATGGTCCAGTCGCAGCTCTCGATGTTGCTCTTCGTAAAGCTCTGATTAGTTTCTATCCTGAGATTGCTAATTTTTATCTTACCGATTATAAGGTGCGTATACTTAATAGCGATTCAGGCACGCAAGCTACTACCAGAGTATTAATCGAATTCAGCAATGGCAAACGTCGTTGGTCAACAGCTGGTGTATCGGATAATATCATCGATGCTTCATGCAAAGCACTTGGGGAAGGTTTAGAGTATGGACTTCTCTCTGCTGTTCGCTATACCAAAGCTTAAAAAAGGATAGAGGTGGCGCTTTGCACCACCTCTATCCTTTTTAGCAACCCAAAAAAATTGGCAAGCGTTGCTTTGCAACGCTTGCCAATTTTTTTGGGTTTGAGCGCAAAGCACTTTAACTAACTAAAGACGAGCTTCTCATCTTCGACAGTAATCTGTATTGTATGACCTTCAGCAAAAGTTCCCTCAAGAATTTTTGTGGCGATCGGGTTTTCGATCTCTCTTTGAATCGCTCGTTTGAGAGGACGCGCACCATAGGAAGGATCGTAACCAACAGCCGCGATATAGTCTTTTGCTTCTTCGCTCAGTTTTAGAGAGATCTTACGATCGCTAAGTCTGCTCTCAATGCGTTTAATTTGCAACGTGGCGATCGATCGAATCTCATTGCGTCGTAAAGCGTGGAAGATCACCGTTTCATCAATGCGATTGAGAAACTCTGGGCGGAAGTGATTGCGAAGAACATCAAGTACGCGATCGCGCATTTCGTCATACTTAGAATCACCATCAAGATCGCTGGGTAAATCTTTTGAGACTTCGAGAATGCGATCACTACCAATATTACTGGTCATGATGATCACTGTGTTTTTGCAATCCACTAAGCGCCCTTGACTATCGGTAATGCGCCCATCATCTAGCACTTGCAAGAGAATATTAAACACATCAGGATGCGCTTTCTCGACCTCATCAAAAAGCACCACTGAGTAAGGATGGCGGCGTACCGCTTCCGAGAACTGTCCGCCTTCCTCATAACCGACATACCCTGGGGGCGCACCAATCAGACGCGATACGGAATGTTTTTCCATATATTCCGACATGTCGATCCGCACCATTGAGGCATCGGAATCAAATAGAAACTCGGCAAGGGCACGAGCGAGTTCCGTTTTGCCAACTCCCGTTGGCCCCAAAAACAGAAATGAACCAAGTGGGCGATTGGGATCGTTCATGCCTGCACGGGCACGGCGAATTGCTGATGCTACAGAAGTTACAGCTTCTTCCTGACCGATGACGCGATCGTGGAGATGCTTCTCTAATGTGAGGAGCTTTTGACGTTCCGACAGTAATAGCTTTTTGAGGGGAATGCCTGTCCAACGCGCTACAATTTCGGCGATGTCGTCTTCAGTAACTTGTTCTCGGAAAAGAATCGAGCCATCAGCCCTTGCCCGATTGAGTTCTAATTCAGCTTCATCGAGATTTTTCTCTAGTTCTGTCAGCTTGCCATACTTCAATTCGGCAGCACGATTGAGATTGAATTCACGCTCTGATTGTTCGATTTGTAGCTTAGTTTGATCGATTTGTTCTTTGAGGTTTCTCAAATTATCAATGGTATCTTTTTCCTGTTGCCATCGATCATCGAGGCTAGTTTGGCGATCGCGCAACTCGTTCATTTCTTTGTCAAGGCGATCGAGGCGATCTTGAACTGCCTTGCCGCTTTTTGTTTTATAGATTACTTTACCTTCCGCTTCCGTGCGTTCGATGGGAGTAGAACCACCTTCTCTTTGTAAGGATAATCTTTCCATTTCCAACTGCATCAAACGGCGATCAATTTCATCCAGTTCCAATGGTCTAGAATCGACTTCCATTTTTAACTTTGCTGCTGATTCATCAACAAGATCGATCGCTTTATCTGGCAAGAAGCGATCGGTAATATAACGATTAGAAAGTGTCGCTGCTGCCACTAGTGCCGAATCAGAAATGCTCACACCATGATGTACTTCATAACGTTCTTTCAACCCTCTCAAAATCGAGATTGTATCTTCGACAGTCGGTTGATCGACCAAAACCTGTTGAAACCGCCGTTCGAGTGCTGCATCTTTTTCAATATGTTGGCGATATTCGTCTAGAGTTGTCGCCCCAATACAACGTAGTTCTCCCCTTGCTAACATTGGTTTTAGGATATTGCCTGCATCCATCGCTCCCTGCTGTGTAGCTCCTGCGCCAACAACCGTATGCAATTCATCAATAAACAGCACGATCTTGCCATCGGAATTGAGAACTTCCTTCAGCACTGCCTTCAAGCGATCTTCAAATTCACCACGATATTTTGCTCCCGCAATCAGCGAACCCATATCAAGGCTAATAATTGTGCGATCCTTAAGCGATTCTGGGACATCACCACGAATAATTCTTTGAGCCAATCCTTCAGCGATCGCCGTTTTACCCACCCCTGGTTCACCAATTAACACAGGATTATTTTTTGTACGCCGTGATAATACTTGCATCACGCGCCGAATCTCATCATCGCGCCCAATTACAGGGTCGAGTTTGCCTTCTTTTGCCTGTTCGGTGAGGTCACGTCCGTATTTTTCTAACGCCGCATACTTGGCTTCGGGATTTTGATCGGTGACAGTCTGACTACCACGCAAAGATTTAATTGTTTCTTCTAACCGCTTACGATCGATGCTCAGATCGCGATAGAGCCGCTTACCAATGCGATCGTCATCAGCTAAGCCGAGCAACATATGCTCAACCGCCATAAAATCATCACCAAAGCTCTTGCGACTCTCTTCAGCACGATCAAGCCATACTTCCAAATTGCGCCCCAAATACAACTGTTCTGGGCTAGCCACTCGAGGCTGTCTCCGCAAAAACTCTTCGATCTGTCTTCTTGCTCTCGCCATCGGTACCGACATTGCCGCAAATACAGTCGTGGTCAATCCCTCTTCCTGCTCCAATAACGCCATCAGCAAATGCTCGACTTCGAGTTGCTGATGTTGCGATCGCCTAGCGACTTCTTGCGATTTGACGATCGCTTCCCATGCTTTTTCAGTAAATTTTTTCGGATCGGTTGGTTGCATTAGCTTTGGTTACAGCAGGATCGGGTGTAATAAATAAAGTTAGTTAAGATAAGTTTACAATATAGCCTCTTGGCTTAATACATAAACTTAAAGCACAAAAAGGAGAGATGGCACAAAACGCCGCTTTTCCACTTGTGCTTTAAGTTTGTGGTAGTTGCTATCCAAATAGTGAATCAAGTTTTTGGATTGGAATGGAATACCACTTGTGCATTCGATGCAGTTCTCCTTCAACAGATAGCGTCAGTGGAAAATCGCAGATATAGCCAAGTTCGCGCAAAGCGGAAACGATCGCACTTGGAGAAATCCACCATTGCTGTGAGATATCTAACAGATTTAATTTCTCTATATTCTCTAAATCAAGAGATTGAACTTGAGCGCGAAATTCTTCGATGGAAGGAACGGGCGGAATATGAGAACCAAGATAAATATAGTCAGATTTAGCTGTAGCGATTAACCATTGCAGATGGGTGAAAGATGGCGGCAAAGTCCATAACACAACTGCTTCATACTTTTTATCGCGCTTCGGGCGATCGCAATCGACATCACCTTGAAACTTATCGGCAGGGCGATCGCATCCGTATAGCAATAGTGGACGAGGCAATGGGCGCGGAGCTTCGCTGAGTTTTTGCCATGTAGGAAACTTGGTAATTACGGGTGCAGGTTTATACTGCAATTGCAAGTGCTTGGGCGAATTTTGAGAACTTTTCATTTCTGTATCTGTTGCCTCGCGAATGCCAACTACTTCTAATTCTACTGAAGTTGTATCTTGCCATTGATTAGCGCGTAGCTTGTATGCAATATCGATATAATCAGGCACAGGACAATATTCGCCCCAGCGCCACGCGATCGCCTTTAGCTTTTCGCCATTGCCATTATCGAGCGAAAGAGAAAGATGTTTGACTTTATCCTTGCCGCGAGTTTGCTGAGAAAGTACGCGCACATTTTGACTATAAAATACTGGGTCGGGATTACCAATGCCACAGGGTTGGAGGCGATCGCATTGTTGTAGAAGTGTCATGGAGATATCACTGAGGTCAACACGCACATCAATATTAACTAGGGGCATGATGTGACTAGGTAAGATATTTTCGCGATCGGCAAATTCCCTTAGTCCATCTCGCAGTTTTTCCATATTCTCCGCAGGAAGTGTAAAACCTCCCGCCGCCTTATGTCCGCCACCTTTGTTGCGAATAGTTTTAATCGGTTCATATTCAAGGGCGTGGAAAACATGAAATTCTGGAATTCCCCGCACTGAAAAACGCACAGTGGCAACTTGTTCAGAATCATCATCATGGACATCTTCGTAACTGCCAATAAATACAGGTGCGCCATAACGTTCCACTAGGCGCGAAGCGACTATACCAATTACGCCATGATGCCACCCTCCTCTCTTGCTCACCTCTCCCCTTTTCGCAGAGGGGCTAGGAATGAGGACTGTTTCCCCTTTGGGAGCGGGAGCGATTTCCCGACTTGGATCGCTAATTTGACCAGTTCGATCTTCATCGAGATCGATATTTTTAGGGTGAATTTGTGGTTGATTGGGAATATCCGCAGTTTGTGGAGGTGTATCAATTTGATTGGTAATATTCTCTACTATTCTTTGCTTTTCCTTTTCGATCGCTATTTTTTCCAAGCGTTGCTTTTCTGCTTCGGCTTGACGGGCTTGTGCTTCAGCTATTTTCAGAGCGGTCTCTTTTTCTTCGGCTTCGCGGCGCGATCGTTCGGCATCCGAATCGCGCAATATTTTTTCCAATCGTTGCTTTTCTGCTTCGGCTTGACGGGCTTGTGCTTCAGCTGTTTTCAGAGCGATCTCTTTTTCCTCTGCTTCGCGGCGCGATCGTTCGGCATCCCTTTTCAATCTCTCGTTTTCAGCATCTGTGTGCGCAACAGGTCGCACGAATGGCTCTGGTCTAAAATTCCTGTCATTACTAAATTCGCGATGAAACCAGATGCCTAACTCACGCGCATTTTTGAGGAGGGTGAGAGCTTCGTGTCTGTCATCTTTGCCTTTATGGGCGGCATTGTTGCCTCCGATGCGAATGCTATGGAAAAGTTCAGCGACTTCACGAGAAATGACACCTTCTGCTTTAAGTCGTCTTAGCAACTCTACCTGTGCTTCGTCTTGTGATTGATAATGCCCTGTCTCGTCGGCGATGTGCTGGGCAAGACGCTCGGCAAATTGCCGTAGTTTGAGGATACAGGTATTACTGTCGCTATGGAAATACTGTTCAGCGCGGGCAGCAAGGTTTACCAATTGTGGATCATGCTCGCGCAAAAAACTAAAATTCGCTGACTTTATTTCCATTTGCTCCTACCTTAAGTTGCTTCCTTCCAAACTGGCAAACTTCCCAATCTTTAGCTCTCATCAGAATTGCTTCATTAGCCATGCGGTGACGGTTGATTGATTTTCTTGGCGACTGCGTTCGATCGCTTGTTCTAAAATTTCTAGTTTTAATCCAGATAGCACCAAGGATTGGCGAATATGATGGCTGCTGCCATCTGGGGCGATCGCAAAGGCGTAAATTTTCATGGTTTGAACATTGACGATCCAGTATTCTTTGATGCCTAGTTCTTCGTATTGCAGGCGTTTTGTTCCGAGGTCATCGTTGAAGGTGGTGTCAGATATTTCGATGACGAGATCGGGTAAGGGATATTGATCGAGGTCAATGATGCGCGTTCCCCAAGCGATCGCATCGGCATTGTCACCGATGTAATAGGAGACATCGGGCTGAAATTCAGTTTTTCCGCTTTGGCGATAGGAACAGCCATCTTTGGCAGTCATGGGAATTTGCTTTGTGGCGGCATAAAAGGAGAGGGCAAATAGAATTAATGCGTGATCGTTGGCATGATCGGAACCTGTGGACATATCCTCAAATCTCATCTGTTGTTTGTAATAGTAGCTTTTGCGTTTGTCGCTATCTGGCGCATCGGCGATCGCCACAAATTCTGTCCAAGGTGCGCTAATCCATGTGTTTAGCTGGTTTGAGGCTGGTTTGAGTAATGTGTTCATAATGACTTTACCTAACTTAAACTTTATAATACCAATACACAAAAGTGTGACTACAATGTTTGTGTATTGAAAACTAAACCCAGTAAGGGTTTTCAAATAAAGAAATGGCTACGACATCTCTCTATTTCCCTTAGGAGAGGGATAGAGAGTATCTTGCACCTCCCGATCAACTATTACTAAAACTCGCTCTTGGGTAATATCAAAACCCTCTGATTTGAGCTTTGACATATAGGCGATCGCCTCTTGTTCGATATCTTTACAAAGGTCTTGTCGCCTGCGGTTAGTTGCTTCGCATTCCTGAGCCAAGGCGATCGCCTCTCCCATTTCGTCGGAAGTCAAAAGATCGATTACTGTTTGTGGATTACCGATCCGTCCGATCGCATTAATGCGGGGCCCCAAACCAAAGCCAATCGCTTCAGGCTTCATTCCAGTTTGTTTGTCTTTAGCGATTCCTGTCTCATTGATCAGTGCAATAATGCCAATTACTTTTGATTGTGAAAGCAAGCGCAAACCTTTTTTGACAAGGCGGCGATTGATACCCGTTAAGGAGGCAAGATCGGAGATCGTACCAAGGGTAAAAAGTTCGAGTAACGGATTTTCTAGTTCAGTGCGTTTGCCAAAGCGATCGCTAAGTTCTAGCGCTAAAACATAGGCAACACCAACACCAGCGATCGCCGCATAGGGTGAATTAGGATCGACATGATACTTAGGATTGAGGATTGCCGTTGCAGGTGGAATTTTGGTCAGATCTTCGGGAACTTCGTGGTGATCGGTAACAATTACAGAAATGTTTAAGGATTTGGCAAGAGCGATCGCCTCGTAAGCGGCAATGCCATTATCCACTGTGATAATTAATTTCACATTACGTTCGTGACAATCTCGGACAATACGTGAATTGATGCCATAGCCTTCAGTCATCCGACTCGGAATTTCATATTCGACTATTGCCCCTAATAATCTCAATGTGCGAATTAGCAGAGCTGTACTGGTCATGCCATCGACATCATAATCACCACAAATCGTGATACGATCACTGTCTTTAATTGCTTTTTCGATGCAATCAATACTAGCGATTAAATCGGGGAATTCTTGCTTAGGATCGGGTAAGCCTTCTAATTCTGGATCGAGAAACACTTTGGCTGCTTCAGGCGTGTTAATCCCGCGATTTAGTAATACCTGTGAAATTATGGGTGATAGTCCTGTGGCATTAGCGATCGCTTCTGATAAATCTATCTGAGGTGGGAAAATCTGCCATCGCTGTTGAGGTAAATGCATGAGAACAATAATATAATTATTAAGAATGTATTAAAAATCCGTTGCGAGTCCGAAAGTCAATGAGGACTATTTCAACATCACCCGAATCAACGCTACAACTCCTTTTATTTATTGACGATCGCCCAAAAGCGAAAGATTTAGTCAAAGATGTGGAGAATTTTTTGCAGCGGGAAAACGATTGTCTATCAGAATTGCAAGTAATTAATGTGGCTGGTCAGCCACAGCTCGCTGAACTGTTTAAGATAGTCATGTCTCCTGCATTACTCAAATTATCACCTTTGCCACGTCAAACTATTGCGGGGAAGAACTTACTCAAACAGCTAGAAAACTGCTGGGAAAATTGGAAGTATCAAGTCACGAAAAATACTTTCAACCATCCACCAGAACTAGCTCAGAATGTTGAATATATGACCCAAGTCGGCAGACTCGCAGATGAAGTATTTCGTCTTACACAAGAGAAATCGGAGATCGAAGAACAAATTCGTTTTAAAGATCGGGTTTTGGCAATGTTAGCTCACGATTTGCGAAATCCTTTAACTGCAATTTTACTAGCTCTAGATACAATCGAAATGAGCGGCGACAAAATCGATCCACAGATGGTGGCGCGTTTGCTCAAACATGCTAGGAATAAAGCGCGCGATGCTGACAATATGATCACTGATATTCTCGAAGCAGGTCGCGGCGCTAATGCTGAGTTTCGGACTCAGCGCCAAAAAATTCAACTCGATCAGCTTTGTCACAGCGTGTTGAGCGATTTTTACTTCAGCAAATGTTTGGAAGGAAAAATGCAAAAGCTGATCAAAGATATTCCTACCGATCTGCCACCTGTTTATATAGATCAAGAAAAAATACGTCAGGTTTTAATCAATCTCTTAGGCAACGCTACCAAGTACACCCCTGAAGGCGGCAAAATTGAGCTAACTGTGATGCATCGCACTTCTCAAAAAATTGAAGTTAGTATTTCCGATAATGGGCCAGGAATTCCTGCGGAAATGCGCAATCGCGTATTTGAAGAGCGCTATCGACTAGAACGTGATGACGAAGCAGAAGGCTATGGCATCGGGTTATCGCTCTGTCGCCGCATTATTACCGCTCATTATGGTCACATCTGGGTCGATGATGCCATCGGCAAAAAAGGCAGTTGTTTTCGTTTCACTCTGCCCGTCTATTAAATCTATAGCTATAGCCACTTGTCTTAGAACAAATCAAAACCCAAGAATTGATTGGCGGCGCAGAGCACCGCCAATCAATTCTTGGGTTTTATGTCCTAGTACACTTGGCGACAGCTATAAAAAAAGGCAGTATAAAATACTGCCTTTTTTTACAAATTTAGATTTGCGGAGGCAGTAATTACAATCGGGTGTAGCCAACGAAATAAGACAATTGTAATTGCCACACCAATATATGCGGGGCGCACAAATTCTTTTAACACTAATTGCTGACGACCTTGGGCGATCGCTAAAAATGGCAAAATTGAAGTGCGTTCCTTCACCGCCAAGAAAGCATCACCATAACGTTTAAACAAACGACGATCGCCGTGCCAAACAGCAAATAGGTGATATACAACCAAAGCGATCGCCGTTGTCAATGTGAAAGATGTTCCTAACCAAAGGGCGTGAGCAATTCCCCATAGACATTGACCGATCATCTGGGGGTGACGACAGATGCGAATGATCCCCGTTTCAAACAAATGTACTTCTGGTTTTTTTATCGCAGCAACTTCAGTCAAGTTAAATGTAGCTGGATAGAGAAAGAGAAAGGAAATTGCGGAAAGAATCAACACAAACTCATTCACGCCCGCAACTGCTTGCACATTCCACAATTGCTCGCCATCGTAGCGATGATTGAAGAAATAAATCAGAAGTAGCACAGCAAGAGGAATGCTCACTAGTGCAAAAATCACTCGATAGAACCTCGCTCCAATCCTTTCTTCTGCCCACATCCGTAACTCGGCAAGTCCGCTATGGGCGATCGCGAATATTACGATCATTCCCACCATTACAAAATGCGTAAGATAAGTCGAAAAGAATGTGCTAAGAGAGGTCATGCTAGGGAAAATAAGTTAAAAAGAGGTTTGAGTAAAGTTTATCGCAATCACCAGTGAAAATCCGCACCAAGAAATTTTGGGAAAGTGTTGCTTTGAAACACTTTCCCAAAATTTCTTGCGGTTCGTTTGATCGGTAATTGCTGTAAAGAATCAGCCATGCTTAAGTTTGAAACGCAAAATTGCTAGATTTAAGATCAGGGTAACCGCATTAGCAATAATGATCGGTGCAGCATTTACGAGCATCCCATAAATTAGCCAGAGAGAAACCCCAGCAATAAATGTAATTAACATCGGCAAGGAAATATCTTTAGTAGAACGCGATCGCCAAACTTGGATTACTTGAGGCAAAAAAGCCAGAGTTGTGAGAGATGCAGCCGTAAATCCAAGAATATTGGTGAAATCCATAATTTCCGTAAATAAGCTAATTTGAGAGTGTTGCACTCAGCAATAATCTCTCAAATTAGAATTAAATCACATGAAACAACGGATCATCGGCATCACAGGAGGCATCGCCACAGGAAAAACTACTGTTTCCGACTATTTACATAAGACCTATGGATTACCAATTCTTGACGCAGATTTATATGCTCGACAAGCTTTAAATAATGAACGCCTCTTAAAAATTAGCGATCGCTACGGTCAATCCGTACTAGACGAACAAGGGAACTTAGATCGCCGCAAACTGGCTAGTATTGTGTTTGCCAGTAAAAGCGATCGACAATGGCTAGAAGAATTAATTCATCCCTATATCAAAGAATGCTTGATCGCTGAAGCAAAGCAATTAGAGCCATCCACAGTAGTAATGGTAATTCCCTTGCTTTTTGAAGCCAAAATGCAAGACTTAGTCACGGAAACTTGGTCAATCGCCTGCGATCCCCATCAGCAATTACAGAGGCTTATCGATCGCAATCATCTATCAGAATCTGAAGCCTTGCAAAGAATTGCTAGTCAAATGTCCCAATCAGAAAAAATTGAACTTGCCGATGTAGTAATTATCAACTCAGATAATCCTGAAGAGCTATTCTTTCAAGTTGATAACGCTCTGCTTCACTCACCGCTGGGCATATTTTTAAACGTGATTTGACGCTGCCCAATCACGAACTTGCCCAATCAAGGCATTTTCTTTGAGAGTATTTTTTAATTCCAAGAAATTCTGGAGATCGCTTGTTTCTAAGAAGGGAAATGCAATACTGCGATCGCATTAGGAGTAACGATCCCCAACAAGGTTATGAATAGTAACCGCCTGACCGTCATAGCACAGATTTTTTAACTTTCATGCAGTTCAGAAGGCATCCGAATCTCGAGCAGTCCATTGTCATAGGTCAAACGCTTACTAGGCCGCGTTTCTAAATCGCAGGCGATCGCACGATATGTCTGCCATCTGATTGATAGAAGCACAATGCGATCGCTTGATTTAGGAAGACTTGGCGTCATTCCAAGTAAATTGATAAACTCAAAACTTACGACTCTAAGGCTTGTCTGAAGGTTTTTCAGCAGGAGTTGCTGGAGTTGTTGCTGGCAAATTTAATGGGATCGGCTTTGCATTAGGCGCTGTTTGAGATGAAGGTGCAACTTGTACCGCAGCAGGTGGAGCTGTTAGCGCTGGAGCTGTAAACCAACCACCACTAAGTACTACCGTCAAGCCCAAGAAGGCAGCAGTCAAAAACCAAGTTACTCTATTTAACGCAGTTTCAGCGCTCTTGGTACTCGAAAAAAGTTGGGCTTGCCCACTAAAACCACCTAAACCATCACTCTTAGGACTATGTAATAGGATTAAAATTACGAGGCAAATGGCAACTACTGCCCAGATTGCTTTTAATGTTCCGTACATTTTAGATATTTTTCTTTAAATATTTTTCTATAAACAGCTTAACGCATCAACAATTACATTAGTAAAGTAGATGTAGTGCAAAGGGTCACACCTACTTTATCTAAGCAAACTGTTGCCCAAGTTCAATAGGGTTATGCACAGTGATCCGTTTTTTTGAGATGGCGATCATCTTCTGCTTTCGCAAATCACCAAGCAACCGAGTCACAGTAACTCGCGTAGAGCCAATCGCCTCAGCGATCGCCTGATGTGACAACTTCAAATCTATGGTTACCCCTTCTGTAGAAGGCGTACCAAAATCACGACAAAGAATCAATAAGAAGCTAACTAAACGCGATCCCATATCGCGATGAGCAAGCGTTTCAATCATCATCTCTGTTTGCAAAATTCGAGATGACAAACCACGCAACAGTACCATCGGTAGTTCGGGATCTTCCTTCAGCGCCTTCTCAACCTGATCGATCGGCACAGAAAGCAGCTCAACGGGTGTAAAGGCAACCGCATGATAAAAGCGATCGGAGCGATTACCAGTAATTAATGACAAAACACCAAACACACTATTCTCTCGTAATAGTGCCACTGTAATTTCTTCACCTGCTTCATAAACTCTAGAAAGTTTGACAGCACCTTTTACTAAAAAGTAAAAACGTTCCGCAGGATCTCCAGGAAAAAAAATCGTCTTACCGCGTTCAAACGTTTCCGTCATGGGTGGGAACATTCCCCCATTCATTTCGCGAAAGACTTCAACAAGAGCACGGTCAGCCAATCTTATATACCCTCTTTAACCAAAAACAAAACAAGATATAAACCATCGTATAGCTTTTGCTAATCTAAACAATGCCTATTGCACCTTAGTAGTGGCAAGCATTAGGCATACATTATCAATAACCTGAATCAATCGGACGGCGATGACTATTTCATAGGAAAGTATGCCAGCGCACAATCAATTTGAGTGATGCATGTTAGTTTTCACTTAACACGCAGAATAGCTTTACAAGAGAATTTCACTGTATAGATTGTATTAAGGTAAATCTAGTACAGAGATCGAAAGAAAACTTGCTTAATTCACTCAGGTAATGAGAAATCTAGACCAAATGTCTAGATTAAAAAAATAAGTATTCTCACTTAAACTTACTACACAATTGTAGTTTGTATCGTGATGCACATTTTCTCTAATTTAATATGATTATGAAATGCATACTTTCCTACGAGAGCCATAAGTAAATATTGCTTCTTAGCAAATATATGAAGTGATCGCTACCTGAACATGCTACTTACAGAAGTATCCTCATGTACTCGCCAAATTGTCTCTCCCAATAGATCGGCAACGGATAACACGCGTAATTGTGGGAAATAATTCTCTTGCCTTACAGGTGTGGAGTTAGTAACGATAACTTCTTCAAAAACACCACTAGATAGTCGATCGATTGCTGGCGGAGAAAAAATCGCGTGGGTCGCACAAGCATAAACTTGTCTGGCTCCTTCTTTTCTAAGCAACTTAGCTGCTTCATAGATCGTCCCTGCTGTATCGATCATGTCATCGACAAGTACAGCAGTCTTACCTGCCACATCCCCAATCACATTCATTACCTCCGCCACATTGTGAGTTTGTCGGCGTTTATCAATGATTGCCAAAGGTGCATCATTTAGTTTTTTGGCAAAAGCGCGAGCACGAGCCACGCCCCCCACATCAGGTGAAACTACAACCAAGTCAGATAGCTTCTTTTCGCAAAGATAGTCCAATAAAACGGGAGCCCCATAAACGTGATCACAAGGAATATCAAAGTATCCTTGAATCTGCGCTGAGTGCAAATCCATTGCAATCACGCGATCGGCACCAGATTGCACAATTAAGTTTGCAACCAACTTCGCAGTGATCGACTCCCGTCCTGCTGTTTTGCGATCGGCACGCGCATAGCCGTAATAGGGCATTACTGCGGTAATTTGTCTTGCAGATGCGCGACGACAAGCGTCAATCATAATCAACAATTCAGTCAAATGGTCATTAACAGGGCGACATGTTGGTTGGATCAAATAAACATCACAACCTCGTATTGATTCCTGCACTTGCACATAGACTTCTCCGTCGGCGAAGTTTTTTCGCACCATAGGGCCTAGTTCTATACCCAAATAACGGGAAATCTCTTGGGCAAGCGGTAGGTTTGCCGAGCCAGCAAACAGCCTCAATCTATCTTCACCACTATTTAGAGAAGGTAGTCTGTGAAGTCCATGCCTAGTAGTCGTTAAGTGTGTCACTGCAATTTATCAGAAGGTAACATAGCCATAATTCTATTGTCGTGCCTAATTCGCTATTCGCATCATAGTTTGAGATTAACTTAGACGAATTTTTTAGATTAAAACGTTAATTACTTGTCAAAATCTAGCAATTTTCACCATTAGGATTAATTTTATAATTCATTTTTATTTTGGAGGACGGCGACGTTGCAGGAAATCTGGGATGTCTAATCCTGGTTTACTGAGCTTGATTTCCGATTGCGAAGTACTTTGCGAAATATTGGGAGCTGGCGATGAAGTCTTAGGTGTTGAGGTAGTACTCTGTAACTTTTTAGAGATTTGAGGTGGGATCGCAGGATGCGTCTTAGGTGCAAATCCAGTAGCAATTACAGTAATCCGAATCTCACCATCTAGCTTGGGATCAATTACTGCCCCAAAAATAATGTTGGCATTTTGATCGACAACCTCATAAATTGTTTCGGCTGCTGCGTTTACTTCATGAAGTGTCATATCTTCACCCCCTGTAATGTTAAAGACAACGCCACTAGCGCCCTCAACCGAGGTTTCAAGTAAAGGCGAAGAGATGGCAGTCATGGCAGCTTCTCTAGCTCTAGACTTACCTGAGCCAATGCCAATACCCATCATCGCGGAGCCTGCATCTGCCATAACCGCTCTAATGTCGGCAAAGTCTACATTAACTAGGCCAGGGATCATGATTATGTCAGAGATGCCTTGTACACCCTGTCGCAAAATATCATCGGCAACACGAAAGGCTTCTTGAACTGGAGTTTGCTCTGAAATTACAGATAGCAATTTGTCATTGGGGATCACAATCAGTGTGTCAACACGACTTTGTAAACCCGCAATCCCCTCCTCAGCCTGTTGACCTCGTCTCCTACCCTCAAAAGTAAAAGGCCGTGTCACTATACCAACGGTAAGCGCGCCTGCTTCTTTGGCTACCTCCGCAATAATTGGAGCCGCTCCTGTACCAGTGCCACCACCCATACCTGCGGTAATAAATACAAGATCGGCTCCTTCCACGGCTTGAGCGATATCATCACGAGACTCTTCGGCTGCTTTTTGTCCGATCGCTGGATTACCACCAGCGCCTAAACCTCTAGTCAGCTTCTGACCCATCTGAAAGCGTTTAGAGGCGGAAGACTGAAGCAGTGCTTGAGCGTCTGTATTAAACGACCAGAACTCTACACCAACTACGTCACTTGCGATCATGCGATTTACAGCATTGCCGCCGCCGCCACCAACACCAATTACTTTAATTTTTGCAACACTGCCCAACATGATATTATCCGCTTTTGCATCAACGCTTAACTGCTGCTTCATACGATTGTGAGAGTGACCTAGGTGTAGTCTAGAGTTATTTGAAAACTCAGAAAGTTCATCCATTTGCACGTCTACTTCTCCATTTTCTGAACCATTTGAGTCCAAATCTGACCAGTCGTTTTGAGATGTCATTTATTAAGATATGTCATAGATAGAATCGTTTTTACTGAAACTCTCTAGATTTCGCTAAGCTTAAACTACATTCGAGACAGAAGTCTGGGTAAAAGTTTAAACCTACCAGAAAAAAATAATAATAGCCTTAAAACGACAATTTAGAATTTTGTTTCGGAAGATTTATCTTTTGGAGGCATATTCATTTCTAAAATTGGATCGGCTGGCTGACTAATGTCAATATATTTAAAACTTTTTGACTTCAACTTTTCAGGCAATGTTCTCAGTCTATCAAGTGTCTCTAACTGTGTAGTAAACAATGATGGTTTGTATGTACCAAAATATACAATGCCCAGCTCAGTAATCAAAACTAAATTTGATTCATCCCTTGCATCAACTTGTGAAATTTTGACCTGACTTTGACTAACTTGACGATATAAAGTTGACCATTGGGGTATTGCTCGATTAGTCGGTTCTAAAACTACAAGACTGGGTTTAACTATATTTGATGGGTATGCCTTTGATGGCATCCATATACCTTCAGCGTCAAGAAAACCTTGCTGACCTTTGCGTGTAGAGTTAGCGATCGGCAAGCGTTCTTGAACTTGGATGGTCAATTTTGATGGAAAAATTGTACGCGAAACTAAAACCTTGTAGACTGGGGCATTTGACTCCAGTTGGGTGGCGATCGCCTGTGGCTGAATTTGAAAAATTGACTGCGGATATTGGATCGGTAACGCTTTCTTGATTATTTCTTTAGAGAGGAGATTATTACCCTGAATTTCAATCTGGCTAGGGCTGCGTAACTGCCACTCTGGCAGCATTGCTACCCACAGCATACTGCCTGTAAGTCCTGTGATGAATGTCAGTTGCCAAATACGTTGGAAGATACGAAGGCGGCGTTGTTTTCGCAGTTGCTTGCGGCGAGCCACATAGTCAGCCTCTCCAGTGGAGATAGGGAATTCAATCGTCATCTTTAGTTCTACCTGTTCATGCTGCTAGGAGTCAGATGATGGGCTACTAGCAAATTGTCGTTCCAGCATAGCAATGATTTCTTCTCGTCGGGTTGAAATTGCTAAAGGATCGTTAGAGGTGGGACGTAAAAACATTACCCGATCCTGATGCTTATTATTCAAAGTTTGCGCTTTAGTCATCAATGACTGAATTGCTTTAACGAAAAATATACCTGCACTAATTACTAAAAGTACAGATATAGATATGTAGACAATTGCTGCGATTACCATATCTATTGTTATGTTTTACTTTAAGAGATATTTGGTATCACAATAGATTAGGGAGTAGGGATTTTCAACTAGAGTTCCAAAATTGTACAGATTTGCTTTGCAAACCTTCATAAATAGCGGTACTGAGCATATCTGTCTAGTAGCTATAGCAATGCAAGTATTGCTTAGGACATAAAACCCCAATAAATAGAGTTAGCTCTTTGCGCCGCCTCTATTTATTGGGGTTTTGATTTATAGTAAATTCAAATAAGGAGTAGAGGAAAAGAGAGGGAGAAAAATGGCATACAGTATGGACTTACGAGAGAGAGTGGTGAACTATGTAAGAGGAGGAGGAAGCAAGGCAGAAGCGTCAAGGCGATACGAAGTCAGTGAAGCAACGATCTATGCATGGCTAAAGCGAGAAAATTTGCAGCCAACAGTAGTGAAACGTCGTCATCGCAAAATAGACTGGCAAGCCCTAGAAATGCATGTCAATACATATCCAGAAGCCACACTCAAAGATCGAGCCAAACAATTCGGTGTGAATGTAAGTGCCATCTGGTATGCCTTAAACCAATTACAAATTACGAGAAAAAAAACAGCAAAAGTATATAGAAAGAGACCATCAAGCAAGACAGTTACATCTGCGACGATTGCGTAAAATTATCCAAGAAAAAGGGACAAAGAATGTCGTATACATTGATGAGTCTGGATTTGATAATCGGGTGAGTAGTGTTTATGGTTGGGCAAAAAAAGGACAAAAGCTCTATGGTGAAATCACTGGTAAACGAGAAGTTAGGCAAAATCTGATTACTGCTCGCCGTGGACATCAGTTATTAGCACCAATGA
>QBML01000005.1:0-172235 GCA_003242085.1 Pseudanabaena frigida | reverse complement strand
TGTCAATGCCCAATGTTTTGAGCAGTGGTTATCTGCATGGTTATTCAAAGAATTAGATAGTGATTCCACCTTAATTATGGACAATGCTCCCTTTCATCGTAAAAATGTGATTCAAGATTTAGTCACCGCGGCTGGTCATACAGTCTTATTTTTGCCCAAATATTCTCCTGACTTTAACAAGATTGAGCATGACTTTGCTGCTCTCAAGAAGAGGAGACTTTATGCTCCTATGGGTACATCCTTGGATTCTCTGGTTGCTCAATATGCTAATCGCTCTCCCCTCTAGTTCTTATTTGAATTTACTATATATGATTTTTTGATGAACAGATTAAAGAATCGTTGATTATTAATTTTGTAATTCAAAAATATTTGCAAACTTATGTCTATCAAGAAATTATCTGAAGTAGAAATTTCATCTGCGATCGCTCAGTTAGCAGGCTGGGCGGTAGTTGATGGAAAGCTACAAAAAAGCTTTAAATTTCGCGATTTTGTAGAAGCTTTTGGATTTATTAGTAAAGTGGCGATCGTTGCCGACAAGATGGGGCATCATCCCGAACTTTTCAATGTATATAACAAGGTCAAAATCGATCTCACTACCCACGATGCTAATGGCATTAGCGAGCTTGACTTTGAACTAGCCAAAAAAATTGACAAACTTCTGTAATCAAGGTGTAGCACTTCACGCTACACCTTGATTAGGCATGACGCTTTTGATGCCACTGCCATGCATGTTGCAAAATCAAATTTAGATCGGCATATTTTGGCTGCCAATTTAAAATTTTTCTCGCTTTTTCACTGCTGCCAACCAAGGCTGGTGGATCGCCCACTCGGCGATCGCCCATAACTACATTTATCGGCTTACCTGTAATTTTCTTCGCTGCGTCAATGACTTCTTTAACCGAAAAACCGTTACCATTGCCA
Source organism: Pseudanabaena frigida (assembly GCA_003242085.1). GTDB lineage: Bacteria > Cyanobacteriota > Cyanobacteriia > Pseudanabaenales > Pseudanabaenaceae > Pseudanabaena > Pseudanabaena frigida. The sequence goes on along the minus strand of QBML01000005.1, from coordinate 171,314 downwards.
AGATTAAAAATTTCGCTCTTGTTTCCCTTCAGTAAATATTGCAATCCCAACACATGCGCTTCCGCAAGATCTGTTACATGGATATAGTCACGGATACAGGTTCCATCGGGAGTAGCGTAGTCCGATCCATAAACTGTAATCGCATCGCGCTTACCTAAAGCGGTCTGTAAAATTAGCGGAATCAAGTGCGTTTCAGGATTGTGATCCTCGCCGATCGCCCCATTAGGATCTGCACCTGCGGCATTAAAGTATCTAAAAATTACCGACTTCAGACCATAGGCAACATCAAAATCTTGCAAAATTCGCTCGACCATTAGCTTCGTAGCACCGTAGGGATTGATCGGTGCTTGAGGATGATCTTCGGTAATTGGTATTTGCTGCGGTACTCCATAACTAGCGCAAGTTGAAGAAAAGACAAAGGTTTTAATGTTAGCCGCAACCATTGCCTCTAGCAAAGATAAAGTACCGACAACATTGTTTCGATAATATTTGTCGGGCTGATTTACTGATTCGCCCACGTAAGCATAGGCGGCAAAATGCATGGCTGCACTGATAGGGCGATCGCTAAATAATTTATCTAGCAACCCGCGATCGTTGGTATCACCAACAATTAATTCTGCACCTAGAGTTTGGGCAATATCTTGATGGCCATATACAAGATTGTCCAAAATCAAAACTTCATAGCCAACCAGTTGCAGAGCTTTTACCGCATGAGAGCCGATATATCCTGCTCCACCCGTGACTAAAATTGTTTGCTTGCTCATAGCTTTTCGTTATTTCTTTAACGTAATTTCAATAACCGTCATTACTTATGACATGAATGGAGTTTGGATTCCTTGTTACCAGATTCCTAGATGTCAAAGCGTTTGTATAGAGTGATTTTTACAGCCGCGACTTGAGAATATCAAAAATCGCAGCTGGAATAGATGTTCGGAGCGATCGCCCTAGACGATTTTTCTTTTGGGCTAGTTGTAAACAATCTAATTTTTTACAGACATATGCCGATCGCCCCATCCCATCATCTAGTTGGATTTGAAATTGCTTGACATTACTCTCATTGAGAGATTTGTCAGTCAGATACTTTTCATTAGCAGCGATCGGAACGCGAACCACTCGCCAAAAAGTATCTCGCATAGCAATACATTGGCAACTAACGCAACGGCGGTGTAGCTTTAGAGCCAAACTAATTTACTCCTCATTTTTTGAATCAAGATAAGTCGCGCTTGCCCTGACTTCTGGATTTTTACTCTTCATCGTTTTCATAGTCAGATTCATCATCTTGTTCGGATTGTTCGAGAGTTCTGATCGTACTTGCAACACTTTGCTGCATCTTTCGATCCTCCTCTTCATAATCGTACTTTGCCAAATTTTTGATATCGATTTTCCAACCAGTTAGACGAGCTGCTAGGCGGACATTTTGTCCTTCCTTACCGATCGCCAGACTTAACTGATCCTCAGGGACAAGCACATGAGCAATTCTCTCGTCAGCATTAATCAAGCGAACTTCATGAATTCTTGCAGGACTTAACGAGTTGGCAATATAAGTCGAGGGATCTGGAGACCACCTAATCACGTCAATCTTTTCTCCACGCAATTCAGCGACAACAGCCTGAATTCTCGCTCCTCGCGCACCAATGCAAGCACCTACAGGATCGACATCTCGTTCGAGAGTGTCTACTGCAATTTTTGTCCGCGGACCAACAGCAGGAGATGGAGGATTAGCTTCTCTCGCTACTGCCACTATTCTTACAATTTCTTCTTCAATTTCAGGGACTTCGTTGGCAAATAAATATACGACTAAGCCTGCATCTGCCCGTGATACTAATAGCTGTGGACCGCGCCGAGAGCCTTCAAACACTTTTTTCAAATAGACCTTAAGGGTCATATTAGGACGGTATGGTCTTTCTCCTGCTAATTGTTCTCGCTTGGGCAATTCTGCTTCAACTTCTGGCTGACCAAAACCACTACTTACCGAAACGATTACCGAAGTCGTCTCAAAACGTAGTACTCGACCTTGCAAAACTGTACCTTCAACATCTTGAAACTCTTCTTGAATAATCTTGCGCTGTTGATCTCTGAGCTTTTGGGCTAGCACTTGCTTTGTCTGAATTGCTGCCATCCGCCCGAAGTCTCCCTGTTCTGGAGTTACATCGACGACTACCGTGCCACCTGCTTGAGCTTCAGGGGCAACTTCACGGACTTCAGAAAGTCCAATTTCATGATCGGCATCACCGACTTCATCAACAATCATTTTTGTCGCTAAAACCCGAAACCCTTCGCTTTCAAGGTCTAGTTCGACATCGAAGTTATTAAAATACTCTTCTTCAAAGGTAATTCCATCGGAGCGATAGGTTTTACGAAACCGCTCATATCCTTTCAGTAAAGCTTCTCGCAAAGCATTTTGGACGGCATGTTTGGGGAGATTTCGCTCTTTGCTAATCACTTCTACCATCTGCCCCAACCCAGGTAAATTCAATAATGACATAAAATTCTTCTCGCTTCTATATAACTAAACAACTTTGAATATCGAGATAAACATAGCTTTAAGCCGTTTATCTTGGTAGGTTTTCTATTCCATTTTTGATAGCTCAACTCGATCGACTAGTTCACGGGGAATACTGACGATTCGACCTTTGATGCTGATGATGACATGCGTCTCATTTCTGGAAATCAGATGTCCAGTCCAACTTTGTTTACCCTCATGAGTTACTGTTGTGCTAACGGTGACCATAAAACCTTTAAAAGCAATAAACTCGCGATCGCCCTCTAACTGACGTTCCGCACCTGGGCTAGAAATCTCTAACACATAGGCATGGGGAATTAAATCGATCGCATCAAGAGTCGGCTCTAATGCACGGCTCATCCGCTCGCAATCATCTAGTCCCGTATTTTGGTCGGGATTGCGAATATCGACCCGCAACACCACAGGATTTTTATTGGTATGCAACACAACATCGACAACCTCTAACCCAAGGGGCGAGGCAACTTCTTCAGCAATTTGAAAAATTTGCGGAATTAGAGGATGACTCATAAAATTTACGATTTGAGCGTTTATTCGGAATTTTGATGCAATATATGCTGAGATAAGTTGTTAAAAGCAAGTTTATGACAAGTTAAAAAACAAGCCTAAAAAACAAAAAAGTGGGACAATTGCCCACTCCTTGAGTGCTTTTATCAGTAACCAACCGTAGCAAAATCACCACTATTGTGATTCTTTTTCTGTCATAGACCCTAGCGTCGTCACACGCAAAACATGCAACAAGTTAAGTTCGAGTGCATTTTTTAGGAGCTTGCGTACTACAGGTAAAACACAATTATCTTAATGTTTACTTTTATTTATTTCCTGCTGGCACTGAGCTTTATACTATCATGCCCATTCCAAATCTAGAAATAAGAAAGTCCACAAAGCAAATTTTCTTACTCTAAATTACCAATTCTAGACGCTCTTCAGGTAAGATTGCGCCCTGAACAGGGCATACCTGCAAGCATACTCCACAGTCAATGCAGATCGAAGCATCGATTTTAAACCAAATGGTTCCTTTACTATTTGCACCTTCTCCTCGTTCGATACAAGCAACTGGACAAGCGGGTACACATTCTGCAATGCCTTCACATATATTTGAGACGATCGTATAAGCCATATTGGGACTAGGTTTTGCAAGTTAAGGTGTATTGAAAATAACAAAATATAACTTATCAATAACCGATATATAGCTTTTTTGCGAAAAAAAGGTATAAGTTACGGGTTCTTTAGCTGTTTTTTCCTGTAACATAATTCCATTGCAGTAAACCTGTAGGAAGTTAGCTGCAATAAATTGACTCACTTATAAATTTTTCTTTTCCAATCTTAACAATGTCGTTAGAGGGAATATATAGATGATTTTCTGTTGTTGCTGCGATGTTTATCTGTTTTTCAAATGTGGCTCAAATAGGGCAATTTAGTCTAGTTTGAGAAATAGTATGAAACCAGCATAACGCCTAGTATTTAGCAGCTCAAGTTAAAGCAAAACTGAGTGGTGATGGTAATTGAAAGACCATGCTTTTTACTAGTTAAATCTCAATATACTTACTAACAAATTTTACGATCTAGTAATCATGTAGCTCAAATTTGACAGTTTGAGCGGTGTTGGCATAGTTTAAAACCATACTGATTACTAAAGTGTCAATTAGATCGTCTCAAGTGCTTATTCGTAGTAAGTCAAACTTGTTAAATACATCTAAATTGATTGCAAAAAATTATTAAACTATCTACACTTGGTCTCAGTTTGGCTGTAGCTTCTTCCAGCATTGTAGGCATTTCAGTATTAGCGCCATCTGCAAAAGCTGCATCTATTTATGCGGATAATTATCCAGTTTTCCCTCTTAACAATGGTATTGAATTTAGTGGGTTGTGGGAGTTTACATTTGTTGGTTCCTATGGCAGCTACAAGTCTAATTTTGGGATAGCTTAGAATGTAGGAAGTACTTTGGGTGTAAAGCAAACCACTCTTTTCCAAGAGTTAGATCGTAGCGTTCCCGGTAATGTAGGCGATCCAAATCCTTCAACATATACTTTTGATTTTGGCAAAACTTTCCAAAATTTTGAAGTTGGAGCTTTCTTCTTGCAAACTGTCGAGCCTGTGGGCACTCCTACAATTTATTCAGGGCTAAATAAGGGGTTTTACATTGCAACTACGACCGATACTGTTTTAGGTTTAACTAGCGTCGATGCTGCACCTTACAATGTTGCATTTCAACAGGCTACAATACTTATGTGCCTCAGGGATATCGTGTAATTGCGGTCAATGACACTTTTAAGGGTGATAAGGATTACAACGATTTTATTGTTATCGCTAAGCCAGTCCCAGTACCTGCGATTGTTACTGGTATTGCTCTTGCAGCTGCTTTCTTTGGTAGTAAGGCACTCAAGCGCAAACAAAAAGATGTCTAGTGATTCTGTAGCCTAGTCCTGAGTCCTATCATAGATTTAGAGCGTAGAAACTATAGTAATCTGCGCCACTATTCTTACATGTAATATGGACATATTAAAGCCGAGGATAGCACTATACTATCCTCGGCTTTGTCTTGAGCTATCAATTAAAAAGATTCTATGAAAACATTGCAACTAGGTACGAGCTGGTTTTTGGAAGAGGCAGGTGGTCTAGCACGTGTTTACTATGGTTGCGTAAACTATTTGCCTCAGGTTGGGGTTGAGGTAAGTGGTTTGGTAGTTGGCTCCGATCGCGTTAGACAAAGTTCGGCTGGAAGGGTAGAAACATTTGCCCAAGCAGATAGTTCGACTTGGCAGCGATCGCTAAGTCTTAGAAAAGCTGTAGATCGGGTCTTAGCAAGTTCTACCTACGATCTAGTGGCAACACATTTTGCTCTCTATACCCTTCCTGCAATCGATCGCTTTGGTAAGCTTCCATTAGTAATGCATTTTCATGGGCCTTGGGCGCTTGAGAGTAGAGCGGAAGGTGGTGGAAGACTATCAACTTGCGGGAAGTTAGCGATTGAAAAAATGGTCTATCAAAGAGCTAATGGATTTATTGTTTTATCGGAATCATTTCGACAGATTTTACATCGAACCTATAATGTGCCGTTAGAAAAGATTTTTATTGTGGGAGGGGGAATTGACACCAAGGAATTTGATGTGGACTTATCGATTTCTCAAGCCAGAGAAAAACTTGGTTGGCCGCAGGATCGACGAATTATTTTCTGTGTCAGACGTTTAGTGCAGCGTATGGGTTTAGAGAATTTGATTTCGGCGATCGCCTTAGTCAAGAAACAGCATCCAGACGTGTTACTACTGATTGCTGGTAAAGGGGCGATCTCGAATATGTTGCGATCGCAGATTCAAGAACTTCAACTAGAAAACCATGTGCAATTACTAGGATTTGTCCCAGATAGCGACCTAGCGATCGCCTATCGTGCTGCGGAGTTATCGATCGTACCAACGATCTCCCTAGAAGGATTTGGGCTAATCGTAATTGAGTCTTTGGCGGCAGGTACACCTGTTTTAGGTACACCAATTGGCGGAATTCCCGAAGTTTTGCAGCCCTTTAATTCCGATCTGATTTTGGAAGGTAGTACAACTGGACAATTAGCCCAAGGAATTATTGAAGCTTTGTCAGGACAGAGACAAATGCCAAGTGCTGAAGAATGCCAAGCCTATGTTCGTAAAAATTACGATTGGCAAGTGATTGCCCGTCACATGAAAACTGTCTACGAAAAAGTCATTCAAAAATAGATAGCCTCGAAGCTAGGATATCTATTTTCAGTTCGGGATAGATTTACAGCACTTTGCGCTCAAACCCAAATAAATAGAGGCGGCGCTTCGCGCCGCCTCTATTTATTTGGGTCTAGCTATCTCTTTTATTGCTATATCAGTTATTAATGATCTTCGATCGCGCCTAGAGCAATTAGCTTAGCTTTCTGGGCAGCTGTTAAACCTGAGGCTTCATAGATATTTAGACCTTCATAGGGACGTGGCTCGCGATAGGTTCTAAGGCACCTACCAGTTTCAACATCCCAAAGTTTAACAGTTTCATCACGGCTGCTACTGGCGATCAGACTGTTATCAGAAGAAAATGATAATGCGTAGACAGTACCAGTATGTCCAATCAAAGTATTTACTAATTGACCATCTTGATATCTCCAAATATTTATTTGTGTGTCTTCTCCTCCGCTTGCAAGTATCATTCCATTAGGACTAGGCGCAATGGTCAATACGGTGCTTTCGTGAACTATTGATTCAGTTACTAATTCGCCACTTTGAATATTCCAGCAATAAATATTTTTTCCACCACATCCAACTGCGATATCGGGATTCGATGGCATGAATGCAATGTTAGAAATAGTCGTAGCAAATTGATCAATGGTTTGTATGCAATCTCCTGTTTTTGCATCCCATATTTTTACTGTTTTGTCACGACTACTGCTGATGATGTAGCGATCGTCGGGACTAAAAGCGATGGATAAAATCGCAGAAGTGTGTCCTTCAAAAATTCGAAAACATTCGCCAGTGACAATGTCTCTCAATTTGATCGCTTTACTAGTTTCACCAGTAGCCAGCAGCTTACTATCATGACTAAATACTAAGGTTCTGGCTAAGTCTGGATGTTCAGTGATCGTTGCTAAACAATTACCACTGCTAACATCCCATAATTTAATCGTGCAGTCTTCAGCACAACTAGCAATCAGAGTACCGCTAGGGCTAAATGCAACCTGCCATACATGACCAGCATGACCATTTAAGGCACGGATACATTTACCTGATTGGATATCCCAGAGACGGATAATCGAGTCATCACCACCGCTCACTAAAATAGTTTGCTCGAGATTAAAGGCTACAGAGCGTACTGCATTGGTATAACCTTGCAGGATGCGAAACTGCTGTCCTGACGTAACTTCCCAAAGATTAAGCAGGTGTTCATTAGAGATATTACCTGAAGTTTGGTTATCACTTTGGGCTGACCACGATCGCCCAGTATGCCCTTGAAAAGTACGCATACAAAATCCAGTGTCAATTTCCCACAGCTTGACCATCTCATCGCCGCTACTGCTAGCCAAAATTAATCGCTCGGGATGAAAAGCAACGGATCGAACCCAATGGTTGTGCCCCGTTAGTGTTTTAATACATTGGGCAGTTTTGAGATCCCAGAGGCGAATAGTGCGATCGCCGCTTCCCGTCGCTAACGTCGATCCATCATGACTAAAGCTAACCGCAAATACAGTGTGGGTATGCCCTGTAAAGGTTTTTACACAAATACCTGTTTCTACACTCCATAGTCGCGTGGTTTTGTCTTCGCTCCCACTCGCTAACACTTTGCCGTTATGGCTAAAAGCGATCGACCAGATGATATCTTCGTGCCCTTCAAATACTCGCAGACATTCACCTGTCTCGATATCCCAAATCCTCACAGTGCAGTCATCACTACCGCTAGCTAGTAAATTACCTTTAGAGCTAAAGGCAACGGCCTCGACAATATCTTCATGACCATGCAAGACCTTAATACATTGTCCCGATCTCCATAGCCTCACAGTGCGATCGGCATGACCACTTGCTAAGATCGTGCCATCAGGACTAAAAGACACGGACATGACAGCGCCAATATAGCCTTGAAGGGTACTTAAGCAATCACCAGTTGATACATCCCATAATTTGATCGATTGATCGATACTGCTGCTGGCTAAGACTGTTCCTTCAGGATTGAAACATACTGAGACAACCCAGCCTTTATGACCTCTATAAGTTAGTAATGGTTTACCATCACTGACCCTCCAAAGATGAATATCGCCTTTGGTATCACCGATCGCGAGTAATTTGCCATCGGCACTAAAAGCAACCGATAACACACCACCGATAACTTCTGCAAATACAGATTTAATCAATGCTGTTTGCGAAAAGTTAACTCGATGTAATTTGACTTCAGACAAATAAGCTTGACGGATCGCTAAATAAGAAAAGTCTGTTCCAGTTAAATCAATACCAAGATTGCATAACAAGTTAATGATATTACCGCCGCCATAGCCAAAAGTTGATTTGAGCTCTCCTTCAGGTCTTAACTCGCGTCGTCTTAACTCTGTGAGAGTCTGAAATAGTTCTTTAGAAACCATCTGTTTGCTCCCTAAGCGCCCCAATAGCTTAACTACTAGAGGTTCTAAAATTAGGCGAATTTGACTTTGGCGAACATAGTCTTTTGCGGTTGCCTTAATCAGTGCGTAATGGCGCAAATAGAAAAGTTGTCTATTAAGTTTAAGTTGAATGCTTGGTAAAACTCCGAGAGGATGTTCTTGGGTAATTTCTTGATAAATTTGATCGATTAATAAGTTAGTCACAAACTCCATAACTACAGGTTGCTGAGTGAAACCTGCGGGGGTATGTTCGACTAGCGATCGCCGCTTTAGCGATCGTAAAGACATCATCAAGTGATTTTGTTCGATGATTGGCACAATATCCGAACGTAGTTCGCTAGGTTGAACTGGTTCGCGGTTAATGGCAAGCCAGATCATGACTTGTTTCTCATGAGCAGTCAGTCTCTGATACTGCTGTTCGATCAGGTTACCGATGCCACTAAAAATAATCGTTTTCTGCTCTAGAAAACGGTTAATACTGCCTGAATATAAGTCTTTAATCGAAGTTGCCGCGATCTTTAGCGCCAATGGATTTCCTCGATACCAGTCCACCAACCGATGTAAATCGTCGGTTACCGCTTTGATCCCTTTCGCTTCTAGGACTCGCTCAGCAGCAGGTTCATCTAGCCCTTTGAGTTGCATAGCTCTCACTGGCAAAATATCTCCTTCGAGAGTTGCGACTTCTTCGGGCATTTCGCGGCTAGTGATCACCACACAACTGCGATGTGAAACTTCGCCAACTCTCCTTAAAAGGGAACCATAGCCTTCATAATCTTTGCGATATGCCCCAGTTTGGGCTTCATCTTTGAGTACTGACTCAAAATTGTCTAGCACTAATAAACAACGATAGCGCTGTAAATACTCCATCAAGCGAGAAATAAGAGCGTTAGTGTCAGTCGTATCAGGTGTTTCTTGCTGTTGAGATAAGAAATGGATGATTGCCGATAGCATTTCACTAGGTGTTTTTGCATTATTCAGCGATCGCCACACCACAAAATCAAATTTATGTTGCAACTGCTGAGCAAGCTTTACAGATAAAGCCGTTTTGCCTAAGCCGCCCATACCCAAGATTGCTACTAGTCGACAGCGATCCCGATCGACCCATTGCTCTAAAGTGCTTAGCTCCTCGCCCCGACCATAAAAAAAAGTTACATCAACCACTTCCCCCCAGTCTTGATGACTGCTGGTTTCAACATGGGAATTGGGGAAAGTAGCAGTTGTTAAATTAGGACGCTTACTAAGCATTTGACGGCGAATTATATTCTGAACCGTACTTTTAGTAATTTTTTCTCCGAAAGTTTCCGTCAATAAGTGCCAAAGCTTGTGGCTTACTAGCTTGATGTAACCAGCATCATAACCAGTCTGCTTGGCAATCTCTGAATAAGACAAGCCTTGCCATACTCCGAGAAAGACAGACTGCTCGACACGAGTCAGACTGCGCTCTTCTAACGACAACTCTATAAATGTTACCGCTTCATCAGCCGTCATAGATGCGCCTTAAAGATATAAATATAACTTTTATATAACCTCACACTTGTCATTCTAAGACGTTTTATGATTTGTGGTATTTTGTTGTCAATATTGTTTTTTGTGACTAATAGCGCTAGTCAGTCTAATTAGATTCAAGTAAGCTCTGAGTTTATAATTCTCTGGTTAGATGCTCGTCTATATAAAAGTTAAGATTTGTTCGCAAAGTACTATTAATAATCTTGAGAGCAGATAGAGAGTTGAATTTTTTAAAAACCTTGATTGCTAAGGCTTTTAAAAAATTATTCAGATTAAGTTAAATCGTACAGCGCTATATTGACACCGTTGTTTAAGTTGGAAAACATGAAAATTGCTTTAGTTCACGACTATCTTACGCAACGTGGTGGTGCAGAAAGGGTGTTCGAGCTGCTGTGTAAGCATTTCCCAACAGCTGATATTTATACATCTATACATGACCGTAAAAATACAATCGAATTAGGCGATCGCCAAGTTCGCACTACTTTTTTACAAAATATACCTGCAACTCAAAAATACTTTCGGCTATTTGCGCCATTTTACTACTCAGCATTTAAGTCCTTGAATTTGCAGGAATATGACCTTATTCTCAGTAGTAGCGCTAGTTTTGCGAAAGGAGTTCAGAAGAGACCCGATGCAATTCATATTTGTTTTTGCCATAACATTACACGCTTCTTGTGGGATACAAATACTTACTTAAGAGAATATGGAGCTTATAACTTTTTAAGACCTGTAATTGAGCTGGTTTTTAAAATGATGCGTAATCAGGATATTCACTATGCTCAGTCTCCCGATTATTACATTGCCAATTCTACGACAGTTGCAAAACGGATTCAGGACACTTATAAAAAAGATGCTGTAGTTATTAACTATCCCATTGACGATCGGCGCTTTGTATTTTCAGATCGTAAAGAAGACTTCTGCTTAGTCTCATCTCGGCATCTTAGCTATAAACGACTTGATATTATCGTAGATGCTTTTAATGCCTTAGAAATGCCGCTAATCATTACAGGAGAAGGTCCTGAAACAAAACAACTGCAAGCTAAGTCCTGTAGTAATATTAAATTCTTAGGTCACGTCAGTGATTTCGAGCGTTGTAATTTAATGTCAAAAGCAAAATTCGTGATCGTTGCAGCTCTTGAAGATTATGGACTTGTGCCGATTGAAGCTAACGCTAGTGGTACGCCAGTAATTGCCTATGGTGCAGGTGGAGTAATGGATACACAAATTTCAGGACTAACAGGGATTTTGTTTGAACATCAAACTTCGGAATCCTTAAAGAGTGCCGTAATCGAAGCCCAAAAAGTTGATTGGGACTACGCAAAAATTCGAGACCATGCCATTTCTAATTTTTCAGAATCTGTTTTCTTCAAAAAAGTCGATCAGATAATTGAAGAAATTTGTAGTAGTAGACAAATTAGTAAGCAATTTAATTAGATTTAACAATTTTTGTCGTAGACATCATTATCAAGGTTAAAAAATGGATATAAGTGCAAGTCAACAGAATAAACCTGCATTCGTTGAACAAGATCCAGGATATGGGAAGATTTTTGCAGTTTTAGTCCGTCGGCGTTTTTGGCTTTTAGGTGGCTTAAGTTTAGGACTGGCGATCGCTATTTTCTTGAATATTTATTCCAAGCCCAAATACACCAGCTCAATGAGATTACTGGTTGAATCAACCTATAAATCCACATCTACATCTACATCATCATTTATTGATTCAAATATTCTGATTGACTACACGACTCAACTGAATCTATTACAAAGTTCTTCTTTGTTTCAAAGAGCTGCAAATTTACTTTCTGCTGAGTATCCAGGTATTAATAGTACAGAGCTACAATCATTAAAAATTGCTATGCTAGGCGGGAAAGAAGCTCCAACTAAAATTGTTGAAGTACAATATACCGCCTCAGATCCAGTAAAGACTCGCCAAGTTTTAAGAGCTTTTCAAAAGGTTTATACAGATTACAACAGAGAGCAACAAGAAAAGCGATTACAAACTGGTTTAGCGGGCATTGACGACCAAGTAATTAAAGTTCGTCAAAGTATTGATGATGCAACTAACGCGATCGAGGCATTTCGGCGTAGAAATAATTTGTTTGATGTTACTCAAAGAGTCACAGAAGTTACAGCGGCACTAAGTGGAATTGAGCAACAACAGCGTGTTACCAAACTAGACTACGATCAAGCTACTACTCGGCTAGAATCTCTTCAACAAAAGTTGAATTTATCCTCACAAGATGCAGTATTGCTAACCCGATTAAATCAGTCACAGCGATATCAAGCTCTAGTCACGGAGATGCAAGGTATAGAAGTTGCACTTAATCGTGAAAAAGCGAGATTTCAACCTGCGAGTCCTATTGTCGAAGCTCTTGAGCTAAGATTTAATCAGCAGCAAGCAAGCCTTGAAGAAGAAAGAAGAAGTATTTTAGGCGATGCAAACTTATCTGTTGCTTCTAAGTGGAATGGAGATCAATTAAGTGGGGTTGATGCAAGTTTAGCTAGTCAAATTGTGGAAACACAGACACAAATTACACTCTTACAATCTCGACTAGATTCACTTGCGGAGCAAGAAAAGTCACTGCGTACAGAAATTACCCGCTTACCCAAATTGCTCGGTGAATATGAAGCTTTAAAGCCTAGACTGCAAGTTCAACAGGAAACTTTACAAACATTACTAAAAAATCGCCTTGAACTAAGTTTAGAAATTGCTCGTGGTGGTTTTGATTGGCAAGTTGTAGAGGAACCTAGCTTAGGAATTACTGATGCAGCCGATAGTTTGAGAAAAAATTTGTTATTAGGTGTCGTTGCTGGTTTATTTATTGGTAGTGCAGCTGCGTTTATTAGAGATATGCAAGATGACACTATGCATACCTACGATGAGCTAGAGCAGCAAATTTCTTCTCTCTCACTGTTGGGCATGACTCCTCAGTATTTGCAGGCCGAAGAATCGAATGCTAATTTCTTACCGCAATTTCTCAAAGGGCAGTCAGTTTCACCGATGACTATTGAGATTGTTCAATGGGTTCCGTTTCGTGAATCGTTAGATGTAATTTATAAAAACATCCAACTCAATAGTTATTCCTTAGAAATAAATGTGCGATCGATCGTAGTTACTTCCGCTTTGCCCAGTGAAGGTAAATCAACTATTGCGCTTGGACTGGCTACTAGCGCTGCAAGACTGCATAAACGTGTATTGCTAGTTGATGCAGATATGCGATCGCCAACTTTACACAAACAACTCAACCTACCCAATGAAAGAGGGTTATCAACATTACTTGCCAATAAGGGCACTGTAGACAGCCGAGAAGTGATTCAGTCGTCTAAATCAACCATTGATATTCTCACATCAGGCCCGATCCCCAGCGACTCAGTAAGCTTGCTTAGCTCTGAATGGATGCAAAAGTTGATTTCCAATTTTGAGCAGGAATACGATCTTGTAATAATTGACTCTCCACCAATTCTCGGCACAGTCGATACGATCCAAATAGCTTCCTGTTGTGGAGGTGTAGTTGCTGTAGCTCGGATCGATCGGATTACACGGGGTGAATTCTCTCAAGCTATATCTGTGCTTCAGAAGTTAAATCTAATCGGTGTAATCGCAAATGGTGTTAAAGAGCTTCCTCATAGTTATAAGTCTGTTGCCATTGATGATGAAATTGAATGATCTTTAAAGCTTTTTAGCTACTGCTAGTACATTTAGATTGTAAAGCCCAAGGACTAAGAGTTAGATTCATCGTTCAGTCCTTGGGCTTTGTTCAACTGCACGATCTATAGCAGTGAAAGAGATAGCTAGGACAAATCAAAACCCAAATAAGTAGAGGTGGCTCTTCACGCCATCTCTACTTATTTGGGTTTTATGTCCTAAGCAAAACTTGCATTTCTGTAGATCCCTATACTGAACTAAAAAGCGATCGAGAAGCTAGGATAGGCAGCTCAAAGCACTGCCTATCCTAGTCTATGAATACTCGTCCCTTGAGTCGCCAATACATCCCTTAACTGCATCGACCTTTGAAAAAAGCCCAAAAATATATAAGAAGTAACGATCCCTTCTCATGATTTCTATAGGCTGTATTTGGGGTTTAGTAAAATGCGAAAAAACAATATAACTTTTGTATAACTTTTCTTATGACCTTTTAGTAACTTCTAGTGGTTGCTATATCTATGAAATTAATAGATAAGTATCTGTATTAGAACTGGAGTTTATTCAAGTTCGCTTTGAGTAAATATGAATACACTTCAAAATAAAAGTAATCACTTTGCCCTATTCAGTGAGCTTTAAACACGGTTAAGTGTATCTGAATATCTAGAGTTCCTGTAATGCTCCTACCATTTGCTGGAACTCTGATTCATCTTCATACCAGTTTTTAAGTTTTCTATTATTAAAGTTCAGCTAAGTAGAAGCTGATTAATCAAAGGCTGACGTTTAAGAGACATAAGGTTAATTGAGAGGGAAGACATGACAGGTCTTATCGTAAATAAGGTTGAATCGGTTCAGCATACAGAAGGATTCAAAGAGACTGCTTTTATGTCTAATTTAAGGATTAAAGTTAAGCAAGGCAAATCTATTGCAGAATCTTTTCTCAGTAATCTTCTGAGCTTTTCTGAACACTTGAAATCTAGCGCAAAAGGTAAAGACTCAGACACAGCAGATATTGTCAAGTCAGATTCTAGATTGATTTTTGTTCAGCCTGAGATTGGTGAAGCAAGACTTAAGCGTTTAGCCGATATATGTCAACGCTCGGATAAATATCTATTGATTAATTTGCCACAAGCTAGTGAGTTACCTGAAGATAACAAAATAATTTCGTGGAATTTAAAGAGGATTTTTGATTGGCTTGCTGCTTTTGTAATTCTTATTTGCCTAAGCCCTGTGATGTTAGCTTTAGCTGCAATAATTGCTGGGACTTCGAGTGGATCGGTATTTTTTCATCAGTGGCGTGTTGGTGAAAATGGCAAGCTTTTTCGCATTATTAAGTTTCGTACCATGATTTCAGATGCAGATAAATTGCATCATCTGGTAATGACTGGTCAAACTGGATTACATAAATGTGAAGACGATCCAAGAATTACTCCCGTTGGTCGTTGGATGCGGAAGTATAGTTTGGATGAACTCCCTCAATTGTTCAATGTACTACGTGGTGAAATGAGTATTGTCGGTCCTCGTCCTTGGGCGCTATATGATGCTTTACGCATTAGTGGTGATGGCAAGAGAAGATTGAATTCTTTACCAGGTGTAACAGGTGCATGGCAAGTTAGCGCTCGTTCTACAATGCTCGATTTAGATGCTGTTACGGAATGTGATTTAAGCTATCTTCGAAATTGGTCTTTATGGTCAGACTTAAAGATTTTGTTGATGACTGTTCCCAAAGTTTTGTCAGGGTTCGGTGCCTTTTAACTTAAAATTTTGGGGCTTTTCAAAGGTTTTCAATTCGTATGATGAACGATTAGTCGTTTGTAAAGATGACTTGTTCGTCATATTAATTTTAAAGTTTGCCCATGTGCTTCATGGGCTTTTCTAATGCTATACCCATAGTCTCACATAGAAATCAGAAGAGAGAGTCAGCTCGTTGAGCCGACTCTCTCTTCTGATTTCTAATCGATATAAAGAAAGATGGATTAGATTGTAAAGTGAATGAGTTCTAATTTGGATGTAACCGAGGATGCATCATCGCTGGAATCTCTTTATTGCCAAGTAAATGTATTGCGATAATTGCTTTAGACTTTTGAGGGTTAATATGCCAGTAGTAGGTGTTATCTGGTAGAACAACAACTATTGGACCGGAACCACATAAACCTAGGCAACCACAGGCTTCTACAGTAACATTTGTAATTTGTTGCTGCTGAAATACTTGCAGAACCTTAGCCGCGCCATCCCTAGTGCATGTGCGATATTGGCATACAAGTACTCGACGGTTCGGTTGACTATCCACAGCATTAATCGCTATTTCTACTTAGTTTGTAAGAGCGGAAGCACTGTGCCTTCTCAGAGATTCTAGCGCACGACTAAAACTGGCGAGACACAATGATGTACCACATAATCGCTAACACTGCCAAGCATCAAGCGTTCAATCGAACCTAATCCCCGCGATCCTAATATGACTAAATCTGGGCTTTCGTCTTTTGCTACTTGACAAATTACGTCACGCGGTTGACCCGTTTCCAGACGAGTACGACTCTCTAACTGTGAGGCTTGACAGGTCTCTTCAGCTTTTTGTAGTAAAGCTTGACCTGCGTTTAGTATTTTGCGCTCGAGTTCAATATCAGGTAAACCTCGCCAGCCGATCCAATCACCTGTAGGCATCATTACTTCAGGTACATAGCTACTAAGGGGCTCGACAACAGTTAGCAAAACAATTTCAGCTTGTAGAGGAGCTGCAAAGATCAAAGCTTTAGCAAGAGCATGTTCGCTAGCTTGAGAGCCATCAATAGAAATTAAGAATTTCATATGTTTATCGTAGTATAGAGCTCATATCGTCTTTAATTCTTGACAAGTTTGTAATATCAAGCTTGTCCATTAATTTTTTGTGAATATATAGCGATCGCCAATTTCAATTTTCAAGTTCTGCTTAATTCATGCTTATGAACTTAGTACGGTTACTCACAATAAATGGCGTTTAACTGCAATAAATCAAGAAAATATAAATTTGCGAATATCTATATAACTAATTACAGACCCAAATATACTGATGTTGGTAAACAAGTTGTAAATCTTTGCTGTAGTTCATTTCTTGTAATATTCCATGACACGCGACATTCGTATTGGTTTTGCAAATTCCGTAGGTAATACCCCTTTGATTGAAATTGAGTCTTTATCGGCAGCGACTGGTTGCACGATTTTAGGTAAGGCAGAATTTCTGAATCCTGGGGGAAGTGTTAAAGATCGGGCGGCATTGTTTATGGTGCTGGAAGCTGAAAAAGCAGGAACTCTCAAGGCAGGCGGCACGATTGTTGAAGGTACGGCTGGTAATACGGGTATTGGACTTTCCCTAGTCGCAAATGCACGTGGTTATCGTAGTGTGATTGTGATGCCGAGCAATCAGTCACAAGAAAAAATTGATTTGCTTAGGACTTTGGGTGCTGAGGTCGAGCTAACCAATCCTGCTCCTTTTTCTAGTCCCGATAATTATTATCACGTTGCTCGGAAACGCTCAGAAGATATTGAAAATGCCTTCTGGGCAAATCAGTTTGAGAATATATCTAATTCTGAAGCGCACTACTGCACAACAGCGCCTGAAATCTGGAGGCAGACTGGTGGCGAATTAGATGGAATTGTGATGTCTTCGGGTACAGGTGGCACAATTGGTGGTGTGACAGCTTACCTCAAAGAGCAAAATCCGCAAATTACGACTTATTTAATCGATCCCACTGGATCGGGTTTGTATAGCTACATGACTACGGGCGAATTTAAAGCTGAGGGTAGTTCGATTACCGAAGGGATAGGAATCAATCGGGCTACGGCAAATTTTAATCGTGCCAGATTAGATGGGGCTTTTCAGGGAACAGATCGGCAGGTAATTGAAATGTCGCAATATTTGCTTAAACATGACGGTTTATTTATTGGCAGTTCGGCGGCATTGAACGTGGTTGGTGCGGTTAAATTAGCTCGTAAACTCGGTAAAGGTCATACGATCGCTACAATTCTCTGTGATGGTGGTGGTAGATACCAGAGTCGAATGTATAACCCAGACTGGTTAGCTGAAAAAGGGTTAACTCCTGTAGCTAAAGGCTTGGAGTTTATTGATGACTAATGCCCCAAATAATGACCAGATTAATCCAGAATCACCTCAAAAAAAATATCGACGTATCGGTGTTGGTGTGATTTGGGATCGCGATCGCCAGAGAATTTTGATCGATCGTCGGTTACCTGAAGGCGAGCTAGCAGGATATTGGGAATTTCCGGGAGGCAAGATTGAGCCAAATGAAGATGCTGAGGCTTGTATAAAGCGTGAGTTGCAAGAAGAATTGGCGATCGATGTAGAAGTTGGCGATCATTTGATCACCATCGATCACGAATATGAAACCCTCAAGGTGAGGTTAATCGTTCATCATTGCACTCTTGTCTCAGGAGAACCACAAGCGATCGCCTGTTCCGAAATTCGCTGGGTAACTGTTGACGATTTAGATAGCTACCAACTGCCATCTGCAAATTATCAAATTGTCCAAGCCTTAAGAACTAATACCCTCACATCCAACCTTCTCCCAGAAGACTAGGGGATTATAATTTTTTCTTGCACCTCCTTTCATTTTCTGAAAGAGAATAAAGGTGATAGAAATCAAATCTGTAAATGAGAAATAGAAACTAATGGAGAGAAAAATTTATTGATGGAAGAGATCGGCGCTGAGCAACTAGCATCACAACTATATCAAGAAGGGATTAGTAACTTTGAGGGTGGAAACTATCAACAGGCGATCGCCTTGCTCGAACGCGCTCGTGCTTTGGCAATTTGGGAAACTGGTTTAGGTGGGGACATCACGATCTGGTTAGCTAACTCCTATGATGCAATTGGCAACACGGAAGACGCGATCACTCTATGCCGCAGCCTTAATAAGCATCCAGTTGGTAAGGTGCGCAAATCAGCTCGTTATATGTTGGGGATTTTGACTGCTCCGCAACTGAGCAAACTTGAGGGAGTCATTTCTGAAGTACCAATTTTACAGTTCTCTGATTCTTACCAACCTAAACCTGCTGCACGCAAGACTCAAAGTAGCTCCAATCAAAATCCATTTCGAGAAGTACCTCTAGAGAAACCGAATACCGACAACAATCCAAATAATTTTTTATGGTTTGCGATCGCTACTGCACTGGTGATGTTGGCTCTTTGGGCAAAACTTACTTAATGTATAGCAATGCAAGTTTTGCTTAGGACATAAAACCCAAAAGATGAGTGGCGGCGCGAAGCGCCGCCACTCATCTTTTGGGTTTTGATTTGTCCTAGCTATCTCTTGCGGTGCTATATAAAAATCAAAGAGCAAGAGAGAGTTGCCGCACTTTGTGCGGCAACTCTCTCTTGCTCTTTAAGTGCTTATAAACTGGGAGACAGACAATTGAGTCAATTAACTTAGAGAGCATTTCTAATCTATAAGTTTGGGGCGATCGATAAGGGATTTTAAGCGCTGTAAATATCAAACTCAAAAATGAATGGTATGCTAATTTATACTTTTGTTAAGTAAATTAAAGCAAAAATCAAACTTAGTAAATTTCAACTATTTCTGGGAGTACATGGCGTGATGAGGCGAGCGATCCCCGCACAATGGTTTAATTTAGGAATGCACCTAGTTTCAATGGTATTTGGACTATTTGGCTTAGTTGTAGTGCTACCAAATACTGAATTTATTGAAAGTTTGTCTGAAGCTGGATTGCAAGTCTTTTCATGGGGAATGCAAAATGGTGGCGCATCCTACATGATTTTTGGCGCGATCGCCGCATTCCTCTACGGCAAGCAAACTATCGGTCTCAAGCGCACCCTCGCATTTTGTATTCCTGCAATCGGTATTTCCGTAACTAGCGAATTATTGGGTACTAGTACAGGGTTTCCTTTTGGTGCTTACTCCTATCTGAGTGGATTAGGTTACAAAATTGCTGATTTAGTACCATTTACAATCCCCATGTCTTGGTTTTATATGGGATTCTCTTCTTTCCTGATTGCCGCAACGTTGATGCGATTCGGTACTGGACTAGGCTATAGAATCAGTGCGATCGCTCTAGGGGCTTTGATGCTGACATCATGGGACTTTGTACTCGATCCCGCAATGAGCCAAACCCCATATCCTTTTTGGGAATGGCATCAAGCTGGTGAATTCTATGGTATGCCATACCAGAATTTTATTGGTTGGATGGGAACTGGAGCATTGTTTATGACTGTTGCTACGCTAATCTGGGGCAAAAACAACCAACCAATTCTCAACCGCCAGCAAATACTGTTTCCTACAATCATGTATGCAGGAAATTTTATGTTTGCATTAATCTTAAGCTTTAATGCAGGTTTCTACATTCCAGCATTGCTTGGCATTCTCGTCGGCGCATTACCTTTAGTGGTGCTTTACTTTACTACCCCAAATGCTGAGCTATCTTCTCCAAGCATTACAACAGTAATTGCTGTAGAAGCTCCTAAAGCGGAAACTATTGCTACTCGTTAAAGGCTTTTTACAGCTTTAAACAAAAATCAAAAGGGGCGCTTAGCGCCCCTTTTGATTTTTTACTTACCTTGCAAAGATTTTAGCTCTCGCAAGATCACCATCAAACCTTTATTTTGATGGTCAATTTGTTCGGAAATTTTATCCATACGCTGACCCAAAGCCTTGATTGCATTGTCTTGGTGTTCAATACGCGTATTCAATTCATTAAATCTAGCTACCACTTCGCGCTGGATCAAGTTTTCGATTCCCTGTACTAACAAAGTCTCAGTCGATGTGAGTCGATTGAGAACCATTTGCATATTAGGTGGCTCTTCCGTAGTCGGCTGAGCTGTTCTAACTGCGGCAACAGGTGTAGACCTAGAAGATGCAGCTGAAACTGGTGCAGCAGATTCAGGAGGTAAAAAGTTTTGAATGCGTGCTACGAGCACATCTGCTTCAAATGGCTTTTCAAGAAAATCGAATTCTGTAAATGGCTCAGGTACATGTTCGGTTACTTGTTCTTTAAGTCCTGAAATCATAATTACAGGAACATTTTGCAAGCCTTCCACACGACGAATTGCCTGTAAGGTTTGATAACCATTATATTTGGGCATCACGAAATCAAGCAAAATCAGGTCAGGGAAAATCTTGCGAGCTGCGTCTAATCCTGATTTGCCGTCACTTGCTTCTAAGACATCATATTTGCCCGACAAAATGCTTTTAACCATTTTGCGGATCATGATGCTGTCGTCAATTACCAGTACTTTCTTTGCAGTCATGGATCTGAAGAATCCGCCCAAATAGCTATGCGAGACCATCATATTACATCACAAAACTCGATTGGTTGAAATATTTTCTGATTGATTTCATGACATAAAACCCAAAAGTGGTCGGCAGTGCTTCGCGCCGCCGACCACTTTTGGGTTTTGACTCTAAGTTAATCACGACTTAGCCGATCGAGATGAGCGCGATCGCGTTAAACTTAAAGAATTAATTTTCTTTAGGATTTATGGCAAAACGCTACGCTATTGATTCATCACAGATTACTCGTCGTGTTGAAGAACTGATAAATGCTTCTTCTAACCGTTATCGCATTACTGTGCAAGTTGCTAATCGAGCAAAGCTCAGGCGCTATGAAGATGATGATTATGACGATCGCATGATGAAGCCGATTTTACGCGCCATTATGGAAATGTCAGACGAAATTTCACAACCTGAAATTCTAAGCGACTGAAAGGAATAAAACTAGCGGCTCTAGTAAATACTAGGAGCCGCTAGTTTTATTAAGGATTATGTTAAATTTCACAGATCAAAATTCAGCTAAAAATCTACTCTGCGGTGATGGTTGGCGGATTGGTTTTCGCTCAGATGTAGAGATATACAAGGGTTTGGTGGGGGCGGATAGTTGGGCGATCGAGCTAACTGAAGGTGAATTTAAAGATTTTTGTAAATTAGCTTCGCAACTCGCTGAGACGATGCAGATCGTGGCAACTGAGCTATCAGACGAGGAGAAGATTTGTTGTACCTTGGAAACTGAGGATATTTGCCTTGAGGTAAATGGTTATCCTCATTGCTTTAATTTGCATTTTCAGTTATTGAGAGGTCGGCGCTCTGAAGGATATTGGGATGAGGAGGCAGTGCCATTTTTGGTTGGGGCGATCGCTCATTTGTTAGATTAAGACATAACTCACCTAATTCTGTTGTTAGGAACTGAAAAAATGACTAGCGTTGTGCTTGAACAAGCTGAAAATAAATCAGAGGTAACCCAGAAATTAACTTTAGAGAAGTTTTTGAGCTTACCAGAGATTGATGAAAGTTATGAGTTAGTTGAAGGGGCAGCAATTAAAAAGGTATCACCTAAGTTTTTTCGTTCCACTTTAAAAACTGCTATATGGGTTGATCTTTCGCAATGGTGTAATAGTTTTGGACAGGTGGTGATCGAGTGGTCAGTAATCTTAAAACGAAGGGAAAAAGATTGGGTTCCTGTGCCTGACTTGCTCTATGTTTCCAATGAGCGTCTTGCCGCAGATTAGCGTGAAGATGCACCTTGTCCAGTATTGCCCGAATTAGTGATTGAGATTGTCTCGCCCGATCAAACTTTTAACCTGTTAGCCAAAAAAGCGATGGATTATTTAAGCGCAGGTATTGATCGCGTTTGGGTAATTTACCCACCGATGCGAAGTCTAACTGTATTTTTTGCCGATCGCCCGCCTGAAACTTATCGAGGCGATCGCCTACTAACTGATGATTTATTTCCTAACTTGGCAGTAACTTCAGAGCAGTTTTTTGTAAAAGCTGGTATTTAGATGCTGGCAATGATTTGTCATAGCAATAAAAGAGATTGCTATGACAAATCATTGCCCAAATAATATAGAGGCGGCGCGAAGCGCCACCTCTATATTATTTGGGCTTTATGTCCAAAGCAAAACTTTCATTGCTATAAATCGAGATTGACGTATTTGCGTCTTTTTTATTGGTATGAAATGAGCATTGCACCCATCCCACATTAGCTGACCAGTGCCATAAACCCTATTTTCAGTTCATGGATTTTCTAGCTAAGCTGACTGCTTTGACAAAGGTATAGATACCCAAAGGTAAGCTAAATAGCAAGATCCCCCAAGTAATCGGAAACCCAAAATCTGGCGCACCATAGGATAGTTCGTAGATACAGCCGACAAAGGCGATCGCCGCAATGATGGAAATAAGCAAGATTAGTTGAGCTTTTATATAATCGGGTGACATAAGTTAGATTCTTATAGGGCTGAATGTTTAGTATTATTAAGGATAAAGGTGAGCAGTGCATGGCGCTGCTCACCTTCATATTCTCATATTGATTGATACGTGATGGACATTAGATATACTCCCCAGCAGATCGAACCCAAGTGGCAAAAAATTTGGGCAGAGAAGCAACTTGACGAAGTAAACAATGACGCAATTGGTGCGGCAACTAGCGATCATGGCAAAAAGAAATTCTATGCGCTGTCAATGTTTCCCTATCCATCGGGCGATCTGCATATGGGGCATGTCCGTAACTATACAATCACCGATGTCATTGCCAGATATAAGCGGATGCAGGGCTATCAAGTTTTGCACCCAATGGGTTGGGATGCTTTTGGCTTGCCTGCGGAAAATGCAGCGATCGATCGCAATACCCATCCCGCCAAATGGACTTATGCCAATATCGCCAATATGCGATCGCAGCTTCAGCAAGTGGGTTTGTCCTACGACTGGGATCGCGAGTTAGCTACCTGTTCGCCTGACTATTACAAATGGACGCAATGGATTTTTTTGCAATTTTTGGAAGCAGGTTTGGCTTATCAAAAAGAAGCAAAGGTTAACTGGGATCCAATTGATCAGACCGTAATTGCCAATGAACAAGTAGATAGTGAAGGCAGATCTTGGCGATCGGGCGCGTTGGTGGAAAAGCGCAAATTGCGTCAATGGTTCTTGAAAATCACCGACTATGCCGAACAACTTTTGCAAGATTTAGACAAGCTTAATGATTGGCCATCTAATGTCAAGATCATGCAAGCCAACTGGATCGGCAAGTCTACAGGCGCAGAGCTAAGTTTTCCCATCGTTGGCAGTGACGAAAAAATTACTGTTTTTACGACGCGACCCGATACGGTTTATGGCGTGAGCTATGTTGTGCTCGCCCCTGAGCATCCGCTAGTCGAGACTTTGACCACGGCTACTCAAAAAGAATCCGTCAGCAAATTCATCGAAGAAATTAAAAATCTTAGCGAAATCGATCGCACTTCCGACGATCGCCCCAAACGTGGCGTAGTGATCGGCGCAAATGTGGTTAATCCGTTCACAGGGAAAGAAGTTCCGATCTGGATTGCCGATTACGTTCTCTTTGAATATGGCACTGGCGCAGTGATGGGAGTTCCCGCTCACGATGTCCGCGATTTCGCCTTTGCGAAGCAGTATAATCTTCCAATTCAAACCGTAATTAATGCTCCTAATGCAGCGGGTGAAGCGCTAAAGGCGGCGTATACAGAAGCAGGAATCATGATCAATTCGGGTGAATTTGACGGTTTAGATTCCGTAACTGCGAAAACCAAAATCATCGAACTCGCCGAAGCGAAACAATGGGGAACTGCCAAAATCACCTATCGCTTGCGTGACTGGTTGATTTCTCGCCAGAGATATTGGGGCTGTCCGATTCCCGTCATTCACTGTCCGAAGTGTGGCATCGTTCCCGTTCCCCATGCTGATTTACCGATCGCTTTGCCCGAAGATGTCGAACTTACAGGTCGAGGTGCTTCCCCATTGGCACAATTGGACTCTTGGGTAAATGTCCCCTGTCCTAAATGCGGCACGGCAGCAAAACGCGAAACCGATACGATGGATACCTTCATCGATTCCTCTTGGTATTTCTTGCGCTTTGCCGATGCGAGGAACGATCGGGAAATAGGCGATCGCGATGCCATTAATAACTGGATGCCCGTCGATCAATATGTGGGCGGCGTAGAACATGCGATTTTGCATTTGCTCTATTCCCGTTTTGTGACTAAAGTTTTGCGCGATCGCGGTTTGCTTAATTTCGATGAACCATTTACCAGATTGCTCACACAGGGCATGGTGCAGGGCTTGACCTACATGAATCCCAATAAAGGTGGTAAGGATAAATGGGTTCCTTCGGCTTTAGTCGATCCTAAAGATCCTAAAGATCCCAAAACTGGTGAACCTTTGCAAGCGCTATTTGCCACGATGTCCAAATCTAAGGGCAATGGGGTATCTCCTGAACAGGCGATCGCTAAGTACGGAGTCGATACTTTGCGGATGTTTACGCTCTTCAAAGCTCCACCCGAAAAAGATTTGGAATGGGAAGATGCCGATGTCGAAGGGCAGCAACGCTTCTTAAATCGGGTATGGCGTTTGGTGTCTAGTTTTGCTGAAACTAAGCAGAATGGCATCTCTGACAAAATTGATAAGAACTTGCGTCGAGCGATCCACATCGCTATTAAAGAAGTTTCTGAAGATTTCGATGGAGGTTATCAACTAAATACCGCTATTTCAGAAATGATGAAGCTTAGCAATGCTTTGCAAGATGCTGAAGATAAGAGTTCGGCAACTTTCTTAGAAGGTATTGAAACTCTCTTAACTTTGCTTGCTCCCTTTGCGCCACACATTGCTGAGGAACTTTGGTCAGCGATCGGTCACTCAGACTCAATTCATTTACAGCCTTGGCTCACTCACGATCCCGATGCGCTCACCGTTGATGAGATTACGCTCGTAATTCAAATTAATGGCAAAGTGCGCGGTAGTCTCCAAGTGCCATCTAGCGCCAGTAATGATAAGCAAGCATTGGAAGAATATGCCCGCAGTTCGGAAGCAGCGAAGAAGTATCTCGAAGGTAAGGAGATTAAGAAGGTGATTGCAGTTGTCGGCAAGTTGGTGAATTTTGTAGTTGTGTAGCCTTTGTGCTGATGCGTTACAGCAATGTGGCGCATCAGATCTATTACTTTAAAATTTGATTTTGAAAGGATTGGTATGAAATAATTTCTACCCCTTGAAATGGGTTTAATATCAGCAAATCTGCATCACCCGTGACTAGGTAATTTGCATGACCTGATACAGCTAGATCCAACAGAAAATTATCTTTTTTATCTCGGCAATCTTCAAAACGCATAGTAATTTCAATCAATTCAACTTTTTCGGAAAGAAGTGACACCAAATCCTCAATAGCAGTTTCCGAAAAATATTTCTTAAATTTTGGTCGTTTTAAGACTTCAATTAATTCACAAAACAAGTCTTCGCTAAATAGAATTAATACTTGATCATTAATAATGGCTTCGCTTAATCCAGTAAGTGATTTGCCGATGAGAAAGCTGATCCAAATATTAGTATCAATAACAACGCGAAGTGGATTACCTTGCATGATAGTTTGTCTTTCTGACAGCTTCAACTTCGTTAGTAATATCTTCTAAACTTAGTTCATCAGTTTGCACTGAATTCAAAAAGTTTTTGAATCTCACTGAAAATGTTTCTTTTTCTAATAATTGTAATAATTCTAATTTCTCCTCTAAATTGCATTGAGAGACTACTGATTTCAGTTGAGAAAAATCTAAGGAAATTGATACATTCATTTTTTGTATCCCTATAAAAACAATTAATAATTTTCTGTCATCTTAACTTACGGCTTGGTATGTATGGGTTACAAGTTTGATACGTTCGTCTTCTAGAATCGATGCTATATAATATATTGTATTACAACGCATTACTTGATAATACGATGTCAGCAGCTAAGGAAACGATTACCTTTCGGCTCGATCGCACAAAGCGTGAAGCATTAGATGCGATCGCTAAGGAACTAGATCGCGATCGCTCTTATTTATTGAATGAGGCGATCGAGAACTATATTGAAATTTATAAGTGGCAGATTGCGGAGATTAACTTAGCGATCGCTGAGGCAGATGCTGAAGATTTTGCCAATGATGAAAATGTAGATACTATGTTTGGGCGCTTTAATGAAAGTTAGGTGGTTACGCAAAGCCCTACATAATCTAGAAGTAGTTCATGAATATATTGCTAGAGACAATCCAGAGGCGGCTTTAAAATTTGTACTCAAGATTCGCAGTGCTGTAAAGCAATTGGAAACTTTTCCAGAAATGGGACGTGTTGGGCGAGTAAAGGCGACAAGAGAAATTGTGGTTAATCCTTATTTCATCGTGTATCGAGTTAATGGAAGTTTTGTCGATATTTTGCGAATATTACATTCAGCGAGAAAGTTCCCAGATTAGATCGCGATGAGATTTTGGCAGATGCAGTAAAATTAATTGAGCAGGAATCAGTTAATTAAGAGTTTACAAGTAATTAAGAGTTTACAAGAAAACAACAGGAGTCTATATGCATTTACAAAGAGTTCAAGTCCCTGATTTTCGAGTTCTAAAGGATGTAAATATCACTTTTGAGAAAGATTTTAATCCTAGAGTTTTTCCACTTGGTAGCCAGAATGGTGGTGGGAAAAGTACTTTATTGCAATTAATTTTTGTGCTGCTACATTGTTCAACTAATCCTGATAGATACTTTGCTATAAAAAACTTGCTTAATAATTTTACTTTACGTGAAGATGAAGATAAAAGAGTATTAGCAATAATTGATATTTGGGATGGAGAGAAAACAATCAATTTAGAGTTTTTTATTGGAGGTGATGCTTATTTACAAAAAATACTAAATACAGAAGCAAACATTGATTCATATCCAGAAACTTTTTTTATACTACAAAGAGCAGCAGATATTCAACAAAGAATTTCAGGATTTACGAGAGATGAGGAAGAACTAAAAAATATTATTGAACAATTTGGATATAGACAGTCTGAAACTACTCCTTCAAGAAAATTCCCAGATGACTTGAAAAAAAGATTGTTAGATTTAGGAATAGATTTTGATTCTATGGAAATTGAATTATCTGATCCTGATTCTTTAAGTAAAATCAACAGACACTCAAAAACAAGGTTGCTAAATCATCAAAAAAAACTTCAAGAAGAATCTCAAATTCTATCAGATAGAATTTCTAAAATTATAGAATATTTAAAATTAGAGAAAACGATATATATCAATTATCATTTTTATAATAAAGTAGTATCAAACGAATTGGAAATAGAGGTTTTACTTTGTAGAATAAGTAACTTAGAAACAGAAAAATGGCAAGAGTTTTTAAATAATTTGTCAAACAAGATATTTTTAGCTGCTCCATCCACTCAAATTTTTCTATTTCTTTCTAAAGCAGAAAGAAACTCATTATTTACAAATAAAAATATGTATCAGGTTGGTCTTATAAGAGCCAACTCATTTTTAAGTGGATTATTTACTTATGATTTTCTAGCTACTGACATTTTAATAAAAGCTTTTAAAAATGCTAGAGATAAGGATTTTAAAGAGGCACTTAAAACAGGTAAATATGGTAATAATTATAAAAAATTATTACAGGATTTAGACTTCTTATTACATGATAAGCAAGTTAATCTTATGGATGATTTTTCTGGTTTAACTTTTAAACTTGATAGGTTTAAGGATAGCATTGAGCTTTATCCAGAGGACTTGAGTCATGGCGAATTAAAACGACTTAGTGTTTATGTATGGTTAAAATATCAAAATATTGAAGATTCAATTGTATTAATGGATGAGGTTGATCTTGCGTTACATCCAGATTGGCAATATAACATTGTCTCAGATTTAGTTGAATGGGTTCCAAATAATCAATATATATTAGCAACTCATTCCTATGAATTATGCCAAGCCTTAACACCTTCTCATGTAAAAGTATTAGAACCAAAACTCACAGAAAGACGTAGTGATTAGTTATGAGTTTTAGTGAGAAAGAGTTAAAGCAGCATTGCGAAATAATTTTAAAGCAACGTAAAATCCGTAATAAGATTATTGTTTTATGCGAAGGAATTATTCCTAAAGAAAAAGGTAGACCATCTCCACAATCCTATGGAAGGATGGATACATTGCCAGATTCAAATTTTTATAAAGCTTGCATTCCTAGTAATTGGAGAGATTCTCGACCAGAGTTTTTCAACTGTGGTGACTGTAACAATGTTACAAATACATACTTTACCCTTTTAGAAATGATTGAGGAGGATATAGACAATCAATACTTTCATCCTAAAAAAATATTTGCGATCGTAGATCTCGATATTCAAATAAGACCAATTTATAATTATCGATTTATAAATACTCAGGAAATATTTTGCAATCTTTATGACAAGATCAAAATCAATGAGACTAATGCTAATAATGATCAAGAGCCTCATGAAATATTAGTGACAGGATTGATTCATAAAGAAGCATATTTTTTAGTTCCAGCACTACAACCAATATTTGATGAATATTCCATCCAGCCATTTTACAAAGACAATAAATTATTACTTGAAGATATTTATCTCGCCATGTCTCAAGATCTATGTTTAGATGCTGATTTAAAAGCTAACTTTGCGATCGCTTGTTCTCGTATTAATCACTGTAATGGACTAGATTTTAGTGGAATAGACAAATTCAAAGATAGCTGGATAAATGAATTTCAAAATGCTATAGATGAGAATAAAAAACACGAACTGATTTTCAGCTTGCTAACCACTCGAAAAGCTAAAGAATATTGGCATCAAGTGAAACCAAATGATGAATGGAGTAGAAATGTTTCTGTGTATAGAGATCAACTCTCCCTAGAAATTGCTAGAGAATTCTATGCAAAACAAACTGACGATGAAGCGGCGGCGAAATATCATATTCCCTACTTTTTTAAAATGTTGCGTAAATTTGCTTGATGAATCTGCGATCGCTTTAATTTTAAAATTTTAAACAAGCCAATCTATTTCCCAAAAAGCGATCGCCTATTAATTAAAAATTAATAGGCGATCGCTTTTTCTGGTTATTCAGAAGTTAAATCAGAAACTAAATCGATGTCGCAATTACGAAACCGAGAACACCGATGAAGATGACAAGAGCATAGAACTGCGCTTTGCCATTTTCAAAATACTTCAAGCCTTCGCCAGTAACCACAGTTACGAAACCCGCAAGGTTGACGACACCATCGACGATTTTGGCATCGACTTCTAGCACTTGACGGGCTAGGCGGCGTGAGCCAACTACGAAAACAGCATTGTAAATTTCGTCGATGTACCATTTGTTCTTCGAGAACTTATAGAGAGGTTCGATAGATTTGGCGATCGCGCTGGGATCGATTTTCTTTTGCATGTACATCAAGATTGCCAAAGAAATCCCAATCAAACCAATACCGATAGAACTTCCACCCATTAATAGAAACTCAGGGGTGAAACCTTCAACAGGCACTTCTGTAATTTTCTCCGATGGCGCATGGATAAAGTACTCGAAGTAATTACCCAATGGCGTACCGACTAAACCGACTAGCATTGAAGGAATCGCCAATACCATTAGCGGGAAAGTCATCGTAATAGGCGACTCATGGGGCTTGCTAGCATGATGATGTCCATGACCATCTTCTCCTTGAGGTTCTTTCCCAACGGAGTTTTCTGCTTTGACTGCGGCGACCAATTTCTTGTCTGTACCGCGAAAATCACCTTCAAAGGTGGTGAAGTACATACGGAACATATAGAAGGCAGTGATCCCCGCCGTTGCAAAGCCGATCGCCCAAAGTGCGGGATTAGCTTTGAAAGTAGAGGCGAGAATTTCGTCCTTTGACCAGAAACCAGCAAAGGGAGGAATACCACTAATCGCCAGAGTACCGATGAAGAAAGTAATGGCTGTGATTGGCATGTATTTACGTAAGCCACCCATCACCCGCATGTCTTGAGCGACATCGGGATCGTGCCCCACTACTTCTTCCATGCCATGAATGACGGAACCAGAACCGAGGAACATCATCGCTTTGAAATAAGCATGAGTCATCAGATGGAACAATCCTGCGCTATAGGCTCCCACACCCATACCCATCACCATGTAACCCAATTGGGAAACAGTGGAATAGGCTAAGCCTTTTTTGATGTCATTTTGAGTAATAGCGATACTTGCACCAAGGAATGCCGTAAATGCCCCCGTCCAAGCGATTGTATTCATCACTGCAGGAATTTCCTCGAATACAGGAAACATTCTTGCAATCAGGAATACACCAGCAGCAACCATCGTAGCGGCGTGGATTAATGCCGAAATCGGTGTTGGACCTTCCATTGCATCGGGTAACCAGACATGCAGAGGGAATTGAGCGGATTTGGCAGCAGGTCCCATGAATACAAGGATTGCAAATAGGGTGGCAAGACCGACGCTCAATCCACCAGACTCAACTAATTGGGTCAGCCTTTCTCCCATTTCCGTGAATTCAAACGTACCAGTAGCCCAATACAAACCAAGTAAGCCTAGTAATAGCCCGAAGTCACCAACGCGGTTAGTCACAAAGGCTTTCTGGCAAGCATCGGCGGCTCCTTTGCGATCGAACCAAAAGCCAATCAGCAAGTAGGAACACATCCCCACTAGTTCCCAGAAAATATAAATCTGTACCAAGTTAGGGCTAATGACTAAGCCCAGCATGGAAGAGGTGAATAAACTCAGGTAAGCATAGAATCTGACATAGCTGGGATCGTGAGCCATGTAGCCATCGGTGTAAATTTGCACCAAGAAAGCAACCGTGGTGACAATCACAAGCATGAGTGAGGTAAGGTGATCGATCACAAATCCCATGCTCAGATGAAAAGTACCTGCCTGCGCCCACTCAAAGGTATACAGATAAGGCTCATGCCCTTGAATCTGGCTCCAGAGTAGGTTGAAAGCAATTACGGCCGCGCCACCTGTGGCGGATACACTGAGGACAGACCAGAGCGATCGCAGTTTGTTGGTTGATTCATTAAAGGAAATCAGTCCTGTGCCGATAATCAGTGCTGCGGCGAGTGGCAGCAAGGGAATCAGCCATGCGTATTGATATGCAAAGTCCATAGGTCGCGTTGAAACGCAAAGTTTACTGTAGAGACGCTTTTAATAGGTTAGTTTACTACAGGGCGATCAAGAGCGATGTGTTAACCATGAGCATTGTTACTCATTAATCTAAAAATTTAGAAATAATTAATCCTTGACTTTAGCAATGCTAAAGATAGCTAGCCAAACAAATAGAGGCGGCGCGAAGCGCCGCCTCTATTTGGTTTTGACTACAAGCTATGGCGATCGCCATAGCTTGTAGTCAAAACCAAACCAAGAAAAATTTTGAAAGCGTTGCGAAGCAACGCTTTCAAAATTTTTCTTGTGGTTCGTTTAATCGGTAATTGTTGTAGGATTTAGTAAAGGCGGCGCATCGCGCCGCTTTTACTTTTTGCAATGAATTTAGAGATACAACCTTGTCTACTGTTTCGCTATCACACCGCGCCCTACAAATTAAAGAATCACAAATCCGTGAAGCTTCTCGTTACTGTGAAAAGTTTGGAGCAATTAATCTTGCTCAAGGTCTGCCTGATTTTCCTGCACCCGAAGCGATCAAAGAGTCCGCAAGAGCAGCGATCGCAGCGGATATAAACCAATATGCCGATAGTTGGGGCTGGGAAAAGTTACGAGTAGCGATCGCCGAAAAAATGCAACGCGATAATCAAATTACAGTCGATCCCGATACGGAAGTTACTGTGTGCTGTGGGGCAACGGAAGGATTGAATATTGCCCTTATGACTTTGATTAATCAAGGCGATCGCGTCTTGATTTTTGAGCCATTCTACGAAAATTACATTCCCAATCTTGCCACTGTAGGGGGGATTCCCGAATTTATCACTCTGCAACCACCACAATGGGAAATTACCCAAGAAATCCTTGAACCTGCTTTTAAAAAAGGAATTAAGGCAGTAATCATTAATAGTCCTGCTAATCCTACGGGCAAAGTCTGGACGAGGAAGGAGCTAGAACTAATTGCTAAACTCTGTCAGCAGTATGATGTCTATGCAATCACTGATGAAATTTACGAATACATCATCTATGAAGGCGAACATATTAGTCTGATGAGCATTGAGGGAATGCGCGATCGCACCATTGTCGTCAATGGCTTCTCGAAAACCTTTTGCATTACGGGCTGGCGCTTAGGCTACACCGTGGCAAATCCCGAACTAACGGCGGCAATGCGGCGGATTCATGACTTTATTACGATTTGCGCTCCCGCTCCTTTGCAACATGCTGCTCTGACTGCGATGGAATTTGGACGTGAATATTTCACAAAGTTAGCATTAGATTACAAGCGTAAGCGCGATATGCTTTTTCCTGCGTTGGTGGAGATAGGGCTATCACCTGTACTTCCCAGAGGTGCCTATTACATCTGGACTGATAGCTCGGCGATCGCGCCAGATGCTGATAGAGCAGCTTTTCGACTTGCCAAAGAAGCGTTAGTCGCGGCTGTCCCTGGTTCATGCTTCAGTCATCCTGACCGTGACAAAGTAAATGGCTTAAGGTTCTGTTTTGCAAAGAAAGATAGCACAATTGAAACTGCGGTCGAAAATTTGCGTAAACTCAAACTATAGGTAATCAAAAAGAGTCGCCATTTGGCTATATATCTTGGACTATCTATTGTGGGAAGATTATTTTATTAAGCCAATAATTTACTCAACTATAGTGTTTTGCACTTTAGCTAACCGCAAATAAAGATTTAAGAGCTTTGGTTCTCAAAGCTTTTTGCCAACTATTTGTCTACATATCTACAGAAAAGTCACTATAGCTGTTGAGGTTTAAACAAATTATATTTGTTTGGCAACAAAGTGATTAAGAAAAGGTTCAAGCTAATTGGTTACAACCTCCATTCATGTCTTTTAGAGAGATCTTGATCCATTCACTAGATTATTACTCTTAGTCTTTGCAGAGCTATCAGTTAGCTTAAATTGATTGCTTTGCAAAGTCCCTGATAGATCGTTTAGATTGCTATATGGGAAATTCCATAGGAAGTCACGACAGTTAACAAAATATCTCTGCTAGTTCAGAGTAAGGCTATGATTGACAATATAGAAGACCATGCTGTTAACAAAGTATTCGATCTGGTTAATGTATGCCCAGAATTTGTTGATGCACAAACTTTAGATATTGAGATATTTCAGGACTTGCGACTAGCGATTGGAGAAGATCTAGTATTCTCTGACCTAGTTACGGTTTATTTAAGTTCGGCTGAAACTTTACTTGATTCAATTCAAACAGCTTTTACCAGTCATGATGTTAAAGCCTTCAGTCTTGCAGCACATTCTCTGAAATCGACTAGTGCCAGTATTGGTGCAAATAGACTGTCACAAATATGCAGATACTTTGAAAAAAATGCCAAAACAGGTGAAATTACTATTGCTCCAGAGTTTTTAGTGCTCTTAGTCAATGAATATGAAGCAGTGATTAATGCCATCCAAGCTTGCATCATTACGTTTATGTCAGAATAATGGAGAAATTGACTCAGATAGCCAATATATGCAAGCTCCCGCGATCGCTGCTACGCCATTTTCTCAAAAGTTACAAGCACCATTTTTAAAACATCATATTTCTGTGTTGCAGATTAATTTAGGTAAGATTTGCAATCTAGCTTGCACCCACTGCCATGTTGAAGCTAGTCCTTATCGCACAGAAGAATTAACACCAGAAATTTGTCAGCAATTGATTGAAGTTATTGATCGATTCCCGCAAATTCGTACAGTAGATTTGACTGGGGGGGCTCCAGAGATGCTGCATGGATTCCGCCAATTGGTTGAGACGGCAAGAGCAAAGGGGAAAGAGGCGATCGTTCGTTCTAATTTGACAATTTATTTTGAGCGGGGATATGAAGATATTCCAGAATTTTTTGCAAAGCATCAAGTTCGCGTCGTGGCTTCATTGCCTTGCTATCTTGAAGATAATGTGGACAAGATGCGCGGTAAAGGCGTATTCGATCGCTCGATTCAAGCGTTGCAATGGCTCAATCGCCTCGGTTATGGATCGCAGCCTGAGCTAATTTTGGATCTTGTCTATAACCCACAACTTCCCACTTCATCTAAATTTTCGCTTGCTCCCAACCAACAAGGTTTAGAAACTGCTTACAAAAAGCATTTGCAAGAAAATTTTGGGATTGTTTTCAATAGCTTGTTTACAATTACTAACCTTCCTATTGGCAGGAGTAAGTTCCATTTGCGGCACAGCAAATTAGAAGATGAATATTCGCAATTTTTGGAAAGCAATTTTAACTCAGCTACTCTCGATCGCTTAATGTGTCGAAACCAGCTTTCGGTAGATTATCAAGGTAATATCTACGACTGTGATTTTAATCAAATGGAGAATTTGCCAGCGCGATCGCCCGATGGTGAAATTCTCACAATCTCAAAAATTCTAGAAATTGGAACTTTGGATATCATCCAACAAATTCAAACGGCTGACTATTGCTATGGTTGCACTGCGGGAAGTGGTTCTAGCTGTGGCGGTGCATTACTTTAGTCATGCACTTTTATCAAGCGTATTTTTGGAAACTGTTACGAAGTAACAGTTTCCAAAAATACGCTTGGTTTTGCGGTTAAGGTACGGGTACGACGTCAAGTAAGCGCTGAATAATATTTTTTGGCGATCGCCTGCCTGCTGCAATAATCCGATGACCTAAGACGTAAGGTGCCAGAAACTTCACATCATCGGGTAAAACATAATCAGATTGGCGATTAGGGTCTAGCGTTTGTTGGATAAACGCATAGCTTTGAACGGAACGCAACAGCGCAGAAGTACCTCTAGGACTTACGCCAAGCGTTATTTCCTCATCATTGCGAGTTGCTCGGACAATATTGACAATATATTCACTAGTTGCATCGCTGACAAGTACTTGAGTACAGAGCTTCCGAATCTCTAGGACTTCTTCAGGAGTGATGCATGGTTCTAACTGTTTCGAACCAATTTGACCAGTTTGCATCCGCTTCAGCATTTCTAATTCTTCTACTTCATTCGGATAGCCAATACTAAAAGACAAAGCAAAGCGATCTAGTTGTGCCTCTGGTAATGGAAACGTACCTTGATACTCAATCGGATTTTGAGTGGCGATCGCAAAAAATGGTGAAGGTACTTGTCTCGATATGCCATCTACAGTAACTTGGTTCTCCTCCATTACCTCTAGCAAAGCTGATTGAGTTCGCGGTGTTGCTCGGTTGATTTCATCAGCCAACAAGACATTTGCAAATACTGGACCGGGAAGAAACTGAAATTCACCTTTTTGAGGATTCCAAATATTTGTACCAGTAATGTCAGTTGGTAATAGATCGGGCGTACATTGCACGCGCTGAAACTTCCCAGAAATTGATGCGGCAAGTGATTTGGCAAGCAAAGTTTTACCAACTCCAGGAACATCTTCTAGTAGCGCATGACCACCTGAAAAAAGTGCCACTAAAACTAGTTGAATGGCATCTTCCTTGCCAACAATCGCCTTCGCTAAATTATCAACTAACTGCTTTACTTTGAGTTGCTTTTCCATATTCCCCATCAAGTTAGTGAAGATCGAGTTTTGCAATACTTGTCATACTAGCGTATCGCGGTTCGCTTGCCCATGAAAGCATCTACGAAACTGATTTTTAAGCTTTAATGTGTACGGTGCTGAAATCCCAAAATCGGTTTTGATAATGAGAATTGTCCCTACTGCTTTCATGGGTTGGGATCTGCTAAGATCGAAATCGTGAGGACAAAGGAGTTGCATGGCTGGTTATACGCTGATTTTAGCGATTTTGATCTTAGGCGGTATCATTGCGACGTTAGGCGATCGCATTGGCACTAAGGTTGGTAGAGCGCGACTTAGCATGTTCAACTTAAGACCGCGTGACACCGCAACATTAGTGACGATCGCCACGGGCGGGATGATTTCGGCATCAACCTTAGGAATTTTATTGCTATTAAGCGGACAACTAAGAGATGGCTTATTCCGCTTAGAAAGCATTCGCTCGGAGCTATCAAGCAGTCAAGAGCAAAAGCAAAAAGTTGAAACTGAGTTGAATGCAGCCAAAACCGAACAAGAAAAGGCTCAACAACGCTTAAGTGAGATTAATAAGTCTTTAGTTCAAGCTGTACGAAAGCAATCAGAAACTCAAGCTTTGTTGCAGACTGTTGAAAGCAAATTTCAAAAAGCAGATGAAGAACTTCAAAAAGCATCACAACAGGAAGCGGATTTGCTCAATCGCATCCAAAATCTGACGAAAGAACAAGAAAATCTTCAAATCGAAAGCAGTCAACTACGGACAGAAAAAGAGCGCATTTCGAGCGAGCTAGCTAGTATTTCCCGCGATCGCGAAACCCTCAAACAAAAAGTAGATGAATCGGAACAGCGATTAACAGCGATCGAAAAACAACGAGTAGACCTTACCTCTGAGATTGCGTCACTAGAGACAGCGCGCGAACAACTGATTATTAGTCTTGAAGCTTTACGCAAAGGCAACGTTGCTATTTTTGCCGATCAAATTTTATCGATTGGAGTTGTTCGTCCGAATCTCAGTACTGCTGAGTTACGTCAGGCAAGTATTCAGCTAATCCAACAAGCGGAGATTAATGCTCGCGAGCTATTAGATTTCTTGCCAGATCAAGCTCCCAAAGAACCAGTAATCAGAATTAATGACACGCAAATTGAAGGACTGCTCAATCGGATTAAAGATGGAAAAAGTTATGTGATTCGGATTCTCTCTGCTGGCAACTTTTTGAAGCGTGAAACAAAAGTAGCGATCGCCGCTGATGTTACTCTCAATCGTCAGATATTTGCTCGCGGCGATGAAATCGCGACTTTACAATTTAACCCAAACCTCGCACCGCAAGCACTAGCATCCAGAATTGAACAGTTGTTTTTGCTGGTTAGTTTTCGCGCTCGTCGTGAGGGTGTGCTAGCCAACACTTTGACTGGTAAGGTCGGGAGCTTCCCCCCTGATGCATTGACTGACTTATTTAAAGTCGCTAGTGAACTTAAATCGCCCTACGAAATTAAAGCAGTTGCTAAGGAGGCAATTTTTCCTGCTAGTACGCTGACACTAGAGTTAGTTATCCGTCAAAATGGTATAGAAATTGCCCGCTTCAGTTAGCCCGCACTCAATGAGAAAGGAATTGCGAAGCGATTGCTTTCTCATTTGTAGCAATGCAAGTTTTGTTTAGAGCATAAAACCCAAATAAATAGAGGCGGCACCTCGTGCTGCCTCTATTTATTTGGGTTTTGAGTTGAATGTCTTGACCGTCTTGGATATCGCTATAAAATATATATCTATGGCAAAAATATCTTTATGCGATCGCTGTAACTTTTACGCACATACCAATTTATTGGTCTGTGCAGTACATCCTTATGGCCCTGAATGGGGCGTTTGTTCTGATTTTGCCTCTGCTGAGCTTTGGGAGCCAGACGATCCTAAAAGTTATGACCCAGCTATGGAGGCAGAATGTGGCTGGCATCCGATCTTTACTGGTAAATGTCCCGAATGTCGCACCTCATTTTCGCGAATGAGACTGCCACCAGAGCAATGGCATTGTAAATGTTGTGGCTGGGAAGATGATGATAGTTAATCAAAACTTACAGAGCAAGCTGTGATTATTCCTTACGCTCGCTACCGTAAATATCACGACCCTTGACACTCTCAATCGTATTCAATACCGCAGCCGACGCAGCCATAATATCTCGCTCTTCTCCACCGAGATATAACCGTCCAAAACTACCCACAGCAACGATTTCGAGAATATTAATCGAAGCCGCTTTTTCAGCTTCATTCGCAGCGAGGGCAGCATAGGCAGCAGGCTCAACCTCCATGATGTAAAGAGTCTGTCCCGACAGCAGCATTTGTCCGCGTCGAAAGCGATTGATCAGTTGTGTTTGATGAGCGTCAATGTTGCGAATAATTTGGCTAGATAATAATCTTGGCTTAATCCGATCTTCTTCGGTTGCGCCAAGCATTTCAAGAATTGCTCTGCCCGCAGCTTGAGTTTCGCCTTGACTCGCAGAATGAATTTCTAATAGTCCGTACAATCGTTCAACGATCTGTACGCCAGGTCTTACGGAGGTAGATTTTAGAGCAACATCAGTAATACGGTTGATTTCAATTCCGGGGGAAATTTCGATCCAGAGGGATGTATCACCTGGTAAAGGTAAAAAACCTTGTGCGATCGTTCCTAAGTAGGCAGCATGTTGGCGCTGTAAATTGTCCAAATAGACGTAGCTGCGTAAATCGATACCCAAGAAATTTTTCTCCCGCTAGGCTTGTACTATGTATTACTGACTAGCTAAATCAAAAGCTTGGTCAGATATTCCAATACGTAATTTTACTATGCTTGAGTCAGTGCCTAATTTAGAAAATTTATCAAACTAGCAATTTCTAGCGATCGCTAGAAATTGCAAAGAGCTGAGATGGCGCTTTGCGTCATCTCTACTCTATCGAATATTTGAAGGGGAGCGCAGAGCGCTAAAGCTCAAGCATTTACAAGCCTGCTTGAGCTTTAGCCACGACTTGACCATCTTTAAACTCGACGATCGCATTACTACCTTGAGGATTTTTCCAAGAGTAGACTTTGCCAATACTATCAGTGGAATTATTCTCAGCTATTACCTTCCCAGAAGTCCCCAAAACTTTTTCTACTTGTTCGATCGTCATTCCTTTTTGAATCCGATTAAACTTTTCTAAGGTTATAACCGCCTCATCGTCTTGTGAAACTTTAGGGTATGCACTAGTTAATGGCTC
Organism: Pseudanabaena frigida; assembly: GCA_003242085.1. Taxonomy (GTDB): domain Bacteria; phylum Cyanobacteriota; class Cyanobacteriia; order Pseudanabaenales; family Pseudanabaenaceae; genus Pseudanabaena; species Pseudanabaena frigida. The sequence goes on along the minus strand of QBML01000005.1, from coordinate 131,955 downwards.
CGAAGAATTAGGACTTGCCAATACTGTGGCAGTTGACGCGGAACGATTGGTTGGAGATAAGTCTTTGCTCTGTATTGCAGGTGATTCGCTTCTCTGACTAGATATATTTTTGGTTGTATTTGTGGGCTTGTCTTTTACAGAATTATTATTAACGGATGAGTTAGCGGGGTTTGCTGAAGAATTTGCCTCTATGACATTCCTGATTGTAATTGCCCTTACTGCTGCACCAATTCCCAAACCTAACAAAACAATCGATAAGCCTACTAGCAACAACTGCCAATAATTATGCTCGATGACTGATGGTGTAGTTGGTTTGGCATCATTAGGGTTTAACGCAATTGGTGAGAGATTGCCAACATCAATCGAGCTCTGCTCGGATGTATTGTTAGCTAGTAAGTGGGAAAGTTCACTATGATTATTAGTTGAGATTTTGGCGATCGCCTGTTGCAAAACAGAATTTTTAGACAGCTGAGGCTCTGGCTCTCTAGTCTCTAGCGCAATCACTTCTGAAGATTGTATGTTGTCTAACTCCAATTCCAAAGTTTGTGACAAAGATGTTCTTAGCGGCTCTAGCATAAATTGCTCCGTCCACAGTAGTCGCTGCTCTGGCATGTCTTCATCGTTGCGCCAACAGTGGATCCTAAACTTTGCCACCGATTCTATATGTAAATTTTGGAACTCGCTACGGACTAATGTCAGCAGTTTCTCTTTATCAATGGCAGAATTTGCCTGAATTTTTAACTCTAAACTACTATCGACAATGTCAGCCTCAACCTTAAGGCACTCAACATTAAGGGGCTGTAATTCCTGTCGAATAATTTCGGCGATCGCCTCTGGGTCTCTTTGATGGGCAAGTTCGGCAATCGAAAGCATATTTGACAACTGTCCTACGCTAACTAGTGAATAGCACTTAACTACTCTTGGCTATCTTATTTAACAGATTACACTCGTTGACTGAAGGCTGCGATCCGCTAAATTGCGTGAGTGCGTCAAACAAAATGAGTTAACCAAGTCATTTATCTACGAATATACACTTAAATTATTGTTTATGTTTAACCCAAATCAAAACTTCAGCAATTCGCATGTGGTCAAGTTGTATAGCAATGTAAGTTTTGCTTAGGACATTAAACTCAAAAGATGAGTGGCGGCGCTTCGCGCCGCTACTCATCTTTTCGGTTTTGATTTGTTCTAGCTATCTCTTGCGTTGCTATAAAACGTAGAATCCTATCACTCTATGTGTTTACAAACACATAGAGTTCAATAATTTTCGGTCTTATGCAGCACAAATGAGGCAAATCCTGATAGGGTTAGTCTTGAAACTGCAACTCAAAGTTTTTTAAGCTACAGAATTCATGAAAGTACTGGTAATTGGTGGTGACGGTTATTGCGGATGGGCGACAGCTTTACATCTTGCCAATAAAGGTTATGAAGTCGGTGTTTTAGACAGCTTAATTCGCCGACATTGGGACAATGAGTTAGGTGTCGCTACTCTTACGCCGATCGCCTCGATTCAAGAGCGTATATTTAAGTGGCAAGCTGTCTCAGGTCAGAAAATTGACTTATTCATTGGCGATATCACTAACTACGAATTTTTGCAGAATACATTTCGTTGTTTTGAGCCTGATGCGCTCGTTCATTTTGGTGAACAGCGATCGGCCCCATTCTCAATGATCGATCGCGAACATGCCGTTCTAACCCAAGTCAATAATGTTGTCGGTACTCTTAACTTACTCTATGCAATCAAAGAACATAATCCCGATTGTCATCTGGTTAAACTTGGTACGATGGGCGAGTATGGTACTCCAAATATTGATATTGAAGAAGGCTATATCACCATTGAGCATAACGGGCGTAAAGATACACTCCCTTATCCCAAACAACCTGGTAGCTTTTACCACCTCAGCAAGGTTCATGACAGCCACAATATTCAGTTTGCTTGCCGTACTTGGGGTTTACGCGCTACCGATCTCAACCAAGGCGTAGTTTATGGAGTATTGACCGAAGAGACTGGTACAGACGAGTTGCTGATTAATCGTCTCGACTATGATGGTGTTTTTGGAACAGCACTTAACCGTTTCTGTATCCAAGCGGCAATTGGACATCCCTTAACTGTCTATGGAACTGGCGGACAAACACGTAGCTTTCTCGATATTCGTGATACCGTCCGATGTATTGAATTAGCGATCGCTACCCCTGCGGAAGCTGGCAAAATGCGTGTTTTCAATCAATTTACTGAACTTTTCTCGATCCGCGATCTCGCGCTGATGGTGCAAAAAGCAGGACAGACTCTCGGTATCAAAGTTGAAGTGCAGAACATTGACAATCCTCGCGTTGAGCTAGAAGAGCATTACTTTAAAGCCAAAAATACCAACCTCCTCGATCTTGGCTTACAACCTCACTTCCTATCTGATGCTTTACTTGACTCCTTGCTAAACTTTGCCGTCAAATACCACGATCGCATCGATCGAAAGCAAATTTTACCAAAAGTGAAATGGCGCGGCTAAATTTATAGTGGGCTTTCTTGATTTAATATCAAAAGAGAGAATAGCTTTGCGTCTCTCTCTTTTGGGTATTAGTCCCTGCGATAGAAGATTTAAAATAATAAAAGAGGTATCTTAGGTTACATAGCAGAGCAATTGTCAAGACCTTCTTACCGAACCTACCATGACATCTTCTACAAAAACTTTACGTGTTTTAGTGGTGGATGACCACGAACTGACTCGATGTACCTTACAACTAGCACTTTCGTTACAAGCCTGTATAGGCTATGTCGAAGTTGCGACTAATGGTAAGGAAGCGATCGCTAAAGTGAACAAACATAATCCTGATGTTGTGGTCATGGACTTACACATGCCAGTGATGGATGGCTGGACAGCCTCCAGTGTAATCAAAACTCAATATCCTCACGTTAAAATTGTGGCTTATTCAGCTGCTGATGGGGGAAAGAGTCAAGCCATTTCTAATGGCGCAGTCATTGATGCTTTTTGCGACAAGGGTGCATGTACTCGTAGTCTAATAGAAGCAATCAAAAGCGTTGCTTAGTAATGCCTAGCAATAAAAAAGAGAGTAAGTGTCAGCACCTACTCTTTTTTTTATTGATCACTTTTGCTAGGTGACAAAAACTTTGCCGCAATAATGCCACCGATAAAGCCAAATAAATGGCCTTCCCACGAAATATAAGATTGTGTTGGTAATACGCCCCAAATTAGACCGCCGTAAGTCAAGGCGATCGCAATTGAAATACCGATCGCCACAAAACTGCGCTCAAAGTAACCTCGAAATAGTAAATAGCCAAAATAGCCAAAAATCACACCACTCGCACCAATATGCACGGAACAAGGTCTACCAACTAACCAAGTCCCTAATCCGCCCACTACCGCCGCGATGACCGACACAAAATAAAAATCATTGATGTTTCGGAGCATCACTAACCACCCTAAAACGATAAAAGGGGCAGTATTTGCGGCGACATGATAAAAACTCCCGTGCAGAAATGGCGCGAACAGAATGCCACGCAACCCAATGAAGCTATGAGGGACAATTCCTAAGGCATTAAGACCTCTACTTAATCCACAACCGTTAGCAATCACTAAAATGCGCTCAAGGACTACTTCATTTAAAATGACAATAATCCAAAAAGCTGCCACCAAAGCTGCCAAGATTTTGACTTGAGTTTTTAGCTTTTCACTAATTGTTTGCATTTTTTGCTTCACAATTTTCACCACAGACTTAAAGCGATCGCATGTTTTGATTAATTAAACTATAGCAATACCAAATGAGTTGCGAAAGTCGCACATCAAAGGTGAAACCTTCACAACATTATCCCTAGATAGCTCTAAAGTTTCTCTATAATCCGAACATTAATATATTGATCGTTTTTCAGCTTTTCCTTCACCCGCTTTTCAATCTCTTGCTCTTGCTTCTTTTGGGAATCATTTAAAGACTGCGCCAGCCATAAGCAGAAACCAATTAGAACCACACCAACAAATTCCATATAAATTTCATGTAAATTTGCAAGACTGAATATTACCTTAATTAAATTTTATTAGTCAAGTAACTCACTATTAAAGAAATAGAACTTAAAATAATCACAGAGTTTAGATGATGCATTAAAAAAGCTACTTCCAAATTAGGACAAACAAATTGAGCTAAATCTATAGGAATTAAGGAGATTAGTGCGTTTTTTTGCCATTTGTAAGGATTTTTCTGTGATAGGAAAGTAATATTGCAAATTTTTTAGAATTTTTGATATTAAATTTGACGTTAAATTTTTAGGGTCTAGCTAAATTTTGATACTTTCATTACATTCTGTTTTGAAGATGAGCATTTTGTATGTTATGTTGTTACATGGTGCAAGAGTGCCATATTAATTTGATTGATCGCAGGTAGCACGTAATCAATAGCTCCAATTTAAGCTAGCAAGTAGCAAACAAGTTTTTTAAACAAGTTTTTTGTAGCGGCTGCTCTAGTCACCTGCTGAAGATTTCATAGCGTAGAGGTTTTCTATTATCATGTCCATCCGCCTTTATGTTGGCAACCTGCCAGCAGAATTAGATCGCCAAGCTCTAGAAAAAATTTTCAATGAATCAGGTGATTCAGTATCTTTGAAAGTTATAACCGATCGCAAAACTGGCAAATGCCGAGGTTTTGGCTTTGTAACTGTCGGCTCTGATGAAGTTGCTGACACAGTTATCGAGAAGTTTAACGGGTACGACTTTAATGGTGCCGTATTAAAACTGGAAAAAGCTTTGCCTCGTACAAAAGGCAAGGCTGAAGATGGTTCTGATTTGGAAGAAGGTTCTGATGAACCATCCAATCAAGAAAGCGAATCTCCAGTAGCAAGTACAGTTGCTGCACCAGTTAAAGCATCTGCAAAGCGCAAAAAACGCAATAATAACAATAAGAAGACAACTGGAAGCTCATCTAGCACCAGTACTTCTTCCGAAGCTCATCAGCCCGATCCACGTTGGGCTTCAGACCTTGAACGTTTGAAGCAGCAGCTTCTAGAAGCTCAAGGCGCAGCTAAGTAAATCCAATAAGAAAAAGCCTCGCATTGCGAGGCTTTTTCTTATTGGATTTTTTTAAATGTAAGTTTTAATAGCTTGGACAAATCAAAAACCAAATAAATAGAGGCGGTGCGAAGCACCGCCTCTATTTATTTGGTAAGCAAAACTTGCATTGCTATATATTTCCTGGGAGCAAGCATGGCTGGTTGCTTGGGAAAATAAGGACGTTCGTCTGATAATGGGGGACGTAGCCAAAATCTAAGGGTGTAAAATACTAGTTCTTTGACCTCTGTCCATGCTCTTTCAGATTTTACTAAAGCTTCGGCGTTAAAAAGAAAATATCTGGGCTTGAGTTTGAACTGTTTCCCAATTGGCCAAGGGCATTGACCACCAAGATCGCTATGAATATCAAGAGGATAACTCGCAGTTGTCAGTGAAGCATTAAGATCTTGATTTCTAAAGGATAAAAACGAACGAGTTGCCTCAATGGGAGAAGTAATTAGCAAGAGCCTTCTACTATTGCGAGTATCTTCTCGTAATAACTTGTTCTTTTCTAGAGATTTAATGAGTTTGCCAATTTCATCTCCACTACTTCTTACACTCATTCCTACTGGTTCAATGATTACGAATGGGCGGATGCCTGCGATGTTTGGCATATTGATTAATGCCTCGCACATTTGATCGGCTTCGGTCAAATCAATTTGAGGAATGGATTCGCTAGGGCTAGCAGGATTAGTAAAGAAGCCCTCATAGCGTGGATCGTAGCGTAATCCAATATTAGGTATGCCTGCACGACTGGCGATCGCATCTCTAACATTTTCTTTGGTGCGATTTGGTGGTGCTTCTGCTGGCGTGAAGCAGGGATATCCTTTTGTCGGCGGGTAAGTTGTGCGTCTACCGCCACTCAAAAGAATATAAGGCTTTTGTTGTTGGTTCGCGGCGTTCCATAACTTAATTGCTTCTTGGAGACGCGGTTCATAGGGAGGATTTTCTGCTAGGACGACAATGATATCAAATACTCCTTGTCGAAAATCTTGGAGTTCTCGCTCTGACAAATTCAGTACAGGACGACGATAAGATTGCTCTACTGCATTAGCTGCTTGTTGTTCTAAGTAACAATTAAATAGTTCTGATGTGGCGTTATTAGTGGCGATCGCAAAGAGAATTAAGACTATTAATATTTCCTTTGTGACAATTTTGATTTTACCCTCTGCTCCTTTGTTATCAACCTTTTCCCCGCTTTTGATTTTGAGATCTTTGAGCCTTAACACATAATTGAAAAACAACAACAGCAGCAAAATCCCAACTAATGTAAATGGAAAAGACAAAAACTCAATAACAATTTTGGGGATCGGCTCTTCAACAAATCTGAAGTTGGCAAAAATTATGGCAACTAGAGCTGTAAATATGACTAACCCAAAAAGGCGAAACCAATCTTTTGGAATCGCCCTAAATAAAATGACAAAAATTGGGATTGCAATAATCCAAATCAGAATATTGGTTAATAGATCGAACACGATCCCTCCAAAATTCTCTACTAGTCCATAGTCTGGACATACGGTAAAACGTGTCAGTGCAATATGCTAGTCAATAGAGTCACATCTGTAAAGAGTTTTAACCGCTTTTATCTGACTTTTACTTACAATCTTGAAAAGTTGATGCATAAAGAAGCATTATTCGGATTTTGCAAAGTCATTAAATTGCCTTAAAGGACGTGCAGTAAAATAAAGAGCCGATTTTTTTGTAGCGCGGCTTAGCCGCGCTACAAAAAAATCGGCTCTTTATTAAATCGCTGAACCATAACTATTTGGGCTATAACTATTTGGTAGCGATCGCCTGATTATCAGTCTCCAATTAAGTCTCAAACTATATGCCTGCCAAAGACGAGTTACGTTTACCAAGTTGGTTGCGCCCCCAAATCGGCAAAGCTAGTGAAATTTCAGAGGTTCAGCAAATTATTAAGCAGAGGGGGATTCATACAATTTGTGAAGAGGGTCGCTGTCCCAATCGGGCAGAATGCTATGCCCAAAAGACAGCTACTTTTTTGTTGATGGGGCCAACCTGTACCCGTGCTTGTGGATTTTGCCAAGTCGATAAGGGACATCAACCGATGCCCCTCGATCCTGATGAGGCGGTAAAAGTGGCTGAAGCTGTAAATTTGCTAGGGCTAGATTATGTAGTGCTGACTTCGGTTGCGCGGGATGATTTGACGGATCAGGGGGCTAGCTGTTTTGTGAAGGCAATGGAGGCGATTCGCCGATCGCGTCCAAATGTAAAAATTGAGGTGCTGACTCCAGACTTTCGCGGCGATCGCCATTGTATTGAGACGGTAGCTTTGGCTGAACCCGTGTGCTATAACCACAATATTGAGACAGTGAAACGGTTGCAGGGAAAAGTTCGCCGTGGTGCGAAGTACGAGCGATCGCTGTCGGTTTTAGCGATGGTGAAGGAGATCGATCCGCGCATTACTACCAAATCAGGGCTAATGGTAGGGCATGGCGAAACCTTGGAAGAGCTAACGGAAACAATGCATGATTTGTACGCGATCGGTTGTAGCTCACTCACAATTGGACAATATTTGCGTCCATCGCTTGAGCATTTGCCCGTTCAGAAATATTGGACGCCTGAAGAATTCGATCGATTAGGAGCGATCGCTAAGCAAATTGGGTTTGCCCATGTGCGATCGGGTGCTTTGGTACGCAGTTCCTACCATGCTAGTAATCTTTCCCAAAAATAAAGTAGGGGCGTTTCGCGCCCCTACTTTATTTTTGGATTTTATAGCGCTTTGCGCGAAAAAAATAGCGGGTAATGGCAACGTCAGTAAATCCATTTCCCGCTAACTCTTGTTCAATGAAACAATTGAGACGCATGTATAACTTCCCACGAAGCGAAAAGGGTTTTCATCAGCTAAAGCGCTTATTTGAAATGCTTTCTATATCAGCATTTTGGCTTGATTCAGTTTAAAAGGTATTCCCAGTGAGAATGCCTCTTAATATTTATAATTCTTCAAAATAGAAATGACGCAAAGCGTCATTTCTATTTTTTGTACCAAATACTTTCGATGCGATCGCTAATATCTATGGCAATATCGTGGGTTTCCGCCAAAATTGTCACATGACCGAGTTTGCGCCCAACGGATGATAGTTTTTTGTTATACCAATGAATATGTGTGTTCGGGAAACTGGCGATCGCCATGCGTTTGTCTAAATAATCAGCATCTGTACCAGAGGCATTCTCAAAACCTAGTAAATTGACCATCACCGCCACAGGAGCGACCATCGAAACGTTACCTAAAGGCTTACCACTGACAATGCGGAGCAACTGCTCGAATTGTGAAGTTTGACAGCCTTCGATCGTGTAATGTCCTGAATTATGGGTGCGCGGCGCAATTTCGTTAACACTAATTTCCGCTTCAGCCGTCAAAAAGAATTCGATGCCAAATACACCGATCGCATCAAGGGTCGTAACAATCTGCTTAGTGATGGCTTCCACTTTTTCGCTAATGCTGAGATTAATACGAGCGGGGGCAATCGTGCGGCGGCAAACTTGATTGGTTTGCACAGTTTCGACAACAGGATAAATAACGATTTCTCCTGATTCCGATCGCGCCACAATCACCGCAAGTTCGCGTTCAAAGGGAATGAAAGATTCCGCGATCGCAGGGGCTTGATGCATACTTTCCCAAGCCGATCGCAATTCTTTTTCATTGGCAATTACCCAAGTTCCCTTGCCGTCATAGCCATGCCTTCTTGCCTTAAGTACTAGGGGATAACCCAATTTTTCAGCCGCCGCTAACAGATTCTTTTCTGTATCGACACTATAAAATTTGGGTGTGGGAATATGATGATCGCGAAAATGTTGGCGTTGGTTCAGCTTATCGACGGAGATCGCCAAGGTTTCTAATTTTGGTAAAAACAATAAGCCGCGATCGCCTGCACGATCGATCAGTTTTTGTAGAGCAACTAGATCGACAAATTCATTCTCAAAGGTAATCGCTTGACAATACTCGGCAAGCTGAGCGGTGGCATTAGCATCAGCAACTTTGCCATAAATCACGCGATCGCTAACGGTTACGGCTGAGTCTTCAGGACTTGCGGCTTGCACGGTTAGTTCAATACCAAGACGTTTGGCAGCGATCGCCATCATCCATGCTAATTGACCACCGCCAATCACCCCGATTTGTTGTCGAGTAACCACTACAAAATCCCTGAATCAATATTTCTATAAGTTGACAAACAGTTTTTTATTATAGCTTTACTATTACCTTGGCAATTTTTTCTAAGAAATAAGAAAGGAGAGACTTTAGCTGCGATCTACCAGCGTAATCAATGGCTAAGTGCAGTCAAAACCCTTTCTACACAAGCAAGAGCTTCCATTTACAAAAATAACGCTAGAAGCTGATAATTATTAAATTAATCATTGATCGAGAATGATATGGGAATAATGAAGGCTAAGGTTGCGACAAAACTTAAAGTACGTCCAGTAGATTCGGCACAACTTACAAAACCTAATGAGACTATTGATGTCCCCTTAGGTAAGACCTACGGATTTGATAAATTTGAGCCTGCCGACAATGGACATTTCAAAGTCATACTGGTAGCTAATAGTGGGACTTACTTCGTTTTTCCACCACATTGGGACGGACTAGTTCCTGCGATTGCCCAAATTGTCAGTAAAAAACAAGCTGAAGCTTTTTTTTGCAATACCATTACCGATGACCAACTGCAAGATTTAAATTCCTGTCTGACTCGTTACAAAATTACTACTACCCCAAGACTTAGGCATTTTCTCAGTCAAATCGCCCATGAGTCAGGAGGCTTGCAATATACTCAAGAACTGGCTGATGGTTCGGATTATGAAGGGCGGGACGATCTGGGTAATGTAAATCCAGGGGATGGACCAAAATATAAAGGGGCTGGAGTGATCCAGCTTACAGGAAGAGCTAATTATCAAGCTTTTAGCAATGCGATCGCCGATCCTAAAGTGATGGATGGGGTTGCCTATGTTGCGGCTAAATATCCATTTACCAGTGCGGGTTTTTGGTGGGATAACAATGAGATGAATGCATTGTGTGATAGCGGTGCAACCGTTGAGCAAGTAACTTTAAGAGTAAATGGTGGCTATAACGGTCTAGAAGATCGTCAATATTACTACCAAAAAGCTTGTGGCATCTTTGCCTAATTTTTGTCTAAATTAAGCATAAAAAAGCACTGCGTCGCAGTGCTTTTTTATGAAACTATAAGCTGGGGACGAGACTCGAACTCGTGACCTACTGATTACAAATCAGTTGCTCTACCAACTGAGCTACACCAGCATTTTTTAAGCCTAACAACTATAACAGAAGTGAGATCGCTGTAGCAACATTTCTCGATAAATCTATCGAGAGAATGTGTGATTTATGGGTGTGACTCTCGATAGAAGTTGTTTTTAAAATCTGTCAAGTAGTTGACGCTAATAGAATATCCCTTCAAAATGCTTATTAAAAGAGTTTTGGGTTGCTCAAAAATAACATTTCGAAAGAATCGATATTTTTAAAATTTGGCATAAAAATCATAAAACAATTAGCGCAAACATAGATTCATTACAAGGACATGGCTAGGACAAGCGATCGCACACAACAAACTAATCACTACAAAATCTTGCGAATCGGCTATAGTGCCGATCCTGCTGAGGTCAAAAGTGCCTATCGCGGACTGGTCAAAGAATTTCACCCCGACTGCAACCATCATCTCGATAATCACGATGATATTGCCTCAATCAATCTCGCTTACGAAGTGCTTAGCAATCCACAATCACGTGCCCATTACGATCGCAGTTTGGGGATCAAAAATTCGCCTAGAGGTTCTCAGCAATCAAAGCGATCGGCAAGCCCCAAACGCGAGCATCACCTTAATGAAGATCAAAAGCTCGATCGCTGGTTTAAGCAAGTTTACGAACCAATTATAGAGATGCTCGAAGTTATTCTCGATAGTCTAGATGAGCAGATCGACGATCTAGCTGCCGATCCCTACGATGATGGACTCATGGAGGATTTTGAAGATTATATTGATGAATGTCGAGGCTCCTATGCTAAGGCACAGATTTTCTTTCGTGCATTTCCCAATCCTGCCTCCGCCGCAGGGATTGCTAGCTATCTTTACCACTGTCTTAATGCGATTAGTGATGGGATAGAAGAGTTAAACTACTTTACGCTCAATTTCGACGATCGCCATTTACACACAGGACAGGAGCTGTGGCGCAGGGCTGATGAAATGCGTTATTGCGCTCAAATGGGAATGCAGAACTTACAGAGTAATTAGAGTCTATTAGCTTTTAGCCATTAGCGTTTGTACTTACTGTCTCTGCTTTGCTAATCTCCAATTAATATATTCTCCATATTTATAGCAATCCAAGAGAGCTAGGACAAACCAGATAAAGAAAGGCGGCGCGAAGCGCCGCCTTTCTTTATCTGGTTTTTATACCCTCAGCTAACTTTGGTTTGCTATTAGAAACGCAAGAGATAGCTAGGACAAATCAAAACCCAAAAGATGAGTGGTGGCGCTTCGCACCGCCACTCATCTTTTGGGTAAGCAAAACTTACATTGCTATAGTCCATATTCTTGACACACTGTTCAAATTTTTACCCCCCTCAGTCCCCTCTACACAGAGGGGAAGTTTAAGCTTTTGTCCTTCCTAGGGCGAGTTCGAGGGGTCTAGATATTTGGTGCATCAAGTAGATGAACTCCTTTTGTACGGGAAACCCTACCAGATTAGGTAGAGTCCCCCTGATGTGCTAATCGAGAAAAGTGGTTAATCTTGTATGAGATAAAAGATTAACAAAACTTAGGAGTTAGAAGCCTTATGGCTAAAGTAGTTGGAATCGACTTAGGTACGACAAACTCAGTCGTAGCCGTCATGGAAGGGGGCAAGCCAACGGTGATTGCAAACGCCGAAGGCTTCCGTACGACACCCTCAGTTGTTGCTTATGCTAAAAATGGCGATCGCTTAGTTGGACAAATTGCTAAGCGCCAAGCTGTCATGAACACCGACAACACTTTTTATTCAGTCAAGCGCTTTATCGGCAGACGTTACGACGAAGTTAGCGGCGAATCCAAACAAGTTGCCTACAAAGTTACCAAAGTTGGCGAAAACGTTAAAATCGATGCGCCTGCAACTGGTAAGCAATTTGCCCCTGAAGAAATTTCCGCACAAGTATTACGTAAGTTAGTAGACGACGCTAGCAAATATTTAGGCGAAACTGTTACTCAAGCTGTTATTACCGTTCCTGCATATTTCAATGACTCCCAACGCCAAGCTACCAAAGATGCTGGGAAAATTGCAGGTGTAGAAGTTCTTCGGATCATTAACGAACCTACTGCTGCTGCCTTGGCTTACGGTCTGGATAGCAAAACTAATGAAACCATTCTTGTATTTGACCTTGGTGGTGGTACATTCGACGTATCAATCCTCGAAGTTGGCGATGGTGTGTTTGAAGTAATGTCCACCAGTGGCGACACCCACCTCGGCGGTGACGACTTCGATAAAAAGATCGTAGATTTCCTTGCTAATCAGTTCCAATCTGCTGAAGGCATCGATCTTCGCAAAGATAAGCAAGCTTTACAGCGCTTGACCGAAGCTGCTGAAAAGGCGAAGATCGAACTTTCTAGCGTTACTCAAACTGAAATCAATCTTCCCTTTATCACCGCAACTCAAGATGGGCCTAAGCACTTAGACACTACCTTGACCCGCGCTAAGTTTGAAGAGCTCTGCTCTGACTTGATCGATCGCTGTCGCATTCCCGTCGAACAAGCAGTTCGCGATGCCAAAATCGACAAATCGAAGATTGACGAAGTTGTACTGGTTGGTGGTTCCACCCGTATTCCTGCCGTACAGGAAGTTGTGAAGAAGATTCTTGGCAAAGAGCCCAACCAAAGCGTCAATCCTGATGAAGTTGTCGCGATCGGTGCAGCCGTTCAAGCTGGTGTATTGGCTGGAGAAGTCAAAGATATTCTCTTGCTTGACGTAACTCCTCTATCTCTTGGTGTGGAAACCTTGGGTGGAGTCATGACCAAAATCATTCCACGTAACACCACTGTTCCTACCAAGAAGTCGGAAGTATTCTCTACGGCAGTTGATGGACAAAGTAATGTGGAAATTCACGTTCTCCAAGGCGAACGTGAAATGTCCAATGACAACAAGAGTTTGGGAACCTTCCGTCTAGATGGAATTCCACCCGCTCCTCGTGGCGTGCCTCAAATCGAAGTTATCTTTGACATCGATGCTAACGGCTTACTATCCGTAACCGCTAAGGACAAGGGAACTGGCAAAGTTCAAACCATCTCCATCTCTGGTGCGTCCACCTTGCCTAAGGATGAAGTTGAGCGCATGGTTAATGAAGCCGAGCGTAATTCTGCGGCTGATAAAGAAAAGCGCGATCGCATCGAAGCGAAGAATCAAGCTGACTCTCTCGCTTACCAAGCTGAGAAGCAAATCAAGGATCTTGGCGACAAGGTTCCTGAAGCTGACAAGACAAAGATCGAAGGACTTGTTAAGGATTTGCGCGAAGCAATCGCTAAAGACGATCATGAAGCGATCGCAAGTCAAACTGAAGTGTTGAAGCAAGCGTTGTATGCCCTTAGCTCTTCTGTCTATCAACAAGGTGGCAGTGAGTCTGCTGAAGGTGCTGCACCTCAAGATAATACCAAGGATGCTGCTAGTGGCGATGACGATGTCATCGATGCTGATTTCACAGAGTCGAAATAGCTAACTTAAAAAAGAGAGTGAGCGCTTTGCGCTCACTCTCTTTTTTATTGTGAGAATTATAGTAATTCTCTAAACTCGTCCACTGTTAAACCAGTAGTTAGAATCTTGTCACATACAAAATTTCAATGGACGAGTGGTAAAACTAAAGTGATGAAGTAATAAACTAATGGTGCAGTGAAGACATAGCTATCGGCGCGATCGAGGATACCGCCATGTCCTGGCATAATTTGTCCCGAATCTTTTACACCTGCATCGCGCTTCATCATCGATTCGGTTAGGTCGCCCAACAAACCCGCAATTCCAATTAGTAGACCTAAAATTGCGCCAGACAACCACCATTGGTGCCATCCCAAACTAAACGACCAAATAATTGCGGTCGCGCAGCAACAAAGTAAACCCGCGATCGCTCCTTCCACAGTCTTCTTTGGACTAATATCGGAAAGTCGGGTGCGACCAAACACTTTGCCAAATACATAGGCTCCAACATCTGAAGCCCAAATGCAGCAAAATGCCATTAGTACATAAATACAGCCATAGGATACGGGAAAAGTAATTCGCAAAAAAGAAAGTTGCTCGAGATTACGTAACTGGTTAAAAAAATCAAACTGATGAAGGCGATCGCTCACCTGAAAAATCGTATCGTCAGCAATTCCACGGATGCGAATCCAAAAACTTGGTAAATAGCCGCCATAAAACAAACCTAGAATAGATGCAGAAATATCTGAAATAGTGGCAATTCGAGATTGAAACAGTAAATAGAAGCAAATGAAAGTACCAGCAATGGGGATCACTGCATCAGCAAGACTGACCTCTAATTGAGAAACAATTAGCAATGCTAAACTAACTGAAATCGTAATCTTGCTTGCAGGAACGATGTCCTTGGCTCGAACAAGTGCGAAATATTCCATCTGACCAAAAACTACCAGCAACGCAAAGGCTGCGGTGAACGCCCAGCCACCTAGCGCGATCGCCGCTAATACGAGCGGAATGACAAACAAAGCACTAATAATGCGAGTCCAAGGCATGGAAATAGCACAACTCAAAAAATGGACAGGGACAATTAAAATTAAAAACTAATCACTGTTCAGCATACTCCCATCAAATGTTCAAGCAACAAAATCATTATGGAAATTTGGGAAGTCTATGTCTAACTCTAAGCCACCATCCAACAAAAACGCAAATAGCACAAATAGTCTGCCAAACGGTTCTAATCGTATTTCTCCTGCTGATAGCCAATCAAAAACCTACTATGCCTTGCTAGGAGTTACCCCTTGGGCTAGCGAAATTGACATCCGTCGAGCCTATCGAGATCTCAGTAAGCTATATCATCCCGATACTACACAGTTACCTAAAGATATAGCTGTTGAAAATTTTCGCCAAATTAACGAAGCTTACGCTACTCTCAGTAATGCCGATCGCCGAAGCGAATACGACCGTCGTATTCAGTTTTCGCGATTTCAGTACACAACCACAAGCATCAATGGTGTAAAATCGCAGAATCAAACACCAAGCAATCTGCAAAGCATCGATGATGATGGTTTGCCAAGTGAGCGACCTTTATCTGGTGGTGAACTATTTGCACTCTTGTTAATAGGTGCTACTCTAGTTTTCTGTCTGGTTCTAGTAATCTTAATTGCATGGATACGTGGCGATAGTCTTCTACCAGAAGCGATCACACCTTTATCAATTTTTCCTATCGATTCAATAACTTTTTCGTAAAAATCGCCACCTATGGTGCTCCCATCACCCACAACTCCGCTTTACAACCATCCCTTGCCTGCACTTGAAGCATGGTTAGACGAGCAAGGATGCTATCAAGATCGTTCTAATCCGAATATTTGGCGCGTTACTAGATCGTCTTGGCAAGCTGAAATTATTATGGATACTGAAGATATTCGTGTTCGTTATATTCAGGACGCATTCGGCGGTAAAGAAATCCAACGTGCATTTCCATATTCCCTCAGTCGCCAAGATGTTGAAGATGCAATTTTTACAGGCCCATAGCCAAAAAAATTAGCAATATTCAGAAAGTTTGTTAATATGTGGTTAAGACTCACAGATTTATAGTTCTTAGCTTATAATCATTTTTTCTAGCCATTAATGACAAATCTACACATAAGTCATTCACATAGGCTCAAGCAAAGTTTTCCCACCTAATTTGATGTTTTTATTGCGGAGGTTCATTGAGTAGGAAATATAACGTTGCCATTCTCGGAGCAACAGGTGCAGTCGGTACGGAGCTTTTAGCTTTACTAGATGAGAGAAAATTTCCATTGAGTAAACTAAAAGTCCTTGCCTCAGAGAGATCGGCTGGTAAGTCGATTAAATTTGCAGGTGAAGATTTAATCATCGAAGCGGTTACTGAATCTGCTTTTGATGACGTGGATATCGTACTTGCTTCAGCAGGTGGAAGCATTTCTAAACAGTGGCTGCCGATCGCTGCCAAGGCAGGAGCAGTATCGATTGACAACTCCAGTGCTTTTCGGATGCATCCTGATGTACCCCTAATTGTGCCAGAAGTTAATCCTGAAGCTGCCGCAGACCACAAAGGCATTATCGCTAATCCCAACTGCACGACAATTTTGATGACTGTGGCAGTTTACCCATTGCATCGAGTTTTGCCGATCAAGCGTATTGTCGCCGCTACTTACCAATCGGCAAGTGGAGCTGGTGCGAGAGCTATGGAAGAAGTAAAGATTCAGGCGCAGGCAATTCTTAATGGTGAACCTGCTATACCTGAAATATTGCCATATCCCTTAGCTTTTAATCTTTTCCCTCACAACTCACCGATGACTGACAATAACTATTGTGAGGAAGAGATGAAAATGGTAAATGAAACTCGCAAGATTTTTGGAGATTCAGATATTCGGATCACGGCAACATGTGTACGGGTTCCCGTTTTGAGAGCTCATTCTGAAGCGATTAATCTGGAGTTCGATCGCCCCTTTAGTGTTGATAAGGCTAGAGAAATTCTTGCTAATGCTCCTGGGGTCAAGCTAGTTGAAGATTTTCAGAAAAACTACTTCGCTATGCCAATAGATGCTAGTGGCAAAGATGATGTGCTAGTTGGAAGAATCCGTCAAGATATTTCTCACCCCAATGGTTTGGAATTATGGCTATGCGGAGATCAAATCCGTAAAGGTGCGGCGCTGAACGCTGTCCAGATCGCTGAACTAGTGATTGCTAAGTCTCTTATCTAAAAAGTTCATCAGCTTTTAGCAAGCTTCTATTTATGAGTATCTATGAGTGAAATCGATTTCGGACGTTTACTAACAGCAATGATTACGCCCTTTGATATACAAGGGAATGTCGATTACGCAAAAGCTGAGAAGCTGGCTATTCATCTTGTCGAGACTGGAACCGATACAATAGTTGTGTGCGGTACAACAGGCGAATCACCGACTCTAAGTTGGGATGAAGAATATCAGTTGTTTTCAGTGCTACAAAAGGCGATCTCTGGCAGAGCCAAAATCATGGCAGGCACGGGATCGAATTCTACTTCTGAGGCGATCGCTGCTACTACAAAAGCGGCACATTTGGGATTAGATGGTACACTACAAGTAACACCGTATTACAACAAGCCTCCGCAAGAGGGACTATACGACCATTTTCGAGCGATCGCTGAAGCTGCGCCTGAGCTTCCGATTCTTCTTTACAACGTTCCTGGCAGAACGGGTTGCAAACTAGAACCTGAAACTGTTGCTAAGCTAGCTGAAATTCCTAGCATTATCGGAATTAAAGAAGCTACAGGCGATCTCGATCAGGCTAGTCAAATTCGCGCTCTTACACCTGCTGATTTTGCAATCTACTCAGGGGATGACTCTCTCACGTTGCCATTGATGGCAGTGGGTGCAAAGGGAGTTGTGAGCGTGGCTTCACACCTAGTTGGGAATCAACTGCAAACAATGATGAAATCATTTGCCGCAGGTAAAGTTCAGGAAGCTTTGCAAATTCACATTAAGCTTTTCCCTTTGTTTAAAGCTTTGTTCTTAACCAGTAATCCTATTCCTTTAAAGTCAGCTTTGCGCTTATTAGGGTTGGATACAGGTGTAGTGCGATCGCCTCTAGTTGCTGCTAATGCCGAGCTAGAAGCAAAGCTTAAAATCGTGCTAAAAGAAGTTGGAATTTTGACCTAGAAAAATTTAGCAACAGTGAGCTTAAGCCCATTGACTGACTTACTAGAGTCCTAGCGCTTCTGACAATCATGAACTTGTGGGGGGATTATACCTTTTTAGGCGTTCTATCTAGAAATCTACAACCACCAAGTTTTTCGCGAACCCATTAATCTGAATCATTTTGACGATTCAAGTATTCCTTTCAATTTCACATTCCCCAATTCACATCTATTCAAATTTATTCAATTCACAAGAGATAACTTATGACTACATCTAACGTTCCCGCTCTCAAAATTATTGCTCTTGGTGGACTTCATGAAATCGGTAAAAATACATGGGTATTTGAATACAATGATGAAATTATGTTGCTCGATGGTGGTCTGTCATTTCCCGACAGCATGATGCCTGGAGTAAATGTTGTATTGCCCGATATGACTTACTTACGCGAAAACAAGCATAAGATCAAAGGCATGATTGTCACCCACGGTCACGAAGATCATATTGGCGCAATTTCATTCCATTTGAAGCAGTTTGAAATTCCTGTTATTTATGGCCCTCGCTTAGCGATGGCTTTGCTCGAGGACAAACTTCGTGAAGCAGGTGTACTAAATCGCACCGAACTCCGTCGCGTTTTACCCCGTGATATTGTCCGCGTCGGTGCTAACTTCTTTGTTGAATTCATTCGTAATACTCACTCGATTGCTGATAGTTTCTCAATCGCCATTAATACACCTGCGGGGATGGTGATTCACTCTGGAGACTTCAAAATCGACCATACACCAGTTGATGGCGAATTTTTTGACCTTGCTCGTCTGGCTGAGCATGGCGAAAAAGGTGTATTGGCTTTGATTAGTGACTCTACTAACGCTGAAATACCAGGAGTTACACCTTCAGAACGAGCCGTATATCCAAATCTAGAGCGTTATATAGGTGCTTCAAAAGGTCGCGTGATCATCACCACCTTCGCGTCTTCAGTGCATCGCGTCAACATGATTTTGGACATTGCTGATAAACAAGGTCGTGTGGTTGGCATCGTTGGACGCTCAATGCTTAATGTAATAGCCCATGCCCGTAACCTCGGTTACATCAAATGCCGCGACGATCTATTCCAACCTTTGCAAAATCTGCGTCATTACCGCGACGATCAAATTCTGATTTTGACCACAGGTTCTCAAGGTGAACCAATGTCGGCTCTGACTCGCATATCCAACTCCAGCCATAGACAAATCGAAATTCGACAAGGCGATACAGTTATTTTCTCGGCTAACCCGATTCCCGGAAATACGATTCCTGTAGTGCGTACCATCGATCGCTTGATGGCTCTTGGCGCAAACGTTATTTATGGTAAAGACAAAGGTATCCACGTTTCGGGACATGGTTCTCAAGAAGAACATAAAATGATGTTAGCGCTGGTGCGTCCCAAGTTCTTCTTCCCTGCTCACGGTGAATTGAGAATGCTGAAGCAACATGCCAAGATGGCGGAAGCAATGGGCGTTCCTAGCGAAAATATTGTGATTGCCGAAAATGGCGATGTGGTTGAAGTTTGCCAAAACTACATGAAGATTGTTGATAAGGTTCCTTCTGGTGTCGAACTAGTGGATTCTTCTCGCGATGGCATGGTGAAGGGCGATGTGCTACGCGATCGCCAACAAATCTCTGGCGAAGGTATCTTTACGATCGCTGTATCTGTTGGGCTAGATGGCAAGCTCTCTACCAATCCTGATATTCAACTAAGCGGTGTGGTCTTGCCGATGGAACATTCGCAGATTATTGCTTTAGTTGCGAAAGCGATCGACAACTCTTTAGCGAACTCATGGGGTAACTTTGCCCGTAATGTCGGTTCCCTAGAAGTGGATTGGGTCGGTTTACGCGGTCAACTCGAACGCGATCTCACTCGTGTTTTGCGTCAACAAATGCAAAGCAAACCAATGATTGTGTTCTTATTACAAACACCTCCAAATTCTACTCAATCTGCGCCTGCACCAGCCGCTAAACCAAATGCTTTGGGCGTTACCTTAAAATCAGGCAGTGTGAAAGTAATTGCTAAACCTGAAACTGACAATAATGGAAGTGCTAATGGCAATGGCGCTACGGCTGCCAATACAACAACAGGTGCGGCTACTACTAGCGTAGGCAGACGTAAACGTAGTGCAGCAACTGTCTAACTGAAAATGGTTCACCTCATTGTGCATGGGGTGAACCATTTAAAAACGAATGAAGAAATCAGTTAAGGTAAAGCCTAACTCTAAGAAGCAATCTATTCTCGAAGAAGTAGATGGAAGTCTGGTAGTGTACTTAAAATCACCACCTGTCTATGGTAAAGCTAATAAAGAGTTAATAGAACTTTTAGCAAAAAAGTTTGACGTACCAAAATCCAATATTACAATTCAATCTGGTTTATCTGGTCGGAATAAAGTAGTAGACATAAGCCCCAGAGAGTAAAGTTTTACTTTGTGCTGGCTTGACTTTCTGGATTAGAACTCTGGGTTAGAAAAGCGCTATATTTAGCATACTTAAAACTATTGTGCGCGAAGCTCATGCCTGAATCTATCTGGTCATATGTTACCCCTGGTATTCCTGACGAGTTGTTCGATCGCTTGCCAGGTATTCCCATGAGTAAATGCGAGACGCGCCTATTAATCATCGGTCAGTTACGCTTAAAAGCTAACTCGGTACTGTGGGATATTGGTGCGGGTACTGGGACAATTCCTGTCGAAACAGGGTTACTATGCCCCAAGGGGAAAATTGTGGCGATCGAGCGTGATGAGGATGTTGCTGGTCTGATTGCTACAAATTGCAAAAAATTTGGCGTGACTAATGTCCAAATCAACATTGGTAGTGCGCCAGAATGTTTGACTAGCCTGACAGCAGAACCCGATCGCATTTGTATCGAAGGTGGGCGATCGGTATCGGAAATTCTCGAATATGGTTGGGAACGCTTGCAGGTTGATGGTAGAGCGATCGCTACGACTAATAGTCTTGAAGGTTTGTATGCAATTTCTGAAAGTTTTGCCAAACTACAGGCGCGAAATGTTGAGGTCGTGCAGTCTTCCGTAAACCGATTAGAAACTCGTGGCAATCGACAAGTCTTTGCCGCAGTTAGTCCGATGTTTATAATTAGTGGCGAAAAGATTTAAAAAAGGGCGCGAAGCGCCCTTTTTTAATTAAGAAATTTCGCGAATTTGAGGCTTTCCATCCTTAAATTCACCGACCAGAATTACATCGGTAACACCGAAAAATATGCCGTTTTCGACTACACCAGGAATATTATTCAAGGTTTTTTCTAATTCGGCAGCATCAGCGATCGCATCAAAAGTAACATCCAAAACCATGTTGCCCTGATCGGTAATTACGGGACCATCTTTTTTGACTCCCATCCGTAGTTCGGGTTTACCGCCTAGTTTTTCGACGGCTCTGGTTACAGGAGAAACTGCCATCGGCAAAACTTCAATAGGTACGGCAAAGGTAGAGCCTAGCTTATCTACTAATTTCGACTCATCAACCACGACGATAAATAAAGCTGCCAATGAATCGACAACTTTTTCGCGAGTATGGGCAGCGCCACCGCCCTTGATTAAGGTTTTGTTTGGGTCAACCTCATCAGCGCCATCGATCGCTACATCAACGCGGTCGACATCATCTAAACTGCGGATGGGAATACCATATTTTTTGCCCAATACCGATGCTTGAAATGAAGTTGGGATGCCCACGATGTCAGTTAGCTCGCCCGTAGAAATGCGTCTGCCTAACTCCTCGATCGCAAAAGCAGTAGTTGAGCCAGTGCCTAAACCAACCACCATGCCAGATTGCACTCGTTGCGCCGCCGCAATTCCGACTTCTTTTTTTAACTTTTTAATATCTTCAGCAGAAATACTCATTTATAAACTTTAAAGCAGCACTTTTAATCCTATCGCACCATGCGAGACACTGATAAATCAAAGGTAGAAGCGTTACTTTTCATTGTTTCTTACGTCACGCTTGTTATGCTCTAGGCGAAATGTGTTGTATGATACAGACAGATCAAATGAAGCTCAAAAAAATAGCAGTAGCCAAGTAAGTCCCAGAAGAGAATGGCGGCGCAAAGCGCCGCCATTCTCTTCTGGGAA
The DNA here is from genome assembly GCA_003242085.1 of Pseudanabaena frigida. Taxonomy (GTDB): domain Bacteria; phylum Cyanobacteriota; class Cyanobacteriia; order Pseudanabaenales; family Pseudanabaenaceae; genus Pseudanabaena; species Pseudanabaena frigida. The sequence goes on along the minus strand of QBML01000005.1, from coordinate 109,986 downwards.
GTTACGCCGTATTGCTGATTACGCATCTGTTGTTATTTGAGCTACAAATAGTAAGGATGGGGGTAAATTTTGTTGTCGAGACAGATATTTATAATTTTTAGAGATTAAATTCTTTCGTTAATTAAAACATCGCAATTCTATGAAAAGGTTAACCTACATTAGTAATTTCTCGCGATCGCTTACAAAAAAAGACATTGAAAGTATTGGGAAAATCTCTCAAACTAATAACTGTAGGCAAGGTATCACAGGGGTTTTACTTAGTTGTAGTGGCATTTTTTTTCAGATTTTAGAAGGGGAAGAAGAAAGTATTGATAGCCTTTACGAAAAGATTCTGAAGGATGATCGCCACAATAGAATTTTATGCTTAAAGTCCGAACTAAATATTTCTGCGCGCCGCTTTCCAGATTGGTCGATGGAAGTAATTGTCTTAGATGAAAACAATGATATTTTGCTGCAACCAATCAAGATTCTGTTACAAACTTTGGGAGAATCGCAAGCAATTTTGGCAACCTATACTCAATCAGGAGTTCTCGAAGCGATCGGTAGAGGTATTAATCCGCTCACACTCGTTCCTCGCTATACCGAAAAAATTATTTTTTTTGCTGATATTATTAGCTTTACCAGCATAACTGAAAAAGTTCAGGTGACGGAAGTTGTTGATTTTCTCAATCAATTTTTTACGATTTGTACTAAGGCGATCGCGGCGAGAGGAGGAGAAGTTACTAAGTTTATCGGCGACTGTGTGATGGCATATTTTGATGGCGATCAGGCTGACAATGCTCTGCAAGCCAGTTTAGATATTCTCTCTGATCTGGAAATGTTACGCAATCAAGCCCCAGCTAATAGTCCATTGCGAGTTCTCTATGTTGGTATTGGTCTATCTAAAGGAACAGTTTTAGAAGGAAATATTGGTTCTCAAACCAAGAAAGAATATACAGTCATTGGTGATGCAGTGAATGTGGCTTCAAGGATTGAAGCTCTCACAAGACAGTTAAATCGATTCTTGGTATTTTCTGATTCTGTGAGATTGGGATTAAGCGATCGCTGGCGATCTGTCAGACTTGGAGATTTTCATGCAAAAGGTAGAGAAGAGATTGTTGAAGTTTATTCAATTGACGATCTTTTAACCTTCCAAAAGTCAGATTTTCAGAAACTCAAACAAGAAATTAGGCAACATCTAGAGTTAATTAGCAGTCAAACCCCAGAATTAGTATAAACAACTCCTCGCGCTATTTATACCAGTACAGTCTCGATATGCTGTACGATCGCAGATAGCGATTAATAGGCGATTACAATAACTTCATGATGTCAAACCTTTTAGATAACCGCTATCGCGTCACTAGCGTCCTAGGCAGTGGTGGCTTTGGTGAAACCTATTTGGCTGAAGACACCAAAATGCCCTCTAAGCGTCGTTGTGTGATCAAGCAACTCAAACCTGTTGCCGACAATCCACAAATGTATGAATTACTGCAACAACGATTTCACCGTGAGGCAGCAGTTCTCGAAACTTTGGGAGAAGAAAGTCGCTATATTCCCAAACTCTATGCTAACTTTGCGGAAAATGGATTGTTCTATTTAGTCCAAGAATGGGTTGATGGACTAACCCTAACAGAAGAAATAGAACGTAATGGTAAATGGAACGAAGATGCTGTCAGAAAATTATTGATCAGCATTCTTCAGACCTTAATCTACGTGCACGATCGCGGCATTATACATCGGGACATTAAACCCGATAATATTATTTTACGTGCTGGTGAGCCTGTATTAATTGATTTTGGTGCAGTCAAAGAAACTCTCAACGTCAGTACGATCCGCAGTTCTTCTCAACAGGCACATTCGATTGTGATTGGTACTCCAGGATTTATGGCATCGGAACAGGCTGCGGGTAGACCATTCTTCGCTAGCGATCTCTATAGTCTTGCCCTTACTGCTATCTTTGCTCTCACAGGACAATATCCTCAACAACTAGGTACCGATCCGCAAACAGGAGAGGTTATCTGGCAGCCCCATGTTATGGGAATTAGCGCAAATTTAAAAGCAATATTTACGAAGGTTATGCAATTCGATCCACGCGATCGCTACAGTTCTGCGAGAGAAATGCTCGAAGCCTTGCAACCAAATCCATTAAACCAATCTAAGCCAGCTAAATCAGTCCCCATTCCGCCAGCGATGTCGAACATGCAGACTGTAGCAGTAACGCCAAAGGGGTATACTCCACCTGCGGTTCAAAATCAATCGGTTTATGTATATCAATCTCAGCAAGATCCTAAGAAGAAGGTACTCGGTCAGCTATTGGCAATAATGATTGTTGGTGGAGCAATTGGAGCAGCGATCGCCTTAGGTGTCGTAATTGCTCAAAATGGCGGTATCGTTGCTATCTGGAATAAGTTTTCTCCTTTCAATAAACCTGCTGCCAAATTTCCATTTTATTTCCTAGCAGATTCGGCTTTTGAGGATATTGAATCTGCCACTCGTAAAGTTGAGAAATTAAAAGAGCAAGGATACAAAGACGCAGGAATGTTTTTAATATCTGACTATCCCAATTTGGGAGAGAGTAAATGGCAGCAAGTATATGCAGAGAAGTTCACAAATTTAGACGGTTGCAAATCTAAGCTCAAGGAACATCTCAAATTTGCTGAAGATGCCTATTGCGCCCTTGCTAGTCCTAACAAAAAAGATCCCGTGCAAAGATTTGCTGGAAGTGATTTACCTCCCATACCTTCGCCTTCACCAACTGTAACACCGTCAAAAACTGCAACTCCATCTCCAGTAAAACCCTCTCCAGTAAAAGCAATCCGAGATTATTATGCTTTGATTAATAATCGCCAATTTCAAGAGGCTTGGAAAAATCTCACACCAATATTTCAAAATAGTCGCCCTAAAGAATATAGGGAATTTACGAAATTTTGGTTCACGATTAAAAATGTTTCCATTATAGAAGTACGTCCTGTTGAAATCAAAGAAAATGTAGCGATTCTTGATGTCGATTTGGCTTATCAAAGAGAAAAAGATAACGCGATTTTGCCTGAGACCCTTCGTATTTCTTTAATATGGAATGCAGATTTAGGACAATGGCAAATTAACGAAACTAATCAACAATAAAGTTTATGGACTATGAAAATTACTGCGATCGCACTGTCAGGGGGAAAGAGTTCACGAATGGGACGTGATAAAGCTTTGCTAGAAATTAATGGTGAGACTTTGTTATTTAAAACTTGTCGAACTGCGTTACAAATAGCTGATTCAGTATATGTAGTGGCGCGAAGTCAAGAACAATATCAACAGGCGATCGCTGACTCTCTAAATCAAATTCATTTGGTGCTAGATCGAAAATTTGAAGGTGCGTTAGTGGGATTTTGGCAAGGACTTAAGGCGATCGCCGATTCTCCCGATTGGATTTTATTACTTGCTTGCGATCTGCCAAATATTCGAGGTGATATATTACAAACTTTGGCTAGCAAGTTAGTGGATTTACCTGAAAATGCGATCGCCTATTTACCCCGATACCTAGATGGTGATGATAGAAAACAATGGGAACCTCTCTGCGGTTTCTATCGATGGGGATGCCAAGATTCGCTAGCAGAATTTATCGAAAAGGGAGGGCGATCGTTTCAAAAATGGCTAGGTGGACAAGAAGTTATTGAAATATCAAACCTGCCTTTATCAATGCTATTTAATTGCAATACTCCAGAGGATTTTCACTTTATTTAAAGCTTTATAGCAATGCAAGTTTAAAACCCAAATAAATAGAGGCGGCGCTTCGCGCCGCCTCTATTTGTTGCTATACCAATTACTGAATTTTGGATGGTTAAAATTTCCAAAACATAAATTTAAGAAGAATTTATCGATTTAATAAACTGAGCTTAACCTGATAGTATCGATAAACACATAGGATTGTTAATGTCTACCTGCTGCTGATATGACATACACGTTTCCTAACTTTAATCTTAATTCCACAACTTCTGTAATTGATTGGCGGCGATCGCTCGAAGAAATTTATCGCGGTCGTACCATGCATACTTACAAAAGTGGGCAAATTATCCCCATGTATCCCCATGAAGTGTGGGTTGTTTGCCGTGGTGTTGTCCAACTAAATACCCTGCATCCTTCAGGCGATGAGGTTTTGGTTGGTTTTGCAGTCCAAGCAATGCCCTTTGGCTTACCACTGACTAATCTGGAACCATATCAAGCGATCGCCCTATCAGATGTCGATCTAATGCGCTTTACATTGATCGAGCTGGAGCAATCTCCAATGCTTTATCAAGGGATTTTGCAACATCTCAATCGCCGCCTACAGCAAACTGAATCTCTCCTAGCATTGGTAAGCAACAAGCGAGTTGAAGAGCGCCTTCGCCAAATCTTGCTTTTGCTCAAGCAAGAGGTTGGTATTCCCGTCGAAGGTGGAACACGTTTAACAGTCCGTCTCACCCATCAACATCTTGCTAGCGCCATTAGCAGTACCCGCGTCACTGTCACCAGAGCAATGAAGCTATTACAAGATGAAGGGTGGCTAAAAGTAGACCGCGATCGGCATATAGTTCTTGTATAAAAAAAGGGGCGCTTAGCGCCCCTTTTTTTATTTCTTCAGAATGGTCACAACTAGTGCAGTGCTTTCCGTTACAGGCTTAACACCTTCAGGATAATTGATTTCACTAACGTGGACACCCTTACCGATTTCGAGAGGAGTAATATCGATTTCAAAGCTTTCAGGTACATTTGTAGGAGCGCAAGATACACGCACATAGTTCTTGATGGTATCAACTGAACCACCACCAACTTTTACGCCAACAGGAACACCAACGAAGTGCAGAGGAATATCTACTTCGATCTTCGACTGTGATTCGATCGCAAAAAAGCTAAGGTGATAAATAGAATTTTTGTAAGGATGATTTTGGACTTCGCGCAATAATGTTTTGCCTTTAAAGTCACCATCAGTAACATTTACTTCGATCAATGTGTTATTAATCGTTGCTTCACGAAGCAATGTAGTTGCCTCTTTAGCATCTAAAGTAATCGAAATAGATTCTGCGCCCTTGTGTCCATATACGGTTGCAGGAATTTGACCACCGCGACGTAGAGCGCGATTATTAGCAGGAGGACGAGTAGTGGCGTTAATTTGTAGTTGCATTTTAGTAATTTAGTGATTGCTTAATTGCTTTTAGCCGTTAGTGATTAGCTATTGGCTTTTAATTTATTTGTAGTTGTCAGTACCTAGATTTAACATAGAAGCTAAAAGCTAAAAGCTAAATCTAAGCTCTCAACAAACCGCGCTTAGGCCCATGAATGGGATCTTCAACGATGATAGTTTGACCTCGACTTGCACCTAGAGAGATGATGGCGATCGGAATTTCCATCAAATCAGCAAGAAACTTAAGATAGTCTTTTGCCTCTTTGGGTAAATCTTCAACATTCCTGCATTCGCTAGTCGATCGTTGCCAACCCGCTAAGGTTTCGTAGATTGGTATCGCACGAGCAAAAGCACGAGCATCACTAGGGAAGTCGCGAACCACCTTACCGTCGAGTTCGTATGCGGTACAAACCTTGATTTCTTCGAGATCGTCGAGTACATCAAGTTTGGTGACAGCGAGGCAATCGAGTCCGTTAATTCGAACTGCATAACGACCAATTACGCCATCAAACCAACCACAACGGCGTTTGCGTCCTGTAGTTGTACCAAATTCGGCTCCACGTTCGCCGATCAGATTACCAATCTCATCATGTAACTCAGTCGGGAAAGGACCTTCACCAACTCTAGTTGTATATGCCTTGGCAACGCCGATAACGCGATCGATACAGGTTGGTCCCACGCCAGCACCGATACAAGCTCCACCTGCAACGGGGTTAGATGAAGTGACATAGGGATATGTGCCATGATCGAGGTCAAGCAATGTTCCCTGTGCGCCTTCAAACAAAATATTCCGTCGCTTGCGAATAGCTTCGTCAATTTTGAGTGAAGCGTCAATCACATGGGGGCGGAGTCGATCGGCATAACCACGATATTCTTCAATGATCGATTCGGCATCAAGTGGTTCTAAATTATAAAGCTTTTGTAAAACAATATTTTTTTGCTCGATCGCCCAACGTAGCTTTTTAGCTAGGCGCTTTTCGTCCATTAAGTCGATCATACGGATGCCGACACGCTCGGATTTGTCTGCGTAGGTCGGTCCAATACCGCGTCCTGTTGTCCCAATTTTGTGCTCGGCTCGCTGATCCTCTGAGGCGCGATCCAATACACGATGGTAAGGCATGGTCACATGAGCGGTTTCAGAAATAAACAGGTTATCTGTCGATATACCCAAATCTTTAAGTCGATCTACTTCTTCAAGAAGCACCTTAGGATCGATCACTGTACCGCTGGCAATGATGCATTCCGTTTTGGGATACAGAATTCCTGAAGGAATTAGGTGTAGCTTAAAGGTACGATCGCCAACGACGACCGTATGTCCTGCATTATTACCGCCTTGATAGCGCACAACGACATCTGCGGAGCGGCTCAGCAAATCGGTGATTTTGCCTTTACCTTCATCACCCCACTGTGCCCCAATAACAATTACATTAGCCAAGAGTCTTGCTGCTCAATAAAATCTCACAATCGTCAATTATCACAAAAGACTTGGGCATTTGTCAATCACTTGTGAGCAATTGTCTTTTTTAGAGCATTTAGCTGACTAAAAACTAAGTTGTTGTTTTACTGTCTAATCTTTCTTGCCAATCCGCTAAAGCTATTTCTATCAAACCATCTAGAGATTGGTCAGTAAGTTCCCTGCCAGTCATTAACATATAAATTTTTGAGTATTGATTTAAAGAATAACTTTCACTATGTCTGTAGGATTTAGGATCAGGGTTTCTTAATACAAAAAGTGAAGGCTTTGAATTTTCTTTTATGGATGTGCTAGTAAGTATTTTTTCAGTTTTTTTTAGATAAATATTTTGCGAAATATACCTTTTATTTGGTATGGGTAACCAAAGAGAAAATTCAAGTTGATAAAATTCATTGATAGGGCGGCTATAGAATTCGGCAAACATTTTAGTTGTGGGTATACTGCCATTTTTTTGTGGATAGCCATATCTAGTAATAACTTTTGTACTTACTTCTGCCATTCTTTCATCAAAACTAAGTATTTTCTCCCTGATTCTTAAAACAAGATCTTTGTCAGATGGATGACGCTCATCGAGCAACTTCTCGAATGCTTTAGGGATGCGCGGCAATATGTGTAATGTAGTCTGAACGTTTATTTCATCTAGTATGTATTCCTGTGGATAAGGAACTATTGTTGAGGAAATAGTATTTTCTTCTTGATTTTTGATGTGAAATGTTAGTTGTTTATCAGTCTGAGTGATTTCAAATTGCCAAAACTCAATCTTTAGCTTGTTATAAGTCTGATCAATGTAGTTATGTCGATGAAAGTCAGGTTTGATGGCAATTAGGCGAATAGGCTGATCGTATTTAATAATCTCAGCCATTGGCTTTTCGGTGGAAAGGCTGTGGTTGTAGCGAGTCAATTGCTAAACAACATAGCGGTCTTCTACATTTTTTAGCTCAATAATTGTCAGTTGTCCTGAATCCGATAGAGCAAGAATATCGCAACAATCATTCTGAACAATGTATTGCCGTTTAAGTGGGATCAGCCCAAATAATGTTTTGAGATTATTCCAAACAAAATCTTCTAGATCTGCTTCGCTGGAAAATTGCCAACCTTCAGACTTTTTAATCAAAGATTCTGGGTGCAACATACATTATTTCATTGCTTTTTAAGCTTTGAGTAACTCGATCGCCGATTCAGCCGCCGCAACACCTGAATGGTAAGCCGCCTCAATGTTTTTGCCAGCACACCAATCTCCCGCACAAACAAGGGCTAATGGTATTGCGGTTGATAGACAAGAAACGCCTAAAGACTCTTCGGCTAGGGCGTAGCGCCAACGATGTACTTGCCACCATTCGGGACTAGATAGCCATTTTGCTAATAATCTACCCACTTGATTGAGCAATGGTTTACCAGCGATTTCGAGATCTGGTTCTTCCATGGATTGTTTGGCAAATTCGGCGGAGCTTTGATAGACAAAAACTGGTTGCGTAGCTTTGTCAGGATGTTTGCTGCTGTCGTAGCTGATCCAGTCGAGAATTGGATCGTTAACACATTTAATGGCTTGCCATTCTAATGGCACGGAGTGACTGGTATTGTAGCCTGCCATAATCGTAACGCTGGGGGCAAACTTAACAGATTGCACGGCTTGTAAAAAACTGGGTGCTAGGGTAAGTACTTCTTCAAATAAAGGCAGAAATTGTGGCGCGGGTATGGTTGAAATTATTGCGCTAGTTTCCAAAACTTCTTGGCGATCGTTAACCAATTGCCATTTTGTATCGTTGTGGCTGACCCCAATGATGCGCGTATTGTTAATAATTGGAATTTCGTTGGCAAGATATTTGGCGATCGCTGTCATCCCTAATGAACAACAATATCGAGGATGACGAGCATCAGCCTCTGGTGGAAGCAACCCTGATGCCGAAAGCTGATAGACGTTGCGAGTCCATTCATGAACTATGCCTTTTTCTTGAAGTTTGCGGATAAACCTACCAAAACCATCGCTCTTCACAGATAGTAGTTGTGCCCCATGATCTACCCAAGTACCTTGCAAACGTCTGGTTGCCATCCTTCCCCCCACCCCTGCCGATTTTTCGACAATGGTGACATCTATCCCAGCTTGCTTTAGTTGTTGAGCACAGGTTAAGCCTGCCATCCCTGCGCCGATCACGATTACATCTTTCATAAAGTTTCAGTTTATGCCTCTTGAAGAGCTTAGCTCATCTTTAATTAATCGCAACAATCAAAAACAGTTTTTCAACGCCATAGGCGTTGAAAAACTTTCAATCTTATAGAGTATCTTGCATTTTCTCTCCGTCATGATACGCAGCGAACAATACTGGGCAAGTTTTGCCCCATGCGATCGCCCCTGTAGCATCGAGACAAATTGCACCAAAATCGCGATCGCGACTTTTCGCTTCATTAATCGATTTTTCAACGGCTTGCTGAAGCGTCATGCCATCGGTGACACGCACCACGACTCTAGTTGCAAAGCCTTCGTCGAGAATATCTTCGCCAACACCCGTGCAGCTTACGCCTGCAAACTTGGTAGCGTAGTTACCCGCAGGTGTTGCTGAGTCACTAACTCTGCCGATGCGCTCGAAACCGCGACCGCCTGTTGATGTACCCGCGCAAATACTGCCATATCGATCAAGCACTACCGCGCCGATCGTTCCCATCGCCACATCTGCCATTTTGCGAGTGAAGTTAGTTTTGCGTTCCTCTACCCATTCAGCGAGGCGTTCATCGGTGAGGGGATTGTAAATGGGGATAGCTAATTCGCGAGTAAGTTCCGCTGAGCCGTAGTCAGAAAGAACGCGATCGTCGCTAGTTTGTAAATGCTTAGCTAGATCGATGGGGTTCTTCACCCGTGATGTATTAATCACACCACTAAAACTTTGGCGATCGCCATCCATGATTGATGCACTCATCCGCACTTGTCCATCGGACTGCAATACGGAGCCAGTCCCTGCATTAAATCGAGGATCGTCTTCGAGCATTTGACAGGCCTTAACGACAGCATCAATCGCCTTAGCACCATCGAGCAGCATCGGATAAACGGCTTCGAGAACTGCAAATAGAGACTTGCGGACAGGTTCATAGCCACCTTTACTTTCAACTGTGCTACCTGCGCCGCCATGAATAATGATTTTTGGTTGCATTTGATTTTTGATAATTGGTGATTAATTAAGACATTTATGTAGGGGCAAAGCATTCCCACAGAAATTTGTAAATTCCCAGAGCCTTTGAAATTGGGAATGCTTTGCCCTTAATCTCAAAACGCAGGGAAAATCGATCGGTTAAAGCCAAGAGGGTTTAGCATTTGCGAATTGAGGCTTTGGTGGAGAGTTTGAAGATAGTGGCGCAAATGCTGAACCCCTACAATTCTCCAAATCCCTTTTTCTTTTTCTTTTTCTTGCCATAAACGGGATTACCTGATGGTGTTTGGTTGCCCATACCACCCATACCAGGGAAACCACTGCCCATACCACCCATGCCAGGGAAACCACCAGGCATCTTGCCCTGTCCCATTTGCTGCATTAGTGATCGCATTTTCTGGAAATCAGCAACGAGCTTAGTCACATCTTGTAGCTTGTAACCTGCACCGCTAGCAATCCGTTGTTTGCGGCTAGGACTTTTGGCGATGAGGTCGGGATCTTTGCGTTCCTGTTTGGTCATCGAAGAGATCATCGACTCACAACGCTTGAGTTGCTTTTCTGCTTCTTGAATTTGCGCGTCATTGATTTTCATGCCTGGAAGCATCTTCAACATTCCACCGAAGGAACCCATGTTTTTCATCATGCGGGTGTTCTTCAGGAAGTCGTCAAAGTCAAACTGAGCCTTAAGGATTTTCTCTTGAAGTTGTGCGGCATCGGTGAGATCGATTTCTTCTTGAGCTTTCTCAACTAGCGTCAGCACATCGCCCATGCCCAAAATCCGCGAAGCCATCCGTTCGGGATAGAAGGGTTGCAGTGCCTCGACCTTTTCACCGACACCGATAAACTTAATCGGCTGTCCCGAAATCTGTCTTACTGATAGCGCCGCACCACCGCGAGTATCGCCATCCATTTTGGTCAAGATTGCGCCTGTAATCCCAATCTCATCATGGAAGGTACGTGTCAGCGTTGCCGCCTCTTGTCCTGTCATCGCATCGACAACCAGCAGCACTTCATCGGGCTTAATCGCATCCTTAACGCGACTTAGCTCATCCATCATGTCGCGATCGATCTGCAAGCGTCCCGCCGTATCGACGATAACGGTATTAACGCCTAATTCCTTCGCCTTTGCCAAGCCTTGACGGGCAATTTCTACAGGGTCAGCATCTGCCCCCATTTCAAAGACTGGCACATTAATTTGCTTACCAAGGGTGATCAACTGGTCGATCGCCGCAGGACGATATACGTCAGTGGCGACGAGTAAAGTGGTGCGCTCTAGTTTGCGTAAATGTAAAGCTAATTTGGCGGTAGCAGTCGTTTTACCCGTTCCCTGCAAACCTGCCATCAAAATTACAGTTGGTGCATTATCAGCTTCGGCAAGTGGCACATTTGCCTCGCCCATCGTCTTTACCAATTCGTCATAGACGATCTTGATAAATTGCTGATCTGGACGCACACCTGCGATGACATCAGCGCCTTGCGCCTGTTTGGAGATTTCTTCGACAAATTCTTTGACAACCTGTAAGTTGACATCTGCCTCTAAGAGCGCCCTGCGTACTTCGCGAATCGCGCCTTGGATATTAGAGTCCGAGATTTTGTCCTGTCCGCGTAACTTTTTCCAAGCCGCCTCAAATTTATCGGCGATTTCATCAAACATATCTAGTTTTTCTTTTGCTGTTTTTGGTTCTAACTACTAATTTACCGTTACCACCGTTACATTGATCCTGATCTGAGAAAATTATGGCTGCGATCGCCTTACAGCATCTAAAAATTCAAGCTAAAATCGTGATGTCAAGCTGTGAGTCTCCAAGCCATGATCCAAGCTTTAGCTAAGTCCGATCGCGAACATTTTGTTAGACAGTTTGTAACGTGGGAGCAGTTCCAAGCCTTAGAGTCTGCTTTTGCTGATATTAATGGTGTGCGGCTGAATTATTGTGAGGGAGTTTTAGAAATTGTAGGCATCAGACGAGTCCATGAAATGATTCGTACTTTACTTGGTGCATTGTTAGGGCAATATTTCATGCTCAAGCGTATTCGGTTTGTTTCTACTGGCACTTATACTCAGTCCTTGCAAGGCCGTACCAAATTTCAAGCGGATTTGTCCTATAACTTTGATACGGAGAAAGAGATTTCGGATTTATGTATTGAGGTGGTGGTGACGAGTGGTAATGTCGCGAAGCTCAGAAAATATCAATTGCTAGAGGTTCCTGAAGTTTGGTTTTGGGAAGAGGGGAAGATTAGTATTTTTTGCTTTCAGGATGGGGATTATGTGCAGAGTTCCCATAGTTTATGTTTGCCTGATTTGGATATTGAGCATTTGGAGCAATGTCTGTTGATGGATTCTCAGTTAGAAGCAATGTTGGCTTTTGAGAACATATATAGATAATTAGTAAAATTCAGTAATCCAAGAAAATGAACCAACCACAAGAGCCAATTAATAGCAATATAGAGAAATATTTAGATTATTACTGTGGTTTATCATCTCCTAAATTTGCTGTAATGCTGAAAGGTACATGGGGTTCAGGTAAAACATGGTTTATTGAACAATACCTTGAAAAGCTTGAGAAATCTACAAAGCATAAGCATCTATATGTCAGCCTATTTGGAATGACTAAGTTTTCCGATATTGAAGATACTTTTTTTCAACAACTCCATCCTGTAATGTCATCCAAAGGGATGGAAATAGCTGGAAAACTTTTTAAAGGTCTCTTAAAAGCGTCAATAAAGTTTGATTTAGATAACGATGGAAGAGACGATGGATCAGTAAACTTGCAAGTTCCAGATATTCCTGACTATCTAAAGAATGTTGGTGAAAGGATTTTGATTTTTGATGACTTGGAACGCTGTAAGATAGATTTAGTAGATATATTTGGATATATTAATCAGTTTTTAGAACATCAAGGTCTAAAGATAGTTATTATTGCAGATGAAAGTAAACTAGAGAGTAAAAATCATGATTACAAATCGAATAAAGAGAAACTAGTAGGGAAGACTTTTAATATAGCTCCTGATTTTGAGAATGCCCTGAAAAGCTTTGCATCCGAAGTAAAAGAACCAATCATTGAAAAGTTTTTGTCGGATCATGTAGATTTTATAAAAGATCTATATATTAATAAAGCTAACCGAGAGAATCTAAGAACTTTAAGAAATATGGTTTTAGATTTAAAGAGAATTTTTGCCTGTTTCCCTCCAAAAGCTAAAGACAATCCAGAAGTATTAAAAGATATATTAAAATTCCTGATACTATTTTCTACTGAAATTAGCAGTGCAAAAATAAAATCTGGTGATATTGTTAGGTTGGTCAATGAGTATAGACATCTACGTGCAAAATTATCATTAAAAGCAATAGATAATTCTTTGTCTTCAAATAAATCAGATGAAACGCATAAAGATGACAATGTAAAAACTCTCAAAGACATTGTTAAAGAGAACTATGATTTATACTTTAAATTTGATTTAGATATGGTTTTCCCAACTAAAGAATGGTGGGAGAAATTTTTCGATAAAAGTTTGATTGATTCGGAAGGATTAACTAAGCATATATTAAGTAAATATTTCCCAGATGATCGGGATACATCGAACTTGGAAAAGCTTTACTACTGGAGAAAACTTTCTGACGAAAAATTTGAAGATTTGTTAGGCAAAGTTGAATTAGAATATGCCAACAAAAAATTCGATGATATTCAAGAAATAAAGCAAGTAATTAGTATTTACTTGAGTCTTTCGGATAAAAAATTAATTAAAAAGAATAAGAAAGAAGTTTTATCTAGCGCAATAGACTATGTCAATTACCTTAATAATATTGGTAAGATCCCTCCCACTAAAGCATTATCAGTGCGTGAAATGGCAATTGAAAAATTTAATGATCGAGGTTTTGAAGGTTCTAACTTGCCTGAATTTGTAGAATTCTCTTCTTATATTGACTCTATTCAAGAATCAATAAGAATTAAACAATTAGCAGATGATGCAAAAAAATTGCTAGATATTATGATTAGCGATGCTTCTAAGTTTTATCAAATGGTCTGTCAAAACGATAAAATTATTTCGGAATATTATGCAGTACCAATATTCAATCAAATAAATATTGAAGACTTCACAAGTAAATTATTCTCCATGATTCCTGAAGATCAGGCATCTATTTTTGTGATATTAAAAGAACGTTATAAAATTATAAATGAGAACAATAAAGATTTGCTTAGTGAAATTGTATGGCTAAATAAATTGCAAGAATATATTACGAAGGAGTCTGAATCAAAACAAGGTAAGCCTAGTGGATATCATTTAAAAAAATTAAATGAGGACTATTTGGATTCAATAATTGAAAAGCTAGAAGCAGAGGAAATAAAATATGCTAAGCCAAACTAATCGAATAACTATTCATCCAGACATTTGTAACGAAAGATATCACACGATTAATTAGCGCCCCTCCAGCTACTCCCAAAAAACGTAAAGCATATGAATCAGAACTTTGAAATGGAAGATGATTTGCGCCCAGAATACGACTTTACTCAACTCACTGTTGTTGCTCGTGGACAAGGTAGGAAGTGATCGCCAATTACTGTGCAACTAGATCCTGATGTTGCAAAACTTTTCCCAGATTCAGGAGCCGTTAATGAAGGTTTACGCTTATTAATGAGACTGATCAAACAATCTCCATCTCAACCAAATGAACAGTCTTTAACAACATCCAGCAATTCGTAAATATTGCCTTTCACATATTTTTAGTCGGGTTCCTCTTGATGGGCTATGTATTAGGCGATCGCAGTTATTGAGATTGGATTGGGGGCGATCGCTTTTACAAAACAATCAAGCATGACAAAATAAAGACGAGTATTACAGTCATAGCTAGATATGCTAATTCCCAATGCAAACAACGCCATTGTCGATATTCGTAAATTGCGGGATTACTGTCTTAATCTAGAACATGATGACGGCAAACATAAAGCTAGACTATTCTCCTCAATGCTTGGAATGAAAGCAGAAAACGGTGAAGAATTAAGGCTAATTCTGCTAGAGATTATCAAAACTCATGAAGCTAAATTAGGCAGATCTGATAGATTTGGGCAACGATACACTGTGGATTTTGAGATTACGTGGCAAAATAGAAATGCAACCCTGCGGAGTGGATGGATTATTGAACATAGTTCAGATATTCCAAAACTAACGACTTGCTACCCTCTATAGTCATTGGAGATGATAAGTATGTTAACAAGTTCAGTAAAACTTCTAGATGTCGTAGCTTTAACTGTCGATCTTCCCCAAGATAATTTATGGCGTGGACAGGTTGGTACAGTTGTTGAGATACTTGCCAATGGTCAAGCCTTTGAAATCGAATTTAGCGATCGCAATGGTCGCACATACGAATCTCTAGGATTAACTCCAGAAGAATTTATGATCCTACGTTTCGAGCCAATATTACCTCATCCAAAAGCTCAGTTGGTCACAGCATAATCTGAATTCAAATGTTCTCTCATAGTTGAGGCGATCGCGGGTTGTTGAGATTGGGTTGGGGCGATCGCTTGTTGATGGTGTGTAGTTGAGGCGATCGCGGATTATTCGTTCGCTAATTACTTCAAGAAATGGAACTAGTTGTCGATCCAATGGAGAGATTTTTACTAATTATTCCGCATTGGTATCTTCCATAAATAAGCGCATTGCCATAATTGCGAATAATGCGGCGGCGATCGCCTTGAGTAATCTTGTTGGCAAAAGTACTGAGATACTATCACCGAGAAATACGCCAATTGAGCTTGCTAATAGTAAAGCCGCAGCAGAGCCAATAAACACAAATCTAGGAGCGGTTGAACTTCCACTTAAACTTAGAGTTGCTAATTGGCTTTTGTCTCCCAACTCCGATAAAAAAATCGTACCAAAACTCAGAAATAATAATTGCCAGTCCATAGTTGTTACTCACTTGGTAGTTCTAAAAAGCATTGCAAAGCTTTACTTTTTAATTAGGCGATCGCTTCCCACAATAGGCTAATCGAAAGAATCAGAAAACTTAAACCCGCTAAGGTATTTAACGAGCTTTGTGAAAATGTTTTGGCTAACCACTTACCAGTAAGTACACCTAATAAACTGGTTGAAACTAAAGCGATCGCAGCACCTGCAAACACAATCCAAGGCTGGTGTGATTGGGCAGAAATCATTAGTGTCGTCAGCTGAGTTTTGTCGCCAAGCTCTGCAAGAAACACAGTGATAAATGTAGTGCTGACAATTTGCCAATGCTCAGATTTTAATTGGGATTTTGACTGAAACATCGGTTTTGATGGGTTTTTAGATAACTCTTGCGGTTTTAAATCAGACTCTACGGACATTATTTACAGTTACTAATGTTATGCAACGGGTTTCATAATCATTTCATAGTCTAACCTAAAAAAAGTTTGAGCTTCAATCAAAATTTCTTCAGGTAAAGAAAAGGGTGCTTTGCGCCCTTTTCTTTGTTGAGTTATTTCACAATTTCATTGCGATCGCTATCTCGCCAAGGAGTTTCGGCAAAAATTGGTGTAGGTAGTTTGGGTAATCCCCATTTAGCGACTAAAGTTTGCAATACGCGATCTTGCGATCGGTGAAAGTCATCGATATTTCCTTCTCCTCGATTGACGAGCGCAAACCAGATCGCACCATGCTGCTGAGTTTGAACAACTCCTGCTAAAGCACTAACATCAGATAGAGTTCCTGTCTTGACGATCGCGCCCCTCGGCATTTTGCGTCCCTCGATCGTGCCGCAGTTACAATCGCTAATTGGGAAAAGATCGGCAAGAGTCAGTCCTTCCACTTGAGCGCGGTTATGCACTGCCATCAGAATCGCAACAATCGCACGCGGGGATATTTGATTGGCTTGCCCCAAACCCGAACCATTGATTAACCTGATCTCTGAAAGTGGAATATCCGTAGCATTTGCCGCGATCGCCGCGACCTGTTTTCCTCCTCCTAATTGCGAGGCTAACATCTCTGCCATCTCGTTATTGCTGAAGGTGTTCATGCGCTTCAGGATTTGCCAGAGTGGTAAGGATGCATGACGGATTGCTAATTTACTATTGGAAATGTTAGCTGCTGCCAGATTTGGCACAATCCTTACGTTGCCCAGAATCACAAGCTGTGGTTTTAGCGTTCCCACGGGCATCGTTGCATACTGCTGAGCAACTTCGCCTTCCCATCGACTGCTATCAAAAGCTAAGCGTAATAAATTGGCTGATTCCTGTAAACCAGCCTCAAAGTTCATGGAGAATCTACCTGTGACGATCAGATTGCCTTGAATTCGTTTAATACCGAGTTGATTGAGTTTATTGCCAAGGGCGATCGCCTCTTCCCATACAAAAAATGGATCGCCACTTCCTTCAATAATCAAATCGCCCTTGAGCGTATCGCCTGATAGGCTTCCTGTTGTACTGATATTTGTAATGAAACGATAATTCGATCCCCAAGTTTGCAACGAGGCAAGGGTCGTGGCAATTTTGGTAAGGGATGCTGATGGCAGTGGGCGACTCGATAAATTTCCTGAAGCGATCGCGCCATCGTAGGACTGAATCCATGCACCTTGTTCGGGATTGGTCAGCCCTGCCTGCTTCAGCTCATTGAGCATTGCAGCGATCGCCTGTTTTGCCACAGGGTCAGGCATGGTATTAGCTAGAGCTTCTGAGGCTAATACTGGGCGAGTAGCATAGCTCATTAGCGATCGGGGCACTGTGGCGACCTCGCGACCGTCGAGAGCTTGGGTCGAGACCGATAATAGCAAAGCGCCGACTAAACTCCACATTGTCATTGGGGAAACCAAAACTAGAATATGTATGCTGGCAAAGTCAGCACACATATTCTAATCATGAAACATCGCTTTTTCTAGTTGTTGCATGGCAATTTCTAAGTTGTCATTAACAATCGTGACATCAAACTCATTGGCAGCAGCAACTTCTAATTCAGCATGATGTAGACGTTTGATGATTTGTTCGTCGCTATCGGTACTGCGTTGACGTAATCGACTCTCTAAGACCTCCATTGAAGGTGGAGCTATAAAAATCCGCTTTGCACTAGGAAAGGACTGTGCCACTTGTCGTGCCCCTTCCAGTTCGATTTCTAATAATACAATTTGCCCTAAGGCGATCGCCTCAACAATCGCTTGTCGTGGCGTACCGTAGAGATTTCCTGCATATTCCGCCCATTCGAGGAATGCACCTGCATCGCGCTTTTGCTCGAATTCAGCACGACTCCAAAAAAAATACTCTCTGCCATGCTCTTCACCTGCACGAGGTGATCGGGTCGTTGCCGAGATCGAAAAAAGAATGCGATCGGGATAGCGGTCAAGCAGTTTTTGGAGTAGAGTCCCTTTACCAACACCACTCGGTCCCGTTACGACGATTAGTTTACCTTCACTCAACGTTTCTTAAATTCCTGTAAGGTTTATAGCGCTTTGCGCTTTAGACAAACAAATAATTTTTAAAAAGACTTGATTATCAAGTCTTTTTAAAAATTATTTGGATTTGCTAATTGGGTTAATCAGTAGCGCCTTCTTTACTGATCACAAAACGGTTGGCGACAGTTTCAGGCTGAATTGCGGATAAAACAACATGACTAGAATCAGTGACAATTACGGCTCTAGTCCTTCTACCATAGGTAGCATCAACCAATTTACCGTGTTCGCGAGCATCGCTAATGATACGCTTAATGGGAGCAGATTCAGGGCTTACGATCGCTACAACTCTGTTTGCTGAGACAATATTGCCAAAGCCAATGTTGATGAGCTTGATATCCATAATTTTATCGACCTAAAATCGATTTAGAGGTGATGTAGCTTCATTTTTGCAAGTATTATTGCATTATCCTACAAAAATCAATTAGCTACGACATATTTTGTCATGTATAGCATTTGCTACGCCCTAAACGTGCCCCAAGCTAGGATCGAATCCTACAAGCTTAAATGCTGAATCACCGTATTAACATCCTTATCACCGCGACCAGAACAATTAATAATAATGCGTTGATCGGCGGTTAGTTGCGGACATAAGGTTTCTAAGTAGGCGATCGCATGGGATGTCTCTAATGCAGGAATGATCCCTTCCAAACGAGAGAGACGTTGGAATGCGTCTAGAGCCTCCCGATCGGTAACGCTGTAATATTCAGCACGACCCAAATCCTTGAGATAGCTGTGCTCAGGCCCTACTCCTGGATAATCCAAACCAGCACTAATGGAATGGGCTTCTTGAACTTGTCCTTGCTCATCTTGTAATAGATAGCTCATCGCGCCATGTAATACGCCCACACGACCGAGAGTCAGGGTTGCTGCATGAAATTCTGTATTCGTGCCTTTGCCTGCGGCTTCTACTCCAATCAAGCGGACGGTTGGCTCATCGACAAACTCATGGAACAAGCCCATCGCATTCGAGCCACCACCGACACATGCAAGGAGAATGTCTGGTAGACCGCCCCATTTTTCTTGACTTTGTCTGCGGCTTTCTTTGCCAATCACAGCATGGAAATCACGCACGATCATCGGATAGGGATGTGGACCAGCAACGGAACCAAGGATGTAGTGCGTATCAACCACGTTAGTTACCCAGTCACGAATTGCCTCAGAGGTAGCATCCTTGAGGGTGCCAGTTCCCGCCTCAACAGGGCGAACTTCTGCCCCCATCAACTTCATCCGAAACACGTTAAGAGACTGTCGCTCCATGT
Organism: Pseudanabaena frigida; assembly: GCA_003242085.1. Classification (GTDB taxonomy): domain Bacteria; phylum Cyanobacteriota; class Cyanobacteriia; order Pseudanabaenales; family Pseudanabaenaceae; genus Pseudanabaena; species Pseudanabaena frigida. Next base: position 90,578 of record QBML01000005.1, on the reverse strand, counting down.
CTTGCACGCCCATATAAATCACGCATTGCAAGCCAAAGCGGGCACAAACTGTAGCTGTAGCCACACCGTGCTGTCCTGCACCTGTTTCAGCAATCACGCGTTTTTTGCCCATCCGAATCGCAAGCAAAACTTGAGCCAATGCATTATTGATTTTGTGCGCGCCAGTGTGATTGAGGTCTTCACGCTTCAGATAAATCTGGGCTGTCCCATAATGCTGAGTCAATCTTTCTGCAAAATATAGAGGACTGGGTCTGCCCACATAGTCACGCAAGTAGCCGTCTAATTCGCGATTAAAATCTGCATCATTTTTGTAATGATAAAAAGCGTTCTCTAGCTCGGTAAGAGCGCTCATGAGAGTTTCGGGGACATATTTACCGCCAAAAATGCCAAACCGACCGAGTACATCGGGACGATTTGCAAGTGTGGGTTGCGAAGTTGTCTGTGCAGTTACTTTGGGAGCGATCGGCGTTGTGGTCATTGCAGTGAGTCTTGACTGATGAGTTAGCTACTATTAAAACTTGGTTGGTGCATATGTTGCACTGTAGTTAGGATAACAAAATGCTAAGTTTAGCGATCGCCTAATCCTCAACACAGCGATCGCGCAAAATATTCACTCATTGAATTACCCATAACCTCGAATTGTTATTGGAAGTAACCAGAAATTCTGATTATGAAACCGATTTTGTTGTTTTCAGCGCCTACTGCGCTGAAAACAACAAAATCGGTTTTTTGAAAGCCAGCCTACGGGTGGCTTTCAAAAAACCGATTTTTGTAATGAGAATTACTGGCAAGTAACTGCATAAGATAAATAACTAGGATGCTTGACATATAATGAGTTTAAATTTTGTAAAAAGTTCAACTTATACATGTCCACAACCATTGCGCCCGAAACCGTGACCGTTAAGCACGAGATTAAGGATATTACCCTTGCGCCGCTAGGCAAACAACGCATTGAATGGGCGAGCCGCGAAATGCCCGTATTACGACAAATCCGCGATCGCTTTGCCGCCGAAAAGCCCCTTGCAGGTATCCGTATCGCTGCTTGCTGTCACGTCACCACCGAAACCGCTAACCTTGCGATCGCGCTCAAAGCGGCTGGCGCAGATGCAGTTTTAATCGCTAGTAACCCCCTTTCGACCCAAGACGACGTAGCTGCTTCGTTGGTTTACGATCATGGGATTTCGGTATTTGCAATCAAAGGTGAAGATAACGCCACATACCATCGTCACGTTGAAATGGCTCTTGCCCACCGTCCCCACATCATTGTTGATGACGGCAGTGATGTAACCACCACTTTGGTACTGCACCACGCCGACCAAATCCCTGAAATCATCGGTACTACCGAAGAAACCACCACAGGTCTAGTACGCCTCAATGCCATGTTCAAAGATGGCAAGCTGACTTTCCCTGCGATCGCCGTTAACGATGCAGAAACTAAGCATTTCTTTGACAACCGCTACGGTACTGGTCAGTCCACCCTCGACGGCATCATCCGCGCCACCAATATTTTGTTGGCTGGTAAAGTGATCGTCGTTGCTGGCTATGGCTGGTGTGGTAAAGGCGTTGCCCTTCGCGCACGTGGCATGGGTGCAAACGTAGTTGTCACCGAAATTAATCCCGTAGCCGCGATCGAGGCTGCTATGGATGGTTTCCGTGTCATGCCTATGGATGAAGCAGCTAAGATTGGCGATATCTTCATCACCGTCACTGGCAACAAGCACGTCATCCGCCGCGAACATTTTGGAACCATGAAAGATGGTGCGATCGTGGCTAACTCAGGTCACTTCGATCTAGAAATTGACCTCGTTGCGCTTAACGATCTCAGCGAATCCGCAAGCTTCGTTCGCAACTTTACTCAAGAGTATCAACTCAAGTCTGGCAAATCCGTCATCGTCATCGGTGAAGGTCGCCTAGTTAACCTCGCTGCGGCTGAAGGTCACCCTGCTAGCGTTATGGACATGAGCTTCGCGAACCAAGCTCTTGCCTGTGAATTCCTCGTTAAGAACAAGGGCAATTTACCCGCTGGTGTTGTACCTATTCCTAAGGATGTCGATCAAGAAATCGCTCGCTTGAAGTTGCAAGCAATGGGCATCAAGATTGATACGCTCACTCCTGAGCAAGTTCACTACCTCAATTCTTGGACTGAAGGAACATAATCAAAAAAGGGAGCGCTAAGCGCTCCCTTTTTTGTGAAGGGGATTAGCCATGAATATGCCAAATAAGGTATATTAGATATAATGCAACAAATCAAAAAACAAATAAATGACCCAGAATCAAATCCCTGAAGTTATTCAAGGTAGCGACAATGTGTTTGAGGACTTGGGCTTTGCGTCAGAAGATGCTCTTAATCTCAAAATTCGGGCAGACTTGATGTTGAATATTAAGCGCTTCATTCAGTCTCAAGGATGGACGCAAAAGCAAGCGGCTTTATTTTTTGGTGAAACTCAACCTCGAATTAGTGATTTGATCAATGGCGATATTGAGCGGTTTAGTATTGATAAGTTAGTGATGATGTTGGTGCGTGCGGGTATGGATGTGAGGATTGAGGTAAATGTGAAGGCTGCTTAAGAGTTGCTGATTTCTAGCTTCATTCTTGGTCAGATTGTCGATACTGCAACATTTGCTGATAGCGCTTTTGTCCAATTTCTATATCTAATTTTGAAGTCTTTTGCGTTTTCTTGTGAAAGGCATGGAGAACGTAAACGGCTTCTGCAAATCTGGCAACATAAAAGATTCGATAAGCATCTTCAGTCCGAATACGAATTTCTTCAACACCTAAACCAACGGTCAGCATGGGTTTAAAATCTGAAGGTGTATCACCACCCTGAATTGCTCTTAGTTGGAAACCTGCTTTTTTACGAACTGTATCAGGAAAATTTGTTAGGTTATTTAGGGATGAGCCGATCCAGCGAATTGGTTTATCAGTCATACCCTTTGACTCTCATGATTTTCTTCCATCACTGACAGCAAGAAATCGCGTAATTTATCACGTCCTAAGCCTCGATAAACATTCACTTCACAGCAAATATTTTGAGGTTGCTCGGCTTTGGCAAAGCGAACAATTCCTTTGGATGGTTCATCAGCATAGATTAATGGAAGTTCTGCTTTTCTGAGAATTGCTGCCTTTTTGCGATCTGCTTCTTGGCGATCAGGGAAGTCATGATATGGACTTTGACGCTCAATCGCAATGATAGGCAGAGAAGACATAGCTTCATGGCGACAAATCAGAATATCGAGAGAGCTACAACTCCTAATAAATCTTTGCAATTCAGCGTGAAGACTTGCTTCTAGCCCGTTTTTTTGAACTATCCGCGCAAGGGAAACTTCAGGAAATAGGCGATATTGAGTTTTATCTTGCAAAACTCCCTCAATCAATTCCATCAAGCAAATTTGTCCCTGATGAAGAAAAGATTTTCCTTCTTGAACTTGGCTTGTATACATATATTCTGGGTTTTCTATAATAAATTATCTAGGAATTACTAGAGGCCGAAATCTCAGGTTTGTCTCCATTAGATTGTAAAAAAGACTTTAAATTTGTCTGCAAACTCAATAGGAGGTTTTCTAATTCTGAACAATGAGAAAATGAGACTCTTGATGTAGATGGAAATCTTTGATCTGAACTAATTGCGTAGCAAATATTTTGTTCTTTCATGTCCAAAAACATCATGTCATTTGTGTCAGATCTAGTTAAACTGACATATTCATAAAAGGCTTTATACTCTAAATCAGTATTCCTAATTTGAGGGATTTCAGAAATCCTTCCAAAAAAATCATCTCTTTCTGATAGAGGGATATATAGTCTTTCATCACGTACAATGTCGCTCTCATCATAATCTCGTGCATTTACATGCCAGACTCGAAACGTAGCTATTTGCCCAATCCATATCTTTTCATGAATGGATAAAGCAAGTTCTGATTGCTGCTGTACAACATACATAGCAACTTTAGGTCGCTTTGATTCAGTTTTAGGAATGATTGTTGCGTACTGTTTACGATAGCGAACTTCGTATAAATCCTTTAAACCAAGTTCATCTAATATCGCAATTACCGTCTCAATAGTCGGTATACCAGAAGAATTAACTCCTGTAATTGCTGCTGAAGATAACTCTTCCTGATGGAGCAAATCACTGATACCCAATAAAAACTGGAGTTGCTTGACATCCCAAGCGATCTTTTGAGTACCATCATCAAGCGTCAGTAGCTCAACATTTAGGGGTTGCCTGTTCACGATCCTCATATAACCTAACACACTAATTTGGCTGCCTAAATATACTAACACACTAATTTGGGCTTTTGGGTGGGTTTGGTAAAAATTTTTTTAAGATTTGCCAAACATAAAAATTTAATTAATTTCTGACTCATCACTTGACTTGGCAACTTCAAACTTTGTGCGAGGCAAAGCTGCGACGATCGCATCTAAAACCTTGGTTACAGGCACGATTTCCATGCCGTAATTTTGCATCACCTGCATACTGGGGATAATCGCCCGTTTAAATCCCAACTTCGCCGCTTCCTTTAAACGCAAATCCAATTGCGAAACTGGGCGCACCTGTCCACCTAAACCTACTTCACCGATCATCACGGTGCGCGGATCGACGGTGCGATCGCGAAAACTTGCCGCCACAGCGATCGCTACTCCCAAATCCACCGCAGGTTCCGCCACATTCAAGCCACCCGCCGCCGCAACATAGGCATCAAGTTTTGATAAAGGAATCCCAATCCGCTTTTCGAGAACAGCAAGAATTTGCAGAAAGCGATTAGTCTCAATACCTGTAGTCGTGCGGCGTGGCGAAGAATAACTGGTGGGACTGACGAGGGCTTGTAACTCTACCACAATCGGGCGCGTTCCCTCACAGGCGACAATTGTGGCGGTTCCGGGGACAGATTCATCGCGATTGCCGAGAAACAATTCGGAAGGATTGGAAACTTCGCGCAAGCCGCGATCAATCATCTCAAATACGCCGATTTCCTGCGTTGCACCAAAACGATTTTTGACCGATCGCAATAATCTGTGAGTTGCAAAGCGATCGCCTTCAAAATAGAGAACCGTATCCACCATATGCTCTAAGACTTTGGGCCCCGCGATCGAGCCTTCCTTGGTGACATGACCGACGATAAATAAAGAGATATTCTCTCGCTTCGCTACCCGCATCAGCGCCGCCGTACATTCCCGCACTTGCGAAACGGAACCAGGGGCAGCATTTAAGTTTGAGAAGTAGAGGGCTTGAATACTATCGATGACGGCAACCTTGGGACGAAGAGATTGTAATTCTCTCAGAACTGTTTCTAAATCTGTTTCCGCTAACAAATAGAGATCGTCAGAGTTCTCTTCTAAGATTCCCAATCGCTGCGATCGCAGTTTTACCTGTTGCGCTGACTCCTCGGCACAGACATAGAGCGTAGGATAGCGACTCATCAATTTTTGCGCCATGCCCAATAACAGCGTACTTTTCCCAATCCCTGGTTCACCTCCAATCAGAACAAGGGAACCAGCGACAATACCTCCACCTAAGACGCGATCGAGTTCTTCATAGCCAGAAGGCGATCGCGCTTGGTCGTTATCGGTAATTTGCGAGAGGGTTAAGGATTCTCTAGGTTTGGCTTTGCCCGTGGATTTGGCTGTACCGAGATGCGAGAATGTAGCGATCGCATTAGTATTTGTGGATATGACAGGAATTAGTTCCTCTTGCAAGGTTCCCCAACTAGAGCAAGCGGGACATTTCCCATACATTTGTGGGAAGTCTTCACCACAGTTATTACATACATATCGACTTTTTGCTTTTGCCATTGTTTAATTCTTTTTTTTACGAACTGATGTAATCTCTAGATTTAACAGCCAGCATCACCAATTACCGCTAACTCTTGGAAACTATCTCCAGTTTTAACTAACATTACACCTGTACTAATACCAAGAGATTCGATTTCGCCTCTTTGCCCCTGAACTACAGCTATTCTTACCTCAATTTTTTTATCTTCACTAACAAAAATTTGGAAATTCTTTTGACCATAAAAATCATTGCCTACTGCTTCGACAAGACTAAATCGAGTCATTTTATTATTGATTTTTATCAGCATCGAGTTAGGAGAAATTCCATTAAAAAATAAAAAATTCTTAGTTCCCTTTGCGGCTTTTGCTTGTAAGGTCATGCCACATCCACCACCCTTTGCGGCAAACAACTCATCAATAGTGAAGGTGTTAATATCTGTAAATGTTGAGTTGCCCAACTGTTTCTTGACAGGCTGATTGTCAGGAATGGATTTATTCTTCGTTGCGGTGGGAGTAACTTGAGTTAATGGAAGAGTGTTGGCAGTATCAACTTGAGGGGTAAATGAAGAACAACCAAGAACCATAGACAATAAAAGTAGCATTGAGGTATTCTTCATCATATTTTTGTCAAGTTTTTAATATGGTTATCAATTATAGCAATTTTAGAATTCTCTAGTTTTATCTTCTCCATAAGATGCGAATGGGATTAGATTAGGACGAATTGCGATCGCATTGGTATTTGTGGAGATGACAGGAATTAGTTCCTCTTGCAAGGTTCCTCAACTAGATCAAGCGGGACATTTCTCATACATTTGCGGGAAGTCTTCACCGCTGCTATTACAAACATATCGACTTTTTGCTTTTGCCAGTATTTAAAAATACAACAAATTTATAAGGAGTTTTTTGGCTATAGAAAATTTGCAAAATGGTATTTTTTGTGGCGATCGCGTTGCTTATTATTTAAGACTAAATAAATCATAAAATTTTATATATATAGGGCTTTTTAGTATGATCAGAGTAATGTTTTTATTAATACTTGATTGTGGACATTATCTAGAATCTACGTAGCAGTGAGTCGATCCGCATATTAAATCATAAATATTTATTAAGTTTTCTAGCTAAATAAAATAATCCATGTGATTCTCAGTTTAATTTAAGCGATTTAAAATTTTAATTAAAAAAATTTAAGTTCAGAATTCTAAAGTAATTTATCTAGGCTGGGCTTAATTGCGAATATGGTACATATCAATTTTCGCATGAAGGACTTTTATCTTCTTAAATAATTTCTAAGATTATTCTCAATTGTATTTTGCGGCAAATATTAACCAGTTTCCATCCTTCCTGAACTTATGAATCGTATTTCTAGAGCAGCTTTCAGATTCCTATGTTTTGTGTTGTTGTTTGTGTTCTCTTTCACTAGTTCTATTGCTCTAAATGGGATTGTAAGCCTTGCTCAAAGTTCACTTGTCAATACGATTAGAATTGACAACAAGGATGGCAGTTATGCTTATTCTTTACGTAAAGCCATCAGGGAGGCTAAAGATAGACCGGGAAAAGATATCATCGATTTCACGGATGTGAGTGGAACGATTTTTCTTGACAATTCACTCATCATAGAGTCTGGTAACGAGATTGATTTTGTGAATGGTGGTAATACAACCATTAGTGGTAAGTATAATAACTCCCAAACACAAATCATGACTGTTAAGGGGGCTAAAGTCAAAATTTCTGGACTAACATTTGCTGATGGTTATGCCAAGGGTGGCGATGGAATTAATGGCGGCGGCGGTGGTTTGGGAGCTGGCGGAGCATTATTTATTGATACGGGAAGTAGTGTAACGCTTGACAATGTTACTTTTCTCAATAATAGAGCGATCGGCGGGAACGCGGTTGTGAATTTGCAAAGTAGCAACTTAGGAGATGGAGGTGGCTTCAACGGATTAGAGGGCGGAGGTAAAGCTGGTGAAAACGGTTCTTATCTTATAAAATGGTCAGTTAAAGGGCAATTAGGTACTAATGGAACTGATGGTGGATTTGGTGGTGGCGGCGGCGCAGGTGGTAATGGAGGGCAGGGAAGCAGAGGGGTGCAATCTGGTAAATCATCAACGGTTAGAGGTAGAGGTGGGAATGGTGGTGATGGGGGTAATGGGGGAAATAGCAATTTTGGCGGTGGCGGCGGAGCTTCTGGTTTAGGTGGTATAGGTGGTTCAGGTGGTAGGAATTCTTCAACAAGGGCTGATGCGGGTTCGAGTGGTAGACCTGGTAAAGATTTAGGTTTATTTGGTGGGGCTGGCAAACAATCTGGTAATGACGCAAGTCAAAAACAGGGAGGTGGCGGCGCTGGCTTGGGTGGTGCGATTTTTGTTAATGAAAATGCGAAGTTAACCCTAAACAATAGCACTTTTCGTGATAACTCAGTCCAAGGCGGTGACGGCGGAACTTCTGGTCAAAGCTTGGGCAAAAATGTGTTTGTCAGATATGGTGGAATCTTCACCTATCAAGGTAGTAGTGAAGATGACATTTTGAGCCTAGAACGGCTCAATGGGTCTAACGATTTTTATATCATGGAAAAGACTTCTAAGGACTCTGCGGACTCTAATGCGAATGGAAACTACACTGTAGATGGAAGTAATGGCAATGACACCATCTATGCTGTTGCTGGTATAAATGGTCGAACCAAAACACTTACTGGTGGAAAGGGTAAAGACACATTTATCATTAACCTCACAGGTGAAACAAAACTAGCCTTTGACTTCAACACCCAAAAGTTATCAGACTTTGTTAATGCTATAACGCTGCCTGAAGAGCCGGGAAATTCTGGAAGTGAAGTTGTTAGTAATCTTACTCACGATATAATTCTGGATAGTATTTCCGCAGGCATTGAATCTTTTGTACCAGGGGGAGCTTTAATAAATTATGGCATTGAAAAATACCTAAAGGCTGCCGAGGTTTGGAATAACAACAAGGCTATTAAAGCTCAAATTGTCGCTCAACGAGAAAAGGCTCAAAAAGCTGTTTCAGATTCTGGTACAAAAAATTGGGGTAAAATTGATAAAGACGGAACAAGAGATAAAATTATAATCAAAGATTTTCAGCCTGGAATTGATACACTGATTTTGCCGACTACACCTGATCCAGATAAATATAAATATTCATTGGAGAATCAACTCGGTAGCTACGTAAATATCAATCTAAGTATTGATCGCAAACAGCCTGAGACCATTGTTTCTATTGATAACAATTTTCGGGGATCTGAACTTTCCAATGGTGAGTTTGCGAATCTATTAGATGATATTGGGCTTCTCGCGGATGGGGAATTTGCGGGGAAACTTAGTGCTTTTAAACAAACCCCTATCCAAGGTAATGACACTAATATTCCTTCCGGCAGCAGAGTAGGAACCTATGCTGGTGACCGACTTAAACCTTCTGTAGGAGCAATAGGGTTTACAGGCGAATTTGGTGATGACCTGATTGAGGGAGGTAGTGGAAATGACGAGCTTTATGGCGGTTTTAACCTTGCTGGACGTATGATCAATCAGATGCCCAGTGATTTGCCTCCCTTCTGTGATTTGAAAAATACCATTGGCTCTTGTTACGAAGATGACGGTAATGATTTTCTCTATGGCTATGCGGGTAATGATAAGCTTTATGGAGAATCGGGTAATGATTTGCTTGATGGGGGCGAGGGTATTGATACGTTAGTGGGTGGTACAGGAAACGATCTGTATATTGTGGATACAACCACTGACACAATTACCGAAAAATCGTATGAAGGAACAGATACAATTCAATCTAGTATCACCTTTAGTCTTGCCAATCTGCCTAATCTTGAAAACTTGACCTTGACAGGAACAACTGCAATTGACGGGACAGGTAACTCTGCCAGTAATTTCATTAGAGGGAATGAAGGCAACAATACTCTTATCGGTGTTGATGAGAAATCCCTCACCCCTAGGAAAGTTGAGATAGATACCTTTTATGGTGGAGCAGGGAAGGATATATTTGTCCTAGGAAGTGCAACCAAAGCTTACTACGATGATGGCGATGTTACTACTGAGGGTTTTAGCGATCGTGCTGACATCATCGATTTCAGCATCGGAGAAGATAAGATTCAACTGAATGGAACCAATAATTATCGTTTGGTGGTTGTCGGTGACGACACTAAAGTTTTAATGAAACGACCAGGCAACACCGATGAACTAATTGGCATTGTTAAAGATGAAACAAATTTAAGTAAAAGTGATTTTGTTTTTGTTCCTAGTGGCAGTGAGAATAACTCGAATCTAGACAATTCCAAACAACAAACATTGGGTAAGAATATTTTCGTTGCAGCTAATCCTAACAATCAAAATGTAGAAGTCTTTTTAATTGGGACAGATGACAGAGTTTATCTCAACTATCTCCGTAAGGAGGATCAACTTTGGCATGAGTGGAGTCCAGACATTATCAAGCAACCATCAGGCAAGAGTATTTCCGCTATAGTCAATCCTCAAAACAACAACTTACAAGTCTATTTACTCGGGATAGATAACAAAGTTCATTACAACTATTTTGATGGTACTTGGCATGATTGGAGTCCAGAGAAGATACCACCGTTCGTCGGTGTTAATCCATAGACAAAGGAATATTGAAGTCGGTGAACACTTAATCTGAGCGTAAAGGTGCTATGTAACGTATTTTCAATGCTAAATTCCTAATTGCTCTCCATTAGGTGATTTGGGCAATAAAATAAGTTCACCCTGCGATCTCGGGTCTTCAATAATTTGATATTACCTTTCAGTAAAATCGCCTAATGACCGAATCTTTGCAGCCTCAATTTATTGAAGTTCTCAACCTTATCAATACTGCTCAGCAAAAGGTCATCTCTACCGCCAACCAAGAACCAATCAAACTATATATCCGCCAATTCTTAGAGGAACCTGATTTAAGTCCCCCAGAATTGTGGGATTTAGGGGGCTATATTGGTAGATTTTTAAACGAAATTTTATGTGTCATGTATTTATTAAATGCTTTCTTAATCTTTCCGTGCTTCGATGACAGAACGGCGACCTGTGTCGTTAGGCTTTTTGTTACAGCAAATACTGACTAAACAAATCATAAGAAAGTTTTTGAAAGCTTTGCAAAGCTTTCAAAAACTTTCTTATGATTTGAGTTTGGGCGCAAAGCGCTGTAAATCCAACAATTATAAACATCCATATTTTTGTCAGTAATTTTTGCAAACCCATTAAATTGGGTAGCAGTACAAAGTGCTGCTACCCAATTTAATAGGTTTGACATTTGACGACAGCTATATATGATTACTATGCTCGTTGCGATATAATGGGCAAAATTGCTAAAAAGCTTGCCTAGACTACATTTTAATGTTTGTTTGACACAAAACTTCTGAAACATGTATAGCAAGAAGATTTCAAGACTTTTTGAGCTTATATCCCAACAGGTCTAAATATTGGAGTTGATGAAGTTATGCAAACGCAATATTCAACTTATCGCACATTACTTGCCCCTGTTGCTGGGTATGGACTTTCTGAAGCGGAAGTACAGGATATGTTGCGGCAAATACTTCCTCACTTGATCGCATTGCACGATCGCAAGCAAGCACATGGGGCAATCTCTCTAGATACAATTGCCTACGATTACCACCGTATGGAGATTATCCTGCTAGATGGCAACGGGACAAATCATCCAATTTATCTAGCCCCAGAAATTTTACAAACGCAACAAGCAACCCCCACAGCTGATATTTATGCGATCAGTGTAGTAATTATCGTGTTGCTCACAGGCTTTCCCCCTGAAGCGCTAAGAACGCCAAACAATACATGGAATTGGCAAGAACTTTGCACAGTTAGCGATCCGTTTATGCAAATTCTCAATACGGCTCTCTTGGCTGAGCCTGCGTTTCGCTTCAATAATGCAGGACAAATGCTGCAATCTCTACAACCAATTATTAACCCTTCCGACTCTACGATCACGTCACTGGGCGATCATCTTGGAACCCTCATATTGCCATCTCCCCTACTTACAAATCTGTCATCAAAACCATCCTCACCCCCTACTCTATTACCCACTGAGCCGCATTCTCTAGGAGCCTTAAATTCAGGAGGAAATTCTAATCATAAAGTAAAAAAGCTGAAGGTGAATTTCTCCAATTCCCAAATTTATAGAAAAGTTAAGGCTGCTAAACATCAATCTAAATCAAATATCAGAGACTTAGCACGAGTCTTACTTACCATGCTTTTAGGTGGTGGAATTACAGTTAGTGGTGCGATTGGAGCTTATTTCTATATGCAGCCCAAATTTGCTAATAATGGCGGTAAGAATGTAGAATTTGCCAATTCTGTAAATCAATCGATGAACCAAGCGATCGCGAGTATTGATGAGAAAAAAAGGACTGATGATGACATAGATAAATCAATCACTTTAGCCAAAGATAAGCATCAAACTAAAGGTGATTCGATCGAATCAAAGATGATGTTACAAGCAATCCTATTTGACAATCGGATGCGATCTAAATCCGAGCAAATATTGACTCCGTCGGAGCAAGATTTCAAGAAAAACAACGACCTAGCCCAAAAAGCTGATAAACCAACGAACGATGTAAAATGGCAAGCTGCGATCGATACTTTTAAGGGAATTGCACCGACTTCCTATTGGCAGTCACGGGGCAAAGAAATTATAGAAGAAGCAAAGCAAAAGCTAACTACCCCTGCTGTACCATCGTCTCAACCTGTCGCAGTTCCCGTAACAAATGTAGATCCTCCACGCTATCCAACTACAGACACATATACCCTTCCCCAAGATACATATACTCCCTCAGATACATATACCCTTCCCCAAGATATATATAACCCAACATATCGTCCTCCAACAGAAAATACAACTTCACCATTGCCACCAGCACCGCGCGTTGCTAGATAGCATTTCTCCGAAACTCAGCCTTTCCATCGAAAATTATGACTTCTCACTCTTTATTGCTTCGTTTATTAATTTATTGTTTGGTTTTGTCAGGTTTTACAATAGATTTTTTTTTGGTATTTACCGATCGCTCTGCTTATGGTCAAAGTCAAAAGCCGCCTTGTAATATTGGCTCAACGCCCAATCATCCTGGTAATTACAAACTACTTGGCAATATCTTTCTGAAGCAAAATCGCTTTCAAGAGGCTCTCAATTGTTTTGAGATTGCTCTGAAAGATGAACGCGGACTCAAAGATCCCGAACTATGGAACAATCACGGTTTATCATTGGCTGGACTCAAAAAATATAATCAAGCGATCGCTTCCTATGACCAAGCATTGCAAATTAGTCCAGGAGCGATCTTTGTCGATCGAGTTGAGCCTCGGTCAAAAGCAGAAGACTACTATCTTTGGTGGTTTAATCGCGGCACCGCATTAGTCGATCTCCATCGCTATGAAGAGGCGATCGCTTCTTTAGATCAATCTATCAAGATTAAGCCTAACTATAGCTTTGTCTGGTTTTTTAGAGGACTAGCATTGTTCCGATTAGATCGTTACGAGGAAGCCCGAGCAGCCTACCGTCGTGCTATTTTACTTTCGCCCAATACTCCTTACATTGCATCTAAAGACCTACTGAGCCTCCAAGACTATGTAATTTATTATGGCGAAGCTGATGCAAAATCAAGATTAGGAAGTTATAAAGATACGATTCTATCTTTTGAACGAGGTCAAAAAATTCGCCGTGAGAATCCTCAGATTAAGTTTTTTGACGACAATAGCAGTGAAAATTTCTATGAGACTTATATTGATGGCATTCGACTACTCGATCGGGGTGAAAACCAAAATGCATTAATCATTTTTGAGAACTTAATCGCTCAAAAGCCAAACTATACTAACGCTTGGTATGGAAAAGCCGATGCACTAACGACTTTGGGTCTTTATCCAGAGGCAATATTAGCCTACGAACGGGTGATTGCTATTGAGCCTGATGACTATGCTTCTTGGTATAAAAAAGGCAATGTGCTGAAGAAAGTAAACCGTAATGAAGAAGCGCTACAAGCATATCAGAAGGCAATAGAATTATCGGGGGGATTTTCGGAAGTTTGGCACAACCGTGGTGTGATTTTCTACAATCAAAATAAAGATGAAGAAGCTATCAACGCCTATTCTCGTTCTCTAAAAGCCAACATATTATGGGGAGGTATCGCCAAAATTGATACCCAATATGCTTTAGCTGCAACCCTATACCGTGCTAAGCGTTATAGTGAGTCTCTTGTTGCGGTTGAGAAAATACTGCAAGAACAGCCTAAATATCAAGAAGCGTTGGAACTGCGTAAGTTAATTCAAAAAATCATCGTTTGCGATCGCGCTGAAACTCCATCTCAATGTAATGTAAAACCTGATTAGCCAGCATTTTGTGAATTAGTGTGAAGCAGATCGAGGATTACCTATAACTGTAATTATTGAAGTCATTGCGACAGATTCAATTGGTAAGATATTTCTATGCCCTTTACGAGTAGCCGATCTTATAGGGTGTGCTAGTGCAATGTAATGCACTTTTCTAATGCTAATTACTTGTGCGTTATACTCGGCTAACTCACACTATGCGGCTGACCAGTGCCACAATGTCTAATCGATAGCTCTGCAATCTCGATCTCTATCATCAGCGATTTGTTAATCATAAAGTAAAATTTCTAGAGATGTAATTGTTTGATTAATGTAGATCCACCCATGCAATATTACTCTCTATCCAATCATCGATAAAAATTTAAGGTAGCGACTAATGATTAGACAGTAAAAAATCACAGTTGTTTGAATATTAATCGTCATAGCTTCCTGTATTACTCTGCATCTTTGCTCGATCTCAAGCAACTGATGTTGAGAAAACTCTATAAACACCCTTCATATCCCCAAGGAGGTTTTGGATTAGGCGACTGAAGCGTGTTATATGCCTCATAGCAGTCAAATCCTTGTACTTTATTATTGACTAAGCCGTAGATGCCAGCCCCCTCTGGATAAGTTGCAAATTCGACCATGCTGACGCTAGGGCAATTAGTAATGATCTGGGTGCTGATTGATGCCATGAGTTGTTCTGATGCCAAGATATCAAAGCCTCCTTTCCCAACCATTAAGAATTGATATCCATCTGGACGATCGCTAGGACGATCGGGATAGCGATCGCTCACTTGAATGGTGATCATTTTGAGTGATAGAACATTTTTGGTTTGGCGGATTCTATCCTGAGTTGCTGTTAAAGCATCACTGCATCTTTGTATATCTTCGGTAGAGATATCTCGCATCCATCCGTGCCTCGTACATACTCCACGAGGTCCAGGTAAAGTACGCAGACACCAATAATATCCTTCTCCAAATACAACGCCCTCGTTAATATAATTTAACTGGGAAGTAGGTTTCCATTCTGTCTGTCCGATCTCATCGGAATAGTAATATTGGTTTCCCCGAACAACCAGTGCCATCCCAGTACCACCGATCGCATAGTTGCCACTTAGGATCTGTTGGGATGAACTAGTTGGTTGTGCATTTGCTCTAGCATGGTTCCATATTGCATAGTCATGCAATATAAACAGGATTCCGAGAAGGGTATAGGGGCTGAGTATACGTGTAAAAAAACTTTGAAACATTGGATTAATCAGATTAAATTGCATAGAAAAGACCTCCTAAAAAATTTTTATATTAATGGAATGACATACGTTAGGAGCTAGATGCCTGAATTAAAAAAATTGTAACTAGAGAGCATCACGGGTTTTAAGAGCTTCTAACATATCCATAGAAATCCGATCGCCGAAAGGGAAATAGCCAAAACGATCGAATACCGCAAATCGAACAATAAAAAGAGAGTCTGCTCTAATCGGCTGATAGTCAATCTGAGATAGATCGAATTCTTCCACAAGCCACTTAGCCAATTGACTTGATTTGCTCGATAAAAATGATTTGCGATTGCACGAAATTGTTCCCCAAGAGCATCAGAATTTGGCTCTATAGAACCTGTAAAACTCATGTATCTTCTATTGACAACGATCGAAAATCCAGATTGTATCTGACAGTAGCATTGAACTATTTCCCATTACTCTATCTCTCCGTTTATAGTAGTCATAACTACCCAGTTCAGCGATTACCGCATACTTTGGCGACTCCGTCTCTTTTTCCAGAAAAAGCGGTGTGGCTGATTTCAAATTCTGGTCAAAAAACGCAATCCATAATCCTCTATCCCGCTTTGAATACTTTGTTTCTCGATCTAATAGCCAAACGGAGCCGTACCCATTCGATTGAGTCACTTGAAATCGATATAATTGTCCCTGTTTGTTATGATCGATCGTGGCGGTTGCAAGGAATACACCACCTGAGGACGGCGGACTGAAAATCAATTGAAACCCTTTTCCATCTCCATCGCGATAAATGCTTTTAGCAATTGGACATGAATCAGACGCTGCTAATTCGGTTGCCGATAGCATTGACAAGGCAGCCATAGATAAAGTAAGTACGACAAAATTAGTAGTTATCATAAAGAGTTAAATCATCATTAAGGATAGAACTGGCTATGTGCGAGAAAAATCGTGTCGCGATCGCTGCTTTCCTTTTATCTCTGCTCGAGTCACTGCTATGGTGGTCTAATACAACTGCCTTAGCACAGAATGCTTCGGACTCCATTCACACCACCTACAGTAATGGGGTAACTACAATTTCTGTATTTGAAAATGTAGAAGAGGGGGCATTACTACAACAGTTATCTGACTGTAACTAACGGGAAAACTATCTTTGGTCGGTTCCGCTTTGACCAAATCTATCATGCCAAAGACTACACCGATCTGTCAGGTGCTTTTGAGGATGTTTGTACTGGCAAAATTAGTATTCGTCGTCCCAACCTTCAATCAGGGCTACCAGTTGTGGCTCAAGTGACATGGGTGGTGACTGGGCAAGCTGCTCCCAACTACTTGAACAAGCCCCAAGATCGTTACTGCGATGCTCCTGTGGGTCAGCAATTCTATCTAGATTTGCCAGAAGCTTTGCCAAAAAGCGATCGCGGCGGCGAATTTACTAATGCCACTAGTAACACTTTCTACTCTGAGGGGGCTTTTTATACTTGGACTGAGTGGCAAGTTGTGTCGGATGATGGGATGTTGAACTGTCGCGATCGGCCTGATGGAGCAATTCAATATTCCTATCGTAAAGGACAAATCGTTGGTAAGCTAGGCAGAGAGATACTGGATGGCAAGAATTTGGTCGAACTACCCAATGGAAGCTCTTGGCTCAGAACTAATCAAAAATGTTATGTGCGAGCCAGCGATCATTATCTGATGCCTGTTTCCTTGCCGAGCCAAGGTTGGTTATTTCAGAGATAGCTCACCTTGGCAGCATTTGACGCACTCCCAAAATGTTATAGCAAATCAGGACGACGTTGTTTAGTTCTCAAAATTTGTTGTTCCTTTCTCCATTCCGCAATCAATTTATGATTACCCGATCGCAAAACTTCGGGAACTTCCCAATCTCGAAATACAGGTGGTCTTGTGTATTGTGGATAATCTAATAATCCATCTTCAAAACTCTCAAACTTGAGCGAATCTTCCTTCCCAACTGTCCCCGGACGTAAACGTACTACTCCATTAATTAACGCGAGCGCAGGAATTTCGCCACAGGTCAATACAAAATCACCGAGGGAAACTTCGCGAGTAACTAAATGCTCGCATACGCGCTCATCAACTCCCTCATAGCTGCCACAAATGAGAACTAGCTGATCGTAATCGGCAAGCTCCTTAAAAAGAGCCTGCTTCATTGGTGCACCCTGAGGAGTCAAGTAAATAATTTCTCGCTTCGGCAAGACTGGTAGAGACTCCACCGCCGCAAAAATCGGATCGGGCTTCATCAACATTCCCACGCCGCCGCCGTAGGGTTCATCATCTACTCGATGATGCTTATCGGTGGTGAAATCTCTGGGATTAGTGAGATATACATCGGCAATTTGATTAGCGATCGCCTTACCCAGCAAACTAGTCTGCAATGGCGAAGTAAAAAATTCGGGGAAGAGGGTGACAATATCTATACGCATAAATAAATTCTATAGTAGAGGGCAGCGCTTAGTGCTGCCCTCTATCTTTAATGTAGCTATGCTGTCTGTTTCTGAAGTCGAAAAAATAATTTTAGATTTGGTCAAACCTTTCGATCCTGAATTCGATAGTGAAATTTTGCCTTTGCCGCAAGCGATCGCCCGAATTTTAGCAGAGGATATTCAAAGCGAACTAGACTTTCCTCATTGGGACAACTCGGCGATGGACGGTTATGCTCTGTGTTACGCCGATTTAGAAAATCTGCAAGAACTAAAACTAGCGATCGCCACCGATGAAATTCCCGCAGGAATCGCGATCGCCCAGCGATTGGCTCAAGGTGAATGTATGCGTATTTTTACAGGGGGAATGCTGCCAGTTGGAGCAGATACCGTAATCATGCAGGAAGATACAGAACGCATTGATAATTTTTTGCAGCTTAACATCAAACCCACTCAAGGTGAATATGTAAGACGTAAAGGTGAATTTATTAAGGCTGGTACAACTTTACTTAGGGCAGGAACGAAGTTAGGCGCGACAGAAATCGGTGCTTTAGCCTCAGCAAGATGCCAAATGGTCAAAGTTTATCGTCAACCCAAAATAGCGATTATTTCTACTGGCAATGAACTGGTTAGTCTCAATAGCCCTCAACCGCTTCAGTTAGGGCAAATTATTGACTCTAATCTATATGCAATATCAACATTGATTGCTCAAATGGGAGCGATCGCCATCCCTTTTGGAATGATAAACGACAATAAAGCTAAACTCGAAAAAGTCATGCAACAAGCGATCGCGGAAGCCGATATCGTCATTTCCACGGGTGGGGTTTCTGTCGGTGATTATGATTTTATCGATGAAATTTTAGAAAAGATGGGAGCCGATATCTATGTGCGATCGGTTGCCATTAAACCAGGAAAACCTCTAACCGTTGCTTTCCTCACAAGCGCTCTTAATGTGAATGGAAGTGAGGATAAGGTTCTCTATTTTGGGGTTCCCGGAAATCCAGTCTCAGCGATGATGATTTTCTGGCGTTTTATTCGTGGTGCGATCGCTAAATTAAATGGAAGTAACGAAAGTTATTGGTATCCTCAATTTATTAAAGCAATTGCTAATGCAGAGCTCAATTCACAAGGTAGGCGCGAAACCTATCTATGGGGACAACTAACTTATCCAAAAGGAAAGCCAGTTTTTCAGCCCGTGCAAAATTATAGCTCTGGTAATTTAATTAGTGCGATTGGTACAAATGCTCTAGCTGTAATGCGAATCAATCAAACCTATGTGCCTATTGGAGATGAAGTAATCGTAATGCTCATCTAAAAAATATTTGCCGCAAAATCTCTCTCTTTTTTGCTCTTGCTTCGCTTAGCCTTAGGCTTATACAATGTTAAAGTTATGAACTATATTTAGTTGTCTTACATTAAACTAATTAAGACTGCAAGAGAATTAGGGAAACAAGATTACTATTTCCAAGAATCTATGTGCAATTGACAAATATCGGTATCAAGCACATGTATGCAAAGTTCTCATCTTATGTGTTGGGCACATCTTTTAGCTGCTTGCATCGTTGAGGATATTTGCCATATGCCATTAGATTCGAGCAATTTAACTAATGAAAATATACTGACTCTGGTAAGAGCATATCGAGTTTCGCCATCTGAAAACTTACAGCAACAGATTGTGGAAATATATATGGGATTGATTCGTGAAACAATCACTAATTTGCCAATCTCATTAATTAATCAAACAAAGCTCGGCGATCGCCGAGCTAGCGATCGCCAAGAACCACTAGAACGGAGGGTATCCAATCGCAGAGCAGGGGAACGTAGATCGAGCGATCGCGAATTACTCGAAATCGGTAAACAAGGCTTAAAGAAAGCCTTAACCCAATTTAATCCCGAACAAGATGCCAATTTTTCTGAATTTGCGCGATCGATTATTCAACAACATCTGGAAAGTTTTTTGCAAAGACAACATCTTGATAATCGTAACCAACCCCAAGAAGCTGAAGAAGGAGACACAACAACTACCGCCACACGCAAACAAGAAACTCTCGAAATTTTACAAGCCTATCGGACATCTCCAACCATCAAGCTGCGGAATCAACTTGTAAACCTTAATATCGGCTTAGTCCGCCGTGAAGCCTATCATTGGACAAATCAATGTCAAGAAAGCTTTGAAGACCTAATGCAGGTTGGTTCGATCGGATTAATCAATGCGATCGAGCGTTTTGATGTCAGTAAGGGTAATGCTTTTAGTTCCTTTGCTGTGCCGTATATCAAGGGGGAGATCCAACATTATCTACGAGATAAAAGTCCGACGGTCAGGATGCCTCGCGCATGGCTGACAATTTATAATCACGGCTGCAAAATTATTCGGAATAGGCGCGCGGAGACAGGTCGCGAACCCTCAAGTCAAGAGGTAGCTAATGAGCTAGGTATTACGGTTAATGAATGGTATGACATTAAGCTAGCTTGTCAAAACCGATCGCCTATTAGCCTCGATACTCCGATCGATCAAAGCGAGGATAGCTCAACCTCGATCGGCGATCTGGTCACCGACCAAAAATATCAAAGTTTTCAACTAGCCCAAGAAGATAATATTCGACTTCAGCAGGCTCTAGACTTACTCGAAGATCGCACTCGTGAAGTTGTAGAGTTTGTATTTTTAAAAGAATTTACCCATCGTGAAGTTGCTGAGACACTTGGCATTAGTGCTGTAACAGTTTCTCGACAACTCAAAAAAGGATTAATCGCCCTCAAAAAGATTTTAGCTACGCCCATTGAATAATACTTAAACTCCTTGTTGCAACAAAGAAGCGATCGCCCAAGGCGATCGCTTCTTTGTTGCAAAGTTTTGCATTGCAAAATCTTGTCGATAGATTTTTAGAGAGCAGTAGTTGCTTGAACTCTGGCACGAGCAGTACGAAGGTTTTGCTCAGCTTGAATTTTACCTTGCTTGTCTTCAGCCTTAATACCAGCCAAAGCTTGCTCAGCTTGTTCGAGCTGCTTGCGAGCCTCTTCTGGATTGATTGCACTACCGAGTTCGCCACTACGTACCAAAACGGTTACTTCATTTTCTTCAACTTCGGCAAATCCACCTGTAAGAGCGATCGAAGCCCAAGCCTTGTCTTTACGAAAACGTAATACACCTGTTTCGAGTGCCGAAATTAGAGGTGCGTGATCGGTCAAAATACCCAATTGCCCTGTGGAACTAGGTAAAATCACTTCCTCTGCGACGGTATCCAGAATTGTTTGATCTGGGGAAATTACTTTTACAGTTAGGGTCATTTTTAAATTATTTGGTAATAGGTTTTAACTCTTAGCTGATCTGGCTATTAGCTGTTAGCTGCTAGCTTTAGCTGTTTTATGAGCTAAAGGCTAACAGCTAAAGGCTAATAGCTAAAGGCCTAATTACCAGCTTTTAGCTTTGCTGCTTTTTCGATCGCTTCTTCGATGTTGCCAACGAGGTAGAAAGCTTGCTCGGGTAGATCGTCGAGTTCGCCCTTGAGGATGCGATCGAATCCACTGATGCTTTCTTCGAGGGTGACATACTTACCAGGAGAGCCAGTAAATACTTCTGCAACGAAGAAGGGCTGAGACAAGAAGCGCTCGATCTTACGGGCGCGAGCTACAGCCAATTTGTCATCTTCAGAAAGTTCATCTAGACCCAAGATAGCGATGATATCTTGTAGTTCTTTATAACGCTGAAGAATCGATTGAACACCACGCGCAACACGATAGTGCTCATCACTGACCACGCCAGGTTGCAACATGGTTGAAGAGGAATCGAGGGGGTCAACCGCAGGATAAATACCCTTAGAAGCCAAACCACGAGACAACACGGTGGTTGCATCAAGGTGAGCAAAGGTAGTTGCAGGAGCTGGGTCAGTCAAGTCATCCGCAGGTACATATACTGCTTGTACGGAGGTGATCGAACCTTCAGTAGTTGAGGTGATCCGCTCTTGCAAAGCACCCATGTCTGTAGCGAGAGTTGGTTGATAACCTACAGCCGATGGCATCCGACCGAGTAGCGCGGATACTTCCGAACCAGCTTGAGTAAAGCGGAAAATATTGTCGATGAACAACAATACGTCTTGCTTGGACACATCACGGAAATATTCAGCCATGGTCAAAGCCGTTAAGCCAACACGCATACGTGCTCCAGGTGGCTCGTTCATTTGACCATAAACGAGAGCGAGGTACTGAAGTACGCCCGATTCTTTCATTTCGTTGTAGAGGTCATTACCTTCGCGGGTACGTTCGCCTACACCACCAAACACCGACACACCAGAGTGCTTTTTAGCGATGTTGTTGATTAATTCTTGGATTAATACGGTTTTGCCTACACCAGCGCCACCGAATAGACCAATTTTGCCACCACGACGATAGGGAGCGAGAAGGTCAATTACCTTAATGCCCGTTTCAAAGGTGCTGGGTGTGGTTTCTAAGCTGGTGAATGCTGGAGATGGACGGTGAATAGGGAATTTTTCTTCGGTGGTAACAGGCCCTAGTTCATCAATAGGTTCGCCTAATACGTTGAAGATACGACCTAAGGTGTTAGGTCCAACAGGAACGGTAATTGGTGCGCCCGTATCGGTTACATCCATACCTCTAACGATGCCGTCAGTGGTACTCATTGCAACAGCACGAACTTGGTTATCGCCTAATAATTGCTGTACTTCACAGGTGACATTGATGTCTTGTCCTGCGGAGTTTCTGCCAGTTACGACAACGGCGTTATAAATTTCGGGGATTTTGCCACTGGGGAATTCGGCATCGACCACAGGACCGATGATCTTGGTGATGCGCCCGACTGATACTTTCTCTGCGGTTGTTACCATGCTTGCTGTTTACTCCAGCCTCTTAACTCAAAATCTAAAAAATTTGCAATGAAATGACGTGCAAAGGTATATATGCATGAAAATGCAATACATCAAACTTAATAAGTTTAACTTTTTTTGCACTCACATATAAAGCTAACCGCCTCTCAAAATATCATTTAATGGGCATCGAAAGATCGCAGGTTTATCGAAAAGGAGGGGACTTTATCCTATGAGCCAATTAGTTTTATTCATTGCATTGAGTTTAGATGGCTATGTTGCGCGTAGTTCTGGGGCGGTGGACTGGCTATTTACAGATCAGGATTATGGGTATGAGGATTTTTATGCGACCTGCGATCGCCTGTTGATGGGTCGCAATACTTACGAGCAGATTCAGTCTTGGGGCGATTATCCCTATTCTGAGAAGCAGGGTTTTGTATTTTCGCGGACAGTTGAACGCGATCGCGATGAGAATGTGACCTTTGTGTCTACCGATCTAGTCAGCTTTGTTAAGGACTTAAAGGCACAGGACGGCAAAGATATTTGGCTAGTGGGTGGAGCGGCGATCGCTAAAACTTGTCTAGAAAATAATCTGGTTGATAAATTTATCCTGTCGATTCACCCCATCATTTTAGGTGAAGGAATTTCTTTATTCCCGCCACCTTTGCCAACTTTGAGCTTGAACCTTGTGCGTTGTCAAACTTTTGACACAGGATTAGTACAGATTACTTACACCCTTCTCAGCAAATAATTAGAGGTGAGCGGCAAAGCCGCTCACCTCTAAATTATTTCTTTGACTGGGAAAGGATTATCAAGCAAGCTAACCACATTTTATGCGGTTTGTTTGTTTAGTATTTTGCAAAAGAGCGACTAGGTGGGGCAGTAAATTGTGGGGGGCGATCGCTATTCAAATTCTGAGAACTTTGCGGGTTTGGTCGTAACGGCGATCGCGCTAAAGCTTCTGGATTAAACCTGTAGCCAATATTTCGTACGGTTTGAATTAAATTTGGCTGTTGTGGATCGACCTCTAGTTTTTTGCGTAATGATAAAACATGGGTATCAACAGTTCGGGGATTATTAATCTCATCTGGCCAAGCTCTTTGTAAAAGCTCAGCCCGACTTAAAGCCAAACCTTCTGACTGCGCCAAAACATAGAGCAAGCTAAATTCCTGCGGTGTTAAATCGATCGCGCTACCCTTAAGCCTCACTTGGCGTTGGACGAGATCGATTTTTAATGTGCCATAGTCCAAACAAGCAGGCGGCGCTGATGTGCGTAACCGACGAGTTAGTGCCTCGACCCTTGCTAAAAATTCCTGCATCCCGAAGGGCTTAGTCAAATAATCATCTGACCCCGCCTTTAAACCCTCGACAATGTCAGATTCACCTGTGCGGGATGAAATTATAAATATCAAAGAGCTTCTTTGCTTATGCAACCAACGACATAACTCCACGCCGTCTCCATCAGGCAGATCGGTACTCAAAATCACCAAACTAGGTTGCTGCTTTTGAAATACCAACTTTGCTTGCTGACAACTGACCGCCTGAAATACCGAATAGCCAATCTGCTGCAAATGCCAACCCAAGAGAGAGGCAAGATTCGGATTACCTTCTACAATTTCTATGCTGATCGGAATCAAAGAAATACTCTCCTGCCGAGTAATGCCTATAGCTCTCGGATTATGAGTCTGCATGATAACGTAGTGCCAATCTGCATTTTGTAGCTGTAATTACTCTCAAACAACAAATAAGCAACGTGACTTACCGAAATCCTGCTCCTACGGTTGATATCATCATTTCTCTTCGCGATCGCCCCGATCGACCGATTGTATTAATTGAGCGGCTGAATCCTCCTCATGGCTGGGCGATCGTCGGTGGATTTGTAGATTATGGCGAACGCCTAGAAGATGCGGCAAGACGTGAGGCTGCGGAAGAAACGGGCTTAAAGGTGGAATTGATCGATCTACTGGGGATTTATTCTGACCCTAACCGCGATAGTCGTCAGCATACGATTAGTGCTGTGTACATGGCTGAAGCAGTTGGCGAACCCAAGGCTGATGATGATGCTAAGTCTGTTGGAGTTTTTGCGTCTTGGGAAATACCAACGCCGCTATGTTTCGATCATGCTCAAATTTTGCAAGATTATTGGCGCTATCGCAACTATGGCATTCGTCCCAGCATCAGGTAAAAGCTCATTACGGAGTGACGAGTTTTTACCCGATCGAAAAAAAGTTTGGTTTAGGTGTTGACAAAGTTTCAACTCAGTATGTATCTTGATAAAGGTCAAGAACACGCCCCCATCGTCTAGAGGCCTAGGACACATCCCTTTCACGGATGCGACGGGGATTCGAATTCCCCTGGGGGTATTCTTAACTAACAAAAAAGCACTTGCGAAGCAAGTGCTTTTTTGTTAGTTATATTTCAGATGCAATTAGGCTTTGGCTTCGTTCAGACTTCGGTCTACGGTGGCTGAGCGAAGCCGAAGCCCTCTTTAGTTACCAATTGCTAAAAGTAAATTGCTATAAAAGCTTCTCTAGTCCGTAGATTAGTGACTTGAGGGCAAGTACTTTGCGGACGCAAAGCAATACGCCAGCCATATAGCAAGTGCGATCGCTAGCATTATGTTCGATTTTGAGAGTTTCTCCCATTGCGCCAAAAATTACTTCCTGACGAGCTACTAGTCCAGGCACACGCACACTATGAATGCGAATATTCTCGCCGTAGGTTGCACCGCGCGCACCAGTGAGATGTTCTTTTTCATCAACAAGGGCGGGGTTGAAGGATTGACCTAGCTCTGAGAGCATTTGCGCGGTTTTGATTGCCGTGCCGCTGGGGGCATCAGCTTTTTGATTGTGATGTAGTTCGATGATTTCTACATGTTGGAAATATTTGGCGGCGGCGATCGCTGCTTGTTGCATCAAAATTACGCCAACAGAGAAATTTGGGGCAATGATGCAGCCAGTACTTGCCTTGTCTGCAAAAATCGCGAGATCTTCAATTTGTTTTTCACTTAAGCCCGTAGTGCCGACTACTGGACGCACCCCATAGGCGATCGCGGAGCGAATATTGTCATAGATGATGCTGGGATGGGTGACATCGACCATTACGGGCAGTTGCGACTCTTGGGAGGCTTGAGCGAGGACAACTTCGAGATTATCGGTTACGGGTATTTCTAATTCACCAATACCGACAACTTCGCCGATATCTTCGCCAATATGTTTACGGCCGATCGCACCAACGAGGGTCATGTCTGGCGCTTGGGCGATCGCTTTGATGATTTCACGCCCCATTTTGCCCGTCGCCCCAGAAACAACAACAGGAATCGGCGATGCACTAGTGTTTGTCATAGCTAAATTTCAAGTTTTACTCAGGCTCAATATACAGCACTTTACTTTTGCCTAAGCTACCCCATAACCAGTGTATTTCCGCACTGATGGCTCTTGGAAACCCAACACAATATCCTGCTTCAGCACACCTGCTGCCACTAGTTCATCCGTCACACCATCCTCAGTACCATCGCGTTGTACCCACAGGCGATCGCCAATAATTTCAACATGAATTAAACAGCCGTGCAAATGTCGCACCCCATCCCAGCCATCGGACATAATTAAGTATTGCCCATGCTCATCATCAAAAACCGCCATATTTCTGACAGGAACATTTGCATAGGTGATTTTTGTGTAGGGAGTTAACACTGTGCGGATAATTTGCCGATAATCTTCTAATTTATCCATCGTTTTAACACCTCCAACTCTGGATCAAACGTTAGTAACTTCAGCACTTGTCTGTCTAGCAAAAGCTTACCTATCGCTTCCTCAAATAAATCCACAAAAACTGACTCACGCACAGCTAAATATAAAACGCGATCAGGTTCGAGAACACTGAGAATATTGTGATACAAAATATATTGTCCCAAAGCATTTTCTAAATCTCGGATTTCAGACTGACTAACGAAACTTTTAATTTCCACAGCAATTTTCTGATTGTCTTTCTCTGCTGCCAAGAGTTTTTCCGCGCCTAAATCTACGAAAAAATCCTTTTTTCCCATACGTAAACTTAGAGGATCATGTGTAATTGTCCAGCCATCCTTCACTAAGGCTGTTTTTGCACTGTCATGAAACATATCTTTTGCAGGCATCTTTTACCTCACGCAGAAAATAACCTGATTCTTTTTTCTTGCATCACATTCGTATGTTCGCACTAATTCACATTATAAAAATCGGTTTCATAATGTGAATTGCTACTTTTAAGAAAAAATTAGTTGCTTAAGAATAGTTTGAGGTTGTATTATGGTTAGCTGGACTGAAAAAATAGGAGACTAGTACTATGAGTCGTGTATGCCAACTAACAGGCAAAAAAGCCAATAACTCTGTATCGATTTCTTTCTCACACAAGCGTCATAAGCACTTACAACACGTAAACTTACAAGATAAGAGAATTTGGTGGGAAGAAGGAAAGCGCTTTGTAAAATTACAAATTTCCACCAAAGCAATTAAGACTTTACAAAAGAAAGGTCTATCTGCATTTGCTAAGGAAGCAGGTATTGACCTCCGCAAGTTTTAAATCAAATTTTTAAGAGGGTGCAATTCCCACTAAAATTTCATTGATGGAGATTTTATTAGAGGCAGCGCAATGCGTTACCTCTAATAAAACCTTAGAGCTTTTTAGGTTTTATTAGAGTCGCTATCTTTGATAAATTTCTATGAATGTTGGCATAGTTGGACTGGGATTGATCGGTGGTTCGCTGGGTTTAGATCTTCTAGCGCAAAATGAAGAAAATTATGTATGGGGTATCAGCCGTAACCCTGAGACCTGTAAACAGGCAGAGGCGATCGCTGTAGCAAATGTAGCGAGTACAGATATTGAAGCTATTCCCGATCGCATTCTTAGGCAGACAGATATAGTCATCATTTGCACGCCGATCGCTGCGATCTTGCCAACGATTACTAATCTCGCTCCCAAGCTGCCATCGAATATTATTTTTACGGATGTTGGTTCAGTCAAAGCAGCGATCGTCGAACCTGCATCAAAAATTTGTCAGCAATTTGGTCAGAGATTTGTCGGCAGTCATCCAATGGCTGGGAATACCCTTCAAGGTATCTTGGCTGCCCAACGGAATCTATTTCAAAACCGTCCCTGTGTAGTTACGCCTAGCGACGATATTGCAGCATTTGAGAAGGTGCGATCGCTTTGGCAGTTGGTGGGAATGAATGTCTATGAATGTAGTCCTGAAGAACACGATCGCGCTGTGGCTTCTATCAGTCACTTGCCTGTGATGATTAGCTCTAGTTTGATTGCGGCTTGTCAACGGGAAGAAGATGCGAGTATTCTCAAATTAGCCCAAAATTTAGCTAGTTCGGGATTTCGAGATACTAGTCGTGTTGGTGGTGGTAATCCCGAACTCGGTCGGTTGATGGCGGAATATAATCAATCTGCACTATTGCGATCGCTCCACACCTATCAGAAGTCTTTGCAATCGGTAATTGATTTAATTGAGAACGAGAAATGGGAAGAAATAGAAGCTTTTTTGGCTAATACCCACCGCGATCGCTTATTTTATGTAGATTAACCTGTTCTATCTACATTGTGAGTTTACAAGCAGATAAATAGAGCAGAATCTTACGACCAGATCTTGATTGTTTTCTAGTTGCTAGTGCTTGATTAGTTCTATGCCTAGTTTATTAAAGTCTAGTCTTAACTTTTCTTTAAAAGTTTCGGAGTAGCATATTCTTTGATTCCTGCTAAGCGAATAGCATTGCAACCTAGTTTAAAAGCAAACTCGTAGGATTCTCCTGCACCGATCGCTGCATAAAAACCCACAGCAAACTCAATCGCTGCTCGATCACCAATAGCTTGATTCATGCCAATTACATATTTGATGTTTTGGCGGATAGCTTCGGCTTGGGTTTTGCTATAGCAAGCATTGAGGACAACGCATTCAATGCGATCGCTAAATAGATCGAAGAGATCGGCTAGGTCTTCTCCACCAATTAATTTAAATTGTCCATCGATATCTTCAAATACTAATCCATCTTCATCGGCTCCATGTCCTGAGAAATGAATGATTTGAGGTTTGAAGTCTAGCATGGCTTGTTGGATATCTCTAGGACGAACAGCTACAGCAGTTTTGATGGGTTCTGTACCATAACCAGCGAGGCGCAAGCGTTCTTCTTCTTGAAGTCTCAAAGAGACTGAATTTTTAGGATTTGCCGCAAGCATGAGGATCGTTTTCATGGGTTTAGTTGCGTCTTTTGCGTGATTTTGGGGTGATGTTTCAGGAACTGCTTTTTGGCTGAGGTCGTTGTTTTGTATGCCCGTATTTTTACCTCTGGTTTTCAGCTCCCCAATAACTACTTGTCCTGTTTGTCCTTCAAAAATATAAGTATCACCTCGATGATCTTCCTTCTTATGGCGCGATCGCCTATCTTCAATATTACTAATGTCATCACCTATGTCATGAAGTTTTCGATCTCGATCGGGGTCGATGGAGTCGTCAAGTAGGCGAAGAACATTGACGGGTTTAAAGCTTATATAGCATTGAATATTTGGTTCGCGTTGCTCAATAAATCGTTTTAGCTCGTCTAGTTTGTACATATTTGGCTCGATGAGCGTTTTACATTTAGTGCAGTTGCATGGGATGAGGGTGTCGTATTCTAGGCGGTTTTCAAAGCGATCGTGGATTTTTTTAAATTCATGGTTGATGATGTTGAGGAATTCTTTTTGTCCTGAACCACTGAGGCGAATCCGAATCTCGCGATCGTGGGTGCGTTCGGTGACTTCGGCACGGGTGTTACCCTGATTGAGGACAACGCCATATTTCCACACCAAAGCGAGATTGGGATCGGAAACGTTTTCAATATTTTGGTGCATTTCCACAATAAAGCGGCTTAAAATCCCCTTGGGCATAAAGATTTTGTAACGGTAGCGCAGGATCAGATTTTGGCTAGTATCCCAATCGTAGTTGGGAGGATCTTTTTGGAGGAGGTGAGGAGCAATGTAGTTCCCCTTATGGTGGGGGATTTCGTAACAGACTTTAAACTCCTTCATTAATTGCAGAAGTTCATGGCGCATATTGTTATATTGACTTTCTTGCCAAATGTTGTCTAAATCAGCATCACAAAACTGTCCCAGTTCTTTATTGACTTTCTCATTATCCAGAATTTTGTAAATGGCGGCAGTTCCCCAGTTGGGTTTGAGGATAAGGCGATGGCGGAGGATGGGGTCTTTTTGGAAATGGAGACAGATGCCGAGTCGATGTAAAAAGTCGCTGATATCTAGCATCTCTTGAGTATTGCTAATTTTATGTAATCGACAAATTGATTCGTATTCACTAAAAGCGATATAGTTGCGCCCGTCATTTTCGAGGGCATAGCGAACATTCAGCCATGAATTAGGGAAAGCAACTCCTTTAGGTAGGAGATCTTCGAGGTTGCGCTGAATGGTTTCTTTGATTTCTGCTAGTCCGCGATTGTCGGCGAGGTTGATGCTTTGAGGTAGGTCGAGATGCTCAAATTCGGCGCGTAGTTCGCGGAGATTGAGGTTACAGGTACGGTTTTGTTTTTCGTTTTGAATCAATAGCACGGGGCTATCTTTGCCGAGTAAACGGATGATTTGCAGCCAAAAGTAATGATCGGTGTCTTCTTTGCGGCTGTCGGCAACTAATAGATAGAGGGAGCGCTCGGTTAGGAAAAATTGATGGGTTTGATGATAGATTTCCTGTCCGCCAAAGTCCCAAATATTCACTTTATAGGTTTGCTGATTGCGTCCTGTAAATTCCCATTGCAAAATATCGATGCCCTGTGTGGAAATATCCTCAGCTTCAGGTTTAAGTTGATAATCAGCATCAATCAGTTTGTTGGCAAGGCTAGTTTTGCCTGAACCACCTTCACCAACTATCAAGATTTTTGCTTCATAGATTTGGGTAGTTTCCTTGGGATCTTGGATACTGAAATAATAGCCAAGAATTGGACGTGCAGAAGGTCGAGAAAAGATATCCGATGGAGCTAGAAGATCACGGGGAATACTAATCGGGTTGCCACGCAAATCTAAATATTCCAATTTAGTTAAGCTTTGGATCGAGTCTGGTATTGCCGTGATTTGGTTGCTAGAGAGGTAAAGCGCTGTCAGATTTGCTAAGTTTTGGATCGAGTCTGGTATCGCCGTGATTTGGTTGCTAGAGAGGGAAAGCCAAGAGAGATTGGTAAGGTTGGTGATCGCCTCTGGAATCTGAGTAATTTGGTTACCACCGAGGAAAAACTGAGAAAGATTGGTAAGGTTGGTGATCGCATCAGGTATCGCCGTGATTTGGTTGCTATAGAGGGAAAGCTCCCTCAGATTGGCTAAGTTGGATAACGAGTAGGGTATCGCCGTGATTTGGTTGCTAGAGAGGTTAAGCATAGTCAGATTTGCTAAGTTCGAGATCGCGTCGGGTATCACCGTAATTTGGTTGTTATCGAGACGAAGCTCTGTCAGATTTGCTAATTGGGCGATTGCGTCGGGTATCACCGTAATTTCGTTGTTAAAGAGGTAAAGCTCCGTCAAATTTGCTGATTGGGCGATCGCGTTGGGTATCACCGTAATTTGGTTGCTATGGAGGTTAAGCCTAGTCAGATTTGCTAATTGGGCGATCGCGTCGGGTATCACCGTAATTTCGTTGTTAAAGAGGTAAAGCTCCGTCAGATTTGCTAATTGGGAGATCGAGTCAGGTATCGCCGTGATTTGGGTGCTAGAGAGGTCAAGCGAAGTCAGATTGGCTAAGTTGGAGATCGAGTCAGGTATCGCCGTAATTTGGGTGCTAGAGAGGTCAAGCGAAGTCAGATTGGCTAAGTTGGAGATCGAGTCAGGTATCACCGTGATTTGGTTGCTAGAGAGGTCAAGCGAAGTCAGATTTGATAAGTTTGCGATCGCGTCTGGTATCTGCGTAATTTGGTTGTATGGAATTTGAAGTTCTTTGAGATTGATTAATTGAAAAATCTCTTGAGGAATAGCAGTTAAACGATTTACTTTACTTCCTATCCCATCAATCCACTTACCTAAAATCAACTTTTCCAGACTTTGCAACCGTCCAATTTCACTAGGCAATCCTTCTAGATCATTCCCCGACAGATCGAGTTCCGTCCAGCCCTCACGTTCTGCTTGTGCGATTATTGCCAATAACTCTGCATCTGTCATAAATTCAAGGAAAAAGTAGAAAGTAAAAAGGAAAAAAATTTGGTTTTGATGTTATTGACTAAATTTATAGTGATTGTTGTTCAAAAATACGAAAGGGCTATAAATACTCAATTTTTCCTTGCATTTCATCAGCTAATGCAACCTCATACAGCAAAATCAACAATCGGATAATTTGACCTGTAGATCTTGCCTCTTTACGACAATAGGTAATTCCATAATGCTCACAGCCACGATGCGCCAAAACTAACAAATCATCATCATGGGTAAGCAGAACCCTCTTCTCAGCATTCGCAAATACCAAATGCTCCATATCACTTTTGCCAATCAAACCTACTTCGCGTGGAATAGTTACATCAATCCCAGCACGTCTTAATCCTTGAGCGATCGCAAAGCTGACGTTTTCATCAAGATGGTAGCGAATTCGTTCTGACATCCTTTAACATCTTGATTTTTTCTTGCAAAAGAGAAGGATAAAGCGAACGTAGGGAATCCGCAAAAGTCTCTGAAGCTTGAATGCTCTCATCGATCGCCACTTTGTTATCATAATAAAATGACATCGCTGCATACACTTCCGACAAAGTGAGGTCATACTCCGCCGCAACTTCTTCGAGTGACTGTCCTAATCGTAAATAAGCGATCGCCACATCTGCAACCGTAATGCGTCTACCAGCAATGCGCGGCTTACCTCCACGAATATCAGGCGTAATCTCAATATAGCGATCGAGTGTAACTTTCATTATTTTATCTGATCCTAATTTTGTAGTATTTAACAATAGCCATCTTTAACGACCCGCTTTAGGATGAACTAACGCTTGACTCTTCCAATACTCGATATTAGAAGACTCTTCCAAATCCTTTTCAATTTCCTCTTGATGGTCGAAATAATAGGCAAGTGCCGAATGTACCTGAGAAGGTCGCAAGTGAGAAAGCACACTTAAAATTTCATCCACATTCATCCCCATCTGATAATATCCAGCAATCCGCCGCACCGTTACCCTCGTACCTTCAATAATTGGCGCACCACCCGCAATCTCAGCACTAGTAGCAATATAAGGATAAATTGTTGCGGTAATACTCATAGTTTCAGGTAATCACGAACTAACTATATTTTACAAGGTTTTTAGATAGGCGATCGCTTTGTAAAGGGAAAACTAAAAAGTGATGATTTCTAAACCGCGATTTTTGACTAGATGTAACAACTTTAGCGCAGTTCCACTTGGGCGTTTCTGTCCGATTTCCCACTTCTGTACCGTTGACACACTCGTATTTAGCAAAGATGCAAACACTGCCTGACTCACACGACAAGCTTCTCGAATTTGCCTGATTTGCTCAGGCTGTAACGGTTCCACTGGCGGCAAACACAAGCGATCGAACTCGCGTAAAGTAACTTGATCCATCACGCCAGCCTGATGTAGCCCCTTAGCAGTTTCATGCACCGCTTCAAGAATTACTGATTTCTTCATCACAAATTACCTCTATTAATTCATCATTACGCTGAGCAATAGCCAAATCCTCTACTGATAATGTCAGAAGATGATTAGACAATTTCTTCAAAGCTTCCTCTTCCTGTTTATTGATATTGGCGCGATCGCTCTTAGCAAAACCAAAGCAAAACCAAATACAAAAATCCAGCGATCGCCTCTATTTGTAGCAACTAATGTTCGAAAACCTCCACTTTTACCCTGTCCAGTTCGTGCAACTCGTTTCTTGATTAATCCACCACCCAGATCTGCCTCATATAGCCCTTCCATCATTTCTTGCACAGCTAAACATAGACTAAGATTATTTAGCCCCTGCTTCCGCGCCCAACGGTCGAACCAACGAGTTTTATAGATCCTCATCACTTTACTATAGCACTTAGTGCTATGTATTTTGCGATCGTCCAATTGCGATTGGCAATGCTTCCAGATCGTTGCCCGAAAAATCGAGTTCTGTCCAGCGATCTCGCTCAGCTTGTATCATTATTGCCAATAATTCTGCATCGTTCATAATGCTTTATTGCTCGGCAATGTTATCAATTTTCTCGCGGATTGAGAGCTGGACTAGAGCGCGAATTAGCCAAAGACCAGAGAAACTTGCGGCAACAAAGATCGCGATCGCCCAACCTGTATGGACTCCATTTGTACCGATTAATAAAACTGCTCCTGATAGGACTAGGAAGCCAGTTAAACAGGCATAAATTAGAGCTTTAACCGCAATATTAATCCGCTTGAGCGTGCGATCGCTTTCTGAAGACTTGACCTGAATCATCAACTCGCCACGTTCGATCCGCTCTTCCAAACGTTCTAGCAAAATTTCCATCCGACTGGGCTTATTGAGTTGATAGACGAGGAAATCCTTTGCTTGCTGAGCCAAAGCTCCTAACGTATTACCGCGACCTCTAGTTAGCACAATACTCTTCACAAAGGGCTGAGCCGCAGTAGTGAAGTTGTATTCTGGATCGAGAATTCTGGCGATACCATCGAGAGTAGTTAGAGATTTGAGAAGGTAGGTCATTTGTGGAGGTAAACGGAAGGGTTGTTTCTCAAAAATTGCGACTACTTCTCCTTTGATTTGTTCAAACTCATAGATGTTTACAGGTCTTTCGGTAAAGCGATCTAAGACAAATTTTAACATCCGCTTCACAGGGCTCATATCCGCAATCGGCTCGATGAAACCCATGCTCATCAAAGTGTCAACCACTTCATTGGTATCTTTTCGCAGTACGGCAAAGAAGGTTTTTACCATCTGATCCTTTGCCATAGTCTTGACTTCAGCCATCATTCCATAGTCATAGAAGATTAAACTTCCACTAGGATTCACAGCTAAATTGCCAGGGTGCGGATCGGCGTGGAAAAATCCATCCTGTAGTAGTTGTTTGAGATAGCAACAAATTCCTAATTGATTAATTTCTTTAGGATTCAATCCACAGGCTTCGAGAGCTTGGCGATCGTCAATTTTGATGCCAGGCACGTATTCTAAGGTCAAAACCATAGAAGTGGAATATTCCCAATACACCTTTGGGACAACTATCCGTGGATAGCCTTCAAAATTTTTGCGGAAGCGATCGGCATTACTGCCTTCGATCGCATAATCAATTTCCTGATAGAGAATTGTGAAAAACTCGCTATAAATTCCTTCGAGATTATACTTACGCGTCCAACTAAAATAGCGGCGAAAGACTCTAAGAAGTTTCCCAACAGCGAGTAAATCCAAATCGAACAGTCTTTTTAATCCTGGGCGTTGGACTTTTACAACTACATCTTCACCTGAATACAAAGTGGCACGATGAACTTGTCCGAGGCTAGCCGCCGCGAGCGGAGTTTCATCAAAATCGCGATAGATATTATAGAGAGACTTCCCAAGTTCGAGTTCAATGATTTCTCTCGCTTCTTTGGCGCTAAAAGCTGGCACTTTGTCTTGAAGTTGTGCCAGATTACTGATGTATTCAGGAGGTAAAAGATCGACACGGGTGGAGAGTGATTGACCAATTTTGATAAATGTTGGCCCCAGTTCGAGCATGTTGCGTACTAGCCATTCTGCTCTTTTGTTACGAGTATAGGATGTGTCGTTTTGCCAGAACTTATCCCACCATATAAAAAACAGAAATGTAAAGGTGGCTAAAAATACTTCACGTTGACGGGCAAGTGAAGAGCTTTTGTTCTTCTGCCAGCGTAGCTTTTGGGTCGGTAATTGGGCGATCGCAGACATATGTTGTCAATGGTTGCAGCGCAAATTAGCATTGCTGTGTTTATATTACCCAATTACCGCTAAAAGTAGAAATAAAAACGAAGTCTATTTTCTCGTTTGACAGCCTTTACTTTTTTTAGGTGATTATTGTCAAAATAATTTATTAAAATCCTTGCTCGGTAAAGCTTTGACTGAATTATTTTATTGCCATAACGTAAATTTCTATATACAGCAAAAATGGCAAGACTTTGCTATGGTTATTTTTATTGGCGATCGCCAGAATATACACAGCTCTAAGGCTAATACTTAATCATTCCAAGAGGTAATCCAATGGGTGAAATCACCAGAGATGAAATCCGCGAACGCTTAGGCAATATCGATCAAATTCGCGATATCATTTTCGGCGCACATTTGCGCGAGTACACCAGTCGGCTAGATAAGGCAGAATCCGATATTTCCGCGATTCAGCAGGATGTCCGCGATCGCCTTAACGAATTAAAATCGGTTTTAGCGATCGAATTACGCACAGCGGTTGAGTCAATTGATAAGCGCCTAAAAACTATTAGTGCGTCAACTCAGGAAGAAGCAGCCGATCTGCGCCAACAGTTCGATCGTATTAATCGTAAGTTTACCAATAGCATCGAGACTCTCGATGAGGCCGTTGAAGCCCAAAGACTCTCTCTGCGTGAAGAACTTGCTCAAACTAGAGACAGCCTCCAAAATGATAACCGCGAACTGCGATCGCTAGTTTTAGAAGAGTTAGACCGTCATTTCTCGATTCTTCGTGAAGACAAAATTTCTAAGGACGATATGGCAGAGTTGCTATTTGAGTTAGGCATGAGGCTCAAGGGTTCTGAGTTTGTGCCAGAACTGCGTGAAGCGGCTGAAGAACGGGCGGAAGAGAAGTACGAGCAAGTTAATATACTGGGCTCTGAACCAAAGACTGAGCGTTCCACTTCGTTTGCTACGGATACACAACCAACCAGTACCACAACTAAAACGACAACGCGCTCCAAGTCTAAGCTGTAAATTCTGCTAGAAAAGGTAGCGCTTTGCGCTGCCCTTTCTGATGGCAAAACGTTATAGTATATGCAGCTATCATTACGCGAAATAGTATGTCGGAGAGAAAAAGCAATTCTAATAACCAAGCTCTCAGCGATGTTGAGAAATTGATCATCTTGCTTTCCGATCTAAAAATTATTGAATCAGATAATTCTAAAAATACCGAAAATGGGGAACCGATAGTCACTTCCTCTGCTGAAGCTAATGAAGTAGCACGAAACGTCACACCACCAAATCCTCAATCTTTTTCTAGAGATATTGCCCCTAAGAATAAAGAATTCAAAGCTAAACCAAAATTAGTGGAAATTGAGAAAGAATTATCAGACAAAGCAACTGTAGAAGATATTGAGAACAAGCGATCGACCTATAATTATCCCTTTCCTAATCTGTTAGACGAACTGCCTTTTTTACGCGATATCCAACCTTTTGAAGCTAGTAAAATTGAGGTTGTCAATAGTGAATCTTCTAGAGATGAGAATTTAAATCTCTCCGATAATTCTGAATATTTAACTACGAAAAAAAGAGAAGAAACGATCGATCTTATTCAGAATCTTCTTTTAGGTAGTAAAGAATCTCAAGTTTCGACTGAGAATATATCTCTATCACCGTTGCAGGAAATATCAAAGGTATCTTCAGCAGATTTGCCCGAAGAATCATCAGAAGATGCCAAAGCATTACATCTTTTGCAAGATATTTTGGTTGTCCCAGAGATAGAAGATCTCCGAAACTTCAAAATTTCTGTTGAACAAAAGCTGGGAATCGTCGAAAAGCAAGTTAATAGCCCTGAGATGATGAACAAAATTGAAGAGCTAGAGAACCTCATGCAAATGTCATCTCTCAATCTCAGCAATTTAGGCTCAAAACTCTCAGAAATGGGGGATGAGCAAAATAATATACCTACTGAAATCGCGAGAGTCCGAGATCGGGTTGCCGAGCTTGAGCATCGTATTTATGAACCCGATCAATTAGTTCAACTTATACTGCCAATTATTGCTGAAATACTTAACCTCAAGGCTAATCAGTCTCGAGAAGAGATGTGTCAAGCAATCATGCCGATTATTGCTGAGGTGATTTTTGAGCGATCGCAGATGGATCGTGTTGCTATGAGCCACGCGATCGCTGATATCTTACCCAATGCCATTAGCGAGCAAATTCGCAATAGTCCCCAAGAAATTGCTAAGGCGATCGCTCCAGAGGTGGGAGCGGCAATTCGCGAACAAATTCGCCTCGATCGTGATGAAATTATTGATGCACTTGCTCCAGAGATGGGGGCGGCAATTAAGCGTCAGATTGACCTCGAACGAGACTCGATGGTTGATGCGCTCTATCCTGTGATTGGGAATACGATCGCTAAGTATTTTGCTGAAGCAATTCGCTCGATTAATGAAAAAGTCGAACAAACCTTTAGTGTTGAAGGATTTCAACGAAAAATCCGAGCCAAAATGCAAGGTGTTTCTGAAGCAGAATTAATTCTTAAAGAATCAGTTCCCTTTGAAGTACAAGCCGTATTTTTGATTCATAATCTTTCGGGATTAGTGATGGTTGATATTCAACAAAGCGATCTCAATTCCTTAGCTGAGCCGATTGATTCCGATATGCTCGCAGGGATGTTAACCGCTATTCGTAGCTTTGCCAGTGAATGTATGTCGCGATCGGAAAGTACAACAGAGCTTGATGCGATTAATTATAGTGGCTCTAAAATTTTGCTAGAAGTAGCAGGATATTGCTATCTTGCTGTAATCATTCAAGGAGAACCAGATGCGGCTTTGGTAAACAAAATTCGCGATATTTTTGGTCGAATCGTGCAAGCCTATAGCGATCGCCTCAAGCTATTTGATGGCGATCATAGTGTCATTCCGATCGAAGTAGAAAGTGAGCTGCAAGTTTTGATGGAAGTTGAGAAAGCTCAATCTCCTAAAAAATCAGTAAAAACCTTGATTTTCCTTGGTTTAGCTTTAGCTGCTCTAATTTGCGTGCCGATCGGAATTTATCAGTATCAAGCTAATCGCGATCGTCAACTCGAAGCCAAAGTATTAGAAGCATTTGCCAGTACCCCTGAACTTGCAGTTTATCGACTTAATGTTGCAGCTGAAGGCGATCGCCTCAAATTAACAGGAAAGTTGCCCAATCAATACCTATGCAATCGCGCGCTCCAAGTGGTGGTCGAAGCTACAAGATCGGAAATAGCGATCGGCAAAATCAACAACAACATCTACACTGTCAATGTTCCACCAGATCCCGTTCTCGTTGCGAATGAAGTCCAACGACTCACCAAAGTACTCAACTATACATCAGGGGTCAAAATTAGCAGCCAGTTTAAAGATGGTCAAGTTACGATTACAGGACAAGTCGAACAGCCAAGCATGATTCCTAAAATCACGCAGACTTATACCAAAATTGCTGGAGTTACAGCAGTCACTAACGCTACGACGACGCTAGTACCGAAACTACTAACTCGCATTTACTTCCCATTTAAGGCAACTACGTTGCAACCAACAGATTTGGAAAAAATTGTTGAAGTCCAAACTTTTTTAGACACTTATCCAGATTTTAATATCAAGATTTTTACAAAAAGTGATAATGTGGGCGATCGCAATATCAACTATCAGCTAGGTATGCAGCGCTGCCAAGCCGTGCGGGATGCTTTAATTCAAAGGGGCGTAAATGCCAATCGGTTACATATTTCTGGAATAATAGAATCACCAGTTAACCAACCTTCCGATCAACTGTCGAGGTGGGTAGAGTTTGAACCTACGCTGAAATAAATGTCCGAAACAATCTAATTAAATGCATTCTCTGCCCAAAGTAATCTCTCAAAAAATATGTCTTGTTGGCGATTTTGGTGTTGGTAAAACTAGCCTAATTCGTCAGTTTGTCGATCGTCAATTCAGTGACAAATATTTGTCAACAGTTGGTGTAAAAATCTCACGAAAACTAGTAGATATTCCCGATTTAGGTGAAAATACAGCAAATATTTCTACAACAGAATCCAAACAATTACAACTAATAATTTGGGATATTGAGGGAAGTACGCGCTTTAAAGGAATTGCTCCTAGTTACTTGCAAGGAGCGAAGGGAGCGTTAATAGTTGGTGATGTCACGAGACAATCAAGTATGCAAAACCTCAAAAATCATATCCAACTTTTTCAATCAATTAATCCCAAATCAAGCTCAATTATTGCTTTGAACAAAGTCGATTTAATAGAAAGCCATGAAAGAGATAAACTTTTTCAATATATTTGTCTTGAGTTAGATAGTCTAAAAGTGTCAGTAAAAGGAACATCTGCTAAAACAGGAGAAGGCGTAGATGAAGTTTTTCAAACCTTGGCTCGCCAGATGCTAATGCTAGAATAAAAATATTACTGTTTACACAAGCTAACAGCAAAAGCATTAGAAAATCCCCATAAGTGAATAATAAAATCAGTATTCTTTCACATTATTAGCCGCCATGAAACAGTCAAAACTTCTCAAAAAACTTCTCACTGCTTCTGAGCGATCGTTCATCATGATAGATCGAAAATTTACGATTACTGATACATCTTATGGGGCAGAAAGATTTTCTGAATATCCCTATGAATCATTATTAAACAAAGACATTCGCCATGCATTTCCAGAAACAGTAGGGCTAGAAGAAACCTTTAATAATATTTGGGCAAACCAAGCTACAAGTTTTGAGTTTAAAGGGATTTGTCGTTCTTCTAATCCGAAAAATCCTCTATACTTTGATTTTTACATTATTGGCACAAACGAGTTAGAAGATGAAGATAAAAATATCATTATCTGTATTGAAGATGCGACAGAAATGATTATGATGTCTCAGGTTTTACTGCAAAGAGCGAATGAATCCGAGCTGCTAGCTAATGCATTAATAAAGTCAAAAAAATATATTGATAAAATTATTTCTGCGATGGCAGATGCGTTGATTGTGACCGATCCTCAAGGCATAATTAAAACTATAAATCCTGCTGTTACAAATCTTTTTGGATATTATGATTTTGAGTTGATCGGTAATTCTATAACATTACTATTTAACGATCCACAGCAGCTCGATCTAATTAATCAACAGTATTTAGGCGATCTAGATGTTGATTTGCAGAATTTAGATAGCGATCGCAGTTTTCAAAACATCGAAATTCTCTGCCTATCTAAAAACAAAGAAGAAATCTTGATCTCTTTTTCCTGCTCAACAATATCTAATCATCAAGTCGAATATGATGTAAAGACAAATCACAATTTCGTGTATGTTGGGCGGAATATTACCGAGCTTAAGCGTAAAGAACAGGAATTGATGGTTGCTAGACAAGTTGCTGAACATTCAGCACAAGCGAAGACTGTATTCTTAGCAAACATGAGTCATGAGATTCGTACTCCCATGAATGGGGTATTGGGAATGACAGAACTATTACTCGGTACATCATTAGACGATCGCCAGCAGGACTTTGTTGAAAATATCCGTCTGAGTGGCAATCTATTACTTAGTTTGATTAATCGTATTCTTGACTTGTCGAAATTAGAAGAAGGGGAATTGGAATTAGAAAATTTACCTTTTAATTTAGAACAATGTATCGAAGAGACTTTAGAACTCTTTGCTTTACAGTCTCACAATAATGGATTAGAGCTTGTCGCCTCTTTTGAGGAAAATTTGCCGCTCTTACTAAAGGGCGATACGGTAAGATTGCGACAAATTATAATGAATTTGATCGGTAATGCGATTAAGTTTACGGAAGAAGGTGAGGTTTTAGTTCGCGTTGAGCGCGATCGCAGCTTCGAGCGAGCTATAGCGAACAACGATCGAAATCAATCTCAAATCCATTTGCGATTTTCAATTACCGACACTGGCATAGGTATTGATTCGCAAAATCAGGATAAGCTTTTTAAACCTTTTTCTCAAGTAGATGCTTCAACCACACGTCGTTTTGGGGGCACTGGCTTGGGATTAGCTATTTGTCGTCAGCTAGTGGAGCTAATGCAAGGAGAAATTGGAGTTCTGAGTCCAGTCGCAAATGGAAAAGGCACTTGCTTTTGGTTTAGGATTCCTTTTGATATTCAGAGCCAGTCAGAGTCGCAGTCTGAGAGCTACGGAAGTCAAGTGCTGACTAATCGCCACATTTTAGTAATTGAAGATAACCAACATTCCCGTCAGTTAATCCGTTACTATCTCACTAAGGTTGGTGCAGAAATTTATGAGGCAGCTAATCTCGTAGAAGCGATCGCCCATCTAGATGCTAGTCAAAATATTGATGCAGCATTGATTGAATG
This sequence comes from Pseudanabaena frigida, assembly GCA_003242085.1. GTDB lineage: Bacteria > Cyanobacteriota > Cyanobacteriia > Pseudanabaenales > Pseudanabaenaceae > Pseudanabaena > Pseudanabaena frigida. Next base: position 48,824 of record QBML01000005.1, on the reverse strand, counting down.
GCAGTTAACAGGATTTGATGGGGCTGAGTTCACTCAACAAATTCATTCTAAACAAGAGTTTACGAATTTACCTCTCATAGCAATGTTAACGGCTAATCGTCAAGGTGAAATCCAAACAATTGTCGAACAAGGTTTTTGCGGCCATGTTACCAAACCTTTTAAAGGAAAACGCTTATTAAAAGCAATATCTACTGCTCTTGGAATCGAAACACTTTCTCCTAGTAATGATTTAGAACCTTCTGGTCTAAAGATTTCCAATAATAAAGAGAACACCACCAAGAATCTCAGAATAGAAGAATTACATAATTTAAAAATTTTGTTGGCAGAAGATAACGTTGTTAATCAGAAGATTATGCTGGCATATTTAACGCAACTCGGTTGTCAAGCTGACTTAGCTGAAAATGGAGAACAGGTGTTGCAACTATTACAAACTAAAGATTATGACGTTATTTTGATGGATTGCCAGATGCCTTTACTAGATGGTTATGCCACTACTCAAGCAATTCGCCAAATTGAAGCAAATGCAGTTGCTACTAATCGGACATCTAAACACATCGTTATAGTTGCCATGACTGCCAATGCATTTAAAGAAGATCGCGATCGCTGTCTTGCGATCGGAATGGATGATTATCTTAGTAAGCCTATTCGCAAAAAACAACTCATAGAAACACTAGAGCGTTGGGTTTCAGAGGATCTCACCCAAAAACTATAAAGCTACCTGAGTTCTATAATTTGTTTCATCATAAATTGCTTTTAGCAAAAGTCTCATGTCGTGGGACTTTTGTGACAGAATTTATAAGCACAATGTCAAAAAAAGTTTTCGTCTAGATAGCCATGCTCAAAGCTGGGATTGTCGGACTACCCAATGTGGGCAAGTCTACGTTATTTAATGCCCTAGTTGCCAACGCAAAAGCGGAAGCAGCCAACTTTCCCTTTTGTACAATCGAACCCAATGTTGGCTCGGTGTCCGTCCCTGACGATCGCCTAACTACCCTCGCTGAAGTTGGTAAGTCCGCGCAAATCGTACCAACTAGAGTCGAATTTGTCGATATTGCAGGACTTGTTAGAGGCGCAAGCAAAGGCGAAGGTCTGGGAAATCAATTTTTAGGAAATATTCGAGTATGCGATGCGATCGTGCATGTCGTCCGCTGTTTTGAGAATGACGACATCATCCATGTTGAAGCATCAATCGATCCTGCTCGTGATATCGAGATCATTACCCTCGAACTCGCCTTATCAGATTTAGCCCAAGTCGATCGCCGTATCGATCGTACTCGCAAAGCTGCTCGTGCCGATGCTGATGCCAAAATCGAATTAGCAGCTCTTGAAAAAGTACGCGAAACTCTCGATGCTGGTAAACCTGCTCGGTTAGCCAATCTCACGGATGAGGAAAAAGAAGCAATTTCGGTATTGCAGTTACTTACTCTCAAGCCCACAATTTATGCGGCGAATGTCTCTGAAGACGATCTAGCTACAGGTAATGCTTTTGTCGATAAGGTGAAGGCGATCGCTACAGCCGAAAATGCGGAAGTGACGATTGTTTCTGCTCAAGTTGAGGCTGAATTACTAGAATTGCCAGATGATGAACGTCAAGATTTTCTTGAGTCTCTTGGAGTCAAAGAAGGTGGTTTAAAATCCTTAATCCGAGCGACTTATCATCTCTTGGGGTTACGCACATATTTTACAGTTGGCCCCAAAGAAGCACGGGCATGGACAATTCATGCTGGAATGAAAGCTCCACAAGCTGCAGGAGTGATTCACTCTGATTTTGAGAAAGCTTTCATTCGAGCGGAGACTGTTGCCTTCAAAGACCTTATAGAATCTGGGTCAATGAGTGCTGCTCGTTCGAAAGGATTGTTACGCAGTGAAGGTAAAGAATATGTCGTTCAGGAAGGCGATGTAATTTTATTCCTCACCAGCGCATAAACCAAGCTCTTGAGGTAGAGTAGGTGGCGCTTTGCGCCACCTACCCTTCAAACAAAAAGACCTTGCCATTGGCAAGGTCTTTTTGTTTCGGAATACTTTAGGATCTTTAGGTCACAGTCAACTGCTGGAAGGATCTCAGGTTTACTAGGAAATTAAACTAGCGAACTAGAGATAATTAACTAAATACCTTACAGAACAGCCCCAGCGCACAGCTCGGAAACCTGAAGACCCATACGTTTACCGTTACTACTATCTGATTGCATGGGCATCACCTCCTGTTATCTAAATGTTTAATATCAAAAGTGGTTCGATGTCAGACATCGAAGGTTTATTCAACCTGAAAGCTAATATAGCCGACAAATTAGGATTTGACAATACAAAAGAAAAATCTCGCGATCGCTATGGCAATCCTAAATGAAATAAAAGAAGCTTCGACTTTGCTCAGCCAAAAGCCTACGTTGGCTTAGCAAAGTCGAAGCCTGTACTATTTGCATAAATAAATTACGCCATGCAGCAATCGGCTATATCACTTCACTCTTTGGTACTTCAGCACTTCAGGTGGTTCGCCAATAATCAAAGTGTCATTTCCCTCAAACCGAAATGCAGCAGTATTTTGATTGCCAAAAATCAAATGAGTATCGTCAGCAAACGCCCATGATATGTTGCCAGAAACAGGATAACCATCTGCTGAAGATGTTAGTAGTCCATTAGCAGTAAACTCCATATTATATTTGTTGCCGTTTTTGTCTGTAACTAACCATTTACCAACAAATTTTGATAATGGGGGGCGTGAACTATTGGATGCAACCTTAGGTTTTGCTTGAGATTGAGTGAGGCTGGCAATGGGCGAGCTTTGATTTTGTGGCGTATCAGCTATAGTTGGTGGTTGAGGTTCAGGCGCACAATTTGTAAGTAAAAAGGCACTGAGCACAATGCTTATAAGTTTCTGCATACTTTCACCGCATTATAAGAAAAAACCTAAACCACATCTATTTTTATCATATTCATTTAGTGGGGGTCTGCTTGTTTTTTCTAACTATTGCGATCGCGATCGCTGTTTCTTTGTGAAAACGATCGCATTATTCGAAGACTTAGATCGCTGCTTCTATTCAAAAAATCTCTGATACTGAGTACATTAAGAATTAAAGAACTTAGGAGCAAGGCAATGACAGAAATTAATATTGGTGGTTTCATTTTCCAGTCCTACGCTACCGCGATCGCCTTTTTGATATTAATTGTAATTCTCTAAGTTTTTTAACTCAAAAAGTTTTCAATATCTCCTTGAAAAATTATCAAGCATCTTATTCAAGTCTGGGTAGGGTGCTTTTTTGTTTGTGACCTCGATCTCATTTATTTGTGTTCAATATCACAGGAACCAAGATTAGCGATCGCAGTCTTACTTTGGATAAGACGCGATACTAATACTTGTAGAGAAATTCTTTCAAAGGGCAACGGCAATGATTCTCCATTCACTAAATCAAGTTCGCTCGATTGTTATCAACACCATTTTTGGTAATGAGAAAGCAATTATCTTTCTAGGCAATACGTTTGTAGATCACCAAGTTTATAACTCTCTTAATGAAGCGATCGCTGAATGTGCTAAAGATTTAGAATTAGGCATAGCAGTATTAATCGCACCTGAAGCTAATCAGTTTCGCGTCTGGTTATCAATTCCCGATGAGATGATTTTGCAAGCTTCTTAATTTACTTTAACTGATACTAATTGTATGTCTAGGCGATTTGCGATCGCGTCTGATTTTCCACACATAAAACCCAAATAAAGGCGGCGCGAAGCGCCGCCTTTATTTGGGTTAGAGCTACTTAATTGATATTTGTTGCACTATAAAAGCCTGAAAGTGTCTGTATAACTATTCAAAACCCAAATAAATAGAGGCGGCGCGAAGCGCCGCCTCTATTTATTTGGGTTTTGCTATAGCTTTATAGTCTGGGAGGTACTGGATCGGTAATCTCTGGTGGTCTGGGCTGCTTCATGTTTTGAAGTGTTACAGGATCTGTCGAACGAAATCCTACTAAGCGATATTTTTTTGTAAAAGTTGGTGCAATCTCTGGGGCTTCTACCCATTCATTTGTGGCAACAAAGTCTTGAGAGGAAGTTCCACTTAAACCAGTCCCAACAGCACTACCGCGATTTGCCTCGATGCTTGATTTAGCTGCTTCATCTTTAGATGGGGCTGCTGCTGATGGAGGCTCTTGAGGTCTAGGTAATTTATCTAGGGCGATCGCGGCTCGGCGTTTGATTGGAACAAATGTTACTTCAATTAAACCGAGATTGGGGTTATTGACACCGCCATCACGATCTAAGCCTGGATTGCCTTCTTCTAAAACAATAAATTGTTTGGCAATCGCTTGAGGTCTTTCTAAGATGACAGAGCGATCGCAGATCAATCCATCAATAATCGAGACCCCGTCGATTTTTACGCTAACGGCACTGGCGTACATAGGTGAGTTAATTTCAATCTTGTAGGTTTCTCGAATACCAACATTGATATAGCCTCTAGGATCGGCTCGGCGAATATTTCCATTTTGGTTAATAGCGATCGATACAGCTACATCTTGAGAAGTACGAGTTCCTGGAAGCACTGACACTAGGTTCTTCGTCGTGTCTATATTTGTGTTATTCCCGATATTCTCATTATTTAAACGATTGGAACTCGCTGATGAGTCACTGCCACGGGCATAACTGGCAATAAAAACGCCGCCAACCAATACAGAACAAATTGTCAAGATTCGCAGAGTTGATGAGGTAAACATATCAGAAGCCCCAGATTTCAATTACTTTCAATTTACCCTAAGTAATCTTGAGAGCTTTCGCGGTTACAAATTTAGTAACGAAATTGCTTGGCGATTATCTAAAACCTGTCGCAAAGAGCTTGTCGTGCGAGATTTACAACTTTGCAGTGAGGCGATGCATAACTGCTAACGTTTTAGAAATATAAATCTACCAAGAAATGTAATTTGTGAGTAAAAGTTTATGACTGATAAAGCTAAAGCATCATACGGTGAAGACAAAGAATTAATTTCTAACGAACAAGTCTTGAATAACAAAGTTGATATCTATAAGACCCTGTTCAACAATGGACTAGAGAATTTTAATTCTGGGAAATTTGTAGAAGCTTTATCAAACATCGATCAAGCTTTGGATTGCTCTCCTAATGATTATGACGCTTTATGCTTTCGCGGTATAGTTTTACAAATTTTAGCAAGATACGAAGAAGCACTTGACTCTTTTTATAAAGCTATAGAAGTTGATCCAACTCATCATAATGCTTGGGCAGATTTAGGCTTTACACTGGACAATTTAGGTAGAAATCAAGAAGCAATAGCCGCCTAAGATAAAGCTTTGGCGATCAAGTTAGATACTCATACAACTCTATATAATCGTTTAACGGTAGAGCTAAAGTTACAAGAACCCTTCATTACCTATGAAGAGGCAATTGTAAAAAATCCAAATGACTTTGAATCTCACTTGAATAGAGGTCTGAAGTTGGCGGAAATTGACAGGCATTTAGAGGCAATTAAGTCCTTTAAGGAAGTTTTGTGGATTGAGCTAAATCACTTTCAAGCTTTGTTTGGTCTGGCAAAATCTTTGATGCTAGTAAATAAAGAAGAGGAATCTATAATAGTATTCAAACAATTGTTAGAAATTAATTCATTCAATCATGAAGTATGGTTTGAGTATGGGTATACGTTAAGTAGTATAGGTAATTATAAAGAAGCGATTTCTGCACTCGAACAGTCTCTAACAATCGAGCCGCACTGTCAAAAAACATTGCGATCACTATTATCAATTTTAAAGGATTTAAATAGGTATGAAGAAGTTCTATGTTTATGTGATAAGGCATTGTCGGGCGGAATAAATAATACTTATGTATCGTACGAAAGAGGTTGTTCGCTCAATTATTTAGGGAGATATCAAGAAGCAGTTTATTCTTTTGACATTACTTTAAAAAATGATCCAAACTTCTACTCTGCTTGGTATAACCGTGGCAATGCTCTGGGAGCAATAGGCAGTTATGAAGATGCTATTTTGTCTTACGATAATTTTTTGCAATGTTGTAAGACTTATGATTTAGCTTGGTACCATCGAGGATGGTCTTTACAAAAAATCAATAAATATGATGAAGCAATTGCTTCTTATGATAGAGCTTTGAAAATCAATCCTCAATATCTATTAGCTTGGTATGCGCGGGGAGTATGTCTCAAAAACTTGAACAGGATAGAAGAGGGGATCGCTTCCTATTACAATGCAATAGAAATCAAACCCAATTACTTTAATGCATGGTATGCCAAAGCAATTGCTCTAGATAGTTTAAATAAGTTGGAAGAGGCGATCACTTGTTACCATAAAGCCATAGAAATTAATCCTGATGATCCATCATTATGGTATCGACAAGGTTTAACATTAATGAAATTCGGTCAAAAGGAGTATGACAAAAATTTAGAAGCAGTTGCTGTTTTTGATAAAGCTCTAGAGATTTCTCCTCGATATTATGATGCTTGGCTATATAGAAGCTTAGCACTCAACAACTTAGGTAAGCATGAAGAAGCTCTCATTTCTTGTAACCGAGCCTTAGAAATAGATTCCAGTAAAGCACAAGTATGGTTTTTCCTCGGCTTGCTTCAACAACATTTTGAATTATACGAAGAAGCTATTTTTTCGTTCGATCAAGCTATTTCATTTGAACCTAACAAGTATCTTGCAGCTTATCATCGCGGTATTGCTTTTAGTAATTTGGGAAAATTTGAAGAAGAGATAATGTCTTACGATCATGTATTACAAATCAATCCTAATTATCATCAAGCTATCTATAGTAGAGCCTGCGCTTATTCTGGAGAGAATAAGCTTGACCTTGCATTAAAAGATTTATTACAAGTTATCCAAATTGCACCAGAAGTCTATCGAACTATCGCAAAGAATGAGTCTAGGTTTGATAACTTGCGCGATGATGGAAGACTTCAAGATTGGCTTCAGGATGGCTAAAAATCATTATCTAAAATGCAATCTTTGTTTCATGATGATTTCTCACTAGAACGGATTGCAGAAAGTGCGATCGCCTTATCTTTCATCCAAATACTCAGCGATCGCATTAATTGCATTAAACGTTGCTTTTTGCCAATGGGTACGTCATACCAGATTAGATAATCGGTATCTAGTTTCTGCACTAGTCTCACCGCAATGCGCTTTTCGCCTGATGTCATTCGAGCGACGAAACTATTTAGAGATGGGATGAGAGGGCATGTTAATAGCTATTGCTTCGGAAGTTATTTAATCGTCATCGTCACCAGGTACCCATCCTCCAAGATTAGTGTCTCCGATTCCTATCATGTCCATGTAATCGCTATCTGAGATAGTAGTTTCGTCGCTGTAATCATAACCATCTTCTAACGCCTCCACTACTGACTCTAACTCAATCAATCCCCGCTCCAAGCGATCACCCAAAGTCATATCTGGATTAAGGTCATCTAAACTAAGGCTATGCCTTGCCGATTCAGCGAATATAGTAAGCCATACAGATAATGGAACTTGGTAGACTGCCTCCAAGAGCAATTCTTGACTTTTCACTGAAGGAGTATCTTGACTCTGCGTTGAATTTATCAACAATTTGCTTTGTAGTAAGCTATAGGTTTCTCCCCATTCAACCTTTGGTTGACCTTGAATACGTCCATAAAATTTGATGACATCAATGCCTAGAATATCATCCAACTCCTTATTCACAATTACATCGATAATCTGCTTCATCAGACTTTTATAGTCAACTTCTACACCATCATCAGGACGATTGATGATGATCGATAAGTTTTGTGCAATTGAATTTACCTCTATAGGGAGCCAAGGTTGATTTATGGTTTTCTCAATCAATTGCTTTAGATATTGAACATTCATAATTTTTCTTTGGATTGCAGGGTGTAATAGGTTTACAAGGCGTGTTCGTAGTTATGGTTTAGCATTAGCACTGTAGAAGCGATCAAGAATTAAGGTGATAGGAAAGGTGGGCATGGTTATTTTTTCCTGACTATTGCAATCGCTTTGGGTTTGGGGGAAGAGTGGTGTCTTGGACATGCTTGATTTCCTGTAAAACGGGTTGGATTTTATAAAGACTGTTTAAATCCATTTACTATTACAACTCTTTTCGGTATCAGGGAGTTAATATTTTTTCGGTAACAAAGGCTTAAGGATACTGTTGTGTCAGATGCAAGTGCCTCTTGCGGATAAATGGTGCAGCAGCATTAAACCAAATTGAGATTTGTGGGGGAACTCGCTTCACTTAGAAACTTATATTGTAAATTCACCCATAGCATTAGTTGAAGCATCTGCTTGTAACACCATACTTAAAGCCTTGCTTCGCGCTTCGATGATTTGACCGATCTCGCGACCTAAGCTTGGATGAGATTCAAGCGTCGTATTTAAAGCATCTGAATAGATTGCAATAACTTGCAAATCGTCAACGGCGACAACCGATACTGGACTTGGCTTCCCACTAAATAATGCCATCTCACCAAAGAACTCACCGCGCAAAATTGTCATTACTTCCAACTCCGTACCAAACTTATTGGATACGGTGACATTAGCCAGACCTGCAATAATAACGTACAAAGCCTTACAGGGTTCACCTTGTCGGATGACTTTCTCTCCTGCTCCAAAATGCTGCAAAGCCGTTCCCATCGATAGCTCATCTAAATTCTTCGACTCTTTTATGAGAGGCATAAATCCGGGAATAGAGTTTAGGCTTTGGGCTAATTTACTAGAAGTACTATCTAATTTTTTAGAAGCTTCCAAAGCATACTCGTATCGGTAGCGATATAGAGTGAGGTTGTTTCGCTGCGCCGCATACCAGATTCGGGTCATAAAAAGATCGAGTATCCGTTCGACATTCTCAAAGTTTTCAATAAAAAACTCCACTTCATAGATAATTGCCGTCTCATCATAGGATACGGTTTTACTCTCTGGTTCTGGTTTTGCTAATACCCCTTGCGTAGCCAAAGCCGTACTTGTGAGAACCTGTTTGACGAGGTTAGGCGGACTATCATAGGAAAAGCCAATATTGATTTTCTGGTTATATATCCGTTCTGGTTGACTGTAATTATTGATTATTTCTTTGCTGATGAACTGATGCGGAATGACTATAGTTTGACGTTGAAGAGTTACCAAACGCACCGATCGCCAATTGATATCAATTACCTGACCGACAATCGCCCGATCTTCGCTATTACCAACGCGCAGCCAATCACCCACGCTAAACGGACGTTCGAGCAGCAAGGCAATGCCAGACATAATGCTACCTAATGTATCCTGAAGCGCCAAACCGATCACAATGGAGCTAACGCCTAATCCAGTCGCGAGCCCTGCCAAATCAGCACCCCATACAACCGCCAGCACGACTGCACTTCCCACAAGCACCAAAAACAATCGAGAAAGGTCGATTAGCAACTTGGGCATCCGAGCGCGCCAAGTATTTGCTTCCGCTTCCTCAAACAAAAACACATTTAATAGAGAGAGAGAAGCATAGATTACAGATATCCAGAACAAGGTCTCGACGATCTTTGGGAAATTCCCATCAACTTCGAGATTCAAGACATTCCTACTAAAAGCCATCAGCATAAAGACTGGCAGGACGAGGTTTTTTACAACCCCGATGGTAGCTGCCAGAGGCTTACCCCGTCTTTTGAGATAATAAATAACCTCTCCAAGTAACACTACCAAGACTGGGAATCCCAATCCGATGATGACTACCCATGTATTCCAGTTGTTTGAAGCGCTTAGATCGTTCACGATTTCTCTCCTCTTGAATGCTTATAGTGGTTTTCATTTTGCCGTAGGCAAAATGAAAACCAAAACCCTTACTCCGATTGTTTTTTGTTTTGCAAAGGGGTATGCACTCATTTGCTAAACGCTATATTGTCGGCTTGGCATTTTTGAGATGCCAAGCCACTAGCTTTTCTTGTCCAAGTTCCTGAATGTCGCCAACACACTCAAAATCGTAGAGATCGTGCAAGCGATCGCAAACGTTTTGGGAGACGAAGATCGAACCTGGAGGACAGGCATACTTCAGCTTATTGGCGATATTTACCGTATCGCCCCAAACATCGTAAAGCAACTTATTTTTGCCAATCACGCCTGCAACCACTTCACCTGAATTAATCCCGATCCGTAAATCGAGGTACAAGCCTCTTTCATAATTAAATCGGCGGATAAAAGTAAGCATTTCCAAAGAAAAATCCACCATGCGTTTGTCATGATCGAGGCGAGGCACGCTCAGTCCACAAACAGCCATATAGCCGTCACCAATAGTTTTGATTTTCTCCAAACCATATTTATCTGCCATTTCATCGAAGACAGTCACTAATTCGTTCAGTAAGCTAACTCCTTCTTCGGGAGGCATAGTTTTTGCGAGATTGGTAAATCGATCGAGATCGGAAAAAAAGACCGAAACATTAGAAATGCGATCGGCGATTTTGCGATCGCCCTGTTTGATGCGTTTGGCGATCGCGGGGCTAAATATATTTAAAACTAATGCTTCGTTTTCGCGATTTTTCTGTTCGATCTCTTTCGCTTCATTCCTGAGACTATCGATTGTTTGATTAAACGAACTGGCTAAGTCTCCAAATTCATCATCTGAACCAGATTGGACGATCGCATCAACCTCTCCTGCTCCCACCTTATTAGCACTTGCAATTAACATCTGGATGGGTTTGATAAAGATGGACGTGAGCATCATCGAGACAAGGGTGATTAGCCCAATTATCAAAGTCGCACCAATCAAAACCGTCTTTTGAAATGCATAAACTGAGGCATAAGCTTCAGAAACATCTATTTCAGCCAAGATTGCCCACTTCAATCCATCAATCTTTAATGGAGCATAGGAACTTAAAACTGGAATATTGCGATAATCATCGATAATCGCAGTTCCCTGTCTCCCAACCAAGGCTTCCTTTACTGCTTGAGTCTGTACTTCCTGAAGCAGAATTGTAGTATTGAAATCTGCGATTTTCTTGACAGTTTTTTCGTCAGTACCAATAGAAGTAAGAGTTTTGGAATGTCCTTCTGGATCTTCAATCAGAAACCGTGACATAGAACGCATTAGATAATCCGAACCGACTAAATAAGTTTCTCCTGAATCCCCCAGTCCATCTTGTTTCCAATTTTTGTCGCCAGTCATCACCCTGTTAATTTTGTCAACGGGAAATTGGAATGCTAGAACGCCCACAAATTCCGATTTGTTAAAAATTGGAGTTGCGATAAATGCGGCAGGTGCACCATAAGATGGGCTGTAGGGCTTAAAATCTACGATTTTTACATATCCCGTTCCCTTAGCTCCTCGCGCGGCGGCGATCGCCTCTGCTAGGTTACTATCGCTATAGGGACCATTAGTGAAGTTTGTAGAAAAATCGGTTTCTTTAAAAACTGAGTAAACAAGAGTTCCTTCGCGATCAATCAAAAACAGATCGTAGTAGCCGTATTTTTCAATTATGCTGCGAAAAAAAGAGTGGTAGCGAGCGTGAACTTGGCTATAGTCACTGCCATCCTCTGGATCGTCAAGTAAAAGCTTCTTCCCGATTGGATGAGGATTCGCAGTAGTGTAGTAGTACTGAAGATAACGGGATGCTGCTGTTTTTGGAATGTAAGAGGCTAGAAGTGGTGACCCCTCGTGCGTTCGGGCTAGTTTTGGGAGAAATTCTGTGCTGTAATAGTTTTCAATTCTGCGATCGAAATCTAAAGGTATTGGAGACTGTTCAAGTTGGTAGTAAGCCGTCCTAAACTCTTGCATTGCCGAAATGACTGTCAAATCTTCGCTGAGCGTCTGACTGTGGTTCTTAAGGGTCTCAAAATAATCTTGAATTTGATATGTTTTTGTCGATCTAAGACTGGTTAATTGGTTGAATATTTTTTCAGTTAGAATTGCTTCCCCACTGCTAGAGCAGATATAAGTACTTGCGAGCAAAGCGCCGATACTAACTACCAACAACATCATGATAAGTTTTGTTTTTATACTTATCTGCTTAAATAATTGCATGAATATTTTCTAGTAACTTATTGGCAATATTAAGTAACTGAATCTCTTTTTTATCAGTATTAGTTTTTGAGATTTGCACAATCAAGGGTGGAGCAAATCCAAAAATTAGTTATCGAAACAAAAATTTATTCTAAGACAACGTTTTGCAGCTTTTAGTTTGCCTTTAACAAAATAAAAATGGCATTAATATATTTGACACACCAAGCAAATTTTTACCTTCTCCATCCCGGCTTTCGAGCCCTTCTAAGGGTTATAAAGTAAGGTTAGCTTAGGATATAAAACCCAAATAAAGAAAAGTGGCACTAAGCACCGCTTTTCTTTATTGTTTGTTAACTATCTCTTGCATGGTCACAGTTGGAGGGGCTATAGAAATTTGGTGCATTAAGTATACGAACGCCTTTACTTGTGATCTCGATCGCGTTTACCCAGACTCAATATCACAAAAGCATAGATCGGCGATCGCAGACCAAACTTTGATAGTACGAGATACTCATCTCAACCAGTTTACAATGCAGAAGCTATGATTCTTAATTCACTAAACCAAGTTCGCTCGATTGTGATTAGTACCGTTGTGGGCACTGAGCAAGCCATTATCTTTCTAGGTCAAATCTTTGTGGTTGATAAAATTTACAACTCTCTTAATGAAGCGATCGCTGGATGTAGAAAAGATTTAGATTTGGGCATGGCTGTATTAATCGCGCCCGATGCTAACCAGTTTCGTGTTTGGGTATCAATTCCTAACGAATTAATTTTGCAAGCTGCCTAATATGTTTATGTAATATGCATTTCTTTCTCTAAGTATATTTATCCCCCTGCATCATTTTTAGTCATTATTTTTAGCTATAGCAATATAAGTTTCGCTTAGGACATAAAATCCAAATAAATAAAGGCGGCGCAAAGCGCCGCCTTTATTTATTGCTCTAATTACTTCCGTTAGGATATCGTTTTGCCCAAGCCTCCAAAAAGCTTAGGGTGAATTTGGATTCGTTACTTTCGGCTAAACCACTACCAAAAAATGCGCCAACATCTTTGGAATCATCGCCTCCTGCTAAATCTGATAAGCTACGGAAGGCAATGAAGGGAATTTCATTGGCATAGGCTACATGGGCAAAAGCAGTTGTTTCCATATCAAATGAAACAGCACCAATGGTCTTGAACAAATAGCTTCTGTAGTTAGCATTGGCAAGGAATGCGGAGCCCGATGCTCCTCTATCTCCAATCCGTATCTTTGGTTGAATAGAGACACATAAGTTGGGAATCTTGGGACCGCATTTATCTAAGGTTAGATTTATACTCTTGGCAACTTCAAACATTTCTTGGTCAACTTTATAGTCAAACTTAAACTCACCATCAGGAAAGTTAGAATTATTCCGAACAAAAGTATCACGCATAAACAACCCTGTGCCTCTGCTGGAAAATTGGTAATCAGAATTGACAGTATTTGTGAATTGCGATAGTTGTAAGCCCAGACATAATAAGTCTCCTGATTTTCCGCAAGGAGCAGGGATTTGACTATTATTACTCCAATAAACTTCCAGTGGAGATGCCCATTTGCTGGGCACGACTACATCGCCAATGTTGTAGTTTGGATTTATCCCACCCGCAATTCCGCTCAATAACAGATGATGTATGTTGAAGTGATCGATTAATAATTGAGTCAGCATCGCAGCATTCTCAACACTCACTCCAGTCAAAATAATGACGACTTGATTTCCTCTTAAATTGCCAGTGGTGAAGATATTTCCATTGATTTTGTATTGCTGCTTGTTAGTTGTCTCCGCCAGTAAAATATCTGCTTCTTGACCAAAGGCGGAGACAATCCCCAAACGTGGTTTGCATTCCGTAAGACAATGTTTTACTTTTTTTGCTTGAGCATTAACCTGAGATACCGTCAATGAAATGCTAACCAAGGCGGCAGCACCAATGCATTTTAGATTAAAAGAAGGCATATGATAATTTCGGATCTTATCTAATATGGACATCTAGGATCGCCAAAAGGAATATTTTCGCTAATGCCCTTGTTGGCAAATTTTACAATACAGCTATCAATCGCGATCGCAGGTGGATTCTCTTTGACATGGAAATATATGCCAAATACCAAGCCAAGGATTATAAAAATGGCGGAAAAGATTATCCGAATCCAACGAATTGTCTGCATAAAATTTAGCTAACATAAATTTAAAGATCGTTATAATCAAAATTTTAGCTTCATTACTTACTTCTTCAGGACTGCACGAAAATCCTGCCATCTTTAGCAAAACCCGAAAATATATTATTTACGAGGTAGATTCTTTTGGAAAACATCTTTAATCGGTTCGCGTAGCTCGACTCTATCCATGTCTTTTTTATCCTGCTCTCTAGGTTCAGGTTTTTTATCGTCATCTTTACGCTCACCTTTTCCCTTCTGCTCGAGTTTTTCTTTGATCTCAGGACGCTCCAATTTTTTGAGATCGTTTTTTAAATCATTTCTTCTTTCGAGAACTGGTTTGGCATTTGGAAATAGTACTTGAAACTTGGCTTTGACTTTGCCAAGACTTGGTAAATCTCTTCGGTATCCTTGTACAAGTGGGCTATCCAAAAGTGTCTCGTACTCAGACTGTGAAATTTTTTGAAGTACTACTTTTTTGTCTTTCCGAAAATTACGCAATCTTTCACCACTTTTCACAATTTGGATCTGTGGTTTAGCTTCATCATTGCGAGTAACCGCTACTTCACCCTCTAAAACTTGAATCCGATCGTTGCCTTCTGCATCAATTTCCAGTAAATAAGTCGTGCCACGCACTGCTGTATTGATTGAAGAGGTACATGCCGAAACTGCACCATTGATTAACACACTTCCTTTCTGTAGTTGAGCGCCACACTTCCCTACTGTTAAAAGCGAGTTATTACTAAGCCTCGCGATCGCATTATTGTTAAATTCAATCTCAGCCCTTGCTTCACCCGTCCTGACTTGCTCCTGTGCTTTGGCAATATCATTAACAGCCGCCTTGCGATCGCGGATAAATACCTGCTCTCCATCTAGAATTTCTATGACTTTAGCTGATTGAATATCAACGTTAGTTTGAGTTGTAGATGGAGTTATTGATGCTGTTGGAGTAGGAGTAGTAATAGTTTGTGAAGAAGATGGACTTTGTGAAGAACTTGGCGATGGATCGCTGTTACTACAGCTAGCTATCAGTGAAATGAATATTAGAAGTAGTATTTTTTTCATATTAGGCAACCCTAAAAAGCTACAGTTCCCTGTAGCTAATACTTATGAGATATAGGTTGTAATGGACGGGACCGATCGGGATCGAACCGATGACCTAGCGCTTAGGAGGCGCTCGCTCTATCCAACTGAGCCACGATCCCCAAAGTTACATTTTGCATTTAAGCAAGGTAACTCAGACATTATAGCAATCGTCAGCAAAAAGTAGAATGCGTGAACAGTTATCTTCTGCCAAGTAGCTGGACGCAATTAAATATAAAACTCAAAAAGCTGTGACGCACGCATAGTCAAAGCTTTTTGGGTTTTAAGCCAGAAACGTTAGGAAGTGCTTTCACGCTTCCTAACGTTTCTGGGCATTTTAATCACGACTGGTAATTGATAATCCTTCGACAATCATGGCAGGGACGAATAGCGAGCCATGCCATTGACGATCGCTGGCAACAGCAGTCACATGATTGAGCGCAGTGTAGACATTGCCTGAGAGCATTGTGTCTTTGACCCGTCCTACAATTTCGCCGTTTTTGACTCGATAACCTAAGTCAATATTGATCGAAAAATCGCCCGACAAGTCCGAATCTTCACCTAGAACTTGATCGACAATCAATCCATTTTTTAAAGTTGCGGCGAGTTCGAGAATATCGCCTTGGATAGTTTGATTAGCCGCGATCGCTAAATTAAATAGCCCAGGACTAGGATAATTACCCAAATCTCCGCGAAATCCGTTACCCGTTGCTTTAACCTCTAAATCCTTACAGGTGCGAATATCGCCATAAAATCCTTGTAAGATGCCGCAATCGATCCAAGCGATCTCCTGCGTCGATGAACCTTCATCATCAAAAGGTAAGCTATAAACGCCAAAATCTGGCTGTTGACTGACGGTAAAAATATCCGAAATTACTGGCTGTCCGATTTTTTCTAACCAAGGCGTAGCTTTTTGCTGTACCTGTCTGCCACTCATCGCGATCGCCACGACACCCCATAACAAGTCTGCGGCTTTTGCGGTAAAGATTACAGGCACTTTTTTACCCGATGGCGCTTTGGCATTTTTCTTAGCCCAATCAAGATATTGCAGCACCTTTTGAGCGATCGCATCGGGTGGCAAATCACCACGCTCTGATTGACCATACCAAACATTGAGAAAGTCATCCCCTCTCGTCAATTCGGCACTTAGAGAGCCATCGACCGTGATATCAGTATAGCCACAGTCCAACCCCTTGCTATTGAGAATCCGCACCGTCTCGCGGCTACAATCCCACTCAGTGCCACAAATTGCTTCGGGATAGCGATCTAGGGTCTGAGCGATCGCTGATTTTCCCCAATCGACCATTTGCTCAACGCTAACTTCCTCGCCATAGAGTTGGGGATAGTCACTCACGGTTGCGTCACGCAATAAATTCTCTTCAGGTTCATTCAAAGCACTAAGAGCGATCGCTTGTTCTACCAAATCCTTTGACTCAACATCGCCATAGGCGATCGCTAACCCCACTCTGCCATCTTTCCAAACCCTCAAGCCTACTCCCTCAGAATCAATGCTCTCAAGCTGTTTCAGCCGATTTGCCTCAAAAAAAATAGGTCGGGAAACTGAGCGTGAGGCGTACACTTCAGCAGCTTCGGCTCCAGATTTTAGGGCAATTTCTAATAGTTGTTCGGGATTAATGGTCATTGCGATCGCTAAAGTGGTTTTTCAAAAGATAAGCAGCACAAAGTACCGCCTCGCTTATTGGTATATTGTAAATTGCAAGAACGAAATCCCCGAAAAATATCAGAACATAGTGGATATACTGCGATCGCTTCCCATCGGACTTTATCTCGAACAACCCATCACATGGCTTCATCGCCTCGATCCGCGCATTAAGTTGTTCGGGTTACTTACTTTTTTACTGTCACCGATTCAAGCAGGCGAAATTTGGCGCATTGCGATCGCAGTTTTATTGGTTATCCTCACCCTTGCCTCACAAATTCCCATGCGAGTTTGGAAACAGCAAATGGGGATTTTGTTGTTGTTAGCATTTATGACTTTGGCGATCGCCACAATTTCACCTGATGGATTTAATGCTACCGTCCAGCCACGCCGCGCCATCCCCGAAGTAAATGTTGCGCCCGATAAGACGATCGTCACTTCACCATTAACCATCAAGCTTCCGCAACCCACACCTTACAGCTATGTCCTTTGGAAAGCTGGCAGTATTACGGTTACACGCAAATCTCTTGATTTAGGCGTGCGTGTATGCACGCTGATTTTTACCTATCTTTACGCGCCAACGCTATTTCTACTAGTCACTGCTCCTGAAGAAATTACGGCTGCGATCGCATCGATTTGTTCTCCTTTGAAATCGCTAAAAGTGCCTGTAACCGAAATCGTGTTGACACTAACGCTGGCTCTGCGTTTCGTACCTTTAGTTTTAGAAGAGGTGCAAAACCTCGTTCGGGCGATGCGTACCCGTTCGATTAATTGGAAAAGATTAGGATTTAAACGCACCACTCAAATTTGGCTAATCCTCGCTGAACGCCTAATCGACAATCTATTCATCCGTGCTGAACAGACTGCAAGTGCGATGCAAGTACGTGGTTTTACTACTCCCAATACTCACGTTATGGTTTGGAATCCGCTCAAACTACTTCCACGCGATATTATTTTACTTCTAATTCTAATCGGAATGTGGGGAGTTAGGATTTGGTTAGGCAACGAAATTTAAAAACCAATAGTGGCGGCGCTTTGCGCCACCACTATTGGTTTTAATGAGAGCGCGATCGCTATTCCACCCGATAGCCGAGATCGGATAGTTGAAATCTTGACGATCGCCATTTAGGTTGGACTTTAACAAACATTTCCAAATGGACAGAACCCATAATCATCTTCTGCATTTGTAGTCTTGCTTGCGTACCAATTTCCTTGAGCATTTGCCCCTTCTTCCCGATCAGAATTCCCTTTTGAGAATCACGTTCTACATGGATAGTCGCCATCACTCTAGTGATTTTGGGTTGTTCATCCACTTGATCGATACTAATTGCTACCGAATGTGGGATTTCTTCGCGGGTAAGTAAGAGAATCTGTTCGCGGATCAACTCGCCCATAATGAAGCGTTCGGGCTGATCGGTTACTAGATCGGGAGGATAATAGTAGGGACCAAGGGGTAAGCGATCGCACATCATTGCTTGTAAAGCTTCTAATCCTTCACCTGTCACTGATGAAAACTTGGCAACTTGCCAACCATGTTCTTCGGCAAAGCTCTCATAACCCGTGAAAGTATCTCCCGAATCATCGCTAAGGATATCAATTTTATTGATTCCTAAAATCGTCGGAACTTTGCTTTGTAAAATTGTTTCCGCCACAAAGCGATCTCCTGTTCCCATGCGATCGCTCCCATCAACCAGCAAAACTGTTAAATCAACCGACGAGATCGCCCCGATCGCATTTTTGACGATTGTTTGACCGAGCAAATGATGCGGTTTATGAATCCCAGGAGTATCGACCAGAACTATTTGCGCTTCGGGTAATGTCAAAATCCCGCGCAAGCGATTGCGTGTAGTTTGGGCAACGGGCGAAGTAATCGCTATCTTTTGACCGATGAGAGCATTGAGTAAGGTAGACTTACCAACATTTGGTCGTCCTACTAATGCCACAAAGCCCGACTTAAAACCTTCGCCCGATTCTGGAATCATGATTGCCTGCGATCGCTGTGCTGCACTCAGCACTGAAATTAAAAATATATTTTACCCTAGTTTTATCGTAAAAGGTAGAGGAAGAGAACCCTCACGCCTAACAACTTTCCCATTGGGAGAGTGGAAAAAGAAAAGGATTTTGCTTCCTTCTACAGCAGTAGCCAAGTAAGTTAAGACATAAAGCCCAGAATAGAGTAGCGGCGCGAAGCGCCGCTACTCTATTCTGGGCTTTAGCTATACTACTGGGTGACAGTAATGGTTTGATGGCAATACTAAACCTCTAGCCATTTGTCGATCAGTCCCTTGGGAGGGGTAACTTCAATTCTCTTTTGGTTGATATCGACAAAGGGCGCGATCGCCTCGACAAAGGGAATTAGTTCAATTTCATTATTTTCGAGATTGCGGACTTCTAGAAGATCGTTTCCTGCGGCGATGATGCTAATCACTTCACCCAATAATTTACCTGTTGACTGATGATAGACATTGCAACCCACCAAATCCGCAATCATATACTCGTTATGTTCTAGATAGGGTCGATCGCTAGTGGGGATAAACATTAGATAATTACGCAGAGATTCAGCGCGATCGCAATCATTAATCCCTTCGAGACGCACCACAAATAGATTCTTTTTTCCAGCGATTTCACGTCCTGATAGCATCACGATCTCCTGCGGTTCGTCTTTCTCCGAAGCCGCAATCCAGCGCTTGCCAGCATTCTCAAAACGTTCTGGAAAATCTGAATAGGACAATACTCTCACCTCACCTTTTAGCCCTTGTGGTGAAACAATTTTGCCAATCATTAACCAATCTTCAGTCATATATTTCATCCTTGATTTTCAAATTCCCGCGAAGTAGGAATTTGAAAATCTATAACATTCTTTCTATTTGTTGTAATGCGTCGAGCGCGGCTGCCCGTTCTGCTTCCTTTTTACTAGAAAAATTTCGCAGACTTTGACCATATAAGCGATCGCCAACATATACTTTAGACGCAAATTCGGGCGTGTGATCGGTTCCGCCCACTTTTTCGGTGACATATTGCGGTAAGGTATGACCGATATAGGACTGTACCCATTCCTGTAAGCGATTTTTAGCGTCAAGATCGGCGCGAGTATTTACTAACTCTGGTGGCACTGAATCAAATAAAGCCTCCACCGCAGGGCGCACCGACTCCACATCACAATTACGATCTAAATAAAATGCACCAATCATCGCCTCAAATACACAGCTCAAAAGATTATCACTCTTGTTGCCACCATCCCGTAGCGCCCCTCTCCCTAATAAAATCTGCGTATCTAATCCAAGGGCGATCGCAAAATTAGCCAACTGCTTTTCATCTACTAGTGCCGCCCGACGACGAGTAAGTTCATCTTCACCAAGATCGGCATACTGACGATAGAGATAGGAGCCACTCAAAAAGTTTAAGATAGCATCACCTAGAAACTCTAAACGTTCATTATCTTCCCCCACACTTGGATTTTCGTGAACGTAGGAACGATGGGTCAGAGCCATTCGCAATAAATTTTGATCGTTAAAAACAAACAGGTCTTTCATTCTCACTAATATAGCAATGAAAGAGATAGCTAAGACCAATCAAAACCCAAATAAATAGAGGCGGTACTTCGCGCCGCCTCTATTTATTTGGGTTTTTGTCCTAAGCAAAACATGCATTGCTATATAACTGCAATCAAAACCCAGAAGCTAGAAGCATTGCTTTCTATCCTATCTAAACTTAAGAATCTGTGACTTAATAGAGAAGCAATTTTACTGCTCTCCTATAGGCGACATTTTCGATTGGAAACGTTGCCGTCAGGTAGGATTGTCTGACACATTTTTACTTCATTCATCCAGCCCACATCTAACAATGCGTGTTCTAGGTTAGCGCCATCAAAGTTTGCACCTCGTAAATCCGCACTAGTCAAATCCGCACCAGTCAAATCCGCACCTGTCAAGTCAACATTCCATAAATTTGCTGCATTAAAACAAGCTCCTCGCAAAATAGTGCCTTGCAAAATTGCTTTACTTAAATTGCTGCCGATGAAGTTGACATTGCTCAAATTTAGACCGCTCAAATTTGCCAGACGAAGATTTAAATCGCTAAAATCAACGCGATCTAAGTCTGCCTCACGCAAATCCACTTCACTTAAATTTGCCCCCTTCAGGTTTGCGCCATGCATACTCGACTCACTCAGGTCAGCTTCACTCAGATCGGCATTTTGTAAATTAGCACGACTCAAATTTGCCCGAAACAAAAAAGCATGTTGCAGATTAGCATTACTCAAGTCGGCATTAGAAAGATTTGCCTCAATTAAATATGACTTTTGAAGATTCGCCCCCTTAAAATCCATGCCATGAAAATTTGTGCAATTTAGGATTGCAGTTCTTAAATTTGCATTATTTAAGCTCACATTAGTCAATTGCACGCCACTTAGACCTGCATAGCTAAAGTTCGTGCGGGTAATGTTGGCACTGCTGAGATTCGCATCTAATAAAGATGCGCCACACAGGTCGGCATCAGATAAATTTGCACCTGATAGATCCGTGTTACAGAGAGTTGCCTCCCACAGATTGGCAAAAATTAGATTTGTGTTACGTAAAATCGCATAACTGAGGTCGACTTTACTTAAATCTACTCCCTTCAAATCCAGCCCCTCAAAGTTTCTCTCTCCTTGGGAATAACGTTCTATCAAATTGCGTTTCTTAGCAATGTGATTCAACATAGAAATAATATGCTTGTATCAAAAAGAACGAATACGTCTCTTTCGTTCATATGGTGCATTGCAAATTGTCTAAACCTAGATTTATGGAAAAACTTGCTATGCAAGTTTTTCCATAAATCTAGGTTTACTAGCTAAAAGATCTAATTCATTTCAAAATAACAACCTTAGCTTTTTTAACTAGATAATTGCATATTACTTTGCTTTCGCCTTTTGTTGTTGCTTTTCTTGACGTTTTTCGGCTTGTTTTTCCTTTTCTTTTTCCCTCTTTATGGCATCTTTTGCAGCTTTCGCTGCCACTTCAGCTTTGTACTTGGCTTCACGGCTTTCTTCCTCTTTTTTCTCTTGATAGTAGGCGTAGTCTCCTGCGTAGACACAAAGATCTCCGTCACGAATTTCGACGATTTTGTTAGCAACCTGTGAGATGAAATAGCGATCGTGGGAGATAACTGCCACTGTGCCTTCGTATTCGCGTAAAGCCGCCTCTAGCATCTCTTTAGCAGGTATATCAAGGTGGTTAGTCGGCTCGTCTAGAATCAGAAAGTTAACTGGAGTCAGCAACATTTTGGCGAGGGCAAGGCGGGCTTTTTCTCCACCACTGAGGTCGCGTACGCTTTTAAATACGGTATCGCCGCTAAACAAGAATTTACCAAGAACGCCACGCACTTCTTCATGGGTCATTTTCGGGAAATCATCGTGGATCGTATCAAATACATTTTTGTGGAGGTCGAGGGCTTCTGCTTGGTTTTGCTCGAAGTAGCCCACCATCACATTATGTCCGAGATTAATTTCGCCTTCGTTGTATGGCTCTTTGCCGACGACCATTTTGAGCAAAGTAGATTTGCCAGCACCATTTGGCCCCAAAAATGCCACGCGATCGCCTCTTTCTATTTCTAGCTTTGCGCCCAAAAACAAGATTTGCTCTCCATAAGCATGGGTGAGATCCTTGATCTCCACTGTGACGCGCCCACTGCGAGAAGCTGGTGGAAAATGAAATTTGAGAGTACGAACATCGCTTTCGGGGGCTTCAATGCGATCGATTTTATCTAGTTGCTTTTCGCGGCTCTTGGCTTGGGTACTGCGGGTGGCGCTAGCTCTGAAGCGATCGACGAATACCTGTTGCTTTTCAATATATTTCTGCTGGCGTTCAAAGGCAGCTCCCTGTGCTGCTTTTGCCTCTGCTTTTTGAGCAAGATAGGAGGAGTAATTACCGAGATAGGTCATCGAAACGCCGCGCTCAGTCTCGACAATTGAGGTGCAAAGGCGATCTAAAAATTCGCGGTCATGGGAGACGATTACCATTGGCGTACTCAGCGATCGCAAATACTTTTCTAGCCATTCAATCGTTTCTAAATCTAAATGGTTTGTCGGTTCATCCAGCAGTAATAGATCTGGTGTTTGCAGCAAAATCTTGCCTAAGCCCATTCGCATTTGCCAGCCGCCACTATATTCGCTAACAAAGCGATCGCCATCGTCTGCTTTAAATCCAAGGTCTGGCAAGAGCTTATCGATACGGCTTTCGAGTTCATAGCCATTGCAGTCTTCAAACTTACGCTGTAGGCGATCCATTACCTTGAGGATCGGTTCGTAGTCTTCACCATCTTTAAGATGCTCTAGATGATAATGAACTTTTTCGAGTTCTCTTTGAGTCTCGCGGACTTCCTGAAATGCTTGCCACATCTCCTGTTTGACGGTGCGGGTCTCTTCGACATCAAATTCTTGACTGAGATAGGCGATTTTGAGGCTAGATGGACGCACGATTTGTCCTGCGGTCGGCTCGATTTCCCCTGCAATAATCTTTAGTTGAGTTGATTTTCCTGCGCCATTTACGCCGACCAACCCAATGCGATCACCTGTTTTGACTTCCCAGTTAACGTCTTTGAGGACTTCGCCAGTTGGATATATTTTTTGGATGTGTTCGAGACGAAGCATAGGATTGGAGGAGTAACAAAACTTAACTTTTTATTAAGATTAACATTTTTTTGTAACAAATGCATCACTAAGTATCTCAGCATAATTAAGACCAAAAAACAGAGCGTTGTTCAACCGCGTAGCGGTTGACTAACGCTCTGGTTTTAAGGTAACTATTTACACACAAAAAGCAGATGTTTCCTATAGTCCACTGCCAATCAAGATAAAAGCAGACCAGTAGAAAGGATGTGAAAATTGTTGGCTGTGGATAGTGTCAATTTGCGCCTGCCGTAGTGCCTCAGATGTTGGGCGATCGCCTATCTTTACATTCTCATAAAAAGATTTCATTAGGGCTTGCGTTCCTTCATCGTTGACTTTCCAGAGTGAGGCGATCGATGCTTTTGCTCCAGCTAGTTGTACTTGATAGCCAAAGCCCAAAATCTCAATCCCATTACCGAGCTTGCCCGAACCTGTCTGGCAAGCGCTCAATACAATTAAGTCAATGTTGCTCATCTTCCAATCTTTGATGTTGCTGAGGCTAACGGTATCACCATTGCCAAAGTAGATAAATGAGGTATTTGGATTGCCATTGAACTCAGCATGGGTGGCAAGGTGGAGAATGTTATGTTTTGGAGTTTGGACTTCGGTAGCGGAGAAGCTAAAGGCTGACTCGATCAGATTGACGGTATTTAGGAAGGTGTTAGAAATGGCGCTGACTTCTTTAATTGTGGCGGGTAATGGAATTTGTCCCGTTTTTGCATTGCCGTTGCCATAGGCTCCACCAAGGATATTCGGGCTTGATTTTATTCTTGGGATAGACATCCTTTATTGACAAAATACGGAGCAGTTAAGCGATAAAAACTGAGCTAGAGACTATGATTTTTGCTGTCTCTAGCTTTCGGTTTTTAGAACTGAAATATTAGCAATCGTAATAGGTGTAGCCCGTAAGCCACGAACCTCTTTGACATACTCTAGGAGCAAGTGCTGACTCAATTACCAAACCAAAGAGCCTAGCCGCCATTTCATTGTTCTTTTTTTGTATGGCACGTTGCTCAGCAATGTAAGCTTCTTTAGCTTCTGGAGAGAGACTCTGAAAATACTGATAACGGCGATCGGCTTCAATTCGCTGCTTTTCACTAGCTTCTTTTCTAGCCAAGTCAATTCGGGCTTGCCGTTCGCGGCGTTCTACTGCCGCCTTCTCTTCACGATCTAGTCGATCTTGTCTTCGCTGCGCTTCGCGATCTAGTCGATCTTGTCGTTGTCGATCACGTTCCTCTTTTCTCTGTTGATCGCGTACAGCTTGGTTGATTGATCTGAATAAATCACTAACTATTACACCACCCGATGATTCAGGTTTACCGCTCGTTAGATTGTTGAGACTAGTTAACTCTAATATCTCAGAATAATTAGATGATAACTGTCTGGATGATTGGGTCAATGCGAATAACGGATTAACATTCAAAAGCGAGACGAGGGCAATACTCGATAAACCAATGATAGATCTCATAGAAATTACATCCTGAAGATTAAACTTAACTTGAAAATGAAAACAACGAGGAAAGTGACATTTTCATATTAATTCCACTTAATTTAGTTAGTCAATATCAAAATAATAAAGATATAAAATAATTAAGATATATTTGTAAAAAACACAACACAGGGATAATTTATCTACAGGAGTGCAAAGGGTTAAACATTTGCGGAATAGTCTTTTTGTGAAGAGTTGAAAAATGGTGTCGCAAATGCACAACTCCTAAAAATCCTCATCATCAAGATCGATAACCATGGTATGTATGTAGGCGATCGCTTTTTTATCTGATACTTGATTTTGGAGAGTGGATTTGGCGATCACACCTATCTACTTAGTCTCAACAAAAGCACAAAACTCAGTAGAATCTCCCTCTCCGCGCAAATCTCCCCAGCCAAATAAACTAAGACGCTCGAAATCCGCTAGAACCTTAAGGTTAGTAATTCGCGCTAACTTATAGTCAGCAACATTTTTACGAACACTATCAGCATTTACCCAACCAACACTCTGCGAATAAGTGACTATTTTCTGCAACTTAACAGGCAAGGAATTGAATGGCGATGCCTCACCTAGGGATACGCGATCTGGTGTCTGACTATCTTTACTTACTATCGTACATTTACTATTCGGGCTGCGAACTCCACCTGGAACTGTTACTTTAATCGGTGTTGGTTTAGGTCTGGGCTGAGCAGGAGCATCTGTCAAAACCCAAGAGAATGAGATCGCCTGTAAAAACGTAGCGATCGCAAGCAGTGGAAAGTACTGATGATATTTTAAGTTAAACATTGTAGATTTTTAGTTAGATGATATAGCGATCGAAAATACTTCGCAAGAAATAGCCAGAGATCGCATTTCCAGAGCTAGCTTCGGGATTCTTAACTTGAGATTATGCAGATAAACCTAAAAAAGCAGCTTTGGAAATGGCGCGGAGTCATCTTCGTAGTCCCAGCAACAACAGCTATTTTACTCGGACTGCGCTTTGTAGGACTGTTGCAGCCGCTAGAATTAGCCGCCTACGATTTATTCTTTCAATGGCGATCGCCCGAACCAACTGATGAACGTATCGTGATAGTTGAGATTAACGAACCCGATATTAAGAAATACAATTCGCCCATTTCCGATGCCACTTTGGCGAAACTTCTCAATGTAATTAAGCAACAGAAACCTAGAGTGATCGGGCTAGACCTCTACCGTGATTTGCCCGTACCAATAGAAGCAGGAGATGGACATCAAGCACTAGTCAAAGTATTTGAATCAAACCCAAATCTGTTTGGCATACGTACCGTCGTTGGCTATAAAAGCGATGTCGCATCAACACCAACTCTCGAACAACTCAATCGCGTAACCGCAAACGATTTCCCCCCAGACGCTGATGGTAAGATTCGTCGTGCTTTATTGTCCCTCACAGATAGTCAAGGGAAAGTAGTGACGAGCTTGAGCGCCCAACTAGCTACGGAATATCTCAAATTAGAAAACATCAACTGGGAAGTAATAGAAGATAACAAGCCAGACAGTGAGAACAAGAAATATAAGTTAGGGAAGTCAACAATAATTCCTTTTGAGTCCAATGATGGCGGTTACGTTCGTGCCGATAGCGGCGGCTATCAAATATTAGCCAACTATCGCAATTTCCAGAATAGCTTTCGCACGATTTCGTTAATAGATGTACTAGAGGGTAAAATATCCCAAGACATCTTTCGCGATCGCATTGTTCTGATTGGCAATACTTCACAAAGCGCCAATGACTATCATACAACTCCATTCACGGGCAAGATTTTAGGAGACTCCCTCGATCTAGCTAGTGGTGTGGCGATCCATGCGAATATTACTAGCCAACTGATTAGTAGCGCCATTGATGGACGGACGATGCTCAATGTCTGGTCAAAACCCACCGAGTGCTTGTGGATTTCGATTTGGGCGATCGTAGGTGGATTACTATGCTGGACTGGACGTTACGCAAAACAGAGTACATCAAAACAGATACTACGCCTACCTTGGGCAATTCTCACAATTCCATTGTTAGGAGGACTATTAATTGCTGGCAGCTTTATAGCCTTTTTACAGGGATTGTGGATTCCTGTAGTACCTTCTTTGTTGGCTCTATTTGGTTCATCGATCGCAGTTACAGGCTATACGGCTAGAAGTGCAAATGGACTTCGGCAGATTTTCGGGCGCTATCTCACTGATGAAGTAGTCGCCAATCTTTTAGAAACGCCTGAAGGGTTGAACTTGGGAGGAGAGAAGCGGAAAGTGACACTTCTATTTTCCGATTTACGCGGGTTTTCGGCTCTATTTGAGCGTGTTGAACCAGAACAAGGTGTTAAGGCGATCTCGCTTTATCTGGATGTCATGACTGAAGTAATCACAAAGTACAAAGGCACAATTAATGAATTTGTTGGTGACGGGATCTTTGTGATGTTTGGCGCACCGATTCAGAGAGAAGATGATACACAACGCGCCGTTACCTGTGCGATCGCCATGCAACTAGCGATGGCTGAGGTTAATGCCAAACTGGAAACCATGCAGATTCCAGCCTTGCAAATGGGCATTGGAATGCATACAGGCGAAGTCTTAGCTGGCAATATTGGCTCACAACGACGTGCCAAGTACACGGTTATGGGCAGCACCGTCAATCTAGCCTCAAGAATCGAATCCTATAGTGTCGGTGGACAGGTTCTAGTTTCCGAATCACTGCTTCATGAAATCAAAGATATTGTCCGTATTGATGCCCAAATGCGTGTCAAGCCAAAAGGATTTAACGAAGTGATTATCATGTTTGATATTGGTGGTATCAATGACCTTGCTTTACCTGAAGACAAAGAAACTTTGGTGAAATTAAGCCAACCTATTCTGATAGAGTGGAATGCGATCGAGGGAAAGCATGTCAAAGAAAAGAGAAGTAGGGGTATGCTGTTCAAACTTTCGGCTAATAATGCGGAAATACGAAGCGATCACACCCTAGAACCCTTAACCAATCTGCAAATTACCTTGATCGATCATAAACAAGAAAGAATAATAGATAATGTCTATGCCAAAGTCGTAGAAGTTAGCCTCGAAGATAGTTCTCATTGTTGGATTCGCTTTACGGCGGTTCCTTCAGACATTGCAGAATGGCTTTATGATCTGCGCCAAGACTCAATGATTGCTGATGCTTTTGAGGATATTTAATAACAAAGAGGCAGTACTTTACACTGCCTCTCTCCTTATCAGAATTTGATATCTCAGAATAATCAACTTAGAATGGAATACGAAATACTCTCGTACCTTTCGTTACTTCTTTGATTTCTAAAATCAGATCTTGCGATGCATTCGGTCGCCAAGGTTGTTGATAAATTGCAAAATTAGCCTTGACTGTTTCGTTGGGAGTCACTAACAACAATTTATCGGCTTTACTGGTAAACGCAGTGCTTACCCTTTTCCCTTCCGCATTAGCTACCTTCGCAAATGCAGGAACAAACGCAAAGTCATCTTTACTATTGTTTGTGATTTCTAGATTGAGAACGTAATTACCACTTGAAATTACTTTAGCTCCATTGATGCTGATGGTTACATCCTCTTTAGTCAGTAGAGCCTTCAGTGGGACATCACCTGGGATGAGCTTATTCTCTTCTGGTTTTTTGATACTAGGAGGCTTTGGATCTAGTTCGGTTTTATCAACAGCACACAATAGCTCGCCACGAGCTGCCGCCAAAGCCTCAATTTTCTCTAAGCTATAACGATTGTAGTTACGATTGGCGATGATAGCTTGCAAATATCGCACTCTTTCTGAAGATGCTGGGTGGGTATCTAGCCAACCCGTACTACGATTTTTGTCATAGCCGCTCCATCGGTCAAATACTCGATATAATCCATCAGCAGAATAACCAGCCGCAGCTAAAATGCGTGTGCCGAGAACATCTGCTTGTTGCTCAAGCGATCGCCCAAAACTTAATTCTGGTTTCGTAATATCTAAAAAAGTCTTAAAAAAGGATATTCCCTTTAAGAGATTTGTTTTTGTCTCTGTCGTAATTTTTAGATAGCTATGGGAAAAGACTGCATGGGCGATTTCATGACTGAGAATACCTGCTAGTTCTGCTTCAGATTCTACATCAGCAATTGTGCCTGTATTAATGAATATCTTGCCACCAGGTAAAGCAAAAGCATTCAAGGCTTTATCTTGCACAATATTAAACTCATAGTTAAAGTCATCACGACCAGCTGACTTTGCGAGTTTCTGTCCAATGGTGTTGATGTAGTCTACAAGTTTGGGTTCAGTTACTAAACTGGCTGATTGCTTGATTTCTTCAGCACTCTCTTTGCCAAAGTCTGACTCTCCTTTTAAAATAAGCTCAAGAACCTTACGTTCTCTCGACCCATTAAAAATAGAGATAACGCCTGTGACTAATGCGTCTGTTCTAAAATCATTGAGAAATTGATTGAGATATTCATCGGCAAGCTTTTTATACTTCGCAGAATCGGGATGCTCTGGGTAATTAAGCCCAAACTGGCGCGAAGCGACAGAAGCTTCGACAAATAGTTTTTTTGATGTGAGTAGCGGCAATAGTGGCTCTAATATATCAAGGCGATCAGGATATAACCCATAAGCTCGATCTAATGTGGCGATCGCTTTTTCAGGTTGATTCCATCGTAAGGATGCCTCGGCAAACTTGATATGTCCAGGAATGAACTCAGGGTAGTTTTCTGATAGTTTTCCTAAATTTATTAATGACTTAGACTCCAATCCTTGCTTTAGTCCATCTTGACCATCGCGCCAATATACATTTGCGCCACCATCGAGACTTTCAGAGTCTCTAGTAGGGGCGATTAGCGCCCCCATGCCACTCGGAAATGGTTTCTTGACAGTTTGCTGGAGCTTTGCGGCTTCAGCAAAATCTCCTTTCTGAATAAGACT
The DNA here is from genome assembly GCA_003242085.1 of Pseudanabaena frigida. Taxonomy (GTDB): domain Bacteria; phylum Cyanobacteriota; class Cyanobacteriia; order Pseudanabaenales; family Pseudanabaenaceae; genus Pseudanabaena; species Pseudanabaena frigida. The sequence goes on along the minus strand of QBML01000005.1, from coordinate 18,949 downwards.
GTCAGCCTGAACCAAAACTGCAATGCGTCGATTTCTTTCGATCGCATCGCCGCCTTTTGGTATTTCAATACAATCTTTTTTATTTTGTTTATTTTGATTTTGAGTCTCCGCTTGACCAATAAAAATTGATGAAACAAATAAACCAATGCAAAAAAATAGAGCCAATCTCCAAACACTTCGACGCAAGATTGAAAGTAGTGACACAATGAAATCCTTAAACTTATAAGTTGTAAATTGCTCATAATTTCATCTAAACTTACTACATTATTGAGTTAGCTGTAAATAATCTGTGATACATCTTTTTAGATTAAGCTTGGTTTGTTCGCTCGGTCTGGTTCCTATCTGTCCGAGCGCATGTTTTCTAATTCCAGCGATCGCTCAAGCTCAGGAAGATTCGAGGTCATTAGATGCTGACACTCTTCAAAAGAAGGCAAGTTCTTTACAGCAGAAAGGTGAACTGAAGTCCGCCTTAGAGATTTTTCAACAGGTACTAAAGCTACGGGTCGCCAGACAGGATCGTGAAGGAGAGGCTCAAACCTTAAATAGCCTAGGATCTGTATATAACGACTTGGGACAGTATGGAAGTTCTTTAAAGTTTTATCAGCGTTCTCTAGCGGTTAGCAAAGAAGTAAATGATCGCATAGGAGAAGGAAGCATTCTTAATAATATAGGAATTGTCTACCGCAATTTGGCTCAATTTAGCAAAGCACTAGAGCTATATCAGCAGGCTATAGAGATTCAAAAAAAATCAGGCGATCGCTATGGGATCGCAAGGACATTCAATAATATTGGATTGGTCTATCGCAGCAAAAAAGAGTGGGCTGAGGCTCTGCGTTACTATCAACAATCTCTAGCGCTGATCAAAGAATTGGAAAAACCCGCAGAAGAAGCAATTATCTTAAATAACATTGGTTTTCTTTATAACAAATTAGGAGCTTCGCCAAAGGCTTTTGAGAGCTATCAAAAATCTCTCGCAATCAGCCAAAAGTTAGGTGATCGCAAGAATGAAAGTATTACGCTCGGCAATATTGGACTGGTCTATAGCAGTCTTGGTCAGTTTGATTCGGCTCTTGGCTATTACCAACAAGCTCTAGCAATTAGTCGCCAAACAGGCGATCGCGCAGGAGAGGCAAAGCTCTATCAACACATTGGATTCTTGTTAGATGAGCGACAACAAAATGCTTTGGCGATCGCATATTTAAAACAATCGGTCAATGCCTATGAAGAAATTCGCAAAGATCTAAACTCACTATCGAGACAAGAACAAAAAACCTTTGCTACTAATATCTCGCCAGTATATCGCCGCCTTGCCGATCTACTACTACAACAAGATCGCGTGATCGAAGCACAGCAAGTTGTCGATCTGCTCAAGGTGCAAGAACTAGATGACTATCTCAAAAATGTGCGCGGGAACGAGCAGACGGCGAAAGGTATAGATTATCAAGTTTTAGAGATTCAGATGATCGCACTAGGCAAGGAACTCTATGAGTTACAAACCTTGGCTAAGCAAGGAGGGTTGAATCCCAAGCAGCAGGAACGACTCACCTATTTGGTCGATCAAGAAAAAGAATCCAATCGACAGTTCAACGCATTTTTGAATAGCTCTGAAGTACAAAAGATTGCCAATGATCTAAAACGCAGCGAACAAGGACAAAATATAAATCTTCAAGATTTAGCTAAACTTCAAAGTGAACTAAAACAAGCTAATGCGGCTATTCTGTATCCACTTGTTTTAGATGATCGAATTGAATTAATCTTACTAACACCTTCTGCTCCGCCAATCCATCGGCTAGTTCAAGTCAACCGAGCAGACTTCAATAGAGAAATCAGTAAATTTCGGAGCGAACTACAAGACACACAACTTACTGAAGATTATAAACCAATTTCCCAAAAGTTTTATGGGTGGCTAATAGCTCCGTTGGAGACAGAATTGCAGCAAGCAAATATCCAAACGATCATCTATGCTCCTGACGGTCAGTTGCGCTATGTTCCGCTTGCTGCCCTCAATGATGGTAAACAATGGTTGATCGAGAAATACCGCATCAACAATATCACAGCACTTTCTCTTACTGACTTTAAGCGTCAAACGGCTAGTCAGCCACGCATCCTAGCTGCTGCTTCGACACTTGCCCATAAGATTAATGTGTTAGGGAGAAGTTATTCTTTTGGGGCAATCCCAGCGACAAAAATAGAAGTTAAAAATATTACAAGTAAAATCATCGGCACAACAGAGTTGATTGATAGTACTTTCACAAAGTCTGCAACTCAAGATAGGATTGCCTCTAACTCAATTATCCACTTGGCTACCCATGGACAATTTAATTCATCTGGCACTGCCGATGAATCATTTATTATTTTTGGTGATGGAGACAACTTAACCTTAAGTGAAATTCAGACTTGGACACTCAAAAGCTTAGATCTTGTGGTTTTGAGTGCCTGTCAAACAGGGATTGGAGCGACATTAGCTGACGGTCGAGAAATCCTTGGTCTAGGATATCAATTTAATAATGCAGGAGCAAAGGCTGTGATTGCTTCTTTATGGATTGTCAATGATGAGGGAACTCAGGCTTTAATGGATATATTTTACACTAATATTAAAAAAGGAAGTACTCCTGCGGAGTCATTGCGCCAAGCCCAATTAACATTAATTCGTGGTGGAAAGTTTCCTCATCCTTATTTCTGGTCTACTTTCTTTCTAATTGGCAATGGTCTATAAAATGTCTTCGACTACGCTTAGCCAGCGATATTGGGCTGAGCGTAGTCGAAGACAATAAATTAAAAACGCTATATACCTAATCTCCAATTTTAAGTTTTCGCGATCGCAAAACCTGTAAACTTCCACCAGCATAGAGTTGGCAGGAATCAACTTTAAAGCCAGATTTATTTAAAAGCTGATGCAAGTCGGTTTTGAGTAATTGCCATGCAGTTTCAGTCTCAAATAGCCACAAAAAAGTCGCAATTGGCAGCCAGAAGAGCGGATTAGTGGGGCGATGGAAATCAATAATTATAAATTGCCCTTCGGGAGTCAAAACGCGATGTACTTCTTGAATGATTTGCTGCAACTGTTCTGAATCCATTTCATGCATCGCTGTATTTGTAATCACTAGGTCAAAAGTGCGATCGCTAAAGGGCATTTTTTCGGCAAAAGCTTCTACATATTCAGCTTGCGGCACATTTTGTTTCGCTCGTTTAATCGCGATCGGTGAAGCATCTAAACCCGTCACACTCGTGAAATGTTTGACTAATTCTTGGGTTGCTTGTCCCGCGCCACAGCACAGATCGAGAACTTTGGCCTCAGGATGAATTGGCAAGTCTTTTAAAAATAATCGCCGAAATCTTTTTTCACCACCAACGCTCAGCGCGGCAAGTGCCGATACAGTGTCATAAAACCATTGATAGCGATAACTCCAGTCACGCAGAATCGTTGTCATTGAGTAAATTCCATCCACTTTAAAAGGTCATCAGAGAGATTGCACCGCTTTCTGGTGCTGGTGTCAATACAGGTGTGTTTAGTTATTGCTTTGGCGATCGCCTTTTTCTCTGTACTTGATTCATCAAAATATAGTTGATAGTCAATTTGAAAAGATTCGGGGCTTAGCAGAGTTGATATTAGCGAGATTGCGATGCGATCGCCACAAAACATTGGTTTAAAAAAGTCAATACTCGCATGAGTAATCGGAACGGCGATCGCTTCTCCACTAAAAAAAGCCTTGAGATTAATTCCCGATGCGGCGAGTGAGGCTTCGTAAGCTTCATGGCAGATCGACAATCCATTGGCAAAGTAAACGACTCCTGCCGCGTCGGTATCACGAAACTTAATCGTGCGATCGTAAATAAAAGATTTATCCATACCTTTATAACCAAAAAAGCGAGCTTCGCTCGCTTTTTTGGTTAACCTCTTTCCATTACTTGTGCCATACGCTTGACTTGGAACATTAATTTATCAAAAGCCTCAAAGGTAAGTGACTGCGGCCCATCGGATAGGGCTTTCTTCGGATTGGGATGAACTTCGATCATGAGTGAATCGACACCAGCAGCGATCGAGGCTAAACTCATCGATGGTACAAACTCAGACCAACCCGTACCATGACTGGGATCGATCATGATTGGTAAATGGGTTAACTTCCGCAATACAGGAATTGCCGCTAAGTCCAAAGTGTTGCGCGTATACTCGCGATCAAAAGTCCTAATCCCGCGTTCGCAGAGAATCACATTTGGATTTCCTTCGGCAAGAATATATTCTGCTGCCATCAACCAATCATCAATCGTAGCTGCTAAACCGCGCTTGAGTAGAATTGGTTTATTCTGTTTGCCTACTTGCTTCAGTAATGAGAAGTTCTGCATATTTCTTGCCCCAATTTGCAGTACATCAGCAACTTCAGCGATTTTGTCAATATCAGCTGTATCCATTACTTCCGTAATAATTCCTAAGCCACTAGCTTCTCTTGCTGCTGCTAATAGTGATAGAGCGCTCTCACCATGTCCCTGAAAGGCATAGGGAGAAGTTCGCGGCTTATAGGCTCCACCTCTCAGAAACTGTGCGCCAGAGGCTTTCACCCGCATTGCAGTTTCTACAATCATCTCTTCATTTTCAACGGAGCAGGGCCCTGCTACTACTACTAAAGGATGATTTTCGCCGATCGCTATATCACCATTGGGTGTAGGCACAATTACTACGCTCGATTCATTTTGGCGGTATTGACGACTGGCGCGTTTAAAGGGGCGTTCTACTCGTAAGACTGTCTCTATCCAAGGGCTTAATTCTTCAATGCGATGCAGATCGAGGTTGGCTGTCTCTCCGACTAGACCCAATACGACTTTATGTTTTCCCACAATTTTTTCTGGCGATAATCCCCAACTAGATAGTTCTTCGCAGATCCGCTCAACTTCCTCTGCGGGTGTACCAATCTTGGTTACTACGATCACGGCTAGTCTCCTTGTATTTGTGATTTAGCAATTTGTATTGCTGTATTTTCCTATTCCTATTTTATACCAAGCCTAAAAGTAGATCAGTTCCTTTACTCTTAAATTAAAGGTTGCGGCAAGTACTCGATTAAGAATAGCAGTGCGATCGCTAGGTAAATATCTTTTCAAGGAAGCATCCCAAGAAAAAGTTCTCTCCCAGTTGCTATCTAATGCTTTTATTTGCAGATCGTAGTAGCCATCTGTCTTTCTTGGAAGAACTACCAGAACTTTCTCGTCTTCATAAAGATGATGCTGACGAGTTCCATCTTTATTCCATTCTCCTGCTATATTTTTATTAAAGTACATAGGTTCAGAAAATATATTAATGATGCGATTGCTATCGACTATAAAAAGTGCAAGATCCTCAAAATAGCCATAGCCACCAGAATAGCTTTCTGAGTGGGTTACACGCAATCCAAAAGCTATCTGAGTGTCGCTTATCTTAAATGGAGCAAAATCGAAATGTTCATATTTCCCACTCGGTAGAAGGTTGCTATTTAGGCGGTCGAAAGATCTGAATTGTTTGTGGTTGATGAAATCCCAATCCATCTGATTTTCAAGTGACGTAGCAATTAACTTTGGTTTGGATTTTATGGGATCGTATTCTATTAAGCCTAGGTATACAACATCATCTCGAACGTAAGGAAGATAAGCTTTTTTTCTACACGATCTACGAGTAGCTGCTATCACACGATCGTATTAACTTTTTGTTCGAGCAAAGCAGGCAATTACAATATAGCTATTCAATTGATGAGAAAAGGCTTTAGCGCTAACAGCGATCGCACGTTCTACATCTTCATAAGGAGCAATCAGCCAAATAATATCTTTGCTGTTTAGACCAAGTGGGAGAGCAGTTCCTAATTCATCGAACTGGTGGATACCACTTATCTCCTCAAGAAAGTTGGTGAGTTCATACTTGTTCTCGAATATTTTGGGTAACTCATCTAGAGAATATAACCGTTTTACAGGTAAGCGGAGATTAATATTTTCGGCAAAGGCGATCGCCGCAAAGAATGTACCAAACACTGAAATAAAGAAAAGTGACAATATTCTTAGCTTCATATGCGCGACTCCTCAGATCCGATTTGCTAAACGCTATATCTAGTAATGTTAGAATATAAAACGTTACAAAAAATTGAACGAATAGCTAAAGCTAGATCTAGGTAATTATAAATATGGCAGTCAAACCAGATTGGTTGCGAGTAAAAGCCCCACAGTGGGAGCGCGTTGGTAACGTGAAAGAAGTCCTGCGCGACTTGGGGCTAAATACCGTTTGCGAAGAAGCATCTTGCCCGAATATTGGCGAATGCTTCAACCAAGGTACTGCTACATTTTTGATTATGGGGCCAGCTTGCACCCGTGCTTGTCCTTACTGCGACATTGATTTTGAAAAGAAACCGCAAGCTCTCGATCCGATGGAACCGATTAATCTCGGTGAAGCAGTGCGACGAATGAATCTGAAGCATGTTGTTGTTACTTCCGTTAACCGTGATGACTTGCCCGATGGCGGCGCTTCGCAGTTTGTGCGCTGCATCGAAGAAATTCGTAAATTGATGCCACAAACAACAATAGAACTTCTCATTCCCGATCTCTGTGCGAATTGGGAAGCATTAGAAACAATTCTGGAAGCGCGTCCCCATGTGCTGAATCACAATACTGAGACAGTGCCAAGACTCTATCGGAAAGTACGTCCACAGGGAGAATATCAGCGTAGTTTAGAACTATTGCGTCGCGCCCGTGAAATTGCACCTTGGGTCTATACCAAGTCGGGAATTATGGTAGGAATGAGTGAAACCCATGAGGAGGTCGTGGAGGTAATGCGCGATTTGAGAGCTGTAGATTGCGACATCATTACCATTGGTCAATACTTACAACCTTCTGCCAAACATTTGACTTTGCATGAGTTTGTCACGCCTGAGCAGTTTGAAGCATGGCGTATTGCTGGGGAAGAGATGGGGTTTTTGCAGGTGGTTTCTTCGCCACTTACACGCAGTTCCTATCATGCTGAGCAGGTGCAGGCATTAATGAAGCTATATCCGAAACCCGTTCAAGAAGGGACAGCGCTTCGTGCTATCTCTTCTACTCAGGTGTAATTTATGCGTGTTGTATTTTTTGGAACTCCAGACTTTGCAGTTCCCACATTAGAGAAGCTGTTATCCGAACCAGATTTTGAAGTGGTGGGTGTGGTATCACAGCCAGATACTAGGCGTGGTCGCGGTAATCAAGTTAGTCCGCCACCCGTAAAAGCTGCGGCGATCGCCAAAAATCCCGATCTCAAAATCTGGCAACCCGATCGCCTCAAAAAAGATCGAGTGGTTCTCGCTGAACTTGAAGCTCTTGAAGCTGATGTGTTTGTGGTAGTTGCCTATGGACAGATTCTCTCCAAAAAAATCTTGAGTATGCCCAAGTATGGTTGTATTAACGTGCATGGTTCGCTATTACCAAAGTATCGCGGTGCAGCACCAATTCAATGGGCGATCGCTAATGGGGAAAGTACTACAGGTATTACTACCATGCAAATGGATGCGGGTATTGATACAGGCGCGATGTTACTTAAAGCTGAGTTAGAAATCCTAACTGAAGACAATACGGATACTTTGAGTGTGAAGCTTGCCAAGTTGGGTGCAGATTTACTTATCGATACTTTGCGTCGCCTAGATCGAATTACGCCTGAGCCTCAAGATGACTCTCTAACTTGCTACTCACCAATGATTGGGCGCGAGGATTGGGAACTAAATTGGAATTTAGAGGCGATCGCTTTACATAATCGGATTAGAGCTTTCTATCCCAATTGCTATACCAATTTTCGCGAGCAAAAATTGAAGATTACCAAAACAGAAGTTACTACTGAAGATGTAAATCTAGATAATGTGGGAAAAGTGATAGAGATTCGTAAAAGTAAAGGATTTGTAGTGCAGACAGGCAAAGGTTCGCTCTTAATTAAAGAATTGCAACCTGCGGGTAAGAAATTGCAGTCGGGCTGGGATTTTGTTAATGGCGCAAGAATTGTAATTGGAGAATCTTTCTAACAAACAAAAAGCGGCGCTCAGCGCCGCTTTTTGTTTATTGTTTTTTAGTAGTTTCGGGAGCTGCGCTTGGAGTTTGAGCGGGATTTGTGAATGGTTGTTTTTGAGGAGAGAGTGAAGCAAGTCGCTTGACTTCATCTTTAAATTCGGCAGGAGCGAGCTCTAACCCTTTATCAAATAATTTCTTAGCTTCATCTTCCTTACCTTGAACTTGCCTTAATTGCGCCTTGCCAACGTAGGGACGAAAATCTTTTGCATTGTCTTTGATCATTTGATCGTAAGTAGCGATCGAGTCGTCGAGGCGATTTTGTTGGCGATAAACTTCACCAAGAATCCAACGCACTGAGCCTGTATCTACTGTATTTGCTTGAATTTTGTTAGCTGTTTCGGCAGTCTTAAGCGTATCTTGGAGAATGCCGATCGCCGCTTCAGGACGCTTATCGGTTAATTCAATACTGACAATACTTTGTAACGCAGGAATAAAACCTGGCTTAGTGGTCAAAATTTTGCGATATTCCGCCGACGCATTTTTAGGATCTTTAAGTTCGATATAAGTCCGCGCTAAGGTCATGCGATATTCAGGCTGATCGGGAAAAGTATCAGCAAGAGTTTGCAATGGCTCGATCGTCTCCTTAACTTTGCCAAGTTGATTTCTGAGATTTACGAGACCGATCAGCGCAGTTTGATTTTTAGGATCGCTTTTCAGTACAGCTTCAAACCCCTCGATCTGAATTTTGATCTTTTCTTGCTCTGAGGTGTTTTGGTTGGAGTTATTAGCCGCTTGTTGTGTCGGTGGGGCAAGTAAGCCGCCAATCAGAGGCGCGATCGACACGCCCAAGAACGAGAGCGTAACTACGATTAAGACACCGTTAATAATCCATTGCCTTGCTGTACGTTGTGACACGATATTTACCCTAAATCCAAATACATCATAGTTTACTGCAATGGTAAAGGTTATCATAAGCAGCGCAAACTACCCTTTATATTCTTGAAAATAATCCTGAAATGTAATTACTTTTGTTATTGAGCGAGTTTTCAACGCAATGTATTTAACCCTCAAGCTCAACAGCATTAGCGCTATCGTCCCAATGTGTATAGCTGTAACCACTCGCGTTAACCCAAGAAGAGAATGGCGGCGCTTAGCGCCGCCATTCTCTTCTTGGGTGTTATGTACTAATACACTTGGCGGCAGCTATACAAGATAGCGATCCGCAATCATTTGTAAATTTAGGCAGGGCTTCGATACTTCGGCAAGCTCGGTGCATTGCTTCGCTCAGCTAGCATAAACCGATGGCTGAGCGAAGTCGGAGACTCTTAAACTTCGGGATTGCGATCGAAGTCCCAAAGTCCTATCGTGCAGGAGGTAAAGAAACAGGAGGCTTCGGTTGAATCGCTTGCTCGTCTCTCGCCTTTTCTTTCGCACGGATGTCACGACGTTTCCATCTCTCTTGGAATCCTTCCATATAGACATAGAAAACAGGAGTGATATAGAGAGTTAGCAACTGTGAAAATACTAAGCCGCCAACTACCGCTAATCCCAAAGCACGGCGAGATTCTGCACCTGCACCAACACCGAGAGCGATCGGGAGGGTTCCCATGAGGGCGGCGAGGGTGGTCATCATGATTGGACGGAAGCGCACTAAGCAAGCTTCGTAGATCGCATCGTAGGCGGTGCTACCTTCTTTACGAGCACCGATCGCAAAGTCTACCATCATAATTCCGTTCTTCTTAACGATACCCACGAGCAGAATAATGCCGACAAAGGCGTAGACATTTAACTCACTGCGGAAGATCAGCAGGGTGAGTAAGGCTCCAAACCCTGCGGAGGGTAAGCTGGTGAGAATCGTAATCGGATGGATAAAGCTTTCGTAGAGAATCCCTAGGACGATATAGATGACGAGGATTGCGGCTAAGAGCAACAAGCCTAAGCCCTGTTGAGAGTCTTGGAATACTTGAGCCGTACCTTGGAATTGCCCCGAAGAAGTCGATGGTAAAGTTTCTCTAGAGAATTCTTCAATTTTGCCGACGACATCACTGAGGGAAATCCCTGGTTTGAGGTTGAAGGAAATTGTCACCGCAGGTAGTTGCGATAGGTGGTTAACAGATAACGCGCCGACGGTTTGCTTGAAGGAGGCAAATGTACCGAGAGGAACTAGTTGACCACTGCTCGATCGCACCGATAGCAATTCCAACGATTTTAAATCCTTTTGATATTCAGGGCTTAAACCCATGATTACAGGATATTGGTTATCGGAGCCGTAGATTGTGGAGACTTGACGAGTGGAATAGGCATAGGAAAGCGCTGATTCGATTTGACTGGCGGTGATGCCCAAAGCCGAAGCGCGATCACGATCAATTTCAACGGTGACTTGAGGATTTTTGATTTGTAAGTCACTGCTGACATCTTGAAGACTATCGAATTGACGCAGTTTTTTCTCTAGTTCGGGCACGGTGCGATAGAGTTGTTCGATATCAGTATCGGAAATAGTATACTGATACATCGCCTTAGTAATTTGTGCGCCAAGACGAATTGTGGGCGGATTTTGTAAGAAAGCGCGAATACCAGGAACCTTTGCCAATTTAGGGCGCAGTTCTTGAATAATTTGATCAACACCACGCGATCGCTTACTGCGTTCTTTTAAGCGCATAAACAATCGTCCATTGTTGGGCAAAGAGATAAATCCAGATGCACCAACGGTGGAATTAACCGCCTCCACATCGGGATCTTTGCTCACAATATCGGCAAGTTTAGCTTGCAGATTTGACATTTGCTCGTAGGAAATACCTTGGATTGCTTCAGTCGTAATCAAAAGCTGGTTAAGGTCATCATTGGGAATGAATCCTTTCGGCACTAAGCCAAATAGCACAATTGTCGCGATCAAAACGGCTGCGGAAATCGCAGAAGTAACGCGGTGGTATTTGAGAGCCTTACGCAAACTCCACGCATAGAAGCGCTGGAAGAATCCACCGTCATTTTCTAGATGACCAAGACCATTGCTGTGACCATTGCCATTATGACCGTTACCATTATGACCATTCAAGCTTTCATGACCATTGCCATTGCTTACAAGAGAATGATCTTCACTATAACTTCCATCAAGATCTAAATTGGCACTATTGAGATTCGGGTTGAGATTCTGGGGCTTGCCGCTATGGGGAGCATGTTTCAGGAATCGACTGCAAAGCATCGGGGTCAAGCTGATAGAGACAAATCCCGAAACTAGAATCGCGACACTGATTGTGACCGCAAACTCTTGGAACAGGCGACCGATAATCCCCGCCATAAAGAGGATGGGAATAAATACTGCCACCAGTGAAATTGTCATCGATAGCACTGTAAAGCTAATCTCTTTGGAACCATCAAGCGCCGCTTGATAGGGCGATTTACCCATTTCTAAGTGACGGACAATGTTTTCCAGTACGACCACCGCATCATCTACGACAAAGCCTACGGATAGGGTCAGCGCCATCAAAGAAAGGTTGTCAAGGGAATAGCCCAGTTTATACATCACCCCAAAGGTGGCGACGATCGACAATGGCACGGCAACACTAGGGATCAAGGTGGCGTAGAAATTCCGTAGAAATAGGAAGATCACCATGATCACAAGGGCAATCGCTAAGAGCAAGCTGAACTGCACATCTTCAACGGAATGGCGCACGGAGATCGAGCGATCATACAGGATCTCCATATCGATCGCCGCAGGAATCTGTTCACGGAAAGTGGGCAGCAATTTCTCTAAAGTCTCCACGATCGCGACGGTGTTTGTCCCTGGCTGACGTTGAATCGAGAGAACAATCCCTCTTGTGCCGTTGTACCAAGTGGCAAGACGGTTATTTTCGACGCTATCGGAAACAGTACCAATCTCGTTCAGGCGCACAGGTGCACCATTACGATAGGCGGCAATCAGCTTACTGTAGGAGGCGGCATTATCTAAGCCAGCGTTGGTATTGATTGTTAATGTGCGATCGTCACCATAGAGAGTTCCCGTTGGTTGATTGGAATTACCTTGAGTGATCGCCGTGGCAACCTCATCAATACCAATTCCTTTAGTCTTTAGAGCTTGGGGATCGAGTTCAATTCGCACTGCATATTTTTGGGAACCTTGAACCGTCACCAATGCGACCCCATCGACAGTAGATAATCTCTGCGCTAGTAAGTTCTCCGCGTACTTATCTACTTCCGCTAGGGTAAGGACATCGGATTTAAGAACAATAAAGAGAATGGGCAAGTCGGCGGGATTGACCTTGCGATATTGCGGTGGATTGGGCAATGTTGGTGGTAATTGCTTAGCCGCCTTAGCGATCGCGGCCTGTACATCCTGCGCGGCTCCGTCAATTTGGCGATTGAGGTTAAATTGCAGAGTAATCGTGGTATTGCCAAGGGCACTACTGGAGGTCATCGAGTCCAAACCTGCGATCGAGGAGAACTGCTGCTCCAAAGGCGTAGCCACGGAAGCCGCCATCGTTTCAGGGCTAGCCCCCGGCAATGTCGCTGTCACGCTAATCGTGGGGAAGTCCACCGTCGGCAAGTCGCTAATTGGTAATAGGCGATAGCTAACGAATCCAAAGATGAGAATGGCGAGCATGACTAGGGTAGTCATGACGGGGCGACGAATAAAGGGTTGGGTAATGTTCATAATTTACTTACCTGTTGAGTTTGGACATTAGCGATCTTCCTTTTTAGGCTTATCTTTGGTTTCTTCTCCTTGAGTGCTATTTTCTTTTTTAGCTTTATCATCCTTCTCAGGCTTCTCAGACTTCTCCTTCTTCTCGCCGCCCTGAGTTTGGGGATCTTTCACCTCAACCTTGGCATTAGGAGAGAGCGCAAATTGACCATCGACTACCACTTTCTCGCCGACCTCTAAACCACCAGCGATCGCTGCATCATTACCAACGGTATTAACCACCTTAATAGGACGAATCTCTACGGTGCTATCAGCCTTGACGACATAGACAAACTGTCCTTTCTGACCTGTCTGAATTGCTTGCGTAGGAATAGAGATGGCATTTGACTCTTCCGTTAATTTGAGAACCACATCCACGCGCTGGCCAGGGGCAAGGCGATCGTCTAAGTTCGCAAAGGTAGCTTTTAGTTGCACAGTTCCCGTAGTGGCATCGACTAAACTATCGATGAAAGTAAGTTCGCCTTCAACGGGCTTTTTATCGTTAGGGACAAAGGTTTGTACCTTGAGTTTTCTGCGCTTTTGGAATTGCTTGACCTGCGCTAAGGATTTTTCTGGAACTGAGAAAGTTACATAAATCGGTTTGATTTGGCTAATGGTAACTAAGGGACTATCGGCATCCGCTTTAACGAGGTTGCCTTGATTGACCTTAATACTGCTCACTCTTCCATCTACAGGGGAATAGATTTCTGTATAGGAAAGCTGGACTTTGGCATTATCAATTAGTGCTTCACCCGCCGCAAGATTGGCTCTAGCTGCCTCGATATCGGCTCTGGTCGCTTCCGCCGCTGCTACGGTGGTATCGATCGCACTACCCGAAGCATTTACATTAGCAAGAGAGACACTGGCACTAGTGCGGAACTGTTCAGCTTGAGTCCGACTAATTGCGCCTTCGGTATAGAGATTGTCATAGCTTTTACGCTGGAAATCAGCAAACTTTAGCTGGGCGGCATCACGATCTTTGTTTGCCTTGGCTTGAGCGATTGTCGTTTCGGCTCGAACTTGGTTAGCGATCGCCTGTTGTAACTGGGCTTGGTTCCGTGCTTGGGCTGCGATCGCCTGTTGCAATTGTGCTTCTAGGGGGCGAGGATCGATGCGAAATAGCAAATCGCCCTGCCTGACATCTTGTCCATCCTTAAAATTGACCTCAACTAACTGCCCGCCAATGCGCGACTTGACCGCTACGGTGGAATAGGCTTCGACTACGCCAGTACTTCGGATTTGCACGGGAAGAGTTTTTTGAACCACAGGTGCAACCACCACTGGCACGGCGGGACGACGCTGATCCTTGCCAGATTCGGCTTGGGATGAACCACAAGCGGTGAGCAAACTAGGGGTTCCTATCGAAACCGATACTAATATTAATGCTGATAAGAGAGGATGCCGCATAGTTTTCAAGCGATCGTAATAATGTGACGTAATACAGACGAAATCTTTGGGATTTGATAATTTTTGCTGTATGGTAATTGTTAACTTATCTAACTGTTAGTAGTACTACATTAATATAACTTCAGAGTCAAGATGAATGCATCACATAATTTAGTGTCTCCACCATTGCCATCTTCACGCTTAGCATTAAGATCTGCCTGTGCGGCTAAGGTTATTGATGTTGTTCCAGCGGTGATGTGCTGCATTCATACTGAAATCCGTCAGCAAAAATCGACTCACTTAACCATTCCTCAAATCCGCGCCCTTGCCTTTTTGGAAACTAATAATTACTCATCGCTTACCGAACTTGCCGAATATCTAGGGGTTACAAGTGCATCAGCTTCCACCATGATTGAGCGTTTAGTGCACAAGGAATATGTCTCTCGTACCGAACATCCCAAATTACGGCGACAGGTTGTGATTTGTCTTACTACAGCAGGAGAGGAGCATTTACAAGAAGTGCGCCAAATTACTCGCGATCGCCTTGCCGATAAGTTAGCAGATTTGCCCTCCGATCTACTTACTAATTTAATCAATGGACTCGAAGAACTCAATCAAATATTTGTATAAAACATAGCTTACGCATCTAGTCCCTTCTGTAAGAGAAATTCATAAATCATTCTAGATCTTGTTCTCTAGATACTCCAGATATAGAATCGAGTGGCGACGCTTTGCGCCGCCACTCGATTTTCGGATTCTAATTACTATGGCTACAGCTATACAACGCTTTGTGCTTTCTCAAAACCCCAGAAATTTTTTAAAAGTGTTGCAAAGCAACGCTTTTAAAAAATTTCTAGTACTTCATAACGTCTAAGCAGGCTGTAATGCTAAAGATAGCAGGATTAGGATAGACGGTGCAAAGCGCTATCCTAATCTTTGGACTTTTGAGTAAGTTCTAATTTGGTCAAATCAAAGTTAGAGAATATAATCAGATAAAGCCTAAATTTTTGTGTTGTATGTCCCATCCTGTTTTTGTACTTGCCTCATCTTCTCCTACTCGAAAAAAAATTCTCGAAAATGCAGGAATCCAGCCAATAATTAGCGTAAGTCATTTTGATGAAGATGCAATTCAGGTTACAGATCCCACGACCTTAGTACTGACATTGGCGCAATGCAAAGCCAAGGCTGTCTTACCCAATGTAACGCAGGAACTAGCGGGAAAGAACGCTCTAGTGATGGGGTGTGACTCGATTATGTATTTGAATGGAATGATTTATGGTAAGCCTGATTCCAAACAAGTTGCGATCGCCACGTGGCAAAAAATGCGTGGTAATTATTGCGAACTTTATACGGGTCACTGCTTAATTGATACCAAAACTCAACGCAGCATCATGCGTTATGGAGTGACTAAAGTGTATTTTTCAGATGCAACCGATGCGGAAATTGCTAGCTATGTCGAGTCGGGCGAACCTTTATGTTGTGCAGGTTGTTTTACATTAGAGAAACTAGGCGGATTGCTCATTGAAAAGATAGAAGGGTGTCATACCAATGTGTTGGGATTGAGTTTGCCAATCTTGCGAAAAATGTTAAAAGAGCTGGGATATGGCGTTCAATTTAGTGCGAATGGAACTACACACATTGCGTCATTGACTAACTAACGCTTGAATAGAGTAGGTAAGTAGCTAGGTGTAATTAATTTCAAATCCTCAATCCTGTGGCGTGCGCTGTGCGTAAGCCACAGGATTGAGGATTTGATTCTGATTTACAAGACTTTTAAAAACTGATTGAGATTTGATTAGAGCGCTCTGCGCTATAGAGCTAAATATATGAATACTGCAAATCGGAATACTCTCTGGGCAAGCATCGTAGCTGAAGAACTTTATCGTTCTGGTGTGCGAACAGTTTGTATCTCTCCAGGATCGCGATCTACACCACTTGTGATTGCCTTTGCCGAGTTACGCGATCGCTGTTCCGATTTTCAGATTTTGGTACATATTGACGAGCGATCAAGTAGCTTCTTTGCTCTGGGTTTGGCAAAAGTTCAGATGGCTCCAGTCGCTCTACTTTGCACATCAGGAACTGCCGCCGCAAATTATTATCCTGCAATTATTGAAGCTTATTACAGTCGGATTCCGATGATTGTTCTGACTGCCGATCGCCCACCAGAGATGCGTGACTGCGGATCTGGACAAACTATTGACCAGATTAATATTTACGGAAAGCATGTTCGTTATTTTTTTGAAGTGGGAACTCCAGAGATTATTGGGTTCCGATTAAGATATCTGCGATCTCTAATTAGCCGCAGTGTCAGCATCGCCGTTGGGAAGGGAGATACACCAGCAGGAGCAGTTCATCTCAACTTCCCCTTTGCCGATCCCATGCCACCTATATCCGTTCCCAATGACGTGCCAGAGGATTTAGCACTCAGCAGTCCAGAGGCAATGTTTGGCAATCCATTGGGCGGAGCGTATAGTCAAGTAATTGCAGGAATCCGATCGCTTGATACGGATGCGATCGCCACAATTGCCAATCAAATTATCAGTCATCCTCAAGGTGCGATCGTAGTGGGTGTATATGACGCTCCACCTGATTTTTTAGCTGCTGTAAGACGATTGGCAAAGGCGACAGGCTATCCATTGCTGATTGAGGCTACGGGGGCGAATCGTGGCGATGAGATTGGACATTACGATAGCTTTTTGCGATCGCCTAACTTCAGTAAAAACCATGCTCCCGAAATCGTGATTCGCTTTGGGGCAATGCCAACTTCCAAAAGTTATCTGCTCTGGCTCCAAAAACACATTAGCTGTCAACAAATTGTGGTTGGTAGCACCAATAGCGATCCTACACATGGGATTACTAAATCCTTAAATGTTCATCCTGTAAGCTTTTGCATCCAGTTAGCCAATTATTTAGAGAATTACGCTCAACCTATTTGGCAGGATAAACAATGGCGCTTAGATTTTGAATTAGCGGAGAGTATTGCCGAACAAGAGATTGTCAATTCTCTGGCAACAATTGATGAATTATTTGATGGTAAAGTTTATGCAGAACTTGCCCAGATTCTACCTGCGAATACTTATATTTATGTGGCGAGTAGCACACCTATCCGCGATCTCGATACATTCTTCCATAGCGATCGCCCGATTACAGTTTTAGCAAATCGCGGAGCAAATGGTATTGATGGAACTCTTTCGAGCGCATTAGGCGCGGCGTGGGGATGCGATCGTCCAATGGTGCTTATCTGCGGAGATTTAGCGTTTTATCACGATCTGAATGGATTACTTGCTGCTAAAAAATATAACATTTCGCTTACGGTCATTCTTTTAAATAACGATGGTGGTGGTATTTTTGACCTGCTGCCAATATCCAAGTTTGAAAACACCTTTGAAGAATTCTTTGGGACAGCACATGGGTTGCATTTCGCGCCAATTATCTCTGCCTACGATTGCGAGCATATTCTCATTCAAGATTGGCAAAATTTTCGTGATGCAGTTAATAGTTCTTTGAATGCTAAGGGAACTCAAGTTTTAGAAATTAGAAGCGATCGCAAGCGCAATAAAGAACTCCATTTTGCTATCTGGAATCAAGTTGTCGCAAGTTGTGATCGGCATTTTAATCAAGGTTAAGCAACTATAGCAAAGCAAGCCTTGCTTAATGAGTGGCGGCGCTTCGCGCCGCCACTCATCTTCTGGGGCTAGCTAACTCTTTCTTTGCCATAGAGCTTAATCATTCTTTGGCATAAGTTCTAAAAAGAACCGATTTTTTGTGGCGCGGCGAAGCCGCGCCACAAAAAATCTGGTTCTTTATTTTACTGCTCGTTCTTAACTCGCTAGATTAGTTAATGCTTCGCCTGTAACTCGACAGATGCGCCAATCTGGAAGAACTTCTGCGCCAATACGAGTATAAAAAGCGATCGCAGGTTCATTCCAATCGAGAACCGACCACTCAAAGCGACCATAACCTCTTGATACTGCAATTTGAGCAAGATTGGAGATTAGCGCTTTGCCAATACCCATACCACGATATTCAGACAGCACAAATAAATCTTCTAAATAAATGCCGCGACGGGTTAAGAAGGTGGAATAACTTGTAAAAAACAGAGCAAATCCTACAATTTGATTTGGTTCTATCTCCGCAACAATCGCTTCAATACAAGGATTTTCGCCAAACAGATCTGTTTGCAAAGTTTCGATATCGCCTGTCACTTTATCCGCGAGCTTTTCATAGTCAGCGAGTGCCAAAATTAGTGAAAAAATGGCTGGAACATCCTGAATCGTGGCAAGACGAATCTTAAATTGCGGTTGAGTCATTTTTTATGGGTAAGTCGATTTTTCCTGTAGGATAAGCTTAACAAAAGTCAACTTTATTGATTGCATAATCGCATATTTATACAAACTGCTATGAACTTGACCTTAACTCCATCACAAATACTGCTCTATGGAATTGCGATCGCTGGGGGGCTGATCTACTTGCCTTACATTGTTGTTGCCTACGGACGGGTGAGTGTTGGCTATGACGTAAATGCACCGAGAGCGATGTTTGATCGCTTGCCAGACTATGCCAAACGTGCTACATGGGCGCACCAAAATTCCTTTGAAGTGTTTGCACTATTTGCGGCGGCGACTCTTACTACCTATGTTAGCGATGTCGCTTCCGATCGAACTTCGCTTTATGTATTTGTTTTTTTGGCAGCAAGATTTTTATTTAGTTTGTTCTATATTTTTAATTTACCTTGGTTGCGATCGCCGATGTGGGCAATTAGCATGGTCTGTATCGGGGGACTATTTTCAACTAGTCTTTTCTAAAATTCATTGCGTAACAATGCAAGAGATTGCCAAGGCAAATCAAAATCCAAATAAAGAAAGGCAGCGCTTTGCGCCGCCTTTCTTTATTTGGGCTTTCCTTAAT
>QBML01000059.1 GCA_003242085.1 Pseudanabaena frigida | reverse complement strand
TAAGTACAAATCGATTCCTTCATTTTCTTGATTCATCTTTCTTTTGTGCAATGCCCAAGCGATAGTCTATCTGCGGTGACTCCACATACCAGTCTACATCCACTACACCATCGGTAGACGTATACAACTCATAAATCTGTTTAGCAAGATCGATTTGTCCTTTGTAATCGAGTCCATAGATTTCGGTCACTAAGGTTTGCAACACGGGTGACCTGGGAGGATTTCGGCAATTTGAATCCGCGCATTATAGCGATCGCCGATTTCCTTAAGCTTAGGACGAATGGCTTTGGCGATATCGTGACTCTGACGTTGACGTTCTCCCTTTGGCAAAAAGTTAACCTGAATATCCGCAACATTGGAACCCGATCGCAGGAAATAATGGCGCACTAAACCGTTGAAGTTATAGGGCGAAGATGTGCCAACATAGCTTTGATAATTAGTAACTTCAGGAATTGTGGCAAGATATTGACCCATTTCCCTTGTGGCTCTGGCGGTCTGCTCTAGGGTTGTGCCTTCAGGCATATTCACCACCACTTGCAACTCGCTCTTGTTATCGAAGGGCAGCATTTTTAAAATCACTAACTTGAAACCCGCTAGTCCACCGACAATGAGAACTAAGGCGATCGCTGTCGCAATCAGAAAAATCGTACCGCGTTTGGGATAATGCACTAGAGGATACATGAAGCGCCGATATATCTTGGTCAGTGCATCTTCGCCATGCTCATGGGAAGCATTATGACTGGCTCCCGTAAATATTTTGAGCGTAGTCCAAGGCACGACAATGAAGGCAACTAAGGCAGAAAAAATCATTGCCGCCGAAGCCCCTAATGGAATCGGGAGCATATAGGGACCCATCAAACCGCCGACAAAAGCCATCGGTAGGATCGCCGCAATTACGGCTACGGTTGCCAAAATTGTAGGATTACCGACTTCATCGACAGCTTCGAGGACAATCTGACGGAGGATACGCTGACGATCTTTAGAAAATTTTAATCGCGCCTTGCTTTCTGGCAGTTCCAGATGACGACCGACATTCTCCACCACCACGATCGCATCATCCACCAGAATCCCAATTGAGAAGATCAGGGCAAAGAAGGTAACGCGATTGAGGGAGAATCCATAAAAAACAAAGCTGGCAAGGGTTAGAGATAAGGTCACGGGAATCGACACCGCCACAACCATCGCCTCTTTTCTGCCCATCGCAAACCACATTAACAATAAGGAAACGCTTACTCAGAATGTTTGAGAGCGATTTAGAAGTTGTAAATCGCTATGGACTCAAGCCTATATTCGACCCCGTAAGCTATCCTGTAGAGATTCAATCGCTATGGTCGAAACTGGCCGATATCCCTGATGATGCTGAAGCTGCTCTAGAGTTCTGGATCAATGATGGCAGTGGCAATTTACGGCTTACCAATATTGGCCCACGTGGCAAGTGGCAAATGCTGATCAATGCTCGAATTCTATCCTTTGATTTACTTGCTGATTGGGAACATCCTGCGGAGCTTTCCCGAAAAAGAAGAAAAATTGAGCGATCGCAAAATCAGCCATCTAGGCAAAAAACTAAGAGTTCTGGTAAAAAAAATCTCAACTGCTTCTCAAGCATTACTCTCTGGAGAACAAATTGCTTCGTTACGGAAAGATTTATAAATTAGTCAGCGAACCTTAGCTGAGAAAATTGGGAAGAGTCAAAGTTGGATTCGAGATGTAGAAAATGGCAGATTTCAGCCTAAGCATAACGAACAACAATTAATCCGCCAAGCATTGAAAATATAGATTACAGCAAAACACAAAATGGCTAAGCCATTTTGTGTTTTGCTATTAGACCAAAAATAGTTGTGCAGGATCGAGATAAACTTGCCAAGGTTGAGAATATTCCTTAATAATAAGCCATTTCTCTTTAAATACTTCTGCTTGCAGATGGTAATCCCAATCATGGTTAGGAGGAGTGTTTAACTTGATGTATAAAGTCATGCGGTGTGGCGTTTCCGTAGTGCGAACTAACCAACAGGGAATTATATTTGGCAAATTATTTTTGGCTGAATTATCTAGGAAAGCAATATGATGAGCGCGAATGCCTATGTGAGTCGGTAGGCTTGTAGCCTCGTGGTTGACTTGTAGCTTACATTCCCAATTGATCGCTTCGACACGATCGGACATAATTAGGTTAATACGCGAAAAGTTTTTACAGCCCGTCAGCCTTGCTGTTTCTAGATTAGAGGGGTTTTCGAGAACATCGGACTTTTCGCCATATCTCATGACTTGACCGCGATCTAAAATCAGGAGATTTGTACAGATACGGTAAGCTTCCTCAATGTTGTGGGTGACAAATAAAGTAGTTCCTGAATAGTTGCTAAGCGCAGAAATTAGCTCTCTTTCCATTTGGCTACGAAGGTGGGTATCCAATGCCGAGAATGGTTCATCAAGCAGGAGAATATCGGGATGACTGACCAAGGCTCTAGCGAGAGCAACGCGCTGCTGCTGACCGCCAGATAGTTGATGCGGATAGCGATCGCCAAATCCTTGTAGCTCAATACTATGTAATTGCTCAGATACTTTTTGTTTGATTTGTAAGGCTGTTAATTCTTTGGGCAAGCCAAAGGCAATATTTTGTGCGACGCTTAGATGCGGAAATAGTGCGTAATTTTGAAACAGGAAACCAATATTGCGATAGCGACTAAGTAAATTTATTTTCTTCGCACTATCAAATAAAACCTTGCCATTGATGACAATTCGCCCGCTTGATGGAGTTTCCATCCCTGCAATACACTTGAGTAGCATACTTTTGCCTGTGCCTGATGCCCCCAAAATACCAATAGATTTGTCAAAACAGTGCAAAGCAATTTGCAAGTCAAACTCAGGCAATTGCTTTGCAATATCAATTACCAAACCCTCTTGATAATTCGTAATTCGTAATTCGTAATTTGATTGAACTTTTTCCTTTTTCCTTTTTCCTTTTTCCCTGCCCTGTTCTCTTTTGTTTGACCAGAGATGAGCAGTAGCGATCGCCGAAAAAGACATCGACAAAATGATGCCTGTCCATAGCCAAGCTTCTTGATTTGCGCCTGCTTCTACGGCAGCATAAATTGCTAGGGGAATGGTGGTGGTTTGCTTAGGGATATTACCTGCTAGCATCAAGGTTGCGCCAAATTCACCTAAGCCTCTAGCAAAGGCAAGCATTGCTCCTGCTAAGACTCCAGGAAAGGCAAGAGGCAATGCTATTTGCCAGAAGACTCGCAATTCAGAAGCGCCAAGGGTTTTCGCGGCTCGCAATAAATTTTCGTCCACCTGCTCGAATGCACCTTGGGCAGTTTTATACATTAATGGAAAAGTGACGACTACTGCCGCGACTACCCCTGCATACCAAGTGAAAATAATATTAAAACGGAAGAGTTGTAAGAACTTTCCCATCCAGCCATATTGTCCAAATAATTGCAGTAACAGAAAACCAACGACAGTTGGAGGTAAAACTAATGGTGCAAGGAAAATGCTATCAAGTACGGCTTTCCATTTACCGCGATATTCGAGGAGACTATAAGCTGCCGTAATTCCTAAAAAGAACGTAAAAAAGATGGCAGTAGTTGCCACCTTTAAGGATATCCAAAATGGAGAGAAATCAAAGGGTACTGAATCCATATTTCTCGAAGATAGTCTTGGCTGGTTCGCTGGATAGAAATTCTAGATAGGATTTGGCGCTCGGTTGGTTGGTGCTTTTTTGTAAAATAGCGATCGGATAGACAATCGGTTTATGAAGTTTAGCATCAATGACTTGCACTACTTTAACCTTAGTGGAAGTTTTCGCATCGGTTGCATAGACAATTCCTGCTTGAGCATTGCCCGACTCGACAAATTGCAGCACTTGCCGCACGTTATTTCCTAAGACAAATTTTGATTGCACATCTTGCAATAGTTCTAATTTAGTTAAGGCTTGCTCGGCATATTGACCCACGGGAACGCTGCGAGGATCTCCGATCGCAATTCGCTCGATATTAGATTTAGTTAAGTCTTTCAAATCACTAGTATCACTCTTATCCGCAGGCACAATTAATACTAGGCGATTGCTTAATAAATCGCGGCGGGTATCAGCAATGATTAAGTCTTTTTTTTGCAGTTCATCCATTTGCTTGGCGGCGGCAGAAATAAAGACATCAACGGGAGCGCCATTAATGATTTGTTGTTGCAAATCGCCTGAACTTCCAAAGTTATTGCGAATGGCAACATTAGATTTTGCTTTGCTATATAGAGGTGTGATTTCGCCTAATGCTTCCTTGAGACTAGCTGCTGCTGAAACTGTTAATTGAACGTTCTCTTGTTTGACGGGTGGAACTGCTGATGCGCTGGCTACGGGTTTACTAGTTTGTTCGACTGTTGGTGAGAGGAAACTACATCCTGCGATCGCGCATACTGTGACAACGATCAGAGAAAGGAAAGTAATGACTCTTTTTTTGTTCATCGGAACCTCTAATGGAAATATTTTTTATCTCTTGAAGGATGTGTTAGCGTCGGCATAACGCATTCAATAACCGCAAATGAAGGATGCGTTACGCGATCGCTAACACATCCTTCAACTTGAAGAATGTAGCTTTATCTATCTGCATTGACTACTTCTTCCTAGCTACGATATGGAAAATGTGCCAGTATTTCTATTCACCAATAGCAGTCTCTCCATGATGTTCTTCTTCTTCAAAATATTCCACCTTAAAAGATTGCAGTAACTCCATAACTTTACCTTTAATTGACCGCAAAATCTGCCTCCACTTCGCAAGGATGTAGTGATTTTATGCCATAGGTTAGGAAAATCCTCAGGATGGCAAAAGGGTAAGGCGAAGCTCGAATTAATTAAATTGACTGAATTAGAAAGAATTACGGGTAGTCCGCCAGATGTAAGGATAAAATAATAAAAGAACTTTTAGACACTTAATTATCAATGCCAAATTGTCCGAACTGTGAATCAAAAGATGTGGTCAAAAATGGGTTTATTCATAACGGGAATCAAAATCATAAATGTAAAGCTTGTGGTCGCCAGTTTGTTGAAGCACCGAGGCAAAAAATAATCTCTGAAGAAACCAAAGCCTTGATTGACAAACTCTTACTTGAGAAGATTCTTCTTGCAGGTATTGCCAGAGTTTGCGACGTTTCTGAAACTTGGTTGCAGGATTATGTCAATCGCAAATACGAGACGATTCCTCGACAAGTGAATGTATCCGCTAAAAAAAAGGAAGACTAACGATTCAGTGTGATGAGATGTGGTCGTTTGTTGGCAATAAAGGCAACAAACAGTGGATAAGTCAAAAAAATTTGGCAGTGCTAGAGGTTAGGATAGGCGACGCGATGCGTCGCCTATCCTAACCTCTAGCTAACCTAGCATGGTAGGCTTGATAAATGGATAAAGACGAAGATGTACAAAATATGGCTACTTATAAGTTGGTGGAGCAAGCTTTAATAAATCTTGGGTATGTTGTAGATTTTGACTTGCGCTACCACGCCAAGCTAACAGGATATAAGCCAGTTGAAGGGTACAAATCAGATATAGTGATCGAATTTCGAGAAAGCTATAAAAGTGAGCTTGGCGATCGGGATGAATCTTTAGAAGTTGAATGGCTGATGGATGATGAGGAAAGTAGTTTATTTCTAGACACTAATTCTTTAGATGATTCAGATCCGAATCCTAGTGAATTTCTCGCTGAGAAAATTATCTTGAGAGAAAATTTTGATCGAGTTTTAATGGAAATCAAACAGATTTCTCAAACTGAGCATGACTAGTGGTGATGCAACAAAAAGAGATAGCTAGGACAAATCCAAACCCAAATAAATGGAGGCGGCGCTTCGCGCCGCCTCCATTTATTTGGGTTAAGCAAAATTTTTATTGTTATAAAACCATATGCAAGTAAGTGTAATTCATGAATTGCACTTACTTGCAGAAACAGATTTTTGGGCTTTAAGCAACATCAGAAAATACTTTGGTTTTCAATGGCTTAACATAGACTTCTTGCTTCGGACGTAGCCCCAATTGATCAAATTGATCGCGTTCCAATTTCACAATCAGTTTTTGGCTATCTGGCAAAACTAATTCCGCTTGACCTTCCCAACCAAGATTGAAAGCATAGTTGACAGTTGCTGGTGTAAAAGTTTCTTCTGGTTCAGATTTAATGGCAAGATCATGGGGACGCAAGAATACTTGCTGATGATCTTCAATTCCTAAATGTGGGAAGTGGCGACGCGCACTGGAAATAATGTTAGTCTCGCCGATGAAGCGCATCACAAATTCGGAAGCAGGATTATCATAAATTTCAGATGGTGTACCAACCTGCTCGACTTTCCCTTTGTTCATAATCACCACGCGATCGGCTACTTCCATTGCCTCTTCTTGGTCATGGGTGACAAATATGGTGGTTACATGGACTTGATCATGGAGATTTCTTAACCAAGTACGAAGCTCTTTACGAACCTTGGCATCCAACGCTCCGAAGGGTTCATCCAATAATAGAGTTTTGGGCTGAGCAGCTAAGGCTCTAGCGAGGGCTACTCTCTGACGCTGACCACCTGATAGTTGCGATGGATAGCGATCGCCTAATCCCTTAAGTTGAATCAGTTCTAGAAGTTCGTCAACCTTCTCTTTGGTTTGAGATTTAGAAACTTTACGAATATTCAACCCAAAACCAATGTTTTGGCGAATAGTCAAATGCTTGAACAGGGCATAGTGCTGAAACACAAATCCAATCTGACGATCTTGTACCGATCTCAAAGTAGCATCTTCATTTTCGATCCAAACTTGACCATGATCGGGCAGTTCCAAACCTGCCATAATACGTAATAGTGTTGATTTCCCTGAGCCTGATGGGCCCAGCAATGCCACTAATGAATCGCTTGCCACTTCTAAACTAACGTGATCGACAGCCTGAAAATCACCAAAATTCTTAGAAATATCTTGAACTACAATGCTCATTCTGCCTCACAGCCTCAAAATCAAGTAACTTAAACTATTTTTAGCATTAAAAACACGTTATGTCTATGTAGTTACCGTAGATTATACGGTAGAGTACAGTAAATTAACTTGATTAGCACACCAATGAAAGTACCTGAGAGCGATGCTATGAGTGATATGCGATCGCCAAATGCTCAAATAAATAACCAAATTAATCGCCAAAGCGATCGCAAAAATGCTGACTTCGCGATGTTTCAGCTAGTTGCGGCATTGATGATATTCACCGCTTTGGTATGCTGCTTTTTCGTGGTTGTTAATGCTGGTGAACGTGGTGTGCTGATGCAATTTGGTAAAGTGCAATCGCAAATTCTGGATGAGGGGATTCATCCGATTATCCCGATCGCTCAAACCGTGAAAAAATTGAGTGTGCGCGTCCAGAAACAAGAAATATCAGCCGAGGCTTCCTCTAAGGATTTACAAGAAGTATTTACGGATGTGGCGCTGAATTGGCATATTATTCCCGCTCAGGCTAATGTAATCTTTCAAGAAATTGGCGATAAGACTGCAATCATCGATCGCATCATCGATCCTGCGGTAGAAGAAGTGTTAAAGGCAGTGATGGCAGAATATACAGCCGAAGAAATCATTACCAAACGGGGAAATGTTAAAAATGAAGTAGATACGCTTTTGACTTCAAGGTTATCGGATTATCACATTGCCGTCGATGATATTTCTCTAGTGCATGTGCATTTTTCCAAACGATTTAGCGATGCAGTCGAAGCTAAGCAAATTGCAGAACAGGATGCTAAACGTGCGGATTTTATCGCGCTCAAAGCAATAAAAGAGGCGGAAGCGAAAGTGAACTTAGCGCGGGGTGAAGGTGAGGCTCAAAGAATCTTACGCGAAACTTTATCACCTGAATTATTGCAAAAACAAGCGATCGACAAATGGAATGGAAATTTACCTTTAGTCGTTGGTGAAAGCACCGCCAAAGTCTTAGATGTCAATAGCTTGATTCAAAGCCATACGCCCACTTTTAATCCGCAAAATAATTTGCCAAAATAAACCTACATCAATTCCGATTCTTGATACAGTGCTTTGCGCTTTCTCAAAACCCAAGAAATTGTTTGAAAGTGTTGCAAAGCAACACTTTCAAACAATTTCTTGTACTACATAACGCCTAAACAGGCTGTAAGTCGAAAACCTATTGAGTCTATGGGTAACAACCTACTCAAAAAGGCTTGCTTTTTTGCTATTCCTTGTGCGAAGGTATATAAAAATAAACTACGGTATCTACGTGATAATACAGTACTTAAGGTCTAAGATCTTGTACTGCCTATCTCCGCCAGCTTTAGCCAAATAATCTAAGCGCCATGAATAGAACCTACTCAAAAAGAAAACCTTCTAAACTAAAACCCTTAACACTCATTGCCTCAATGCTCCTGTCTGTTGTGGCGATCGCCTTTTTCTCGCTATACTCTCTTGCCGCCCAAAATGCTGGAACTAAGATCGAGTTTGTCTCACCAAGCTGGGTAAGCGCCAATGCAAACAATCCTGACTTACGCATCCTTGATGTCCGTTGGAGTCCCATCGACTACTTCACGGGACATCTGCCTAATGCCGTGCATATTGCCGATAATCTAGTTCGTCAGCCCAAAGATGGTTTGCCAGTGCAACTAGTTGATTCTGATAAATTGGCAGGTTATCTCTCTAAGGCTGGTGTAACGGATAAAAGTAAAGTACTGATTTATTCTGATGGTCGGGATGTATTGGGTGCGAGTCAAATTGCCTATGCATTAGAACGGATAGGATTTAAAAATTCTGTAGCTGTACTTGATGGCGGCTTAAGTGGATATAAGCAAGCAAATGCTGAATTGACTCAAGCTTTTCCCAAATATAAAACTGGAAAATTGAGCGTAAGCGACAACAAAAATATTCGTGTTAACTTGTCTCAAGTAAAAGACTTACTCGGTAAGCAGGGAGTAGTTTTCATCGATCCTAGACCACCGAAAGCCTTTGCTGGCGAAGAAAAATATTTTGTTCGCAATGGTCATATTCCTGGAGCACGTAATATTCCTTGGCCGTCCTTTACCGATCCTCAAAATCCTCACAAACTAAAGCCTTTAAGTGAAATCGAAAAGATTCTGGCTGATAAGAAGATTGATAAATCGAAGGATATTATCGTTACTTGTACGACTGGAAGAGAAGCCTCGTTGCAATATGTGGTGCTGAAACATCTTCTCGGTTATCCCAAAGTCCGAATTTACGAAGGTTCATGGACAGAATACAGTCAGTCGGATTTACCTGTAGAAACAGGTGCAGAGCGTCCAGCATAGTCTTAAATTTCTGCTCAGACTAAAATAATAAATGTTTAGCAAGTGTTATTTTGCAACACTTGCTAAACATTTATTATTTTAGATTGAAGCGCAAAGCATTACAAAACAATCAAACTAGCAAACTATAGTGACTTCTTCGGATAAAGAATCAAGATCGATCTTTCAGTGAGTATCCGTACCTAGATGGTGGTAGCGCGAGTCGAGACATCGTTTTACCGAGTTAATAAATTTTTAAAGAGTGCCCCTAAAAAGGAAAGCACTTATACGCTAAGGATAGGATACGTTTCACTCCAACTATCCTTAGATGTTTAGCAATTTAATTTTAACTTTATGTTTGTTGGAGTCCCATCGATTACTTCACGGGACATCTGCCAAATGCTGTGCATACTGCTGACAATCTAGTTCGTCAATCCAAAGATGGTTTGACACTATAGCTAGTTGATTCCGATAAATTAGCAGGTTATCTATCTACTTGATGGGAATGTCGAATTATTTATCAGACGAAAGATTTCGTTTGGAGTCTTTGAGCTGCTTCCACAAATCTTTAATTTGCTTGTAAGCATCGTCTGAAGATATTTTTCCGCCCGTTTCTAAGGCGCATATAATCGAGATTCGATTTGCAAACTCTTGCAAATTATGGTTAAAAGCTAGATTTTCTATAGAAAACTCGCCTTGGTATTTAGCTATCGGGTTTAAAAAGCGATCCTTGTCTGTTTCAGCCATATTATTTTCTCCGCACAATCTTACTAAAATTGTAACCTTGTTTAACAAGTATTAAGAAGCCCGATCTTGTAACCGCTCATACATTAACGCTAGGAACACGAAAAAATTATAAAATTTTAGATCTGATGTGTCAAGTACATTAACGCCTTCTTTTTTAGTTATCTAAGTATTATGACCAGTGGCGTAAATGTCCCCAACTGATATAAAATACGGTAAGTACATGCAATTACCGTAGATTTATGCAAGATTTACAAAATCACGAAATGCCTTCTCCAGCAAGACTAGCGATCGCTACTCCATCAGAAAATATTTGCCAGAATGTCCAAAATAAAAGCATTTTGCAGAAAATTAAAGGTGGAGTGTTGCTGACGGTGGGGTACTTGCTATCGCCACTTTGCTGGTGGAATGACTTGGTGATTAATTTGCCGATCGCCTATGGATTTGGCTATGTGATTAGTCTCTGGCATTCTGAATGGTTTTTTCCTGCGGCGATCGCGGGTTATTGGCTATCAAATCTGGTGGGGATCGTGCTGATGCAGATTGGTGCAAAAGATATGCTGCAAAGTACGGTGAAGAAGCGTGGTTTTAAGCAAGAAATTTTTTCTGGGGTACTGACTTCCACGGCTTACACGGTAGTAATTGTGGCGTTAGTTTATTTTCATATTCTCGATCTCAGTGCGATTTTACCGATTGACGAGAAATTTAGTCTTGCCCTTCTACATCCTCAAAACTAAAGCCGACTCAAAAATTGAAAGCACTTTCTTATAAAAAATATAAAAAATCAAAGATTTAATCAAAAATTTAAGAACTCCTATTTATGAATTACCTTTTGCTTACGGGCTTTAGTTTTATCGTTGGGACAGTAGTTGGCTTAACGGGGATTGGTGGTGCTTCTCTCATTACGCCAATGTTGATTTTTGTGTTTAATGTCCCTGCGGCGATCGCAGTTGGTTCCGATATTGTGGCAGCAACGATGATGAAGGTAGTCGCAGGGATTAGTCATTGGCGACAAGAGACTGTTGATTTACAGGTAGTCAAATGGTTAGCTTTTGGTAGTGTTCCTGGGGCTTTGTTGGGAGTCACGATCTTGCGTTGGATTCTATCGCTTGGATGGAGTTTAGATTCATTTCTATTGCCAGCGATTGGTTCGATGATTCTATTTGTGACGATCGCTGGTTTGATTCAATTATCGATCGCCACTTTTGCACCCAAGTTATCTCTGCCAAGTTTTCCAACTTTCGATCTAGAAACTATCGATGGCAAGATTAAAACCGTAATTATTGGATTTATTTTGGGTTGCATGGTTGGTCTGACCAGTGTTTCCTCTGGTTCTCTATTTGCTCTAGTATTGATGACATTTTTTAAGCTTGATTCGCGCAAGTTAGTTGGTACTGATATCATCCAAGCGGCAATTTTGCTAAGCTTTACATCATTAGGACATCTCGGTCTCGGCACAGTCGATTGGCATATTGTTATTCCAATTTGGATTGGTTCTGTCCCAGGGGTTTTACTTGGTTCTAAGCTCTGTCAATTAGCGCCGCAGAGAGCTTTACGCTATCTCATTTTTGCAATCTTACTTACTGTCAGTTGGAAATTAATTCATTCTGCCTAGAATCATGATGTTTATCCGCCGCCAGTCTTTTCCACCGATCTCATTTGGAATTGTTGCGCCTCTAATATGCTTCGCACTGCTTGCTCTCAGCGTGTGGAATCATGAATTGAGTTTAGTTTGGGATATTGCGATCCTCGAAAAAATCCATACTGCTCAACGTATAGAATTAGATGCGATCGCCTTTGCCCTAACGCAATTAGGAAGGGCTAGAAGCATTATGGCGATCGCTTTTCTAGTGAGTATCTTTCTTGCTTGGCGCAAACAATGGCGATCGCTGAGTTATTTGCTAGTAACGGTTGTAAGTAGTGGAGTTCTCAATCTATTAATCAAGTTTCTATTTCATCGCCATCGTCCTGCTCTATGGGATTCGATTGCGCCAGAGTTTGATTTCTCTTTCCCAAGTGGTCACGCAATGCTAAGCATGACTTTAGTTATTACTTTAGCTATCTTAATTCCCCAAAAACATTGGCGATCGCTATTTTTGTTTTGCGGTGTGATGTTGGCGATCTCGATCGGCTGGAGTCGCTTGTATTTAGGTGTGCATTATCCCAGTGATGTTTTAGGCGGCTGGGCATTGGCGATCGCTTGGGCGATTGGGGTTAGTTGGTTAAGTGGGGTGAATGTTAAGCTATAACTAATCTCACACCGTTCGATCGCCTAAGTCACAATCCTATGTTTACCGAAGTTCAAATCGAGAACTACAAGTCAATCCAAAGTCTCAAGATAAATTTGGGTCGGGTTAATGTGTTCATTGGTGAAAATGGTTGTGGGAAGAGCAATATTTTAGAAGCGATCGCTTTAGCTTCTGCTGCTGCTGCCAACAAGTTAGATAATGAATTTTTAGCTCCTAGAGGAATCAGAGTTACCGAACCAGAATTTATGCGATCTGCTTTTGATAAAGAGAATGTGACAAAAGAGATCAAAATCACTTTAGAAAGAGTTGATCAAAACTTATTAATTTTTGTAATGCAACATGATAACAAACCTTACTCCAATTGGACTAGTGTTCGTACTTTTAATCAAGCTAGTCAGTTAGTAGATAGTTTAAAAGAACAAACGGATGAGCAAGTATTAGGGTATATAAATAAATATCTTGAAAAACTAGTTGTAACTCTTGTGCAAGAAGGGAAAGTCATACCTAAAGATCCTCCCGTATTTAACTTGCAAATGGTTTTAAATGCAATATCGAATAATGTAATACAAACTAATTTAGAGATAACAAATTTTCTTATATACTCACCAGAAAACTCTTCGCTACGTACTTTTATAGAAGAAGGGCAAATTCAGCCATTGGGAACCAAGGGAGAAGGTTTGCTTAAGTTGTTAAGGGTTTTGAGTAATCCTCCAGAAAAAATTAATGAGATTAAACAAAGGCTTGAATTAATCGATTGGTTTGATGATTTTAAAATATATCAAAATTCTGAAATAGAAAGAAATATTCAAATTAAAGATCGATATTTAGACAAAGAATTACCTTACTTTAATCAAAGAAGCTCTAATGAAGGCTTTTTATTTTTGATGTTTTACTTTGCTTTATTTGTCAGTGATGATACACCCAAGTTCTTTGCGATTGACAACATCGAGAATGCACTGAATCCTAAACTATGCACAAGACTAATTCAAGAATTAGTGGAACTAGCAAAAAAATATGATAAACAAGTTATATTCACAACTCATAATCCTGCTGTCTTAGATGGATTAGATTTACATGATGATGAACAAAGGCTTTTTACGATTTATCGAAATATTTATGGTCATACGAAAGCAGAACGTATATTCCCACCTGAGCCATTAGACGATGATGATCCTGTCCCATTGTCTGAGGCTTTTCTGAACGGTTACATTGGAGGATTACCAAATAATTTTTAGCATGAATAATTTTGGAGGAATTGTAGAAGGAAAAACAGATTTTGCTATCATTAGGAATATCTTAGCGGGATACTTCAATGATCCTAATATTAAACTTAAGCCGATTCAACCAGAACATTTTAACGCTCCTGCTGGTTGGGATCGAGTATTGAAGTGCTGTAAATCCCAGAAGTTTAGACAAGCATTACAATTCAATAGATATATTATTATTCATATAGATACTGATGTTTCTCCCAACTTTGGTATACCTCATCATGATGAAAAAGGAGAAAAACTTACATCTGAACAACTAATTAGAAAAGTAATAGATAAATTTAGGTTGGAGATTGGTACAGACTTCTATGATAAATATGCTAATAGAATTATTTTTGCAATTACTGTTCATTCAATAGAATGCTGGTTATTACCTTTATACTCTTCTGAAGAAGAAAAGTCACAAACTGATAACTGTTTAAGATTATTGAAACAAATCTTGCCTGAGTTTAAGGAAAAAGACTATGAATATTATGAAAGTATTACAAGCAAATATTCTAATCGCGAAGATTTATTGAAGCTTTGTTCAGAAAACCCTAGCCTAAAAATTTTTATTGAAGATCTTGCAAGTAGAAATATTGAAATTTCTGAAGAATTATAATTTAGAGAGATAGTTACTCAGTCAGTTCACTAGCCGCAGAACCTACTTGTGAAAACAGCGAAGAAACGGCTTGGACTAACTGACCAATTGCGGCGGTAATAATCTGTCCAAAATCTACAAGGCTTTGCCAAATATCCACCCCAACATAAACCTTTAAATAAATTGCCACTAAGACCAACGATATTGCCGCGATCGCAAACTTACCAACTAACTTAGCCAGAAGCTCCAAAATTGCCGAAGTTGCCCATATTGCCGCACCTAGTGCGATCGCCCCAAGAATCAAAGAAAGCGTATTATTGGTTTCCATGTAAATATGATTTTTACTTTGCCCAAGTATAACAAGGCTGTAAAGAGCTTTTTGTAATCTGTTACCAGTTTTAGCGCAAGAACGGAATTAATTGATAAGTTTCGCTTTCATAAAGAATATAGATGCCCAAACCAATCAACACAAATGGCACGATCGCGTCGCTGTACTGTGAGAGAAACTTCGCGATCGCGGGATGCGTACTAAATTGATAGGCGGCGTAACACCAAACTGCGATCAGAATCAAAAAAGTAGCGATCGTAATCGCAAGTGAAACAGAGTTACTACTAGCAAATAAAGGAACGTAAATACCGATATTGTCGCCACCATTAGCAAAGGTAACTACCGCTACATGGTATGTCTGCGGCGCAATGAGCGGCGATTTTCCCTGTTCGGGAATAGCGCAGGTTTGTACGGTTACTTCTTCTTGCTTCTGGAAGAGCTGTTTTATCCCGATCGCGATCGGCAATAGACCCAATAGCCCAATCCATTTATGGTCAATAATCAAGCCACCAAAGTACCCTGGTAAACTCGCGAGAATCAGAACTGCAAAACCGAGATATTGTCCGATGAGAATATGCCTTGGACGAAACTTTCGATCGACTTGAGCAAAAAAAATTGTCAAGATCAGGATGTCATCGATATTAGTGGCGGTGAAAGCTGTAACTGCGATCGCCACAGTACCGATAAACCATTCCATTTTTTACCTCAACACAATAAGAAATAATAGGATAGGAT
>QBML01000058.1:14427-17482 GCA_003242085.1 Pseudanabaena frigida | reverse complement strand
CCTCTATATTATTTGGGTTTTATGTACTAAGCAAAACTTGCATTGCTATATGTTTAATTTGAAGAAGTACTATGACAAATCGAATCAATATTCAGAAGATGATATTTATGCCTGTGTAAAGCCTTTAATTGCTGAAGGAAAGCTATGTGTTAATCCGCAAAATGACTTCTGGTTGCCATAAAGGGGAGGCTTAACTACCTGAGTAAATAACTTCAAAAAATCACAAACCAGACAGGCGATCGCTACCAGTGCGATCGCCTGTCTTGCCTTTTATTAAGATTTATCTTTATACCTAAGTATCGACTTATCTTTTTTCTCTAGAATGACAAACATAAGTTTAGAAACGTTTCCGAGAGAAAGTTTTTAGCTTTGGTACGTATTTTAACTAGCTTGTGTCGCAGTCAGTTTTTAAGCTTGATGACAGTGGATACTACCTAAGTTTCTCAGCCCCATACGATTGCATGGGGCTTTTTTATTAGGAGATCAAAAGCTTTACAACCAATGAGAAAAGAGATCGCTAATTTAGCGATCTCCTTCTTTAATTTTGAGATGCTTAAATTTACAATCAAATAATAGTTGCTAATGAATATATCAAGATTTTTTATGACGGCAAAAAACAATAACCCGTATGTGAATAATCGAAAGTTTCGCCATATTCAGTATGGGTTGGGTTGGCTATCTAGTCAGTTCATCTCACAAAGATATGTTTTTATTTATCCCGCAAGAGGATCGCATTGGCTGCTTTAGTATTGGCGATCTTATAGAGATTCGCTAAGAAAGGCGATCGCTAAATTTAGCGATCGCCTTTCTTGTTATTTATTCGTTGCCATCCTCGTCCAAGTCTAGATCGCTCGTCAGGGAATTGCTTACCAAACCAACGCTCTAACATACGTCTGGTTTCAATGCATAAGCTGCGAATTTCTGTATCACTCCTCCTTCCTATTTCTACGCTTTTTCTGTTTCAGTTTTTGGGTGGAAATATACAATTGTGATGCACCTTCAAAGGTAATGTTATGACTTTGCAGACCTTAACCTTCAGTGAAACCCAATTGATTATGAAAATAGAGAGCCTCGCATGAAGTATTTTTTTCTGTCTCAAGGTTGGCGAGTGAGGAGAGTATGGGAGGTTTCGGGTTTATGGAACGAAATGGCATGGCGGCGAAGACCAATCATTGCTCCCATAGGGATTTACCTTGTTGATGGTAGAGAGGAAATGGTTCTCTATAAAGTTGAGGAAGCAATCCAAGCTGTAGAGGCAATCCCAGAAGAATTACCGAGAAGTGGCGATCGCAGTGTGAATAACAATAGCAATGAAAGTAGTAAGCCAGTAATCGCACAGGTACGCATTTCGAGGCTATTATCTGCAGAGCAAGCTTTAGAAAGAATTACTCCTCTGCGTTAGGGGGGAATAGAGGGGATGCGTGCCCCCTCTTTATTCATTTTTTATTTAGAAAGGAATATCGTCATAATCAGGAGCATCAGTCGCTGGTGTTGCCACAGGAACATAGGTTGATGCTGGAACAGCATTGATTGGTGCATTAGATGAATTTGTCGATCTAGTACTACGTACAGGTGCAACAGATGGCTCGTTAGTAAGGCTAGAAGTACTGCCAGACCCCAAACTATGTACTCGCTGAGCGATTAGTTCGGTACGTTTTTCTTTAAAAGTACCGCGATCGACCGTATCGAGACGTAAGCGACCTTCAACGACAACTTGATCGCCTTTATGATATTTTTCCATGATTTCATCAGCCAAATTATTCCAGCCCACAACCTTGATACGATAAGGGGCTTCTTCGGCGCGTCCGCCTGCAAACTGAACCAGAAATGAAGCGATCGAGCTTTGATTATCGGGAGTACGACGTAGCTCTGGATCGGTCAATACTTCTGCCATTAAGACAATAGAGTTCATAGGTGATTTATCAAAAGCTTATAGCTTATCTTTTATTTAGTTATCATATCGCGATCGCCCAAAAATTAGAATAGTAAGCAAACTCAGCTCTTCTGATGTTGTCGTATAAGTAGGTATATAAAACCCTAAAACATGCACCGCACGCTTAGCATGCGGTGCATGTTTTAGGGTTTGGGTTTTAATTATGCCGAGGTACTTAGTGTATATTTCAGGCAATATCTTGAGTGCAATAACCTACAACAGCATGTATACTTTTGCAGACTATTAAGCTGTAATTATGCTGCAATTATTATTTTTTAAATCACTATCTACATTGTTTAAATTAAGGCATTAACATTTGGATAGGATTGTCTATGCTTTTGTCGTTAATCATGACTAAACCATGTTATCTAAAGTACTAGTCAAGTCCATATGCTGACCGTCAACGCAATCATCATCAGTACTATCATTCTCGATGTTGGGATTCAATCCGTGATTATCGACAGAATATTTCGAGCAAAACAAGGTAATAAGCGGCGGGAAGAAGTGGAAGAAGAAAACCTCACTCGCTACGAGT
Source organism: Pseudanabaena frigida (assembly GCA_003242085.1). Lineage (GTDB taxonomy): Bacteria > Cyanobacteriota > Cyanobacteriia > Pseudanabaenales > Pseudanabaenaceae > Pseudanabaena > Pseudanabaena frigida. Next base: position 15,014 of record QBML01000058.1, on the reverse strand, counting down.
CCAATACATCTAGCGATCAGCCCAAAGGCTGGGAATTTAAAATCTTGCGTACTAGTAGCGGCGGTTTTCGCAATCGCAAGGTTTTGCACAAAGTCTGTGCTGAAGAATCTCAGGCAGGTTGGATTTTATTAGAAAAACTTGACGATCATCGATTGAGATTTCGTCGTCCTGTCACTGCACGCGATCGCGATAATCTTTGCAAAATCGATCCCTATCGCACCCGCTATGGTATCGCTGAGATAGTCGAAACTTGGACAACCATAATTGTGTTATTAGCAATCATGAGTGGAGCCGCAATCTTAGGTTTTACAGCGATGAATCGATTCTTTGGTGATTGGCAAACTCGTGCTGTGCAGAATGCACCTCGGTCTGGAGATACTAACGCAATTCGCCAGTCACCGACTCCAAACTCTAAACCGACAACGCCAGCCTCACCATCACAATAAAAAGAAGATTCAAGTCCAAAGATAAGAGGCGGCACAAAGTGCCGCCTCTTATCTTTGGACTTGAAGTCTTAACTATACTGGATGAAATCTATAGCAATGCAAGAGATAGCTAGTGAATAGTTAGGCGTGCGCGGGCTCGCC
>QBML01000058.1:0-14417 GCA_003242085.1 Pseudanabaena frigida | reverse complement strand
CGCCTAACTATTCACTTTACAATGCCTATTTATTTGGGTTTTATTTCCTAAGCTAAACTTACATTGCTATAGATCTTTTGGAAAACACAATGAAAGCAATTTTGATGACCGCAGCAGGTGATCCCAGCGTGTTGCAACTTGCTGAAGTAAAAGAACCAACTATTCAATCTCCGACAGAACTTCTCGTTCGACTCAAAGCCGCAGGTATCAACCCGATTGACACTAAATTACGCAGCCGTGGTACATTTCAGCCCGATCGCTTACCATCAATTCTCGGTTGTGATGGTGCAGGAATTATCGAAGCAATTGGAGCAAATGTTACCAAATTTCAAGTAGGCGATGAAGTTTATTTTTGTAACGGTGGCTTAGGAGCGCATCAAGGTAATTATGCGGAGCTAACCACCATTGATGAAAAATTCGCTGCTCGTAAACCGAAATCTCTTAGTTTCGAGCAAGCTGCTGCTGCGCCACTAGTCCTACTCACAGCATGGGAAGCACTATACGATCGCGGACGATTAGAGCAATCAACTGCTAGTCAACCTGTCCTTATCCACGCAGGAGCAGGGGGAGTCGGTCATATTGCCATCCAACTCGCTAAACTCAGGGGCGCAAATGTTTGCACGACAGTTGGCTCTGAATCAAAAGCTAGATTTGTGAGAGGGTTAGGAGCAGATTTACCAATTCTATATAAGCAAACTGATTTTGCAGAAGCCGCGATCGCATGGACGGATGGTGAAGGTGTAAGCCTAGCGTTTGATACTGTCGGTGGCAAACTGATTGAGCAAACCTTTCCTGCCGTTCGAGTCTATGGCGATTTGATCTCAATTCTGGAGCCACCTGCCGATATAAGCTGGAAAGTTGCTCGCACCCGCAACCTCCGCTTTAGCTTTGAACTAATGCTCACACCAATGTTGCTTGGGCTTGAGAAACTGCAAATCCAACAAGCTAAAATCCTCGCTGATTGCGCCGAGCTATTTGACTCTGGGAAGCTCAAAATCCATGTTAGCGAAGTGTTTAAGATAGCCGATGCTGCGAAATCACATCAGCTTCTGGAGACTGGCTCGATGACAGGAAAAATTGTGCTTGCAATTTAAGCTCACGATTTTAAGGCGATCGCATTACAGCAATTACCGATCAAACGAGCCATAAGAAAACCATTGAAAGTATTGCGAGGCAATACTTTCAATGGTTTTCTTAGTTTGGGTTTGAGTGCAAAGCACCATAAACCATACAAAAAAGATTGGCTTGTTTTGCAAGCCAATCTTTTTTAACGGAATGTAGCTAATTGCTTCATCTGCTTTTCGTTGGCAATAGTCATTACCTGTCGCTTAGGATCGATTGCGATCCAACCTTTCTCTTTAAGTTTATCTACGACCTTTGCCGTGTCTTCAGAGCTGACCTCTGAAAGATCGGCTATGTCTTGGAAAGGCAAATTGAAGATATCAATGCCCATTTCATGCTTACTTCCATAGGTGTCCGCTAAGCCAGTTAAAACATTGGCAATTCTAACTGCGGGTAACTGTTGACGGAGTTGAGTACGTTGATTAGTTTTGCGTAACCGTCGCACCATCAACTGCAACATCCGATGGTGCAATTGAGGATCTTTAAATAAAAACTGAATAAACTTTTGGGCAGGAATACTCAGGACGCGCACTGGCGTAAACGCTACAACATCTGTAGATCGCGGAGACTCATCGAGAATTGCCATTTCACCGAAAAAGTCACCATTGCCAAGCACAGCAAGCGTCGTAGCATCTTGGCTTCGCAAGAACCTAACTTTCAACCAACCAGAGAGGATGAAATACACAGCATTGCCCCAAGCATCCTCCATTAGCACCGCCCGACCTGGTGGATAATCTCGTTCTACTGCTTCAGCGAGGAGCCATTCCAAAGTTTCGACGCTAGCAGCGTCAAATAGTGGAAATAGCTCTTTGAAGATATCCGTTTGCATGGGAATTTTTAAAAGACTAATCTTGTAAGCAAGAGATTGGCGATCGCAAAAGTTAGCTGCTAAATTACAGTATCGCTAGTCAATTGACTAAGCACCCATAACTTCATAGCCAGCATCGACATAAATAATTTGCCCAGTTACGGCACTCGATAGATCGCTACCTAAGAAAGTTGCGACATTACCAACATCATCGGGGGTAACTAATCGGCGCAAAGGTGCCGTTTCTTCATAATGATGCAACATTTTGTGAAAGTCACCGATCGCTGCCGAGGCAAGAGTGCGAATAGGGCCTGCGGATATGGCATTGACGCGAATATTATCTGGCCCCATGTCTGAAGCTAAGTAGCGTACATTCATTTCTAATGCAGCTTTAGCGATCCCCATAACATTATAGTTAGGAACAACTTTTGCACCACCAATATAGGTGAGCGTAATTACGCTACCACCATCTTTCATGAGTGGCCTAGCAGCCCTACATAAATGGATCAATGAGTAAGCACTCACATCTAAAGCTAGTTGAAAGCCTGCGCGGGAAATATCGGTAAAGTTACCAGATAAGTCTTCTTTGTTAGCAAATGCAAGACAATGCACCAGAATATCAATCTTTTCCCATTTTTCAGCAACCGATGCAAAGAGTGAGTCAACCTGTGCATCATCCTGAACATTACATGGCAGCAAAAAGCTTGGTGTCAAGGGATCGGTTAACTCAGCAACCTTAGCTTTATTGCGATCGCGGTCATCTGGTAAATAAGTTGCACCTAGCTTTGCGCCAGCTTCATGTAACTTTTGGGCGATGCCCCATGCGATCGAACGATTATTAGCAATCCCAGTCACAAGAGCAGTTTTACCGCTCAGATCTAACAAACCCGTCATGTATATTTCCTAACGTGAACTTAGCGTAAATAAGCTTTAAATTAAGCTTACATTAAAGATTCATATCGCTCTTGCAATTAGAGGAATAGCACCTTGCAAAACATTGAGAGCCAAGAATGCCAATATGGGCGAAAAATCCATCCCACCTAAAGGAGGAATGATTGACCGAAATAAATTGAGATATGGATCAGTAATTTGACCAAGGGCAGCAAAAGGTTGCTTGTACCAATCGACAGTGGGGAACCAAGTCAGTAAAATCCGAATAATGAGCAAACCAGAGTATATTTGGATAAATGTGCTGAGTGAGTTAAGAAGTGTAATAAGAATATCTGCCATAGGAAGTAGTTAAATTATAGAAACTAAAGAAAACAGCTGATGTCATTCTACTGAGTACAGCAGAAATCAGTGTTTTTAAGATTACTTATCATCACTAGTTATATCTTGCAATGATTCGAGAGATGTCTGCTTGCGACCATTTTTGTTTTTACCCTCAGTCATTGCCAACTCTTGACTGACTGAGTCGATCGCTGCATTGAGTTGAGCAATTTTCTTTTCGAGATTACGACGGGCAAACTCATTGGAAGTCTGAGGCTTATCAAGGGTTTGTTCGCCTGCGGACTGGCGATCGTGCATCTCATCTTCTGGCTCGCTTAGTTTAATCGCAACTAGCGCGCCTACCACGCCGCCAACAGCAGCACCGAAGAGAAAGCCTCCCCAAAAATTACCTGAATTATCTGCCATAACTTTGCCCTAACAATCTCAACAACCTTAAATAGCGAGAATTTTGGCACATCATATCATTTTGACTCGTGTCATTGTATGACCGCATTCCTAAAAAGTAGAGGAGATTCTGAGCATCTCCTCTACTTTTTAGTTAGCGTAAAGTTTTAGTCTTAAAGTCAACTGATATGGCAGTTTTATTCTCGTCGAGTTTTTTCTGTAATTTTGTAAGCTTACAAGGCTCTTCATTGAAAGCAGAATGTTGTTTAAAACCTTCTTGTAATAATTTATTACGTTCGGTACGTGCTACATCGTCTTTAGGGTTTTGAGACAGCCAGATCGTATAAGAATCGATCGCATCATACCAATATGCATTTTTTGCATATGCTCTTGCTTTTTCTAAATCATTTTTTGCAGATGAGATTGCGTTTAACATCGCAGGATCGTCATCGCGACGGATTGGCGCAAAAACATCGACTTGAGAGGTAACACCAGAAGTTTTTTTCCAGCGAATTTGCCAACGTTGAACCTTGCCTTGAACTAGCTCAGGTGCATCTTCGGGCAATGTAAATTTGTAAAGTCCTGTCTTGTCAGCTTTGCCTTCAGCTTCAAATACTTTTTTCCCCGAAACATTACTATCACGCAGAATAAAAGTAACTTCAAAAGTGTCTTTGATTGTATCTTCAGGAGCAGACTTGGAATCAGGTGCGTCGGAACTAGCAGGAGCGACATACCAATAAAATGTGGGTCGAGATGCTAATGTCTTTGCCCCATCCTCAGGTACAAGCAATAAAATACTTGGTAAATCTCCTCTCGTCGCCCCACCCGATCCAGCAGACTTTGACAGCCCCAATCCATAGTTTTGAGCATTAGCTGAAGGTAAAAATGATAGAGACCCAGCTACTGAAACTAGACAGAATGTACTCAGACATATTGTGCTTAAAGCGATCGCTTTTGCAGTTGAAATCTTAGTTGAAGTCATTTTTGTAACTATCAAGGTTATTTTTACCAGTTTTTAGTAAAGAACAACATCACTTTACTAAGACCTATTATGTTTTTAAGTCGGCAAATTAGGCTAGTAAGTTCCCTTGTCCAATTAAACTTTGACGATTGGAGAAAGAAATTTCAATCCTCTAAATTCTATCAAAACTTTATCTAGACATAGATAACATTTAAAACCCTTACCTTAATTGGCTGGTCTTATAAAAATCATCTATGTCTGTATCAAACCCAATCTGCACAAACCTAAAATTCCTAAGCCACGGCTTTAAACGCGATCGCCTCAGTCATTTCTTGAGGTTCCATAGATGAGCTAGCCGCAAGCAAGTGGTCATAGGTGAATACTTACTTACCATCAGCAATTTGAGTATGAGCGGTTGCATCATGTCTACCTAAATACTTAAGCCTTACTCCTCGACAGAATTAAAGCGGTGGGATTAGCTTTATTTCGCCCTAGATAATTTAAGAGCAGATCCATGAATTGCCTCAAAAAAGCTATCTCGTCTCCATATTTACCTCCAGAGGCTACACCCAACCTGCCACTAATACATTTGGCGGTAGCTATAAAATTAAATCAGAGACGAACTCACCTTAAAGGTTACGCAATACAAAACATCGCAGAGTTATGCTTTCTGCATCAAATATAAGGAATAGCTCATCGGTATATTTTTGATGTTAGCTTGATGGACAGTCGTAACTTTCTCTCGCCCATAGTCAAAGGCAAACTTCACAATTCGACATCAGAGAATTTGCTCTTTACCGCTTTTATGGATTTTGCAGAACTCAAGTTTGCAAATAAATCGAATTCCTTACGAATTACTACGTTAATAGGGAGAAAACTAGAGCCAATGGGTCTAGTGCTTGAACCTTTAATTTAGACTTTTGTCTTGAGTACTTATTGCAAAATGCGATCGGGCAAAGGTGTTCCATAGGTTTCTATCATTTCTACACCAGCACCTTCAATGCTCCAATAAATTTGTACCTACTGCGCCAAAAAACGTCTGAGTAGCTTTTACTACTTCTAGTCCAATTCATCGCAGCGAATCAACGTAACTGAATAAGTCACAAATATTCTCCCTAACTTCTATAACAATGTAAGAGATAGCTAGGGATCGGGAGTTTTAACGCTCAGTAATAACGTTCCTAACCCAGATAACTACACAATAAATTGTAAACAAATCACATCAAAACAACTTTACGATATCAAACAAATTAGACTTGATTCATTATTTTTAAGATTTGACTTCACCCAAACGATTGATCTCAATTTTGTCTTTTCTCTTTAGATGTAAAAGTTATCAAACTACGTAGTTATACAAATGAAACATTTGCGACAATCGGTCGTAGAACTAATGGCTATAATTTGAGTGATGTAAACAATAGATTATATTTTTTCTTAAACAAAACTAAAGATAGTCATTGTCAAAGACAGGAAATAATTAATAGGATATTTCTCTTTGCTAAAGTTAGTACATCAGTAGAGGTTTATAGGAATTCTAAAGAAAAGATAGTTGGGAACCTCTAGATTCTTAATTTCGTCTTTTTCAGTCTGACAGTCAGCAGTCGTCTTCAGAATTCATTTTCGGAGCTTTAGTTATTAGTGCTGCACCACAATTTACCTGAATTTACCTGTTCATATTTGTAGCGGTCTAATCTTCATTCTTCACATTTTTAGACTGGTAATTTTGGCAAGCACATAAAACTTAGTTGCAAATTTTGGAACTTATTCAATCCGAATCGGGAACCATATACGTAACTAAGACTATATAAACCTTCATTGCCACAGCTATAGTTTGTAACTAGTTTCAGATATTGAGGCTTTATATTTTCATTTCCAATATTGAAGTGATGGATGAAAGATCGCCTAAATGACAAAAGTAATAAGTGTAAATACTTACTCAAACTCCGTCTAAATCCTTAGACAGATAGTGATAGCCGTCCTTTGACTTTTTGAGTTAGTTTGTAATAATATGTAAATCCAGAGACAAGAAATAAATAGTTAATCTCATATTCTACAAAATAACGTTGTAGCAATTAACAGATTGGTAGGCGAAGTTTACAAAACTCAAGAGTTATGAATTTAAGCTGATAAGCTAATAAACCTGGACTTTTTAGATTTTTCAAGCTATAAGGTCTTCTTTGTTTCAGCTATCTGGTCTTGGAGAAGCACTCTTAGGAAACGCTTAGTTTAAAACATTAGGAGCGATATGTCTGAAGAACCATTGACCCAACCCACACCAAAGACAGTGGATAGGCAAGCTAACAAGCAGGTCGGTCTGTCTGCTGACATGGTTCGCACGTATTTGCATGAAATCGGAAAAATCCCTCTACTTAGTAATGAAGAGGAAATCATCTATGGTAAGCAAGTACAACAGATGATGTTGCTGTTTGAGGTGCAAGAAAAAATTGCCCAAGATAGCGATCGCTTACCAACTGAGCAAGAATGGGCAGAAGCAGTTAGCCTATCTCCAGAGATTTTGCACAGTAATATTCGGATTGGGACAAGAGCTAAGCGTAAGATGATCGAGGCAAATCTGCGTCTAGTTGTCTCTGTCGCGAAAAAATATCAAAAACGCAACCTAGAACTTCTCGACCTCGTCCAAGAAGGAACGTTAGGATTAGAGCGTGCTGTAGATAAGTTTGACCCTACTAAAGGTTTTAAGTTTTCAACTTATGCTTATTGGTGGATTCGTCAAGCAATTACCAGAGCGATCGCTCAACAGGCGAGAACGATTCGCTTGCCAGTGCACATTACTGAAAAGCTCAATAAAATTAAAAAGGCTCAGCGCCAACTTTCGCAAGATCTCGGTCGCGTGGCAACCGTAGCAGAAATTGCTTATGAGTTAAACATCAAAACCGATCAAGTCCGTGAATGTTTATCGCTATCCCGTCAGCCAATTTCCCTTGACTTACGGATTGGTGATAACCAAGATACTGAACTTGCTGAACTCTTGGAAGATACTGGGCGTTCTCCTGACAATTATGTGGAACGTGAGTCTCTGCGTACAGATATTCAGAGTTTGCTGAAGGAATTACCTGAAAAGCAACGCCAAGTAATGGTTTTACGCTACGGGCTAGAAGATGGTCAAGAAATGTCGTTAGCTAGTATTAGTAAACGAATGGATCTTAGCCGCGAGCAAGTAAGACAATTGGAACGCCAAGCAATGGATTATCTTCGTAAGCGTAAAGCAAGGATGCAAGAATATCTAGCAAGCTAAAAGAAGTTGTGCTGAGTACAAGTTCTGCCCCAAAAAGTAGAGGCGACACAAATTGTCGTCTCTACTTTTTGGTTTTACAGCTATCGTTAATATATCAGGACTTAAAACCCAAAGAAGGATTGCGGCGCGAAGCGCCGCAATCCTTCTTTGGGTTTTAAGTTTGTCTTAATGTGACTAGCAGCGATACATAGATAAATTGTTTGGTTTGGATACCTTAAAAATTTGCAATAATCTAAAGTTAGTTCTCAGATCCTTATTTACTAAACTCACAAACCTCTATGCCGCTCAAATCTACAACTCGTCATATTCAGATTTATGCTGCCGTTATTGAGGAGCAAAACGATGAACTGATCGATAGTGAAAACATGCTGACCCTAGATGTCGATCCTGATAATGAACTGAACTGGACAGATGGCGCTCTGCAAAAGGTATATCGCAAGTTTGATGAGCTTGTGGCGGACTATAAAGGCGCTGACCTGACTGATTACAACTTGCGTCGGATTGGTTCGGATTTAGAGCATTTCGTGCGATCTCTATTGCAGCAAGGTGAAGTTACCTACAATCTTAATCATCGATCGCTTAATTACAGTATGGGACTACCCCAAATTGTCAACACTGAAGCCCTATAGGATAGGCAAATCTTCACTTTGTTTATTTTATTTATTAAGTACTACCCCAAAAATTATGTCTGAAACCACTGCATCAGAGCCCGAACAGGTTAAGGCTAAACCTGCCGCTAAACCTAAAGTCGAAAAGCCACCTGCGATCGAAGAATTGCCCTTTGAGGATTTTATAAACACTCACTATTTACCTGCATTAGCCAAAGCCTTTAGCAAACAAGGAGTAGGCGATTTGAAACTAGAATTTAATAATTCTCAGGTGCATGGAGTTTGGGCAGAGGGTTTACGCCAATTTACGGTTTATTTTTCTAAGCCTGATATCAATGGTCAGAAGGCTTTTTCTTGTGCTGATAGTGGGCGATCGCCAAGTACAATCGAACCATTTTTAATAGATGAACGGAAATCACCTCTAGATCTACTTGTATTTGGCGTTATCCAACGATTAACGGCTCAAAAGTGGCTAGCAGCTAACTAATAAGAAAGGGGCACTTTGTGCCCCTTTCTTATTTAGGAGAATTTTTGGCAACAATAGTTGGTACGCCATTTCGTTCCACAATCGTCATCCCTAGTTTGTCTAATTCCTGAGCAACTATTTGTACTGTTTTCTTGTCTACGGCATTTTGTAACACTGTTGACCAAGCACCAGTCTGAGCTTTCGTAAGATCTCGCTCTTCTTCCAGCCACTTAGCTGATTGACGGGATATCTCTGCAACTAATTTTGGGTCTTCAACCGCTTTACCAATCGGCTTAGATCGATCTGCCCAATCTGCGGCTTTGAGGTAAGACTCTCTAGCTCCCTTGGCATCACCGATAAATAAGAGTTGATCGGTTGCTTTATAACGCCAAATAGAATAAGCAGTTGGTTGTTTCTCAGGATCTAGAGATTGCAGCCCTTTAGAATATATGTCATTTGCCTCGCGGGGAACTCCTGCAAACATTGATACGCTTGCTGACATATATATATAGCTGCTTACAAATCGTGGGTCGCGATCAATAATGTTTTCAAAATAGCGAGGACTAAGGCTATATCCAGTTTGAAAATTGTTTCTGGCAATATCATCACCAAAGTATTGCAGAAACTGCAAGAACGTAAAGTTGGCAATCATATTGTTAAATCCCAACCCATGAGGCGGTAATTGCCGAATCAACTTCAGCCGAGCTTCTTCCTCTCTTACGCCTTTACGAGTGTCTTCTAAGGTTTGTCCACCCAAACGCTGATTTAGTTTTGGGAATTGCAAGCTTAGGGCGATCGCTGCAAAAAGCGCGATCGCTCCCAAGTTAATGGCAAGATTACGGAACCGCATCTAACTTAATTGCCTTCTGAAATAAATGTATCTTTACTAAGACTATCAATCAGTTTATTGCTTGGCGAGCCATCAGCAGGAGTAATCGTGTAAAAATTTTGCGCTCTAACGATCGCATTACGAGTTTCTCCAGACAGCACACCGTCCGACTTGCCGTTATAAAAACCTCTCTTAGTCAATAGGCGCTGTAGTTCTAAAACCTGAGGATTACTAGCACTTGCTGGTGCTGGTGTTGCGGCTGGTGTTGATGTTGCGGTTGGTGTTGATGTTGCGGCTGGTGCTGGTGTAGTTTGGACTTGAGGCTTAGGAGTCTCTTGTACTTTGGGCTGAGCTTGTTGTGTAGCTTGGGGCTGAGCAACCGTAGGCTGAGGCTGAGGTGTAGCTTGTGGAGTTACCTGTGGCTTTGGTTCGACACGAATAGTAGGCGTAGAATTCACAGTAACTTGCTGACGTGGTGCACCTGCTTCTAAGGCGGCGATCGTTCGAGCGCCAGGGATACCGTCAGCAGTTAAACCATAGGCTTTCTGTGCGGCAATAATCGCATCTCTAGTGCGCGAACCAAGAAATCCTGTGATCGGTCCATTATAAAATCCGCGATCGGTTAGCAGGTTTTGTAAATTAGCTACCCCATCATCATTCACAGATGGTGCAGTCTTGGTTGTTTGGTTAGCTGGCTGGCTAGCAGGTGGATTAGGAGTTGTTGAGGCTGTAACTTTTACATTGTTTTTTAAGGCTGCCATAGTTTGAGCGCCAGCAACACCATCAGGAGTCAACCCATAGGTATTCTGCGCTGCTACGATCGCCGCACTAGTCTGTGCGCCCTTGACTCCATCAATCGCCCCCTTATAAAAACCACGGGTAGCTAGTAGCTGCTGTAATGCTATGACATCTTTGTCGCTCCCCTTAGCATCAGTCGTGACTTTTGTGGTGTCACGATTCTTGTCAGCAATATTAACTGTGCTCTTTCCTGCATCTAGGGCAGCAAGGGTCTGCGAACCAGCAATGCCATCGGGGACTAAACCATAGTTTTTCTGAGCGGCAATGATTGCTAAGCGAGTTTGTGGCCCCATGAGTCCATCAACTGCGCCATTATAAAAACCACGTTTGCTCAGTAACTCTTGCAAATTTGAGACTTCTGTACTTTTCGTCGTTGTAGCACTTATGGGGGTGACTGAGGCTTTGCTACCATCTGATTCCAGCGCGGCTAATGTGCGCGAACCAGCAACACCATCAGGTGTGAGATTGTAAGCTTTTTGGGCAGCTATAATAGCGTTGCGAGTCTGAGCACCCATGATGCCATCTACCGCGCCATTATAGAATCCGCGATCGGCTAACAATTTCTGAAGATTCATCACATCTGATGAAGCAGGAGCGAGTGCCTCCTTTGATTCAACTTTTAGATCCGTTGTATCTAATTTAGATACCGAACTGCCATCTTCTAACGCGGCGATCGTGCGACTCCCTGCAATGCCATCGGGGGTTAAACCGAGAGACTGTTGAGCGCGAATAATTGCATTTTTAGTCGATGCCCCAGCTACTCCATCGATCGCGCCAGGATCGAAGCCCTTTTTAGCTAGTAAAGATTGCACATACTTAACATCTGATGATGGCGTAACTTCAGCCAGTGCATTTAGGGTCGAACCCAGTCCAATCAGTAAAGTGGTACTAGCAAGAATTACATTCAAGCTCAGTTTGGCAGATTTAGTAGTTAGCTTCCTTAACCAAGCTTGAAAAGTTGATTCAATATTTGAGTTCTTAGAAATATTGTTCTCGGTGGCGATCGCCTCATCAGAGTAGATGAATTCTTCTTGAATGTAAGCTAAGAGTTCCATGATTTAACCTTGTTAAGTTTTGTAGATTGAGATTGTTTTATGTATTTCTTGTTCCTTGCTCTCTCAGGAAAAAAGCTAGAGCTTAGAGTCTATGAAGTTGAGCTTTTCTCAGGCGGGATAGGTAAATTTTGACCAGAACTTGGAGCTTGAGAATTATTTCTAGGTAGGTCGTTATTAGGACTAGAACGAGTATCTGGATTGCTTTGAACATTCTGAATATTGCTTTGGGCAATATTTTGGGCTTTGAGAGCCGTAAGTAATTCAGTACTCAATTCTCCTGTTGCTTTTTGTCCGTATGCTGTTTGGGCATTAGAGATACTCGCCTTTGTCCGAAAGCTGTACAGACCATTGAGCTCGCCGTCATAAAAACCTCTCTCTTTGAGCAACTGTTGTGCTTGCAAGACATCCTGACTAGTTGGAGATTGATTAAAAGCAGGTTGATTAAGAGGAACATTATTTCCTCCTGCTAACAATGCTCGAACTGTTAATGGTCCTGCAAAACCGTCTGAAGCTAATCCATAGGCTTGTTGTGCTTTCATCACTGCCTCGGTTGTCGATTGCCCCTGTCGCCCATCAATTTCTCCTTGGTAAAAGCCTCTTTGTTTGAGTAAGATCTGCAAATTACCAATCTCAGATCTTTCAACCGCCTGAATATTCACTGGCTGAGGATTATTATCGCGAACAATAACTATGGAACTAGGGCGATCGCTAATAACTGGTGTGTTTTTGTTGGGGGCTATTGGTAACATCGCCGAAGAATCTCGCAGCAATGCTAATGTCTTGTCTCCAGGGATACCATCAACAGCAAGATTCTTTTGGGTTTTCTGAAAGTCAATTACCGCTTGCTTGGTCTGTCTGCCATAGACACCATCAAGGTCACCTACGTCAAAACCGCGTTTAGCAAGTAAGGTTTGTACTTCCAAGACATAGCTAGTACTGCATAAATATAAGTTGTTGCACCAAGGGGCAACATTCACCGATGGCTCAAGTAATTGGCTAGCCTCAACAGGTCTTTCTAAACCTAAACCAAAGCCACTAAGACTAGTAAAGGCGATCGCAGATAGTAAATACGATCGCCATCTGCTTATAGTCAAATCCCAGCAAAGACCATTTTGCTGATGGCGACCAGAAAAAATTTCATCAGAATTAAGCAGGTCTAGATCCTGAGGTTCTTGATTGGCTTGTTCGTATGCCCAAGCATCATATATATAGGCTGCAAGTTCCATAGCTGCCACCAAATGATTGCTGTCTTAATTATTTTAAACGATTTTTTCTGGCTTCTTATGTCAAAAAATGTATAAATACAAAAAAGTAGAGAGAAAGTCACTTTCCGCCTTTCTCTCTACTTTTTTGTTAAGCATTGTAATCATTTGGGTTTTCCGCCGCTACTGGCTTACTTTTGGAAATATCTTTGCCATACGGAATTCCTATTTGAACTACATTATCCTTTTGACTGTTAGTTTGTGGAAGCGATCGCTCAATACCTCTGCGGCGCTCGGAAGTTCTTTCTTCGCTCGTATCTTCAGTCACTACCTCGTAGAGAATTGCTTGTTTGTTATCTGTACTGCCACGCCGCAGTATCCGTCCTAAACGTTGGATATATTCGCGGGTTGAACCTGTACCTGATAGTAGGATGGCAATACGGGCATCGGGCACATCAACACCTTCGTTTAAAACATGGGAAGTAACCAAGGTTTTATACTTGCCTTCTTTAAATAAGGTTAAGATTTCATGGCGTTCCTTCACAGGTGTTTGATGGGTAAGTGCGGGAATTAATAAATCTTTAGAAATACGATAAACCGTTGCATTGTCATTAGTGAAAATCAGTATACGCTCGGGAAAATGTTGAGCCAGTAAATCTGATAAGACCCGCAATTTCGATTCTGTTCCTAAAGACAACTCCTTCGATTCACGATGGGCGAGCATTGCTCTTCTCCCCCTTGGCGATCGCGCACTAGCTTGTACAAATCTTTGCCATCCTTCCAAACTACCGAGAGAGATTTTTGATTCCTTCAAAAAAAGATTGCGACTTTGAATGAGGGAATCATAGCGATCGCGTTCTCGTTCGGAAAGAGAAACCTTGAGCTGCACGATCGTATATTCGGCTAACGCTTGACCAGCTAGTTCCTCCGATGATTTGCGATAGACTTCCTCACCGATCAACATTTCTAAATCTGCATGTTTGCCATCACTGCGTTCTGGTGTGGCGGTTAATCCTAGACGATAAGGGGCGATTGCATATTCGGCAATTACGCGATTAAAGTCAGTCGGTAAATGATGGCATTCATCAAACACAATTAAGCCGTAGAGATTTCCCAAAGCCTCAGCCTGAATTGCGGCGCTATCATAGGTTGCGACTAAAATAGGAGTGCGATCGCGAGAACCTCCACCTAGCAACCCCACTTCTACATCAGGAAAAGCTGCTAATAAATGAGCGTACCATTGGTGCATCAAATCAATGGTTGGTACGACAATTAAAGTACTGCGATTCGTTACCTGCATGGCAAGTTGCGCCAGATAGGTCTTACCTGCGGCAGTCGGCAGTACTACGACACCTTGTTTCCCCACTTTTTGCCATGCCGCCAGAGCTTCACTTTGATGAAGATAGGGTTCCATTTGAGAATGAGAAACTAGATTGATCTCGCTATATCCACGAGATTTATCTTCAATTGCAATCCCTTCCGATCGCAAAGTTAAAATCAATTCACGATAGAAATGGGCAGGAATACGAAATTTTTCAATGCGATCGTCCCACACGGCAAATTCGATCCATGTTTTGCCCCTAGGAGGCGGATGGATGATTAAGGTTCCACGATCGTAAGTTAACTTTGAAATACGAGGCATATGGCGTTGCACAAATGAAAGATGAATGAGTAAATAAAAGATAACGAGTTTAAGCA
>QBML01000057.1 GCA_003242085.1 Pseudanabaena frigida | reverse complement strand
TAGGTTTATTAAAGCTGCGTATTGCAAGGCTTTAACTTGTGAAAAATTAGGTGCTGAGCATCAAAAGTTTCGCCCAAAACTACCACGGTTGACTGCCCAAAAAAATCCAAATATCGATGCAAACTTTTTAAGTTCTTGATTATTTGCAGCTACATTTTCATTGTCCCTCACATCGAGTTAACCTAAACTTCAAAGGCGATTGAACAAATCGCCTTTTTTTTATATTTAAAAATGTACTTGATGCATGTAGCAGTTCTAAATCATTCGTGAAATTCAGTAGGCTTCGACTTCGCTCAATCAGCTATAGACTTTTGGCTGAGCAGTCGCAGCCTCTTAGCCACCCAATTACTGTTGAAATTGCTCCATAAATTCTAACAGCAACTCCTCTTCTGACATTTGCTGTTGTCTTAGAGTCTCAGGGCCTCTCAAAAAATCTTTAACTGTGATGCGTCGATCTCGTAAATCGACAACAAACTGATGCATTTGTTCGATAACTGAGATCTGAGTCTCAAATTCAAGCAAAGCCTCGCCTATCGGATCGCCGCCATACTTGGTTATTTTCTTGAAAACCGCAGTCATTTCACCTTGCTGGGTCTTTTTCGTGAGTTTGAGCTGCCGCTTTAAGGTTTCGAGCTGATCCTTTAGATAAGTATTCTCTGCTTCTACTTTGGCACAGTGACGAGTCAGATCGTCGGAACTATCGCGATCGATAATTGCACCCAACTCTTGCTGCTTTTCGATCTCTAAAAGTCTCGCCAGATCGCCATCTTGATAGGCAATATTAATTTCTTTCATAATCTCGGTGCGATATTCCTTCTCCGCTTCGTCAGTTACTTTGTCAGGATGAAAACTATCGGCTAGACGCAAAAAAAGCTGACGAATCTTTTTTAGTTCATCGCGATCGGGCTTAGGAATATCTTCCAGAACATTCTGATGAGAGCGCCCTTTATATTCGTCCCAATTAGCTTCATCTTCAGAATCTTCATCACTTTCAAAGGTATCTGATTCCATCGGTAAATTTTTTGGACTGATGATTCCATCGGATTGAAGTTGATAGTAGACAGTCTCGATATCTTTGCGGGACTTCTTACCCAATTTTCTGCCAGTAAAAATTTCTTGAAAAACAGTATGAATTTTTTCGTCTAATTCCAGTATCCTTCGCCGAAAGGGGGCGACACGTTGAGCGATCTGAATGCTAACCTCCTTAATGCTGTCATTGAGGCTATTCAATTTAGTACGATTAGTCTCAATTTGTTTGATTAACTTTCCGTTTTCCTTCTCCAAAAAGTTGAGGCGAACACGCAGATCTGAAAGTCCAAGATCCCTATTGTTAGAGGTATCCGCAGAAACTTTAGGTTTTCGAGCCATTGGATGTGGATACAGAAATTACGTTAATATTCTAATCTGAATATTTATCCGCGATTGGCAATATTCCTATAAAAAATGCGCGATCGCAGGAATTATTGATTGAGCTGACATAGTTGATATCAAACTCAGCAAAAATTCTATGGCAAATCGATAGATATACTGTGATATTCCCGATCTATAGAAATATGACCGCCACAAACATATAAAGTCACCCCTCTCCAAAGTAATGCTGTAATAGCTAATCGAAAGTGTCGATCGCTCTTTTTACCAACCAAGAATCTGAGAAATTTGAGAAGCAAGCTTTGTGGGATGAAAAGGTTTAGAGATCGCACCTTGGACTCCTAACTGAGCAATCTTTTGGGGTTCAGTTAGATCGACGCGAGCAGTCAGTAACACCACGGGTATATCAGCAAGCTGAGGATCTGCTTGTAGTACTTTGAGAACAGCAAAACCATCCATACTAGGCATTAGCATATCCAAAACGATTGCATCAGGTCTGACTGTGGCACTTGCGGCTAATCCCTCTTGCCCCGACATAGTAGTTTTTACTTGCCAATTACTAAATAACTCTACGCAAGATGCCACAACTTGGCAAATATACTCTTCATCATCGATCAATAAAATTGTTTTTTGAGATTCGTCTTTCATTTGGAATTGAAGTACAGGTTTTCTTCGTACTGTAGATTAACGTGAGTTCGATTTAAGTATTTAAACCAATATTGCTGTCTAAAGCATTCCCTGCAAGGGAAACAAGACAACTACAAGCCTATATTTTTTGCTTAAAAATAAAGAATTTAAAGCAAAAAATACAATTTTCGACTATTTCAGTAATGCTCTGGAGAGTAATACTTGATAGATATAGGTTTCAGCCCTTCTTACCCCGAACTCACATTAGATTAGTGATTTTAGGACTTTACATATAATGTAAAGGATCAAAATGAGAACAATCTGAGGAAAAGATAATGAATCAAAGCTTTATGCTGCTTCATTTTCTTTATATATTTACCAATTTAAATTGGCAAATATATTCATCATCATCTAGATTAGAAATACATCTTCTCAATTTATGCTTGATTTCGGATTTAGGGACTTTCAGAATAGTATAAAAAATAAAAATGAGGATAATCTGAGTAAAGAGAACGAAAAAAACTCGTGTTTCATCATTACTGATGTTAAGTGGAAGGAATTTTCTGTGATGATGGAAGTCTAGGGCTGTCACGGGGCAAAGCTCCTACAGAATCCAAATTATTTAGATAAGGACAACCCCACCGTGGTTGCTCTACTTTACGATTCAGCAAGAGATTCATCATCTGCGCTCCAAGTAATATCAGTCATTATTCTTACTTAGTTACCAATTTAAAAGCTGAGCAATTCGATCGGCGATATTGAGAGGTTCAAAGGGCTTGGCAATAGTGCCAACTACGCCTAGTTGAGTGAATTTTTTGAGATCGCTTTCTTGTACCTTAGCTGTTAAGAAAATTACAGGAATATTTTGAGTGTCTGGGTTCTTTTGTAAGGTTTGATAGACAGTAATACCATCCATTTCAGGCATCATTACATCAAGAAGAATCGCATCGGGCTGAATTGTTTGCACGAGGCTAAGTCCTGCTTTGCCAGAGTTAGCTACTTTGACATTCCAGCCTTTAAAGCTTGACAGACATATAGAAATGACTTCTGCCAGATTTGGTTCATCATCAATCAGTAAAATCGTTTTGGTGGTCATAATTGCTTTTTAAGTCATCCGATTGGGAATTGCAAATGAAATGGTGCTGCCTTTTGTTAAGACACTCTCAACCCAGATTTTGCCACCATGTTGTTGGACAATGCTACGACAGATGGCTAAGCCTAAACCCGTACCTCCCTTTTGGCGAGAGTCGGAAGCATCAACTTGATTGAAGCGCTCGAAAATACTTTCGAGATTGCTTTCGGGAATACCGCGACCGCGATCGCAAACCCGAAAGATCACCCGATCGGATACAGATTCAGCTTCAACGATCACTTCACTATGAGGAGGCGAGAACTTAATGGCGTTACTGAGTAAATTAACTAGGGTTTGGATTATACGATCGCGATCGACAAAAATTTGTTGCGATCGCGCATTGTATCGAATCTCGATCTCACTTTCGGTAGCGAGTGCCTGCATCGTATCCACCGCCTGTTGACAGAGATCGACTAAGTCAGTCCATTGGCGATTGAGAGTAACATTGTTGGATTCTAAACGTTCTAAGTCGAGAATGTCATTGACTAGACGCACTAACCTTTCGGTGTCTGAGGAGGCAATATTGAGCATATTTTTAGCTATGTCAGGTTTATCGTCTAATACCCCTGAAGCAAGTAATCCTAACGCACCGCGAATCGAAGATAAGGGAGTTCTGAGTTCATGACTGGCAACAGAGATGAATTCACTTTTGATGCGATCGACCTTTGACTTTTCCGTAATATCTTCGCCAATGCTCATTGTGCCAATAATTTCATCATCTTGATTGCGAAGGATAGTATTGTTCCAAGCAATTATTCTTTCTTCGCCTGTTTTGGTGGCAATAGAGTTTTGATAATATTTCTGAAAGAGATCGGGATTGAGAAATGAGTCTTTAAAAACAAGTCTTACCTGCTCTTGTTCGATCTTGGGTAAAAAATTAGAGATCCAGTCTTTGCCGATTACTTCCTCTAACTTATAAGCTGTGGAATCTAGAAAAAATGGGTTAACATACTCCACTATGCCATCGCGATCTAGCCCTACAACGATAAGGCGCACATTATCTAATAGAAATTGCCAACGCCGATTGGATTCTTGGAGAGCGCTTTGACGCTGAAAAAGTTCGGCAGTACGCTCTGCAACCCGTTGTTCTAAGTCGGTATTGTAGATCTGGAGGTCGCGGTAGAGTTCGGCTTGTTGTAGGGCGATCGCAAATTGTACTGATAACTGCTTAAGTAAGCTAATATCTAACTCATTCCAAGGGTGCGGCTCAAAACATTGATAGCTACATAGCAAACCCCATAGATTGCTAACATTGCCGTTGGGGGTAAGGATTGGTACGATCAGACTTGCCCTTGTGGGCATCTGTTCTAACATTTGCAGGTGACATTCGCTGAGATTTGCCTGATACACATCAGGAGCGACAAAAATCCTGCCATGTCGATACTCTCCCCCCATGTTTTCAGGAAAGAGTTCGTCGCTGAACTGTCGGTGCAGACAGCCTTCCCAAGGTGGCAAGATAGACTCAGCCACGACCACGCCACTCATATCGGGATTGAATTTATAAATAATAGTGCGATCGGCGTTTAAAAAGGCGCGAATTTCCTGCACGATTGCATTGGATATCTCTTCTAAATCAAGATATTGACGAATTTGTAGGGATATTTTGCCAATGATAATTTCTTGCCGTTGCGATCGCTGTAATTGACGGGTGACAATGAGGTGATCGCGCACTTGTCCGACACGATTACATAGTGAAATTGCTGAAATATCCCCTTTGTTGAGATAGTCAGCAGCCCCTAATCGCATCACGTTAAGAATAGTTTGTTCATTGACCTGATATCCAGCTAAAACTATCGCCCCTAGCCTCGGTACGAGTTCTCCTTTTCCCATTTTTGCCAATAACTCCCAACCCTCACCATCGGGAAGAAAGTAGTCAACAAGAACAATGTCAGGTTGTTGAGATCGCCATAAACCCACGCCTTCTTCTAAGGTTCCTGC
Source organism: Pseudanabaena frigida (assembly GCA_003242085.1). GTDB lineage: Bacteria > Cyanobacteriota > Cyanobacteriia > Pseudanabaenales > Pseudanabaenaceae > Pseudanabaena > Pseudanabaena frigida. The sequence continues at coordinate 12,559 of QBML01000057.1, read as the reverse complement.
TTCCAGAAAATTATAGGAATAGAATCGATCCGATCGCAAATAGCGAATATAAGTACTGCGATCTTCTTCTGAATCATCGACGATCAAAATAGTGATGCGAGAGTCTAAAGGATTAGATTTCGAATTCATAGATTTTAGGCTGAGAATTATCCGTAGTTGGGTAGCACCGCAACTTGGAACCAATAATGAAACAATGTTTGAATAGCTTGTTGCATTGCAGTTTGATGCATTACGGAAAAGTCTATAGGTTTGAGGATATAACAATTTGTACCGTACTGGTAACTGGGTTACATAGTCCATCCTAAGTAGCAATCACGATCGAGCTGTAGCAAAGATTGATTCATTACCCCAACCTAATATCTTAGTAATTCGTGAAACAAGGGTGATGGGATCGAAAGGCTTACCTTCCAATTACTAAAATTTTCTAAACAAATTAGCTCCAACCGACGAATGATATTGTCATCATCAACTAACAGGATTGTTTTGGTATTGATAGTTGTCGCCCCCATAGGTTGAGTCATAAAGTTACTATTGGTTAAGCTTCTACCAACTGGTGATTCAAATAATCGTCATTCCAAGTAAATGCTTCGTGACTGAGAGATTCTACTAATGTATTAGCGATCGCCTTCCATTTAGGATTAGTGGCAACCCCTTGATGCCAGTCAAAGGAAATCTCACTATATTCTGTGTCGATCGGGCGGCTTGCATAATGAGGATCGCATTCGATCCAAGTTAGGCGATCGGGGTTAAGTTGAAAGACTCGAACTATATGTGTGGCAAGCAGTTCGAGCTGGTCGGGAATAAACCAACCAACTTCACTGTTCTGGACAGAGACGATCGCAATTTGTAGTCCGAACTGCTGATAAATAATGCGTAAATGGCATTTTAGCTGCCAGATCGCTGACTCTCGACCAGTAACATGGCATTCGTAAAACTGCTCGAATATTTTCATATTACACATTCCTTAAAGAACAATAGCTGAGAGACAGTCCCAATTAATTCTGAAGATATCAATCAAAAATGAGGACAATCTGAGGAGATTCAGACATACATAAGAGAGTGGCGGCGCGAAGAGCCGCCACTCTCTTATGAGTCTTGTACTTATTAAGCTAATGCTGTAGTTGCGATCGATCGCCTACCGCTACAATCCGATTTCTACCAGATGCCTTTGCTTCATACAAAGCAGCATCCATACTGCGATACAAAATCTCTATAGTTGCACCGCTTTGAGGATATTCAACCACGCCTGCACTAAAGGTACTCCCAAAAGACTCACCTTGCATCGTGATGAATATTTCCTTTCGCCATGCTTCCAAAAAAATATTCAGGCGTTTTACGCTTTGTTGAAGATCGGCTCCATACAACCCCACCACAAACTCTTCGCCACCCCAGCGCATTGTCACATCTTCACTGCGAAAATTTTGGAGTAAGAGATGACCAAATTGCTTTAGCACCATATCACCCATGCCATGACCATATCGATCGTTCACCAGCTTGAACAAATCCAGATCTAAAATTGCCAAACAAAGTGTCTGATGGTTACGTGTAGCAAGTCGTAGGAGTTGTGTCAAAACTTCAATACCGCGACGATGGGTATAAACTCCCGTCAAGCCATCAAAATCCGCCTTCTGCCTCAATAGGCGGCTACGCTCTAAACGGCTGAGAATGCGCGTATACAAGTCTATTTCTACAATCGGCTTACTGAGATAATCATCAGCACCAGCGATAAACAATTGCCGAATTGTCTCGCGATCGCCATGCGCTGATAAAAATACAATTGGCAAATCATGCCACATTGAAGCCGTTCGCACAGCTTGACACAAATCTAGCCCGCTATAGTCGGGCATTACCAAATCTAAAATCAATAGATCGGGAGAAGTTACTTCTAAAACCTGCCAAAAATCGTGGGGATTTTGTAAAGCGATCGCCTCAATCTCTGGACTTTCGAGCATACTACGTAAAACTTCGAGAATCATGGGATCGTCATCGACAATCATGACCTTATAGCGATTATTACGCCATCGATATAAAATCTGCGAGACTGTATCGAGAATTTCCTCCGCAGAAGTAGGTTTCTCAATAAACGAGCAGATCCCTTTACGAGCTGCCATCACGCGATCGTCCAATCCACCAGTAGCAGTCATTATCAGCGTTGGGATTTTGGGTTCCCATTGCGCGAGTTCGTCCAATACAGTCACTCTATTATCCGTAGAATCAGGAAAGAGCATATCTAGCAAAATTACATCAGGCGACTCATTGGCAATCATTTCCTTAGCAGTTGCAAGATCCTCAACCATTTGCACCCGTATTCCAAAAGTTTCCGATGCAGTTTCAATCTCTTGATTGCAATTAGCATCACCATCCATAATTAATAGGAGTGGCAGGTGAGAATGCTGGAACTGAAATTTAGGAGCTTCAGGAACAGGGCATATTGGGTTGGTACTTGCTTCTAGATCGTTAATTAGTTTCAGCAACAACTCCGCATTCGATGGTAATAGAGAAAAATCGCTTTTTAACATTTCCTCAATCTGGCGGGCGATCGTCGAGCCGATAGGAAAACCTAAGGAACCCATCGATCCAATCAGCCGATGCGCTTCCATATATCCTTCATTCCGTAAATCCGCATCTAATTTTCCCTCTTCCAAAGCGCTCAAAACTTGACGTAAAATGGCAACCTTTGCTGGCAAACTGGCAACTAATTTTTTCGCCATAGTCGCGATTATTTCTTGTACTCGCGCTATATTACTCTGTGCCAAATCATCTTCAGGCAAAGGAATGGAAGCTACGGGCTGGACGGTTATATCTACAGACTGGACAATAGGCATATCTTCAACCTGAACGGGTTTTGGCTTGAGTTGATAGCCCAATCCATATAAAGTCTCAATCGGGTCTATAGGCAGTCCTGCCGCTTTCAGTTTCTGACGTAATGTCTTAATATGGGTAGTCACAGCCTCCTCACTGGGAAACTCTCCTGCTGACCACACCCGATCTATCAAAGCACTACGACTAAATATCTGTTGTGGATGTCTGAAAAATACTTCTAACAGTCCATGTTCCTTTTGGGTTAAGCGTAAAGGCTGCTGTTCGTAGGTAACGGTATTTGTTCTGATATCGAGCCGAAGTTTCTCCCATTCTAATTCTTGAATTAGCGTGTCGCGATCGCTATAGCGCCGTAACAAAGCCCGAATCCTTGCTACTAATTCCTGAAAGTTATAGGGCTTAACAACATAGTCATCAGCTCCTGCCTCTAAACCCATCACGCGATCGCTGGCGCTATCTTTAGCCGTCAATAAAAGTACGGGGATTGTGTAACCCAACTGACGAAGCTTAGTACATAAGTTAATGCCATTACTATCAGGCAACATAATGTCGAGAATGATTAAATCATATGCATAGGTCGTGATGTAATGCCATGCAGATTGGGCACTAAGAGCAGAATCAATTGTGTAACGCGACTCTGCTAATAAGTGCAAAAGTATTTCCGCAGAATGGAGATCGTCTTCAACCAATAAAATCTTCAAGATTTTCTCCTAATAAACATCCTAACCGTATTAGAACTCTGGCAAGTCCTCCCCTTAAGTCCATAAACAATTCTAAATCATTTTTAGTTTTCTAAGTTTGTGGAAGAGCGCTTCCAAAGGATTCGCTCTTCCACAAACTATTTAGCATTTATATATGACCTGATTAAAATTATCAACAAAGAAAATGAGGAAATAATGAGTTTTGCATATTTTGTTATATCCCATGATTTTCTCTGGCAATAAATTATTGCTAGATTACATGAGATCTATGCTCCGCAGATCGCGCAGAAAGCAACCCATAGGAGACTTTACCTCTAAATTTTCAATAAACTTGGCAATTCACGCATATCTTCAAAAACTAACTTTGCACCTGCTTCAATTAGTGCCTCATGATGGGAAAAGTGGCGATCGCTTGGCGCATAACCCAACACTCGCATCCCTGCGGCATGACCCGCTTTTACACCCGTTACCGAATCCTCAATCACCACACAATTCTCTGGTGCATAGCCCATCTGACTAGCAGCATGGAGATAAACATCAGGAAAAGGCTTAGGGCGATCGACATGGTGACAGCTATATAGCTTTCCATTGAAACGATCTAACAATCCTGTTAATCCTAAAACTAAGTGGATATGTCGAGGACTACTATTGGAAGCAACACACTTTGGTAGGCTAAGCTCCTTTAATACATCATCAATTCCCGCAGTCGCTTGCAGTTCTTGCCTTAAAGCAGCGATTTCTCTTTCTTTGCAAAGTTTCAACCATTCAGGAGGAACTGTTCTACCGAAGATTTGCTCGATCTTCTCCAAACAGGTTGCGAAGGATAGCCCTACAAATTTTTGACTTGCTTCTTCATAGGTAATCGCAAAACCAGCTTCCGTCAAAGTTTCCGCAAAAACTCGATTTACGATTATTTCACTATCAACGAGAACTCCATCACAATCAAAAATCACCAATTCCAACTTCGACATATGGATAATGAGTAGTTACTTTTTGCTATGAATAGCTTAGGGTACAGAGGGAATCTGTGCCAATTTTGTTTCGCGATCGCTCTAATGGCTGACGGATTAAACGAACCAAAAAATTTATTTTAGGGTTGAAATTTAGTCAATAGTTAGATAATCTAATATTTAGTTTAAATAGTTAGTTTATCTAACTATTTTATCCCCTTATTTTTAAGGAGCAGTTCTAACTGTGGCTAGATTGCATGAAAATATTGATCGCTATACCAACCAAGCGCCAGATCGAGTAACAAATCGAAATCAAGATGATGAATTTATCCTAGAGACGCGATCGCTGACGCGAGATTTTGGGCAAATGCGGGCAGTGGACAATGTAAATATTCAGGTCAAAGCAGGAGAAGTGTTTGGCTTGCTAGGACCTAATGGTGCGGGCAAAAGTACCACGATCAAAATGCTGACGACGCTGTTGCCGCCAAGTTCGGGAAGTGCAGCGATCGCGGGTTTAGATCTAACGCATCAACCATCGGAAATTCGGCGGGCGATCGGCTATGTGCCGCAGTCCCTCTCAGCTGATGGCAGTCTTACAGCCTATGAGAATCTGCTGATTTTTTCTAAGCTCTACGACATTCCTCGAAAGTATCGCGAATCTCGCATTCGGGATGTGCTGGAATTTATGGGTTTGACAGAGGCGGCACATCGATTAGTGCGTCAATATTCAGGCGGGATGATTCGGCGCCTAGAAGTCGCTCAGTCGATGCTGCATCAACCCCAAGTTCTATTTCTCGATGAGCCAACAGTGGGCTTAGATCCCCTTGCACGGAGCTATGTCTGGGCTTTGGTACAGCAGCTACGCGAGCAGTATGGAACCACGATTATTTTGACCACGCATTTCTTAGAAGAAGCAGATAGTTTGTGCGATCGCGTGGCGATTATGCAAGCGGGCAAAGTCGTGGTGACGGGCATTCCCAGCGAACTAAAGGCAAATCTCGATCGAGAAGATGCCACTTTAGATGATGTATTCATCCATTACACAGGCGATCAAATGAAAACAGGAGGAGGAAATTATCGTGAAACATCTCGAAATCGACGCACGGCTCAACGATTGGGATAGTTTGTCAGGCTCAAGGCGTTTGAAAAAACGAAGTTCTTGGCAGGCGATCGCTGAATTTATCAATAAAACCTTGGTAATTACGGAATTAGAAGTTCGCAAATTACTCCACGATCCTAGCGATCTCATTGTCAGAGGCGTTCAACCAGTCCTATGGTTACTGATTTTTGGACAAGTATTTACGAGAATTCGCGGTATTCCCACTAATGGCTTGCCATATCTAGACTTTATGGCGGCAGGTATCCTTGCTCAAAGCGTTCTCTTTGTTTCGATTTTTAGCGGTGGTATGTCCCTAATTTGGGAAAGAGATTTAGGATTAGCCCAAAAATTTCTAGTTAGTCCTACGCCCCGCGCTTCCATCGTTTTGGGTAAAGGGATTGCATCGGGTGTGCGCTGTTTGTCGCAAGTTTTTGTGGTTTATCTCCTATCTTTTGTATTAGGAGTACAGCTTAACTTTAGTGCGATCGCGATGTTAGGGGTTTTGCTAATCGTGTTTCTTGGAGCGGCTTGCTTCTCGATATTTTCGATTATTGTCGCCTGTGTGGTTAAGTCCCGCGAAGGCTTTAACGGTATGGGACAACTGATGACCATGCCCTTGTTTTTTGCCAGCAATGCCATTTATCCGATTGAGATCATGCCACCTTGGTTGCAAGTCATTTCCCATATTAATCCCCTGACCTACGAGGTTGATGCCCTGCGCGGCGTGATGTTACTAAATGGCACAAGTCTTTATGGCTATGGATTTGATGCATCGATCCTGTTGTCAGTCCTAATTGCACTGACCTTTATTGGCGGTCGTCTATATCGCAAAGTAGGAATATAAGGCGATAGAATGACTTTGAACATCATCTAAATAAGTCAAGAGTTAATCGCCTCATGGGATCGTCAAAGTCTGCTCGCCAAAAATCTTCAAAATCAGTTGCTTCAGAGATTGACTCGACGCTATCAAAGCAATGTGCTGCCAAGGTCATGGAAACAATTCCTTTGGTGATGCGATTTATTCGGGCGGATATGCGCGATCGCAAGGCAACAGAATTATCAGTTCCCCAATTTCGGACTCTTGCCTTTTTAGATCGTAACCCTGGGGCTTCATTGGCAGAACTTTCCGAACATTTAGGTGTAACCTGTGCCACGGCTTCGGCAAATACGGAACGCCTCGTGCAACGCAATTTTGTCCATCGCTGCGATCATCCCAATGAACGTCGTCGCGTTTCCTTGAAATTGACGACGGAAGGAAAAGATCATCTCGATGCTGCTAGAGACTTAACCAGAGCCTATATTGCCGATCTACTGGACTCGCTGAGCGAGGAACAGATCGCCAAAATCGATGACAGTTTAGCGCTTCTCTATCAAGTTTTTGAATCAAAATCTACGCCGTAAAGCTTTGGTCTTTACGGATAAGCATACAAATAATCATGAGTCCTCATCCGAAAAACTCCAATCAAAAATCTCCAGAAATTAACCATATTTCCGATCGTGCCGATCCCTTTGCCGCTTTAAAAATTCGTAATTTTCGACTCTTTGCGATCGGGCGCATCCTCATTTTTACTTCCTTCCAAATGCAAACTGTGGCTCTTGGTTGGGAAATTTACGATCGCACGGGTTCGGCTTTAGCTTTAGGTGGTGTGGGTTTAGCCCAAGTAACGCCGATGATTTTGTTAACCCTCTTGGCTGGTCACGTTGCCGATCGCCACGATCGCAAAAACACGATCCTATTTGCAATTTTCCTATCGATTCTCTGCTCCCTTGGACTTGCAGCAATTTCCTACGGTAAAGGTTCAATTGCTTGGGTCTATGTCCTACTAGCCTTGATTGGTATCGGACGTGCCTTTCTCAAACCCGCCAGTGATGCCTTTATCTGGCAGCTAATTCCCATTGAAATGTTTGCCAATGCCGCCACATGGAATAGCAGCAGTTTTCATCTCGCGGCAGTTGTGGGGCCAGCCCTTGGAGGCTTAGCGATCGCCGTTCTCGGAAATGCTACGGGTGTTTATCTATTTGCCTCCTTTGCCGCTTTCCTTTGCTTTGTGGCGGTAGCAACTATTCCCAAACGTCCAGTTACCTATGCTTCTGAGCCAATATCTCTTAAAGCTCTATCCGCAGGTTTCAAATTCGTTTGGCACAATCAAGTTATTCTCGGTTCCATTTCCCTCGATCTATTTGCAGTATTGCTAGGTGGTGCGGTGGCGCTATTACCAATTTTTGCTAAGGATATTCTCCATGTTGGCGCTTTAGAGCTAGGATTTCTCCAAGCTGCACCTTCGATTGGTTCGTTGATGATGGCGGTAGCGATCGCCCATTTACCACCATTTAAGCGATCGGGCTTGGCGATGCTCTGGTCAGTGGTGGGATTTGGGATTGTGACGATTGTATTTGGCTTATCGCGTTGGTTCTGGCTTTCCTTGTTGATGTTGTTCTTGAGCGGCGCACTCGACATGATCAGCGTCGTCATTCGCCATACCCTCGTCCAGATTCGCACTCCCGAACATTTGCGCGGTCGAGTAGCTGCCGTGAATAGCGTTTTTATCAGTGCTTCTAATGAACTCGGTGGTTTTGAGTCAGGATTAGCGGCGGCTCTCTTTGGCCCGATCATTGCTGTAGTCGGTGGTGGCATTGGTACGATCGCTGTGGTATTTGCGACCCTTTGGCTATTCCCCAGCCTCAAGCATCTCGGTGCATTGGCAGATTATCGCGAACCAGATTTGGAATTATCAGAAGTCCAAGCTTCTGAAGTTTGATTTATCTGAAGAGACAGGCGCAAAGCGCCTGTCTCTTCAATATTTTTATTTGCATAGGAGAAAAAAATGTGGCTTAAAGCGATCGATCATATTCAAGTTACTTCTACACCTGAATTAGAAACGGCGATGCTCTTTTTCTATAGTCAGGCTTTAGGCTTGACCGAAATCCCCAAACCAACATCCCTACAAGCGGTTGGTGCATGGTATCAACTAGGCAATACTCAGGTTCATATTGCGACGGAGCCAGAAATCCATAATGCTCAATCTAGGCGACATATTGCTTTTGAAGTGGAGAATTTAGAGGCTTTTCGTCAACATTTGCAAACTCTGGAAGTTGAGATTATTCCCGATCGCCAACCACTAGCAATTTGCGATCGCTTTTACCTACGCGACCCTGCTGGCAATCGGATCGAGATCCTTGAATATCATTAACTTTATTTAAGCATCATACTTTAGGATAATGCTAAGTAGGAAGGCTTAATTATTTGTAGGATGCGTTAGTGCAACGTAACGCATCAATTTGGTAGAGATGATGGGTTACGCTATCGCTAACCTATCCTACATTTAATTCCAACAACCTACTTAGCATCACTTTTAGTTATGGTTTTCACAATTAAGACTGTTTGTTATTTTTTGTTATGTTGGATACAATAGAGGCAAATCTAATAAGCTTTTCACGAGTTGGAAAGGGGATGGAGATGTATTATGTTCGGCAATATCAGAGAAACTCGTTATCAAGAAGGTCAACGCGATCGCGATGGGGGCAAGCTACCGCACAAAGATGATTCCGCCTATTTAGAGGGTTATCTCAAAGGTAGACCTGAAGGGTTAGATGGAATCATGCAATATTTCCCTACAGTGGAAGATTACCTAAAATGGAAGTTAACTCACTCTAAGTCTTCAAGTCTTTAGAATAGATTTTCAAAAACTAGGTTTAGATTTTCTCGCGCCAAGGGCACTACAAAACCTAAAGCTACAAAGCAGTATTGCCTTTACTCCTCATTCAAAAACTCACGCATCATTTGATTAACTAACTGCGGTTGATCCTGTTGTACCCAATGGCTGCAATTAGGAATATAGCGAATCCGTAAATCCCGCACATATTCCTCCGTACCATAGGTTAGTTCCTTGCCCAAAGCCCGATCCTCCTCACCCCAAATCATCAAGGTTGGAATTTTGAGAATACCCCATACTTTCTCTTGAGATAAATAGGTAGGTAGATTGCGATAGTAATTAATCGCGCCAGTCAAAGCACCACGCTTAGCAAAGGCATTTTTATATTGTTCGATATCCGCATCCGTAAATGCACTCTTATCAATTGCCATTCCCCTAAAAGCTTCTTCAATAAGCCGATAGTCATCTAACTGAATCAAAAATTCAGGCAAAAATGGAATCTTAAAGAACGCAATATACCAACTCTTGAGCATCTGCTGCGGGGTCTTTAGCCCTGCCGCAAATTTAGCAGGATGCGGTAAATTCATTACGATCAAACGACTTACTAATTCTGGATAGGCATAGGCAAATGACCATGCGATCGCTCCTCCCCAATCGTGAGCCACAAGAATACATCTCTCATAGCCCAAACCAGCGATAACTCCTTTAATGTCTTCCACAAACTCTGACATGACATAGGCTGATTGAGCCTGTGGCTTATCACTATCGTTATAACCTCGCAGATCGACAGCCACTACTTTATAATCCTTCGCAAATTCTGAAATTTGATGCCGCCACGAGTACCAAAATTCTGGAAATCCATGCAGCATCAACATCAGCACACCTTCGCCTTCAGTGACATAGTGCAGTTTTATGCCGTTTGTATCAATCGTATCGTGATGCCAAGACTGTGTGGTCATAATATTTTGAGTGTAAAAAATAGCGAAAGTTGACTCTAGAAAGCATATAGAAGTATCAGACGATCGAACATTTGTGGATAGACTGCTAAAATGCCAGAAAACTAGGTAACAGAATTTAGCGATCGCTCCTTTCCAAAAGTAACCTAGCCAAAATCGTTGAGGTTGCTTGCTTTTTTGTGATTTCTTACTCCATAAGGTGAGAACAGGATTTATATAAGTCGAGAAATCAATTTATAAAAGAGATTCTCAATATACATTCAAACCACTTTAGGATAAAGGATATTCCACTCAATTTTCAATCAATATAAAAGTAGTAAATAATTAAATTGTTATGAAACAAAAAGCACTCAAAAATCCTTGGGTAAAGCTAGCGATAGGTTTAATAATATGTCTGGCATTTTTATTTTTTGCCATTTTTGTAAGAGTTATACCCAGTGGCATCGCCATTGCATTTGTCATAGGCACTTTTTTGATTTTGTCAGGAGCAGTAGAGATTTTGACAGGAAAAGATATTATTCGTCGCATAAATCAACTGCAACCTATAGATTTATCTATCTATATCTCTATGTATATTGGTGGTTTATGCTCTATGTTATGGCTACTAGATTATTTCTTGCCGACAGGTTGGCAACTAGCCTTACAAATCATGACGATCGTAGCTTTTACTTTCTCAGGTATTTTATATTTAATAAAAAAAATAGGTAAGAACTTTAAATGATTGATTGGAGCGATTTTTGCTCGTAGTTTCCCAATTCATTTTTCGATTTATCTATTAAATTTCGTGTGAGTTGATAGTTGCGATTCCGATAAGTGTACGTTTGGGGAACAGAAGCTCGTAAATTAGAAGCCTTTTGCAGCATATTTTTTAGGACGGAAGGAAGTACTTTACGTACAAAGTAAGCCACTTCTTTTTTAATTACTTGTGTTTATTCTATGACTAGGCTAAGTTAAGCAAGATCCAATCATTGAAATTTTATAAAAATGAAGGCTTCGACTAAGGTTCTCTTTCTTCTTGGAATTACTATTTGCACCTCATTATCTTCTTGTAAGGCAGGTGCAGGATCTCCACCTAATAACCAAACGACCCAGCCCATTCAACCCGTTCAGCAAATAGAAAAAGCTAAAAATGTTGCCGCAGAAGTTGTTGTCACAGTTATGTTGGGAGATGCAGGATATCAAATTTCTGTTGATTGTCGTGATGGAAAAGCGCAACCTCTAGATGCAAAAATGCCTGAAGCGCAGTTAAAAGAGTTTGAAATCAAGAAACCTTCAATTGTTGCGGATGCTTGTCCCAATCGACCCAAATAAATTGTTCGCATATTCTGTAACTAACGGGGCAAAAGGGGAATTGTTAAACTAAGCGACTTTCTTGCGAGAGTCACTTGTCTTCATGACTGAATTTGAAACTTTAGTTTCTTTGCCTGCTCAATGATTTGACCTTTATCATTGGTACGTTACAGACTACTACTATCTTAAGTCTGCCGCGATAGCGTTTTAAACGAAGCGCTGTCATGCCCAAATGAGTCAAAATAAGTTAGCAGGAAATCATTATGTCTAGCAATCTCCTCAAAGCTTCCATTTATGGATTTGTCGCTGTAGTTGCCAACTTTATCCCTTACATAGAAAAGGCGATCGCTGAACCCCAAACAACAATTAGCGTTCAATCAGCGATCGCGGGGACATGGAAGCTAACTCCACCAAAACCGCAATCCTATAATCTTGTGCCCATGCCACCATTGAAAATTATCATCACCCAAGAAGGCAAGCTATACGTACAAGACCCGTTGCATCAGAACGAATACACAGAGGTTGGTGTAATTCAGAAAACCTCTGAGAATGCGTCTCTGCCAGCCAATGCTAAAGTTCTCAGTCTCTACTCTTCTCCCAATAGAGCCAGACAATCGGAGGCAAAGGCTTATATAGGTTCCATGAATAGATCGCAACAAGCCTATTTTCTAGAACGAGTTGGTTGGAGTAACAATATCAAAGATTTGGGAATTGATATTAAACCTGAAAATGAAAATTATCGTTACAGTATTAAAATCAATTCCGCGATCGCAACATTAAAAACTAAACCTTACCCAGGCATTGCAATCAATCTGGCGATCGCCAAACAACCAGATCTCAAAAGCTATGTAGGAATTGTCTATTTGCAATATATTCCTAATTCAAACAATATAGACGATATAACTTCTTGGGCTATATTGTGTGTCCAATCAACCAACTATGAAAACACCATCTCAGCCTACATGGAATGGCAAAGAGATGATATGTCCTGACGGTTATACATCTATTTACTAAAAATATAGGTGAGATAAATTAAATAGACTTGTCGGGAAACAAAAGCAAGTTATAGAGGCGACTTCACATTTATTTC
>QBML01000056.1 GCA_003242085.1 Pseudanabaena frigida | reverse complement strand
GGCGCAAAGCGCCCCTCTCTTCTTTGGGTTTTATTTTGTAGTAAAAAACTTAACTATTAACGCCTATTTTTTGTAGATAACTACATTTAACATACAAAAGAGGATATTTCCTTGATTATTAAGCTTGAGGTGCAATATGCGCGATTTTAGTTCTTTCTTGTTGGCACAAACGTCAACGGCGAAAGGTTTTGCAGTTGAAGATTTGCTTAAGCCTGATGGGCTAGTATTTCAACTTGTTTTTGCGATCGCTATTTTAGTAGGTGGTTGGGTAATTGCTATATTTTTCGCATCCATGACCGAAAACCTGCTAAAGCGAACAAATATTGATAATAAGCTTTCAGGTTGGTTAACTGGTTCGAGTAATAGTAGTAATGCTTTCCCAATTGAAAAATGGGCTGCTACTACAGTTTTTTGGATTATCTTACTTTTTACTTTAGTTGGCTTCTTCCAATATCTAAAACTAGATGCCGTTGCTACGCCGTTAAATGGTTTATTAGGACAAATCACATCATTCCTACCTAAACTCGGTGGTGCTGCAATCCTCATTGGTATTGCTTGGGTTCTTGCTACTATCAGCAAAATGATCGTTGGACGTTTTTTACGATCGGCAAACATTGACTCTAAAGTGAACGAAAGTGTTGCTGATTCAAGTACACAGGCTTTGCCTCTCAGCGAAACTTTATCCTCAACCTTGTATTGGTTTATATTACTGCTGTTTTTGCCCTTAGTTCTAGATACTCTGGGACTAGTACAAGCACTTCAGCCCGTACAAAATCTGGTCAATCAGATTTTGAGCGCTCTACCAAAAATCCTTAAAGCAGTAATGATTGGAGGTATTGGTTGGTTGATCGCTCAAGTAGTTAAGCGCATTATCACTAATCTTTTAGCTACTAGCGGTGCAGATCGTTTCCTTCAGCGTTGGACTCCTAATCAGACTGAATATACTCTTTCTCAAGTAGTTGGGAATTTTGTTTATGTACTGATTCTGATTCCCACAGCTATATCCACATTAGAAGCATTAGAAGTTGCCGCTATCTCTCGTCCAGCAACTGCAATGCTCGACCAAGTATTGCGCTTTTTACCACAAGTTTTTGTGGCTAGTGTGATTCTTACTGTCGCCTATTTCTTTGGTCAGTTTGCCAAAGATATTGTTTCAGGGATTTTGACAGGCTTAGGTTTTAACAATATTTTGCGATGGTTGGGATTTCAGGCGATCGCAGCAACTACTCCGACTGAATCATCTGTAAATACTGATGCTGAGAATAGTTCTGGAACTCCTTTGCCACAACAAACACCTTCGCAAATCGTCGGTATTATCGTATTTCTCGCAATCATGCTAGTGGCGATCGCCACAGCTACTGATGTTTTACAAATCAATGCGCTTACCCGTATTGTCTTCGGTGTATTACTAGTTGCAGGACAAGTTCTAAGCGGCGTAGTGATTTTCGCGATCGGCTTATATCTCGCCAATCTTGCATTTAATCTGATTTCTAGTACTGGTGGACGACAAGCAAGAATTCTCGGCCATGCAGCGCGGATTTCAATTGTGGCTCTAATTACGGCAATGGCACTCAAGCAGATGGGTATTGCTAGTAATATTGTCGATCTCGCTTTCGGCTTGCTGACAGGAGCGATTGCAGTGTCGATCGCTGTTGCTTTTGGTCTTGGCGGCAAAGATATTGCTTCTCAACAATTACGTGAATGGTTAGACTCATTCAAACGAAACGATTAAAACAAAAAAGATTCGCTTTGCGAATCTTTTTTGTTTAAGAAACCATTTATGAATTACTTTCTATAGTTAGAAACTCTAAGAGATCCCCCTCAATCCCCCTTAAAAAGGGAGAAGGATTAATTCTCCCTCCTTTTTTAGGAAAGCTGGGGGGATCTGGAACAACTCTCAAATGGATTCTAAAAAGCCCCGCGAAGCGGGGCTTTTTGTTTAGATTAACATTGAGCCTGCGGCATACATTCCTGAATCGATCGCTTTATTAACGAGAGAATTCGCTCCAATTAAAGTTTGTGATGGAATACGAGCATCTTTCCCAATTGATGCATAATCTCCCACATAACAAGGGGCTTCTAAAACAGCTTCCTCAGAGATATTTGCCGTTTTTGCGACCCAAACTCCCTCACGAATTTGCACGATGCGATCGCCAAAATCATAAGCAACTTTCCCTTCCAAAACATCTACTTGTGCTTGGAAATACTTCTCAGGCGTTCCCATATCCATCCAATAACCATCCGATACAAAGCCCATCATCTTCATACCGCGCTCCAAGATGTTAGGGAACACTTTCCGTTCAAAACTTAAAGGCTCACCTGTTGGATAGATATCAAAAACCTTCGGTTCCAAAACATAGGTTCCTGCATTGATCGTATTAATACCTTGGGCGAGAAATTCCACTGCTTGCTCGGCATTAGGTTTTTCACGAAAAGCTTGGACTTGATTTTGATCGTCAATTTCTACCAAGCCAAATGGCGTAATGTCAGGTACCCTAGTCAAAGTTAAGGTTGCGTCAGCTTTAGTTGATTTATGAAACTTTATTAGTTCTAACAAGTCTAAATTTGTGAGTACGTCAGCATTGAACACAATCAAGGATTCACCCGTGAAATATGGCTCTGCAAGCTTGATTGCACCTGCTGTATCAAGTGGTGTTGACTCTTCAACATAGCGAATTTGCACCCCAAAGCGATCGCCATCGCCAAAATAATCGATTACTTGTCGCGCTTGATACTGCACGTTAAGCAAAATGTCGCACACACTAGCTTCACGACAACGATTAATCATCCATTCTAAAAATGGGCGATCGATTAGAGGTAGCATCGGCTTAGGACAGCCGTAGGTCAAGGGTCTGAGACGTGTTCCTTTGCCACCAGCAATAATTACAGCTTGCATAGAGTTGTTGACTTGCGGTATATGTTGTTTGTGAGCATTATAGAAGTTATGGAGTGGTGTGTGAGCAATAGACCGATTACCGCATCCAAAGTTCGGTCAGCCGATCCCACTATTCGCGCTGATTTACATACCATTTCCCCAGAACAAAAACTAGTCGATGTGGCACAGCCAACAATTGCTAAAGTAAAGCGCATCCCATTTGCAAAAATCGGTTTTACCTTATCTCTATTATTCTCTGTCGGTGCTGGGGCATTTTTAGGTCGTATCGTCCCAATTAACGCTTTAGACTGGGGTGGTTTACTGACTGGTCGTAAACCTGAAGAAGTTTTAATGGAAGGTCTAGGGCGTAAATTAGAGCGCCCTTATCAAATTCTAGTTATGGGGGTAGATCGGGTTCTTGAAGCTCCCATCGGTTCGCCTGAGTCATTTAATGGTCGCAGCGATAGTATGCTGTTAATCCGCTTCGACCCAGACGATCGCTCGGTAAATATTCTTTCAATTCCTCGTGACACGCAAGTACCAATCCCTAATTATGGAGTGGTAAAAATCAATGCTGCCAACGTTTATGGTGGTGCTCAACTTGCCCAAGAGGTCGTTTCCGAAAAGCTAAATGGTGTGGAAATTGACCGATATGTTCGTTTGGATACTTCTGGATTATCAGCATTAGTCGATGCGCTTGGTGGTGTCGAGGTGAATGTGCCGAAACGGATGAAGTATGTAGACAAGACCCAAAAGTTAAATATCGATCTCTATCCAGGATTACAAACTCTGAACGGCGAACAAGCCGAAGGCTTTGCTAGATATCGTCATGATGAAGAAGGCGATTTAGGACGAATTAAGCGTCAGCAGATAGTTTTGAAAGCACTCAAAGCAAAAATTGCCAATCCATCGATCGTGCTACATCTTCCCGATCTCATCAATATTATGCAAAAGCATGTAGATTCTAGTCTTAGTTTTGACGAGATGATGGCGATCTCGACTTTTAGCCTCACTTTAAAACCCGAGCAAATCCAATCTTCTAGCTTGAAAGGTAGACCAAGCGATCCTAATGAGTTTCGCTTTAGTTACTGGATTGCTAGCCCAGATGATGTCGATCAGGCAATTATCGGCAAATTTAAAACAAAATCAAATTCAAGCTCTTTCTAGAAAATTTTATATCCTCTAGCGATCGCCAGTAATATTAGAAACCCCACAGAAGGATTGCGGCGCAAAGCGCCGCAATCCTTCTGTGGGGTCTAATTCTTGATGCACTTGGTTATATCTATAAATAAAAAAGCAGCACTTAGTACTGCTTTTTTATTAACGGGCCAGGAGGGATTCGAACCCCCGACACCGTGGTCCGTAGCCACGTGCTCTAGTCCACTGAGCTACAAGCCCTTAACTCGCGAATCTAATGATAACACAGTGTGCAATCTTGGCAAGTAAAAAATAAATTTTGCTTTATAGCAATGCAAGCTTAGGACAAATCAAAACCCAAATAAAGAAAGGCGGTGCTTTGCGCCGCCTTTCTTTATTTGGGTTTTATGTGATAGCTATCTCTTGCATTGCTATAGAAGCAAAATTGCGGGGCAAGCCGCTACTTTTGTCTTTAGTATAATTGGATGAAATTAGCTTCCTTGAAACTATGGTTGACACAGCGATCGCTGATTCACAAATCGCTCAGAAAATCCCCCTTGACGAATAGGTAAGAAATCTGCCAGCGGGTGATCTGGAATGGGTGGACGGTTTTAATAGAAAAACGGGTATCATTTCTCACCCCTGATTTGCCTGCCCAATACGGTAATTAGCCCACCTTGCCCCAAAGTTTTTCGCTAATTGCTGAGGTGATTTCGCCCACTGATGCAGCTAATGAGGTATTTGCAAAAGCCAATGAATATCTGCGATCGCAATGTCAAGAAGTTTGGTCGATCTTTGGCGAAGAACGGTTGATTGTGGTATTAACCCAAGATTCTCGCAAGATCTATGTTGCCGATGAAGTCTTGACTACATTAGTTCTTAGAGGCTTTAGCATTACGGTTAATGCATTACTGGGGTAACCGAAAAGGAGAAGTGAAGCGTCACCTTTTCCTGATATGGGTTTAAAGTAGAGAAGACAATGTTCTTTAGTTGATTTCTGTGCAAGAAGATTTTCGGTTAATTGTTGATTTAGTAACAGTTCTTGCGGCAGCCTCGTTTGGTGGTTTATTCGCGGCGGCATTGCGATTACCAGTTTTGTTGGGCTATATCTTTGGTGGTATTGTCGTTGGCCCTACTGGTTTAGGACTGATCAAAGAGTTGGTTCAGGTAGAAACCCTTGCTCAGTTCGGAGTTGCATTCTTGTTGTTTGCTCTCGGTGTCGAGTTCTCGCTGAAGCAGCTAAATAAAGTACGAGCGATCGCACTAGGTGGCGGTACATTACAAATTTTGTTGACAATTGCGTTGACTACAGGAGTATCCGTATTAGTGGGATGGGTGGATACGCCAACCCAAGGGATTTTTCTAGGTGGAATTTTATCGCTCTCGTCAACGGCGGTGGTTCTACGGAGTTTGATGGAAACCAATGAAACCGAGTCAGCACAGGGACAGGTGACATTAGGGATGTTGATCATTCAAGATCTGGCTTTGGGACTTATGCTGGCGGTATTGCCTGCGCTAGACCATCCTGAATCAGTGGGAATTGAGGTTGTCAAAGCTTTATCCGTGACGGCTTTATTTGCGGGTGTGGCGATCGCCGCAGGAATTTGGTTGATTCCGCCATTTTTGCGTTGGGTAGCGAGTACTGAAAGCCGAGAATTATTTTTACTAAGTGTGATCGTGCTGTGTTTAGGAATTGCACTCCTGACCGAGCATTTGGGCTTATCGATCGAAATGGGCGCATTCGTGGCAGGTTTGATGATTTCTGAGGTGGAATATGCGGATCAGGCACTTACCTACGTCGAACCACTGCGGGATGTATTTGCCACGTTATTTTTTGCGGCGATCGGAATGCTGATCGATCCCGTATTTTTACTGCAAAACTGGGAATTGATTCTTAGCCTTGTCGCGATCGTGATGATCGGTAAATTCTTGATTGTCGTGCCCTTGGTCAGTATATTCCGCTATCCTTTGCGGGTTGCTATTTTTGCAGGTCTAGGACTAGCGCAGATTGGGGAGTTTTCATTCGTACTAGCGAGCGAAGGTCAGAAATTAGGATTGGTTTCACGTCGAGTATATTTGCTGACTTTAGGCACAACAGCAGTTACTTTGATGGTTACGCCATTCTTGCTCAAGGCGACTCCACAGATTTTGATAATGCTGGAGAAAGTGCCGTTTCTCAAAGCATGGATGAACAAATTAGATATGCCGCAAGAGCTTTCAGCTAATGCCAATCTCAAAGATCATGTTGTTGTCTGTGGCTATGGACGCATCGGACAAGGTATTGTCACGTTATTGCAATCCAAGGGTTACCCTGTGTTGGTCATAGAAGACGCGGAATCCAAGGTGCAGATTTTACGATCGCAAAATATCCCATATCTATATGGCAATTGTTCGAGTCCGTTTGTTTTGGAAAAAGCCGAAATTGACCATGCGCGATCGATGCTAATTGCTATTTCCGATCCGATCGCCACCAGACTGTGCGTTCAAAGGGCGATCGCCTTTTCACCCAAAATAGACATCGTCGCAAGAGCAGAGAAAGATGCTGACATTGATACCCTCTACCAACTTGGGGCAAAGGAGGTAGTTCATCCTACCTTTGAGGCAAGTTTAGAACTAACTACTCATCTACTCCTATGTCTAGGTGAAAGTACTCAATCTGTTCAAGCAGAGATTATTGCGGTGCGTGGTAGTCGTTACGCTAATTTTCGACCTGAAATAGCCTGCGTGTTACCACCGATCTTGCCTCTGTTACCAGCTAGTCCAAACCTAGTTGAGATAGATGGAAAAGCTTCTTAAAATCGCCCTATGAATTTGAAATCTCAATTGATTTTTAGAATTTTTCTGTTAGGGCTTGTTTCTGCCTGCGTTTCTGCTTGTCAGGGTGCAAATTTCAGCAGTTCATTGGAATCGGCGATCGCTCCTGCTAGCCCATCACCCTCTGAGTCGATCTCTGAAAAATCTGACAAGCCAATACCGACTGCAACTACTACGGAATCTACAAGCGTAAAACCAACTGAAACCCCTATAACTTCTAATAGCTCTACTAGTAATCTAGATAAAGATCGGTCTAATATTGCAAGCGATCGCCAAAACTCTCAAGGCGATCGTTTATCCAATCACTTGATCGAGATCGCTCTACAAGCATTACCAAAATCACAACCAGCAGAAAAGACTTCGCTCAAAGCCCAACTTTTTATAAATTTTGCTAATCCTAAGCCTCAATCTGGAGAATTTAGCGATCTGGAAACAGCACCCGCATCTCTTCGACCTTGGATCAAAGATTTAAACCAACTAGGGACAATTACCCCAAAAACAGGTCAGCTATTTCAACCAAATACGTTAGTTTCGCGTCGTGAATATGCTCGCTGGTTGTTGCAAACAAATAATCGCCTTTATAAAAATCAACCGAGTCGTCAAGTTCGCCTCGCGCAACCAAACGACATTGCCAGTTTTCCTGACATTCCCAATAATCATTCCGACTTTACAATTATCCAAGGCTTAGCGAATGCAGGACTAATTGGTGGGACAGGCGATCCTTTCCGTCCTAACGATCCCCTGCTACGAGAAGAACTTGTGCTGTGGAAAATTCCACTAGATCTGAGACAACCATTGCCCAATGCGACCTTAGAAACTGTCAGTCAAGCGTGGGGATTTAAAGACAGCGATCGAATCAGCGAAAATGCGCTAAGTGCGATTTTTGCCGATTCCCAATTACGAGATATTTCCAATATTAGACGCAGTTTTGGTTTTACAACATTATTACAGCCTCAAAAACCAGTCACTCGTGCTGAAGCGGCAGCTTCACTTTGGTATTTTGGCACTGCTACCGATGGTATCTCTGCTGGTAAATCTTTAGAATTGGAACGATAGATCTTGATTTTATAACCAAATTATTGTATTTAAAGCTCTGCTTATTGGGGCGATCTCGATCGCAGCAGCAACAAACAATTGAGTCCCATAATGGGAACAGCTGATACATAATTAAAGTCGTTGAAATTTAGAAATTTCTGGAACTCTGGGAAATCTCTCATATGAAAAAAATATTAATATTCGCTCTTGTTAGTTGTTCTTTTTTAGTTTCCGATTTGTCTCGTGCTGCTCAGTTTCGGAATGAGTCCTCTGTTCAGAATAAAGTCTCAGACGTTAACAAAGACCAGATTGTTGATAAGACCAAAGGAACTGCTAATAAGAGTCCCAACACAATTAAATACAATACTTTCATGAAAGCTGGATATGCAGCCTACAATAAAAAAGATTACAAAACAGCTTTGACTAATTTTAAAAGCGCATTATCTTTGCGTCCTAACAATGTTTATGCAGTCAAAGCTATTCAAAATACCCAGAAGCGTCTTGCTGGCAAATAATTGTTGATGTATCGAGAATATAGTTATTAGGGGCATTGCTTTGCAATGCCCCTAATTTTTTATGGTAATTACTACGTTTTATGCTGTGCCATTTTGGATAGAGAGACGCTACAATATTAATAATTGTTATAGTAGAGAAAAATAAACTACATGTCGCAGTATCAACGTATCGAGTACTTAATCGGGAAAGATGGCAAAATCGTTGAACGTGCGATTGATATATCGGGCAGCGAATGTGTCGCAATCACTGCCGAAATTGAATCAAATTTAGGTAAAGTTGAAGCCCGTGAATTATTGCCAAATTACTACGAGGCTTCCGAGCAGACTTTCGATCGCATTGCGATCGAACAAGTCCAGCATAATTATTAATCCTAAGCTCAAGTAGATTAAGTTCTGCCTTTACCGCAATGTTACAAGTTGTTTTAGATTACTTGTAAATTGTGAAATCTATGTCTTATGTGGGTTTGCTGTTTTTTACTGCGCATATTTTCTGTAAAGTGAAAAACTAGTAAATACAAATATCTATTAATAGGGTTTATAGGATTCTTGTATCTAAGAATCTATTTAATTTCAAGTTAAGGTATGTATCCCAATTTGGGTAATCTTTTGGATAAGAAATTAAGAATTGTTAATGGTTGCCTTATGTAGAGAAATGTTATGGTGACTCAAACTCCGCTATTGGTATCAGGTTCGAGCGCAAGTTGTAAGCTGCGAAATATCTTTGCGTCCGTTGATGCCATGAGCTGTCCGCAGAGGCTAAATTTTCACTTACATACCGTGCATTCTGACGGCAAAATGCATCCTGAAGATTTAATTCAGCAAGCGATCGCCCTGCGCTTATCAGATCTAGCAATTACGGATCACCATGCGATCGAGGGATATTATATTGCTAAAAAATATCTGGCTCGCCAAACTGGCAATCCCGAATCTTTGCCGACCCTTTGGACGGGGATTGAAGTTAATGCGAGTCTAATTTTTACAGAAGTGCATATTTTGGGCTATGGATTCGATCCCAAACATGAAGCAATGCAGCCTTACTTACAGAGTAAAACTACAGCAGGTTTGGATTATCAAGCAATTAGCGTAATTAAAGCAATGCATTTGGCTGGCGGTTTGGCTGTGCTTGCTCATCCCGCCCGTTATCGGAGATCGCCTGAAGATTTGATCCCCGCTGCGGCTGCCTTGGGAATTGATGGGGTAGAAACGTATTACGGTTACGACAACAGCGATCCTTGGAAACCCAGCCCCAGACAGACCGAAGAAATTCGCCACCTTGCCGAAAGTTACGGACTGATGCATACCTGTGGAACTGACTCCCACGGATTTAAAATTAGTAGAAGACTCTAAGTAAAAAGCTTTTCAAAGCAAGGCTTTTTACTTAGAGTCTTTTTGGTACTGTAATCAGTCTTGTTAAGATATAAAACCGAAAAGATGAAATGCTTCGCAACGCGAAGCATTTCATCTTTTCGGTTTTGATTTGTCCTAATGTTAAGTGGCAATAGTTATATAAAGACAAAATGACGGAAAAACCAAAGGTAATTGTTGTTGGTGCTGGTTGGGCTGGTTTAGGTGCAACTTATCAACTTACCAAACAAGGTTATAACGTAACTTTGTTAGAGGCTGGGGCACAGACAGGTGGCTTAGTTGCAGGATGGAAAACTGAAGGGGGGCGATCGGTCGAAGCGGGTATTCATGGGTTTTGGTATCCCTATCGCAATATTTTTTCCCTAGTTAAAGAATTAGAACTCGATCCCTTTACACCTTGGACGAGATCGGCACAGTATTCTCCCGCAGGACTTGAAGTTGAGTCGCCAATTTTTCAAGACTTGCCACGGTTGCCTTCACCCCTCGGAACTTTTGCCTACACCCAGTTCAAACGATTACCTTTAAGCGATCGCCTTTCAGCTTTGCCTCTGATGTATGCCGTCATTGATTTTGATAATTCAGATGAAGCATGGAAGCGTTACGACGGTATGACTGCCAGAGAACTATTTCGTCAGTACGGAGTATCGGAGCGTCTATATCGCGAATCCTTTGAACCAATGCTTTTAGTTGGATTATTTGCTCCTGGGGAGCAATGCTCAGCAGCGGCGGCTTTAGGAATGCTGTATTACTTTATTTTGGCGCATCAAGCGGATTTTGATGTGGTCTGGTGTCGAGGTACAGTAGGCGAAAAAATCTTCAAACCTTGGTGCGATCGCATTACCGATCTAGGCGGCAAAATTTTGACTAATCGTCGTGTAAGCGATGTATGTGTTGATGAAACTGGCAAAGTGACAAGTGTAGTTTGTGGCGATGAAAGCTTTGATGCCGATGCGGTGATTTTTGCAGTAGGAATTTCGGGGATGCAGAAAATTGTGGCTAATAGTCCCACTTTACAGAAACGCCGTGAATTTCGTAACTTGATGAATTTGGGTGCGATCGATGTGCTGGCAGTACGCCTCTGGTTCGATCGCAAAATTCAGATCCCACGTCCATCCAATGCCTGCTTTGGTTTTGATGTAACTACTGGTTGGACATTTTTCGATCTCAATGCCCTCCATGATGAATATGCTGATGAGGCTGGCTCGGTAATAGAAATAGACTTTTACCATGCCAATCAATTTTTGCCTCTCGATCGTCAAGAAATAGTGGCGATCGTCCAGCGCTATTTGACTACCTGCATACCTGAATTTGGTGAAGCAAAAGTTGTTGATAGCAGTGTAATTCGCTTGCCTCGTGCGGTCACCCACTTCTCTCCAGGCAGTTATCAGCACTTGCTGAGATCGATTACCAGTTTTCCTAATTTATACATGAGCGGCGATTGGATTATTACTAATCATGGCTCTTGGTCGCAGGAAAAAGCCTATGTCACGGGTTTAGAAGCGGCAAACTTAGTGATTCAACAATTTAGTCAGGGCGATATGACACAAATTTTGCCGATTGAGTCTGACGAACCGCATATTCAGATCGGGAGATCGATCAACCAAACCATTAGAAATCTAGCAAAATCCCTTATCCCAAATTTCTTGCTGCCATAACTTTATCCAAATTAAGTTTGTTGTTCTATGTGACATATCGTTGAGAACAATGAACTCGACCGCATATTAAGCAGTCGATCGATGTAAAATCAGATACGGTTAGATAAACCTAAACAAACCTTTTTTATGCTCTTAACAGAACTGGCTCCTTCTGACGCTAAAAGTACAGTCGGATGCGTATTAGTAGTTGAAGACGAAGTGATAATTCAAGATGCGATCGCTCTAGCTTTGCGTGAAGAAGGGTATAGCGTTTTATTAGCTGAAGATGGTTACTCCGCTTTACAAATTGCTAAAACTGCGGCAAGGCTAGATTTGGTCGTTTTAGATGTAATGTTGCCTTCGATTAATGGATTGGATCTTTGCCGAATTTTGCGCCACGAAGCTAATAATGTGCCCGTTTTGATGATTAGCGCTCGAGGAAATGAATCCGATCAGATTACAGGTTTGGAAGTCGGAGCTGATGATTATCTGACCAAGCCTTTTGGAATGCGCGAATTAGTGGCGCGTTGTCGGGCTTTGCTTCGTCGTAGCCGTCGGGAATTTGTAGCTACTAACATAACAGTCTATAAGTTTGGTGATATCGCTTTGTATCCAGATGAGTGCCGCGTCACAATTAAAGAAGCTGAAGTTAATCTTTCGCCTAAAGAGTTTCGCTTGCTAGATTTATTTATGAGTCATCCTCGCCGCGTATGGTCGCGAGAACAACTACTAGAAAAAGTGTGGGGCGAGGACTTTGTTGGCGATAGCAAAACTGTAGATGTGCATATTCGTTGGCTGCGCGAAAAAATAGAATTCGATCCTAGCGATCCAAAACACATTGTGACTGTTAGAGGTTTTGGCTATCGTTTAGGGTAAATAAAAAGTTTTTAAAACCAGATTTTATTTGTTGTCAACTTCGGGTACTGGGTCGAAACCACCAATATTCCAAGGATGGCAACTACAAACTCGTTTAACTGACAGCATTCCTCCCTTGCGTAATCCAAATCTCTCAATGGCTGTCATTGCATATTGAGAACAAGTTGGTTGAAATCGACATTTAGGTCCCAGTAGTGGTGAAATACAAATTCGATAAAACTGAATTAATAAAATTACAATGTTCTTCATGGCAGTATTTTCATGGCAATACTAGTTAGGCTATTGCTCTATCCTAACCGCGATCGCTACTGCAATTTGAACAGTATAAATCACTAAAAATATCTATATCTAATATTTAATCTCCTGATGTCATCCTCTAAAACTGTTACGATCGCTGTTATTCAGGCATCACTAAATGCTGATATTGCGACAAATGTTGCCAAAATTTCGGACTTGGTAAGCAAAGCTGCACATCAAGGAGCGCAAGTAATCTTGCCACCAGAGTTATTTGAAAGCCCCTACTTTTGTCGAGAAGAACGCGATCGCTTTTTTGATTGGGCGCAACCAGTAGAGAATCATCCGACGATCGCTCATTTTCAAAAGCTTGCTAAAGAGCTTAATGTCGTGATTCCGATCTCATTTTTTGAGCGATCGGGACAGGTCTATTACAACAGTCTGGCGATGGTTGATGCTGATGGCTCATTGCTGGGAGTCTATCGTAAAAGCCATATTCCCGATGGGCCAGGCTACGAAGAAAAGTTTTATTTTCGGGGTGGCGATACGGGCTTTAAGGTTTGGGATACCACTTTTGGCAAAATTGGCGTAGGTATTTGCTGGGATCAATGGTTTCCTGAATGTGCTAGAGCGATGGTATTGATGGGAGCAGAGATTTTGCTTTATCCCACGGCGATCGGGTCTGAACCAGAAGAGCCTAACCTAAATACCAAAGATCCTTGGCAACGTGCGATGATCGGTCACGCAGTTAGTAATGTAATTCCTGTTGCGGCAGCTAATCGGATCGGGCTAGAGGGCAATCAAACTTTTTATGGCCATTCCTTTATTGCTAACCATCGTGGCGATAAGGTTGCAGAAATGAATGATAGTGAAGAAGGTGTGATTTTGGCAAATTTCGATCTCGATACCGTTAGGCTAAACCGTGCTTCATTTGGTTTTTTCCGCGATCGCCGTCCTGATTTATACCAAGTTTTACTGTCTCCTTAGAGATGTCACGAAGCGACACCTCTAAGCCTATACCCAAGACCATCGCCTCTTAGGAGTGTTGGTCTTGCCAATGTCTAGTCTTTGCGATCGCGACGGCATTGGCTCGATCACAGTGGTGATTTCCGATAAAGGATTTACTCTTAACTCATTCGTAAAAGTATTGCATTGATATACTGTTGCTGAATCTAGATCCAACGCTGACAACCAGCCACTTTTTGGATGATAACCTCCAGTATCAATATCCAGCCACCCTTTGCCTAATACTAAATTCCCAGGTTTCACACCAGGAAAGACAAATGTAATCGTGTGTCCCGTGATGATGATTTTGTCGTCAAAAAAAGGTTCGGTCGCACTGTGAAACTCTTCGCGAATCCAACAAAATTCTGCCGCGCCTTGTAATTCGATCGGCAAGTTTGGGTTTACCCCCGCATGAACCAACCAAGAATCACCTAAATCCAGATAAAGTGGTAATTGCTGCATCCACTCTAAATGGTCTTTGGGTAATCCTTCCTGTCCGTAGCTTTCTAAAGTGTTTGCTCCTCCATTCATCAGCCATCCTTTCCAAATTAGCGATCCTTCAATACTGTTAAAGGCATCAAGACACATCTGCTCGTGATTACCCCTAAGACAGGTATGACCGTTTGCCATTACCCATCGGATAACGTCAGCACTGCGGCTACCGCGATCGATTAAGTCGCCCAAAAAGAATAATTTGTCATCAGAGCCGCACTTAATAAAGTCAATTAACTTCATTAAGCCGTCAAATTGACCGTGAATATCACCGAACACAATTCGAGTCAACTTATTTCACCTAATATCACAAATAATGACGAAGGCAAATCCATTCAACGCCAAGCGCTGACTTAAAATCCAAGATTTTACCAAAATCTTTTGTCTTGTATAGTTGCAAATTAATGTAAATCATTTAAAGACATAAATAAACTTCGATAGATAGTAACAGTCTGGTGAAGTTTTTAAGAAATGCTTTGTAAGACTACTACAACTTTTAAAGGAATTGTTTTTGCATTCACTTTATTTATTTTATGACAATTTTTTCTTGCTTTCGTTCCACTAATGATAAGGGAGATCGCTGTTTCACTTTAAATAAAATTAAAAAATCGAATTAGACGAATCGGTAAATTTTTGAGAATTCCAGTTTAACAAGACCTAAAAATTTTTTTGCCTTTACTCACTTTAAAAACGCTTAACATCAATAGAATTTTGTATTTTTTATGTTCAATGGATTTATTAGCATTGATAAACCGCCGACGATCACTGCCCATGACTGTGTAAGTAAATTGCGGAAGCTACTGAAACAAAAAAAGATCGGTCATGGTGGCACGCTCGATCCGATGGCTACAGGAGTTTTACCGATCGCCGTTGGTAATGCTACTAGACTTTTACGATTTTTACCCTCCGATAAGGCTTACAACGCCAAAATCAGATTTGGGATCGTCACTAATACTGATGACATTACTGGGGAAGTGCTAAGCGATCGCCCTTGTCCTGATTTAACCCTAGAGGCAATCAAAGAATTCTTGCCGCAGTTTCAAGGCAATATTACCCAACGGCCCCCAGCTTTTAGCGCCATCCAAGTCAACGGGAAACGCCTTTACGATCTGGCGAGGCGAGGCGAGGTTACAGAGACAGATATTCCCACTCGATCGGTGACAATTAAAGAAATTCAAATTTTGGCATGGACTCAGGGGGATTATGCGGAAATAGATCTGGCGATCGACTGTGGGGCAGGTACGTATATTCGTTCGATCGCGCGTGATTTAGGCGAAAAGCTCGGTTGTGGGGCAACGCTATCGGCACTAAGACGCACTTATAGTAATGGTTTTGATTTAGACTCGAGTTTGACTTTTGAACAAATTGATGAGTTTTTGCGATCGGGCAAACTCGAAGTTCTCGCCACTGATTGTGGGTTACATTTTTTGCCAATGGTTTCTCTTGATGAAGATCTGACAAGGCGTTGGTGCATGGGGCAAACAATTAAGGATGAATCTTTTCTTCTAACTAGTTCACTTGAAAAATCTTCAACCTCAGAAATTTATAATTACATTCGTACTTATGGCTATGCTCAACAATTTTTAGGCGTGAGTGAAGTGATCGGCTCAGATATTCAACCTATTGTGGTTTTACACCCGATTAACTAGAAATTAACCCTAATAACTCTGGTCTATACAAAATTTCAAACACAGTTATTAATATCTATCTCAACTGTAAAATTCAGAGACTGAGATAAGTAGCCTGTTAGACTGAGCAATACAGATACTTTTTGTAGATATTAATTAAAAACAATAGCAATGAGTTTTCCTCCAAATATCTCTGAGAAAGCCCTGTTAGATTGCGGTAGATGTTGCTGTATTTGCCACAAATTTTGTGGTTTTAAGATAGAGCTTCATCACATTATCCAAAAGTCAGAAGGTGGAGAGGACTCCTACGAGAATTGTATTCCGCTTTGTTTAGATTGCCATGCTGAGGTGAAAGCTTATAATCCCAAACATCCAAAAGGTCGTAAATATAATGAATCAGAGCTAATAGGACACAGAAACAGATGGTATGAGAAAGTACAGAGTAAAAGTTTCTTACTGGTTCATCCAGAATGTATTGAGTTGGATCGAAAATTATTTCTTGAGCTTAAGAAAGTTCTTCCAGTAACAGGAGGCTCCATTAGTTTCATTCGTAACCATATCTATGGTAATCCTTGGTTGCTTGAGGTACATGAAGATTTAGTAGCCTATAGGTTAAGTTGCCAAAACCCCGAATTTGAGTTCATCGACATGGATCTAGAAATGCGTAGATGTCAACTAACGGAGAGTATAGATCAATACTTAAAAGTACTTTACACAGTAAGCTTTACTGTTGACAAAGTAGATTACAAAGGTTACATGGCAGTTTATCCTGAGCTCAAATATTCTAAGCACGAAGTATATTATCAATCAATTAAAGATATTAGTAACGCAGCCGACAAAGTTTGCGCTACTTACGATGACTTAATTCGTCTTAGTCGGAGGAAATTAGCAATTTAGTGGCTAAGCTCACTCACCACCTGTACTTTAAAGCAAAACGGATAGTAAAAAAGTCAAGAACTGTAGTTCTTGACTTTTTTCTGTAAAGTCCTAAATCTTGCTAGTCAATTTAGTTAGCAACTGGTTAGAACGTTGCAAGAATCCTTTCATGCTGTCCGCATCAAAGCTCTTTTGCGCCATCAACGCCAAGTCATAGACATGGGTACAAATCAAATTTGCTAAATCTGATGATTCTGATTTTCCATCAACAAGGATTTGACTGCTATCAAGATCGATCAGCTTTTCCATCAGGGGATGCGCTGTATTTACCAGTAGTACGTGATCTTCAGGGAAGCTTACTGTGCCTTGTTGCATGAGCGCCATCATTTCCTGCATCCGACGTGCTGATTCGGGTAGCAAAATAATCGCTGGTGGGGCAGAAGCGGCATCTTCAGCCTTAATTGCCTCAGTGCGAATTACCAATTTAGGCTTATTGAGTGCTGCACGGAAAATATCTTGCAGATGATCGCTCTTGGTTTTGTTGGTTTTCGGATCGACAATTTCGGTTTTTGATTCCTTATCTACGAGGCGATCGTCAATTTCCGCATCAACCCGTGCAAATTTAATATCTTTGAACTCACGCTCCAAGAAGTTGATGAAGTGACTATCAATGAATGAATCAAAAGTCAGTACTTCTAGACCTTGGTTTTTATGTAATTCAACATAGGTGCCTTGAGCGATCGGATCGGAGGTGTAGAAAACTTGATTTTCGTGTTTTTCCTTGTTTCGCTCTAGATAAGCTTGTAGAGTGGTGTAGTTGCCACTTGCACTTTTGACCTCATCATCTTCGCTGGTGGTGGAGTAAACCAGAATATCTTTGATTTGTTGATAAAACTTGTCGCTATTCATAGCGCCAAATTTCATGAAGATGCTGATGTCTTGCCAACACTTCAGAAATTCTTCGCGAGAGTCACTGTAGAGAGAGCTGAGGCGATCGCCTACTTTTTTAGCAATAAAGTCTTGGATCTTACGAACCTTGGGATCGCCCTGTAGGAAACTCCTCGATACGTTGAGAGGAATATCGGTACTGTCGATCGCACCACGTAAGGGCATCAAAAATTTAGGAATGACATCATCGCAATTGTCGCTGACAAAAACGTGATTGCAGAATAACTTGATCTGTCCGCGATTGGGATCGATATCTGCCTTCATCTTCGGAAAATAAAGAATGCCCTTAATCACAAACGGATAGTCAGTATTTAGATGAATCCAGAATAGAGGATCGTCTTGGTATGGATAGAGATAGCGATAAAATTCTAAATACTCATCATTTGTAACCGACTTAGGTGACTTGTCCCAGAGGGCAGTTTGCTTATTAATGACTTCATCATTCAGTTTGATCGGCACGGGCATAAAGTCGCAATAATTGCGAATCATCCGCTTGATCGAAGCTTCTTCCAGATACTCTTCAGCATCTTCTTGCAAAGTCAAGGTAATCGTCGTACCAACGGTAGCGCGATCGCTGTCATCCAGAGTAAAGGTAGTGGAGCCGTCACATGACCAATGCACTGCCTCAGAGCCTTCTTTGTAGGAGCGAGTATCAATTTCGACATTGCTCGCCACCATGAATGATGAGTAGAAACCTAAACCAAAGTTACCGATAATTTGTTGATCGCCAGAGCCACTATTTGCATATTTAGTAGCAAATTCTTGAGCGCTCGAAAAGGCAACTTGGTTAATATATTTTTTTACTTCGTCAGCCGTCATGCCGATGCCAGTATCGGAGATTGCCAGCGTTTTTTTATCCTTATCGATCGCGATCGTAATTTCTGGCTCTGAAGAATGATCCGTCTCTCCAGCGTAGGACACCATCTTGAGTTTGCTAATTGCATCTACCGCATTAGAAACCAATTCCCGCAAGAAGATATCGCGTTCTGAATATAAAGCCTTCTTGATAATGGGAAAGATATTCTCGGTATGAATGCTGATCGTTCCCTGCTCTTGCATATCGCGCAAAGCTCCTGAATATTACTAAATGTTACTGAGTCTTAATCAAACCTGATTATACCGAATCAATCCCCATACCCAAGCAATCGCGGTTTTCGCGTTCTCCGTACCTTCAAAGATTCTTTCCTTATAAATATCTCGGTATAGTTAAGAAAGAAAAAACTCTAAGACTTGTGCTATCCGCGTAGCGGGCTGTACAGATCTTAGAGTTTTTTCTTTAATATCACCTATAGCAATGAAAGCGATCGCTAGAATATAGTAAATTCAAATAAGAACTAGAGGGGAGAGCGATTAGCATATTGAGCAAC
>QBML01000055.1 GCA_003242085.1 Pseudanabaena frigida | reverse complement strand
TTAAAACCCAAAGAAGGATTGCGGCGCGAAGCGCCGCAATCCTTCTTTGGGTTTTTATTTTGTCCTAACATGACTGGTAGCTATATCTCTAAGCCAATTAACAAAGCCAAGATCGCAGTAAAATCTTTGCCCTGTGATATTTTCTATTTTGTCCTAGGCATTATGGCGGTTGCTGGTATTTATAAAGATGTCAAAATTTTAAAATTAAGCGGCGTAGAGCCGAGTACCGCCCCTCTAAATATACTTGAGCTTTTTTTCTAAATTTTATGTTCCTGTGTTAACTCAATCAATCCATAAATATAATAAAAGTATAGCAAGTGGTATATTCAACAAATTTTAGGAATAGGGATTATTGAAGAAGCTATGCATGAAATCACAAACTTAACTGGGTATCAAACTACTGAACAACTATATGCAGGACATCGAACCATAGTTTATCGGGGAATTCGAGAGCACGATCAACACCCCATAGTAGTAAAAATATTACGCAACGAACATCCTAGCTTTAATGAAATAGTGCAATTTCGCAATCAGTATGCGATCGCGAAACAACTAAAATCTCCTAACATTATCACCACATACAATTTGGAATCTTATGGTAATAGTTATGCATTAATAATGGAAGATTTTGGTGGCATCTCTTTGAAGGAATGGGTTATCAAAAGGAAAGTAAAATTATCCTTGCGAAACTTCTTGGAGATCGCGATCGCCATCTGTGACACTTTAGACACGCTCTATATTCATAAAGTCATTCATAAAGATATCAAACCAGGCAATGTATTAATTAATCCCGAAACTAAGCAAGTCAAACTAATTGATTTTAGCATCGCCTCTCTATTGCCAAGGGAAGCTGTAGAAATTCAAAATGCTAACACTTTAGAAGGAACTCTAGCCTATCTCTCACCAGAGCAAACTGGACGGATGAACCGTGGCATTGATTATCGGAGTGACTTTTATTCTCTAGGTGTCACTTTTTATGAATTACTCACAGGAAAATTACCTTTTGACTCAACCGATCCTATGGAATTGGTTCATTGTCATTTAGCGAAGAACCCTCCATCAGTCCATCAGATCGAACCTACTATTCCATTAGTTTTATCGAAAATCATTGGTAAGTTAATGGCGAAAAATGCTGAGGATCGCTACCAGAGTGCATCAGGAATAAAATATGATTTGGAAGTTTGTTTGAATCAACTACAAAGCCAATCACAAACCACTGAAAACATTGAATACTTTACTATTGGAGAAAGAGATATTAGCGATCGCTTCTTAATCCCCGAAAAACTTTACGGTCGAGAACAAGAAGTTAAATCATTATTAGATGCCTTCGATCGAGTCAGCCAAAACAGAGCAGAAATGTTACTTATTGCTGGCTCTTCTGGCATCGGTAAAACCGCAGTCGTAAATGAAGTTCACAAGCCAATTTCTAGGCAAAAAGGCTATTTCATTAAAGGCAAATACGATCAGTTTCAACGGAATATACCCTTCTCTGCCTTTGTCCAAGCTTTTCGCGATTTGATGGCACAATTGCTTGCCGAATCAGATACCCAACTACAAACTTGGAAAGACAAAATTCTCGAAGCTGTTGGAGAAAATGGGCAAGTGCTAGTGGAAGTAATCCCCGAACTAGAACGCATAATTGGTCGACAACCTTTGGCTCCAAAACTATCTGGGAGTGCCGCACGAAATCGATTCAATCTATTGATGCAGAAGTTCGTGCAAGTGTTCACTTCTGCGAAGCACCCATTAGTATTGTTTTTAGATGATTTGCAATGGTCTGATGCTGCATCATTACAGTTAATACATCTGTTAATGCAGAATTCAGGGCACTTGTTATTGATTGGGGCTTATCGAAACAATGAGGTATCTAAATCCCATCCCTTTATGATGACTATAGACGATCTGGTCAAAATGGGAACAATAGTCAATACGATTACACTCCAATCTTTGAGTTTAGATGATACTAATCAACTGGTAACAGACACACTAAATTGCGATCGCGCTACTGCCCAAACCCTAACCGAACTAGTATTTCAAAGGACTAAAGGGAATCCCTTGTTTGCCACTCAGTTTCTTAAACTATTACATGAAGATCGATTAATTACCTTTGATTTAGAAGCCCGTTATTGGCAGTGTGATATTGCTCAAACTAGAGCTTTATCGCTTACTAATGATGTAGTCGAATTTATGGCTTTGCAGTTACAGAAATTGCCCTTTGAGACACAAGATGTATTGCAACTTGCAGCCTGCATTGGCAACCAGTTCGATCTGGCAACCTTAGCGATTGTCCATGAAAAATCAGAAGCAGAAACAGCAGACGACCTATGGAAATCACTTCAAGAAGGGCTAGTAATACCACAAAATGAAGTATATAAATTCTTTCAATCTGAAGTGGAGAATTCCGATCAAAAACTTCCAGATCATCTCGGATTTAATTCTCGCACCCCCAATCCTCAGTCCGTCAGCGTCACCTATAAGTTCCTACACGATCGAGTACAACAGGCAGCTTATTCACTGATCCCAAAACACCAGAGACCGCTAACCCACTACTGCATCGGTCAGAGGCTTTTGCAGCACAATAGCAAAATGGGACGAGAAGATCGCATTTTTGAACTGGTGAATCATCTAAATATTGCGATTGAACTGATCCAGAACTACGCCGAACGAGAAAAGCTCGCTCAGTTAAATCTATTAGCAGGGCGCAAAGCAAAACATGCCACCGCCTACAGTGTGGCTGCCAACTATTGTGAGATCGGGCGTAGTTTATTAGCGTCAGATAGCTGGCAAACTCAATACGAGCTGACCTTATCGTTGTTTGAAGAATCCATCGAAGTTGCCTACTTAAATGGTGAATTTGATGAAATGGAACAATGGTCACAGGTGGTAGTACAGCAAGCTCAATCCGTACTAGATCAAGTCAAAGTATACGAAATCAAGATTCAGGCTTGTGCAGCTCAGAATGCAATGCGACAAGCTGTTCACACCACCTTAGAAATTTTGGAAAGGTTAGGGTTTGTGTTTCCTTCAGAGCCTACAGATGCCGATGTCCAACGCAGCGATACAGAACTACAACAACAATTGCAGGGCAAATCCGTATTATCGCTTTTGGAATTACCTACGCTCACAGACTCCCGCATTTTGGCAGCGATCGCACTCATGTCAAGCGCAATGACTAGCGCTTATAATGCTGTTCCCGTTGTGGCGCAATTACTGGCGATTCAGCAGGTAAAACTATTAGTAGCTCATGGCAATGCTGCTGTAGCTGCCTCTTCCTATGCTTGGTATGGGCTAGTATTGGCGGGTATTGTTGGTGATATTGATAGAGGTTATCAATTTGGACAACTAGCACTCAATCTATTAGAAAAATTCGAGGCAAAAGCCTTTGAGACAAAAACTATTTTTGCTTTTAATGTTTTTATTCGCCATCGCAAGGAACATCTCAACCAAACCTTAAAACCTTTACAAGAAAGCTATCAAAGCGGTATGGCAATTGGTGATTTTGAGTATGCATCACGCTCATCTTTTCAATATGGCTGTCATTCCTTACTAGCAGGTCGCAATTTATTAGATATTGAGACGGAAATTACAAATTACAGCCATGTGATGTATGGAGTGAAGCAGTCAGCAATTTTACATAAAAATGAAGTATTTCGCTGGGCAGTCTTGCGGCTAATGGGACAAGAACAGCCACCAATAGGATGGAGCGCAACAGATTATAGTGATACAGCCCTGCTGGACTACTACCTAAAAGCTAACGATCGCACTACAGTCTTCATGTTTTCCATCAGTCGATTAATGGTGTATTACCTACTGGGAGAACTCGATCGCGCAACTCACTACGCCGCTATCTGTAACGACTATTTTGATAGTGGGTCTGCTTTCGTCTTAGGTTCTTTCTTCACTTTTTATGATTCCCTTTGCATTCTGGCTGCATTCACGCATCAGTCAGAAACCAGCAATAACTTAGATTCACCTAGTCTGATTGCGGCGCTAGCAAGAGTTGCATCTAATCAAGAACGTTTGGCAGAGTTAGCAAGCCATGCCCCGATGAACTATGCCCATAAGTTTCAATTGGTAGAAGCTGAGCGTTATCGAGCGATCGGAAACAAAGCTGAAGCCATTGAATGCTACGATCGCGCCATTCAACTTGCCATAGAAAATAAATTCCTCAATGAAGAAGCCCTTGCTAATGAGCTGGCTGCTAAGTTTTATTTGGAATGGGACAAACAGAAAATTGCCCAAGGCTACATGACTGAAGCTTACTATACCTATATTCGTTGGGGTGCAAAAGCGAAGGTAGATGATTTGGAACAAAGATACCCACAACTACTTGCCCCAATTCTCCAAAAGCAGCAACAGGCATTTACTACAAATGAAACAATCATTGCAGCCTCTTCCCATACAAGTAAAGCGTCAACGAGTAGTACTAGCATTTCAGAAGCAATGGATCTCACTGCTATTCTCAAAGCTTCCCAAAATCTTTCTAGTGAAATCGAATTAAAAAAATTACTTTCGACTTTACTTCGGATTGTCACGGAAAATGCTGGGGCGGATAAGTGTGTACTGCTAATGTCTAAAGGAAACGAATGGGTGATTGAGGGATTGTCTCAGATAGGACAGCAGGAAAGAATTCTAGAAGCTATCTCAATCGACAATAGTCAAGAAGTTCCATTTTCTCTTATCAATACGATTACACACACGCTTACTCCATCAGTAATTTGGGATGCAACAATTCATCCAACGTTATCCGACGATCCCTATATTATTTCCCATTGCCCCAAGAGTATCCTGTGTAATCCAATTCTCAATCAAGGTAAATTAATTGGGATTTTGTATTTGGAAAATAGCTTAACTGTCGGTGCGTTTACCAGCGATCGCGTCGAAGTTCTCAATCTCATTTGTGCCCAAGCTGCCATCTCCTTACAAAATGCGCGTCTTTATGCCGATGAGTTAGAAAAGTCTCAAATCATTCAACAGACTGCCATTGAACTGGAGCGATTTCAATCAAAACTAATGTTCTTAATTGAAAGAACGCCGATTGGGGTGATTGAGTGGAATAACGAGCTTAAAGTTATTGGTTGGAATCCTGCTGCTGAAAAGATTTTTGGTTATCAAGCAAGCGAAATGCTGAACAATCATGCCTTAGAAATTGTTCCAGAACCTTATCAGGATTATGTTGTCAATTTAATGACTGATATTCTCAACCAAAAGGGTGGTAGCTACAGCGTAAATGAGAACACTACGAAAGATGGCAGGGTAATCATTTGTGAATGGATTAATACCCCTTTACTAAATACCAATGGGGAGCCCATTGGCATTTATTCAATGGTGCAAGATATTACTGAGCGTAAACAACTCGAAGCCGAACGACAACAAAAGTCTGATGCTCTTGAAAAAGCTTTACTACAACTCCAGCAAACTCAAATCCAAATGATCCAAGGTGAAAAAATGTCTGCTCTTGGTAATTTGGTCGCGGGGGTCGCTCATGAAATTAATAATCCTGTTGGTTTCCTCGGTGGTAATATTCGTCCTGCTTTAGATTATATTAAAGATATCTTTGGCTTGCTTGACCTGTACCAGCAGAAATATCCAAATCCTGATAGAGAGATCCAAGATGAAATCGAAACAATCGATTTGGAATATATTCGTGAGGACTTGCCGAAGCTAGTTAGTTCTATGCGTGAGGGGGTCAAGCGCATTCGCGATATTAGTAATAGTCTTAGAACTTTCTCTCGTGCCGATAGCGATCTCCCTGTGGCTTGTAATATTCATGATGGCATCGATAGTACGATTATGATTCTCAAGCATCGTCTTAAAGGCGATAGCAATCGTCCTGAAATTCAAGTTGTTAAAGAATATGCTGATTTACCACAGGTAGAATGCTTTGCGGGTCAGCTCAATCAGGTGTTTATGAATCTTCTTGCTAATGCGATCGATGCTCTTGAGGAGTCTAATCTGGGTCGGTCTTATAACGATATTGCCGCTAATCCCAATCGTATTGTTGTTCGTACTTCTATAATCGATGATAAACAGGTTGAAATTCGCATTGTCGATAATGGTAAGGGCATGGCTGATCGTGTTAAACAGCATGTCTTTGACCATTTGTTTACGACTAAGGGGGTTGGTAAGGGTACTGGGCTTGGCTTGGCGATCGCTCGGCAAATTATCTCTGAAAAGCATCGGGGCTCTATTTCGGTCTTCTCTCAGCTTGGCGTTGGTACTGAGTTTGTCATATCCCTGCCTATTCAGTAGTAGAGATTTGCAAGTTCTTCCAAGCCACGATCGCGAGTCATAATTGGTCTATAGCCAAGCTCTTCCCTTGCTTTGCGATCGCTAAAGGTGACCTCTTGACCGATGAGCCTTACCATCGTGCGCGTAATCGGTGGCTCGTTTTTAAATCTCGCAATTCGCCAAACTATTTCTATTAATCCCGCCATATTCCAAGCCAGCCATCTCGGAATGCTTAAGCTATTTACCTTTACGCCAGCAATTTGCATCAAAGTTGTAATCCAATCGCGAAACTGCACCACATCTCCATCGTTCAGAAAATAAGCTTGTCCACCAGTACTTTTCTCTGCTGCCAAGATTGCGCCATGACAGACATTCATCACATGGGTAGTCATGTATGGATAGTTACCACCATCAATCCAGACGAATTGTCCAGTTTTTACAGCAGTTATGACTTGAGGTAATGCACGATCGCCATTACCCCAAATCCAAGATGGACGCACTACAGAAGTTCTAAACCCGATTCTATTAGCGGCGATTACTCTTTGTTCGGCAATACTT
Source organism: Pseudanabaena frigida (assembly GCA_003242085.1). GTDB lineage: Bacteria > Cyanobacteriota > Cyanobacteriia > Pseudanabaenales > Pseudanabaenaceae > Pseudanabaena > Pseudanabaena frigida. The sequence continues at coordinate 13,501 of QBML01000055.1, read as the reverse complement.
TTTGTGGCAATGTAAGGAGAGAAATTCGGTTGTTGAAGTGGCGATGATTCGTCAATTTGAGATAGAGGTTGACGATTAAACACAGAAGCCGAAGCTCCTATCTGTACAAAGCAAGGTACTTTCGCCGCCTGTGCTGCTGCTAATGTACATTCAGTTCCAATTACATTTGTTTTATAGAAGTCTTGGTATTTCCCCCAAGTGCTTAAAAAACCTGCAATATGAAACACCACTTCGCAATCCTGCATTCCTCCGATCATCGCTTGTTCGTCAAGCAGATCGCCTCGGACTGCCTTAGCACCTAGTTCCATTACCATTTTTGCTGCTTGTTGCGATCGCGCTAATGCAATAACTTCATCTCCGCGATCGCGCAACATCTGAATCATGCAGCGACCGACAAAACCAGATCCACCCGTTACAAAGACTTTCATTGAATGCTCCTATGTACCCAACATTAAAGTTTTGACCAGCGATCGCCATAGAAGATCGGGTAGGAGGGAATGTAGTAGCAAAAACATTTCACCATGCGGAGAATAGCGAAGCCTTTGAGAGCGATCGGTGGCAGCTCGATAGATCGCTTTGGCAACTCCATCGGGGTCTGGCAAGGAATCGTTAATTTTATACATAAACTTCTGCACCTGCGCGATCGGCTTTTTATATTCAGGATGAATAGCCCATGCCACACCATGATTGATGAAATTGGTTTTAATTCCACCAGGTTCAATAATCTTGATGCGGATTCCCAATGGTTCTAGCTCAAATCGCATGGCTTCAGAAATTCCTTCCACTGCCCATTTTGTGCCGTGATAAGATGCTGTCATTGGAAAGCCAATCCGCCCTCCAACTGACGCAACATTGATAATCGTTCCTGACTTCTGTTGGCGAAATATCGGTAGAATTGCTTGCATAGTAGAAACCACACCAAACACATTAGTTTGGAATTGCTGCTGCAATTGTTCTGTTGTCACTCCTTCAATTGGCCCCATCAGGGCATAGCCAGCATTGTTGACCAATGCATCGATCTGCCCAAAATGTTCAAGGGTTTGCGCGATAGCTGCATTAATAGTTTCAGGATCGGTAACATCAAGGCGTGGGAAAATAATTGATTTGTTACTTTCCAAATTTGCCTTATTAAGCGATCGCATGGTTGCAGCGACATTCCATCCCTTTTGCAGAAAATATTTTGCAGTTGCTTCACCAATTCCACTGGAAGCTCCCGTAATTAGAACTGTCTGACCCATGAATGATTTCCAAGAAGTTTTAAGTTAGTCATTCGCAAGCATAAACTGTGGACTATACTCCATAGTCAAGAGTAGATTTTGGGTTTGAGGAAATATCATGCTAATAGGTGAGTTGGCGAAGAAAACAGGTTTGACTAAGGACACGATTCGCTTTTACGAAAAAAGGGGACTGATTGAGTCACAAGAACGTCAAGCAGGGATGAGAACCTACATGGACTTCAGTCCAGAAATGCTAGATCGCGTTGCCATGATTGTCCAAGGTAAATCTTTAGGATTTACGCTCAGTGAAATGAAACATCTAATGGATACTTGGGGAAATATGGAGATGCCGATTGCGGAAAAGTTAAAAATTATCGACAGCAAACTCGATGAGATAACCGATAAAATGAAACAACTTGAACAGATCAAAAATTATCTAACTACTAAACGTAACAAGGTTATCCAAGCATCAAAAAATTGAATTTTAGCAAAAGCGATATTTTTTATACTTAACATAAAAATAAGACTTGCATAGCAAGTCTTATTTTTATAAATACTTGGCAGTATAACTACGGGCGATCGCATCGCATCTCTCATTATCAGGATCGCCAGAATGACCTTCTACCCAATGCCATCGAATATTTGATGAATTGAGGCAGTCGAGTTGTTGCCAAAACTCTTGATTTTTTACTGGTTTATTATCTTTAGTTTTCCAGCCATTCTTTTTCCAGCCTTTAATCCATTTAGTAATTCCATCAATCACATACTTACTATCAGTATAAAGATCGATAGTCGTTGATTGTTTGTGATTAGCGAGGAAGTCTAAAGCAGCGATCGCGCCTTGTAATTCCATTTGATTATTCGTGGTTTCGCGAATACCTCCACCAAGTTCCTTAGTCGATCCATCTGAAAAATTCACTACAACTCCCCAACCACCGGGGCCCGGATTCTTAGAGCAAGCCCCATCGGTATAGATACTAATAATTTGGGATTCTCCTGAATTTACAATTGTGGAATTTAAATCTCGAACTTGCGGCTTAGGATTTGATTCGGATTTGGCTGTGGGCTTGGCAGAATCGAGTTGAGAACGCGATCGCACAATTTCCACAGCAACGGAACCTTGGAAGTTAGGAATCGGGGGATGCTTGATTACACGTACTTCGACCTGCTCGATTTTTGCATCTTCGAGAATGCTATCCGCGATCGCGCCGACTAATCGTTCGATCAATTTAAATTTACGGGTCTGAATTAAAGTCTCGATCTTACTAATGCAAGAGCAATAATTGACTGTATCTTCAATCTCGTCACTGTAAGTTGACTTTTCAAAATCCACCCATAACGTCGCATCAACTTCAAACCATTGTCCTAGTACATTTTCTTCGGGTAAATATCCCACATATCCATAGGCTTTTACCCCTTTTAAATAAATTTTGCTAGTTGTCATATTTTTAATTCTATTGATGCGGCTTTATCAGATTATCAGTACAGCATTACGCACTTACCTAAAACGAGATTATTTTTAAAAGTTTTTTTCGACGCATAAGTTCTCAGCAATCTTCGATGGTAGTGCGGATCTTACGATCTATCTAAATGAGGTTGAGAAACTATACGAATGATTTCTTTAATATTAATAGGTTTATTAATATAAGCATTCATGCCTGAATCTATACATTTTTGGAGATCTTCATCTGAAGAATTGGCAGTTATTGCCACTATATAGGGTTGACTGGTAAGATTTTGGCGAATCCATTTAGTTGCCGTTAATCCATCCATTTCAGGCATTTGTACATCCATTAGTACCATGTCGTAGGTTTGATTTTGCAGTGTGCTAATTGCCTCTAGTCCATTATTTACAATATCGATGGTATAGCCAAATTTCTGCATAATTATGAAGGTCAATCTTTGGTTCATGATGTTATCTTCAACCAACAAAATACGCAAAGGAAATTTTTCTGATATTTGAAGACGATCGTAGCCTAAATCAGATTTTATTTCTGGGGTGGGAATACTCTCAGGCAGTGATATAGGGATCGCAAAATGGAATGTCGATCCTTGATTGTTTGAGGTAGGCTGCCAATTAGCTGGAGGATTCCCAGCAATCTGCCCAAAACTCTCAAGCCAGATATTGCCACCCATTAGTTCGACTAAACTTTTGCAAATGGCTAATCCTAGCCCAGTGCCCCCGTATTTACGGCTAATTGATGTATCGGCTTGAGTAAAAGGTTTAAATAGTCTCATAATGCGATCGCTAGGAATACCAATACCTGTATCAGTTATGGTAAAAAGCAAGCTCTTTTGAGATTTCAGTTTATGGCGCTCGGCGTTGATATCTTCATCCTGAAATCTTACACTAACATTCACTTTCCCTTGATTGGTAAATTTAATCGCATTACCTACTAGGTTTAATAGAATTTGACGCAGTCGATATTCATCACCAACAACTACAACAGGTAAATCACTCTGAATTACGTATTGGAGATGAATACTTTTATCTAAAGCAGATTGATTTAGTAGAGTGAAAACAAACTTCAAACTATCTTCCAGATTAAAAACTCGTTGTTCTAGTTCTAGTCTCCCAGATTCAACCTTAGACAAATCAAGAATATCGTTAATAATATTTAATAAGGCATTAGCGCTATCCTGAATTATTTGCGTATATTTTTGTTGTTCTTCGGTTTGCTCTGTCATTGCCAGTAATTGTGACATACTTATCACTCCATTCATTGGAGTACGAATTTCATGACTCATATTGGCAAGGAAGTCACTTTTGGATCTATTTGCGGCTTCAGCCGCTTTCTTCGCATTAGCTAAATCTATTTCTATTTGTTGACGTTCTTGAATTTCTTGTTTGAGTTGTCGATTTTGCCTAGCAAGTAGCTTTTGTTGCTCTTGTAGACTATTCCTTTGTTGTAAGATTACGAGCTGATTTTTAACACGAATAATTATTTCTTCAACCTGAAAAGGCTTAGTAATATAGTCTATCCCGCCAACTTCAAATGCCTTTACTTTATCAAAAGTCTTATCCAGAGCGCTTAAAAAGATAATAGGAATCTCTGCAGTTTGCGGTTGAGATTTAAGGCATTGACAGACTTCAAAGCCATTCATTTCTGGCATCATAATGTCTAATAGAATTAGATCGGGGGGATTAATTTGGATTGCTTCGATCGCTTGTTTACCACTGGTCACCTTTCGGACTTTGTAGCAATGTTTAGATAAAATCTCTGACAATAACCTCAAGTTTTCTGGGCGATCGTCGACAACAAGAATATCTGCTTGTGATTTTTCGATGCTAACGTTCATTTGCTTGAAGGTCTATAAATGGTTGAACAAGACTGATGATTTCTTCGAGATGAAAATTGCAAACACAGTCTTGGACTGCGTTTACTATATTAGGATGAGTATCTTGGATCTGATTTAAGAGATTGAAGATAGCTTCCTCATCTGCACCCCTCGCCGCTAAGTGAAGATCTAAAAGCCACTGAGTCTCCAAGCTGTCTAATTCTTTTTCGATGAACTGCTCTCGATCGTTTTTTGCCTGATTAGCGGAAGATATGAGTAGATCGCTGTCAGCATAAATGTAAGTTACGCCCAGATGTTCGGCAATCTTATCGAAGATAAGTTCTTCACGTAGCGGTTTACTTACAAAATCATCGCATCCTAATTCCAAAACTTCAGAGCGCTGTTTGTCAAATACACTTGCAGTTAAAGCAATGATTTTACAAGTCGAGTCTGATGATTCTATTTCTCGAATGGTTCGTGTTGCCTCATATCCATTCAATACAGGCATCTGCATATCCATCCAAATAAGATGCGGCTTCCACGCTCTCCATATTTCTACTGCCTCTTGACCATTTTCTGCTTCGTGAATCTCAAAACCCAAAGGTGCAAGTAAACTTCTCATCAGATGACGACTTTCCCATTTGTCATCAGCTAGTAAAATCCGATATTGAGGTTGATTGGGTGCTAAGGCGATCGCTCTCCGTTTGACTAATGGTAGAGGCACATCACTGGCTTTTGCCATTTGGATCTTGATTTCAAAGTCTACAATTGTACCTTGTCCTAAAGTACTCGCAACCCGAATATCTCCACCCATCAAACGCACAAAGCGTTTGCTAATCGGCATTCCCAAACCAGTGCCATCTTGAGATTTACGTCCTGTTTCAGTTTGAACAAATGCTTCAAATAGATTGTCTAACTCTTCTGGGGCAATTCCTGGACCCGTGTCAGAGACTTCAAAATAGAGAAACCTATCAGTATTGCCTCGATCTTTTTCTAGACTATGACTATATGTAACTTGAAGGATAACTTTACCGCGCTCTGTAAACTTAATCGCATTACCAACGAGGTTAATCAAAACTTGACGGAGCTTACTTTCATCGGTCTGGATGTATTGTGGAACGTTTGCAGCAAAGTCAAAAACGAGTTGAATCTTTTTAGCTTTAGCCTTAAGTAAAAACATCTCTTTGAGGCTATCTAGGAGATTATAGAGATCGAAACTGTTAGTGTTGAGTTCGATTAGTCCAGCTTCAATTTTGGACATTTCTAGTACATCGTTGAGCAAGGTTAGTAGATGTTCACCACTACGCGCAATAATTTCTAGATGCTCTTTTTGGGTATCGTTAAGTAACGTGTCACGAGCTAGAACTTGCGTGAACCCAAGAATCGAATTTAGAGGAGTGCGTAATTCATGGCTCATGTGGGCGAGAAAATCACCTTTAGCACTATTAGCTCTATCAGCGTCTTCCTTAGCTTTTTGTAACTGCACTAGTAATTCCGCCTGTTGCACGGCAACTCCTAGTTGATTGGCAACTTGTGTAAGTAGACTTAGTTCACTCGTTTCCCAGTCACGGCTGCCAGAGTTTTGGTACGCTGCTAGCAAGCCCCATAATTTATCGCCGACAAATACTGGAGCAATAATAAAAGCTCGAATTTGGTAGCTTTCAAGGATCTCAACATGACATTCTGTTAGGTTAGCTTGATAAATATCATGTACTACAAATGATTCGTGGTTACGATATCTACCACCTTCATGTTCTTGTAAATGAGTATCTTCCCAAATATTATCGCGATTTGATAGCTCTTCTATAGCTAGCCAGTCATCCGTTTTGGACTCAAAAACAAATTTGCCACTCCAATCATCAAAAAATCGATACACGACTACGCGATCGCAGTTGAGGTTTTGACGGACTTCTTGGGTAGTCGCCTGAAAGATCGTATCAATGTCTAAAGTTTGACGAATACGCTCAATCACTCTGGCTAAAGCTCTTTCCTGCTCTGCATCTCTGGCAAGCTTGTCGGCACGTTTTTGGAGTTCAATTTCTAAAGTAGTTTGTAGGTCGGTCGAACGCTTTTGAACTTGATCGAATAATTCAGCTTGTTGAATCGCTACACCGAGTTGAGTACTGATTTGCACTAAAAAATTAACTTCAGATTCTTGCCATTGGCGCACATTGGCACATTGAAATGCAGCTAAAAGTCCCCATAAATCTTTGCCTTTGTAGATAGCAGTAATTGCATAGGCTCTCGCCTGATATTGTTCCAGTGCCTCTATATAACAGGATGAGAAACTTGCCGCGTAAATATCATTACATACTCGAAATAGCTGACCTTCGTTAAAATCTGCACCCTGTGTTTGTTGTAAATGGGTATCAACTGTAATTGTACTAGCCAAATTCTTGAGGCTGCATTCACTAATATTAGCAGTGAGTTCGGGATGATCTTTTTGATAAACCACAAAAGAGACTAAGTCTTCTGTCATTGACTCCACCACAAACTCGCCACTCCAATCTGGATTGAAGCGATAAATTGTGACTCGATCGGCTTGTAAAAGCTCTCTGACCTCTTCAGTAGTGGTGGTAAAAATAGTATCGAGGTCAAGCGATCGCCTAATTTTATTGATAATTGCCGCAACCACTTTTTCGCGCCCCACAGCTTGTTCGATGGCACGGGCGAGTGATTCTGATTGGGCTTGTAACTGTGCGACGAATTCAGCCTGCTGTAAAGCAACATCTAAATGAGCAGCAATCTGTTTGACAAAGTCAATTTCTGAGTCTAGCCATTGTCGCGGTGCTGAGCATTGGTGAATACACAATAACCCCCATAGAAGATCGCCATTAAGCAAAGGAACAACTAGGTTGGCGCGAACTTGAAAGCGCTCAAGAATTTGAATATGACAATCGGCTAATTTTTTCTGATAAATATCAGTACAAGCAAAAATTTTACCCTGTTTGTAATATTCGACATGATGTTCGCCAAAACAATGGTCGTTAATTTTTGCAGCTAAAGTTGACGCAAATTCAGGGAGTACATCCTCAGAGACAAATTCGCCACAGGTAAATTTTGATGTTCGATCGAATCGATACATGCCAACGCGATCGGCATTTAACAACTGTCGTACGGCGATCGCTGTTGATTTAAAAATGCTATCTAGATCGAGGGACTCCCGAATTTTGGCAATGACTGCAAATAAAGCCTTTTGTTGTGCCGATTTAGCTGCATCTAACACATCTAATTTTTTTAGTTGAGCAACCTGCAACTTCAAAGCTACTACGTCATTAGCTAATGATTCAGATTCTTTTGGCGTAGTTACCTTTCGCTTAGCCATAATTTGAGTTGCAGATATGTCATATCCAAACAATTATATATATCTTTCTTAATTTATATTTAATTGTTTGCTAACCCTTTCTCTATTTAAAAAGGTGGCATTTCTAGAGCGATCGCGCCTAATTTTCCCTTGCGGAAATCATACAAAATCAACCTTGCTACTTTATCGAGATCGCCCTGAAACTTATTTAGAGTTGCAACTTGATGAATATACTCGATTCCCGAAGTTACAGTTTTAGGATCGATGATGTAGCGGCTGCTCAATTTGGCATTTAATTTGACTAACAAGTCCACAGCTTCGGCGGCGACTAGTACATTGTCGTAAGCTGCCTGACCTATGTCATCACAAATAGCTAACTTCATTGCTGCATCTTGATCGTGCAACAAAGGCGGAATGACCCCAGGCGTGTCAAGTAACTCGATCTGATCGGAAATCCTGATCCATCGCAATTGACGGGTTACCCCCGGTTTGTTGGCACTAGCAACCACCTTTTTATTGAGCAAACGATTAATCAGCGCTGATTTTCCAACATTAGGGAAACCTACCACCACAGCGCGAACAGGACGGGGTAACATTCCTCGGCTATGCCGACGTTCGTTTACCTTCTCACCTGCAACCTGCGCTGCTTTTAGCAGATCTACCATTCCTTTGCCAGCTTGGGCATCAGTAAAAAAAGCCAAACGCTCTTGCTCGGTAAACCACCTTGCCCATTGCGATTTCACCGTTGCAGATATAGCGTCAGTACGATTGCATACTAAAATGTGGGATTTACCTTCTACCCACTTTTCGATCTTTGGATGTTTACTAGACATTAAAATACGCGAGTCACGTACCTCAATTACCACATCAACCAACTTAAGCTGTTCTAACAATTGTTTTTCAGCTTTGGCGATATGTCCGGGATACCACTGAATTGGGCTTGCCATTAAATAAAAATACCGAGAAGAGTTACTTAAACTATATACCCCTGCTAAGATATTAAGAAATATTAAGACGGCTTTTAAAATATAACTTATGACTAAAACAAACTTTTCAGTAGCTTTTCAGAAGTTAATAACTTTGGCGATCGCCATATTTCTACCCTTAGCGATCGCCTTTACTCATATTCCCGATGCCCATGCCTTTGATGCGCCAGAACTTTTGCCTGAAAAGTATTCTAACGTGATCGATCTGGGCAGATTTTTGACTGATGCTGAAGAATTATCACTCGATCAAAAATTAACCAAATTTGAAGAACAAACAGGCTGGAAATTACGCGTACTTACTCAAGTCGATCGCACACCTGGTCGTGCGGTTAAGTCTTTTTGGGGACTTGACGATCGCAGTGTGATGCTAGTTGCTGACGCACGCGGACGCAATCTCTTAAATTTTAGTGTTGGCGATGAGGTCTACCCTCTGCTATCGAGAGGCTTCTGGATTGAACTACAATCCCGCTATGGGAATCAGTTCTACGTGCGCGAACAAGGATACGATCAATCGATTTTGTCTTCCATTGATGCGATCGCTTCTTGTTTAGAGCAAGACGGATGTGCAGTAGTTCCTGGCATTCCTCAAGAGCAGTGGGTTCTCACCTTGATTACTTCAATTGTTGGTGGAGTAATATTTGGTTTTGCGGGACATCCTCGTAAAGAAGGCGAAATCTTTGCTTGGAAATGGGCATTAATTTTCACGCCACTATGGGGGATGTTGTTCATCTCTTTTGGTCTTGGACCTGTTGTGACAAGGACTAGCGAATGGGTTCCAATTGTCCGTAATATTGCAGGTTTTGTCGGTGGTGCAGTAGTTGCATATCTTATCCCTTCACCTAAGCGAGCTACACCTTCTCCTGAAGTTCGTTAATTTTAAAGTCTCTTACGAACAAAAAGCGCGACCAATATTCATTGGTCGCGCTTTTTGTTCGTAGATATGATATTCAGCGATCGCTAAATGTCAATTGCGAAGGTGATTATTTATCACCACGCTCAACTTTTGCTACCATGCCAAAACCAGGTATAAGTCGGCTAGGAATACCTACAAACACGACTCTCACAACATTGGTTGTGGTGGTAGTGGTTCCAGTGGTAGTGGTTCCAGTGGTAGTGGTTCCAGTGGTTCCAGTGGTTCCAGTGGTTCCAGTGGTTCCAGTAGTTCCAGTAGTAGATGTAGTTGTTGTCGAAGTGTTAAGTGCAGCTAATAGAGCTTGGAGCGATACTTCGCTGAAATAGTAGATATTCTTCTTCTGGAAATTGACAAAAACAAACTTGTCTACACCATTGCTAGTACCCAAAGAGCTTATGTCGCTGGATTCTAATGAAGAACCTTTGTACTCTAGATAGTTCAACAAAGTTTGATTGTTAACCAGCACAAGCAGGAATTTAGATTTGCCAGGAGCCAAGAGACTTGGACTCAGTCCTACTAGCTTCAACAGTTTAGGATTGCTGACGAGAATGAGAATAGATTCAGTGCTACTGGTTGGTACAGTGGTTGCACTAGAAGGAACAATTAGATTGCCACTAGTGATGTCACCCTTCAGAGAGTAGGAATTGTTGCTATTCAGCGTAGCGGTGTTTAAAGTGCCTACGATTGCAGTTTTAGCATCGGTGAATGTACTAACTTTACTGGGAATTGAACCAGAAGCTAGACCTGTAGCGCGTACTTGGTCATTAACCGCAAATGCTGTTGCTCCGCTTAAATTATCAAGGGTTTGATATTTAAATTGAGTCAGTTGTGCCGTTCCATAGGGTGTAAGAACTGTAGGGATAGAATTGCTAGCTATTGTGCCATCAGTAAAGCGAGTTACATCAAATGTTCCACTCGTAATAGGGATAACGACAGTGTTGGATGGCAACGCTGAGATGTTAGCCGTTGGAACTTGAATAGATGAGCCAGTTTGAATTGAGCCTGTTACTTTTGCAGTATTAGCTCCCAACGCAGAGACATTGCCAGTCTGATCGGTGGTAACAATTTTGCCCTTAACTGTGGTGTCAGCATTTGTAAAGTTTGCAGTTGTACCAGTGTCAAAATTTACAGATCCCATAGATTTGCCAGCAATATCAAAAGCATTACCAGTAGTTAAATTAGTTGTTCCAGCAGTGGTTCCTGAAAGTGCAGAGATTTGAGCAGTACCAACTGGTGTCAGTACGGTTACAGCAGTGCTGTTAACATTGTTTGTTGCTGCACTAGTCACATTTACAGTAAAACTACCACCAGTAATTGGGACTGAGGTCGTTTGGGCAAGTGACGGAGATGCTGCGATCGCTGTTGCACCAAGTGTAATTGCGATCGCCCCCAAGTTGAATGTAAATTTCTCGATCCGAGTTAGCATTATTGTTGTCCCTCTTAATATTTTTTATTAGTGCTCGATCAATGATGAAACTGAGACTTTACTTGCTAAAAGCTTCAGATAGACGTAGAAATCTCGGAAGTAGTTCCGTATAAGAACTTATTTCACCCAAGACGACTAGGCTATTTCTATGGTTCCCTAAATTAAAAAAAATCTGCTTCTTGAAATCCGAAAATTATATCTATCTAAAAATTAAGGGTGGTACAAAGTACCACCCTTAATTTTTAGATTGTGACCTTAGAATGTGAAAGTTGTGCGAATAGCCCCAACGGTGATGGTATCACTACCAGAAGTTTGCACGGGATTAAAAATAAATAGTAACCCTGGGGTAATACTGATATTGTCATTTATGCGCATCCGATAAAACAACTCTACATGAGTAGTTGAAGCAGGCTGTCCACCAAAGTCTCCTGCAGTAACTCCAGTCAACCCAATTGTACTGGGGATGTTAAAAGCAGGAACGCCATTTTGGGTAAGGTTACTGCTAGTAATCTTAGGAGGTTGGCCAACGTAGATACCGCCCAAGTTACCTTCAGCAAATAAGTCGGGGAAGTTGAGAAATGCCATCCAGTTAAATGTATTAACCGATCCACCTAAACCTGTCTCTCTAATATCGGATGTGGTGTAACCAGCCCAACCGCCCAAGGTAATCTGACGCGAGATTCTCCATGCAACTGTTGCCCCATAGGCATTAGTTGAAAAACGTCCTCCGATCGGGCCGATTAAGTTATCACCAACGCCAGTATTTAAGCTGGCATTAGTGGTGTAAGAATTAAGGTAATAAAGCGATAGATCGATGGCATCGCTAGGATTAATCGCAAGTTGTACGCCTGCGGTAAAGGGGCCACCTGTTAAACCATTGTTGGGATCGGATGCCAATGCTGCGGCATAAACACCTTGCAAACTGATGTTATCGCTAATTTGCCAGTCAAAGCCGACCCCTGCTTGCCCAGGGAAGTTAAGGATTGGGTTGCGCTGAGCAAATGCTGACAGAGCACCTTGACCTGCACTTTCATAGCGGTTAGGTCCCCGAAATACACTGGATGGGCTAATCCCTGCGGCACCAACAATTACCGCAAGGCGATCGCCGACAAGAAAACGATAAGATAAATCGCTCAATTGCAGTGAATTGCCCGTATCAAGCTCATAGCCAAGGCGCGTATAAGTATTGGTTAGAAAGTTGTTGTTAGCAAAAAGTGTCGAAGCGGTGGAAGCATTGCCAGCCTGTATCCCCGTTAACAAAAGGCTGCGATTATCAAACTGCGTCACCAAGCTCAATTGCAGATTGTAGCCAAAGGTGAGATTAGTCGCATCGTCAGGTGTATTTTTGATGCCATTTCTAGGAGTTAAACTGCCAGTGTTAGCAAAACGGCTTTGCAGTCCAAAAATTGCTTGCCCATACAGCTTAGTGGTCGTAGAGAATTGCTGAGCCTCAAGTTTGGCAGTTTTTGCATCAAGGGCATCAACTCGACCGCGCAAAGTAGCTAGTTCTGCGGCAAATTCTTCTTGGAGCTTTTGCAAAGTCGCGAGATCTTCTTTGCTAACTTTGTCAGACAGTCCTGAAGCAATAATTTCGTTGATTTTATCTAGGCAAGCATTTACGCCCGCGGCAAATTCGTAACGGCTGGTTGCCTGATTACCGCGATAGGTGCGATCGGGATAACCAGCAATACATCCATAGCGTTCAACTAGGGATTGCAATGCCGTAAATGCCCAGTCATTAGGCTTGACATCGCTCAATTGGGAAACTGAGGTAACGCCTTGAGCAGTTGTAGTTGTGTTTTGTTTTGAGCGATCGCTCTTTTGAGAAGTTGTTTGTCCTAGCTCATTATTGATCGCGCGAATAATCTGTGAATCGTTGCTGGGATTTGTAGATGTTTGAATATTTTGGCTAGGCGCAATCGCGGGGTTAACCATAGGATCGCGACCAATTGAGCGAACTAGGTCGGATTCGTTGGTAATTTTAGGATTAGCTTGAGTCTCAGCTTGAACTGAATTGGCACTGACACCAACAATTGTTGTGGCGATCGCTGTTGCGGTTAGTGCTACTAGCTTAGCTGATGCACGAGATTTAGGCTTAGGCATTAATGACATAGTATTTGTAATCCTCACATGACCACTTTAAATAAATGCTTTGAATAAATCATCAATATCTTTATGAATATATGAATTACATAAAAATAAAACATGAAAATGAAAATTTACAAACCCCGTATGATGACGAACTAACAAAAAAAATGTTTCCAATCGCTCAAATAAATTTTTAAAATCGATAGTGTGTTAAAAATTATGGCTATATGCCTGGCATTGCACAAAAGAAAGATGAATCAAGAAAATGAAGGAATCGATTTGTACTTA
>QBML01000054.1 GCA_003242085.1 Pseudanabaena frigida | reverse complement strand
TTAGGGGTAGCCCTACGGGAAAATAGCTCGATGCCAAGCTTAATTTTAAAAAACGGACTCTGTAAAACTTTTACAGAGTCCGTTTTCTATTGATTCGACATTTTGGTCTGTTTCTGAACAATAGCGATAAGATCTTAGTTAGCTGCAGTAATTTATTTAAAAATTCCGATCGCATGATTTTCCCTGAGTATTCTGACTTTATTAAGCTTGCTGAGCAAGGCAACTTTGTTCCTGTATATATGGAACTGGTCGCAGATCTTGATACGCCGGTGTCGGCTTGGTATCGCGTATGTCAAGGTCAGCCCTACAGCTTTTTATTAGAGTCAGTCGAGGGCGGCGAGAGACTTGGACGTTATAGTTTGCTGGGTTGCGATCCTCTGTGGGTATTAGAAGCAAGGGGCGATCGCACTACCCAAACATTTCGAGATGGCACCGAAAAAGAGTTTATTGGCAATCCATTTCAGCATTTAAATGACTGCCTTGCGCCCATTAAACCTGTTCATTTACCAGAATTGCCGCCAAGTTTAGGCGGATTATTTGGTTACTGGGGCTATGAATTAATTAATTGGATCGAGCCAAAAGTTCCTGTATTTCCTTGCCAAAAAGGGGATACTCCTGACGGTGTGTGGATGCAGGTTGATAGTTTGCTGGTCTTCGATCAGGTTAAGCGAAAAATTTGGGCGATCGCCTATGCAGATTTGAGTAATGGTCAAGATCCTGAAACTGCCTATAAATCGGCTTGCGATCGCTTGACAGTATTGGTAGATAAGCTGAGATCTCCCCTTGATCGACACAAAACAGCGATTAAATGGACGAATCCGCGCTTGCAACCACCTGTAAGCTATACAAGCAATGTCACTCGCGAAAAGTTCTGTAAAGCTGTCGAGCAAGGCAAAGAACATATTAAGGCGGGAGATATTTTCCAAGTCGTACTTTCGCAACGATTGACGACAGAATTTAAAGGTGAGCCATTTAGTTTGTATCGCTCTCTGCGGGTGGTCAACCCTTCTCCTTATATGGCATTTTTTAACTTTAAGGATTGGCAGCTAATTGGCTCTAGCCCTGAAATCATGGTTAAAGCTGAAGTCATTGATGGGGTATCGCGTACAGTCTTGCGTCCCATTGCAGGCACACGCCCTAGAGGTACAACGCCTAAGGAAGATGCAGAACTTGCCAAAGATTTACTCGCCGATCCTAAAGAAATTGCCGAACATGTGATGCTGGTGGATTTGGGCAGAAACGATCTCGGTCGCGTCTGCAAAAGTGGCACTGTGAAAGTCGATGAGTTAATGTCGATTGAGCTTTATTCCCATGTAATGCATATCGTCAGCAATGTCGTTGGCGAAATTCGTCCAGAGAAAACAGCTTGGGATCTACTTCAGGCCTGTTTCCCTGCGGGCACAGTGAGCGGTGCGCCAAAGATTCGAGCGATGGATATCATTCATAACTTGGAAGGCGATCGCCGAGGTACTTATGCGGGAGCCTATGGTTATTATGACTTTGAAGGTCAGCTAAACACCGCAATCACGATTCGGACGATGGTAACGAAGGATGGAACCGCTAGCGTTCAGGCTGGTGCGGGTGTGGTTGCCGATTCTGACCCTGAGAGGGAATATCAAGAAACTCTAAACAAGGCAAAAGGAATGTTGGAATCGCTGCGCTGCTTGGGTTAATCCGTAGTATTAGGGTGGGTAATGCCCACCCTAATTTGTCTAAATAGCATCCGCAAGTGGTTTGGACTACGATAGGTAATCAAGCAAGGTAGAGGTAATTTAATGAATGAAATCATGTTTATCATCGAAGATGCAGGTGGCTACATTGCCCGTGCTTTAGGTGCATCTATTTTCACGGAAGCTGATTCTTTAGATGAGCTATATGAAATGATTCGTGATGCTGTTCGATGTCATTTTGATGAAGCTGTTTTACCGAGAATAATTCGCTTGCACTTTATTTGTGAAGAAGTTATTGCAGTATGAGAATGCCGCGCAATATTTCAGGAGCAGAGTTGACAAAATTGTTGAATAAGTTTGGCTATACGAGCATTCGTCAAACTGGTAGTCATATACGTTTAACTACTCAGCAAAATGGTGAACATAGCGTTACTATTCCCTATCATAATCCTTGGCGTTGCACATGTTCATAATGTTGTTTAAATATTTCAATTCAAAATCCTTTCCCAGTATGCATTTTAGGATAAATTTTATGTAAACTGACTTTTGATCATTCTGAATATGTGCAACGCCTAATCCTTTAAGAGTTGGAACTCTTTCGGCAATTTTAGCCGATGTAGCTAACCATCTGGGTTTCACAAAAGATGAACTGATGCGGAAATTATTTGAAGAGTAACAGAGGATCGACTTACCGACTGTTCCAGAATTGCAAATAGAACTTAGCAAAATTTTACCGAGTATTCCATAATGACGAAACCTTTATTGATTGTTGGTAGTGATACTGGTGTGGGGAAGACTGTTTTAACTGCGGCTTTGGCGGCTTATTGGTTGACCTATCGCGATCTCACTGTATCCCAAACTGAACCTAGTAAATCGCTGGGTATTTATAAGCCTTTGCAGTCAGGAAAAGGAGATCGCGAGTTTTATAATCAGACCTTTTCTCTTTCGCAAACCCTTGCCGAAATTACGCCTTTGTATTTTGAAACGCCGATCGCTCCTGCGATCGCAGCTTATAAAGAAGGAAAAGCAATTGATTTGGGTCTAATTTGGCAGCACTTCCAAAAATTGCAACAACAAAAGGAATGTTTATTAGTTGAGTCTATGGGAGGTTTAGGCTCACCAATTACGGATGAATATATTGTGGCGGATTTGGCAAGAGATTGGGCTTTGGATGTAATTTTGGTTGTTCCTGTTCGCTTGGGTGCAATCTCTCAGGCGATCGCAAATGTGGCTTTGGCAAATATCCAAAAGGTGAAGCTAAGGGGAATTGTGCTGAGTTGTTCGCAAGTTTATACATCTGACGAAATAGAAGAACTTGCACCGCCGCAGATGATTTCGAGACTTGCTTCGGTTCCCATTTTGGGAATTCTTCCTTATGTTAAGGATTTGAGTGATATTTCACAATTGGCGCGTGCGGCTTCAGAGTTAGACATAGAAAGAATTCTGATTTAGTAAAGGCGATCGCAATGAGAGGCGCATTACTAGTGATATAAATGAAGCTATGTACGATCGCCTTACCTATGTAGCTTTTCTCAAGCAAATTTCTGCCGATCTCCAAAATCCCGATCGCGCTGAAATTGTGGCGACTTTGGGCGATCGATCGGTGACTTTAGGTCGCGATCCAAATTGTGAAATTGCGATCGATATCAATATCTATGGCTCAGTATCGCGTCGTCATGCTGAGATTCGTCCAATCTTTGCGAAACAAAGGTTTGAGGGTTGGGAAATTTGCGATCTCGATAGCGCTAATGGCACATTTATTAATAAGCGCCGCTTGTACAGTTGTTACCCACTTAAACATGGCGATCGCATTCAGTTGACTCAAGATGGCCCACAGTTTGTATTTGAGCTAGAGTCTAATCCTGAGACGGCTTTAGAAACGAAATTTAGCAATCGTCCGCGATCGCAAATTACGAGTATCACTTTTACCAAGTTATTACCAATTTTTTCAACAGGTAACGATCTGTGGAAAAAAGCATATCTCTTACCAGGAATCGCCACAGTGGGCTTTGTGGTGATGATGTTTGCATTTTTGGGACAAACGCAATTATTTAACCTGACGATCTCGGTATATATAAGTCTTGCCGCCTACTATTTTGTCTATCAACTTTGTGGAAAGAAGAAACCTTGGTGGGTAATTTTAGGGGCGGCAATATTTACGGCGGTGATTCTAAGAAGCCCTATTCTAAATATTTTTCTGTGGTTTTTTTATAAGGTTTTACCAGGAACCACGCCGACGGGTCAGGTAAATTTTATTAGCGTTTTGATATCTATGTTTTTTGGCGCTGGCTTGATGGAAGAGTTGATCAAGTCTTTACCCGTGTTTGCGCTCTGGTTTATGGGATTAAGATTGGGCAAGAAATGGCGATCGCGCGCGGGTATCAGTGAGCCATTAGATGGAATTTTAATTGGTGCTGCTTCAGCGATCGGGTTCACATTAACGGAAACTTTAGGTTTATATGTACCAAGCATTGTCCAAAATATTACTAGTCAAGCTGGTAGTACAGAAATTGCAGAGCTAACAGGTTTGCAATTGTTGATTCCCCGTGTGCTTGGCTCAGTGGCGGGGCATATGGCATATAGCGGTTATTTCGGCTATTTCATCGGTCTCAGTATTATGAAACCTTCCCTCCGTTGGCAGATTCTCACAATTGGATATCTCAGTTCTGCTTTTCTTCATGCGCTCTGGAATACAAGTGCATTAGTAAGTTTTTGGCTATTAGCAATAGTCGGTGGTCTTTCCTACGCATTTCTAGTAGCAGCAATTCTCAAAGCCCATAGCTTTTCTTCAAAGGTATAATCTACAGACGATATTGTCGATATATCTCACTTGCCGCACGATGCAATAGGGAATGTCGATAAACTAGCGATCGCATATCTTCGCAATAACCACCACCAATTACACAGGCGACAGGGAAACCTTGAGAAATACAGGTACTCAAAACCTGCATATCGCGCCGATAGATTCCTGCATCAGTAAGAGCAAGTTTGCCTAAGCGATCGCCTATATGCGGATCGACACCTGCATCATAAAGAACTAAGTCTGGCTGAAATTCAATTAATAAATCTGGTAAATGATTAGCCAGTGTGCGTAAATATTCATCGTCTTCCATTCCCTCACGTAAGGGAACATCGCGATCGCTAGTTTGTTTAACTGACGGAAAGTTAATCTGGCAATGCATCGAGAAGGTAAACACATCTGGATCATCCTGAAAAATTAGAGCCGTGCCATCGCCTTGATGCACATCTAAATCAACAATTAATATCTTCTTGACTAAACCTTCTTGGCGTAAAACTTGAGAGGCGATCGCCAGATCGTTAAATATGCAAAAGCCTGAACCATAGCTGGGAAACGCGTGATGGGTTCCTCCTGCGGTATTGCAAGCTAATCCATGAGCTAAGGCTAGCCGTGCTGTTAATAATATGCCCCCAACAGCGATTCTTGTGCGATAGGCGAGTTCGGGACTCCAAGGCAATCCGATGCGGCGTTGGGCTTTAGGGTCGAGATTGCCTTGCCAATAAGCATTCACATATTCGCGATCGTGGACTAAGGCGATCGCATCCAAATCTGGTAACTCTGGCCGAAAAAATTGCTCAGGTCGCGCCACACCATCCGCCAGTAACATCTCGTACAGCAAGCGAAACTTTTCCATCGGGAAGCGATTAGTATTAGCGATCGGCGCGACGTAATTGGGATGATAGATAAGAGGTAAATCCATGATTCCTAACAAAAGAAGAAAGAACCGTGCAACGCACGGTTCTTTCTTCTATACTTTCGCTAACTGCTTGCTCTTAATCACTTCTGCTGCACACATCTTGCCCGAAAGCGTTGCACCTTCCATACTGTCGATGTAGTCCTGCATCGTGTAGCTTCCAGCGAGGAAGAAGTTCTTTACAGGTGTGGCTTGAGTCGGACGGAACGGATCTTTGCCAGGGGCTTCACGATAGAGGGACTGCGCGAGTTTGACCACACTTGACCAAGTGACATTCAACTTGTTAGAAGAAGGGAAAATCTGATGTACTTGAGCAATCATCTTCTCAACGATCGCTTCATTGCTGAGCTTAATATAATCATCCGCAGGCGTAATCACTAATTGTAAAAGCGAACCTTCTCCTTCCTTGTAGTAATCAGTAGGACTTGTAATCGCCAAATCCGCAAAGGTAGAGAAATCAACTTTCACTGCGTATAGAAGATTATCAATATCTGTCACCCAACCATCAAAGCGCAGTTGCACTGTAATTACAGGCACAGCATCAAGCTTATAAATATTGTCAAACTGCGACCATGCTCTCCATTTTTCAGGGATGATCCGCTTTACCCCAGGGACATCAGTGGCGCAAATATACACATCGGCTGTCACAATCTCTTCACCGTCTTCTTTGCCAATGATCAAACCCGTCACGCGAGTATCTTCACCTTCGCCTTCAAAGAGAACTTCACGCACACCACGCCGTAGATGAAACTTACCGCCTTTAGATTCAATTAGCTTCACAATGGGCTTATGCAGAAACTCATCGGGCGCACCTTCGAGCATTCTCAAAATCGAAGCTTCAGTTCTCGATGCGAAGAATTGGAAGATGGTGAGCATACATCTAGCGGAAATATTCTCGCAGTCGATAAAGCCCAAACCGTAGGCGATCGCATCCCACATCAGGTCGAGACTCGCTTGCGATCCGCCCATCCCCAAAAACCAATCTTTAAAACTAATGTTGTCGAGGGCGCGGATTTCTTTCATTGCGCCAACATGATCGACTAAGCCGCGAATTAAGGGACTGCGCCCGATCGCGATCGCATTTTGGATTTTGTCCTTAAGCGGTAATTGCCCTGTGGTCACAAATGCCTTTAGACCATGAAAAGGTGCGCCACCAAAGTTGCGAAAATCAAGAGCAGCCTGTGCGCCACCTGGATTTACAAAAATATGCGTATGTTCCTTAAGACGGAGATGCTCGAAAGCACCTGTTTTTTTCATCAAGGCAAATAGGTTGTAATAGCAGCCAAAAAATACGTGCAAGCCCATTTCGATATGGTTGCCATCTTTGTCCAGCCAACTGCTGACCTTGCCTCCGACAAAGGGACGGGATTCAAAAAGTTCCACCTCATATCCCTGTTCGCTGAGTTCCACGGCAGTACTCATACCTGCTAAGCCTGCACCAATAATCACTGCTTTCATGTCTTGTTATGCTCGACCCTGTTTGTCGTTACGTTTGCTTAACATATTGTAATCTTGTTTGGATCGCGATTGCCTCACTCCAGACCATAAATTGACTCAACAATACGATTCATTGCCGCAATCATCTCTTCTAATTGCAGCATTCTTGATTCCACAATCCAATTTAATAACTCGCCAACTTCAAAAGGTATAGTTTTTGGCTCCTCTTTGCCCAAGATAGAGCTAACCACTGCTTGATAGCTACTTATTATGCTCGAACTTGCCTATAATTGACAACCAGTTATCTCGCTCCAAAATCTATGCCGCAGACCAAAATTTATGGACATGCTGATTTCATTCAGCAGAACCGTGAAGTTCTATCGACAACTATCCATTCTTGTGTTGTTGATGCACTGAATTACCCACCTGAAAAGAAATTTCAGCGATTCTTTCCATTGCAGTCTGAAGACTTTGAACATCCAAGCGATCGCTCTGAGAAATATATTATTATCGAAATTCTCATGTTTGCAGGACGTTCTGTTGAGGCTAAAAAATCTCTATATCGATTGTTGTTTGAGCGATTACAAGAAACATTGGATATTGTACCAATAGATATTGAAATTATTCTGATTGAAACACCTAGCTATAACTGGGGAATCCGTGGAGTTGCTGGTGATGAGTTAAACTTGAGCTATAAGGTGAATGTATAAGCTCATGGATGATGTAGAGATTAACTTCCGCTTGGCTCAATTTATTGATATCGATCCGCTCATGGCACTTGCCCAAGAGTTCTATCAATTCGATCGAATTACCTTTGATGACAATGTGGTTAAAGCATTTACTGCCTTACTCAGTGACGAGCAATTTGGACTGATTTGGTTGATATGCGATCGCGATCGCCCGATTGGATATGTCGCGCTAACCTTCTTTTTTAGTATGGAATATCACGGACGTTGTGGTCTAGTGGATGAGTTGTATATTCAAGAAGACTATCGCGGTAAAGGAATTGGCAAGCAAGTATTTGTCGTGATTGAGGATTATTTAAAAAGCCAAGGTATGCGATCGCTGTCTTTAGTCGTGGACTTTTGGAACGATAAAGCCGAAGCTCTCTACACCAAAATTGGCTTTCAGCGAGAAAAGCGTCACCTGATGATTAAACATGTTTAGCTAACCGATAAATCACAGCGCTTTGCGCTCAAACCCAAACCAAGAAAAGTTTTAAAAGATTTGCTTTGCAAAGTTTTAAAACTTTTCTTGGTTTGTTGGCTCGATAAATTAAAGATGCGAGGCTTTACCTCGCACCTTTAATTTATTGGCTTGCGTAAGATTGCTAAGCTCTATATTGCTAGTGATAAGTTACTATTTTGGTGTGAAATATCAGAGAGTCCGAGTATGCAGTTAAAAAGTGTCGTTCAACCCTTTGGTGAAGTCAATGTTTATCCGCAAAATAATGGAGATATTGACATCGTTGCAACTATTCTGATGGTTCCAGACATTGAAGGCGCAAGAGTTGGCTTAGCCTTGGATGGTTCTGCCTCGATGAAAAAAATGTATGGGATCAGTGGTGTTGTTAGCAGTTTTTTTGCCAGCGCTGCTGTTACGAACAACGTTGTTGAGCCAGTAACGAGAGTAATGGTGAAATATCTTGCCAATTTTGCCTCAACGGGTAAAGTTGACTTGATCAACTGGGCATGTGGTGCAGCAGGCGAACTGATCGAAGACTTAGGTAGCTTTAGCGGTGAAGAAATCGATCAAATTGGTATTAATGGTCCCAAAATTCCTTGGGGAACTGGTACTAAACTATTACCGCCGCTCAGATATTTCATTAATAAATATAAAGATGCACCAGCGATCGGGGTCAAGCAGCCTGCGGCAATCTGTCTGATGGTCACTGATGGCATTATTGAAGATCTCGAAGATGTCAAAGAATTCTGTTTTAAATATGCCTTAGAAATTGCTGATAAAACCAAGCCATTTATTAAACTCTTGCTAATTGGTGTTGGTAAAGAGATAGATGAGAAGCAACTCGAAGAACTGGACAACATGTTTGAAGGCAGCTTTGTTAGAGATTCTGCTGGTCGCGAGATCGATCTATGGGATTACCAAGTTGCGGATGATATTCAGATTTTGGAACAGATTTTTAAAGAATTTGTATCTGCGGAAACAATTGTTACCCATTACGGTCGTATTCTCAATCAAGCAGGAACGGTTTGTGAAGAGTATAGTCTTGGCGTACCTGCCCTGATGCGCTTTAAGTTACCTGCTGGCTCGACAGCATTTACGCTAGAGTTCTCTGGCGGAAATGTTACTCAAGATATTACGGATGCTCTCCCTAAAGAAAATGAGATTCCACTAATTCCTCAATCTGAACCGTGGAAAGATGTTGTAGACTTTGTTTAAAAAATTTCATTATCCTTTAGCTCTTCTTTTACAAGAGAAGGGCTAGAGAATGCGAGTCTTCACATTAAAAAACAAGAGAAATAGAATGCTATGCCCCATGCAAATGAGTCTGAAACTAATGAATTTGAGCATCACGCAAATGAAGAAGCAAAAAGCTTCCAGATGCCAACGAATCTAGTTGTGGCAGAGTTTGGTGAGGTTAATGTCCAGCGAAATAAGTCTAGATCGAATGATGATTCCACTGAATGTCATGTGGAATTTACGATCGCTATGGAGCCACAAGGTCGATTTGCCGAAGGTTGGCGAACTGGCTTAGCATTAGATGCAAGTGCTTCGATGAAGCGATCGTATGGTCGTAAAGTTGAGGCAAGAGTCGATCCTGAACTGTTGACGGGCTATATCAAACAAGGTCGATTGCGGTCTTATTTGGAGGATGGAGAGCCGACGCGGAAGATTCAGCGCGACGCATTTGCCGAGATCCAAGAACGCGGTTATGAAATTCATCGCACTGAGAATATTTTGCAGCCTCTTGTGCAAGATTTTACTGCTTATTTGGCGGGAAGTCTGGATGGAACTGGCAAGACTTCGCTGATTTATTGGGGCTGTGGAAAAGGCGATGAGATTCAAGTTTTGGGTGAGTTTGATGCTGCTAGCTGTCAGGAGTTAGCGATCGCTGGGCCTGCTACTTTTCAACTTGGTAAGACGACAAAGCTCTTACCTGCGATCGCCTATTTTGCAGATCGATATTGTCAAGCACAACGCGGCATTTATATCTTTCTGACCGATGGCAGAATTGATGATTTAGAACAGGTCAAGATTTATACGAAAGAATTAGCGCTAGAGATTGCGGTTGGGAAGAGAAATTATTTAAAATTGATTTTAATCGGAATTGGCAATGATGTCGATCGCTATCAATTACAGGAATTAGACGATTTTGATACAGGCTTAGATATTGATATTTGGGATTACAAAATTGCTAGTGAAATGACTAATCTCACGCAGATTTTTGCGGAAGTAGTCAATGAAAATCAAATTATTGCTGAGAATGGTGCAATCTATGATGATGCAGGTAATTGTGTAAAATCCTTTCCTCAGGGATTGCCAGCCAGAGTTGATTTTGTGATGCGTGGTGATTCGCAATGGTTTGAGCTAGAGGTCAGTAATCAACGTATTCGCCAATCAGTTATTTTAGGTACTGCCGCCGCGATCGCGCCTTTAGCAAAAAAGACACTATTCGATTTTGAAATTAAGGCGAAGGAAGGGCTTAATGCTAATTCTGTTGCAGATGAGCAACAAGTCGAGAGCAATCAAACGCCAAAACAAAAATATTGGAAATGGTTAGCAGCTTTGTTGATTGGTGCAGCATTCATCGGTACGGGGATCGCTTTTGGCATTTTAATTCAGCGATCGGACAGTAACAAACTCCAAAATCAGTCTATACCAATCTCCGCACAGGATTCAGAGCCTAATGCGAAATCAACTTCTTCTAGTAACAATCCACTCAATAGCCAGACTAAAGTTAATCCTACTAATGGTTCTGAGAACAATTCTAGTAGTAGCAAAAGTTCTAATACTAGTTCTAGTTCTACTAACAGTTCTAGTAAAATTGTCTCTAAATCACCTGACAATTTCGCGGAAAAGCCACCAAATAATGTTTCTGGAAATAATGTCAATAAATCGGCAAGTGTTTCGGGAGTAGTGAGCGATAATTCTAGGAAATTAACTAATAGTAATTCAGGTAATAATTCTGAAAAAATGCCTGTAAATCCTGCAAATAATGCTAATAAATCTGCTAGTTCTAGTGATTTAAATGGTTTGACAAGTGCTCCCTCGTCTGCTACTCAGCCTAAAACTAGCGATCGCCTGAAATTAGACTTAAAGGTAGAGCGTAGAGATCGTAATTCTAGTCCATCAATTTTACCGATCGCCAATCCTGATGTAGAGGAGACTGTCTTCTTTCCTTCTGATGAAGCTCAACTTATACCTAGTGAAGAAATTAAAATCGATAATTTTTGGGCGAAAGTTCAAGGACGACGCGGAATTATTCAAGTTAGCGGACATACTGATAAGACTGGTGACTATGCCTACAATCTCGATCTTTCACAGGCGAGAGCAAATGAGGTGGTGAGACTGCTGCGCGATCGCGGTTTAGATAATAATTACAAACTTACTTTTGAAGCTTTATCTTGGTTACAGCCACTGCGTAAGGACTTTACCGCAGCCGATCAAGCCTTCAATCGTCGTGTTGTTATCCAGTTTAAAGAACAGCGTTAGCTTCAAATTACCAGAAGTTTCTTGAATGGGTTGTTTTGAGATTCGACTTTGATTGCAAGATGTAGTTTTTGTGAGATTCTAACCGAAGCTACATCTTGCGTTTTGATTTGTACTAAAAAGATTGGGCACAATTAAAAGCCTGTAGTGCTTGTACAGCCTGTGCCACAGGTTTTTATTCTTGTTTTTAATTATGTCCAGCTTCTTATAGCAATCCTAAATGATATGAGAGAGGCTTCTAGTGTTGGCTGAGCAGAGTCGATGTCAACACTAGAAGCTAGCGGTTGAAGCTCTGAATATCACGAATGATTGAGGACTGCTGTATTTATTATCGCGATCGTCATAAAAAGCAAGTTTTATGATGAGAATTACTTGGTTTCTTAAATAGATCTTATTAAATGTTTGTATAGTCGTTTACAATGGTAATGGTTAGATTTTTACCTTTTGAGGTATGCTCTAACCTTAAAAATTATGTAACCCTGAGGACATAAGCGAATGCTACATCGCAAAATATATCAACTTTGTGAAGCCAAGAGCGATGTTTGGATCTACCTGAGGGATCAGGGTCGTTGGCTAGAAAGAGCCAGAATACTAGATATTGAAGGTGACGTGGTAACAATTCGTTACGAGACCGATGACGAAGACGAAGTTTGCTCTTGGGAAGAAATGGTCAGATTAGAGAGTATCGGCGCGGTTACTCAGAAACTATCATCGGTCACAAGAACAGGGATGGCATCCAGCGATCTGTTGGTATCTGATGATTGTCCAGAAGCCGAACAAATTCGTCCACGCATCGATCCTGATAAATAAAACCTATAAAACAAACTAAAGAGTGGGCGCAAAGCGCCCACTCTCTTTTATGAGACGAGATTAAAACGATGCAACCTGCTGACCTGACGACACTTGTAGCTCTGACTCATGAGCTAAACCAAGCTTGTGTGCCTGCAAGGTTAGAACAGGTACATCAAAGCGATCGCCACACCCTGCATTTGCAATTACGAACTTTAGAAAAGAAACAATGGCTATTGCTATGCTGGCATCCACAAGCAGCAAGATTACACCTCAGCGCACCGCCACCAAAACAGCCTGATACTTTCACCTTTAGCCAGCAAATTTTGCATCAGGTTGCAGGGTTTGCCCTTGTGTCTGTGCAACTAACTAGTCCTTGGGAGCGGGTGGTAGATTTGCAATTTGCCAAACGTCCTGACGATGAGGTGCAGTGGCATTTGTATTTAGAGGTGATGGGCAAGTATAGCAACGCAATTTTAGTGAATGCCAATGGCGAAATTGTCACTGCCGCGCACCAAGTCAGTAGTAAGCAATCACGAGTCCGTCCAATCCAAACAGGCGATCGCTACGAATTACCGCCAGCACTCCTCGAAGCAATTCCTAGTCTGAATGAATCTTTTGACTCATGGCGCGATCGCCTAATTTTAATTCCTAAAGAAATTAAACGTAATTTATTAAGTAATTATCGTGGTGTGAGTTCTTCGCTAGTGCGATCGCTATTGGCGATCGCAAATATTAGCGGTGATAAAAATGTTGCTGATTTATCTATGTCCGAATGGGAAGAGCTATTTCGAGCTTGGCAAATTTGGCTAACTTGTGTTGAGAAAAAAGAATTCTATCCACATTTAGAAGGGAAAGGATATGCTCTCATCTCTAGCCTGAGTCATGAAAGATCCCCCTCAATCCCCCTTATAAAGGGGGAAGAAGATAATTCTCGGGCTGGGGGGGCTCTAAAACCTTTACAAGCTAAGGTGGACAAACAAGAATGGGAGAAGGGGGTGGTGAATGAGGGCATATCCTCGCGATCGGTTAATGACTTCTGCGATCGCTACTATTCTCAGCAAACTGGACAAATTGCCTTTCAGCAATTGCATCAACAAATCAGCCAAGCTATTCACAATCAATTAGCGAAGTTAACGATCAAAGAGAATGAATTTCTGGAGCGTTTACAACTCTCGACCCAAGCCGATGATTTTAAAGATAAGGCAGATTTGCTGATGGCACATTTGCATCTATGGGAAATTGGTTTGAAAGAGATTAAACTTACTGATTTTCACTCAGAAAAATATGTGATTATTCCTCTCGATCCAACTCTGAATGCTGCTCAGAATGCTCAATCTTTTTATAAGAAACATCAAAAGCAAAAGAGAGCAGCTTTAGCAATTGCCCCACTTCTAGAAGCCGTACAACAGGAAATCGCCTATCTCGAGCAGGTCTCTACAGCCGTTAGTTTATTGGAACAGCACGAACTTCCTGCATTACAAGAAGTGCGATCGGAATTAGCCCAGCAAGGTTATCTTAAAGTTACTGCCGAGTATGCACCGCGTACTAAATCTAATCATAAAGGCGGTAAAAATAAGACTAATAGAACCAAGCAAGAAGAGATTCCCGATTGCCATCGCTTTACGACTCCCAATGGATTTGAAGTGTGGGTTGGTAGAAATAACTATCAAAACGATCTGATTTCCTTTCGGATTGCAGGAGAATATGACCTCTGGCTCCATGCTCAAGAAATCTCAGGGAGTCATGTTTTATTGCGATTACCTGCGGGGGCGATCGCCGATGACCAAGATCTGCAAACTGCTGCCAACTATGCTGCCTATTACAGTCGCGCAAGACAGAGCGATCAAGTTCCTGTAGTCTGCACGATTCCCAAATATGTGTTCAAACCTAAAGGGGCTAAACCAGGAATGGTCGTCTATACCCATGAAAAGATTATTTGGGGACAGCCAACTGGTTTAAGAAGTGAATGAACAAAGTTCTACAGTCTCTGCAATAATACTCATTTGCCCTAATCCACTTATTCGTTTAATAAAACAATAGAATTATGAGTACAGCCGCTTTTATTCAAGATCAAGCTGAATTTGAAACTCTTCGTACGAGTACATCTTTTCTAGTTGTGGACTGTACTGCAACTTGGTGCGGCCCTTGTAAAGTGATTGCTCCATTTATTGACAAATTGGCTGAAAATTATGGTGATCGCGCCAAGATTATGAAGCTAGATATTGATGCTCATAAGCCATTGGCTAAGCAATTTGGGTTGAAGAGTATTCCTGCTGTGCTCTTTTTTAAAGAGGGTGAAGTGGTAGAGACGATGGTTGGTGTCAAAACCTATGAAGATTACAGCGCTAGCATAGAAAAAAACCTGTAATAACAAGGTGGGCTTCGACTTCGCTCAGCCAACAGTTTATTACGCTGGCTGAGCGAAGTTGAAATCAGAAGTCTAACAACAAGCTATTTAAGACGCGACATATACTCAAAATGTATATGATTGTTTTGCATCTACTTTTTACCAAAAGCCATTATGTTGAGTTCGACTATAGAACTTCTAGAAACTGCGCGTCGCAATGCCTATGCGATCGGGGCATTCAATGTCTATAACTTGGAAGGTGTCAAAGCAGTAGTAAATGCCGCCGAAGTCAGTCGGAGTCCTGCGATGCTGCAACTACATCCTAGTGCTCTCATCTACGGCAAACTTCCCTTAGTGCGGATGTGTATCGAAGCAGCGAAATCTGCAAATGTGCCAATTTCTATTCACCTCGATCATAGTACATCTGCTAGTGATATCCGCTTAGCTTTGGATGCTGGTGTGCGATCGATTATGGCTGATGGCTCTCCGATGCCTTATGAGAAGAATTTAGAATTTACGAGAGATATGACATCACTCTCGCATAAGTTCCATGCAGTTGTAGAAGCAGAAATTGGCAGGATTAGTGGAACGGAAGATGGTCTGACGATCGCTGAAAAAGAAGCAAAAATGACTGACCCAATCCAAGCTTTTGAATTTGTGCAGCAAACTAAAGTCGATGCGATCGCGGTAACCATCGGTAATGTACATGGTGAATATAAAAGCCCACCCCGTCTAGATTTTGAGCGTCTCGAAAAAATTCGTAGCCTTGTGGATATTCCTTTGGTTTTACATGGTGCGTCGGGATTGCCTGCGGAGATGATTGCGCGATCGATTCAATTGGGAGTCTGTAAATTTAATGTGAATACAGAAGTTCGCCAAGCCTATATGCAAGCTCTGAAATTAGAAATCTGTGGTGATAGTCCTAAGGACTTGTTAGAGATTGCTGGTGAAGCGATCGCGGCGATGCAAGAGGTAATTATTGAGAAGCTCAATCTCTTTGGCTCTGTCGGTAAAGCGCATTTGCATGAAACACCTTACGCTGAGATGTTGGCAAGTCAGTCCTATAGCTAATTAGATTGGTAAAGGAGGTTTAAGCCTATGCGTAACGGCTTTGGGCTAGTTTTGCTGATAACATTGTTGTCTTGCTTGCCTGTGCAGGTGATGTTTTGTGAGGTTGGCTGGGCGCAGGTGGTGAGCGATCGCCAATCTGAGGCAGATCGGTTAGAACAGCTCGCTATTCAGCAATATCGCAAAGGACAGCTAAAAGAATCCTTAGCAATATTTCAGAAAGTTCTAGTTATACGTAAAGAGATTAAATCTCTTGCTAAAGAAGGCACAACCCTCAACAATATCGGTGCAGTTTATGACAATCTTGGACAGCCTAGCAAAGCGCTCGAATTTTATCAGCAATCTCTTGCGATCGGGAAACTTACCAATGATCGCCAAGGCGAAGGTACGATTCTCAATAATATTGGTGGAGTGTACAACAGCTTGGGACAGTATGCCAAATCTCTAGATTACTACCAACAGGCTCTGGTAATTATCAAAGAATTTAGCGATCGCCAAGCAGAAGGAGTGATTCTCGGTAATATTGGCTTGATTTATAGAAAGATGGGACAGTATGCCAAAGCCATTGAATACTACCAACAATCTCTTGCCATAGCCAAAGCTTCAGGTAATCGTAATGGAGAAAACACAACTCTCAATAATATTGGCAGGGTTTACGACAATTTAGGACAATATTCTAAAGCCCTAGAATATTATCAGCAATCCCTTACAGGCAGGAGAAACATTGGTGATCGTTTTGGAGAAGGTGTAACTCTTAACAATATTGGTGTAATTTATGACAACTTAGGACAGTACTCTAAAGCCCTAGAATACTATCGGCAAGCTCTATTGATTAGAAAAGAAATAGGCGATCGCGATGGCGAAGGAGCAACCCTTAATAATATTGGGTTGGTATACGACAACCTTGGACAATATCCTAAAGCCCTAGAATATTACCAGCAGGTATTAATGATCGTAAAAGAGATTGGTAACCGAAACTATGAAGGATTAAGCCTCAACAATATTGGTAGGGTTTACAATAATTTAGGACAATATCCCAAAGCTTTAGAGTACTACCAGCAATCACTAGCGATTATCCAAGAAGTTGGCGATCGGCAAGGAGAAGGAGCAACGCTCAGTAATATCGGCACGATTTACCAAGGTCTTGGAAGATATACAACAGCCCTAGAGTATTTTCAGAAAGCACTGTTGATTAGAAAAGAAGTTGGCGATCGCTCTGGTGAAGGCATAACCCTCAACAATATTGGTTACGCACTAAGTTCTCAATCACAGACAGAGCTAGCAATTCTTTTCTTTAAAGAATCTGTTAAGGTACGCGAATCAATCCGAAAGGATTTGAAGAAACTTACTCAAGAAGAGCAACAATCTTTCACCCGTACTGTTGCCAATACCTATCGCACTCTCGCCGATCGCCTGCTCAAACAAGGACGAGTTACTGAAGCTCTACAAGTCCTCGACCTCCTCAAAATCCAAGAACTCGAAGACTATCTTAAAAATATTAAAGGTAATGACATCACCGCACAAGGTGTTCGACTTTTAGAACCAGAAAAAGCAATTAGCTCTCAGCTATCAACACTCAGCTTAGACAAAATTCCTGAACTAAATCTTCAACTTGCTAGCCAGCTTAAACAACTCCCCAAATCAGAAATTAACAAAGTTCCTGCATACTTGCAAAATATCCCCCAACGAGCCGTTTTAATCTATCCTCTAATTCTTGATGACCGACTCGAACTAATCGTCTTTTCTAGTGGCACACTCCCCAACAATTACACTATCCCCATCAAAAAAGAGGAACTCGAAACACTAGTACTTGAATTGCGCTTAGGACTGCGAGACTATACTTCAGATGATGTAAAAGAGTCTAGTAAAAAACTCTATGACTTGTTGATTAAACCTATCGAAGCAGAACTCAAACAAGCAAACGCTGACACAATTCTCTATGCACCTGATGGACTGCTGCGCTATATTCCCCTTGCCGCGCTCTATGATGGTAAACAATATCTAGTCGAGAAATATCGCATCAATAACTTGATCGCCTATAGCCTCTTTGACAGTGACTACAAATCATTCACAAATCCACGCATCTTTGCAGGTGCATTTGGTGGTAAAAAAGGAGAAAAAAGATTCGGTCAAAATGGTCTTCCTGCCTCCATTCCCGAAGTCGAGCATATCACCGCGACATTCCCAAATACTAACAAATATATCGAACGGGATTTCACTGCTAAAACAGCTAAAGAGAAGGTATCGGGGAATTCCATTGTCCATTTTGCTACCCATGCTGAATTTAGGGCTGGCAGTCCTCTAGATTCCTATGTGCTATTTGGTGACGGCAGCAAAATTACCCTTGCTGAGATTAACGATTTACCGCTAAAAGATACTGCGTTAGTTGTGCTAAGTGCCTGTCAAACTGGACTTGGCAGCACATTAGGAACAGGTGCAGAAATCTTAGGCTTTGGTTATCAAGTCCAACGCGCAGGAGCGAAGGCTTCGATCGCTTCCCTCTGGTCTGTATCCGATGGCGGTACGCAGATATTAATGCAAGACTTTTATCAAAACTTACAGAAAGGAAATATCGCTACTTCTACGGCTTTGAGAGATGCTCAGCTAAGCATGATTCGTAAATCGATTAAAGAGGGCGAAGTAAATTTCAATCATCCTTTCTTCTGGTCTGCTTTCGTGATTATTGGTAATGGCTTGTAAGGGGTTTAGACTTCGCTCAACCATCAGTTCTCGCTGGCTGAGCGAAGTCTAAGCTCAAAGCCCCACATTCCAACAAATCATTTCAGGCTTGACTGGACAAGCCTCACTAGTAGTGAGCCACAGTATTTTGAGTTTCGTCAACTTAGACAAAGGCTGGTGATCTTTGATTTGATTATTACTGACGTTTAGACTAGTCAAGTTTGACAAATTTGCGATGAGATTGATATTAACAATTTTGTTATTGCCAAGCCCTAATTCTGTTAATTTGCTCAACTTCTCTAACGGCTTAATATCAATAATCTGATTTTTGTCGAGAAATAGAGTTTCCAGACTACGCAAATTTGACAAGGGCTTGATGTCGATAATTTTATTGTTAAACACCCGCAAATCTATTAGCTTAGTAAGCTTACTTATAGGTGTAAGATCGACAACTTGATTCTCGGGAACCCAAAGATTGGTGAGTTCTCTTAAATTAGTGAGTGGCTGGAGATTACTAATTTGATTGTTAGAGAGTTGAAGATAGTTTAGTTCTTGGAGCTTACTAAGAGTCTGGATACTACTAATTTGATTGTCGTCAATCCAGAGCTCCGTGATTTTTGTCAACTTTGCTAGAGGTTTGATATCTTCAATTCTATTTCTAGTAAGATAGAGTTCTCTGAGCTGAGTCAAATTAGATAAAGGTTGCAAGTCAACAATCTGATTAACATATAGATGTAGGGTATTGAGATTGGTGAGCTTGGCAAGTGGTGTAAGGTCACTAATCCGATTGCCTGAAAGTTCTAGGAATTGTAAATTCTTTAAATTGGCAATGGGCTTTAAATTGTCTCCGAGTTGATTGCTACTCAGATTGAGGACTTCTAGCTGCGTTAAAGTTGATAATGTCTGAGGATTAACTTTGTTGTTTTCAAGATTGAGGCCTCTCAAATTTGGTAATGATGATAGAGCCCGAACATCTTGAATTTGGTTGTATTCAACATCTAAAACTTGGAGATTCTTTAGAGATGATAGTGACCGAACGTCTTGAATTTGATTGAGACCGAGTGAAAGTTTCTCTAGTTTTGTTAACTCCGATAGAGGTTGAATGTCTATAATTCCATTTCCTCTGAGGTTTATCTCGGTGAGGTTTTTGAAACTAGCGATCGCCTTGACATCGCTGATTTCTTTCCCTTCAAGACTAAGGCTAGTCAGTTTTTGTAATGTCTGATTAGCCAGTTTGCAGTTTGGAGTATTTGCCGTTTCGAGCAAGGCAGCGATCGTCTTTTGTGATTCAGCAGAAAGTGTAGATTTTTGCTGACACAATTGCTCAAAACTAGGAATGCGGTTGGTTACTGATTCGACTCGCCCAACCTGGAAAGATAAAAGTAAAGTTGCAGCAGAAAAAATTGTGGCAATGTTAGAAATTTTCATAAGAGATTTGCTGAAATTTAGAAAATATAGCATTTTGTAATTCTGGCCGCGCCGCGCAATTGGCTGGCATACCATTGCGAAACAGGGTCTTGTCCTGCGATCGCACTGAGGGCAATGCCGTTATGTCCGTGCTCTTTGCCAGAGCTGTGAATATATTCGTTATTACCTATATAGATACCCACATGAGTTGCCTTTACAGGTGTACCAAAAAACAAGAGATCGCCGATTTGGACTTTATCTAAAGATACTGGTTCGCCAAACTCCTCTTGTTGATATGCATCACGCGGAATCAAAACACCGATCGCCGCAAAGGCTGCTTTCATTAACCCCGAACAGTCATAATTTGGTGCAACTGTTCCTCCCCATAAATATTCATTCGGGGTTGCCATTGCTTGTTGGATAAAAGTAATTACTGCGGGTAGGCGATCGCGAATTTCTTGACTACTTAAGGCTGGCGGCAAACTATCAATAAAACTTAGGCGATCGCTTGGCTCTAACTTTTCTACATCTTGGCGATCGAGCAGCCCCACATAACTATCTTCGAGTAACTGAATTTTGAGAAAGTTTGGCTCGGATTCAAGTACTTGCAAATATCTCCCTTTTGCCATCTGCGTCGCTAGGCGATCGAGTGTAGGTGAATCATAGATATTAATGTTAGCCAAACTGCGGTAAATCATAAGTTTTACGTTAATCGAGTCTCTGATTCTAAAATATATAAGTGAAAGG
>QBML01000053.1 GCA_003242085.1 Pseudanabaena frigida | reverse complement strand
GCCCGTTACACGGGCTGCCCACACTTCTAGATTTTGGGGTTTAGTAATTTTTTATTTATGACAGCTTGTGTTAAATATTACATATTTTTTTATACTTTTAGCTGCGTATCTTTTTAGAGGTTATAAACTCATGACAAGATTGTTATTACCTCTAACTTCGGATTGGGGAATATCTTCTGCTACGTTATTCTACTTTTTAAAATCAATCTTTAACTAATAGATTCTAAATCAAACTATAAAATATCATAAAAACTTTAACAAAACATTATAAAAAAATTGCAAATGCAGACTTTAATAATGGACAAATCAGATTCTTTTTTTGAAGAATTGGTGGATAAGTCGTATTCCCAAAAGCCTCTTATTCACCTAGCTTTAGCTGAGTCAAAACCAACTGTATCGCAGTCACTTATCCAAGAAATTAAAAAAGATAATCGTTGGGTTCCAGATCTTTGTTCTAACTATCAACAGTTGGTTCAGACTATCACTAGCCAGTCTTCTGACCTGATTTTATTAGGTAAATTAGAAGATTTAAATTGGTTGGAGGTCTGTCGTCGTTGTTTAAAACAGTGGCAGAACTTACCGATCATTTTGTTGGTTGATCAAATCGAGGTAAGTGATTTTTTTCGGGATTGGGCGATCGCTCGTGGCGTACATGATGTGGTAAGCATTCATCCTCAAAACGTGCATCTATTCCGTAAAGCTTTAATTCGTAATGCTCTCAAAAGTACAATACAAACTTCGCTCAAAGCTCAAAATATTTCATCGGGTGTAGTTTCTGAGAATGCTGACTCTTTAACATGGGAAGCAACGCTAGTCGCATTAAATCGTTTGACTAAGTATAGTTCTAGCTATTTAGGACCACTTGCGATCGGTAACTACTGGAAAAAAACTCATGCTGGTTTAGTTGTACTACATCCTTCTCTGGAATATTGGAAAGTTGATTATCAGGGTCAAATCATTTGTCCATTTATCTCTGAGCAAATTGCTCCACTAAATCATGAACAATTGCAAGATGTCCAAATATGGGTAAGAGCTTTCTTGAAAGAATGTGAACGAGTCATCGTTGACTTTTCTCAGATATTGCAGTCCAAGTCTTTATCTGCTGATGTTTCCAAGCTAATTTCTCCAGTTGAATGATATTTAAGTGAAACAAATAAAATTACAACCTTTAAACAAAGAGGTGGAGGTCTCAACCGACAGTACTTTACTCAGTGTTTTGCTGGAACAGGAAATGAATGTGCTTCAAGCCTGTGGTGGTCAGGGGCGATGTGCAACCTGTCATGTGTATATCCAAGATGGAAAAGATTCTCTAAGTCCTAAAAGTGAACAGGAGATATTAACTCTCAGCTTCATCACTTCCTCGAAAGTGAATTCCCGCTTGGCATGTCAGGCGAGAGTTTGGCAAGATGGCATAGTGATTGAAGTTCCTCAAGGAATGTATATTGGCTCGATTGGAGAATTGAAAAGCTTAATCGGGAAACGCGCTCAACAAAATCTGATTCATCCCTTAACTGGTGAAGTTTTGGTTGAAGAAGGTAAGTTGATTTTGCGATCGGCTTTAGAAAAGATGGCTGAGATCGACTCCAGTTTTGCTACTGACTTAAGTCAAATTTTATTACCTCCCAAAAAAGTCAGTGTTTAGGATAGTTGATACAAAACAATATTTATCTAAAGCTCTGAAATGATGAATCTATATTTACTCAATCCGAGGATTTCCAATGCCCAATTCAACTTTTCGTTCTGATGAAGAAGATCTTTTTCCATTGACTCCTCTATCTCAAGTTTGTCATTATAGTCGTCATACTTTCTTTAAATTCGATCGTTCTAAAGGACAAATCGCTGACTGGAATCAACATAAGTATGTCCTAGCTAGTGATGATTTCATCGTATCTCTGCTCAAGGGTTTAGAGCACGAAGTCGGCGAAGCATCTGGGTGGCTCATGTATTTGATCGGTAAAGATTGGGGGACTGAGGATGCTAAAAGTTTCAAGACTTGGTTTGAGAGAGACTATCATTTAAGTATTAATAAATCTAGTCTTATTTTCGCTTTGGAAACTTGGTGGTGGCCATTGACAGCTCAAGGCTGGGGAAAGTGGAATGTGGATCTCAGTTCCATTCGGGAAGGCTTTATTTTTATCGATTTATTTGATTCGGCAGTGGCAAAGTCGATGGGGAATATTGGTAAGCCTGTATGTTTTCTGTATGCGGGATTACTAGCTGGCTTCTTTTCGGTGATGCTCAATCGTGGCTTGAGTAGTACGGAAATTCAATGTTACTCAATGGGCAACAACTTCTGCCGCTTTTTGATTGGTTCTGAGACTCGCATTAAAGCAGCAGAGTTCTGGTTGAGTTCTGGAGCGACTGCCCAAGAGATTGAGACAAGATTATTAAATCAGGAAGATACGGAGAGTTCTGGTTCAAGTCAATTAATGGAGACAGGAGGACTTTAAATTGAAAAAACGTAATTATAGTCTCAAGGATTGGCTGCATTCGCTCAAAAGATTATGGCTTTCGCTAATCAGGTCTCTGAAAGCATTGTTTTCCATGGAATTGGGCAGAGGCAATAAGCAGCGATCGCGCGTGCAAGCTAATAAGAAGACTCCTGTTAAAGCCAATCCAAGTAATGAGCCTTCACTTGCAGTCCCCCGTCCAAAGCCTTTCTTGTTAGGTTTAGAGGATATTCACAATTTAGACTCTTTAACTACCAAAGATTTTATTTCGCTAATTGAATGGAATGCGGAGAGTCAGGAGATTTTGACAGCAAGAGAAGAAGATTTGACCTTACTTGAAGATCTGCTTATAAATTTTCCTGAAAGCTAGTCTTCTCGATGCATTCTGGCTTTCGACAGTTGTCATAAACGGCGCACGAGTCAGGCATTTAATCAGTCAATTAAACAAATAGTTAAATAGTTAATTCAACTTTTACAGTCATGCTTACTTTATTAGAAAACGTTTTAGATCGTGCTGATGGCTCGTATATCACGCCAGAAGATTTGCGAACTCTAGACCAATCGATCGCTTCTTGGCAGCAACGTCGTCAAACCTACGATTTGATTCAGACTAAAGAAAATTCTATTTTGACGCAGGTGATGCAGCAAGTTCAGATTACTGCCCCAGAGGTAGCTGCAAAGGTTACCCACGATGGTGGGAACAAGTGCACTCGTGATATGGCTCTAGTACTGCGTTACTGCGCTACGGCGATGTTGTTGCAGGACGAGGAAATGCTCAAGGATCGCCTGCTGTACTGGATGCAGAACATCATGTTGGCACTGAAAAATCAAAAGGTTAATGATTTTGTCTATCGTTCTCTGCAAAAGTCTGTTCGGGAAAATCTTCCTAAAGAAAATGCCGATTTGCTATTGCCATATATTGCGATCGCTCACCAATGGTTAAGCCAATGATCACTAATTCAATCCCCGGAAATTACTTTTCCCCACGTTTTTATGTGAAGTCCGATCCTGCAACGGGTTTACTTTCTACTCGTAAAGGCGATCGCTTGGTTGCCGTGCCAGATTTCTTATTGCGGAGTATCCATCGAGCACTCCAGTCGGAGGCTGGACAGGCTGGTGCGTTAGCGCTATATACCTTTGGCTTTGGTTGGGGTGGTTCTTTTTTCGATCATATTCGTGGTGAGATCGAGTCCTATCAGGGCAAGACCATTATGGCAACCAATGCTGTGGAGTTTTTTGCGACAATGCGTCAGCTTTGGACTGTTCATGGCATGGGAACCTTGACGATTGACTTTAGTCATCGCCAGCATGGACTAATTGTGGTTACTACGGAAAACTCGGTTTTGACGACAGGTAGCGAAGTTGGCTTACAGTCAGGTCAGTTACCTTGGCATCAGTTGCAATCAGGATTTATTGCTGCATGGTTTTCACGTTGGGCTGGGAAGGATATTCGAGCATGTGCTACGGATTGGAATTCGCCAGATCAGCAAGACAATCTAACTCTTGTCGATTCTCAAAACAATGTGGACTCTGCTCAGAATTACACGCGCTTTTTGGTTGGGCTAAATAGCAAAATTCAAAAGGCAGATGTTTTTGTTAAGCAGGGAATGCGAACCTCTGAAATTCTAGAAAAATTGACTACTACAAAATAAACCCTACAGTGAGATGCAGCGCTTTGCGCTGCATCTCACTGTGGTTTATAGTTTCAACGCAAAGCGTTGTAAATTTGGAGCCTCGAAAGGATACATTCTTGTCCCTTTCAACTTTCTGGGTTTAGATCGTTGTTTGAAGTAGAATAAGTCATAGATTATTATTCATTGCTGCTATGAGTCAAACTGATAACCTTGAAGAACGCTTTCGTGAATTAGAGCGCGAAGTGATGGGAAACAAGCAACAGGCAAATAGCCAAACTCATGACCCTAACAAGCGGGCTGAGCCAGAATTTGTTGCAGTTGAGCAAGGAGTTGATGCTGCAAAAACTAGTCTCGGTAGCCTCATCACTTGGGTCAATAGTCTGACTGGAGCAACGAAGGTTGCGGCGATTGTGGTAATCGGCTTAGTTGCATTTACAATTCTAAATTTTGTATTTAAACTATTAACAGCCGCGATTTCCATCGGCATTATGGCTCTAGTAGGATTTATCTTATATAAAGTATTCTTTGAGCCAAGCTCAGCCTCTAAGCCATAGTTAATTATTTAGGATAAATAGACTAAGACACTACGCATCCTAAAAAGCGACAAAGTATGTGAGGTTGAAACGCCTTACCTACTAACAAAACAAATGTCTATCGGGGTTGATTCCTATGACTATTTCTCGTGCATCTCGTAGACCGATTCAGCCAAAGTTGCGATCTATGCCTTTGCGAAAAACTCCCTCAGCGATTTATATCCAGATGCATCAACTCGCAAACGAGAAAGAGCGCTTGCAAGAAGAACTGGTAAGAGTCTGCGATCGCCAGCAACAGATAATGAATCGCCTTGTCGAACTCGATCGCAACCTCGAACAATTAGATAGTGAAGTTGAGAATAATGCTGTGAGTGCAGAAATGTCTGAAGCCCAGTTTGTGAATAAAATCAAGGCTAAGCCGACTGAGCGTATCCAAACAACTCGCGGCGTAACCTATGAAAGTATGACGATTGAATATTAAAAAAGGATAGGCGACACAAGTATCGCCTATCCTTTTTTAATAACAACAAAAAAGCACCCGTCAGGTGCTTTTTTAATTTATTTGAATGGTTATAATGCATTTAGAAATATTAAGGGTATATCAACATGGGCAAAAACAAAGACAAATCGACCGATAAAGAGCTATCAAGCTCGATTAATATCGGGATTTCTGAAGACGATCGCACGGCGATCGCTGATGGACTATCGCGCTTGCTTGCTGACACCTACACCCTTTACCTCAAGACCCATAATTTCCACTGGAATGTAACTGGACCGATGTTCAATACATTGCATCTCATGTTTGAGGGGCAATATACCGAACTTTCCTTAGCGGTCGATTTGATTGCTGAACGAATTCGCTCGCTCGGAGTCCCTGCCCCCGCAACCTATACGGCATACGCAAAGCTCACTTCAATTCCTGAAACTGAAGGCGTACCTAAGGCGACAGAAATGATCAAGTTGCTAGTTGAAGGTCAAGAAGCAGTTGTACGTACTGCGCGTTCGATTTTCCCGATCGCAGAAGAAGCCAATGATGAACCAACGGCCGATCTGCTCACCCAAAGGATGCAAGTCCATGAAAAGACAGCATGGATGCTGAGAAGCTTGCTAGAAGAATGATTGTAATTTGCGCGGCGCTTCGCGCCGCGCAAATTACGTTAGGATAAATCTTTAGAACGTAAGCATTTCCATCGAAGTTGAATAATTCGCTTTTCTTGATACTTTTCTCTACCTTTTTTTTGCTGTTACAAGTCCCCGCAACACTTGTACTTCTCAAACGTCTTAGCACTGCTCGCGATCGCACGCCGCCACTATTACCACTTGAGCCAGAAGCAGAATCCTTAGCCCAGCAAAAGCCTCAAGTATCGATCGTCATTCCCACACTAAATGAGATAGATCGCCTACCAACTTGTTTAGAAGGTCTACGCGATCAAGCTGCCAAAGAAATTATTGTGGTAGATAGCCGATCGCAGGATGGCACACCTGAATATGTCAAGAAATTACAAACTGACTATCCAATTCCTCTAAGGCTAATTACTGACGATCCTTTGCCAGAGGGTTGGGTTGGTCGTCCTTGGGCGTTACATACTGGGTTTCTAAATAGCGATCCAACTAGTGAATGGGTTTTAGGTATTGATGCCGATACATTGCCCCAAAAGGGTTTAGTCGCTAGTTTTATTCAAAAAGCGATCGCTGATAATTTTGATATTGTCTCGCTATCGCCAAAATTTATTCTCAAGACTGCAGGCGAACAGTGGCTTCAACCTGCATTACTAATTACGCTCATTTTTAGATTTGGAGCTACAGGCGACCAGACTCAATTTACTGAAGATCGGGTAATGGCAAATGGTCAATGCTTCCTATCAAAACGTGCCAAACTAGTCGAGCTAAATGGCTATGAACTAGCTAAGTCATCATTTTGTGATGATGTCACTCTCGCTAGAGCCGCCGCCCAACGTGGTGCAAAAGTCGGATTCTTAGATGGGGCAGCACTAATGCAAGTGCGAATGTATACCTCCATGCAAGAAACATGGCGAGAATGGGGGCGATCGCTCGATCTTAAAGATGCTTCAACTCCGTTCCAAACCTTTGCCGATTGCCTATTACTGACATTGGTTCAGGGACTGCCCTTACCACTGCTAGTTACACTCTCAATTTGCCAACCAGCGCCAAATCTATTCATGAATATTTTGTTCTGGCTCAATGCTTTTCTGGTATCTATCCGATGTTTGCTGGTCTTCGGCATTCGTACCAGCTATACCGAAGTTGGCTTTTGGTTCTGGCTATCCCCCCTCGCCGATCCTTTTGCCGTAATCCGTATCTGGATTTCCGCCCTCACTAAGCCCAAAAGTTGGCGCGGTCGTACTTACACTTAAATTCAAATAAATTCAAATTCAAAGATTTCACAAAAAGCGTGAAATCTTTGAATTTAGAAGAAAACTACACGACTATCAAATCCTTGGCGGCGAATAGTCAGATTTAGGGTTTCAGCACTACTCCTATCGGGATATCCCTGTACTTCGATGTAAGTACCACGATAAGAAGAGCGTAGTTGTGCATTTGGGGCGATCGATTGGACTCGTTGCAACTCAGATACAGAGCCTGTGGGAATGATCACAAAATAGCGAAGTTGTGATGTACTTGAGACATTTTGACTAGCGCTTTGTGGAATTGGCTGCGGATTAGTTTGCGTTGGAATTGGCTGACTTTGCTGTGGAATTGGTTGCGGCGATCGCACAATCTCGATCGCATTGTTCTGATTGTTAGGAAATTCTGAACCAGGCACACCAGGTAAAGCATCATTTGTTCGCGAAGTCTGGATGGGGATTGACTCCACAGGAACGGGCGCAGAGGACGAAGGGACAGGATTAGATGTAGGTATCGACGGAATCGTACTGTTAGTCGTAGAAGGGAAAGTTGCAAATTTACTTTGTACTGTCCTGATTTGTGGGGCGAGTCCTGCTTGACTAAATTGGGCAGCGCGACGTTGCGCCAGATTTAAGTTATTGAAACGCCCTAACTGGACTACTTGTTCGCCAGTATCCAGACGACTTACAAAAGCGTCAGGGGCTAAAATCTTTGCCTGTTTGATATTCGCCACATTGGGCAAATATACAAGGTATTGAGTACTCCCAGAACTTGCTGGTACTACTGAATCATTTGGGAAAGACTGTGCATTG
This sequence comes from Pseudanabaena frigida, assembly GCA_003242085.1. Lineage (GTDB taxonomy): Bacteria > Cyanobacteriota > Cyanobacteriia > Pseudanabaenales > Pseudanabaenaceae > Pseudanabaena > Pseudanabaena frigida. The sequence continues at coordinate 12,968 of QBML01000053.1, read as the reverse complement.
GCAGATATGCTGAAGTTGAGCATAGCATTTGCGCTAATACCCATAAGCGATAACAGCGTAAGGGCAAAACTACGAAGGTGTGTGTGTGTGTGGAGTCTCATATGCTTGCCAGCCGAAGATAACGAAAAGACGAAATTGGGCGCGATTGTACCATACTCTACAAGACGCACATAATCTCTTTTGGTTCAATCTTTCTTGAGATTGTACGTCAAGATCGCGCGCTCAAGATTATGATTGGGATTGAAAAAACTCAAAATTGTGAAGACACGCTTTGCGTGTTTTAATGCGATATTGCTATAAAAACAAGAGAAATCATGGCAGTAGATCTGACCCGCGTCCAACCACCGCTCAAAGTTTATCCGCCTAAAATAAATCAATTTGTATTGAAAATCATACGGCTGTTAACGCCATTTTGGTTACGGTGGCAATGTGGTATCAAGCAGATTGAAACCCGTTATGTCGATCGCCTTGTCGAAGTCACCAAAAAATTTCAGGATGGGAAAGCGCGATATATACTAGCCTTTCGGCATCCCACCACAGACGATCCTTTTGGGATGCTATATATGCTTGCCTATGCAGTGCCAGAGCAGGCAAAAGATATGGGGATTAAGCTAGCAAAGACACCCCATAGCAGTTTTGTTTACGATCGCGGGATATCGATGTGGGCGGGAGACTATATTAATTGGTTATTTCCAGCACTGGGGGGGATTTCCATCTTTCGGGGTAAGCTCGATCGCCCAGCATTGAACCTCATCCGTCAACAGATTACTAGTGGGGAATCACCTCTCTCGATGGCTCCTGAAGGTGGCACAAATGGCAAAAGTGAACTGGTTGCAGAATTAGAACCTGGAATTGCTCAAATTGGCTTTTGGGCAGCTGAGGATTTACTCAAGGAGGGGCGTACAGAGGAAATGCTGATCGTTCCTGTTGGTATTCAATATGAATACTCGACGGCAGCTTGGGACAAAATTGATGAAACGATCGCGGCGATTGAAAAAGAATGTGGAATTACAAAACCTGCAATTACAACAGCGACGCGATACCAAAGACTTTATGATTTGGGGAGTTACCTAGTCCAATGGGTTAGTGATTATTACAAAACCTTTTACGGTAACTATGCAAGAAAAGACAAGGATGTTCCCGATTCTGAGGATTTGGCAATCCGCATTGAGGATTTAGCCGATCGCATTTTGAGCGTCGCGGAAATGAGTTTTGGCATCAAAGCGAAAGGCTCACCAATAGATCGCTGTCGCCGCCTCGAACAAGCAGGGTGGGATCGTATTTTTCGCAACGATCTTAAGGATATCGAGCAGTTATCCCAAGTAGAGCGCTGCTTTGCCGATCAGCTTGCCCTCGAAGCTAACTACAGCAATTGGCATATGAAAATTGCTGAAAGTATTATTGGTGTTACTAGCGACTATGTGCGTCAGCATCCCAGTCCGAGCCGTTACATTGAGGTCTTAAAACTAATGTGGAGCGTGTTGCAGCGCGTCACCGAACGTAATCCAGATTCAGTTTTTAAAGAAACTCCAAATTTTGGCGATCGCAAGGTGATTCTCTCGGTCGCCGAGCCAATCTCTGTCTCAGAGCGTCTGTCTGAATACCAATCCAGTCGTACTGCTGCCAAGGAATGTAATCGCAAACTCACCGAAGAAATCCATAGTGCGATGAAGAATTTAGTTATTCCATCGGTTATCTAAGCGTCAGCAATTTACGAATTGCAAACATAAAAAAGTAAAAGCGGCGCTAAGTGCCGCTTTTACTTTTTTATGTTTGCAGATATAAACTTTGGCAGTCTTCGAGATTGAGTCGCGATCGCGTAGCAATATTCATTGATGAGGTTTCGCCACGAGCGAGATGGATTGCGCCTGCACAGCCAATCATCGCCGCATTATCAGTGCATAGGCTCAAGGGTGGAAAAATTGCGCGAATTTGATGTTCATTTGCCATCTTGACTAACCGCGATCGCAAAGCACTATTTGCGGCAACGCCACCAACTGCGACAATTGTCGATAAATTATGCTCGATCGCGCATTTTATCGTGCGATTAGCGAGAGCAGCAGCGACAGTTTCTTGAAAACTCGCGGCAATATCGGCGATCGGTAATTCTTCGCCATTGGGACTTAACTTTTGGGTTAGCCGCAACACAGCAGTCTTTAAACCGCTAAAACTTGAATCGTAGGGAAAATTAGGAATTCGACCCTGCGGTAATTTGTAAGCTTTCGGATCGCCCGCGATCGCGATCTTGTCAATTGCTGGCCCCCCAGGATAGCCCAGACCTAATAGCCGCGCTACCTTGTCAAAAGCTTCCCCTGCGGCATCATCGCGAGTCTTACCCATTACTTGATAATCGGTATAGTCCTTAACGAGAATGATGCTGCTATGCCCACCAGAAACTAGTAAGCATAAAAAGGGTGGCTCTAAAGTCGGATCGGCCAATAAAGCCGAACAAATATGCCCCTCAAGATGATGCACAGCGATCAATGGCTTTTTATGTAACATTGCCAAGGTCTTTGCCGCTGTAACCCCGATCATGAGCGAACCAATTAATCCTGGGGCAGTGGTCACCGCAATCCCATCGATCTCCGCCCAAGTTTTTCCTGATTCTTGATAGGCTTGCGCGATCGCAGGGTTAATCATCTCAACATGTTGCCGTGCCGCAATTTCGGGGACAACGCCACCATAGAGAGCATGGGTTTGAATTTGCGATGAAACTACGCTGCTAAGAATTTGGCGATCGCATACTACCGCCGCCGCAGTTTCATCACAGCTAGATTCGATCGCGAGAACTGTAGGCATTTTTTACGTAATCGTAAGATAATCTAGCTTGCGCTAAGCACAAGCTAGATTATCTTAATTGATAACTTACTTTACAGGTTGTGAAGATTGCTTTACCAAGGCGCGATCGCTGATATACGATCTGAAACCAAGTTCTCAAACGAAAATCTCGTTATTTTTGCCTATCTTAACAAAGGTAAATTAAGGTCAGTCCATGAAAAGACTTTTTGCTCTCATTCTAGTTATTAGCTTGTGGTTTGGCATTAGCCTTGCTGCAACCCCTGCTGCATACGCAGAATTCTCATTCAATGCTTTGACTCCTTGTTCTACTTCCTCTGCTTACCAAGATCGCTTGCAAGCTGAAGTTGATGGATATACAGCACGTTTGGCTAACTTTAAATCTGGTAGCGCTCCTGCTGAGTATCTCAAGGGCAAAATTGCTCAAACCGAAGCTCGCTTTTCTAAATATGCCAAAGCTGGTCTTCTCTGCGGTGAAGATGGCTTGCCACACTTAATCAGTGATGGTCGTTGGGATCGTGCTGGCGAATTCACCATTCCTGCTTTGATGTTCCTATACATCGCTGGCTGGATTGGCTGGGTTGGTCGTTCTTATCTCATTGCAATCCGTAAGGATTCAGCAACAGCAGCGCAAAAGGAAATCCTCATCGATCTTCCTCTAGCTGTTAAGTACATGTTGACTGGCTTTGCATGGCCACTTGCTGCTCTTAAAGAATTTGGTACTGGCGAACTAGTAGCTCCTGAAAACGAAGTTACCGTATCACCTCGCTAGTTTCTAGCAATCTCTTTATAAGCCTCTTCACAGTTTTGCAGTAAATGCTTAGCAAAAACTGCAACTCTACGAGGAAATTTAAAAACTATCTACAAGGAGAACTCCATTGAACGGCTTTTTATCTTCTGCTCCTGTATTAGCTGCTGTATGGCTCACCATTACAGCTGGTGTACTGATCGAAGCTAACCGCTTATTCCCAGACACCCTAACATTTCCTTTCTAAATCTCAAACAAGTCTCTAATTTAAAAGCAACGCTCTTAAATTAAAACTTACTTAAAACCAAAAAAGAAAGGCGGTGCCAAAGCACCGCCTTTCTTTTTTGGTTTTAGCTATACTTCCATTTCGAAATGATTATGACTTAATCTTATCTTTGTGTTGAGGACAGGCGATCGCCACACTGCCACCTACAACAAAACCTGTATACTCTTTCAACTTAGTCAGTTTATCAGCAGGCATAGAACTGCCTTGCTTATCAAATTCTTTCTCAAGGGCATCGATCAAAGTAGGAAAAGGAACACCTGAGTCTAAGGCTTTGCAGGTTTCAGTTGCCACCAACGTCACATATTTCTCACCACCAGTTGCTTCATACATTTCCTTGTATTCAGCATTAGTTTTGATGAATGTATCAACATCTTTAGTCTTTAACGAAGTAGCAGGACTATCTGCTTTAGGGGACTCTGAAGCTTTGGGTGATTCTGAGGCTTTAGGGGACTCTGAAGCTTTAGGTGATTCTGAAGCCTTTGGCGAAGCTGATGCGGTTTCTGTAGGACTCGCTGAAGCTGAAGCCGCTACTGACGGCGATGGAGATGTTGTAGCACTAGGTTGCTGGCATGATGCTACTGCCAACGTAATAGAAACAGGTAGCAACAAACGCTTAGCAAAGTGTTTAAGCATATTTGATATTCAAGAGTAAGATTTACTAACTCAACAATATTACCTTACCAATATTGCTTATATGGTACTTTTTGCATCAGCAAAATTAAATCCAAGAATGTAAAAGTCATACTTCGAATCTTAATCACTTTGGAGGAACTTTATTAGCGATCGCTACAAAAACGAAAGTTGGGCTTATTATTTAGGGTAGATTTTGGCTTTACATAGGTATACGAAGATTTATGTTTAATGCAACTGAACTGCTAATCGGTAATTTTGTTGAACAACTAAAACTAGGATATCGCCGTACCTATGGCGGCTATCTACATGACTACGAAGATATTATCGGTTGGGCAGGCAACATGGCTCTCGAAAATATCGCCAATAGTGATGCGCTATACCATAACGTCGAACATACGATATTGGTAACGTTAGTTGGTCAAGAAATTTTGCGCGGCAAGCATATTCGAGAAGGTCGAGTCTCTCCCGAAGATTGGCTGCATTACATTATTTCTCTTGTTTGCCATGATATTGGCTATGTCAAAGGGGTTTGCCTTCAAGATGGAAATGGTAAGTATGCAACTGGTATTGGTGATGGCATGGTAGAGTTGCCCCCAGGTGCATCTGATGCAGGCTTAACTCCCTATCATGTCGATCGCGCCAAACTATTTGTAAACCAGCGCTTTGCAAACCATTCTTTAATTAAAGCTGAGAAAATTTGTCGCAATATCGAACTCACCCGATTTCCTGTCCCAAAAACTGGCGATCATCAAGATACGACACATTTTGCAGGGCTAGTGCGATCGGCAGATTTAATCGGGCAGCTCAGCGATCCTCGCTATCTAAAAAAAATTGGCGCTTTGTTTTATGAATTTGAGGAAACTGGCGTAAATGAAGCGTTAGGATACGCTCACCCAGGAGACTTACGCCGCAACTATCCTAAGTTCTATTGGACTAGCGTATATCCATTTGTGAAAGATGCTTTGTACTATTTGTCACTGACACAGCAGGGTCAGGAAATTGTGGCGCATCTCTATTCCAATGTGTTTGTCGTCGAACATGAAAAACCAGAGTATCAACAATCGTTGTCTAATGTCCCTGTCATTATTACACCCTAATATTTTTCGCTATATGTTAAATCAAAAAGAGAGAGGGGGCACTTCGTGCCCCCTCTCTCTTTTTGGCTCAGAGTTTTTATTTGCCAACAAACGCCATGGTTAGGCTATCGGAAGCAAGGAAGTGATCGAGATGATAGGCGCGTTCTTCTGTTTTCAAGAGAATTGTTTCATAGAGATAGCGGGTTGCCCGATCGCCTAAGCTTTCAGCTTGGGCAGCTTGGCGGCGCAGTAGTTGAATAATCGCTTGTTCGGCAGCGAGATCGTGCTCAACCATTTTGCGACAGTCGTAAGCACCATCAATTTCCGACTCAATACAAGACAGTTCAGCTAATTTGGCAAAACTGGCAACTGGAATACCACCTAAACCATTCTGACGTTCGCCGATATCATGGACATGCCCTTGTGTAGCTTTGAGGCTTTCTTCAAAAAACTGATGTAATGAGTAGAACTCAGCCCCATCAACCACAAAATGATGCTTTTGATATTGAAGGTATAGAGCTTGAAAGCTAGCTAAAGCAACGTTTAATCCTTCACAAACAGGCGCTGTCACACTTTTGTCAAGTAACACTGGATTATCAGCGACTTCACCAAATGCGCGAACTAGACCTTGAACTGTAGACATAATTTGATTTTCCTCTGACTTAAAGATTTAGCTGCAAATTATCTACGCTTAAAGTAAGTTGTGCTTACACCTCTTACCTTAAATATCCTAAAGACATAAATTTAAAAATTTTTGAATTTAGTTGCGAATTATTTGCATTTATATAGTAACCTTAAATTTAATAGCTATTGCAAATTATTTGCAATATTGGCGTTCACTCAAATCAAATGCAATGATGAATCCAACTGATAATTCTCTAGCAACAAGTCCAGCAATCTCGATTAATGGGACTGAAAGATGGGATATCTACCATCGCCTACAAGAACTAGAAATCCCCTGTAAATGCCCCGTGCATAAGCCTTTAACCGTAATAATTTCTAGCCCAAACCATCTGATTCAGCTTTGGAGCGTGATGAGACGTATCAATGCTTCACGTCAGGAGTTAATAATATCTTTAGAGACTAATTGGCAAATACAATTAGATCGTTAAGTCAGGCAAAATTTATGTCAAAGTTGGCGACAGAAATAACAGATTTTCAGGTTGTAGCGAAATTTTTGGGAGTAATTCTCAAAGACGGTTATCGAGTCAAATATTTGAAAGTAGCGATCGGCGATCGAGAATTTTGGATTAAGTTGCCTAAAGAATTAAGTCAGAGCTTCGATCCAAATTTAAGTGTTGGCGTTTGGTTAGAAATTCGGGGAACCCAACAACTAGAACGCAAAAAAGGAATTCTCAAACTAGAAGCTTCATCATTTAGCATCGCTAACGCTCCAGATACTTCATTAAGCCAAGCTGCTCCCGTTACTGAGACAAATATTACCAAGAAAAAAAATCAAGCAGCTTGCATTTTAATCTGTCAGAAGTCAGACTGTTGGCAGAGCGGAGGTAAGGAGGTTTATCAGCGTTTGGAAGAGGAATTACGCGATCGCGGACTTAGCGATCGGGTGCAAATTCAAAAGACGGGATGCCAGAAGCAATGTAAACAAGCACCTAATTTAGTAATCATGCCAAGCAAAAATCGTCATAGTAATGTTAAGCCATCGCAGGTTGATAGCTTACTAGATCGATATTTTGATAATGCAATCTCCTAGCCAGCGAGCACTCTATATATTTTGGCGATCGCTTCAACTATTTGCAGTAATATATAAGCTTATGCTCGTTTGCGGCTACTAGCTATTTTAGAATGAGATTCTATTCTAAAATCATTAAAACCTAGGCTCAGTCTGGATTTTAAAATTGACATAGCGCTAAACTAGATTTAATAATTTATAAATTTTTGTAGACACTAAGAAAGCGTGATTGATACCCGTCTCGATCTTTACCCTGCCTCTACAGTTCCTAATGGTTGGCCCGGACTGATATGTCGATATGCAGATTATTTGCCAGTTACAGACCAAACACCGATTGTAACTTTGCATGAAGGCAATACACCGCTAATTCCCGCTCTTGCTCTCAGTGAGAGGCTGGGACGCAACATCAAAGTCTTGTTGAAATATGACGGACTCAACCCAACTGGTAGTTTTAAAGATCGGGGCATGACAATGGCGATCTCTAAAGCTAAAGAAGCTGGATCGGCGGCAGTAATTTGTGCAAGTACAGGTAATACCTCAGCGGCGGCCGCTGCCTACGCTAAGCGCGGCGGTTTGAAAGCATTTGTATTAATTCCTGATGGCAAAATTGCGCTGGGTAAATTGAGTCAAGCGCTGATTTATGGGGCTGAAGTAATTGCAATCGACGGTAATTTCGACCAAGCCCTTGAAATTGTGCGGGAAATGTCCGAAAAATTCCCAATTACGTTGGTTAACTCTGTGAATCCCTATCGTTTAGAAGGTCAAAAGACAGCTGCTTTTGAACTAGTCGAGGCGATCGGAGATGCTCCAGATTGGCTCTGCATTCCTATGGGCAATGCGGGCAATATCACAGCTTACTGGATGGGATTTTCGCAATATTATGCGTCGGGCAAATCAACCAAGTTACCCCGCATGATGGGCTTTCAAGCAGCTGGCTCCGCTCCCTTAGTTACTGGAAAGATTTTTGATAAACCAGAGACGATCGCTACTGCCATCAGAATCGGCAATCCTGCGAACTGGGCAAAGGCACTCAAAGTCCGCGAAGAAAGCGATGGTGCTTTTCATAGTGTTACTGATGTAGAAATTTTGTCCGCATACAAGTTCTTAGCAGGAGAAGAAGGCATTTTCTGTGAACCAGCAAGTGCAGCTTCCGTAGCAGGTTTATTGAAAGTCAGCGAACAAATTCCTTCAGGAGTAACGATTGTCTGTGTATTAACAGGTAATGGCATTAAAGATCCAGACACTGCGATCGCCTGTGCCGAGTCTAAGTTACACAAGGGAGTCGCTCCAGATATCACTAGTGTTGCTAAAGTAATGGGCTTCTAAAAAAAGAACCTCCCAATGGGAGGTTCTTTTTTATTGCAATGTTTTGAGAACTACTGATATATCACCATTTAAGATTGCTGCTACATTTAGCCGCAAACCCTCAAATTCACGACTATGAATAATTCCTGCGTCATCGGGAGCTAACTCCACATATTTACCATTTTCTAAAACAAACCAATCAATTTGTCGATCCAATGTCCTCCAGACAATGTACTCCTTTACGCCGTTAAGTTCATAAACACGTTTTTTAGCGTGTAAATCATAAGAAGCAGTGCTTGCTGCAATTTCGACAATTAATTCAGGTGAGCCTGTAATGTATCCATCCTCATCAATTTGAGCATTACCACCTAACCGAAATAGGAGCGCATCTGGTTGAGGTTCGTTGTTTTCATCAAGTCGGACTGTCGGTTTTATACCAACTTTCAGATCAGTCCTTAAGGCTTGATATGCAACAAGCCAAGCAACGATACGAGCATGAGGCTTTGCATGAGCGTCAAACCTTACAGCAGATGCCACGTATACAATTCCTTCGATGAGTTCCGCTTTTTTTATGTTTGAGGCTGTATAACGCCGCTCAAATTCAAGGCGATCTAAGCGATCGCCATTTTCTAGAATCGTTAACGTTGGCGGAGAATTGGCTATAACCATAGCTATTACAGATCTTGTAGTCGTAATCTGACGGAATCACCGTGGGAGGGTAAGCCTTCAGCTTCGGTGAGTAAGGCGATCGCCCCCGATACTTCTTTTAAGGCTTCAGGACTGTACTGAATCAAACTAGAATGCTTCAAAAAGGTTTCTACCCCCAGAGCTGACGAATATCGTGCACCACCACAGGTGGGCAAAGTATGATTTGGTCCTGCTAGATAGTCCCCCACCGATTCGGGCGTAGAATGTCCGATAAAAATTGCCCCCGCATGACGAATTTGATCGACTAATTGCCAAGGTTCTTCAACTTCGAGTTCGAGGTGTTCGGGAGCAAACTGGTTAGATAACTCGGCAGCAGTTTTAAGACTATCGACAACGACAATTAAGCCATAATGGGCGATCGCCTTTTCGGTCATCAAGCGGCGCGGGTGGGTTTCCAACATCCGACTTACTTCTTCAGAAACACGATTAGCAAGGCGAGAATCATTGGTAATTAAGATCGAAGCTGCCATCTGATCGTGCTCCGCTTGGGCAAGCATATCCGCCGCAACATAGGTGGGATTAGCACTGGCATCGGCAATAATTAAAACTTCTGAAGGACCTGCGATCGAGTCGATTCCGACACGTCCAAATACTTGTTTCTTGGCAAGGGTGACATAAATATTTCCAGGGCCCGTAATCACATCAACCTTGGGAATAGTCTCTGTGCCATAGGCTAAAGCGGCGATCGCCTGCGCCCCACCCACACGATAAATTTCTTCTACACCTGCTACTTGTGCCGCAACCAAAATCGCAGGATTGATCGTGCGCTCCTGACCAGGCGGTGTAACCATAACAATCTTTTTCACCCCTGCCACTTTTGCAGGTACAGCATTCATCAAAACAGTACTTGGATAGGCAGCTTTCCCCCCAGGGATATAAATACCAGCCGAATCAACGGGTGTGTAACGTTTACCCAACACCACATCTTTGTCTCCAAAATGCACCCAGCTTTTCGGCACCCGCATTTTGTGAAATTCTTCAATACGTTGATGCGCCATTTCGATCGCTTTGAGCAGACCGCCTTTAACTTGCTGATAAGCCGCATCAAGTTCCGATCCACTGACACGCAGTTCAGCCGCCGTAAAGTCTTGACCGTCAAACTCAGACGTGTAATGCAAAAGGGCACTGTCGCCTTTGCGTCTGATCGTTTGGATGATTTCAGTAACGGTAGCTTCTTTATGGATCATCTGATCGTCATATATACGATCGCAAATCCGCTTGATCTCGGATTCTGCTTCAGTTCTCTGGGTGACAATTCGTAGCATAGATTGTGACGTAAGAAGCGATGATTAATCCTAGCTTAACCTGTATTCCCGTAAGTTGTGGGAATAAGGAGCGTAAATTAATAATGAATTCAACGCAATTAACACAAAATTTTATGCAAGTAACTGATCGCTCACGTCCAGTGCATGGGGGAAATCGTCAATGGGCAGCGAGTCTTGCTGATATTACACCAGAGCAAATTTTAGATTTTTCAGCAAGTATTAATCCTTTAGGCCCCCCAAAATCGGCGATCGCCGCGATTCAATCCCATTTAACCGAACTTAGTCACTATCCTGACCCTGAATATACTTTACTCAGGCAAGCTTTAGGAAAGTTTCATCAGCTATCACCAGAATGGATTTTGGCAGGAAATGGTGTAGCGGAGCTATTAACTTGGGTGGGGCGTGACCTCTCACAACTAACATCAACAGTTCTATTTACACCTGCCTTTACCGATTACTATCGCGCTCTGAAAACTTTTGATTGTCAAGTGGAGAAGTATCCACTTCTATTTGACAATCAAAAGGTAAGTTTGAATCCAGAACTACCAGAAGTTACCAATTCTCATTCCAAAGCAATTTTAATTAATAATCCCCACAATCCCACAGGCTATCTATTCTCTAGAGATAGTATTTTGCCTTACTTGGAGAGGTTCGCCTTAGTGGTGATTGATGAAGCATTTATGGATTTTCTCAGACCAGAGCAGCAGCAAAGCCTGATTGATTTAGTGCCATATCATCCTAATTTAGTGATTTTGCGATCGCTTACTAAGTTTTACAGTTTACCAGGGCTGAGACTCGGCTATGCGATCGCCCATCCCGAACGCTTACAACGTTGGCAAGAATGGCGCGATCCTTGGTGCGTAAATACTTTGGCAGCAGCAGCAGGAATTGCCGTACTTGAAGATATAGAATTCCAAGAACAAACTTGGGCTTGGTTGCAGCTTGCCAAGTCGCAACTATTTACTGGCTTATCACAAATATCTGGTTTAAGTCCTTTATCAAATGCTGCAAATTATCTATTAGTCCAAACAGAAATTGCTGGTTCGCTTTTACAAAAGGAATTATTACAAAGAGATAAGATTCTCATTCGCGATTGCCTGAGTTTTCTAGAATTAGGCGATCGCTATTTTCGAGTAGCTGTACGTCTAGAGCATGAAAATCAAAAACTAATAAATGCTCTTTCGCTCAGATAGCGCTTGTTATGAAACAAGATAAATTGCCGAATCCATTGCACATAGGTGTCTTCGGTGCGGTAAGAGTAATGTTTAAACCGTATGCGATCTCTTACCCGAACCAAAAGTTTTCGAGGCGGTGGCTCAGTTTGCATAGTCAATGAAGCAGTAACTGATCTAAATAATACACGATCTTATCGGGCTAACATCCTGAACAGGCGATTAGGCAAAATTTTTCTGTATAACGTCCCCTATAGGGTAATTAGCCAGAATTTTTCCGTATAACATTCTACATAGGGGATATAGCCCGAAAATTGACTTTCAGCCTATATCCCCTATAGTCAGATTAGACAGAAATTTTCCGTCTAATACATAGTTAGCACGCTAGTCGTCCGTAAGGTGAATCTTGAATTTAGATGTTAAGTGCAAGCATTGTTGAATCTTCGAGGTGCATTGTGAAGAAAAATTTAATGCTGTTGTTGAAGAGGTGACAGGCAATCCGTAGAGCAAACAATTCTGTCACCTTTGTCCTCTAGTCTAGGTTTTATCTCCTGGTTTGGGCGGTTCTGCACCACCCAGTAGACCAAATACTGCTCCAACCCCAAGGCTCCAAGTAGTATTGAGAATCTTCATAAAATCGTTTTGTTGAGGTGAGAGATTGCTTTGACTTGCAAGTGCAATAGAACCAGCACCAGATAAAAGAGTTAAAGCAACTACAGTGAAGAAAATTTGTTGAAAGGTAGATAGATTTTTAGGATTGTTTCTCATGGCGTGAATTTCCTCCGTTGATTTGTTCACATCGTAGAATGCAAACTCTTTAAGGTCAGCACACACATTGATCTCACGCTGCCTGCATACTGTTCGTGTATTGTGTGTGTAAGGCTTTCGCAGTTAAATTAGTCATATTCTCCCTAAAAATTCTTATGGCTCCTCAAACGTTAACCTGTTGTAATAAAGGTCTTCAAAAAGCAAATATTGAGATAAGGCTAAGAAGTTGGTCGCAGGAAGAGCTTGCATTTCAGGCAAGCCTGAGTACTCGAACATCTGTAGGAAAGTTTTTTCAAGGTAAACCTGTTGAGCAAAAATCCTTTATCAAGATCTGTCAAGCATTAAATTTAGATTGGCAGGAAATAGCAGGGTTGTTAGATAATCTTGAAACTGAGTTGGTCATAGCCCAGCCAGTAGAAGTAGAAAAGAGTCATATCGATATTGATGCTTTGGTTCAGGAAATTGGCGTTGCACAAATGAAAGATGAATGAGTAAATAAAAGATAACGAGTTTAAGCA
>QBML01000052.1 GCA_003242085.1 Pseudanabaena frigida | reverse complement strand
TTTGTTTTCCATGACGGGTTGTGCCATTTTTGATAACTCTCTTAGATTTGCAGTAAGGACATTCTTGTTCCATCGTTTTTTCCTGTTCACTTGCTTTCTTTTTTATACCATTCCCTCTTGATCACTACCTACTCTGTCTACGTAAACTGAGGGTTGATTCCAGTGCGGATTTAAAATGGTTCATGCACCTTTCTCAAATCAATCGCTGAAAGTATTGCTATATATTCCTTTTAAGCCTGTCGTGATACAGTTTTATACGAATCGTTGCCATACCCGTTCATCTCCTTCATCGTCATTGCCATGATTCTAAAACTGCTTCTGATGGCAGTTTTAGACGTACCGATGATAATGGTCAAATCATTGAGGAGCCGAATGAAGCTAAAGTTTCAAGTTCGGTTCTGAAGACAAGTGGCTCTCGTGAGAGAGTCACTTAGTTTAACTTTACTACTTAATCCCCAGGTAAAGCGATAGCAAAATTGTCATCTTGATGCCCTCTGGTGTTGATATGACTGAGCTACTTCGTTCAATTCACCCCCCTATAGCGATCGTTCACACCATTACTCTCAAGTGGCGTACATCCGACCAGTCACAGCATTGACTCCCCAATTTTATTAGTTCATTTGATAGATACGTGAAGCGTTTTGGGGCATTTGTCCTACACTCCTTTTTCATTTCAAAAAAGCGTACATCTTCTTTTCTCAATTCCCCTCTATATATACTTCCTCACCACTTCTCTTACCACTTTTGTCAGTCAATCAAATCCTTAAGTTGGAGCTTAAGTTCTAATCTTGACTGGTATATATCAAGATTGCGTAACAAACTGTAGTAAGTAGGTCAGGATAATTAGAATATAGGACATTTTAAGTGTAGCTGTAACGCATCAAATCTCTTGGCAATATAGGTTGCCCGATCGCTAACCCATTCTCTGATGATTCGTTTTAAGTCTACCGACTTACTTAACTATATACCTGTAACTTCTACTAAGATGAACAGAGTAAACCTTGTACAAATCCTTCGGCAGCAAGGGCAATCTATCTGGCTCGATGGTCTTGAACGCAGTTTGATACTTACGGGGCAGTTACAGCGATCGGTCGATCTAGGTTTAAGAGGTCTGCTCTCAAACTTCACGAGTTTAGAGCAAGCAATTCGAGCAGGAAGCTACGATCGCGACTTTCGAGCGATTGCACATCAATTAGATATCAATGCCCGATCGCTCTATGAGTATCTCGTAATTCAGGATATGCAATTAGCTGCCGATCTGCTCAAAGCGTTTCACAGTCAGACTCATACTGGCGATGGCTTTGTTAACTTAGATCTGCCGCCCCATGCTGCATTCGTTACGCAAGCAACTCTAGCAGAAGCCCATCGGCTCTGGCAAACTGTGGGTTGGTCTAATTTAATGCTCAAGATTCCAGCAACTGCGGCTACATTGCCAGCGATCGCACAACTGATCCAAGATGGAATCAATGTAAATGTGACATTGCTCTTTTCTCAAGATGTTTACGAACAGGTCGCAGAATCCTACTTGAGAGGACTAGAAGTCTTATCGATACAAGGGAAGGACGTTAGCAAAGTTGCAGGCGTTGCTAGTTTACCAGTCAGTCGCCTTGATGACGCGATCGCCACACAGTTGCAGGTCACAGGGCAGGATGAAGTTTTAAGGGAATCATTTCTTGGCAATGTTGCAATCGCTCAAGCAAAGGTGATGTATCAGCACTATCAATCCATTTATCAAAGCGATCGCTGGCAATCGTTAGCACATCTGGGGGCGCAGCCCCAGCGGTTGTTGTGGGATATCACCTCTATTGAGAACGATCGCTTTCGCACTCAGCATTACATTCAGTCTCTGATGGGTGAAAGCACAGTGCTGGCGCTAACTCCACAGATTTTTCAAGAGCAGGAACTGTACAGCCCATCGGAGGCCGACTTCACAGTAGGAATTGACGCTGCCCATCAAATCTTAAACAACCTAGAGAATCTGATCTCTCTAGAAACACTCGCCGATCGGTTGTTGACTGAGGAACTGCGGCGATCGCAGGATACCTACCAACAATTACTGAGTGCGATCGAACAGAAACGACTGTCTTTTTAAGTTTCGACTGCCCCTAAAGCCTTTAGTGTGGCTTGTTGTGCAGTAGTTAATCCTCGCACACCTCTGATGTTCATACCTTCATACAAGCGGTCTGCTCTTAGGGTTTTGAGACAATCCCCCGTTTTTACATCCCAAAGTTTGATTGTCTGATCCTGACTGCCACTAGCAAGCACTTGACCATCAGGACTAAAGCTGACCGAGGAAACCCACCCTGTATGACCTTGCAATCTGTTAATGCAATTACCCGACCGAATATCCCACAGGCGAACTTGGCGATCGGCACCACCACTAACCAACCATTGACCATCAGGACTAAATGCTACAGACCAGACCCAGCCAGTATGGTCTTGCAATACATTCAGACAATTACCTGTCCGAACATCCCACAAGCGAACCTCTTGGTCATCGCCACCACTAACTAAAAATCGACCATCAGGGCTGAACGCAAGCGATCGCGTACCACTGATATGTCCTTGTAAAATCTTGAGACAGATTCCATCTCGCACATGCCATAACCGAATTGAAAGATCGTTACTGCAACTTGCTAGGATATTACCATCAGGACTAAAGGCCACCGACCAAACCCAATCGGTATGACCATCTAAGACTTTGAAACAAGTCCCTTTATTAATATCCCACAGACGAATAGAACCATCAAAGCTACCACTTGCGAGGATAGGAGCTTCCCCTTCAGTAAGAAGAGGACTAAAATTGAGCGATCGCACACCACTGGTATGTCCTTGTAAAACCTTCAGGCAGGTTCCTTGGGATAGATCCCAGAGGCGAATTTGCATATCATTGCTACTACTTGCTAAGATTTGGCGATCGGGGCTAAACTCCACAGATCGCACCCAATTTGTATGTCCCGACAATACTTTCAGACAATCTCCATGCTGTCGATCCCATAGGCGCACTAATCCATCATGACTGCCACTGGCGATCTGCTGACTATTTGGGCTAAAACTGACCGACCAGATGCCACCCTGACTCCCCTGTAATACTTTAAGACAGGTTCCATCGCGTCCATTCCACAGCCGCATCGATAAATCTAAGCTGGCACTAGCGAGAAGTAAATCATCGCTGATAGCAGGACTAAAAACTACAGAACGTACAGCACCTGTATGTCCTTGTAAAACGCTAAGACAGGTTCCATTCTCAACGTTCCACAACCGAATTGAGGCATCATTGCTACCGCTGGCTAGGGTTTGACCATCGGGACTAAAATCGACTGACCAGATCCAGTCGGTATGTCCATTGAGGATGCTGCGACATACCTTCTCTCGAACGTCCCACAACCGAATTGAGCCATCATTACCACCACTGGCGAGAAGTTGACCATCGGGACTAAAGGCGATCGCCCATACGCCACCAGAATCATCCTCCAAAATGGTATCGCAGGTACCATTCCAAACATTCCATAGCCGAATCGTGCGATCGTGACTGCCACTAGCTAAGGTATAACCGTCAGGGCTAAAACGAATCCCATGGATAGCACCACTATGCCCTTGCAACACCCTGAGACAATCCCCAGTTTGGACATTCCATAGTCGAATTGTCCGATCTTCACTGCCTGTTGCGAGAATTTGTGCAGGCTCTGATGACTGGTTCCCAGCACGCTCGCAAAAGCAAACTGACCAAACAGCATCGGTATGTCCCTGCAAGGTTTTCAGACTGCGACCATCTTCAATATTCCACAATCGAACCGACCCATCACTACTGCCACTACCCAGTAGGCAATTGTCCGAACTAAAAGCAAGTGACCACATCCAGCCCGTATATCCTTGCAAGGTCAGGAGTTGTTGACCATCAGCTAACCGCAGACAAATCTCGCCATCGACATCTCCAGATGCCAATAGACGACCATCGGGGCTAAAAGCAAGTGATACAAGACTATTGAGACTTTCCGCAAACACTGACTTTGCCAGATCGGCGTTGCAAAAATTTACTCCTGTCAGGTTGACTTGCCGTAAATCGGCTTGCCATACCGTTAGCCCCGAAAAGTTACAGCCGCGTAAATCGCTTTGCAAATGCACCAGTAGGTTGAGAAGGTTCCCCACCAAATAATTTGAAGATTGTTGTGCTTGCTTTTCCAGCATCGTTTTCAACTGCTGCTCGATCGCTTCAGGGTTACCAAACTGTGCCAGCAACTGTTCTGCAAGAGGTTCAAGAATCAGCCGCTTTTGCATCTCCCGAACATAGTCTTTTGCCTGTGCTTTCGTCAAAGTATGGGTTCTGAGTCGCTCAGGCATTTGAATAGCAATTTCCTCAGAAACACACTGAACGAAGCGATCTGTTGCATATTCCAACACCACAGGTTGTAGAAAGAACCGTTCGCCCTCTTTTTCAATTAGCGATCGCTGTCTTAGAGAGCGAATCGCATCTGGAAGCCTGCGCTTAGAAGTTGCGGTGACAGCATCCTCACTCAATTCAGACAGGAAAATAGGTTCTCGATTAATTGCCAACCAAAAGAGCATTTCTCGTTCGTTCTCAGAGATGCGATCGAACTGTCGTTGGAGCAAATCGCGAATATCATCAAAGACAGCTAACCCTTGCTGCACATAGTTCAAAACGCCAACGATTCTGCCATTAAAAAGTTCCTGAACCCCAGATGCCACTAGCTTCAGTGCTAAGGGATTCCCACTATAGTGAGCGACCAATCGTTCCCATTCTAATTCTGTGCCTGCGAATGTACCTTTGTAGCGAAATAGTTCTCTTCCTGCCTCTGGATTTAGCCCCTTTAGCCGTAGAGATCGTACCGAGAGTGCCTCACCCTCCAGCAGCACAATCTCTCTGGGCTTTTCGCGACTGGTGAGTAGCAAGCAACTCTGATGCGATGCCTCCCCAATATTTTTGAACAGTTGACCATACTTCTCATAACCTGCTCGATACTGTCCAATTTGTCCCGCACTTAGGATAGTTTCAGCATTGTCTAGAATTAGCAAACAGCGGCAGGATCGTAAGCCCTCCATCAGCTTTAGCAATTTTCCATCTAGACTACTCGGTAGAGCGATGTCCTCTCCCTGCGCTCGTAAGAGAATTGGCAGCACGTTGTCTAACCACTCTTCAAAAGGTGGTGCATTTTGTAGCGATCGCCACACCACCACTTCAAACTCTGATTGAATTTGCTGTACTAGCTTGGCTGCCAATGTACTTTTGCCGATCCCACCAATCCCCAACAACAGAACGAGGCGGCAATGTTCCTCTAGCACCCACTGCTTGAGGCGCATCAGTTCTTCATTACGCCCACAGAAGGTAGAGATATCAATGCTACTAACCCAATCTGATAGAGGTTGTTCTACTTGAACAATCGCCTCAGAAGACTCAATCAAAGAACTCGGTAGCATGTAATCATTCTTGCTTAACTCCAAACTAAAGGCTCGGAATGCCCACTGCAAGGATTGCTTGTCTATCGGCTCTGAGCGTCCTAGCACCTTGGCGATCGTGTTGAGGGACAGACCCATGCGTTCGCTCAGTTCCTCTAACGTGAAGCGATCGCCAGCATTCTCATCAAACTCAGCTTGGGTTTTGGCAGCTTGAAATTTTTCCCAGCCCTGTATAGTCAGAATTACTCCTCGGTAGCGTTTGGCTTTTTGCAGTTGCATCAAATTCACCTAGGACAGGACGAAACCTAAACAAAATATAAAAGCTTAGACCCAAAAAGTAAACAGATTCGGATGCTTAAGTTGAAACTAACTTAAGACCTATCGTTAGAAACTTACATGGTCAAATTTCGGCGATCGCTAAAAAATTAGAGACAGCATTCAGAACTACAAGCATACGGAAGAATGATTATGTCTGACAAGCAAGCATTAACAGACTATCCGATCCATAAATTCCTCGCTGAGCGCTGGAGTCCCTATGCCTTTGAGGATCGTCCAGTTGCAGAAGCCGATCTTCGTTCGTTGTTTGAGGCAGCGCGATGGTCGGCATCTTCCTATAACGAGCAGCCTTGGAGCTATCTTGTTGCTACCAAGGAGAACCCTGACGATTTTCAAAAACTTTTATCGTGCCTTGCCGAAGGAAACCAGATCTGGGCAAAGAATGCTCCCGTTTTGGTTCTGAGCATTGCTAGTCTGAAGTTTACGCTCAATAACGAAAACAACAGGGCTGCAATTCACGACCTTGGGCTTGCCAATGGCAATCTTGCGGTAGAGGCGACAGCAAGAGGACTTTGCGTCCATCAGATGATCGGTATTCTTCCTGACAAGGCTCGCGAGATCTTTAAAATTCCTCAAGATTGTGAGGCATTAGCAGGGATCGCGATCGGATATCAAGGCGATCCGAACTTACTTCCAGACGCTTTTAAGGAACGCGATCTCGTACCGAGGCAACGAAAGCCCTTGGAGTTATTTGTATTCGGCAACAAGTGGGGAAATTCCTCACCTTTAGTAAAGCGATAGCGCCTAATTAAGCCCAGTCAGAAAGAGGGAAGTATGCCCACGATCGCGCTAGAAATTATTCAGCAGGCCTACATCTATCTCGCAGAGAAAGATATTCCTAATTATTTTTCACTTATGTCCCCTAATGTCGAGTTTTATCAAACGGAAGCACTTCCTTGGGGCGGCGAGTATCGCGGCTTCGATGAGATTCAAGTTTTCTTCTTCAAGATTTTCCTGTTGATTGATTCTTCCGTCGAGATATCTCAATATATCCAAGCGGGTGAGAGAACTGTAGCGATCGGGAAAACAATTGGTTCTGCGAAGTTAACTGGGAAAAAGTTCATTTGTAACTTGGCTCATATTTGGACAGTCAAGGAAGAAAAAATTGTGCGATTAGAGGTTTACATTGACACGGATTCTATGAACGCCGCACTGAGCTAATCCCAACGGGTAATTTTGGCTAAACTTCCGAATCTTGACTGGTATACGTCAAGAGCGCTTAAAAGAATCCAGATAGTAAAAAACATAGGAGGCAGTAATGAGTAATTTGTTTGGGACAACTTTGCGGAACGAGAATGCCCGTTGGAGAATTTAAGACATGAATCAAGTAACGAAGACAATCGTACTCATTCACGGATTGTGGATGACCCCGCGCAGTTGGAATCTATTCCATGAATATTATCAAATGCGAGGATATCGGGTATTCGCACCTGCATGGCCGCGTTTGGATGGAGAAGTTGAAGATATCCGTCGCAATCCGTCAGCCCTTGAAGGTCCAGGCATCACCGAGGTGGCAGACCACTATGAAAATTTTGTGCGATCGCTCGACGAACCACCGATCCTAATCGGTCACTCTTTTGGCGGTCTGATCGTGCAAATACTTCTCGATCGCGGTTTAGGCACGACGGGGGTGGCGATTGATTCTGCGACACCAAAGGGAATCTGGAAGCTACCGTTTTCAGCGATCGCATCGGTAAGTCCAGTGCTGTTAAATCCTTGGAATTACAAGCGTACCGTAGCCTTGACCTTCGAGCAATTCACCTATAGCTTTGCTCATACCATGCCAGAAACTGAGGCGCGATCGGCATACCAGCAAAATGCGATTCCCGGCCCAGGTCGCCCGATCTTCCAAGTCGCATCGGCAAATTTTAATCCTTGGGCGGCAACTAAAGTAAATTATCGCAATCCCCACCGATCGCCACTACTCCTGATTGGGGGCGCAGAGGATCGCTTAGTTCCCGCCGTGCAAAACAGGATTAATTACCAAAAATACGCTGGTTCAAAAGCAATTACGGACTACAAGGAATTTCCAAATCGCTCTCATCTGATCATTGCCCAAGAGGGCTGGCAAGAGGTTGCAGACTTTGCTCTTTCTTGGGCGCAGCACAACGCCCTGAATGCAACGCACACCCAAACTCAAGCCCCACCAAAAGATCGGATGTCTTCGTTGTAGGTGGTTTACAAACTTTATCAGGAGGTTAGCAGATGAGAATTTTTGTGGCAGGTGCAACGGGAGCGATCGGTCGTCCGCTGATCGCTCAATTGTTGGCAAAAGGACATGATGTCATAGCTTTAACCCGTTCTCTTGAAAAAGCACGGACTTTCGCGGCACAGGGCATTGAATTTGCGATCGCCGATGTATTTGATGCGGATGCGGTCAAAGCCGCAGTCGCGAAGGCTCAGCCAGATGTAGTTATCGAGCAACTCACCGCTCTACCCCAAACCTACAACCGCGAGTCCATGGGTGCAACAGCAGAACTGAACGCACGTATTCGTTTAGAAGCTGGTGCAAACGTGCTGAAGGCAGCGCAGGCAGCAGGTGTGTGCCGTTACTTGAGACAGTCGATTGCATTCTGGGCAGTTCCTGGAACTGGATTAGCCGATGAAGAAACTCCCTTGGCGTTTGATGCCTCACCCGCAGTGGCAGCAGATGTGCGCGTCGTTGCCGAGATCGAACGTCGCTTGCTCGAAACACCAAATATAGAAGGAATTGCCCTGCGTTATGGCTTCCTCTATGGACCTGGCACTTGGTTTCACCCCGACGGTGACGTAGCAGACCAGGTGCGTCAGCAGCAGTTCCCGATTGTAGGGAATGGCGAAGGGGTATGGTCTTGGGTTCATATTGAAGATGTAGCGGCAGCGACGGTGGCAGCAGTCGATCGCGGTCGTGCTGGCATCTATCTGATTGCCGACGATCGCCCCTTAGAGGTGCGCGAATGGCTCTCGGCGTTTGCGCGATCGCTAAAAGCTCCACCACCTCCCCAAGTATCGATTGAAGATGCTTTGCGGATTGGTGGCGCGGATGCAGTCTACTACGGTACACAGATGCGAGGCGTATCGAATGCCAAGGCAAAACGCGAACTAGGTTTTCAGCCGAGATCGATGGAATGGCCAGTTGAAACTGCTGTTGCTCATTTTAACTAAAGAGAAATCATCATGACTCACTATGACTATATTGTGATTGGTGCGGGTTCGGCAGGATGCGTTGTTGCCAATCGTCTGACAGAAGACAATAAGACAACCGTGTTATTACTCGAAGCGGGTAGTCCAGATACGAAACCAGAGATTCAAATCCCATTAGAAGGCATAAAGCTACTAGGATCTGAGGTGGATTGGAGCTACTTCTCCGAACCAGAACCATACCTCAATAACCGCAAAATATTTTGTCCCCGTGGCAAAGTTTTGGGGGGCAGTAGTTCCATTAATTTCATGATTTATATCCGAGGTAACAGTCGCGATTACGATCATTGGCAGTCATTGGGCAATCCTGGTTGGAGTTATCAGGATATGCTGCCATATTTTAAGAAGTCCGAGCATCAACAACGAGGTGCTGACGCATATCACAGTGTCGATGGAGAGTTGAGCGTTACGGATCTGATTTCTCCCACTGTGACATCTCAATTATTTGTCGAAGCCGCGCTCGAAATGGGATATCGCCATAATCCTGACTTCAACGGTATGTACCAAGAAGGCGCAGGCATTTACCAGATGACAATTAAGGATGGTAGGCGACATAGTGCCGCCGCTGCGTTTCTCCAACCCATTCTCCAGCGTACCAATTTGACCGTAATTACGGAAGCACTTGTGAATCGATTGTTGTTTGAGGGCAACAGTACTGTTGGGGTGGACTTTATGCACGAAGGAACGGTACACAATATTCGAGTTGATCGGGAAGTAATTTTAAGTGCTGGAGCATTCGACTCGCCTAAACTGCTGATGCTGTCAGGTATTGGTAATGCCAAATATCTGCACTCGCTAGGTATCCCTGTCGTAGTCGATCTGCCAGGTGTCGGTCAAAATCTCCAAGATCATCCAATCGTGCCTGTAGCACACCAGACCGCTCAGGATATATACCCAGCAATTACCAGTAATGGCATCGCTGAAGCTGGATTGTTTTTACATAGTGAGAGCAACCTTAACGCTGCACCGGATTTGAACTTTTTTTCATGTCCCGTGTTTTTAGCCCCCCCTAACTATGTCCCTGCTGGGTCAGGATTCGTTGGTTTAGTCTGCCTGACTCATCCTCAAAGTCGCGGTAGTGTCAGCTTACAATCGCCCAATTGCCAAGCTGCACCAAGTATTTTGATGAACTATCTTCAAAGTAGCTCCGATCTGCAAAAACTAGTTTTTGGGGTTAAACGAATCCGCGAATTATTTCAGACCAGTGCTTTCGATCAGTTCCGAGGAGAGGAAGTTGCTCCTGGGGCTGACGTTCAAAGTGATGAAGCGATCGCAGCCCATATCCGAGCATCTTGCACTACCTTATATCACCCCGTTGGTACTTGCAAAATGGGTATAGATTCAATGGCGGTTGTAGACCCCGAATTACGGGTGCATGGAATTGAAGGATTACGGGTAGTAGATGCTTCAATTATGCCAACTCTAACCACGGGAAATACCAATGCTCCAACAATTGCGATCGCTGAAAAAGCAGCCGATTTGATTAAAGCCGCAAGATCCAGTTCTAAACAAAATCGCCAAGCTGTCAGGACACAATCATTAATCATATAACTCAACAATGCTGCTTCTAGCTAGCAACCTCAGTGAAAAACTAGCGTAGACGGGGCTAAACACGAATGATTACAAATTAAGGAGATAGATAGATAATGAAAATTGCTCAATATGGAACAGCGATCGTAGTTCTTCACGCGATCGCACATTCACTACATGGCTTGGCACATCAGGAAATACCAGTACCGCTCTCATTGCTTCAGACAATATTTATCGGCACGGTGATTCTACTAGCTCCCATTCTTGCTGCCGTTTTGCTTTGGACAAAGTTCCACCACATTGGTGGCTGGCTCTTAATTAGTTCTATGGCAGGCTCGATCCTATTTGGAATCTACAATCATTACATCATCATTAGCCCCGATCATTTTTCCCACGTTGCCTTTGAAGGGTGGGGCTTGCTTTTTCAGGTCACAGCCATTCTCACCTTAATCGTTGATGGACTTGGCTGTTGGATTGGTACATGGGCATTAAAAGCAGAACTGCTGCAAGAGAATGTCGTATCAGCCCAGAAAGGCTAGCACAAATTCCCACAAAGATAGCTATTCACAAACTATAGGAGATATTGAAATGAACGCTGTAACCGATCCTGAAATCACACTAGTTCCAAACAATTCGCTTTTAACGGCAACACCTGAAGAGGGTCGGCAGCTAGCCGTAAAGATGGCGCGTTTGATCATCAAATTGACTCAGCCTGACGAAGAGAAGCGTAACCAATTGCGTGATGTATATGGCAATGATGCCATGATGCTGATTGCGGTCGGACAGACGGTGGCAACAGAGTTTGCAACGATCGCTGCTGCCAATAACTACTGGCGCAAGTAGTGTCTCGAATCTATCATCCAAACGAGATCGAGCTTTTCTAGAAACTTTTACGTTTCACGAAATCACCTATTGCGAGTAAAACCTATGGCTGCAATCACAACGAAGCGGAACAATCCTAAATCATTCAGCTACGTGACTTATGTCAAATCGTTACGCCAAAACATTGGCAAGACAGACGAACTCGGTGACATGGACACCAACGATCTCTTTGTGGAGATTTCGCGCGCGATCGACAAACGGTTGTGGTTTCTCGAAGCCCATCTTTAAACCTCATTTGCGTAAGTTCTAAAGTTAACATTAAAGGAGTAAAGTCATGAGCCAATCTAATCTGACCACTAATGCCCAAGAAGCGGCAACCGATACTATCCTAAATATCGATCTCAACATTCAAGCCCAAAAGGGACCCGACCTACGCAAAGACCATTCTAAAAGCCACGGCTTAGTATGGGGAGAATTCAGGGTTGAAGATAATCTTCCTGAAACTTTAAAGGTGGGTATCTTTGCCCGTCCCAAGACCTATCCAGCTTGGATAAGACCCTCCAATGCCGCCTCAGTAGAGAAACGTGGTCATCTCAAATCAGATCTCGATCCCGATGTGCGAGCACTCGCGATTAAGCTCTTACAAGTGGAGGGTGAGAAAGTACTGGATGATGAAAAGGATACCCAAGACTTTCTGCTGATCAATCATCCGATCTTTTTTGTCCGCGATGCCCAAGGTTTTGCCACTTTGATGAAAGCAAGTGTTTGTCAGGCAAATGACGAAGAGATGCGATCGCTAGACCCCACTTTTAAAGTTCTCACTGAGATCTGTAGCAAACAGGTTGCAAATCCACTGCTGATCCAATACTGGAGCACGACTCCCTATCAACTTGGCTCTCTGTCCATCAAGTTTTCTGTGAAACCTCACCAGCAAGACACCCCTAGTGCCATCCCCACTTCAGAGACTTACTTGCGCGAGGCAGTCGTCCAACATCTGACGGAAGATGGCAAAGATGCAACTTTCGACTTCTTGGTACAACTCTATGTCAACGATGAGAAAACTCCCATAGAAGATCCCATGCAAGAATGGAAAGAAGAGGATTCACCATTTATCAAACTGGCTACCATTAAAATCCCAGCTCAGAAATTTGACTTCGAGGAACGGAAGCGTTTGGATGAGGGACTATCGTTCATGGCTTGGCATACCCTCCCCGAACATGCTCCCTTGGGAAGTGTCAATTTGGCTCGTAAGAAAGTTTATCAGGAGATCGCCAAAGCTCGACGGAGTAACATATACCACCGTGTTGAAGAGCCGCAAGCCTATAGTTCAGTCTTGGACGATCCACAATAATCTTTTTTGCTAACTACCGCTGCCAAAATTTTTTGGCAGCGGTACACAGAACGAATCAATTGGAAACCCATGAAACAAGAGCCTTCGCGAGAATCTCCGATCGCTTTGCTGTTGCCCCTCTCTCTCATTTTGGGATTGGTGTTGCTGCTGAGTCTGAATGCGGGACAAAACAATCAAACCGCTGAGGCAATTAGTCCATTAGAGTTATGGCTGAAAGTCATTGTCGGATATTTGGCGGCAGGAGCAGAAATCGCAGCAGCAGTCGTGATTGGTGGAGCGATCGGGCGCGGTATCTTAAGCTATGTTCGCCAACTATTCTCGCGTAGGCAGCATCTCGATGTCACCGAAGTGATTCGTCTACAACTGGGACGAGTACTGGCGTTAGGTCTAGAATTTACCGTTGCCAGTGACATCCTACTTACAGCAGTTGCTCCAACACGCCAAGACATTTCAAATTTGGGAGCGATTGTTTTGTTACGAACGCTGCTCAATTATTTCTTAGAGCGAGAAATTCGTCAGGGTGAGCAAAGCCGCTTACCAGAGAAACCTGTTGAAATTGGGGAATAATGATGAGTCAAAACCATTTCAATCCCAAGCCGATTAACAGCGTCTATCGATCGCTCAGACAACGTTTGTCGCTAAAGGAAGAATTGCTACTAGCCATAGCACCTACCCTTACAATTGCGATCGTGATGACATTCGTCGAAACGTTGAGTCGGCAGAGGCTGTTGTTTGCCTCCCTCGACGCCAGTGCTTTTTTGATTTACCTCGACCCGCATCACAGTAGCAACACATCTCGAACATTGATCCTATCTCAACTGATGGCGGCGGCGATCGGCTGGTTGGCTAATTTTACCTTTGGTGCTGGGTACGTTGCGGGTATCACGTCGATGGTCGCAACCATTGTATTTACGATCGCGCTGGATGTTGTTCACCCTCCCGCAGTCTCGACTTCCTTAAGTTTTGCCCTTCAAGTAGGTAGCCAAAACAATCTCTTGCTCTTTAGCTTGGCGGTCGGGGCGATCGCTTTATTGGTCGGACTGGAACGCTTCGTACTTTGGATTCTGGATCATTTTAATTAAAGAAGACTGCAATATGGCTCCTATAAAAGCAAATACGATCGCATCCCAAGTGGTAACTCTTGCCAAACTTTATCTAAAAAGCCAACCAGCCGAGATTTCTGAGGCAACTATCTCCCAACTCTGCGATTGGCTTATGGAAGAGTTTCAGCAATTACCGCTAAATCTGCAATTTTCTGATTATATGCGTTATATCAACGCTGAGGAAATGTTTGTCGATATTGAACGAGGGCAGCTTTGGGTATCTGCCGAAAGTTACGATTCTACCGTCTATCCCAATCCAATCTATGGCTTTATTTTTCAGGGAATGCACGATTACGACCATTACTTGACGAATACCGACTTCAGCCTAGAGGGAGAAATTATGGCTTACAACTTCGCCGCAAAACGCGCACCGAGTTTAAATATTCAAAAAATCCTCTATTCCGAAATTGTGCTGCGATCGGCGACCTATCTTTATCAGGGACATCCCGCCGATCCTAAAATTGCTTTTCTGTAACATTACTGGGATAAAAATAATGTCTAAATATCCTTATAGAGCGAGTCAAATAAAAGTAAGTCAGCCTTTTGTAAATCAATTTGAATAGAATTATGGAACACTCTGATTTATCAACTGACACTCTGGAAAGTACCGAGACAAAAAGTGAGGAGCTTTTGCATCCTACTCCAGAAGCCCAGCCAGAAGAAGTGGAGTCTCCTCCCATTGAGGAGATTGAACCATCACCACCAGTAAAGCTTTCAACGCATCCTTACCGTAAGGTAGTGCTGTTTGGCATTTTGGCTATAGGAGCGATCGCTATTGGCATATTTGGATATCGTTGGTGGCAATATGCCGATACGCACCAAGAAACAGACAATGCCTATGTGACCAGCGATAGCTATCCCATTAACGCTCGAATTGCTGGAACGGTTGTTGAAGTAACTGTCGATGATAACCAGCAGGTAACGAAAGGAGGCTTGCTCGTAAAACTCGATCCCCGCGATTATGAAATGGCTTTAGAGCAGGTAAAAACGGCTTTAGAAGTAGCAAAACAACAAGCTAAAGTGGCTCAAGCCAGTATTGACGTAGCTGCTACCAATGGACTAGGGAAAATCCAAGAAGCTCAAGGCAATGTCGATGCCAACGACTTCAATATTTTTGCCGTCCAAGCCTCAGTCTCCGAAGCCCAAGCGGGAGTGCCCTCGGTACAAGCACAATTAGCCCAAGTTCGAGCAAATCTAGTCAAAGTAGAGCAAGACTATAGGCGCTATGAGATGCTATGGCAAGAAGGAGCAACCTCGCGCCAACAGTTTGATATCGCTAAAGCTAGTTACGAATCCACTCTAGCTCAATATAATTCCCTTCAGGAGCAGGTAATTCAGGCAAAAGCCCGACTACAACAGGCTCAGAGAAACTTAAATAGTGCTGAGGCAAAACTAGTTTCTACGAAAGGAACTTTTCAACAAGCTGAGGCAACCAATCAGCAAACAGAAGTAAATCGGCGGCAATATCAATCTGCTTTAGCCGCGATCGCTCAAGCGGAAGTGCAGGTCAAAAATGCGAAGTTGCAATTGTCTTATACCGCGATCGTCGCTCCTGAAGCTGGACGTGTAGGCAATAAAAACGTACAGATTGGACAACGAGTGCAGGCAGGGCAAACTTTAATGTCGGTTGTGAAGTTAAATCCTTGGATAATCGCCAACTTTAAAGAAACTCAACTGCAAAAGATGGAGCCTGGGCAGACCGTAGAAATCAAAATTGATGCTTTCCCAAACCATATATTTCAAGGAAAAGTAGATAGTCTCTCCCCAGGTTCGGGAGCTAAGTTTGCGCTTTTGCCTCCTGATAATGCTACTGGTAACTTCACCAAAATCGTGCAACGAGTTCCAGTTAAAGTTGTATTTGATGCTGACAGTATCAAAGGCTATGAATCTCGAATCGTTCCTGGGATGTCGGTAATTACCACTGTAGAAACAAAATGATTCACGGGCGATCGCTACCCACAATAACCTAGAGAAAGTTGATGACCAGTTCTACTAGTAGTCAAACTACCACTCAATCATCCAACCAAGTTTCTCTTAAGGACTGGATTGGTGTAATGTCCACACTGCTTGGAGCATTCATGGCAGTACTGGATATTCAAATTACCAATGCTTCCTTGAATGATATTACTGGAGCATTAGGAGCCACCATTGATGAAGGCTCATGGATTTCTACAGGGTATTTGGTGGCCGAGATTGTGACAATCCCGCTCACAGGTTGGCTAAGTCAGGTATTCTCGGTCCGTCGCTACTTATTGATAAATGCCAGCCTTTTTTTACTCTTTTCTATAGCTTGTGCATTTGCCCAAAATTTACCCATGATGATTTGGTTTAGGGTAGGGCAAGGATTTACAGGAGGAGTACTTATTCCGATGGCTTTTACTGTCATCCTGACCACGCTGCCACCTGCGAAACAAACCATTGGCTTGGCAATGTTTGGTGTTACAGCTACCTTTGCGCCCTCTATTGGCCCTACGGTAGGTGGTTGGTTGACGGATAACTTTAGCTGGCAGTATATCTTCTATCTCAATGTGATTCCTGGACTGCTACTACTCGCTGGAGTGAACTATGCTATTGCTGCGAAACCGATGAAATTGGAACTCTTCAAACATGGAGACTGGTGGGGAATAGCCTCAATGGCAATTGGTTTGGCTTCACTAGAATTCTTTTTAGAAGAAGGTAATCGCAAGGACTGGCTGGGTTCCGAAGAGATTCAAATCTCTGCCATTATCGCCGCGATCGTCTTACCTATTTTTATCGTCGTTCAATTTACTAATAAACAACCCTTATTAAATCTTCGACTTATCGGTCGCCGTAACTTTGGTTTGGCAATGGCAGTGAATCTGGCAACAGGACTGGGCTTGTATGGTTCAGTTTTTCTTTTACCTTTATATTTGGCACAAATCCAAGGCTATAACGCCATGAAAATTGGTGAAACCATTATGTGGTCTGGCATACCTCAACTATTTATTACACCCTTAGTACCAAGATTAATGCAGCGATTGGATTTGCGCTTGCTAATTGCCACAGGTCTTAGCCTATTTGGGCTTAGCTGCTTTATGAACTCAACCATGACTGCTCAAACTGGTATTGACCAATTAATCTGGTCGCAAATCGTTCGAGCCCTTGGACAACCTTTAATCTTGACACCACTTTCCAGCGTAGCGACGAGTGGCATCGAACCCAAACAAATTGGCTCGGCATCAGCATTATTTAATATGGGTCGTAATTTAGGCGGCTCTATAGGCATTGCCATCCTTGGTACATTACTTTCGATCCGAGAAAAGTTTCATTCCAACCGTTTAGGAGAAGCGGTTTCCATAGCTAATCCACTGACTCGCGATCGCATTGACCAACTTACCCAGTTATTTCTTAGCCGTACTAACGATGCAGTTCAGGCAGAAAACCAAGCAATCGCTACAATTGATCGTCTCATTCGCCGTGAATCGAACGTGATGGCATTTAATGATTGCTTTTTCTTTGTGGGTTGCGCGCTATTTGGTAGTGCTGTGCTGGTGCTATTTTTTAAAAAGGTTAGACCTATTAAAGGTGCAGTCAGCGAGCATTAGGAATTATATATGCGTTGACAGTTCGGGCAGTCATGTAAAGCGGGAAGGCGATCCATTGATACGATTTGATATCCACAGGATTTACAGGGAGTGTTGCAAGATACCAATTTCGATTTAGGAATCATGAGGATAATGTTAAACATGACACCTAAGGCAATTAAGGAGATTGCAGTAATCATAAAGTTTAGAAAAATGGCGATGCATAATAATACCAGAATGAAAGGTCAACAAACATGATAAAACCATGAAAGATAGAACGAATTAATGGCAGCCACTGACGTACTGATGATAACGGTCAAATCATTGAGGAGCCGAATAAAGCTAAAGTTTCAAGTTCGGTTATAAAGACAAGTGACTCTCGTGATAGAGTCTCTTAGTTTAGCTTTGCTACATGATCCCCAATATAGCTTTTAAAGCTCTGCCCAGATTAGTTTTCAGAAAATATTTTAGATTAAGAGTTGATACCACAACACATCTAATTCAACCTCTCCGACGCTTTCAAAAAATCTCGCTTCGCCGCAATCTTATTCTTGCGATTCGTATATCGCCTAAAACTCCTTACATCTCGATGTCTAGTCAACTCCATCGCCAAAGATGGATCTAACTCATACTTCACAATTAAATTCGTCGCAAACGTATGCCTGCCCCGATGCGAATGCAAATCAATTCCCGTCTTCTCCGCCAGATCATCCATCACATGCCGAATCCCCCAATATGTCAACCGCTTACCTTGACTACGATTAGAACAAGATACAAATAAAGGGATTTCAGGTGATAGATCTCCTTCTTGCTCACTCCTCCAATCTAAATAAGCATCCAAATCCTGAATACCCAACTTCGTCAAAGGTACTTCTCCCTTACTATCCCACTTCGCTTCTTTAATCACCAATTCCCCATTCACATAATCCTCAACATTCAAACGACAGACCTCCTCCGCTCTCAACCCATGCAATAAAATCGAAAACAAAGCCCGATCGCGTAACATCATTTTACTCAACTCAATCGCTTCATAAATCCGCAACACCTCTTCATCTTCCAAATCCTTTGCCACAGGATCGGGCAATCGCTCCTGCTGAATCCCAATCGTCGGATCGGCAACCACATATTCTGAAAGCAGCATCCATCGATAAAAAGATTTCAGAGTCCGCAGTACTCGATTCACCGAACTTAGTGCGAGTTCGCGTTCCTTCAACAAAAAAGTTTTAAACTGCGTCACTTTGCGACGACTCACATCCACCCAAGCCAGATTGCACCAATCCATAAATATCCGCAAGTCTGCTTGATAAGCTTTACGACTTTTGGGTTGCAAAGACCTCGATGCCAAAAATTCATCAACTCTTGCTTGGCGCAGATCGGTGGGGGCGATCGCTTTGGGCGGTTCGCTGTAAACAACTAAAATTGGCTCTGGAATGGACATCTCTGTATCAATTGATTAGTTATCTATCCACGAATCACGATAATCTCTCGCCCTGCGGGACTAATGACATTCTCAGTAGTAGTCCGATCGCTTAGCGGCGGCAAACCTTTACGGCGATCAAAAATCACCAACCACCCTGAATCCAAACTTAGTCCTGATAAATACTTATCCAACTGTGGCAACCCTTCCTTAAGCGGATCGGGTCTTTTATCACCCCATACTTTCAACTCCATTGCCAAAGTTTGTTTGCCATAGCGCAAACAAATATCCATTCTCCCTGAACCGATAGCATATTCTCGTTCCAACGTGCCCCTACCATTAACAACGCGATGTAGAAAAGCCATCAATACAATATGAGGTGCAATCTCTGGATAGGGCGTACTTCCAAATAAAGGCTCACCATGCTGCCGCCAGAATAGTAAGAACGCTTCTAATAAGCGATCGGGCAAAAATTCACCTTGCTCACTAAGCCAGATTGGTTGAAGATACCCAATAGAAGCAGTAGTTACATAGGCAAGCACTCTAGGAAGCACTTCCTGATAAATAGGATTAGCGATCGCCAAACCATTTTCGTTAGTACAAAGCCCTAAATCTAAAACGTAGCGAATATCATCCTGTGGCACATCTGGCAGTTCCTGCCCAGCGAGAATAGGCTGAATCACTGCTCTGACTCGATCTTCTCTTAGTCTTTCCGCAAGGCTATCCAGATGCGTATCTTGTCTCTTAATGAGTATTTCCTTCGCTTGATTCACTAACTCAGCAGTAATGGGAATAGATGAATCTTTAGTAATATATTCAACAATTTCCTTAGCGATCGCATTCACCAACCAAGGTTGTCCCTGCGTCAAATGAAAAGCTAAATCAACCGCTTCAGGCGTAAATACTTGACCCGTCGCATCTGTATGTTGCTGATAAAGATTCCTCACATCCTCAAGAGTAAAATTACTCAGCGTGAAGGAGCGCACTTTGATATTAAAAGGGCTAGAAGTATTTAGGCGATCGCTTCCTCCTGATGCATATTTATAATCCCGAACATCACGCATTCCCACCAAAGCAACAGACTGTGGGAATCCCTGTGGACGACGCGGAAATCCAGAGCGGATTTGTCGCAGGACTGAAACCAACGTCTCATCGCTTAGGGCATCAATTTCATCAAGAAACACTGCTAAAGGGCGCGATGATTCTTGTGACCATGCTGCCAAAAAAGCACCGATTTGACGACCTGATTCTCCTAAAATTCCATTACTTGGCTGTAACTCTGGTGGCAAATAAAATCTAATCGCATCCTGCCACTCATCTAATATGGCTCTCTCTGCCAACTCAGGATCGTGAGAAAATACTGCTCCCACTTCCAAAGACAACATCACTGACGTATATTGCCCGCTAGCTGTTAACTCCTTTGCCAGCGAAATCATTGCTGTAGTTTTACCCACCTGCCTTGGCGCATGGAGGACAAAATAATTCCGCTGCGAAATTAGATTGACTAACTCAGGCAACCGCCCTGTGGAAGGCAATATGTAATGAATATCAGCCTGACAAGGACCAGCAGTATTAAACCATTTTTGCATAACGACGTCTAAGCTAACGGGCAAATACCCCTTCAATATATCGCAACGTGCCAAGCAAACCTCTCAAACCTTTAAAACACGTTGATCGAAATGAGTATAAATATTTATTCATATAAATTTAATGGCAAATAAATGTCAATTATTTGCATTGACTCAAAACAATTGGAATGAATTTATAGAAACTCTACAAATTACTGGTACTACTCAGTATGAATTTTGGAAACTAATCTGGAACGAATTAGCACTAAAATCATTAGATAAGCAATCCAAACTAATTCGAGTAATTATGCTTGGAAATAAAAGCATGGGTTATTTCCTTTCTAATTGTCCTGCATTACCTAATGGACTATGGGGAGAATATCAACAGCTAGTTTTACCTAGTGAAATTGTTTATACTGTTGAAAATATTTTAAAAGATCAAAGATTTTTTAATCATGTCTTTCAATGGGAAAGAGTGAAAAATCATTGCAACCCATCTACTATTATTGATGGGAATGAATGGGATAAATATAGAAAAAAGGTAGTGATCAAGAGGGAATGATAAGAATCATAGATTGGATGAGAGTATTGTAGTGATGGACAAAAAGCCAAATCATAGCAATGTGATTATCGAACTTTTTAG
>QBML01000051.1 GCA_003242085.1 Pseudanabaena frigida | reverse complement strand
GCAGTGCGAAGCGCTGCTTTTTCTATGTGCCAAATAATATTAATAAGAGTTAGATTCTGACTAGGTCTGGATATATGGTCAAAACTTCGTCAGTCGTGAGTGTATATTCCTCAGACTGAGGCTCCCATAATACTTCTACTGCCAAAAGGTTGTCGGACGGCACAGAGCCGATAGCCGATAGCGCCGATTGCAAATCTGCGGATGAACGCAAAGGGGGTAATTTGCTGAGTGAATCGCCAGCCACTGCTAGTAAGAGTGTTACTACAATATATTCGCTAGGATCTTCAAGGCTGAGACTGCCTTCGCTAGGTAATGAGACAGCAGCAGTCTTGCCTTGCAATACCCGACCGCCAACATTACTCAATACCTCAGCATTGAGTTTGCTACGCTCAGACATGACTAAACTATTAAATTTTTGTTCGGCAAGGGCAAATTTAGTATTCTCACTAGCACTGCTGACATATACCCAATATTCAGGATGGCGCATCAAAGAAATTGCGGTTTCGCGAGTGACGGTTGCCAAACCTTCTACCGATGAAGTGTCAGACTCTAGAGCTAGGCGAGTTAGCTCTTGCTGTAGCGATCGCGCTGAGGAGAGCAGACCAACTTGGATTTTAGCAACGCTAACTTTGCTGTCCATCCCTGTAATGCCTTCGCCATCACCACGACCGCGAAATGCTTGCATGATTGCGCCAGCAACAATCACCAATAACAGGATTGAGAACAGACCACCGCCACCACCACCAAAAAACATGGGCAGAAAGAAAAATCCACCGCCACCGCCACCGTAGTAGCTGTTGCCGCCGCTATAACCTGAGTTTGATGGGGCGGAACGGACGGGAGATGAGAAGGAACTTCCGCCAATTCTGCCACCCGATCGCTTAGCAAAGGCTTCGTGGGCATTACCGAATATCGCTATTGCAACTAGTGAAATGGCTACAAGCGATCGCGTCAAGACTTTGACGTTAGCCTTAACTTTTTTCATAAACTCTGGACTAAAAGACTTCATAGTTAAAATGGTTATTACAAAAAGACTTGCTATAGATCTTCTACCTTAATTCTAGCTCTAGTCAAGAGTGGCTAACCAATCCATCACCCGATCGCCTAACGACACGCCATCAAGGCGATCGATTTCGCGGACACCCGTAGGGCTAGTGACGTTGACCTCGGTGAGGTAGCCACCGATGACATCTATGCCAACAAACATTAAGCCATCACGTTTAAGGGTAGGCGCAAGTTGTTTGCATATTTCCAACTCTCGATCTGTAATGTCAATTTTCGCAGCACTACCACCTGCTGCCATGTTGCCACGAAATTCTCCTGACTGGGGAACGCGGTTAACCGCACCAATTGGTTCGCCATCAAGTAAGATAATTCGCTTGTCACCTTTTTGCGCGTCGGGCAAATATTCTTGCACCATCACAGGCATTGTGCCGATGTTAGTACTGATTTCGATCATTGAGTTGATATTGCGATCGCCTACTTCCAAAAACAAAATCCCCTCGCCGCCTTTGCCACCCAGTGGTTTCATTACCACTTTTCCCTCAGCCGCCACAAAGTCACGAATTGTCCCCTTATCAGCAGTCACAATCGTTTTCGGAATTGCGCCTGTAAACTGCAAAGCGTACATTTTCTCATTAGCAGCGCGAATGCCTTGGGGCGAATTGAGAACTTTGGTTTTACGAGAATCAACATAATCAAGGATATAAGTCGCATAGAGATATTCTGTTGTCACAGGTGGATCAGGACGCATCCACACAAATTGCATATTCTCTAAAGGCTGAAATTCTCCCTCTGCGACTTCATACCAAGGATTTGGAACTTGCCATTTACCATTTACGAGTGGAACTGGATAAATTTTGACTGCTTGAAGGAACGCCCATGCTTTACCATCTCTAACGCTGAGGGTCTTCATATTCGTAATAAATACTTCATAGCCTTTGCGACAAGCTGCTTCCATTAAAGCAACGCTTGTGTCATGGGCAGGATCGAGCTTGGCGATCGGATCGATGATAAATGCAAGTTTCATTATTTATAGCAACTTCTTACTTGGGTATTTTAGCTAAATCAGACTATCAAAAAGTTGAGAGATAAATTAGCGATCGCTAATACAAGCGATCATTCGATAGATTTAACTTAAAAACTTTGTTTCCTCTAATCTCTGAGTATAATCTCATTCCAAAAAGTACGTGGATTGAGTACTAAAGTGTTTTGAATTGGATGTAATACAAGCAAATCATTGTCTCCAGTAATCAGATGTGTAGCATTACCATTTAGTACTAAGTCGATAAATTTATCGTCTTTAGGATCTCGGCATAATTGAACCTGATTTAAAATTTCGACAGAAAGCCATACCGTTTTGATGCGGATAGATAATCCATCAATATCGTTATGGTCAATATATTTAGAAAATTTTGAGCGTCCTAAAACAGATAAAACTTCGGTGAGAGTAACAGCAGAGTATAAAATTACGCCGTTGTCTTCTCCCCAATTTAGGATTTTGGCTGAAATTGAATTTGGAGATAAAATGGCACTGACTAATACATTTGTATCGAGAACTAAACGCATAGAACTATTCGTCGTCACTTAATAGTTCATTTAACTTGTCTTCAGTTAAGCCACTTTTTTGAGCTTTCTTGCCAATATTATCTCTAAATTGTTGAAATTCTTGAATATTAATACGAGTAATGCGTTGATAGTCTTCGATGGACATAATTACAGCGACATCACGATTCTGTTTACGGATCATCACAGGTTCACGCTGGGCTTTGTCGATGACTGCACCAAAAGATTGTTTGGCTTCTGTTGCTGAAACAATTTGCATAGCTTTAGCTCTTTTTCTTATATTATAGACAAAGTAGACAATTTATCCATAATTTATGATCGCGATCGCTATATCAGATAATCGCTTAAGCGCTCCTAGCTTTAAAGCTTCATGTCGTTAAGTTTGAGCTTTGGCAACTTGAGAAACTATCTAAGATCTTCAAGTTTTTTCAATAAAAGGTTTACGAACACAATAAAAGCGCCTCCTTCGTCTGGAGAGGGATCGACTAAACGATGAGCAGATGGATTACGAAAAGCGCCTACAATACCAGCATATAAATCTCGATAGCCACTTTGTTCTGAAGGAACGGAAAATTTTGATGCTAAAGTTCCATTGTTTCCAAATACTTTGTTTACAAGGCTCTGTCCTGTTTGATTAGGATCGGATATATTCCCAACATCTCGTAATCTTTCCTCTAAAATCACTCCTGCGGTTCTTACAGCAGAGTCCCACAATGTTGGATCACTTCCTCCTGTAGCCAAAATGGGAAAACATCTCTTTGTAAGTGCTTCGTCAAAACCAATAGGATTAGCTAGAGCTAGAGGAGTTAGATAATTTACGAAAGAAGTATCTGGACTGTTAAAATCATTGTCTACAGCAGTATAAATATTACCTGTTAAATTGTATTTATTAATTTGGTTTAAACGTGGTTGAGTTGAGCATGTGTGATCCACATACGAACGTCTAGACAATTGAAGAGTTGAATAGATAATTAGCTTATTGCTTATTAAAGCTTGCATAGAACTTAGGGTTATAGATGTACTTTGTAATTCTTCTTCAGTTCCTCTATATCCTGATAATTTAGCTTTAGGAAATCCTTTCTTAGCAGTTGGATGCCACTCTATAGTAAATTCTTCATCTAACAAACCTGTTCTAACACTTTGGACTAGCCATTTAGCTATCTTTTTCTGAGAATCTGTCAAGCTATACATTTCAAATTTATCCTTAAATATTAGTTTTTGAGTGCTAATGGCTAAAATAGTGTTTTAGAGAAAGAAATGCTAGAAATACCACAAATAAACTAATTTTCTCTAATTTCAAGATCGAGTCTGACCTTTAAATTATTAAGCTTACTATTATGATCAATAAACTTGTCATACTGCAATCGCCCAACCACAATCCCAGCATGAATCCCAAGCCTCTCGGCAAAATTGATCGCATCTTCACGCGATCGCAGTGTAGATAACTCCGCAACATACTCTGATGGAATTAAAAACTCCCTTGCCCAAGCATTTGCCTCATCCTCCTGCTGAGACTCAAGGCGATCACCATTACCAGAATCATCAAGGAAAATATCCTTCTTATCGTGCAGCAAAATATGCGCCGCCTCATGGAAAAACGTAAACCAAAAGCGATCGTTCTGTTTGCCATACAAAGAAAGCTGAATCAAGGCTCTATGAGGATTTAACCAACGTGCCACCCCACTCGTATAAGCACAAGGAATCGCAGGGACGATCGCCAAAATCACACCCGCCTCATTACATAAGCGCTGTATCTGCGGCATAAATTCCGCTTGAGATAAAACCGTCAGCTTCCGTATCTCTTGAACCGCCTTCTCAAACTTGGTCTTGTTATATTTAGGAACATCAGCCTTTTCCGCCTCAATCTCACCTAAACGTAACCAAGCCGAAATCGCACCCACATTACTTTGCTCCTTGCGAGTGCGGCGAAAAGCTACCTGTTTTTGTTCATAACAAGTTTCCCAATTATCAGGAGAAGCTACCCCAAAAAGTTGAAGTAACTCCTTCACAATCTCAGGCTTGTTTTTAGCATCTAAGCGTCGTTTTGCGATCGCTCCCTGCTTCATTAAATCTTTAACAGGAAGGCGATCGAGCCAAGGAACCCAAGACTGTAAACGCTCTCTTTCTTCAATCTGTACCAATTGAGCGCGATATTGAGCCTCCCGCCGTAGCCAAAACTCTGGCGTACTACCAATCACCCTTGATAACTTTTGGGCAGATTCCTCAGTAATAGGAACCTTGGCATTAATCAATAAACTAACGTGTTTTTCGGTATAGCCTAGACGTTCAGCCAGTTGCGCTTGCGTCCAGTCCCGTTCTTCGATCGCATCAATAATAGTATCCCCTGGTGGTGACACCCATTCTGGCGTAAAGGAAAGATCTTGTTCAGTCATGGTAATCTCCAATAAATACAATGCAGACTTCAGTTACTTTTGCCCAGTCAATACCGCCATCTTCTTTAAATGGAGTTGGAATATTACTTGGTTCAAATACAAGCCGTTCAGCACCTTCCAGAGATACAGCAAACTGTCCTAAGCGATCGCCTTTTAAAGGATGAGGCTTTCCATAAACTAGATCTTGCACAGATTCGGCTGCAATGAGGTCAGCTAATCGGGTGCATAGTTTTTTGGAACTTGACTTTGATTCCAAAACTTACGCAGTTTTACGTTTTTAAAAGTAACCTTCATGCTTATATATCTTAACTTTAATTTACCAATTTGGTAAATAATTTATTTGTATATTGCTAAGGCAACAAAAAAGACCTTGCAAAGCAAGGTCTTTTAAGAGTTTGTTTTATAGCAGTTTGTTACTTATCAGTTTTAGGGACAACTGAAACAATTAATAGATTATCGGGTTGTAATAACTCCTTCGCAGCGCGATTGACCTGCTCTAGAGTTACCGATTGAATACGTTGTGGGAACTTGTAGAAATCACCAACTGGTAAGCCGTAGATTTCATCACTGAGTAAGGATTCAGCAATGCTATCAGGATCGGCAAACTCCGTTGAGAAGTTATTAATCAAGCTCTTTTTGGCTACATCAAACTCGGCTTGAGTAATGCCCTTATCGCGGACATCCTTGAGTAACCCCACCGTTGCGGCGATCGCCTTCTCAGTATCCTTGCCACTAGTCTGCATCTGCACGATGAACGCACCTTGTGGAGGTCTACCCGCTTGGAAATAGCTGTAAATACCGTAGGTTAGACCAAGGCGATCGCGAATTTCTGTACCGAGACGGCTAGCTAATGTATCGCCACCTAAGACTTGATTGAGGACGATCGCAGGATAGTACTGAGCATCAGAGCGAGAGATGCTGGAATGACCCATTAAGGTTACAGCTTGGGTTTTACCCGCTAAAGCTGCTTGCTTTTCGGTTGTAGTTGCAAACTGAGTCAGTTTGGGAAATTGATACTTCGGTGCTTTGCCAGTAGCTTGCCATTTACCAAGCTTCTCTTCAAGCACCTTTCTCATTGCCACAGGGTCAAAATCACCCGTGAGCGTAAGAATAGTATTGTCGGGACGATAATAGGCTTTATAGAAGCTAGCTAAATCCTCACGAGTTAAAGATTTGAGCGACTCTTCAGTTCGCATCGCATTGAATGGATGTCCTTTGGGATAGAGCGTTGATTGGAAGATTCGACGCGCTAGAGCATTGGGATTATCCAATTCAGATTTAAAAGCTAAGAGATTGCGCTGAAGATTCAGATCGAATTCTTTTGTGGGGAAAGTGGCATTTTGGAGTAAGTCTGCTAACTGATCGATCACAATTGGGAAATCATCCTTTAGCGATATTCCAGAGATGCCGACACTTTCTCGTCCTGCCGAAAAGCCTAATCTAGCGCCGCGATTTTCTAAACGCGCCGCCAGAGTTAAGGCATCTTTGGTCGTTGTGCCATTAGTGAGGTTTTGGGCAGTAAGTCCTGCTAAGCCAGCTTTCTCGATTGAATCAAAACCAGATCCCGCGTTAATTTCACCAACCAGAGTCACCGTTGGTGTACTGCGATCGCGCAAGAGCAAAACTTTCAAGCCATTGGATAGCGTGAACTTATCGGGTTGTACTGCAGGTGGGACTCCAGCTTTAGCCACCAAAGCGCTCTCTGGTAAATACTTGGCGACTTCCGCAGGATCGACAGGAGAGCTAGGTGAAAATGCTTCAGATGAATGCGCGTTACTAGGTGTTGTGCTAGCTCCAGCCGTAATCACCGATGGCTCGAAATATCCCACTACTCGCCGATCGCGTTGGAGGTATTGCTTCGCCACGCGCTTCACATCGGCGATCGTCACTTTCTGGACTGCGTTCAAATATTTATCGCTATAGCGGTAGTCTTTAGCAACTGTTTGGTTGTAACCGATCTGGATCGCTTGGGAATTAACATCGCGATTACCAAGGATATAACTCGCCCGCATACTAGTTTTAGCGCGTTCTAGTTCTTCGGGAGTAATTGGCTGAGTTTGTAGCTTGTCAATCTCATCTAATATAAGGCGATCGAGATCCGCTAGAGATTTACCAGCCGTTGGTGTAGCGCCCACCGAATACCAACCAGTACCAATCTGTGATGAGGCACTACCGCTGACACTACTGGCTAAGCCTGTCTCCACTAAAGCTTGATAAAAGCGCGAACTTCTACCCGATGTCAGGATGCTATCCATTACATCGATCGCGGCAACATCAGGATCGTCTACTTTTGGCAAATTAGGATAAAGCGCTTGCAAAAATGGCACGCTACCAGGTTCTTTGAGCAGAATTGGCTGTTGTGTCGATTTTGGTGTTGGTGGTTTTGGCTTATTTTGTTGTGCTTCAGGGGTGATTAAAACTTTAGGCTTCGGTGGAGCGGCGATCGCGCCAAAGATTTCGCGCACTTTTTTGAGCGTAGCTTGGGTCTCAAAATTACCGACAATTACCAACGTGGCATTATCAGGACGATAAAACGTATGGTAATAATTTTGAACATCTTCAACCGTAAATTTTTCGACTTCAGGGCGATAGCCAATCACGGGCCATCCATAGGAGCTATTGGGATAAGCCGCTAACATTACTTCGCGATACAGCCGCGTACCAGGGCTATTATTGCCGCCATCAAGTTCTGATAAAACTACGGTACGCTCGCTCTTGAGTTCTTTCTCGCCTGCGACAGTATTCACCATGCGATCGGCTTCAAGTCTGAGCATTGCGTCCAGTTTGTCGCTGCCCGTTGTTCCAAAATAGGCGGTCATGTCATAGCTGGTAAAAGCATTGGAGTTACTACCTAAGGCACTGAATAAACGCCCAAATTGGATCGGACGTTCTTTTGTTCCCTTAAACATCAAGTGCTCAAGTTGGTGGGAAATACCTGTAATTCCCACTTTTTCATTTTGCGAACCAACTCGATACCACACTTGCACGCTGACCACAGGAGCCGTGTTTACTTCCTTGGTTAAAACTGTCAAACCATTATCTAAGACGGTTTTAACTACATTGCCTGTCAGTGAATCAGGCGAAAGATCTGCTGATTGGGTAGTTTTAGCAACTAGATCGGGCTGGGCAGCAAATGCTTGGCTACCCGACAATTGCGAGAATGGTAAGTTAAATGGCAAATTACCGAGCATTACCACAGCGATCGCTGCGGCTATACCTCGACTCAAAAAAGAGAGCATAAAATTACGCTTCACCGAAATCTCCACGAAATACAGACTTTATTATAGTTGCGCCATATAAAGTAGGAAGGGCACTTCTTAGGCTTCTTACTTTATGGGTTTAAATATTATGGTGCTATCGAAATTTATGTCGTCATCCCAAGAGGGCATATAATCGTAAAATAGCTTTTTAGTTGTATCGTGCTAACAAAGTAATAAATAATTAAGATTTATATTACTTAGCTATCTAGCTACAGCAACTTTTTAAGCTTTAGCAATAAATCCTCTGAAATTCTGAACTTTGACGAAGATTCATGCCATCCCCTACTTCTTCCTCCCTCCGAAATACCTTTGCTAGAACTGAGATCCGTCGTCTGCAAGATTTGCTTCCCCCAGAGCTACAGGCATGGGTAAAAGTACTTAATGCTGATGGTGTTCGCCCGCCACTGATCGCCTGTGAAGAAGCTGGCGGCGATGAGGTGGTTGTTTTAATCGATATGGTGCGCTGGGAACGTATGGCTGAGGATCAGCGCAATCTCCTCTACTGGCACGAAGTCGCCCGTATCCAAAATGACGCAGTCCCCAAAGACGGCTGGGAAGTCGCTGCCCTAGCGATCGGTTTAGGTGGTGCAGTTGGCGAACTGTGGGTACAAAATGGTTTGTTATTTGTGCTTGCGCTTGGTATTTGCGGTGTTGCTGGTTTTCAGCTCTGGCGCAAAGGAACTAGCAAAAAAGATATTCGTAACTTAATCGAAGCTGACCAAGGAGCGATTCGCTTAGCAGTGCGTAACGGCTATCCTTTGCCTGCGGCGTATAAAAGTTTGGGCAGTGCGCTGAAGATTATGCTCGGCGATGCGTCAAAGGGGCGATCGCGCACCTTAATCGAAAAGCGTCTCGATGCACTCCGTAATGAAGCAAATAAAGCAAGACGCAATTACGAAAATTAGACCAATTCCAAAAAAAGAGAGACGTTGCTAAGCAACGTCTCTCTTTTTTTGGAGGAATGACGACAGTTATATAATGCTTAGAATTAATTGAGAAATAGGCGTTTTAATCATGTCAGAAATTAAGTTTGCGATTGAGGGTGAAGGAGCGATTGAGGCAACTGAAGAATTATTGACATTGGAGGGAATTGAAGGTTCTTTTACAGTAGATGAGGAAGTGCAACGCGAAGGTGTAATTGCGACGATCGCTTCGATTGTCGGGATTGTATCTGGCACTTTGGCAGTTGCAGAACAAATCCGTAAATGGTATCAAGCATACAAGGATGGCAAGTCGGGTAAGAAGATCGCTAAGGTGTTGATCGTTGGGCGTAATGGCGATCGCCTCTTGCTAGAAAATGCCACAATCGAGCAAATCCGTAAAGTTTTAGAGAGTTAGTTGTAGGGTTCTGTTAGGCGCAGCCGTAACGCACCGATTAGGGTTTGGATGCGTTACGCTGGCGCTAACACATCCTACGAATTGGGAATACCTACTTAGTGTTATGGAGTAGCTTGTGCAAATTCTTTATATCGAGTTGCATCCGCACAATCAGGTATCGGTTGAGTTGCGGTATCAAAATCTGCATGGGCGGGGCTACGAAAATCAGATCTTGCAGGTGAGTGAGATCGCCGATCTGATTGCTTTGGCGGAACGGGATATTTATGTATCTATGCCTGACCCTGTGGCGATGGGAAAGAAATTATTTGCTTGGTTGGATGGGGCGGGGCGGTGGTTGAGTCGTGCTTTGGAGGCTTGTCAGGGGGACTTGTTGGTTTTAGCGATCGCCAATCTTGCGAAGTTACCGCATTTGCCTTGGGAAGTGCTGCACGATCACGAGGGATTTTTGATCGATCGTACTTTTCCTAAAGTTGTAACCGTGCGCTGGACTAAGGGAGAAGTGGTTGCCATTGAGCCAGCCGATCGCCCTTTGCGGGTGATGTTTATGGCGACCGATCCTGAAGGAGTGGAGCCGCGCTTGAATTTTGAGGGGGAAGAGGGGCGGATCTTGGATGCGACTCGTGGGGCGGCGCTGACCTTGCGGGTGGAGGAGAGTGGCTGTGTGAGTGAGTTAAAAAAGACTTGGCGGCGCTATGGGGACAATCATTTTGATGTGTTTCATTTGACGGGTCATGCTTCGATCGCTGATGATGGTCAGCCGTTTTTTATTACGGAGACGGAGACAGGCGATCGCCATGATGCCAAGGCGAGTGAGATTGTTGATGCGTTGCGGTTTCGGTTGCCGCGTTTAGTATTTTTGTCGGGCTGTCGGACGGGTCAGGCGGGAGAGCAGGGAGCTACGCCTTCGATGGCAGAGGCTTTGTTAAATTTGGGATTGACGGCGGTGTTGGGTTGGGGTCGTCCGATTGGGGATGAGGTGGCGACTCTGGCGGCGGCTTGTTTGTATGAGTCTTTGGCTTCGGCTAATAGTTTGGTAGAGGCGATCGCGGCGACCTATCAGAAATTGCGAGAGAAGAATATTCCCAATTGGTATTTGTTGCGGTTGTATGGGCGCGGCAAGTTGGATGTGAGTT
This sequence comes from Pseudanabaena frigida, assembly GCA_003242085.1. Lineage (GTDB taxonomy): Bacteria > Cyanobacteriota > Cyanobacteriia > Pseudanabaenales > Pseudanabaenaceae > Pseudanabaena > Pseudanabaena frigida. Next base: position 13,624 of record QBML01000051.1, on the reverse strand, counting down.
TGGCGGCGTTGGTGGAGCCGATGGGCGATCGCCTGTTGCCTGTGAGTTCGGAGATCGAGCAGTTATTTCTCGATCCTGATGATGCGACTACGCCGAGGGTGGTGCGACGCGAGGATTTTGTGGGACGGCGGCGGATCTTGCAATCAAGTTTGCGGCGATTGCAGGGGAGTGATCTGGGTGTGTTGTTGCATGGGATGGGTGGTTTGGGTAAGACGACGGTGGCGAAGCGGTTATTGGAACGGATTGCCGATCCGCAAAACTCGAACTATGACACGATTTTTAATTTCAAGCAGTTTGATGAAGGGAAGCTGTTGCGGGATTTGGCGAGAAATTGCACTTCTGAGGCGGGGCATGAGATTCTCAATGGTAAGTTACCGCTAATGCAGAAGTTGACGAAGTTTCTCAAGGAGGGCATGAACGATAAGGATCGCTGTTTGATGTTTGTGTTGGATGATTTTGAGGAGAATCTGGAAGAGAATGCGTTTGGGGCATGGGTGCTGAAGTATGAGGTGGTGGAGCCTTTGATGGCTTTGGTGAGTGCGATCGCCCGTTCTGGTTTGCGCCATCGGTTAATTGTGACCTGTCGCTATGATTTTAATTTGCCCGACGTTGCGCTAAATGCAAGGCTGTTTCGTGTACCGTTGTTTTCGTTGCGGGGTGTGGATCTGAAGAAGAAGTGCGATCGCCTTGCGGGGTTTAAGTTGCCTATGTTGTCGCGTGAGGATGCGGAGCCTTTGGTGGCGTTGCAAAAACAGGCGATCGCGGTGGCGGATGGGAATCCGAGGTTGTTGGAGTGGTTGGCGGCGATTTTGCCGAATGATGTGTTGACGGAGGCACAAAAGCAGGAAGTTTTGGATCGGATGAATGCGAAGCAAATTGAGTTTCGCGAAAATATTCTCGCGGAGACGTTACTGGCTCAGCAAAGTCCAGATTTGCGGGAAATGTTAAGGCTGGGTTTGGTGTTTGATTTGCCTGTGCCTGAGTTGGTGTTTGCGAAGGTATGTGAGGGGGTTGAGAATCTCAATGTGCATCAAGTTCGGGCAAAGGCGATCGGTTTGTTAGAAGTGAATGGCGATCTTTATCGTGTGCCGAAGATTTTGGTGGAGTTGTTAAATCCAGAGTTTACGCAGGAGATTTATGCAACAGCAGCAAGGGAACTCTATCGAGTTTGGCATCAAGAATCTGAGTCTTCTACTGAAGAGCAAAAGTTAGAGATTCATCGGTTGGCTTCTTTGGGTGATGAGAAAGAGATTGCGGTTACGATTGGTTGTTCTATTGCTATTAGTTGGAACAATCGTGGTCGTTGTCGAGAGGCTGTTCGCTTATGTGAGTCAACATTAAAAATATCGAATAGTTATCATATTCATCACGCTCTGGCACGATCTCAAGAAGTTTTGGGAGAAATTGATCTGGCTATAAGTAACTATCAAAAAGCCTTAGAACTCTTCCCTAGGGAAAAAATCACAACTGATGAGCAATCAGAAAAAGCTGCAATTATCCATAACTTAGCTGGTATTTATGCTCAACAGGGAAATATCAAACAAGCGATTACTCTGTATCATCAATCTTTAGATCTTGCAGAAAGTATTGGCAGCATGGAAGGTAAAGCTGCCACATTTAATCAGTTAGGAAAACTCAAGCTATTACAAGGAAACATAGATGAGGCTTTAGTCCTACATCTAAAATCACTTGAAATTTGTAGGGATAGTGATTTATTCCGAAGTGAAGCATCAGCTTTACATGCAATTGCAATTATCCATGATCGACAGGGAAAGTTCTCACAAGCTCTTTCTTTCTATCAGCAATCATTAGTAATAAAAGAACGTATAGGTGATGTAATGGGGCAGAATGCAACTTTGCATTGTATAGCTGGCATCTATTTGCAACAGGGCAACTTACATCAAGCTCTTTCTCTCTATCAGCAGTCCTTGGAAATTCAAGACCGTATCGGCAATGCGAAGGGAAAAGCTGCAACTTTTTATGAAATAGCGGGAATTTATGCTCAACAAGGACATGTGGATCAAGCGATCTCATTCTGTCAACAGTCCTTAGAAATTACGGATCGTATTGACGATATACAGGGTAAAGCTACAGCTCTAGCACTGATAGGAACTATTTGTTATGAACAAGGACTAATTGAAGACGGTTTAGAGTTTTCGATCCAAGCCAAAGAATATTTCGACAAAATTGGTGATTTGCGTGGACAAGGTACAGTCATCCACAATATTGCAACAATTTATGCCAAACAAGGAAATCTAGACAAAGTTCTCATTCTCTATCAAGAGTCAATAAAGATTGATGAACGGCTAAAGAATATACAAGGTAAGGCTGCCACTCTACATTGTATGGCAATTATATATGCCCAGCAGGGAAAATCGGCACAGGCGATTAATCTCTTTAAACAGTCTTTAGAAATTAAAGAGCGCACTGGTGGAGACATACACGGCAAAGCAATAACGCTCTGGTGGTTGGGCGGTCTTGCAAAAGAACAAGGAGATTTTCAAGACGCGATTACCTATCTCCAAGAATCCCTCACCATCCTGCAACACCTCAAATCCCCCGACGCAGCCACAGTTCAGAGTTTGTTAGAAGAAGTTCAACAACTAGCAAAAAGCCCCCCTTTGCAAGGGGGGTAGGGGGGATCAAACCTCCAAACGCAGCCAAAAAACTTATTCAAGCTTATTAATGCGATCGCGCAATTGACTCAATACATCCACAGTGACTAAAGATCCCCCCTACCCCCCTTAGAAAGGGGGGCTTTTGGACAACTTCACAAAATGAGAAACTTACCTTGGAAACTATCGGAGACAAAAGAACCTCTTCTCTTAAAAGCCCCCCTTTGCAAGGGGGGGAGGGGGGATCAACCCTCCAAACGCAGCCAAAAAATTTATTCAACCTTCCAATGCGATCGCAAAATTGCCCCAATATGTCTAAAGTGACTAAAGATCCCCCCTACCCCCCTTAGAAAGGGGGGCTTTTGGAAAACTTCACAAAATGAGAAATTTATCTAGAGAACTATTACAGACAAAGAACAACAAAAAGCCCCCCTTGCAAAGGGGGGTAGGGGGGATCAACCCTCAAACGCAGCCAAAAAATTTGTTCAAGCTTGCAAGGCGATCGCACAATTGACTCAATACATCCACAGTGACTAAAGATCCCTCCTACCCCCCTTAGAAAGGGGGGCTTTTAAAAATCTATGATCCAAACCGATAACCACCTGCCTTACAATCCAAAACTAGGAGATCGCGCTAGAGAACTCCGCAAAAATATGACCAAAGCAGAGCGAAAACTTTGGTATGACTATCTCCGCGATCTTTCCCCCAGATTTTATCGACAAAGACCCATCGACAACTTCATCGTAGACTTTTACTGTCCAGCCTTAAAGCTAGTGATTGAAATTGATGGCGACACGCACAATAGTCAAGAGGCAAAAGATTATGACTTAGAGCGATCGCAGAGATTAGAAGGTTATGGATTGCAAGTGGTAAGGTTTACAAATGAAGAAGTTTTAGCTGACTTTGAAGGGGCTTGTTTCAGGATTGAAAATTTCACTCTATAGAATGTCTAAGTGAAGGAAAAAGGAAAAAACTCAAAGAGTTTACTCCCAAGTTTCTAGCTCGATCGCAACATTACGAAACAGCGCCAGAATGCGATCGCGCCGTACTTCAAAATTAGCAGCAACCAGAATAAAACCAATCCCAGCGATGATGCCGAGCGCCCACATCAGGAAAGAATATTGGGTAACTAAAATCACGGCTTGAGTGAGAACTAGCAAGATAAAAGTGAGCGTTCCCATAAAGAGATAGGCTCTCACGCGCAGTCCTAGACCAGCAATAATGAAGATAAAACTCAAGATCCAAGTGGACAGAGCAAGACTGGGATTATCAAAGGAATAAAGATAGGCGATTAGTCCAATTCCACCACTGAGGAGGCTTCGCAGGGCATGGCGTAGAGCTTTGCTATTGCGCGATCGCAAGGTTGGTTCAACTTGAGCGAAATATAGTCCAGAGAAGCCAATCACACTGGCATAGATCAAGAAGTTGAATCTGGAGACTTCGTATAGGTTTAGATAGACATTCTGAAGAATTGCCCAATCCCATAGCAAAACTGTGATGTAAGTCATACGGATTTGCTGCTGCAACTTGGCATAGATAGCGTAGAAGATGCCAACGATGATTAGGCAAGGTGTAGCGAGTGCACTGCCAGTAATGCCCGTAAAAATCAATGGCAGTGCGAATGCGGAGTTACGCCAAGGTTGTTTTGCCCAGCCCCATTCTTCCCAAGGTGGGAGATAGAGAATCGCAGCAAAGATACAAGCGATCGCCGCCGCATAGGGCTGAATCAAGTTAGCAATTAACCAAGGATTTGGGAACGCGAAATAGATTAAATAGGCGATCGCGCTGATGATGGTAGTGATACCTGTATAAATCCAAATATCTGAACTCTCTAAATCTTTCCCACCCTTCTTAAGGGAGGCTAGGGAAGTTTTTCCTTGTGCGATCGCATAGGCTGATAGTGCGATCGCGATAAACCCACCGATTGCGCCGCCAGATGTAGATGGGCTAGAGAAACTTCCTAATAATAGAAAGATAGCGCTAGCAGTCCAATGTAAATGGGCAGATATCCCAACTTCTTTAATCGAGATTCTTAAATATTGCACGATCCAGTTGGCGAAAATCTTGTAGGCGTAGGCGATCGCACAGCCTAGGGTCGCTAGTAGCACGAACCCATCGCCAAAGCTGCCACCTTTGGAATTTGCTACCATTTGATAGAAGAGTAATTCATAGGCGGAGAAAGTGGCGATCGCCATTGAGATATATGTCAGCGTTTTAAAGACTGGATTGGATTGGGAAGCTCGACGACCGATGCCAATACCAATTAGAGAGGTACTGAGCGAAAATAATCCTGATAGATTGCTAAAAGTTCCAATTCTAAACAGCGAACCCATCACGCCATAAATCAAGGGAATAATATGCCAACTGCGAGGATATTCATGATTACCCGTGCGTTTCATCCACCAATCACCTAGTAGCTGCGTGAGAAATCCGAGGGTAATATTGGCGATCGCTAATTCGATGACCGAGCCATTAGTGACCGCGATCGCTCCTGAAGTGAGTAGTTCGATACCCCATGCAATTCCCCATTCCGTCCAGAAGGGTGGGGCTTGGACTATGTCCCGACCGATGGATTGCCAAATGCGATAAACCAGTCCTAAAGTTACGAGGATCGTGCTTGGCAAGAGATTAATAAATAATTGGTCATCATAGTTAAAGGCAAAAACGCTGACCGCTAAAAATGATTGCAAGATTAGTAATGCTGCGGATAGAAGTGCCGCCCAGATGTCAAAGGCTTGGGAATAGGATTGATTTAACGGCAAATTGAGATCGGGAACATGGCGATCTCGGCGATATTTAAGCCAGTGATTGAGAATGTATAAGAGCAATACGCTGACAATTGCGCCGTTGATGCCAAAGGTCAACTGGGCGATCGCGCCATCACCAAATTTAAATTGCCATAGTAGTGAAGCGATAAACAGTAGCCCATAGCCGACGGTGTTAAAAGTGGTTAGCAGTGATTCACTACGGCGAGTATTGACCAGCATCAAGGCAAAAGCAACACCTAAGCTAATCACTCGCGATCCGTCACCGCCCCAAGTTAAAAACTGCGCGATCACTAGTCCAGCAATGCTGAGTTTAATCGCCAAATCGCGATCGGCAAATTCACGCCATGTTCCTAACAAGGTGAGTGAAATTGGAACGGACAGCCAAGCCACTCCCCAATAACTGGTGGTCACTAGCGATTCACTGCTGATGCCAAGGTTTTGCCCCACGACTAAAGAATTCCAGAGCAAAATATAGCTGAGAGCGGCTAAACTTGCGCCAATGTGCCATGCACTATCCCGCCATGCTTGCAGATGAGGATTTCCCTCATGCCCAACCCCTCTCCCAGAGAGAGAGGGGAGCAGGATATTTTCTTGAGATTCACTCTTAGAGAGAACCTGAATTTGGGGGTGAGTGCTAAACTTCCCAATTACTAAAACCGCACTCCATTCAATCAGCATCATGGCTAGGAGAAAGCCGACCCATGCAAATATAGAAGTAGAACGGGTGTAGAAAAATATACCTGAGACGATCGCGCTGATGCTGATGATATGCGCGAAATAGACTAGACTATGCAGGTCTTTGCTATTGGGCGATCGCTTGGCTTGGACGATCGATAGAGCGATCGCAGAGAGAGATAAATTTACAAATATGGTTAATGGGTAGCCAATGCTGAGAATTGTGAGGAGAACGCCAAATCCTAAAGCTAATAATTCACCTCTGGTTGCTAGGGCATTCTTTTGACGATCGCGGTAAATTGCAGCGACGATCAAAGCCACAATTAGATAAGGAAATAACAAAATTCCTAGTAAATTAAGTTCGGAATTAGTCTGGAAGAACGTTAGGAATTGCTGAGTTGAAGTCAATCGCCAATCTTCAGGAATTAATCTGCAACCTAACCAGAGAAGTTGTAAGCCCCAAAAGAACAGATAAGTTAAATCTATCGGATCTTCGAGTTTCAATAGGCGATCGCACAATAGCCATGCAATTAATAAACTAACTGTGAAAGTCTGCCAAGGATATCGATCCCAAACTGATACGAGCCAACCTAATCCAAGCAGGATTTGTCCTAAATTAGATTGAAAGGCGATCGCAGAAGCAGTATCTGCGGACTGATCTGATGGAGATCGCAATCTTGTTGTTTTATTCGTAATCTGTACTAAAACCCAGCCGCAAACCCCGAAGGCTAAACCTAATTTAAAAACCGAGACGTTGCCAAATAAGAGCGCTCGGCTAATCAGCAAAACTGTACTGTAAGCTCCAGTAATTAGGGCAAGTGGAAATGTCGAACTATCAGCCGTATTCAAACCTTGTCGTCGATTCAGAAAAGTGGAGACCGCGAGGCCACTAATACCCAAATAGACGGCAATTAATGGATAGTACGAAGATAAAAACCAACCAAGATGCAGCCAGCCTAGCAATAGAATTGCCAAGATTGAGATTTGACTAAGTTGCTTTTTATTTTTTTTGATTGTTGCATCTTGAGATATTACCTGCGGGTCTCGAAATACAAAAGACGTTTGTAAGAGGAAAACGGCAATGCCCGAAAGCAAACAACCCGCGATCGCACTTAGTCCCATTCCCGCAGGATTTTTCAGCAAGCCTAAGCCATCCATCGCCCAAAAATTAGCTGGCACTAGCAACAATGTTACTAATTGCAAAGCGCGAGTGGTCATTCGCAACCGTTCATTTTTGCTTGTCCAAAAACTCACCCCGAAGAAACCAAGAGTATAGGCTAATAACAATAAATACTGAACTTGTGGCGAAAAGTTATCCCATTGACTCGCCGCCAGTAATCCCGACGAAACCACCACTAAAAACACGCCCAAAAACAGCAACCACATCGTGCTGAATTCTGAGAACAGCGATCGCACTGTTTGGACTACTTTACTTGGTTCTTGGAGTGTTTTCGGTTTTACAGATACTTGGGCAATAGTTGATCTCGGTAAACGCGATCCAGAGATATTTGCAAGTTGTCGATTTGGTTCCGCAATTGGTAGATTATGGCTAGCGATCGCTAGTTCTGTTGCCTTTGCCTTGATGTCGCAAACAAAACGAGTCTCACAAATTAGTTTTACTGACTTCTCTTTGATCAGTCCTAACTCTAGCCAAAGATCTAGTCCTTGGAGAATTCGCTCGTTTTGAATCGCCACCACCGTTAGACGATTTGCAGAGCTGCGATTACTGCGCCATTTAAAATCCACCTCAGAAATCAGATCCCACTCAAACCAAGCATCCAATCCCTCAAGGACAATGCTATAGGGAACTGCTATCTCCAGATCAAGGCGCAAATACTGCTGTGGTGAGGCAGTCATGGGCAATCGCTCCAATTCAAAAAGCAGGAATCGCCTTTATTATGACTGATCGAAGAAAAACTGTTATCAAGTAACATTTTTCTTTACCCATAACCACCACCACTAGGAGTCTCAATCACAAAAGTATCCCTCATTTCCATTTCTACTGTGGCTGTGCTAGGTAAATCAGCGATCGCGCCGTCATTTTTAATCACATAATTTCGCCCAGTTGCTCCTGACTCACCACCATTTAAACCGAATGGAGGAATAACGCGACTACTCGACAAAATTGCGGCTGTCATTGGTTCGAGAAACTTAATCCGTCGGGTAACACCATTCCCCCCTCTATGTTTGCCATTTCCACCACTATTCTCTCGGATCGAAAATTCTTCTAGGAGCACGGGAAATCTCCATTCTAAAATTTCAGGATCGGTAAGCCGTGAATTAGTCATATGTGTTTGGATCGCGCTAGTTCCATCAAAATCAATTCCCGCTCCTGAGCCGCCACAAATTGTTTCATAATATTGATGGCGATCGCTACCAAATGTAAAGTTATTCATCGTGCCTTGTGATGCAGCCATCACGCCAAGCGCACCATATAAGGCATTAGCGATCGCTTGAGAAGTCTCAACATTCCCCGCAACTACGGCAGCAGGATAGGTAGGATTGAGAAGAGAGCCTTCAGGAACAATGATTTCTAGGGGAACAAGACAACCAGCATTAAGCGGAATCTCATCATCGACCAGAGTTCGGAAAACGTATAATACAACCGCTTTACAGACCGAGAGCGGCGCGTTAAAATTATTCGTTAATTGTGCTGAAGTTCCCGTAAAGTCAACTTTTGCAGTGCGGGTGATCGTATTTAGAGTTACGGATACACAAATTTGACTGCCATCATCCATTGTATAAATAAATTTGCGTTCGGTTTCGTTTTCCCATGTATCGGCAAGTTGCACGATTGCTTTACGAATTGCCAATTCAGCATTGTCACGGACATAGGCCATATAGTTCCGAACAGTCACGGCTCCATAGTTATCTACTATCCGTTGCAGTTCCTTCGCACCACAGGCATTTGCGGCAATTTGTGCTTGTAGATCGGCGATGTTTTGGGCTGGATTGCGAGCTGGATATTGATTAGAAGCTAGTAATGCCAAAGTTTCTACTTCATGAAAATGTCCACTTTCCACGAGCTGAAAATTGTTAAATAAAATTCCTTCTTCTTCAATGCTCGTACTATTAGAAGGCATCGAACCAGGAGTAATACCACCAATATCTGCATGATGTCCGCGAGAGGCAACGTAAAAAGTTGGTTTTTCTTCTTCTTTAATGAAAACAGGTGTAATGACCGTGATATCAGGTAAATGCGTGCCACCGTTGTAGGGATTATTGGTAGCAAAAACATCATCCAAATAAATGCGATCGCCGCGATCGCGAATTAAGGCTTTCACGCTTTCTCCCATCGAGCCAAGATGCACGGGGATATGCGGTGCATTAGCAACTAGCTCACCGTCGCGATCGAAAATAGCACAGGAAAAATCCAGCCTCTCGCGGATATTAACGCTAGCACTAGTATTTTGCAGCGTAAATCCCATCTGCTCAGCGATCGATTGAAAGAGGTTATTAAAGATTTCAAGTTTAATTGGATCGGGAAGAGATCCCCCTAAATCCCCCTTATAAAGGGGGACTTGATTTTCTTCCACTTGACTAAGTAAAACTTGATGATCTTCTCCTCCCTTTATAAAGGGGGCTAGGGGGGATCTTCTCAATATCAAACTACCATTCCCTGTTAATTCTGCTTCCCAATTTGGCTCGATCGCATTAGTTCCAGTCGCATCAATAATCAACGCTGCCCCAGCAATCCGATCGCCTACTTGTAAATCCTCGCGCCGAAAGATTGGTGTTTCTTGCCATTTGCCATCCATGTAAACTTGGGCTAAGGCGATCGCTGTTGGCAATCGATCGTTTTGGCGCTGTCTTAATGGTTCTTCAGGCACAGGCATTTTGATAATTACTTCAACCGCGATCGCCTCTACTATTAGTCTCTTATCGGCAAAAATAAACCCATATCGTTCTTTATGTAATGATTCAAAACTAGTCCTGAGATTCTCCAAAGCACTTTGTGAATTGAAGCATAGAGGATCGGCGAAGGAGACCGTCAGCGAAGAATCAGTACCGGCATAGCGTAACCTTACAACCGTCTCAATCTGTACATCCCAATCAGAATGATCGCGATGCAAGAGTTCTACTTTTGCATCTTCACTTAGTTCTTTAGCAATAATTTCTAATTCTGCTAGAATTTCTAAATTCAGTTCTGATTCGACCGAGCGATCGCGAATTGTGCGAATATCTGCTAAGCCAATTCCATAGGCAGATAAAACGCCCGCATAGGGATGAATAAAAACTTGAGTCATGCCTAAAACATCCGCGATCGCGCAGGCATGTTGACCACCCGCGCCACCAAAGCAACACAACACATATTCGGAGACATCATAACCGCGCTGTACTGAGATTTTTTTGATTGCCATTGCCATCTTTTCTACAGCAATTTCCAAAAAGCCCTGTGCGACTACTTCAGGCAAAACTGGCTGACCTGTGACTTGACTAATTTCTGAAGCAAGTTCCGTAAACTTACGCTGCACGATTTCCACATTAAGTGGCAAATCTCCATCTTTGCCGAATACTTTAGGAAAGAAATCAGGCTGTAACTTTCCTAACATTACATTGCAATCAGTTACCGCCAATTCGCCGCCATTGCGATAACTGGATGGCCCTGGGAATGCCCCTGCCGATTGTGGTCCAACTCGATATCTCGCGCCATCAAAAAAGAGCAACGAGCCTCCTCCTGCTGCCACTGTATGGATGGACATCATCGGTGTACTAAGCCTTACACCAGCTACTTCCGTTGCTAGCGATCGCTCGTAACTTCCTGCATAATGGGCGACATCCGTTGAAGTCCCACCCATATCGAAGCTGATGATTTTATTAAATCCCGCCTGCAAACTGGTTTGTACAGCACCAACAATCCCTCCTGCGGGGCCCGAAAGAATACTGTTTTTACCCTGAAAAGAATGTGCCTCAGTCAAGCCTCCATTGGATTGCATAAACATTAGTTTTAGCGATATAGAATCCTGCTCGGGAACACCGATTTCAGAATTAATTCGATCTACATAGCGTCGCAGAATTGGTGATAGATAAGCATCTACAACAGTCGTATCGCTACGACTGATAAATTTAATTAGCGAACTAATTTCATGGGATACAGAAACCTGTGTAAAGCCTATTTGCCTAGCAAGTTTAGCTAAATGCCGCTCGTGTTGTGGATAACGATAACTGTGCATTAAAGCGATCGCACAGGAGCGAATTCCTGAATCATAAACTTTTTGTAATTCCCTCAAAGCTAGCTGCTCGTTTAAGGGAATTAGAATTTCTCCGCGAGCGCTATAGCGCTCTTCAACTTCAACTACTTGCTCGTACAGCATTTCAGGCAAAACAATATGTCGCGCAAAAATATTAGGACGATGCTGATAACCGATTCGTAAAGCATCGCGAAAACCCTTAGTAATCAGTAAAACCGTGCGATCACCCTTGCGTTCCAAAAGGGCGTTAGTAGCAACAGTTGTTCCCATCTTGATTGCTTCAATCTCCGCAACAGGAATTAGCGCAGATTGGGAAATGCCAAGAATATCGCGAATCCCTTGAATTGGTGCATCAGTATAGCGATCGGGGTTTTCAGACAGTAGTTTATGCACGACCATCTGACCATCTGGACGTTGTGCGACAATGTCTGTAAATGTGCCGCCACGATCGATCCAGAACTGCCATTTATGGTTGTTGTTACTTGCCTTTACCGAATTAGCGCTCATATTGTTTGGAACTTTTATAACTTTGATGATATGCGATCGCGGCAATTGTTATGGTATTCATCAACCCAAAAATTTCTTGGGTTTTGAGAAAGTACAAAGCGCTGTAACTCCATCTGAATTACAATCTTTCAAGGAAAGTTGATGCTGAGCATTTGTTTTACCTCTAACTTTCTGACTTTTCAAGCTCAAATCACTATACAATTCTAGTTAATCAAACTTAGAAAATTAATCATAATGACTACACATTTTATTACTGCGGAAATTGAGATTCATGAGAATCAAGAAGCGATCGCCAAAACTGTCGAACAAGAGCTAGCCAAACATGGAGAACCACTAAGATGGGCGATCGCAAGTGTAGAAAACAAAATTGATACTGCAACGAACGAAGCAACTCAGATTGCTCGCGTTGAAGCTGTCGTTACTCGCAATTGAATAATCAAAGGAGGTGCAAAACGCCTCCTTTGATTGCTCGATAATAGCTATTGTTCGGATGAAAGCGATCGATACATTTCGATGACAGTATCTTTAATCTTATGGTTTAGATCTTCGGACTGTAAATCTAGCAACATTTGTCGAAATTTCTTTTGAGATTCAGTTAATTCTTGGATATGAGACTGAAGCACAGCAACTTCATCGATTTTTTGTTGCAAGCTTTCTATTAGTTCGCTAATCCTTTGCTGCAAGTAATCAACTTTATTTTGAGTTTTATCTTGGGCAAAATCTTCTAAGACATCTTCTAAAGTGATTGAGTCTACATCAAAATCATCTATGGCTTGGAGATCGTCTGTTTGAACAAAATCACTAGAATACTGATTAGAGTTATGTTGTATGTTGAGATTAAACTTTTGTAGGGCTATATTAATAGCCTGATTAATAGAATCTTCATTTTCTCTACTATGGATTCTATCTAATGTTTCATTTGTTTCATCGTCAGACAAAGTAAAGTTACTTGATACTGCTATTTCTTCAGTTATTGGATTTATCTGCGAAGAGATAATTTCTAAATCTTGCGTTAGATCTATCCTTTTTGCTAAAAATTCTTCGCGATCCCTTTCAATTAATGTATCGCTTGGGTATTGTTCTGTAGGTGAGGATGTAGGAGATTGCAACCGCAATTCCCAAGACTGCAAACATTGTCCTAAAACTTGAGATATCTCAAAAAGGAATTCAGATTCAAAGCTCTGCCACTGACGGAGATAATCGCATTGTTGGACAACCGCTAATCCCCAAATTTTGCTATCTGCTGTTGATGAGTCGAACAAAATTGGGGCAGTCATCATTGATTTTACCCCTGTTGTTTGCCAAAGCTGGTGTATAGTCAGAGTCTCGGTTATTTGCGTAACATCAGATAAACTGATGACGCGATCGCAGGTATAGTTTTGGAGAGAACCTATACCTAAATAAGCAATTGGAAATACTTGATTTTTAATGCTCTGAATATTGGGAGAGATTGCTTCTACTAAAATATTACCTTCTTGATTATTGTGAAGATGATAGATAATGATGCGACTAACATCTAAGCTCTCTCCTAATCTAACTAGAAATGTTTTTAATAACTCTTCAAGGTTAGGACTTGAAAACATTTCTGTTGCAATTGACTCAACCCCTAATAATAAAGATATAGGTTGCAAAGATGATGGAACCTCGTTCATAAGTTACTAAGTATGAGCGATCGCAATAATATCCTTTTTTGAGTGCTTCAGAGCTAAACAAGACTAAAATTCAGGCATTCTCATTACAAAAGATTGTTTTGACGAGAATATAACAGCACTAAAGGTGGATTTTGATAATATAGCAATGAAATCTTTGCTTAGGACATAAAACCCAAATAAATAGAGGCGGCGCGAAGCGCCGCCTCTATTTATTT
>QBML01000050.1 GCA_003242085.1 Pseudanabaena frigida | reverse complement strand
CCTCAAGCATTTCCATAAATTGATTAGGATCGCTATATCAAATATATTTCAGATTAGAATGAAACTTTCCGTATAATCTCTCAGTCTACACATATGGATTTGGCTTCATAATCACCAAAAAATCTGAACTTTAAAATAAACCTCAAACACATTAGTAATCATCTAAATTTAGGAGATTGTAAATGCCGCGAATTGGCTTGATCCGTTTCATGTTTTATGGTGCAACCTTAGCGTTTGCGTTGTCTCTTGGTGAACCAGCACAAGCATGTCCTGATGTAAATTTTTGCAATTATCTTATTAATGGTTCTCCTTTTGGGCGGAGAAATACAAATGCAGAAGAAAGAGTAGCTCCTCCAGAACGGCGAGTTGACCCAATGCAGTTGCGGGTAAACGCAGCTTCTGGCATGGTCAAACTTATGACCTTGTCGTTACAACAAAACATTAATCTGTATAAAGATCCGCGATACCAAAGATATCGTGATGGTGGCTGGGATTTCTTTCAAGCTGATAATAACGCGCCTCCTGGGGAATATTGTAGTGCTTTCTTCTGGAAGAAAGAAGGGATGGTTACGCTTTCTGGCCCTGGTGGAGAATATCGAGGTGCGCTCCTTACGTTTTGGGGAAAAGATATTCCGCGCCCTGATAATGTAGAAAAAATAAAAGTCTCACTCACCCAATCCGATGGATTGTTGCAAACTGTGTACGCATTTAACTACACAAAACCTGGGGACACGTATGGTGCAATTTCCTTTGCCGTCCCAACGCTCGAAGCGGCATTAGCGGAGATGAAGGATATCGAGAGTTTTGATGTAGCGATCGATGGCAAGTCTGTGACCAAGGTTGAGTGGCACAGTGGTTTAATGGCTCGTGACAAATTGCGTGAGTGTTTGAATGCCAAAGCCAAGAAATAGTATGTAAGCCTTACTGGGTTAGGTTGTTAAGCTCACCAAAAGAGAGTTGCGGCGCTTCGCGCCGCAACTCTCTTTTGGTTTTGCCCTAACATACAGCAATCCTAAATCTCACGAATGATTTAAAACTGCTATATGTCAAGGGAATCAATAGGTTCGAAGAAGGTAAATAATCTTTTTGCAATCCGTTCGACTCCACCTTTGACATTAGACTCAATATTTAAAGGCATTACTGGATCGTGTAAGGATAAACGCAACAGGAACCAGCCATTTTCATCGGCGGAAGTACAGGAAATGCGAACGCCTTCATAATTGTTAGGAACGATTTCCCAGTCTGGTTGTGTTGCGGCAAATGTCTTTAAATCAATAATTACGCGATCGCCCAAAGCTTTAAAATCTTCCACACTAATCTTGAGCCTAAACTCTTCACTCTCGACGGGTTCTTGTAAATTGGCAATTAAATCAGTGAGAGATTTCCCTGCTAATTTCGACTTGGCTAACTCAATCAAAAGCTTACTTACCAAATAAGCGCCATCATCAAGGAAATAGTTCTCCTTCATTGCACCATGTCCTGAAGTCTCGATCGCTAGCCAAGACTCTTGACCTGATTGATTCAGTCGAATTGATTCATTAATCACATTCTTATAGCCACGTTTAAAGCGATGGTGAACGCCTAGCAAATCCTGCTCAATAAATTTAGTTAATCCATCAGAAGTGATGGAATCAGTGACAATTGTTGATTTAGGATACTCTTGTAAAATGATTGCCGAAATAAGGGCAATCAATCGATTGCGATTGAGTTCTTTACCGAACCGATCTACTGCCGCACTGCGATCGACATCGGTATCAAAAATAATCCCAAAATCCGCTTGGTGTTTAATTACAGCCTCACAAATAGAAGCCATTGCCACCTTGTCTTCAGGATTAGGAACGTGATTTGGGAAAGTGCCATCAGGCTCAAGAAACTGACTGCCCGTAATATCTGCACCCAACGGTTGCAATACTTTACTGGCATAGAATCCGCCCGCACCATTACCTGCATCAACAATGATTTTTAATCCCTGAAGTGGCTGTTCGTAGTGGTCGGGATGATTGACAGCTTCGCGGATTTTAGTGACAAATTGTTGAGCATAAACAGAAATAAAATCATGTTCAGTGATGCTGCCTAGAGAATCAGAAACTGCAAATTCGTTCTTTTCTGCAAGATTAAGAATATCAGTAATATCTTTTTTTTCTAGTCCACCTCGCTCGGTGAAAAACTTTAAGCCATTGCGATTAAAGGGTAAATGACTTGCCGTCAGCATGATTGCGCCATCGCAGTTAAAGCCATCGGTAATCGTACTCATAAACATTGCAGGTGTAGAAGCGATCGCAAAGTCATAAACTTGACAGCCGAGAGAATTAATCCCTTCCATTACCGCTTGCATTAATTCCTCACCCGATAAACGGCTATCTCGCCCTACAGAAATCAGTAATTCCGTTGTAGGTTTATCTAATTTCTGAGATAGCCAACTGGCAAAAGATTGTCCTAGAATTTTGGTAATTGTAGGAGTTAGGTTTACATCTTCGTTTGGTACACCAGCGATCGCTACGCCACGAATATCTGAGCCATTCTGAAGCTTTTTCCAATTAAAATCTTGCATTATCTTTTACCTGCATTATGGTGCTTTTTGGGCTTTGTAATGGCCATGAATTGCCATTACAAAAATCTATTTATAACCTGCTGCTTGCAGTGAAAAAAGATGGGCATAGCGTCCATTATCTTCCAATAACTGCTCGTGGCTGCCTTGCTCAACAATCCTACCATCTGCCATCACAATGATTTTGTCCGCCATACGTACAGTGGAAAACCGATGGGAAATTAACACTACCATCTGATCCTTAGTGAGCGAACGGAAATGATTGAAAATGCTCATCTCTGCTTCAGCATCCATTGCGGCAGTTGGTTCATCTAGTACGAGAATGTCAGCTTGCGATCGCATAAAGGCTCTTGATAACGCAATTTTTTGCCATTGTCCGCCTGATAGTTCCTGACCACCTTTAAACCATTTACCTAACTGCGTTCCAAATCGCTGCGGCATATTGTTAATAAAGGGTTTTGCCATACCTTTCTCAGTGGCAACTTCCCATTCTTGAGATTCATTCAATCGTTCCACATCACCGACGCCGACATTCTCGCCCACCGTGAATTGATACTGCACAAAGTTCTGAAAAATTACACCGATTCTTCTTCGCAATACATCAATATCCCAATCATTTAAGTCCACGCCATCTAATAAAATTCTGCCACTACTCGGCGTATATAGCCGCGTCAATAGTTTAATTAAGGTGGTTTTACCAGAGCCATTCTCACCCACGATCGCTAGTTTTTCGCCATGGTTTAAATGCAGTGAGATATCCTTTAAAACTGGTTCGTTGCTCTCTGGATAGCAAAAGGACACATTCTCAAATCTAATTCCATCAGTCTCAATTCCTCTGGTGATTTTGCCGTCAGATTGTGGAATCGGCTGCTCTAGAAACTCATAAAGATTAGCAAGATAGAGGTTGTCTTCATACATGCCACCGATGGAGGTTAGTGCTGAGGCGAAAGTGGATTGACCTTGACGAAATACCACTAGATACATGGTCATTTCCCCTAAGCTGATTTTGCCAGCGATCGCCTCCATGACGATCCATGCATAGGCAGCATAAAATGCTCCCGTACTCAGCAATCCTAATAAATATCCCCAAAATCCCTTTTGAATTGTGAGATTGCGATCTTCATCATAGAGGCGATCGAAAATATCGCGATAACGCTTTAATAGCATTCCACCTAATTGATAAAGCTGCACTTCCTTGGCGTAGTCTTCTCTTGCCAGTAACGTCTCTAAATAATGCTGCTGACGAGTTTCAGGCGAGCGCCATCGAAATAGACGAAAGGCATGTTCGGAAAATCTAGTTTCGGCAATAAACGAGGGAATCGCTGCCAACACCAGTACAACTACTGCCCAAACCGAAAAATGTAATAATAATCCGCTAAAAGTTAATAGAGTCAGTGCTGACTGACCTAAACCAAAGATGCGACTAATTAGAGATAGCGGACGACTAGAAGCTTGCGATCGCGCCTGACTCATCTTGTCATAAAATTCTGAATCCTCGAAGTGAGCTAGATCCAGTGTGAGTGCCTTTTCCAAAATTAAGACATTGACTCGCTGCCCTAATAAAACTCTTAACAAAGATTGAGAGACCGTTAATCCCTTTTGCGCTGCTGCCAAAACCACAATCAAGATCGCCTCAAGTCCTACATAACTCAGTGCCAAATTGCGATCGCTCAATAGCTCACTTCGCGCAGCTAACACTACGCTATCGACAATCAATTTACCCACGTAGGCGATCGCCGCTGGCAACAGTCCACTCATGAGTGTAAAAATGGCGATCGCCAAAGTTAAAACTCGGCTAGTCGTCCAAACTAATCCTAGAGCCTTGATTCCATAGCGAAATATCGATAAAGACTTACTCAAAGTCTTTTTTAGCGATCTACTTCCTTTTGATTCACTTTTTTTCTTTCTTGTCATTTAGATATCTTATAACAATCACCTAAGGCATTAGGATAAAAACCAAAACGAGATTGCGCCACAATCTCGTTTAATCTGTAAAAGTATTGCTTAGCAATGCTTTTACAGATTAAACGATCGCTTAATCGATCGCCAGTAAGCTTGCAGTGGAAACTGGGTATAGTCGCGAGTAATTGATAACAGCACAACTAAATGACCGCAAAATGTGGCGATCGCCCAAAATTTGGGGAACCATGCCAAAGGAACATCGGGGTCGGGTGGGAAAAGATAGGCTGCAAGTGAAGCGATCGCAGTTGGGACTAATACCAATAAAATCCCCAGAGCACTTAACCAACGACTTGTATAAACCTGAACGGCATTAGCATTTTCCCAGCGCTGACCAGTCCAAACCCATCGCAGTGTTGAGATTGTATCTGCCATTCTCAGAATTTGCCGCACTGAATTAGGCTCTTTTTCGAGCGTGAAAATATGATTGCAAAAGTTGCAAGCCAGAGATTCCATCATCGGCATCTCTGCGATCGCGCCACGCATACAGACAGGACAGGTTGAAGTTTGCGATCGCGAACTAAAATAATTCATGGCTTCATCGAATAATTATAAGGGTGGTACAAAGTGCCACCCTTATAATTATTCAACAGCAAAGGTAATTGCAACTACAGCCCGAATATCTTTATCTATTGAGGTTGTATTGTAAGATCCACTGTTACTGACTTCTGTAGAATAACGCGCCGTAATTTGGAAGACATCGGTTTCGGCTTTGCGGATCGTACCGAGGCGACTGCCCGAAACATTGACGATCGCTTCGCCTCTAGCTTTAGCATCCTTAGTTGCTTCGGAAATCATATCTACGCGCAATTGACTGAGTTGAGTGTACAAATACTCCGCAGGGTCTGAGGTAAAGGGAATACCTTCGTTAATTAAATCCGTACTCGATCGAGCAATACCTGTAATTGCATCAATGTCTTTAGAACGAATCTCAAAACGTTGTAATAGTCGATAGGCTATGGTTTTACCAGTTTGAACTCCACTACTGTTAGTCTCAGGAATTGGTTGAGTTTCAATCGCACTAATAGAGATGGCATCGTCAGGAATATTTTTGCTCTTAAAGTAAGTACGCACTCGCTCGTTATAGCGCTTGAGTTCTTGGTAGGCAAGTGGCAAGGTCGCTTGCTGACTAGAGACAGAGCTGCGCCAGATTACAAAATCAGAGCGAATTGGACGAGTTGCAGAGCCAATCACCGTTAAGGTGTCATTCGATCTTAGCGATCGCAGGGCATTACCCGCAAGATAGGCGCTACCCACAAGGGCGATCGACAGCGCAAGCATTCCACTAAATAGCTGTGGAAATTGAGGTTTTTCTCTTGGCGTTGGTGCGGCAGATTCTGGCAGCATGGCTATGATGGGAATTGTTGCTGCACTATTTGACGAAAAGAGACTTTGATAGTTACCGATCGCAATAAATCGCAACTATCAAAAGTCCAAAGAATTTAGTGGCGGTACTTTGCGCCATCCCTAAATCCTTTCTACAATTGCACCGTTTGATTAGTTGTCGCAGACTTCTCTGCTGCATTGGCAACAGCTAGGGAATGCAAAATACTTTCGTGGTTAGTATAAATTTGTGTGCCATTGAATAGATGCGAGAGAACATTTTCGGTATCTTTTTTAAATAGACCTCGCGTTGTTCCCGCTTCAAGTTCTGTTTCTTCATTTGCCGTAATTAGTTTTCCTTTATCACCCGAAAATATAATTGCGCCTTGACTTCCTTGCAATTCCATAATCCGCTCTGGTTGCCAGAAGTTTTCCCCCTTGCTGTAGCTTATATCTGCTAAAACTCCATTCTCAAACTGAAGTTGAGCGTTACACACACAAGAAGTGAACTGACGTGGTAAATTATCGCCACTGTAGCGCAACTGGCAAGATACGGCTTTAACTTTACCAAACAGAACGACGATCCGATTTAGTCGAGAGACTGCCGCCGTAAGCGGAAATCCAAATAAATCGGGTTGATATGTCCATTTTTCAGGTGCTGGACGCTGGGGACCTTTAGTAGAATATCTTGCATAAAATGGATTTCCAATTTTAGATAGATGCTCCATCACTAATTGGTGAACACCACCTAATAGCTCAATATGCTCGACATGCAGCATCAATTTATTTTGCTTGGCAAGATTCACTAATTCTTCTGCTTCTGCCAAATTAAAAGATAGAGGATATTCGACAATGACGTGCTTACCCGATCGCAAGGCTTGACTAACCACCGTTGCATGATCGCGATTGACATTACAAACTACTACCAAATCGATATCACTACGAACGACCAGTTCAGACCAATATTGATGTACGTTGGGAATCGCTAACTCTTGGGCGATCGCCTTTGTTTTTTCAGGATTACCTGCGATCGCGACTACCTGAGTCCGCCCATCTTGGCTCAATATCTCTGCACGTAACTTAGCCACAAAGCCCGAACCAACGATACCAACCCGCAAAGGTTGATGTAATTTAGCGTAACTGGTCATGATTTGGAAATTCTCGATTTATTGCAGTCTATTTCAAGCGATTTAGTTTAGAAGGTGGCAATAGTTTGCGCTCTTGGACAACTTTAGTACGTGGTGCGCGCACATAAAAAATTTTGCGTCCAGTTGTTTCATTGACCCAACGAGCAAAACGACTCCAGACTTTTTCTGATAAGTATTTTTGAGCAACGATCGCTAAACCGATGACTACTCCGATGGGAAATACTGTATCAAAGGGATTGCCATCGCGACTGCCGACAAACAGCAGCACAACCGAGGAAATCAGCGCCGAGATTAGTAAAAATTGAAATTTAGACATAAGATTCCTAAACTATGCGTTCATTTTGTTGGGGCTATCAGCAATCAGCGAGTTTTAAACGTTGTACCGTCTGTGGCGATCGCTAAACATTTTGTCACAGGTTTGACACCTATTGCTTGCCATGCTTGCTGCATTGCTTGAGCGACTGACTCTATTGTACCCATTGGGGCTAAAGAAAGTAGGGTGGGGCCTGCACCACTGATGACCAAGCCGTAAGACCCTGCCGAGATCGCCGCCGCTTGAACCTCTGCCATGCCCTTAATTAAACTTTGTCGATAGTTTTGATGCAGTCGATCTTGCAGACCAGCCTTCAACCAATTGACATTTCCCGTCTGAATTCCATGACTTAATAGGGCTAAGTGCGAGGCATTAAAAACTGCATCATGCATTGAAAATTGCTTGGGCAATACTTCCCTTGCCTTAGCTGTCGATAGCTCAAAGTCAGGAATTGCCACAGCTAGCCCAATGCTTTCATGCCATTGCAAATCGCAATATTCCCAGCCACCTGCTTGATTGGATGCCATCAACTGACATCCGCCCAACATTGCAGGCGCAACGTTATCGGGATGTCCTTCCATCGCGATCGCTAAATCTAATAATTCCAGGCGATCTAGGGGTGAACCTGCCAATAAGTTCGCGCCAAAAATACCACCGACGATCGCTGTTGCCGAACTGCCCAAGCCTCGCGATAGAGGAATCATCGTGTCGGTATGAAAAGAGATCGGCGGAATCGGGCGATCGATGTGCTGATAAAACTTAGCGATCGCCTGATATACCAAGTTTGTTTCGTCCCGTTCCACCTTGTCTGCACCTTCACCCGATGCGGTAATCGTTAAGCGATCGGCGAGGGAAAATTCAAACTGGTTATAAAGTGTTAGGGCTGCGCCAAGGCAATCAAACCCAGGGCCAATATTAGCAGTAGTCGCAGGAACGGAAACTTCAAAAATGGTCATGTTGAAAATCTAAAATACACTGGAGCCAAGAACTATTGGTTATCTCTGTCAACGTAGGACATTATATAGCTAAGGGCTATTGTGTCTCACTATACTTGTTTCTGACCTAAGAGAGTTTAGAAGTGATGGAGTTTCTGCTTTCATCTCCATTGCAAAGGCTTCATCTTCAGCAATTTGTTGTCTAATTTCTCGAAAATGGTCGTGATAATAAGACAGGGCAGAATAAACATCCGCCAATGTAATTGTGGGATATTGTGAAACTATTTCATCGGGTGATAGTCCCATACGTTCATGCCAGATGACAATATCTTCAACTCTAATCCGATGTCCAGCGATGCGAGGTCTTCCTCCACATACGCCTTCGGTAATTTCAATGTGGCTGTTAATCACTGTTGTCATTTTCAGTTTTACCTGTTTCTCAGAGATTGTTATAGATTCAACAACTTGTCGTCAATCTTTGCAGATCTACAAATATGATTTTTCTGGTGTTTTACTAGCGATCGCCTAATTTCAAAAGCATCTCGACTAATTTGGATATACCGCTACAGCAAGGATTTGAGTATTCAGGCAATTTGTTTTGCTTGGCTAGTTCATCAAGTTTATTGGCATTCTTGATTGCATCTTTAGTCCTCACCTTTAGCTCTTTTTGATAGTAACATCTAGCTTTGTCGTAATCGGGAATATGCTGCTTTAAGCGTTCCCTTGCTTTATCTCGCGCAATAATCGCAGAGTGATCTTGAAAATGGATGAGATACCAAAACTCGATACTAGGATTGGTAATTGCAAGATTGATTTTTTGACTTTTAGCAATTTGAATAGCTTGACACCAATTGGGACGATTATTAGCGATATGTTCATCACCGTCAAAGACTGCCCAAGCAGAATCTTGATCGTCAAACCAAGTCTTTTCGCGTTTTTTGTCTTTTCTAGCTTCTAATACTGTATTTACAACGCTAAGCGGATCGGTTCCATCGTGAGGAAGTATCAAAACTTGTACGGTAGTAAGGCGTAGATCTTGACGAATTGCATTGAAATATTTTGGCTCTGTCTGCTTTCCTTCACAAGCTATCAAAATCTTTTTGCCAATTATTTTCTTAGGAGTGTTCCTTTTGAAAGAAGGTTTAGGCATTATCTTTATCCTTCTCCTCTAAACTTGTTGATTGCTCATCTTCATCTGATATAAATGGAACAGCTCTAAATCGTCCATCTAGATATGCTTTATCAATTGCAAGATCATTACGCACCTTAAAATCGCTGAGTGGATATAGTTCTGTGCTTTGGTCAAGCCGTTTCTGGGTAAACCAAATCTGATCACGCCTTAGTAAATTATTTCTCTGTAAAGTATTATCGTGACTAGTGAAAATTAATTGAGTACGTTTGGGATTGGTCTTAGGGCTGTGGAAAAGCCTTACTATTTCACGGGTTATATTTGGGTGTATATTGGAACCCAATTCATCCGCAATCATCAAAAAAGAGCCTGCAAAAAACATAAGTTGCATTCTATAAACTAAGCCAAATAACTTTTGAGTTCCCATAGATTCTTCTTCAAATTTCCAAGAAATGTAGCTTGAATCTCCTGTTTTATGTACAGCATATAGTTGATAACTTTTTTTATCACTTTCTGTCTTTCTAATTTCAATATCATCTAAACCAGTATCAAATTTAAGCAAAAGATTTTTAGTTCTTTCTAAGACTCCAGTTAATCCTAGATTAGTTGGTTCTGCATTCCATAAAGAATTGAGGAACGAACTGTCAATTTCTTGCTGTCCCCAATATCTCCCTCCTTGACTTGTCATTATCCATTGAACTAAAGGCTTAACTACTTCGATCTTTAGTCTAGATAGAATACTTATAAAAGGCTCATGGTCTTCCAAGCTTTCTGCAAGTTGATTGTGCGCTCCAGAAAAATCTGAACCATTTTTCCAATCAAATCTTTGAGTTGATTCATTCCAAGTTCGGCTGAATAAAAGTCGCTCTCGTTTGGTAGATGACAGAGCATAACTCAGCCTCTCTAAGAATATTCGGTTACCATTTAAAACTAATGAATAAGTGTATATAGTTCCATTAAATGCAGTGCGTAGATTAAAATAGCTTGGATTTTGTTCGTTTAGTTTATCTAGCTTAAAGGGAATTAATGGTGAGGTTCGCTCATCATCTCCACGAAACATTCCACGAGCCATACATTCAAGTAAGTAATCGAGTGCTTGTAAAACATTACTTTTACCTGAAGCGTTAGCACCAAAGATTGCGATTACTGGCAAAACATCAATATCCCAACCCTCAACATGAAAAGGCTCGGCAATTTCATCATCAGACTTAACTCGACGACGGCTTTCACTATTGCTGGCTTTAGCCTTACTCTTACTCGCCGCAACAGCACTAAGAGTTTCCGCACCCTTAATCGAACGAAAGTTCTCTACAGTGAAGTCTAAAAGCATAATTTTTTACTCAAAAGGCAAAAATGCGTGAATTTGTCACGCAAATATTGATATTGTATCAATATTCATGAAAGCTTATCGATATATTCGAGGCATTTACGCATTTGTTGCTGCATGGTGGCGCGATCGCTATGAAATCTTCTGCCGTGACCTGGAAGCACCCATTCAAAATTGTAAGTCGCTAACTTTGCCATCGACTTACCGAGTTCCGCCCACGAATACCAACAAGCATTCCGAAAAGCGTGAAGTTGTTGTAAACGATCTGACCATGCCAGATGATCGCCACTAAATAGAAACTTCTCCTGATAGAGTAGAACCGTGTGTCCTTTGGTATGACCAGCAACGGGAATAATCAGTAAATCAGTGTCTAATTGATAATTCTCCACACCTTGTAATTGAATCTCTACAGATTTGGTTCCTGTGGAAATATCGTCAATGTGGAGAATGCGATCGCATTGAAAATGTTGATGATACTTCTCATGATCGGCAACATCATCACGATGGGTGAGATACATATAGCGAACTCCGCCCATGTTCTCAATTTGTTTCACAAGCGGTGGTGCAAAGCGAGGAGAATCCACCAGAATATTTCCTTCGGGACGTTGAATCAAGTAACTCGCCGCACCGTAGGAACTCTCAGAGTGATAACCACAGTGATAGACATTTTCGGCGACTAACAGAGGGAATTGCTCTTGGACGGTCTTGATATCAGTCGGTTTCTCGACAGTACCAATTGACGCAGTAGGACAAGCTAATAGAGCTTGCATAGCTCTACTTCTTTGCAAGCGATCCTGTGGTTGATGATAAACGGCTGATTGTGATTCTTGCTGGTCAAATATTTCTGGAGCCATCCAACGACAGGTATCGCAATCAATGCAACTACTATCTACATAGAAGTCGCCAGCAATATTTTGCGATCGCCGATGTTTTAGATTAGCCATAGTAAAGATTGGAGTAATGTGACTAGATGCTTAGAATTGAGGCTTAGCGGGAGGTGGAGAGATGAAAATTGCGATCGCATTGTGAACAGGGGCAATCTCAGTGACCGAGCGATTGAGAATGTTACCGCCAAGAAACAGGGTGGAAGAACTGCCGCCATCGAGATTGAGTGCATCAACTGCACCGAGCTTTTTGAGAACTTCCGCAGTTTGGAGCAGATTCGGTGCTACGCCATCGGGTGCGGCTTGAACCGTCGTGAGTAGAAGCTTACCTTTATCTTTAGTAGTAGCGATCGCACTGCGATCGGCGGCTTGCGTATCAAAACCAGCTTGGAATTTTTCTAACTTTCCATCAAGAGCGAGAGTTCCATTTTTGAGCAGCAATGGTCCCGCCCCAATCAAATTAGAAAAATTAGCAAACTTATCGGGGATGAATGCTTGACGACCACGAACAGTCATCCCGACAGGTAATTGTTTTGCAGCTTCAGGATCTTGTCTCGCGACTAAAATATATCCGTCACTAGGAATCGCAACCTGTCCCACACCAACTGCTCCACCTTGATATTGAGCGACAACGCGATCGCCACGCACCACGATTAGCAGCTCATTTTCGGTTAGCGGCGTATATCCGCTTCCCCAGTTGGGAGTATAGCGAGCAATTCCTCTTTGGACATAACCACTATTGAGATTAGTAAGGACTATTTTCTCCTGATTAGCTGTGCTAATTTCCTCAGTAAAATTAAGGCGATCGATCAGAGTTTCACCCTTTTCATTCCATGCGATCGCGCCTCTAACTAGAGCAGTCCCAGCAATCCAACGATTTCCTTCTCTGATTGCGCCAACGGGTAACTGCCGAATCCTATTAAAAAATCCTCCATTAATCGCTCCCACAGCCTGAGCTTTTTCCACCATTTGCGGAACAGGCAGCAAACCTAAAGTTCCATTTGGTGAGCCATCAGGATTACTCCAGATCGGACGCAATTTTAGTCTGGGTTGCTTGAGATCGACTTCTAAAGCCGTAACTGAAAACTTAATCGTTTTAGGATCTTTATCAGTAATAGGTTTATTCGGAATCTCGACAATTTTTTCAATCCTTCGTAGCCCCTCCGCCCACTGCACAGTTAAACTTGGTGGCACATAATCACGCCGAATATCGATTACCATGCGTGGTGTGGGACTGCTGAGCAATTCAATTGACGGATTAATTGATTCACTCGTTTGGATCTGAATCTGCGTTAATTTACCTTGCGGTTGTACGGTCACAGATTTGACCAGATTTCCTGCGATCGCATTCGTCCCGATTGCCACATCAGCCGCAACCTCTGCCGATACGACCAAGCTAATTACATTTCCCTGCTTACTGACACGCCAAGGAGTGCGCCGATTGAGGTCAATGACAATGCGATCTCCCCAAGGCTGCTTGCCTCGCCTTACCGCTTGCATTATGGCATTAGGGGTATAGATATTAAGAGTATTTCCTGCAATTTCCGTACGCCATTGATCGGCAAATGGCGTGAGATCGAGATAGCGAAGTCTCCCCATGCTATCAAAAGTCACCCTCGAAAAAGTGGGACTAGAAAACCAACGCACTCTTTGGCGATCGACGGTTTCCGAATCCATCATCTGCACGCCTAAACCACCCGTCAGCCAGTCTTCTTGCACATACAAGTTTTGTTGTCCTTGCTCCAACTTTCTGATCCAACGTCCTGACCAAGGTTGTCCATTTAACTGAATTACAGTTCCATTATCAGGTACGGTCGCAGCAGGAGCGCTATCAGCAATTAGGAATTGGCAGAAGCTAACGGCAAGAAGGGAGATTAGCGTTTTACGGTATGTCATTTTCATGATGCTAAGGCTAAAAGTCGAGCCAAGGATTTAGTATGTTAAGGCTAGGTCAGTACAAAGCGCCGACTTAGCCTCTCGATCACGGCTAATTTAAGGTGCGGGATTAAAATATCGAGAGTGAACTTGGTCGATTTCTGTCAAAATCTCAGCATTTAGCTGAACATTAACACTGTCGATATTTTCTTTAAGTTGTTCCACTGAGGTTGCGCCAATAATTGTACTGGAAACAAACCAACGACTTCGCACAAATGCTAGCGCTAATTGAGTCAGTGACAAATTGTATTTTTGGGCGATCGCCATATATTCGGCGGTAGCTGCATGGACGTTCACCTTTTGATAGCGCTGTCCAAAGCTAGGAAATAAAGTAATTCTCGTATTTGATGGCGAACCTTGGACATATTTCCCAGATAAATGCCCGAAACCTAGGGGACTATAAGCTAATAAACTCACCTGTTCTCGATAACAGGCTTCAGCAAGAGCGCTATCAAAGGTGCGATTAAGTAAACTATAGGCATTTTGGATCGATACAATTTTTGGTAAATTTAGCTGCTTTGCCGCGTGGCTAAACTCACAAATCCCCCAAGGCGTTTCATTACTGACTCCCAAATGGCGAATTTTGCCTACTTTAATTAATTCTGCAAAAGTTTCTAATTGCTCTGAGATTGAGACAATTTCGCGTTCATTTTTAGGATCGAAGGCAACTTGTCCAAACATTGGCACATTGCGATCAGGCCAATGGATTTGATAAAGATCGATATAATCAGTTTGTAATCTCGTCATGCTATCGTCGATCGCTTGCAAAATATTTTTACGACTAAGAGCGGCGATCGCATCGTCACGCAGCCATTTGTAATTGCGACCAGTGCCAATAATTTTAGTGGCAATAATCAACTTATCTCGTTGTTGCTTAATATGTGGCTGCGCTAGCCATTCACCAATATATTTCTCAGTTTTGCCTTGAGTCTCAGCCTTGGGCGGCACAGGGTACATTTCCGCTGTGTCAATAAAGTTGATCCCCTGTGCGATCGCATAGTTTAGTTGCTCATGCGCTTCGGCGATCGTATTTTGTTGACCATAGGTCATTGTCCCTAGGCAAATTTCGGACACTAAAAGATCACTTGAGCCAAGTCTTTTGTATTCCATTTCTGATGTACATATACCGCAAACACAACAATACCATCGTGACCCCATCACACCAAGAAGAAAGGCTCGCTTAGCGAGCCTTTCTTCTTGGTAAATTTAAGCGTTTTTCTTCAATAGTTCCACTTTATCTAGACGCTCCCAAGGAAGATCTAGATCGTTGCGCCCCATGTGACCGTAGGCAGCAACATCCTGATAGAAACGTCCTTTGCGATCGCTTGGCAAATTTTGCAAATCAAAATTCTTGATAATTGCCGCAGGACGCAAATCAAAATGATCTTTAACTAAGCGCAGTAGAGTCTCATCATCCACCTTGCCAGTGCCAAACGTATCGATATGCATACTAGTAGGACGCGCCACACCGATCGCATAACTAATTTGTAGTTCGCATTTGCTAGCCAGACCCGCTGCCACAATATTTTTAGCAGCATGACGAGCAGCATAAGCCGCACTGCGATCGACTTTTGTAGGATCTTTGCCAGAAAAAGCTCCACCACCATGACGCGCATAGCCACCGTAAGTGTCCACAATAATTTTTCGTCCAGTGAGACCAGAATCACCCTGAGGTCCACCAATAACGAACTTACCAGTGGGATTAACAAGATAACGGGTTTGGTCGTTGGGTTTTACTGAAGTATCGGCAAAGCTAGGCAAAACTACATGCGT
The DNA here is from genome assembly GCA_003242085.1 of Pseudanabaena frigida. GTDB lineage: Bacteria > Cyanobacteriota > Cyanobacteriia > Pseudanabaenales > Pseudanabaenaceae > Pseudanabaena > Pseudanabaena frigida. The sequence continues at coordinate 10,987 of QBML01000050.1, read as the reverse complement.
CCACAGATCGGCTTTAATTCGTTCTTGTACTTTAGCTTCATCGCTAACACCATCGATCGATGCATCATGTTGTGTCGAAATCAGAATCGTATCGATCGCCACAGGTTTATCGTTTTCATAAACAACCGTGACTTGAGTTTTACCGTCAGGACGCAAATAGGGCAAAGTGCCATTTTTACGAACAACTGATAACTGACGGGCTAAGCGGTGCGCCAAGGCGATTGGCATGGGCATAAACTCAGGCGTTTCGTCACAGGCAAACCCAAACATAATACCTTGGTCACCAGCACCAACAGCTTCGATGTCCGCTTCTTCTTCTGCGCCAGTGCGGACTTCATGGGCGACATTCACACCTTGAGCAATGTCTGGGGACTGTTCGTCAAGTGCGACCATTACCGCACAACTATTTGCCGAAAAGCCATTGTCAGCATTGATATAACCAATTTCTGCAATTTTTTTGCGAGCAATATCGACGTAATTGACATGCGCTTTAGTGGTGATTTCCCCTGTGATCAAGACCAGACCCGTGTTTACCACAACCTCAGCAGCGACACGCGATCGCGGATCTTGAGCCAGTAAGGTATCGAGAATCGTATCGGAAATTTGATCGCAAATTTTATCGGGGTGACCTTCCGTAACTGATTCAGATGTAAATAAGAAGCGACTAGCCAACTATGTTTCCTCCTAAGCGCAAGCAGTATAAGACGAACTATCGTTTTTTGAGATTAAACCATCATAGTACAAGGCGTTATTTCTTTTTTCTGAGTTAATTAACGTTCTTCATGCGCAATATCAAACGCAAAAAACTATAGGCAGTGCTATACGCGCCGATAAACTTTACGTAAATTTACTGGCGATCGCTATGTAAAAATTTTTCTATTGACTACTGAGATTAATAAAACAATTCAAAATCTTTAGGATTCTTCTTTGAAAATGTGACTGCCTATGGGTATAGTCTGATCAACTTAACTACTATTAGATTGCCAAGATCGCAAAGTTTTCTCAACCTATGGAGGCAAATAACTTGAAATTTCAAACCACTGCTCAAGAAGACTGCTATGAAAAAGTAGTAACGTGGATGCAAGAGATATTTGGCAAATGTCCTTGTGCTCGCCAAGATATACCAGGTGTAGGCATATTTATGGGTTCAGCATTAGTAGAAGTTCTCGTTTTTCCATGGGATGGAGATGATGCAATTATTAATGCGCGATCTTACGTGGTAGTTGGAGCAGAATTAAAACCAGACCTAATGCGGTATTTATTAGAAGAGAATGCCAAAATGATTTTTGGAGCATTTGGAATATCTCCAGATAGTGAAATTTTATTTGAGCACTCCATTGTCGGCTCAACTTGCGATATGAAGGAGTTAGAAGCTTCAGTGAAGGCAGTAATGGAAATTGCTGATGAATATGATGACAAAATTGTCGATCGCTGGGGTGGCAAACGTGCCTTAGATCGAATTCATGCAGGCACATTATCCAGTAATGGTTGGTCATTGTAAACTCAAAGCACTATATTCTAGATAACTTCCATTTAGCAAAGTCATATGCCTCAAACGATCGCCGATATTAATGACAAAATTAAAGCGGGTAAGGCTAAAGTCCTCACTGCTACCGAACTCAAAAAACTTGTTGCAGATATCGGTGTTACCCAAGCCGCTAAGCAAGTGGATGTGATTGTCACAGGCACATTTGAGCCGATGGAATCATCGGGAGCAATTCTCAATTTAGGACATACCGATCCACCGATCAAGATTCGGACTTGCTGGATTGATGGAGTGCCTGCCTACGCTGGTTTTGGTGCAGTAGATATCTATTTGGGCGCAACTCAAGAGGCAGATCCTAGCGATGAATCTCCGCAATATCGGGGTGGTGGTCATGTAATCGCTGATTTGATTGGAGGAAAAACAGTACCTTTTAAAGCGATCGGGCATCCCAACGACTGCTATCCCCGTGCTAATTTTGAGACAACGATTACGAAAGATTCCATTAATCAATTCTATCTATTTAATCCTCGCAATCTCTATCAAAATTTTATTGTCGGTGTAAATGGTGGCGAAGAAACTCTTTATACTTATCTGGGCCCACTTCAGCCACGTTTAGGCAATGCCGTATATTCCAACCCGGGGGCGATTTCACCTTTGTGGAACGATCCTGACTTGCAACTGATTGGGATTGGTACGCGCATCTTTATGGGTGGTGGTGTTGGCTATGTAGCTTGGGAAGGAACGCAACATTTCCCATTACAAAAGCGCTTAGAAAATCGTACTCCGATTGGACCAGCAGCAACTCTAGCTTTGATTGGTGATGCAAAGCAAATGACTCCTGAATGGGTTCGTGGTTGCTATTTTCGCAATTATGGAGCATCACTGATGATGGGTGTCGCTGTGCCGCTTCCAGTAATTAATGAAGAAGTCGTTGCTAGAGCCGCCGTACTTGATGAAGAGCTTGTTGCACCTGTAATTGATTTCTCGATACCTCGGCGCGTACGTCCGATTTTTGGTTCTGTTTCCTACGCTCAACTTAAGTCAGGCAAAATTACGATCGCAGGTTCAACAGTTCGTACCGCGCCACTGGCAAGTCTACATCTATCAGAAGAAGCTGCTAAAACCCTGAAGGATTGGATCGTGAGAGGAGAATTTACGCTTACTGAACCTGTTGCTATGCTGCCGAGCGATCGCACTTTTTTACCGCAAGATGTTCGCGGATTCTAACTACAGTATTTAGTGCTCAAACCCAAACCAAGAGAAATTTTGAAAGCGTTGCAAAGCAACGCTTTCAAAATTTCTCTTGTGGTTCGTTCGATCGGTAATTGCTGTAAGAGAGTCATGGTTGCATGACCCTCTTAGTTTTTGAGGACAGGTATTGGCTCTACTTCTGATATTGTTTCTGATTCCCAATGACTGAGAATAATTGCATTGGTGCTATTCCCGATAATATTGACTACAGTTTTTAATCCATCAGTGATCCGATCGATTCCTGCTACTAAAGCGATCGCTTCTAGAGGTAATCCCGACGCTGAGAGTACGGTAGCCATCGTAATCAATGCAGAACCAGGAATACCAGGAGTACTAAATGAAACTAACAGACTGCTAACAGCGATCGCCATTAATAAAGAAGTAGTTAAAGGGACTTGATAAATTTGAGTGACAAATAAAGCGTTAAATCCTTGTAAGATTGCCGCTCCATCACGCTTGAGAGCAGTACCCAGTGGAATTGCAAAACTAGCAATTTCTTCCCGCAATCCATAATTCTCTTGAATATTTTGTAATACCACTGGTAACGCTGCATTAGAACTAGCAGTACCAAAAGCTAAAGCGATCGCCTCTGAAAGACTACGAATAAACTTGACAGGATCGGCTTTGAGCAGAAAGAGCACAAACATATCTAAGCTAAGCACGATCAGAGAAGCAATCACTAAGCCCAAGACATAGAGTAATAATTTTGCAACGAGTTCTAATCCTTGCGTAGCGATCGTGGAACTCATTAAAGCAAATACACCCAAAGGAGCAACATATAAAATCATCGACAAGGTTTTTTCGCTAATGTGATATATGCTTTCGATGAATTCTACAAATGGTTTCGCTTTCTCAGCAGCAAGCTGAATGCCAATCCCTAACAATACTGCCGAAAAAATAATTTGTAGTAGATTTCCATTACTGAGAGCTTCCAATGGATTAACTGGAATTAAACTAACTAGCCAAGAGATTAGAGAAGGAGCCTCGCTGATACTAATTGACTCAGGTATTGAGAAGCCAGTCACCCCGCTTCCAGGCTGTAAAAAATATGCTGTCCCCATTCCTACAGCCAGAGAAATCGAACTAGTAACTAAATAGCTAGTCATTAATTTGATTGTATATCGCCCAACTTGACCGGCACCTCTAATTCTCGTTAAGCCCATGATTAGCGAAGAAAAGACTATGGGAACTACTACGAACTGAATTAGCCTTAAAAAGGACTCGCCAACTGGAGCCAAGATGTTTTGATTAATTATTTCAATATTTTCAGGAAAAGTTGTGTTAAGTAAAGTTCCAAAGACAACTCCAACTCCAAGCGAAAGTAGGATAAACGTAGATAAATTCATATTCCAATTTGCTAATGTGAAAATCGCTTAAAAAATTTGGCGCACTTGTGCCTCTAAGTAGCGGTGCCCGTTATTTAAGTTAACTTAGTAAGACCTAAAAGAAAGTCCAAAATGAACTGCGATTAAGGAACTAATTAAGCTTACCAATTGCTTCAAATCGTCAAATCGCTGAGTTTATTAAGGTGATTGCTATATAATCAAAAATGGCAGATTGCCCCTTTCAATGTTTAAATACGAAAAAAAAGATGTTATGGCGGATCGTTATGTTCGCGTAAAAACTGCCCAAGGAAAAGTTTATTACGGGCTGTTAGAGTTAAATCAATCCGTACAGGTACTAGATACAGCACCTTGGTTGGGAGGGGAGCCAAATGGCGAATTACTTGCTCCAGAGACCTATCAGCTTTTGCATCCTTGTGAGCCAAGTAAAATTATTGCCGTTGGCAAAAACTATTCTGCTCATGCGGCAGAAATGGGGGGAGAAGTACCCAAAGAGCCTATTTTGTTTTTAAAGCCGACCACAACTTTAATCGATCCTGATGCGGAAATAGCTCTGCCACCACAATCAAAACGAGTGGAATATGAGGGTGAGCTAGCACTTGTGATAGGAACTAGATGCTTTAATGTCACGCCGAAGCAGGCGATCGCGGCAATTTGGGGATATACAATCGCTAATGATGTGACTGCCAGAGATATCCAAAGAAGTGACAGTCAATGGACTCGTGGCAAAGGTTTTGATACATTCTGTCCATTAGGCCCTTGGATTGTGCGGGAAATAAGTCCAACAGCGATGTTACAAACCTTTGTAAATGATGTCAAAAAGCCATTCCAGTCCGCCGAGATCGATGAAATGGTTTTTTCTCCAGACTATATCGTGTCTTACATTAGTCAAATTATGACCTTACTTCCTGGGGACGTTATTCTCACTGGGACACCTGAAGGTGTCGGACCAATGCAAGAAGGCGATCGCATTTATATAGAAATAGAAGGTATCGGAAAATTACAAAATACTGTAATTTTGCGGGAGCCATTACCATCGATTGAAGATGAAAATATAGAACAAAGCGAAATTGATTAAAACACAAAAGATTTATGATAGGTGGCGCAAAGCGCCGCCTATCATAATTTGCATAATCTAGATATTTCTGGGAACATACTTTTTAAAATTTATGTCATTAAGCCATAGCTAGCCTTGTAGTTGAACATAGGCTCAATTCATAGGCGAAAAAGCAAAAAGCCGCAAGATATTTGGGGGGATATACGTTTCGATTTGCCGATCAATCCTTACACACCTGTTAATCCTATGAATTATCAATCTAAGAAAACTTCAAAATTTTTGTTAAAGCATCTTGGCTATTTATCGGTAGCGATCGCGATGACGATGCCACTAGTAGCATTGCCTAGCTTTGCTCAAATTATTCCTGTAGAGACTAACCCTAACTCAAATCCATCAAAGCTACCATCCGAAAATCCTAACGATAAAGCCGCCAATCCTACGGATAACAAAACGGCTCGTTTTAGCTGCCAAGCCCGTGATGGTCAGTACATTGTCGTTTATCAACCTAAGAGCCAACCTCAAAAGTATTTCCCTTGGGCTGCTCCTAGCACGATGGGTGATGGTTGGTCGCCTGAGCGTCGTTGTAATGAAATTAGCCGTCGTTTGGAGTCATATCGCCCTGACGGTTTGTTAGAAATGCGAACCAGTACCGAAAATGGCTATAACGTGATTTGTGCCACTACTGATAAAAATTCCGCATGTCGGATTGTACTAACAGTTCCCAATGGTCAAGATCCGATCGCCACTCGCGACAAGGTTTTTGGCAATCTCACCACTGCCGATAGCGGTCAAGCCACTACAGCAGTTAATACTTACCAAGGACGCGATCGATCTTTGGGCGATCTTACTAGCGATCTCGGATTGGGGATCGATCTAAAGGGAATCAATGGCGTACTTGGTTCCGTATTATCATCTAATCGTTCTGGAGCTACTACACCTACGAATATACGTGGTGGCAATCTGTACTTGAAACCATTCCTCGATCCTAGTGATGGTGGTACTGGTTCTAGCTTAGGAAATAGCAATTTTACAGGCGGCCGAAGACTCAATCCAGATAATTTCCGTTAAGTAATCTTTGGAGTGCGATCGCTAATAATCCTTAAAATGGCGATCGCCACATAGGAATAAAAATGACTCAAGTAATTGCCTGTAAACCTCTATACTGTGTCTGATTTTTTCTATGGACTCAAGACAACTTAGCCAAACTTAAATTTAGGCATTTTGACTATATGGATATTGAAAACTTTATAGAGGAGATTGAGGTCAAATAAAAAAGGGTCGCTTAGCGACCCTTTTTCATTTAATGAAAATTATCGGGGGTAAATTAAGCTTCGTTCAAAGCAGCAATACCAGGGAGAATTTTGCCTTCGAGCAACTCTAAGCTTGCACCACCACCAGTAGAGATGTGGCTCATCTTGTCAGCAACACCAACCTTTTCAACCGCAGCTACCGAGTCGCCACCACCGATAATGGTGATTGTACCTTTGCTGGTTAGGTCGGCAAGGGTATGGGCGATCGCCTCAGTACCAACCGCAAACTTATCAAATTCAAATACACCCATTGGACCATTCCAAATTGCGGATTTGCATTCTGCAAGCGCTGCTTGGAATACCTTCACGGAGTCAGGCCCAATATCTAAGCCCATCCAACCATCGGGAATATTGTCAATGCTTACAGTTTGAGCATTAGCATCAGGCTTGAAGTTATCAGCAACAACAACATCTGTAGGTAGCAAGAACTTGACGCCACGTTCTGCGGCTTTCTTTTCGAGAGCGCGAGCAAGGTCTAGTTTGTCTTCTTCAACCAAAGACTTACCGACACTTAAGCCACGAGCCTTGTAGAAGGTGAAAATCATGCCGCCACCAAGCAGCAAATAATCGACCTTATCGAGCAAGGTTTCGATTACGCCGATTTTGCTAGAAACTTTAGAACCACCAACGATCGCGGCGAGAGGACGTTGAGGATTGTCAATCGCACCACTGAGGTATTGCAATTCTTTATCGAGCAAGAAACCAGCGACCGAGGTGCTGATGTACTTGGTTACACCTTCAGTGGAAGCATGGGCGCGATGGGCAGTACCAAAAGCGTCATTCACATAGATGTCAGCTAAGGAAGCTAATTTTTTGGCAAATTCAGGATCGTTCTTTTCTTCTTCAGGATAAAAACGTACATTTTCTAGCAAAGCGACATCGCCGTTACCTAAAGCATTTACTTTGGCTGCGACTACATCACCGATACAGTCATCGGTCTTGACTACGGGCTTGCCAAGTAATTCAGACAAACGAACAGCTACAGGATTGAGACGAAGGCTTTCGGTTACGCCTTTAGGTCTGCCAAAGTGACTAGTGAGAATTACGCGAGCGCCAGCATCGATCAGGTAGTTAATGGTTGGTAATGCCGCGCGAATACGAGTATCGTCGGTAATTTTGCCAGTTTCGTCTTGAGGAACGTTGAAATCGACTCTAACTAATACTTTTTTGCCCGATAAGTCAGCAGAGGTCAAGCTTGCTAGGTTCTTCTTTGCCATGATTTTTTAAGTTTTTAGTATATAAAATTGCTTTTTTACAAAGTCTTAATAATTTTACACAAATCTGTCCACATCCAACTAAACGTGAGTAAAAATACTCACCACCTAATTTTTCGTTGCGACGATCGCGATCGTCAGCTATATCTATAGCCAAGTAAGTTAAGACATAAAGCCCAAAAGAGAGTTGCGGCGCGCCGCAACTCTCTTTTGGGCTTTGGGTTTGTCCAACTGCGATCGCTAGGAGTCGAACCCGATGCTTAAACTAATTTCTCGCTAATAAGTAACAATTCGGATAACCGAAGCTTGTATTCTCATTGGTCGGGTAATATGTAATGTGTAGTCCAAAATCGTATTAAATATCACGTTTGGCGCAATTCCTGTTTTAACTGCATTCGGTAGCTATGTTTAACCTAAAAAACCTGATTGGCGATCCTAATAAGCGCAAGCTCGACAAACTCCGTCCCGATGTGGCTCTGATCAACTCCCTCGCCCCAGAGTTAGCGGCGCTGAGCGATCGCGAATTACAAGGAAAAACAGGAGAGTTCAAACAACGGCTCGAAAAAGGCGAACCCCTTGACGACCTTTTGCCCGAAGCTTTTGCTGTGGTTCGTGAAGCAGCTACCCGTGTTTTAGGCTTGCGTCATTATGATGTGCAAATGCTGGGCGGTATGGTTTTGCATCGAGGCGAAATTGCCGAAATGAAAACTGGGGAAGGCAAAACTCTGGTTGCGACATTGCCAAGTTATCTCAATGCTCTTTCAGGTAAGGGCGTTCATGTCGTAACTGTTAACGACTACCTCGCACGCCGTGACGCAGAATGGATGGGGCAAGTACATCGCTTTTTAGGTATGTCTGTGGGGTTGATCCAAAACTCGATGGAGCCATTCGAGCGTCGCAAAAACTATAACTGTGATATCACCTATGCCACCAATAGCGAACTAGGTTTCGACTATCTGCGTGACAATATGGCTACCAGCATTGAAGAAGTAGTACAGCGTCCATTTAACTTTTGCGTAATTGATGAAGTTGACTCGATTCTGATCGACGAAGCACGCACACCATTGATTATTTCGGGTATGGTCGAGCGTCCGACTGAGAAATATATTGGCGCGGTGACGATCGCCGATCAACTGCAAAAAGAAACCCACTATGAAGTTGATGAAAAACAACGCAACGTAGTAATGACCGATGAAGGGTTTGAGCTTGCCGAAAACCTACTCGGTGTTACCGATCTATTCGACCAAGCCGATCCTTGGGCGCATTACGTATTTAATGCTCTCAAAGCCAAAGAGTTATTTTTAAAAGATGTCAACTATATCGTGCGCGACGATGAAGTAATCATTGTTGATGAATTTACAGGTCGTGTCATGCCAGGTCGCCGCTGGAGTGATGGTTTGCACCAAGCGATCGAGGCGAAAGAAGGTGCATCAATCGAAAATGAGACTCAAACTCTGGCGACAATTACCTATCAAAACTTCTTCTTGCTTTATCCTAAACTCGGCGGCATGACAGGTACAGCAAAGACTGAAGAGGCAGAACTAGGCAAAATCTATAATCTTGAAGTTACGACCATGCCCACCAATCGCAAGAGTGGTCGTGGTGACTGGTCAGACGTAGTTTACAAAACTGAAGCTGCTAAATGGCGAGCCGTTGCTGAAGAATGCCGTGAAATGCATGAGACGGGTCGTCCCGTTCTAGTTGGAACAACTAGCGTTGAGAAATCTGAAGTCCTATCGCGGTTGCTAAGTGAAAAAGATATTCCCCATAATTTGCTGAATGCGAAACCTGAAAATGTGGAACGTGAAGCAGAAATTGTCGCTCAAGCTGGTCGTAAAGGCTCAGTGACGATCGCTACTAACATGGCAGGGCGTGGTACTGATATTATCCTCGGCGGTAATGCCGACTATATGGCTCGTTTGAAGGTGCGGGAGAGCTTTATGCCCCAAATCGTTCGCCCTGAGGATGATGATGACTTTACCAACGAAGGTCAACGCATGTTTAGCGATCGCCCTCAAAAAGGACAGGGATTTGGCATTGCATCAGAAGGTAAAAAGAAGAAAACTTGGAAAGTCGCTGATAGCCTGTTTCCTTGTGAACTCTCTAAGGATGCTCAGATTCTGCTCAAAGAAGCGATCGATTTTGCGGTTGAGAAACTAGGCAGAATGAGCCAATCAGAACTGGAAGCCGAAGATATGATTGCTGTGGCATCTGAGAAAGCCCCCACAGATGATGAAGTCATTCAGAAATTACGCAATGCTTTTACCTTAATCAAGCGCGAATACGAAGAAGTAACCGATGCTGAACATGAGGAAGTTACCAAACTTGGCGGTTTACATGTAATCGGTACTGAACGCCATGAATCTCGTCGTGTCGATAATCAGTTGCGCGGTCGTTGCGGTCGTCAGGGAGATCCTGGATCTACGAGATTCTTCCTCAGCCTTGAAGACAACTTGATGCGGATTTTTGCAGGCGATCGTGTCGCAGGATTGATGAATGCTTTCCGAGTGGAAGAAGATATGCCGATTAGTTCTGGGATGCTCACCAGCGCTCTTGAAAATGCCCAGAAGAAAGTCGAAACCTACTATTACGACATTCGTAAACAAGTATTTGAATACGATGAAGTCATGAACAATCAGCGTCGAGCCATTTACGCTGAGCGTCGCCGAGTACTAGAAGGTGAGAACTTACGCGATCGCGTAATTGAGTATGCCGAACGTACAATGGATGACATCGTCAATGCCTATGTCAATCCCGAACTTCCGCCCGAAGAATGGAACCTCACGGCAATGGTGAAGAAAGTTAGAGAATTTGTCAATCTCTTACAAGATCTGGAACCAGAACAACTGGATGATATGTTCTTGCCTGAAATGCAAGCCTTCCTCCGAGAAGAAGTTCGCCGCGCTTACGAAATTAAGGAAGCGCAAGTAGAATCCTTACAAGTTGGTTTGATGCGCCAAGCGGAGCGGTTCTTTATCTTGCAACGTATCGATTCTCTTTGGCGCGATCACTTACAAGCGATGGAAGCTCTGCGAGAATCGGTTGGTTTGCGTGGCTACGGACAAAAAGATCCCTTAATCGAATATAAGAGTGAAGGCTACGAAATCTTCTTAGATATGATGACGCAAATTCGTCGCGATGTCGTTTACTCCCTATTTGAGTTCGATCCTCGACCTCAACAGCAGCCAGAAACTATCGAGGCTGAATTTGTCTAGAGAGAAAATGTGGTGCATCAAATTAAATGGTGGTGCAAAGCACTGCCATTTAATTTTTTAATCACGCTAGTGATGTTTATATATCAATACAAATTTTGATTAAGATACAAA